>JAEBEO010000011.1:0-263969 GCA_049998115.1 Amycolatopsis sp. cmx-4-19 | reverse complement strand
TGACACATCCGGGCTGTTCACCAAGCCCCGCAACTCAGCACGCTCATCCACCGTCAACTCCACCGACACAGTCAACAGCACGAACCATCACACCCGCGTAAAGCAACCAGAATCACGGAACACTAGGGCTTCTCGGCCGGACGCCGGGCTGCGGTCAGGATCCGAAAAGGACGGTGTGCTCGGTGCCGGGAGCAGCGGGCAGCCACGGTGCCCAGAAGTCGAGCAGCCGCCGGTTCACCGTGCGGCGGCCGGCCAACGGCGGTGTTCGCTGTCGATGACGAATTCATGGCTGTGCCGCCAGATCCCGTCGCCGACCTCCTCGGCGTCGTTGAGATGATCGCCGACGCTTTCGTGGTGCGTGTGTTCGAGGAAGTGCGGGTCCCGGCGCGGCCACGACTTCACCGCCAGGACGAACCCGGCCAGGCCGAGAGTGCCGAGCACGATCCACGTCGTGGTGAACCCCGCGCCGGTGGCGAGCAGGCCCGCGATCGGATAGGCGAGCAGCCAGCAGGCGTGGGACAGCGAGAACTGGGCGGCGAAGATCGCGGGCCGGTCGCTCACGTGGCCGGACCGGCGCACCACGCGCCCCACGGGGGTGAGGACGAGTCCGGTACCGAGTCCGATGACCGTCCACACCGCCAGCGCCGCCTGCCACCGCCGGCCTCCACTGTCCACCGTGGACAAGGCGATCGCACCCGACATCGCCGCGAGGAGTACCCCCGCGCCGGTGAGCATGACCGTGCGTTCCGGGATCCGGTCCAGGACACGGGGGAGCGAAAGCGCGACCAGGATCGTGCCGATCCCGTTGCCCGCCAGCAGAAGCGCGACGTCCGCCGGTGAACGGCCCAGGGTGTCCCGGACGTAGTTGACGGTATGGACCATGACCACGGATCCGACGGCGGCGACCACCAGCGCCAGCCCCAGTGTCCCACGCAGGCGTGGGGTGGCGGCGAAGATCCGGAGCCCCGTCAGTGTCCGGTCCAGGACGCCGTCGCGGTCACCGCGGATCGCGTCCGGGATCCGCGTGCCGAGCACCAGTACCGCCGAGGCCACGAAACCCGCCGAGGTGCCGGTGAACAGCCAGGAGAACGACATCACGCTGAGCACGGCGGCGGCCAGCAGCGGGCTCAGGAGGTTCTCCATCGTCGAGGCGAGTTGCGACAGCGACAACGCCTTCGTGTAGTCACGTTCGTCGGGAAGGATGTCGGGCAGGACGGCCTGGAACGTCGGTGTGAACGAAGCCGACGCGGACTGCAGGACGACGATCAGGACGTAGATCTGCCATACCTGGTCCACGAAGGGCAGTGCCAGCACGACCAGCGCGCGTACGGAATCGAGGCCGACGAGGAACAGGCGCCTCGGCACTCGGCCGGCGTAGGCACCGGCGAGCGGCGCGACGGTCACATAGGTGACCATCTTGATCGCCAGCGCCGTACCCAGCACGGCACCGGCGTCCGTGCCCGCCAAGTCGTAGGCGAGCAGGCCGAGCGCTACGGTCGTCAATCCAGTGCCGAACAGTGCGACCAGCTGCGCCCCGAACAGATGCCGGTAGTCCCGATGCCCGAACAGCGACACGTCGTCTCACTCCCCCCGCGTGGCGAACTCCTTCCATGATAGGTGCTCATGTACGCACATGACGAATCCGGTGATCAGTGGTCCCGGCTTCCGCCGGACGACCAGGTCGAAGCCGCGTCGACCTCGTTGCGCATGCTGGCCGATCCGACCCGGATGCGGATGCTGTGGCTGCTCAGCGGGGACGAGTACGACGTGGCGTCGCTGGCCGCCGCGGTCGCCATCGCGCGCCCGGCGGTGTCCCAGCATCTGGCCAAGCTGAGGCTGGCCGGGCTGGTCGGCCAGCGCCGGGACGGCCGCCGGATCCTCTATCGCGCCCGAGGCGGGCACGTCCGCCGTCTCCTCGCGGAGGTCATGAACGCGGCCGACCATCACCTCCACGGGATCCCGGACCACGACTGAGCCGGGGCCGTCAGCGGCGGATGAGCCCGAGGTCCGTCGCGCTGGCGACGGCGGCGGTGCGGGAATCGACGTTGAGTTTGCTGTAGACGCGGGCGAGATGTGACTTGACGGTGCCTTCGGTGAGGTGCAGCCGGTCGGCGATGGCCCGGTTCGACGAGCCGAGGGCGACCAGGGCGAGGACTTCGATCTCCCGCCGGGTCAGGGCGGCGCCGGGTACGCGCAGCCGGTTCATGAGCCGGTCCGCGACGGTGGGGGCGAGGGTCGTGCCCCCCGCCGCGGCCGTCCGCACGGCGGTGAGGAGGTCCTCGGCGTCGGCGTCCTTGAGGAGGTAGCCGGTGGCCCCGGCCTCGATGGCGGGCAAGGTGTCGGCGTCGGTGTCGTAGGTGGTGACGACGAGGACCCGGGGCGCGCCCGGCCGGGCGGTGATCGCCCTCGTGGCCTCGGCGCCGTTCATCCCGCGGCCGAATTGCAGATCCATCAGCACGACGTCGATGTCGCCTTCGGCGGCGCGAGCGACGGCGCCTTCGGCCGTCGCGGTCTCGTCGACCACGACGAAATCGGGTTCGGTCTCCAGCAGCGCGCGTAAGCCGACCCGCACCATCGGATGGTCGTCGGCGATCAGCAGCCGGATGGTGGAGTCGGTCATGACCGGACCTCGGAGGTGGTTTCGGCGGCCGGTGCGAGCGGCAGGCTCGCCGTCAGCGTGGTGCCCCGGCCGGGGTCGGATTCGATGGTGAAGGTGCCGTCCAGGGCGTGGACGCGGGCGCGGGTCGCGGCCAGCCCGAAGCCACCGCCTTCGGTGGTGAGGAGCGGCATCAGGTCGGCGTCGAAGCCGATGCCGTCGTCCACGACGTCGAGAGTGACGTGCTCCTCGAGGTGGTTGAGGGTGATCTCGAACGTGGTGGCGACGGCGTGGCGGACGGTGTTCGCGAGCCCGGCCTGTGCGACGCGCAGCAGGGCGACCTCGTGCGCGACGGGGAAGGACCGCGGATTCCCGGTGACGGTGAAATGCGCGGTGAGCCGGTGACGGTCGCCGACGGTGGCGCACAGGCGTTCCAGCGCGTTCTCCAGGGTGCTGCCGTCCAGGGCGGGCGGTGCGAGGGCGGCGACGAACCGGCGGGCCTCGGCGAGGTTGTCGGCGGCGGTCTGGCGGGCCTGCTCCACGTGGCGGGCGGCGTTCGATTCCGGCAGCTCCCGGCCCGCCGCGCGCAGCAGTAACTGGATACTGGTCAGCCCTTGGGCGAGGGTGTCGTGGATCTCGCGGGCCAGCCGCTCGCGTTCCGCCAGGACCCCGGCGGTGTGCTGGGCCTCGGCCAGATCGGCGCGAGTGGCGGTGAGTTCTTCGATCAGGCGCCTCCGCTGATCACTTTCCCGGTACAGCGCCTGGTAACCCCACACCACCGCGATCGCGACCGCGGCACCGAGCGCCGGCCCGATCGCGATGGCCAGGGTGAGGGAGCCCTGATGACCGGCGAAGGCGACGATCGCGGCCAGCGCCGTCGCCACCACCGCCGTCGTGCCCAGTCGCCGTGACAGCAGGTGAAGCTGGAGGAAGTACAGCGGGAAGGCGACCCACACCCCGTCCGCGGTCAGGACGATCAGCGCCAGCCAGCAGGCGCCCACCGCGGTCAGCCAGCCGGTGGCCGCCCGCCGGGACCGGCGAACGCGGGGCAGGCGCGGGCCGCTCGCGTAGACCAGGCCGCAGGCCACCGCCACGGCGACGATCGGTCCGGCAGTCGGCCGGCCGTCGGCCGCGGCCCTGCCCGCGGCCAGGGCGAGCAGACCGGCGACCAAGAGGTGCAGGCACCAGTTCAGGGCCCTGCTCGTCGGTGTCGGCAGCGGCGCGGAGGTCGGGGCGGGAGCGGTGGCGTTCACAATAAGCCCAGGTTACGGCGGTGGATCACGGTCCGCCTCTATCGAAAGATGGAACCGGCGCGCTGCCTTCCGGCTCGCGAAGTCCGGTCCCAGGGCAGATGCCGCACGCGGTCCGGCAGCCGAGAGTGGAGGCGTACCCCACCCCGACGCCGGAAAGGACAGGCCGCAGCGGTGTTCGTCGCCTGGAGAGACCTCAAGTTCGCCAAAGGACGCTTCGCCCTCATGGGCAGCGTCATCGTGTTGATCACCCTGCTGGTCGGCCTGTTGTCCGGATTGACCGCCGGACTGGGCGAGCAGAACATCTCGGGCATCACCGGCCTGCCCGCCGACAAGATCGCCTTCGCCGCGCCCCGTGGTGGCCAGGGCCTGTCCTACACCGACTCCACCGTCACCGAGGAGCAGTGGCGGCGGTGGGGGAGCACGCCCGGCGTCACCAGTGCCGAACCGCTGGGGATCACCGTCACCAAGGCCGCCTCCGGCGACCGCAGCGCCGGGGTCTCCGCCTTCGGGGTCCGGCCCGGTTCCGCACTGGCCCCGGAAGGCGCCGCACCCTCCGGGACCTCGGTGGTGCTGTCGAACACGGCCGCGGACGACCTCGGTGTCCGCGCGGGCGACACCGTCGCCTTGGCCGGGCGGCAGGTGAGGGTGTCCGCCGTCGCCGGTGACGCCTTCTTCAGCCACACACCGGTGATCTGGGTGGACCTCGGCGCCTGGCGCGAGATCGGCCCGCCCGCCGCCGACGGCCGTCCGGCCGCGACGGTGATCGCTCTCGCCACCTCCGGAGCCGACGTGGCCATGACCGACGAGGCCGCGGGTACCAGGACGGTGTCCAAACAGGACTCGTTGGCCGCGATCGGTTCGTACACCTCCGAAAACGGTTCCCTGCAGTTGATGCGTGGTTTCCTGTTCGCCATCTCCGCCCTGGTGGTCGGCGCCTTCTTCGTGATCTGGACCATCCAGCGCAGCGGCGACATCGCCGTCCTCAAAGCACTCGGGGCCTCCACGGCGGGTCTCCTGAAGGACGCGCTGGGCCAAGCCGTCATCCTGCTCGCCGGCGGCACCCTCGCCGGTACCGGCCTCGCCGCCGGTTTCGGCGCCGCCGTCTCCGGTTCGGCAGTGCCCTTCGTCCTCGACCCCGCGACGGTGCTCGGACCGGCGGCCGTGATGATCCTGCTCGGCGGCCTCGGTGCCGCGCTGTCCCTGCGCCGCGTCACCACCGTCGACCCGCTGACCGCACTGGGGAGCGCCCGATGAGCCTCGACCTGACCGGCATCACCCTCACCTACCCCGACGGCGAGGCCCGGCTCACCGCCCTCGACCGGGTGACCCTCGCCGTTCCACCGGGGAGCCTCGTCGCCGTCGCCGGTCCGTCCGGCTCCGGGAAATCCAGCCTGCTCGCGGTCGCGGCCACCCTCCTCACCCCGGACGCGGGCACCGTCACGATCAACGGCGACCCTGTCACCGGGATGAGCGGCGCCGAACGCGCGATCCTGCGCCGCCGTGAGATCGGCATCGTCTTCCAGCAGCCCAACCTCCTCCCGTCGCTCACCGCCGTCGAACAGCTGCAGGTCATGGCCCAGATCGACGGCCGGTCGCCCGCCAAGGCGCTCGGCAGGGCCAGGGAACTGCTCGACGCCGTCGGGCTCGCGGCCCTCGAACGACGGCGGCCGCACCAGCTGTCCGGCGGCCAGCGTCAGCGCGTGAACATCGCCCGGGCCCTGATGAACGACCCGACGGTCCTCCTGGTCGACGAACCCACCAGCGCGCTGGACCACGAACGGGGTGCGGCCGTCATCGACCTCGTCGGCCGCCTGACCCGCGAGCGGGACACGGCGACCGTGCTCGTCACCCACGACAGGACCCACCTGGCCACGGCCGATCGGATCGTGGAGGTACACGATGGCCGCGTCACCGGTCCGGTCAGGTGCTGATCGGGGTCCGGGCCCGCGGCGGGGAATCAAATCCGGGTCCCGGACGCTTGCAAGATCTGTGAAGAAGATTGGATTCCTGTCCTTCGGCCATTGGTCGGCGGGGGCGCATTCCGAGACCCGGTCCGCCGCCGATTTCCTGCACCAGTCGATCGACCTGGCGGTCGCCGCCGAGGAACTCGGCGTGGACGGCGCGTACTTCCGCGTGCACCACTTCGCGCGGCAGGCGGGCAGCCCGTTCCCGTTGCTTTCGGCGATCGGCGCGCGGACCTCGAAGATCGAGATCGGCACCGGCGTGATCGACATGCGCTACGAGAACCCGTTGTACATGGCGGAGGACGCCGGCGCCGCCGACCTCATCTCCGGGGGCAGGCTGCAGCTCGGCATCAGCCGGGGATCCCCCGAGCAGGTGATCGACGGCTGGCGGTACTTCGGTTACGCCCCCGCCGAGGGGGAGACCGCCGCCGACATGGCGCGGAACCGCACCGAGGCCCTTCTCGAACTGCTCAAGGGCGAGGGCTTCGCCCAGCCGAACCCGCGGCCGATGTTCGCCAATCCGTCGGGGCTGTTGCGGCTGGAGCCGTATTCCGAGGGGCTGCGCGAGCGGATCTGGTGGGGTTCCAGCTCGAACGCGACCGGTGTCTGGGCCGCGAAGCTGGGGATGAACCTGCAGAGCTCCACGCTCAAGGACGACGAGACCGGTGAGCCGCTGCACGTCCAGCAGCGCAAGCAGATCGAGGCCTACCGCGAAGCGTGGAAGGAGGCGGGCCACCCGCGGGAACCGCGGGTGTCGGTCAGCCGCAGCATCTTCGCGCTGACCAACGACCTGGACCGGGCCTACTTCGGCCGCGATCGCGACTCGCGCGACCAGGTCGGCATGATCGACGAGAACACGAGGGCGATCTTCGGCCGCTCGTACGCCGCCGAGCCCGACGAGCTGGTGCGGGAGCTGAAAGCGGACGAGGCCATCCAGGCCGCGGACACCCTGCTGCTGACCATCCCGAACCAGCTCGGGGTCGAGTACAACGCCCACGTGCTGGAAAGCATCCTGGCCCACGTGGCGCCGGAGCTCGGCTGGCGCTGAGCGCGACCTGCCCAGCGCCCCTGCTCGGCCAGTGGCCGAACCCGCTCCAGCTCGCCGGCTGCGCACTCGTCGTCGCGGTGGTGGGAGCGGTCTCGTTCCTGGGCGGCCGTGTGTCAAGGGACGACGAGCACCGGCCAATGCCCGGCCTTGATGAGCTTCGTCGCGACCGAGCCCGCGAACCGGTGTCCCGCCTTCTGTGAGGCACCGACGACCACCGTGTCGACCTTGCTGCGGTCGGCGGTGTCGCGCAACGCGGTGTATGGGTCGCCGTAGGTCTTCAGGAAACTGACCGGCACCTCCAGTTCCTCGGCGGCCGCCCGGATCTGCTCGCGGAGTTCGGCGTACAGCTGCGACGTCGTGTCGTGCTCGACCGTCGCCGCGACCGCCGGGCCGAGGTTCGCCAGCGCCGTGCGGCAGACGACGAAGGTGACTATCAGCCTGCCGCGCTCCCGTCGCGCCATGCCGAAGGCGAAGGCCGCCGCCCGCATGGCCGTGTCGGAGCCGTCGACCCCGACCAGGATGGCCCGCCCCGGATTCCCCCGGGGCGGGCCGAAACGTTCCACAGTGGACTGGAAGGCCCCCGGCGCGCTCATCCCGGGCGCCTATCCGGCGACCGGGTCGGACGCCGGCTCTTCGGTCTTCGTCTCCACGTCGAGGGTCGTGCGCAGGGTGAGCGGTTTCAGCAGCAGCGCCGCGATCACGCCCACGACGCCCACCGCCGCGGAGATCAGGAAGATGTGCGCGGTCGCGTCGCCGTACACGGTGTGCACGACCGTCTGGACCTCCGGCGGCAGCGCCTTCAGGTTCAGCGCGCTGACAGCGCCCGTCGACTGACCGGCCGGTACGTGCAGTGCGGCCGACAGGTCCGCGGTCACCCGGTTCGCGAGGACGGCGCCGAGCACCGAGACCCCGATGGTGCCGCCGAGGGAACGGAAGAACGTGACCGAAGCGCTCGCCGCGCCCAGCTCCCGCAACGGCACGGTGTTCTGCACGGCGAGCACGAGGTTCTGCATCGTCATGCCGACGCCGATGCCCACGATCGCCATCGCGACGCCGACCAGCCACAGCGGTGAGGCGTGGTCGACCACGCTCAGCCCGAGGAACCCGATCACCAGGGTGATCGTGCCCGCCACGATGTACGGCTTGATCGAGCCGGAGCGGCTGATCAGGCGTCCGGTGACGGTCGAGGACACCAGCACGCCCGCCATCAACGGGATGGTCAGCAGCCCGGCCTCCGTCGGCGTGTAGCCGCGGCCGATCTGGAAGTACTGGCCGAGGAACACCGCGCCGCCGAACATCGCCATCCCGACCGCCAGGCTCGCGACGATCGCCAGCGCGGGGGTGCGCTGGGTGATGATGTGCAGTGGTACGACGGGTTCCTTGACCTTCCGCTCCACCAGCACGGCGACGGTGAGGAGCACGACGCCGCCGGCCACCATGAGGGCGGTCTGCCAGGACAGCCAGTCGAACGAGTTGCCGACGAACGAGACCCAGATCAGCAGGACGCTCACCCCGGCGGCGATGAGACCGGCGCCGAGGTAGTCGACGCGCACGTCGTCCCGGCGCACGGTCTCCAGCTTCAGGGTCCGCTGCAGCACGATGAACGCCAGCACCGCGATCGGCACGCCGACGAAGAAGCACCACCGCCAGCCCAGCCACGGCACGTCCACGATCAGGCCGCCGAGCAGCGGCCCGCCGACCGTGGCGACGGCCATGACGGCGCCGAGATAACCGTTGTAACGGCCGCGTTCACGCGGCGGGATGATCGCCGCGATCACGACCTGGACCAGCGCCTGCAGGCCGCCGACGCCGATGCCCTGGAACGCGCGGGCGGCGATCAGCTGTCCGGTGTTCTGGCTGAGGCCGCTGAGCGTCGACCCGATCACGAAGAGCACGATCGCGACCTGGACCAGCGTCTTCTTGTTGAACAGGTCGGCGAGTTTGCCCCAGATCGGGGTGGTGGCCGTCGCCGCCAGCAGGGTGGCCGTGACCACCCACGTGTACTGCGTCTGGCTGCCGTTCAGCGAGCCGATGATCAGCGGCAGGGCGGTCGACACGACCGTCGAGCTGATCATGGCCACCAGCAGCGCGAGCAGCAGCCCCGACAGCGATTCGAGCACCTGGCGGTGCCCCATCGCGCCGGGTGGCGTCTCCGCCGTGGTTCCTTCGGTCTTCATGACGTCCCTTCGAACCCGGGGTCAATTGTTGCCCACTGTGCAAACTTGCACAGTGGGCACTTTATTCCCCTCGCTAGGCTGTCCTGGTGGACACCCTCGACACGCTCCGCGCCCGCAAGAAGGCGGCGACGCGGCACTCGCTGCACGAGGCCGCGCTGCGCCTGGCGATGGAGAACGGTCTCGACGGCGTCACCGTCGAGGACGTCGCCGACGCGGCGGGCGTGTCCCGCAGGACGTTCTCCAACTACTTCGCGAACAAAGAGGACGCGATCCTGCACGCCGACCGCGAGCGGACCGGGACGCTGGTGTCGCTGGTCGAAGGCAGGCCGTCCGGCGAGAAGCCGTGGACCGCGCTCCGCGCCGCGAGCCGGGACCTGTACCGGGCGCATCCCGTCCCCGACCGCGATTGGGTGGCGCAACTGCGGTTGCTGCGGCGGCATCCGTCACTGCTCGCGCAGCAGGCGAGCGATCAGTTCGCGCTGGAGCGCGACCTGACGGCGGTGCTGCTCGCCCGTGGCCACGGCCTGGACCTGGAACTGGCCCGGCTCACGGCGGCGACGTTCCTCGCCACCCTGCGGACCGGGAACGTGCTGTGGCTCGAAGGGCCGGAGGAGCAGCCGCTTCCCGATGTCGTGGACCGGCTGCTGGGCCGCGTCCGCCTCCGCTGACGAAGGGTAAACCCGTCGAGGGCGGTCACCTGTTCGTCCTGGCGCACTGCCGAAGTTGCTCCGTGTCACCGAATTCCCGCGGATGGACCTGGCCGGACGAGTGAAGGAAACCTGGCCGGGTCCGCGCTGCACCTGACGGCGGTGACGGAACGGATGTAGGCGCCATCCTCTGACCTGCGAAGATGCCATTTTGGCGTACTACGGTGCCACTATGAACTTGCGTTGGCGCCATCGTAGTGCCATAGTGGCATCATGGACTTGACGCCGTTTGTGGACAAGGTTCGCCGAGAGCTCGCGGTCGCCGCCGAGGCGGGCGGGGCGGAGGCGGGCGCACTCGCCGAACGGTTGACCGCGCCGCTCGCGTCGGCCATCCACCTCACGCTGCTGGAAGCGCTGTCGGCCGCGTCGGACGAGATCACACGGGATCTCGCGCCCGGTTCGGTCGAGGTCCGGCTGCGTGCCGGGGAAGCGAGTTTCGCCGTCAGCGTTCCCGCGACCGCACCGCCGGGGCCCGCGGCTGCGGCACCGCAGCACCAGGAGGTGGCGGTGCCGGACGACGAGGGCGCCACGGCGAGGATCAACTTCCGGCTTCCCGAGCACCTCAAGGCGCGGGTCGAGGAGGCCGCGACCGCGCAAGGCCGTTCGGTCAACGCGTGGCTCGTCCGGGCCGCGTCCGCCGCGTTGCAGCCGACGGCCCCGGCCGCCCCGGCCGCTCCGATCGGCGGGCACCGCGCCCCGCAGCGCTACACCGGCTGGGTCAGCTAGAACCGGCTGACCGGCACAAACATCCACCGCACCACTTACGAGGGGACAACCATGCCTACTTTCGCCACTCCCGAACCGATCCTCGTGGACGTCGACCCCGTCGTCGGGCACGTCCGGATCATCGCCGGCGACCGCACCGACACGGTCGTCGAAGTCGCCCCGGTCGACAAGACCGACGAGTCCGACGTCAAGGCGGCGGAACAGACGGTCGTCGAATTCTCCGGCGGCACGCTTTCGATCAGGGCGCCGAAAATGCGCCTGATCGACTTCTCCCGCAAGACGAGGTCGATCGACGTGACCATCGAACTGCCCGCCGGCTCGCGGCTCCAGGGCCGCACCGGGCTCGGCGACCTCCACGTGACCGGGCGGCTCGGCGAATGCCGCTACAAATCCGGCACCGGCGGCATCCGGCTCGACCACACCGGCGGGCTGAACGTGCACACCGCCGCCGGCAACATCACCGTCGAGCACGTCGAGGGCAACGCCGACGTCACCACGAGCACCGGGCGGGTGCACGTCGGCGAGATCACCGGCACCGGCGTGATCAAGAACTCCAACGGTCCCACCACCATCGGGACGGCGAAGGACGCGCTGCGTGTCCGCTCGGCCAATGGCGACATCGTCGTCGAGCGGGCCGAAGAGGGGGTCGACGCCAAGACCGCCAACGGAACGGTGCGCGTGCTGGACGCGGCCCGGGGCAAGCTCACACTCGAAAGTTCGCTGGGCGACATCGAAATCGGCATTCGCGAGGGCACCGCGGCCTGGCTCGACGTGGAGACCAGCTTCGGCCGGGTCCTGAACGACCTGGCCACCACCGCCGAGCCCGGCGCCACGACCGACAAGGTCGAAGTGCACGCCAGTACCTCCGTCGGCGACCTCATCGTCCGCCGTTCCTGACCCATCGGCAGCGCACACCAGGGGGAAACCATGAGCCACCCGGCCATTTCCGCGACCGGACTGCGTAAGTCCTACGGCGACAAGGTCGTACTGGACGGTGTCGACCTGCACGTCCCGGCCGGCACCATCTTCTCCTTGCTCGGCCCCAACGGCGCGGGCAAGACCACCACCGTCAACATCCTGTCCACGTTGATCGGCGCGGACGGCGGCACCGCGACCGTCGCCGGTGCCGACCTGGCCACCGATCCGGACGGCATCCGCTCCGCGATCGGCCTCACCGGCCAGTTCTCCGCCGTCGACAATCTCCTCACCGGTGAGGAGAACCTGTTCCTCATGGCGGATCTGCACCATCTGCCCCGCCGCACGGGCCGGGAACGCGCCGCCGGACTACTGGAACGGTTCGAGCTGACCGAAGTCGCCAAGAAGACACCGGCCACCTTCTCGGGAGGCATGCGCCGCAAACTCGACCTGGCGATGACGCTGATCGGTGATCCCCGAGTCATCTTCCTCGACGAGCCGACCACCGGGCTCGACCCGCGCAGCCGCCGCACGATGTGGCAGATCATCCGGGACCTCGCCGCGAACGGCGTGACGATCTTCCTCACCACGCAATACCTGGAAGAGGCCGATCAGCTCGCCGACCGGGTCGCCGTGCTCGACGGCGGCCGGATCGTCGCGCTGGGCACGCCCGACGAATTGAAGCGTCGGGCCCCCGGCGGGCATATGCAGTTGCGCTTCCCGGACAGTTCCGCGCTGCGACGGGCGACCCGCGTACTCCCAGTGTCCACATCGGACGAAGAGAGCCTGGCGCTGCGCGTGCCGACCGACGGCACCGTCACGGCACTTCGCGCCGTGCTGGACCGGCTCGACGCCGAAGCCGTCGCCGTCGACAGCCTCACCGTGCACACCCCGGATCTCGACGACGTCTTCCTCAGCCTCACCGGTCACCGGACCGAAGCGACCAAGGAGCGAGCCCGATGACCACCCTGTCCCTCTCGATGCGCGACTCGGCGACCATGCTGCGCCGCAATCTCCGGCATATGCAACGGTATCCGTCGCTCACCATCATGCTGATCGGCCAGCCGATCGTGTTCCTGCTGCTGTTCGTCTACGTTTTCGGCGGCACACTGGGGAACGGGCTCGCCGGTGCGGGTGGCCGCGCCGAGTACGTCGGGTACGTCACGCCCGCCATCCTGCTCATCACCGTCTGCAGTGCCGCCCTCGGCACCGCCATCTCGGTCGCCACGGACATGACCGAGGGCATCATCGCCCGGTTCCGCACCATGGCGATCAGCAAGGCCTCGGTGCTGACCGGGCACGTCGTCGGCGCGCTCATCCAGACGGCGTTCGCGCTCGCCGTCGTCTTCGGGGTCACCCTGCTCGTCGGCTTCTCGCCGACGGCCGGGGTCGGCGAATGGTTCGCGGTCGCCGGTCTGTTGCTGCTGCTGACCCTCGCGCTCACGTGGCTCTCGGTGGCGCTGGGCCTGGCGGCCAAGAGTGTGGAGACGGCCAGCAACTCGCCGATGATCTTCATGCTGCTTCCCTTCCTGGGCAGCGGTTTCGTCCCCACCGACTCGATGCCCGCCTGGCTGCGCTGGTTCGCCGACTACCAGCCGTTCACCCCGGTCATCGAGACCATGCGGGGCTTGCTGCTCGGCACTCCGATCGGCGGTAGCGGAGCACTCGCGCTCGGCTGGTGCGTCCTGCTCGCGCTCGTCGGGTACGTGTGGTCGAAGTCCTTGTTCGCCAAGGAACGCGACCGGTGACGCTCAGCAGGCGACGTCGTGCCGCGGCCGCTCCCCGGTGACCAGGAACTTCGTCGCGAGGTCGTTCGCGCACCGGTTGTCCTTGTACAGGTAGGCCAGGTGCCCGCCCTGGTCGGCGGTGACCATCCGGGCGCGGTCGCCGAAGGCCTCGCGCAGCCTCCGGGCGCCGGCCAGCGGCGTCGCGGGGTCGCGGAGGTTCTGCACGATCAGCACGTTCGACGGGCCGCGGTCGGTGATCCGCACCGGCGGTTCCACCGGTTCGGACGGCCAGAACGCGCACGGCGTGACGTTCGCGGCCGCGGCGCCGAACATCGGGTGCCGGAACCGGTCGACAGCGACGTTGAGCTGGTAGCCCCGGACGTCCTCGGGCCAGCCGGAGTCGTTGCAGATCACGTGCAGCTGGCTGGCCAGGTAGTTGTCCGCCGGGTACGCGGCGGACGACGGGCCGGCGACCGCGGTGGAGGCCTGCCGCGGCACCGGTTTCCCGGTGTCGAGCGCGTGCCAGGTCTCGGCGAGGTGCGGCAGGTTCCTGTCGAAGTAGAGATCGGCGAACAGCACGTAGCGGAACACCCTGCCGTCGTAGCCCTCCGGGCTCGGCTTCCGGTCGAGCCGCGCGGCGAGTTCGTAGAACTTCGCCGTCACCTGCGCGGGTGTCCGGCCCAATCCGTATTCGGGCTTCGAGGCGGCGAACTTCGCGAAGTCCGGGAAGCGGTCCTCGACGCCCTGCCCGAACATCCGCGAGAAGGAGGCGTCCCAGCCGCCGGGGCCGGTCGCGCTGTCGATCAGGAACCGGTCGCTGCGCTCGGGGAACAGCGACGTGTACACCGAACCGAGATAGGTGCCGTACGAGATCCCGAAGTAGTTCACCTTCTCCTCGCCCAAGGCCTCGCGGACCCGGTCCAGGTCGCGGGCGGTGTTGGCCGTGGTGATGAACGGCAGCATCGACGCCGTGGCCGAGGAACCGCATTTCGCGGCGACGGCGGCGACCCGCTGGGCCTCGGTCGTGACGTCGGCGGAATTCCGGGCGTGGAACGGGATGTTGGTCGGATGCTCTTCCAGCGTCAGCCCGCAGGTCACCGGTGTGCTGTTGTGGACACCACGCGGGTCCATCCCGATCACGTCGTAGCTGTCCAGCACCTCCTGCGGGATCTTCAGCCGCTTGAGCGTGTCCGGGAAGGCCAGCCCTTCGCCGCCGGGGCCGCCGGTGTTGGTCAGCAGCACGCCGCGGCGCTTCTGCGGGTGGGTGCTCGCCAGCCGTGAGATCGCGATCTCGATGGTCTTCCCGCCGGGATCACGGTAATCCAGCGGGACGTCGAGGGTGCCGCACTCCAGCCCGGGCTTCGCGGCCTCCGCCGGGCACGGACCCCATTTCGGGGGTGGCGACGCCGACGCCACCGCCGGGGTCGCCGCGGTCACCAGAACGGCGGCGAGAAGGGGAAGAGCGACTTCGCGCATGGGCTTTCCTCCTGAAAGGGCGTTCATCGGCGGGGTTCCCAGCGGAAGAGCCGGGTGGCCAGGACGACGGCGACGACGACCCAGGCCAGCGTGGGCGCGAGCAGGAGCAGCGAGTCACCCACGGCGACACCGCCGTTCCACGCGTTCATGACGAGTTCGGTCGCCGAGCCGCCGGGCAGCAGGCGTTTGAGCAGGGTGAGATCGTCGGTGCCCGCGATCCCGACCCAGCTGGCGACGGCGATGACGCCGAGGCTGACCGGCAGGGTGGTGACCTGGGCGTGTTCGGGGGAGTTGGTGAGCCCGGCGGTGGCCAGGCCGAGCCCGATCATCATGGCGACGGTGGCGAGCACGGCGAGCACCAGCAGGCCGACGTTCGCGGGCATCCCGGTGACGGTGCCCAGCACGGCCATGATCACGGCCACCTGGATCAGCGCGATCACGGTGACCGGCAGCACCAGCCCGGTCAGGATGCTCGCGTCACCGGCCGCGGTGGACCGCAGCCGTTTGAGGAACAGGTTCTGGCGGCGCGAGGCCAGTGTGGTCACCGAACTGGTGTAGAGGCCGAACGCGCAGACGGTGAACAGCACGATCGCCGCGATGTAGCCGAGGCTGCCGATCTGGGCGAAGAGTTCGTGCTGGTACACGAAGAACGCGCAGATCGCGATGGGCATGACGAAACTGGTGATCAGGACCGAGCGGTTCCGGAAGATCTGGATCAGCTCGCTGAAGGCTATCGAGAGCATGACTTGAGTCCTTTGTGGATCGGTCAGTCGTTGTCGATGGCGCGGAAGACGTCGTCGAGCCGGGTCGGGCCCGCTTCGAGGTCCCGCAGCTCCACCGCGTTGTCCCGCGCCCAGCGCAACAGGGTGTGGAGGTCCTCCTGCAGGCCGAACGTCTCGACGGCGAACTTCCCGTCTCCGCCCGGCTTGCCCGGCAACGGCAGTGACGGGGCCGACGGCGGAAGGGCGAACCGGATCACGGCCGGCAGTGTCCGGGTCAGTTCGGAGACCGTCCCCTCCTGGTGGAAGGTGCCGCGGTGCATCAGCCCGACGCGGTCGGCGCGCTGCTGCGCCTCTTCCAGGTAATGCGTGGTGAGCACGATCGTCGAGCCGTCCTCGCGCAGCTTGTCGACGGCGTCCCACAGCGCGTCACGCGACTGGATGTCGAGCCCGGTCGTCGGCTCGTCCAGGAACACCAGTTCCGGCGTGCCGTACACCGCCGTGGCGAAGTCCAGCCGCCGCTTCTCGCCACCGGAAAGCTGTGACACCTTCGTGCCGGCCTTGCGGGTCAGGTCCACGATGCCGAGCACCCGCTCGACCCGGTCCGCGCGCCGGGTCAGCGTCCCGATCAGCCGGATCGACTCCTTCACCGTCAGGTCCGGCGAGAAACCGCTCTCCTGCGACATGATGCCCATCTTGGGGCGCACGGTGGCCCGGTCCCGCGGGCTCTTTCCCAGTACCCGCACGGTGCCCGACGTCGGCGTCCGGTGTCCTTCGACGGTTTCGAGCGTCGAGGTCTTGCCTGCCCCGTTGGTGCCCAGCAAGGCGTAGAACTCGCCTTTGCCCACCTGGAAGGACAGATCCTGCACGGCGTGGAAATCGCCGTACTTCAGGTTGAGGCGGTCAACGTCGATCACTGGTGTCGAGGTCATGCCCTGAATTCCAGCCGTGTCGGCGGCTCCCGGCCAGTGCAACCACGTCATCACCCGGCCATGACATTCCTCGGGGTGAACATATGACGTGGTGTCACTGGCGACCGTCACGGCCGGGGGACGATACTGGGAAGATGTCTGATGTGGACACCCAGCCCGCACAGGGACAGTTGCGCAAACTGAACCGCGTCATGTTCGTGCCGCTGTTCGTCGTCTCCGGGGTGGTCGTGGTCTCGGTGGACGCGCGGAACTGGTGGCAGGCCGTCATCCTCAGCGCGAGCGTGGTGGCGGCACTGGTCGCCTTCGTCCGCTGGACCGCGGGCGACCTGCGGCGGGTGGCGGTGCCCTGTCTAGTCGTCACGGCGGTGGTATGGCCCTTCGCCGTGTTCGTGGCAGGCGGCGGATCGGCGTTCTTCGGCCTCTCCTTCGTCGGCTCCCTCGTCGTCCCCCAGCTGCCCCGTCGCCGGGGTGCGGCCTCCGTCGGGCTCATCGGCTACATCGCCGCGGTGGGGGCGGCGGGAGTGCTGGTGTCGGCCGAGGCGCCGTCCGATGCCTTGCTCAAGTTCCTTTACATCCCGCTGGCCGTCAGCGTCGTCGTGCTCGGGCTCATGTTCCCCAACAAGAAGTTCTACGACGTCGTCGCGGAACTCGAAGAGGCGCGGGAGCGGGAGGCCGAACTGGCCGTCATCCGCGAGCGTGTCCGGTTCGCCTCCGATCTGCACGACATCCAGGGCCATACGCTGCACGTGGTGAAACTGAAGACCGCGCTCGCCAGGAAGCTGGTGGACATCGACACCGAACGGGCCAAGGAGGAACTGAGCGAGATCCACGCGCTCGTGGCCGACACCATCACCCAGACCAAGGAACTCGCCTACGCCCAGCGGCGGCTCAACCTCTCCGCCGAACTGGAGAACGCGAGGAACCTGTTCGAAGCCGCGGGAATCCACGTGCGGATCAACCGCGAGGCGGACGTCGGCCCGGGTGCGAACGAGCTGCTCGGGCAGGTCCTCCGCGAGACCACCACCAACATCCTGCGGCACGCCCAGGCCACGCGGGTGCGGATCACCCTGGCGGCGGGGAGTATCACGATCGTCAACGACGGCGCCCAGAACACGCCGCCCGAACTCCGGGGGCTCGCGGCCCTCGAACAACGCGTCGTCGCCGACGGCGGTGAACTGACGGTCGAACAGGACGACGGCCGGTTCGTGACCGCCGCGGCCTTCCCGCACCGACGTCCCGAAGCACTGGAGAAACGATGACGACCGTGGTGCTCGCCGACGACGAGGCCCTGCTCCGCAAGGCGATGGCCGCGCTGCTCCCGCTCGAAGGCGAGATCACCGTGCTCGCCGAAGCGGAGAACGGCGAGGAGGCCATCGAGGCCACTCTGCGCCACGAGCCCGACGTGCTCGTCATCGACCTCGAAATGCCCGGCGTCGACGGGCTCGGCGCGGTCGCGGAGATCCGCCGCACCCGGCCCGACCAGGTCATCCTGATGCTGACCCGGCACGCGAAACCCGGGGTGCTCCGCAAGGCGCTCAAACTCGGGGTCCAGGGTTTCGTCAGCAAAGCCGCCGAACCCGCGCACATCATCGCGGTCATCGCCACCCTGCACCAGGGCAAACGCTGGATCGACCCGGACGTCTCGGCACTCGCCGTCGTCGACGACTGTCCCCTCACCGAGCGGGAACTCGACGTGCTGCGGGTGACCGGCGAGGGCTACTCCGTCGCCGAGATCGCCACCCAGCTCCACCTCGCGCAGGGCACGGTGCGCAACTACCTGTCCAACGCCATGCAGAAGACGCAGACGCAGAGCCGGCACGAAGCGGCGCGGTACGCCCGCGAACACGATTGGCTTTAGCGCCGGACGTGCGCGCGCTCGCCCTGGGGCCCGAACAGGACGAGGGTCTCGACGGCGTGGCCGTCGGCCGAACCGAGCCAATGCGGCAGCGCCGTGTCGAACTCGGCTGCTTCTCCCGGCGGCAGGACCATGTCCCGGTCGCCGACCACCAGCCGTAACCGTCCATTGAGGACATAGACCCATTCGTACCCGCCGTGTGTCTGCGGGGTGGGTTCCGCCGGTTCCGGACGGCCGGGGATGAGCATCTTGAAGGCCTGCACCCCGCCCGCGCGGCGGGTGAGCGGCAGGAACGTCATGCCGTGGCGGTGGATCGGCCGCAGGTGGATCCGCGGGTCGCCGGTCCTGGGAGCGCCGACGAGGTCGTCGAGCGGGACGCCGTGGACGCGGGCCAGCGGCAGCAGCAGTTCCAGCGTCGGTCGCCGTCCGCCGCTTTCGAGCCGGGACAACGTGCTTTCCGAAGTGCCGGTCGCCGCCGACAGATCGGCCAGGGTCAATCCCCGTTGTTTGCGCAGGGCCCGCAGCCGGGGCCCCACCGCGTCCAGCACTTCGTCGGTCTCGTCCGCCATGACGGCGAGCTTGCCAGGTCGGCAAGTTTTCGTGCGCTCCGGCGACGTCTGGGCGAGGGTCGGTTCCTGACCCGATCAGGCGAGGAGACCCATGCTTCACCGGACATCACGGCGGATCGCCGCCGTACTGAGCGCCCTCGTGTTCCTCACGACGGCGGCCTGCGCATCGTCACCGGACGCCGAAGGCCACGAGAACATCACCAGGGGCGACGCTTCTTTCACCCAGCGGTTCCGCCATGAGTTCACCGACGTCGACGGGGTGCGGATGCACTACGTCACCGGCGGCCGCGGGGCGCCGCTCGTCCTGCTCCACGGCTGGCCGCAGACCTGGTACGCCTGGCACCGCGTGCTGCCCGCGCTGTCCGAGCACTTCACCGTCTACGCCCTCGACCTCCCCGGGCTGGGCGACAGCACCGGCGCGCCGCCCTCCTACGACAAGGCCACGCTCGCCCGCCACGTGCACGGTCTCGTCGGACGGCTCGGCCTGAAGGACGTCCGGATCGCCGGGCACGACCTGGGTGCCGCGGTCGGTTTCCAGTACGCCGCCCAGTTTCCCCGGGACGTCGCCGAACTCGCTTATCTCGACCTGCCGCTGCCCGGCCCCGCACTCGACGCGACGGTTTACCGGAATATGAGCTGGCATATCGCTTTCCATTCGCAGGAAACGGTTCCGGAAGCGATCGTCGGTGACGACGTCCGCGAATACCTTTCGCTGTTCTATTCCCAGGTCGCCTACGCCGGAACCGCTTTCGGCGGTCCTGGCGCGGCATCGCCATTCGACGAGGCCGAGGTCGGCGAATACGCCCGCACATACGGCAGGCCGGAAGTCCTGCACGGCGGCTTCGAGCTCTACCGGACGCTCGGCCAGGATGTCGCTGCGAACACCGAGGCCGCGCCCATCGGCACGCCGACCCTGCTGATGACCGCCGAGGGGCTGCTCGAACCCCAGAAGGCCACGCTGACGCCCCGGGTCGCGAACCTCGCCCGCGCGGTCGCCGTCCCCCGGGCGGGACATTGGCTCGCGGAGGAGAATCCCGGGTTCGTCGCCGCGGAGCTGATCGGCTTCCTCGAGTCCTGAAAAGACGGTGGTGGCGGGAAACCCGCCACCACCGTCCACTGCTCAGGAGCGGGTCAGCGTGACCCCGTAGGTGTTCGCCGCGTCCACGACGGGCTGGTAGTAGGAGTACGAACCGGTGGCGTTGGAACCCTGGTTGTAGCCGCAGTCGTGGCCGTCGTTCGGGCCGCCGGAGGTCATGCCCTGCGCGGTGTTGCCCGCGATGTAGGCGCCGCCGCTGTCACCGCCTTCGGTGCAGACGGTGGACTTGGCGAGGCCGCGGGTGGCGACACTTTCCCCGCTGTAGCGGACGGTCTGGTTGTAGGCGCTGATCTTGCCGCAGGTCCAGCCGGTGGTGTTGCCCGCCTTGCAGAGCGTGGTGCCGACCGGGGCCTTCGAGCTGCCGGTGATCCGGACCGTGGTGCCCTTGCGGGTGTCCACGTAACCCCGGCCGGTGTCCTCGTCGTCGATGTCCATCAGGCCCATGTCGGTCGACGGGAACTCGGTCGCGACCCCGCGGCCGATGTGCGTGCCGTTGCGGTCGAGGATGTCGGGGTTGCCCTCGACGCAGTGCCCGGCGGTGAGCAGCACGTTGTCGCCGTCGCTGGTGGTGCCCGGGAAACCGAGGGAACAGTTGGTGCCGGGGTCGAGATCCATGATCTGGCCGGGGATCACGTCCGCCTGCGCCCGGTTGCCGAGCGCGGGCCCGGTCCGGACGGTCACGCCGGACAGCGCGGACAGCCTGTCGAGGAGTTTGGTGTCCGCGCCGGGCTGGACGGTGACGACGACCTTGTCCGCCGCGAGTTCCGGTCCCCAGGACTGCACCTGCGTGACGTCGCCGCCGATCACGGAGCCGACGGTGGCGGACAGGGAGTTCAGTGCGGCTTCGCCGCGGGCGCCGGTGCGCGCGGTCAGCCCGGCCGAGCGGAGGGCCTGCGCGGTCCCGGCGTCGGGCGCGTTCACCACGAGGGTGCCCGCGTCGTCGAAGTACGCGCCGTCGGTGTGGAGGCCCCGTGCTTCGACGTCGTCGAGGGAGGAGACCAGGCCCTTTTCGTGGTCCAGCCGCTGTGCGGCCTGGAGCGGGCTGACCCGCAGCTGGCCGGCGAGTGTTTCGAGCATCGCCGGGTCGTAGCCGGTGGCCGCCGCGGTGGCGGGGGCGGTGAACGCGCCGAGGCCGACACAGGCGCTGAACAAAGTGAGCATGACGGGTCCGCGAATTCGCATGCGAATTTCCTTCGATAAGGAGGAATGACGAACCGGCGGGTATTCGGCAAGGCAGGGCCGTCCGGTTCATCGCGACGTCATGGAGATTACGAGCGCCGTTAATCGGCCCGTAGCGCCGAAAGTAGGTTCGGCGGCAGTGGCCTACTTTCGTAGGCGAAATAGGATCCGCGCGTGTATTCCTTCGCGCATGAGTGACAGTGACCGAATGGTGTCAGTGTGCGAAAAGCACATCGCGGACGACTGGTCCGTTCGGGTGATGTGACACTTGGTGGCAACCTGTCAAGCTCACGGGACGTCGAAGGGATTACTTTCCCGGGTGCGAGGGGTGGCGGATGCCGTCAGGTCAGGGATTCTTCGTGGAGCCGGACGCGGTGCGCGCGCTCGGCGAGCTGGTCCTTCGGGCGGGGGCGGGCGCCGACAGCTACCGCCGCTGGTTCGATCGCGTGCTTTCCGGCGGGGGCGGCTTCGACACCGAACGGGGTGAGGGTTTCCTGGCCAACGCCTGGCCGAAACTCGACGAATGGCAGCGAGAGGGCATGAGCCAGTCGCGGTTCGCGGCCGATCTCGGCGGGCAGGTCGGCCATCGGCTGCGTTGTGTCGCGCAGTGGTACCGCGTGACCGATCTGGAACAGGCGAGGCTGCTGGACCAGCTCAACCCGGAGCCGGACGCTCCGCCGGTGCCGGCGGGCGAAGTGCGCGACCCGGGCTCCGCGGCGGCGTTTCGCGACGCCGTCCCGGTCGGGTACGGCGGACCCGACCCGGCGCAGATCGAGAACCCGGACTGGTGGCCGGTCAAAGCCGAGCAGGAGGCCGAGGAGATCCTCGACCTCGGCGGCACCCTGGGCGACGTCGCCGAGCTGATCAAGACGCTGACCGGCGCCGACAAGGACTTCATCACCATGATCGCCGAGGCGCTCGCCGGCGACTGGAGTGTGCTGCAGCGCCAGGCCGTGCTCTACGCCGACGCCGCGGCGGGGTTCGAGAACCTCGCGGCCAACATCAACCAGGGCCGGTTCGGCATCGGGCGTCCCTGGGCCGGAGAGGCCGCGGACCGGGCCAAGAACTGGCTGACGGTCTACCGGGCGAGCCTCCTGCAGCTGGCGCACTACTACCGCGGAGCGAGCCAGGCCATCCAGGCCCTCGCGCGGATCGCCTACCACCTGATGCAGGACATCCGCCACTTCTACAGCGCGGCGATCGACATCGCGCTGCTGATCCTCACCGAGGGGAAGAGCCTCGAAGTCAAACGCGGGATCCGGCTGGTGGACACGATCGCCAAGATCGTCACCGAGCTCAGTCGCGCGAAAGACCTCAAGGACTTCCTGGACGGCGATCTCCTGGCGCTCGTGCACCTGGTGATGTCGTTCAGCGAGGTCGTCAGCCTCGCGCAGACGGCGATCAGCGCCCTGCTCGGGCTGGCACACCAGTTCGCCCGCGAGGACGCGATCGACGACCTCCTCGAGAGCACCTTCGGCATGGGGGAACCGCCGCGGTGGCCGGAGAGCTACGAGCACCGGGACGCCAAATGCCCCCTCAAGGGCAAGGAAGTGCTGCTGTGACACACAATCCGTTCGATTCGGAGCAGGGCGACCGCGTCCGGACCACGATGATGCGGCTGCTGGCGGCGACCGGCGGGGCCGCCGGGGATTTCGCGGGCGAGGTGCTCGCCGGACGGCGGAAGCCGGGTGAACTGCTGGCTCACCGCGCGGTGCTGGACGAATTCGTCCCGGACGCTCAGGGCATGCGGCGGCTCATCGACGCCCTGCCCGCCGACCAACGGCGGCGCTTGGCCGCGGAGGCCTCGGCCGGGCTGGAGAGGCGGTTCGCCGAACTCGCCGCGCTGGACGTCGACG
Organism: Amycolatopsis sp. cmx-4-19; assembly: GCA_049998115.1. GTDB lineage: Bacteria > Actinomycetota > Actinomycetes > Mycobacteriales > Pseudonocardiaceae > Amycolatopsis. The sequence continues at coordinate 241,174 of JAEBEO010000011.1, read as the reverse complement.
CCGCCGTCGACGAACTACGGGGACTGGCCGCCGCCCGGACGCCGGAGCCCGGACCCCGGCGCGGCCGGGCTCCCCGCGAAGACGACGACTGGGAGGACCGGACCTACCTCGAACCGCTCTGAGCTCGTTCGCCGAGGTAGGCCTCCAGCGCGGCGGCGCCGGAGAGCAGGGCGCGCCCCCTGGCCGAAAGCCGCGCGTGCCAGTCGTCCAGTGTCGCTTCGAGTGGCGCGACGCCACCCGCCGAGCGGACCTGATCGAGCAGTGGGGCGATCTGCCCGAGCGGGTAGCCGCCCCGGCGGAGCTGGTGGGTCAGCTTGGCGTCGCGTACGTCGGCCGCGTTGTAGACGCGATAGCCCGTCCGCGGGTCGCGCTCCGGCCGGAGCAGGCCGGCGCGTTCCCATTTGCGCAGGGTGGCCGGGCGGATGCCGAGTTTCCGCGACAGGGGACCGACGAACTGGTCGCCGCGTTCCTGCGGCACCGGCTCCAGGGCGCGCAGCGCCGCGGTGACCGCCTGGAGCGTCTGACGGTCGTCGAGAAGCTGGGCGTGACTTTCGTCGATGAGCCGGAGCGCGTCCCCGACGGCGTCCCTGCCGACCGCCCGCATGATGGACGTCGCCGTCGAGTGGCCGTGCCCGGGGACGAGGGCGAGGAACGCGCGCAGGGCCGTCGCGTGCAGCGGGGTGTAGACGCGGTATCCGTACGGGCTGCGCTCGGCGGCGGGCAGGATGCCGTCCGCCTCGTAGTTGCGGATCGCCTGCGTGGACAACCCGTGCCCACGCGCGAGGTCGACCGGCCTCAGCTGTCTGCTGGTTTGAAGGTCTCGCCCCATGTTCCTGCCATTGTCGCGATGAAGTGCCAACCGGCGGTTCAACGATACTGTTCAGACAATGACGATCGGACTCGAGACGGCGGAACTGCGCGAGGTCACCGCCTTCGCCCTGGCCTGCGCCGAGCCCGCGCTGGCGATCTTCGAGCGCCGCTATCCGGACGATCCGCGCCCGCGGGCCGTGCTCGCCGAGGCCCGCGCGTTCGCGGCCGGGGGCAGGCGGACGAAGGCGTTGCGGACGACCTCACTGGCGGCGCATCGGGCGGCGAAGGCGGCTCGCGAAGACGGTCAAGAAGCCGCGTTCGAGGCGGCGCGGGCCGCCGGGCACGCGGGGGCGTCCGCTTATCTGCACCCGCTGGCGAAAGCCACCCAGGTCCTGCACATCCTCGGCTCGGCGGCCGACGCCGCCCGCGCCTTCGAACTCGACGCGGGCGACGATCCCGGCGTCGGCGCCGAGTACCTCGAGAAGGCGCGAGCCCTGGCGAGTCCCGTCGTGGTGGACGTCCTGAAGCGCTATCCGGACGCGCCCGGCGGCGGCCGCCGGGCAGGGGAACTGCTGCGGACCCTGGACGCGTCGTTGCGTGCCGGTACCCGCGCTTAGTCACCTACTGGCGGCGTTCGTAGCGGGCGCGGGCCTGGCGGTAGGCCGTTTCGAGCAGTTCGCGGGTCGCCTTCCCGGTTCCGGAGCCCGGGTTCACCACCGCGAGCCAGCCGCCGGTCCCGTAGACGGGATGGGCGATCACGGTGTCGGTGACGCCGGGGTCGACGTCGGTTCCGGCGGCCTCCCGAGGCGTCCGGCCGAGGTGCCGGGTGAAGGCCTCCTTCCCGGCGTGGATGTTCACGCGGAAGGTGTCCGGCCGGTCCAGGCGCGAGGCCTCGTCACCGGGGTAGTCCTTGGTCACGATCGTCGCGAACGGCTGGATGTTCGCCGGGACGACGCCGTCGGGGGAGTAGTAGAAGAACGCGTCGCCCCAGCCGAGTTCCGGCCAGTCGTCGCCGGGCGCCGGGGTGACGGCCAGGACGCTGTCGAGTCCGGATACGAAACGGATGATCTCCTCGGTGGTCATGAGTTCCAGCGTCACATTAAAGTGCTTGTGGAGGGTTTGAGGTCGTCTTCCAGCGAGAGTGGGTGCCAAGTCTCCAATGAGGACGTCGGAGGTCGCACGCCGGGCGGGGTACTCCGTCCAGCAGGTGCGCGATCTCGAACGTGACGGCGTCCTGCCCCCGGCGGAGCGCACGCCGTCCGGTTACCGGAGTTACGGCGAGGTCCACGTCCGGTCCGCGCTGGCCTACCGTGCCCTCGCCGCGGGTGCCGGACCGGTCGAGGCCAAGAAGATCGTCCGTGCCGTCCACCGGGACCCGGTCGCCGACGCGCTCGCCCTCCTCGACGCGGCCCATGCCGGGCTCGACGCCGAGCGCGCGGAGGTGAGGCAGGCCAGGGAAGCCGTCCGGGTGATCTCCCTCGAACCGATCGTGGACGTCCGCGGTTCGGACTCGATGAGCGTTTCCGAACTCGCGACGGCTCTCGGCGTCCGCCCCTCGACGTTGCGGCATTGGGACGCCGAGCGGCTCGTCGTTCCCGATCGCGACCCGGCGCGGGGATCGCGGCGGTACACGCCGTCCCAGGTGAGGGACGCGCGGATCGTCCATCAGCTCAGGCTGGCGGGGTACCGCGTGGAGCCGCTTCGCGCGTTGATGCCGGAGTTGGGGCGATCCCGGCGGCTCGAAGACGTCACGTCGGCGCTGGCCGTCCGGGACGCCGCGATCACGACGCGCTCCCTGGCACTCCTCGACGGCTCCGCCGCACTCGCCGCGGTGCTCTCGGCCTAGGCCGAGCGCAGGGCCGCGAGGGCCTTGTCGGCGTGCACCTCGAGTTTGAGTTCGCTCTTGATCACTTCGAGGACCTTGCGGTCGGTGTCGATCACGAAGGTGTGCCGTTTGGCGTGCAGCGGCAGGAGTCTGCGCCAGGCGCCGAACTGCTTGGCCACGGCCCCGTCCACGTCGGACAGCAGCGGGTAGTCGAAGCCGTTCGCCGAGGAGAACTCGCGTTGTTTGGTGACCCCGTCGGGGCTGATCCCGACACGGTGCGCGCCGAGCTCGCCGAATTCCGCGGCGAGATCGCGAAAATGGCAGCTCTCGGCGGTGCAGCCGCCCGTCATCGCGGCCGGGTAGAAGAACAGCACGACGGGGCCGGTCGACAGGAAGTCCGACAGCGTGCGGTCCTGGCCCTGGTCGTCGGGCAGGGTGAAGTCCGGGACGGTATCTCCTCGTTCCATACCCGGGTTTCGGAGCCGGGCGCGCGGGGGATTGGTCAGCGGGTGCACCGCCAGAAGACTGTCGCCTCGTAGGGCGAGATGATCAGCTTGTAGTACTCCTCGCAATCGGGGAAACCGGCCCGGTCCGCCTGTGTTCTGGCGTCCTGGCGGGCGTAGACGAGTGCGAGGCCGAAGTCGCTGGACCCGTGCCCGACGAACTCCCGGGTCTCCTGCGTACCGGCCGAGGCCGGGGTGGCGATCGCGCCCAGGAAGGCGGCCGCGCCGAGCAGGGTGAGCACTGTTTTCCGCATGGTCTCACGCTAGGCCCGGTCCGGTTCGCGGAGCGCCTGCTGGATGGACGGTTCCGTGGCCGCCGTCCGTCGTAACATCGACGCCATGTCCTCCTCCCGCAAGATCGGTACCCAGCGCGCTTTCGACGCCGCCGCGGCCGATTTCTCCGCGCTGGGCCACCATCTCTGGGGGCCGATCGGCGAGGCCACCGTCGCCGCCGCCGGACTCCGCGGCGGCGAGCGGGTCCTCGACGCCTGTTGTGGCACCGGGGCGTCGGCGATCCCGGCGGCCCGTCGGGTCGGCGCCGACGGTGTCGTGGACGCGATCGACCTTTCGGCGCCGATGATCGGCGAGCTGCGCGAGACGGCCGCGGGGCTCCCGCGGCTTCGCGCGCACCAAGTGGACGCGATGGCGTGGGACACCGACGGCTACGACGTCGTGCAGTCCGCGCTCGGCATCTTCTTCTTCCCCGACATGACGGCCGGTACCGAACGCCTGATCAGCCGCGCCCGCCCCGGCGGACGGGTCGTGTTCACCATCTGGCGTGCGGGCGCCATGGTGACGGCCGGCCGGTACGTCGCCCGCGCGGTGGCCGCGGTGACCGGCTCCCCGCCGCATCCGGAGCGCGAGCCCGGGTTGATCGACCGGGTCGACCGGCCCGACAGCTACGCCGCCTGGCTTTCCGGACGGGGCCTGTCCGAGGTGGAAGTCGCGGTCAACGAGCTGAGCCTGCCCATGACGCCCGAACTGGCCTGGCTCGTCATCATCGGTTCCGGCTTCCGGGGCGTGCTCGCCGATCTCGAACCCGGCGTCGTCGAGACGGTCCGTGAGCGTTACCTCGAATCACTGCGTGCCGACGGCGTGACCGGACTCGACGCCACCACCCTGATCGGTTCCGGCACGACTCCCCGTTGACCCACCCGGACCCGGCGAAACCCCCCGGAATCCGGCGAAACCACCCGGAATCCGGTGGGAAGAAGCGGAATCCGGCGTGCCGGATCACCGTCGCCGGACGGGTCCGGCATGCTGTGCGCGCACAGCATCGTCGGGGAGGGTGTCGTCATGACCGAAGTACCGGACTCGGCCGTTCCGGAACGGGTGGACAGCCCGGACCGGCAACCGGGACCGTCGAGCAAGCTCGGCCGGTGGCTGATGGAGCACCGGGTCCAGCCGGTCGGCCCGGAAAGCCATGAGGAGCACACCACTCCGCAGGCGTGGTGGAAGGTCATGTGCCTCACCGGCGTGGACTACTTCTCCACGTTGTCGTATCTGCCCGGTATCGCGGCGCTGGCCGCGGGCGCGCTGTCGCCGCTGGCGACGTTGCTGATCGTCGCGCTGACGCTGCTCGGCATGCTGCCGATGTACCGGCGCGTGGCGAAGGAGAGCCCGCGCGGCCAAGGGTCGGTCGCGATGCTGGAGAACCTGTTGCCCTTCTGGCGCGGCAAGCTCTTCGTCCTGGTGCTGCTCGGTTTCGTCGCGACGTCGTGGATCATCACCATCACGCTGTCCTCGGCCGACGCCACCGTGCACGCGCTGGAGAATCCGCACGTGCCGTCGTTCCTGCACGGGCACGAGGTGCTGATCACGGTGATCCTGCTGCTGATCCTCGGCGGGGTGTTCCTGCTCGGGTTCAGTGAGGCCGTCGGGGTCGCGATCCCGCTGGTGGCGGTCTTCCTGGTGCTCAACGCCGTGGTCGTGGTCGCCGGGGTCGGCGAGGTGTTCACCGAGTCCGCCGCGCTCGACCGCTGGCTCGACGCGCTCACCTCCGGAGGCGGTGGTTTCGGCGGTGTCATCGGCCCGGCGATCCTGGCGTTCCCGTTGCTGGTGCTCGGGTTGTCCGGGTTCGAGACCGGCGTGAGCATGATGCCGCTCGTCGCGGCCAAGGGGGAGAACGACGAGCGGCGGCTGGCCGACCGGATCCGCAACACCCGGAAGCTGCTCACCGTCGCCGCACTGATCATGTCGGTGTACCTGATCGCGACCAGTTTCGTCACCACGATCCTGATCCCGGCCGAGCAGTTCAAACCGGGCGGTGAGGCCAACGGCCGCGCACTCGCCTATCTCGCGCACGAACTGCTCGGTGAATGGGTCGGGACCGCGTATGACATCAGCAGCATCCTGATCCTGTGGTTCGCGGGCGCCTCGGCGATGGCCGGGCTGATCAACATCGTGCCCCGGTATCTGCCCGCCTACGGGATGGCCCCGGACTGGGCCCGCGCCGTGCGGCCGGTCGTGCTCGTCTACACCGCGATCTGCGTTCTCGTGACGATCGTCTTCAACGCCGACGTCAACGCCCAAGCCGGGGCGTACGCCACCGGCATCCTCGCGATGATGGTGTCCGCGTCCGTGGCGGTGATGATCTCCGCCGCCCGCCGTCGTCAGCGCAAGACCGCGATCGCGTTCGCCGTGCTGACGCTGATCCTGATCTACGCGCTGGTGGAAAACGTCATCGAGAAACCGGACGGGCTGACGATCTCCGCGTTCTTCATCCTCGGGATCGTCATCGTGTCGCTGGTCTCGCGGGTCAGCCGCACCACGGAACTGCGGGTCGAGCACATCGAGTTCGACGAGCCCGCACGCCGGTTCATCACCGATTCGATCGCCCACGACGGCGCGCTGACCATCATCGCCAACCGTCGTCAGGCCGGCGACGGCGACGAATACCGGGCGAAGGAAGCCGAACAGCGCGGGCTGAACCCGGTTCCGGGCGCGGCCGACGTTCTCTTCCTCGAGGTCGACGTCATCGACCCGTCCGGATTCAGTGACGTGCTGAAGGTCCGCGGTGTCGAGATCGACGGTTTCCGGGTCCTGCGTGTGCAAAGCCCGGCGGCGCCCAACGCGATCGCGGCGATCCTGCTCGCGCTGCGGGACGCCACCGGTGTGCGTCCGCAGTGTCATTTCGAATGGAGCGAGGGAAATCCGCTCGGTCACCTGTTCCGCTACCTGATCCTCGGCCGCGGCGACACCGCGCCCGTCGTGCGCGAAATCATCCGTACCAGTGAACGCGACCCGGCACTCCGCCCGGGCATTCACGTCGGCTGAGTTCGGCCGCAGGCCTTGATCGCGAGCGGTGACGGTCGCCGCAGGTTGCGCGCTCGGTTGCCCTGGCCGACAGGAATCGACCAGGCTTGAAGCGTCCATTGTGGACGCTTTCCGGGGACTGGACGTCCGATTGATGAAAGAATGGGCGATTCCATCAGGGGTCGTGAGTGGCAATGGTCGTTCTAACCCTCTTTGCCACTCACGACCCCCTTGCGCAGCTGCACAAAGCACCTAAATCGGGCACCGTGACCCGGATTAGCGTCCCTTGTGGACAGTCGCAGCCGGGTTCGCCGCCGGTGACTTGTCCAGCCTGATCGATCAGGCCGGCAGCCGCTGAAGCCCGCACTCAAGATCAACTTAAGCTACGCGGCATTGGGTGTAACCCTCCTTGTCGCTCACGATTCCGTGAATCGGGAACGGGCCGGTGGCGAACAGAACTTCGTCGCCCTGTCGGCGAAACTGCGGGAAGGCTCGGGGCAGGGAGGACTCCTTGAGAATTCCACGATGGGCGGCCGTCGCACTCGCTGTCGTCCTGGTGTCGTTGACCATGGCGGGGACGGCCCAAGCGGATACCGAGGAGGCCTTGGCGGCTTGCCGCCGGTCCGCCGCTTCGGATCTTAGCGACATCAGGGTGATCGTGCGCGGAAACAGTGGTGGAACAGTGTCACAGGGGCCGAATCCGGGTACCATTCTGCGCACTGGAGACGTGTTCCTGTTGCTGCCGTCCAACTACGCGAAGGTGAAGATCGACAGCTGGCCTTGGGGCCCGAGTTACCTCGAGAACGGGAACGGCGTCCGGGCGGGTAACGATTTCCCGTTCCCGGGAGCGTTCCAGTACTCTGCGGTGCTGCGGTTCAACAACCCGAACAACAATGGTTTCTCCGGACCCGCGCAGGCGACGTCGTTCGCGCCTTGTTCGGTGTGGAGTGGCGTGCCGGCGCGGCTCGTGTTCAGTGTGAACGACCCCAGTCCCGGCGACAACGGCGGGGAATGGTGGTTCGCCTATTGCCAATACCTGCACGACCGGGTCCATCCGTAGCCATGACCACCGGGAAGAACGCGGGTGCGCGACGCGGCGGGCTGATCGCGATGATCGGCCTGGCCGCCAGTGTGCTGGGAATCCTCGGATTCCTGGGCGTCGACAGCTACAAGGACTTGGAGAAGTCCCCGAAGGCGACGACACCCGTCAGTGTGATTCGGCAGGCGCCGACCACCGGGGCCGTCGAATCCACGGATCCCGCCGAGGACAAATGGGAGTACATCCACCTGGCCGACAAGGCCTGCCGGGTCGCGACCGCCCGGATCGAGGAGTTCCGCAAGTACTCCACTAGCGCCGAGCTGTTCCCGCACTGGGCCAAGAAGGTCGGAGAACTCCGTGCCGATCTGCTCAACCGCTGGCGGAAGACGAAGAAGGACATCGTGCCCGGCACGTTCACCGACGAAACCGCCAAGGTCTGGGACGACTACGACTCCGCGAACTGGTACTGGACGGAGATGGCGAAGCAGAGTGCCGCCGGCCACTACGACCTGGCCCGCCAGTACTACGACCGGTTCAAGCCGTTCGACGACTCGGCGCTGAGGCGGGCCAACGAGCTCGGCTACAGCGACTGCAACTACGCATGGCCCCGGCCGACCTCCTGGTGATCGGCCCGGGCCGGTTTCGGTGTACAGTCGTTCACTCAACCGGGGTGAACGGCGGGAACGGGTGCGACTACTCAAGGACTCCGCGGGGCGCGGGCCAGGGCCGTTCGGCTCCTGGCTGCTCGGGCCACTGGACCAGGACGCGGCCGTCTTGCGCCGTCGCGTCCAGGGCCTGCTCACCGGGACGCTGATCGCGACCAACGTCATCGGCGCGCTGGTCGTGGTCGGGCTGGCGGCGCTGCTCATGCCCGCTCCCGGCATGTCCGGCGACCTCGTCCGGGTCACCGCGATCGCCGTTCCCGTGTACGTGGTCTCCGCGGTCGTCGTGGGCGCGCTGTGGGGCACCCGCGGCGCGCTGCGGACGTTGCGCTGGGCGGCCGAAGGCCGGACGCCGACCGACGCGGAACGGGTCGCGTGCCTGCGGGTCCCGCTGCGCCTGACGCTGGTCCAGGCGGTGCTGTGGGGCGTCGCGACCCTGGTCTTCGGGTTGCTCACCGCGCTGGTGCAACCGCGTGTGGTGCTGACCGAGATGCTCGTCGTCGGCTTCGCGGCCGTCGTGGTCTGCGCGATCGCCTACCTGGCCGGGGAATTCATCCTGCGGCCGTACGCGGCACTGGCGTTGTCGGGCACCACCCCCGCGCGCCCGCTCAGCGGCGGCGTCAACCTGCGGATGCTGCTGTTCTGGTGCCTCGGCACCGGGGTGCCGGTGGCCGGGCTGGTGGTGACGGCGATCCTGGCGTGGGCGCGCGGCGACGTGTCGACCACGAAACTCGCGATCTCGGTCGTCGTGCTCGGCCTGGTGGTGCTGTGCTTCGGCCTGCTGGTGACCGTGTTCGCCGCCCGCGCCGTGGTGAACCCGATCCGGTCGGTGCAGGACGCGCTGGGCCGGGTGCGGGCCGGTGACTTCGCCGTGGAGATCCCGGTCTACGACGGCACCGAACTCGGCCTGCTGCAAGCGGGCTTCAACGGGATGACCGCCGGTCTCGCCGAACGCGAACGTTTGCGGGACCTGTTCGGCAGGCATGTCGGCGAGGACGTCGCGGTCGAGGCGATGCGCACGTCGACCGAACTCGGCGGCACCGTGCGGACGGTCTCGGTGTTGTTCGTCGACCTGATCGGCTCGACGGCGCTGGCCGCGAGCCGTCCGCCCGAGGAGGTCGTCGGCCTGCTCAACCGGTTCTTCGCGGTGGTGGTCGACGAGGTGGACCGGAATCACGGGCTGGTCAACAAATTCGTCGGTGACGCCGTGCTGGCGATCTTCGGCGCCCCGGTGCGCCTGGCGGAGCACGCGACCCTCGCGCTTTCCGCCGCCCGCGCGATCTCGAGCAGGCTCGCCGAGGAGGTGCCGGAGTGCCCGGCCGGGATCGGTGTCGCGACCGGCGAGGTGGTGGCCGGGAACGTCGGCGACCCGCGCCGGTTCGAGTACACGGTGATCGGCGACCCGGTCAACGAGGCCGCCCGGCTGACCGAACTGGCGAAGAACGTCGAAGCGCGGCTGCTCGCGTCCTGGACCGCGATCGAGTCGTCGGCCGAGACCGAAGCCGTCCGCTGGGTGGCGACCGAAGAGGTCACCCTGCGGGGCCGCAGCCGCCCCACCACCCTCGCGACCCCGCGCCCCGCTCCGTCCACAGTGGAGTCGGACTAGGGGAGGACCCGTCCGCGGGCCCGGCCTGCCGACCCCAGTCCCACGGTCGACTCCGAGCCGAGGGCTGCCGTGTGCCGTCTGGCTGAAGTCCCCCTGCGGAGCCCGGCGGTGCCTGATTCACAGCCCGCGTGAACGCCCTGTGAATCTTGCGCGCCACGCCGCGTCCGCTGCCGCGCGAGCCCGCGATTTCCTGGCCATCGGCGCGACCCGGGCCTGTGAACGATCACAGCGTTTCCCCGCCGCCGCGTAAGGGCGTTGTCCCGGAGGACCGGGCGGCGCACGGTGATCTCGGCCGGAGCACCTGATCGGTCGACGGCATCTCGTGTGCCTCTCCCCATCCCCCTGTCAAAGGAGACATCTGTGAAGAGCCTATCGAGCCGGCGGGTGACCCGGGCCGCGCTGGCGACCGGCGCCGCCGTCTTCGCGTTGAGCATGCTGCCCGCCACCGCCCTCGCCCAGCCCGATGGCAGCGGGGACCGGCCCAGCGGCCTCATCCAGACCCAGACCCACCACCAGGTGCGCGAGATCGCCCCGGTGGCGGGCACCGCGACGACGGTCTCCGCGACCATGGCCTCCAAGCAGCTGAACTACAGCCAGCAGGTCCAGCAGTACAACCAGTGGTGCTGGGCGGCGGACGGGTCGAGCATCGAGAAGTCGCAGGGCGGCACCGCCACCCAGGCCCAGTTCTGCGCCGCGGGCAAGGGATCGTCGGCCGGGTACTGCCCGAACCAGGCGGCCCAGATCTCCGAGATCGTCCGCGGTTTCCGGGGCACCGGCTTCTCCGCGCAGGACGCGGGCGGACCCATCGGCTTCAACTCGGTCGTCAGCCAGGTCGACTCCGGGATCCTGAACCTGACGGGGATCTACTGGACGTCCGGCGGCGGCCACGCCGAGGTGATCTACGGCTACGACTCGACGAACCAGTCGATCATGGTCGGCGACCCGTGGCCGACATACCAGCGTTACCAGACCTGGAACTACAACCAGTACCGCAGCAACGCCCAGTTCCGCTGGAACGACACCATCGTCAACATCCGGAAGGGCTGATCAGCGGTCATGAACACGATCTGCCGGAAGTTCTCCCGTTGTCTCGTGGTCGCCGTCGCGATGCTCGTGCCTGCCGCGCTCCCCGCCGCGGCGAGTGAAGGGGTCGTCCCGCCCTCGGACGGCGACCTCACCGCCGCCGTGCGCGTCGCGGGCCAGCCGGACGCGATCGGCCTCGCGAAATCGAACTTCCGGCAGGTCGACCACATCGAAGCGCGCCGGATCACGGTCAGCACGCGGGGGGTGCCGGTCTACACCCTCAATCCCGATTTCGTCCGCGGTACGGCCGGGGCGCCCGCGGGGGTCCTGAAATCCGTCGCGGTGACGGCCACCGCCGAGTCCGGGCAGAAAGCCACGCTGCAGGCGATGCCGGACGGCCCCGGAACGTGGGTCGCGGCGGGGGCGTTCTCCGGGAACGACGAAGAGACCCTGAGCGCGCGGCTCCGTCCGGGTTCGGTCCTGCTCAACGAACCCCAGATCAACGGCTGGTACGACCTCGGCCGGGACGACGTCGTGCTCCTGCGGGCGAGCCTTCCCCAGTCGCAGGTGGGGAAGCCCGCCCCGCTTTCCCAGTACCAAAAGAATGTGCACGGCCGCTACGCGGACAAGATGCCGGGTTCGGACTATCAGCGCAATCAAGGGATCGGCTTCGCCCAGGCCGGTGCCGAGCCCGTCGACACCGGCATGCCGGTCGCGTTCTCGGCCGGTTTGATCGCCGGGGGAGCGGCCGTCCTCGCCCTCGCGGTGTTCCTGGTGTGGCGGAAACGCCGCCTCACTCCCAGATGAGGTCGATCCCGGCGATGCCGACGCCGAGTTCTTCGAAGTAGGCGCTGACCGTGGCCCCCGGACCGCAGAACAGCGGTTCACTGACCACGGGTGCGAGTTCTTCGCGCTCCCGCACGGTTTTGACGCAGCGGGCCGGGATCGCGTCGGCGTCGAACCGCAGCCGGAGCAGGTAGGCCGACATCCGGGAGCGCACGGTCCGGTGGAAGCAGGTCGAACGGACCGACGCGGCCAGCCGCAGAGTGAAGGCGAAGGTGTGCGTTTCCCCTTCGGTCAGACCGCGGTCGAAGAGGAGCTCGAACACCATCCCCGGTGACGAGGTGCTTCGGCGCACCCTGCCTCTTCGGCAGCCGTCGACGCCGATGACGGTCGTCGCCTCCATGTCGGTGCCTTCTTCGTCCTGATGGGTGACCACGAAACCGTCCGCGCCGGATTCCCTGGCCCGCACCACCATCGTCGAGGTGATCTCCACGATCCGGCCTTCCGCCGTCATCGTCAGCACGTCGACCACGGTCACCACGTCGAGCTTCGCGTTCCCCACCGCGCCGCGCGAATCGCTCAGCTCGTCCAGCAGCGCGCAGGTGTCCGCCCAGCTCTGCCGCAGCTCCGGCAGCGACGGCCTGCGGTCGCCGTCCCGCCGGTGCGGGCCGATCAGGACGACCAGGCTGTCGGACGGCAGGCCCAGCACCGCTTCGAGTGCGCGGACGACGTCGAGTGATCTGGGCGTCGACGGGTGCCGGAGCCCGCGCTGCCAGTAGCTCAGCGTCGATTCGGCCACGGAAACACCCCGGGCCGCCAGATGCGCGCGGATGCGGGAAAGGGAAAGCCCGCGCTGGTCCACCGCTTCGGAAAGGGCCCGGTGGAATGGTCCGGACCTGACCGCGTTCGGGACCGGTGCCGTGCCGGGTTCCTTGCGTTGCTGGTGCATATGACACCTCGATGACCGCCGGATTGGCGATCAGCATGCGCAGTTCGGCAGCACTAGGCAACCGCCTAAGGTCGAAAACCGGACTTTCCGGCCGTGCCCCGGTCAGGAGAACGCGAGCCGCAGGCCGGCGAGCCCACGCAACGTCACCTGCTTCACCCAGACAGGCTCCGAGACCCGGTGGAACGCGCGGCCGGTGCCGAGCAGCGTCTCGAACAGCACCCGTCCTTCCAGCCGCGCCAGCGGGGCGCCGAGGCAGTAGTGGATGCCCTGTCCCAGCGCGAGGTGCTTCGGCGACGGACGGCCGACGTCGAAGCTGTCCGGTGCTTCGTGCGCGCGGGGGTCGCGATTGGCCCCGCCCAGCAGCACGATCGCCTGCGTGCCTTCGCCGACGGGCTCGTCGCCGAGGGTGGCGTCGCGCAGCGCGGTCCGCGTGGTGAGCTGGACGGGGGAGTCGAACCGGAGCATTTCCTCGACGGCGTTCGGGATCTTCGACCGGTCCCCGGCCAGTGCCCGGAGCTGGTCCGGGTGGTTCAGCAACGCGAGGATCCCGTTGCCGATCAGGTTGGTCGTCGTCTCGTGCCCGGCGACCAGCAGGAGCATCGCGGTGATCACCAGTTCGCCCTCACTGAGCCGGTCGCCCTCGTCGGACACCGAAACCAGGTCGGAGAACAGGTCGCCGGTCGGCCGCTGCCGCCGCTCCTTGGCCAGTTCGCGGAAGTAGGCGACGAATTCGCGCCGGGCGGCGACCGCGGCGGTGACCGTCTCCGGCGCGATCAGGAACGCCGGGTCCAGTGCCCGGCCCATGGCGTGCGACCACTCTTCGAACCGGCCGCGGTCGGCGAGGGGCACCCCGAGCAGCTCGCTGACGACGACGACCGGCAGGGGTCTCGCGATCTCGGCCATCAGGTCGAATTCGCCCATTTCGAGCGCTTTCGCGACGAGTTCCTTCGACAGGTCTTCCAGCCGCGGGGCGAGCTGTTCGATCATCCTCGGCGTGAACGCCTTGGAGACCAGTCGCCGCAGGCGCGTGTGGTCGGGCGGGTTGAGCCCGAGGAACGAGCGGATCACCCGGCCCTGTTCGTCCACCGGCTCTTCCTCACCCGGGTCCGGCAGCACCTCCGGCTCCGGGTGGCCGAACGCGGAGTCCCGCAGCAGGGCGGACGCCTCCTCGAACCCGGTCACCACGAAGAACCCGTCGTTCACCTTCAGCACCGGGCCGCTTTCGGCCACCTGCCGGTAGAACGGGTACGGATCGGCCCTGGTCTCCGGGTTCAGCAGATTCTCGAGCATCACCCGATCCTAGGCACGGCCTGCCAGGATTTCCGCCGGTGTGGTGAACCGGTATCCCAGCGCCCGCAACGAGTTCACCAGATCCCGCAGGCCACCTTCGCCGAGGAACGGGTGGTAGAAGAAACTGGCGACGTTGTCGCGGACGACCAGGGCGCTCTGCGCGTCGGCGAGCATGTCGACGGCGGTGCGGGCGGCGTGCTGGTTGAACGCGATGGGGGCCACGTTGCCGATGTTCTCGGGGACGACGTTCGCGCCGTAGACGTCGCGTACCGGGTAGGGGAAGAACTGGCCGTACACCTGCTCCGACGTCGCCTCGGCCACCGCGCCGCACTGCCCGCCAGGGCAAAAGCCGGCGTAGTAGCTGCCGCGGTCGTACCGGGCCTGGAACAGCTTGGTGGTCTGCTGGTAGTCCACGGCCGAACCGCCGTAGTGCGGGAACTCGAACATCGTCGGTTCCGGGAGACCGACCCGGCGGAATTCGCCGAGCCCGGTGGCGATGCGCTCCTCGAACCACCGAGGGGAGTCTTCGGGCATCGGCCCGTTCATGTGCACGACGCCTTCGCCGTCGACGCTGGCCTTGTAGAACTCGAAGTCGCTCGCGCTCACCCCGTCGTACGGGTTCGGGCCGTTGTCGTTCTGATGGCTGTAGCCGTGCATGATCAGCGTCGCCCCGGCCTGGACGGCGTCCTTAAGCACGCCGACGAGCTCCGGCGAGTCCACGAGACGCGCGGACGTCGGGCTGCCGTCGTTCGCCCGGCCCTGCGGATCCGAGTAGTAGGGGTAGACCGCGAGGGAGAACGGGACCTTCTGCTGGATGAGGAAGTCCGTGACCCGGCGCAGTTCCTCCGGTTTCGTGCGCGGGCCGACGTCTTCGAGCCGGACCAGCGCGCGGTGCCGGTCCGGCGCCTGCGGCGACAGGACACCCAGCAGGATGTCGGCCACGGCGAGGTAACGATCCTGTGCTTCGGCGTAGGCGTAGGGGACTTCGGCCACGTAGGTCAGCTGGCCCGAGTGGACCGCCCAGGGCGACGGGGTGCCGCCGGGCGCGCTCGCCTCGGCCAGGATCTGGACCTTCGTCCGATCGCGGACGTCGATCGCGACGACCCCGGTGCCCGAACGAGGATCGCGGCGCAGGGGAACGCCCTTGTAGGTGACCGTGGTCGGGTTGTCCTCGCGGTAGCCCTCCGCGCGCCAGCCGGGGCCGCCCGCCGCCTTGCCCGCGCTCGCGTGCAGCTGCCAGATGTTGGCGCCGATCCAGACCACGGGGACACGGGCCGCCGTGATGTCGGCGAGGAAAGCCTTGGGCAGCAAGGCGTCGTAGACCGAGCCGACGTACACGACCGACTGGTAGCGAGCCACCTCGCGCGCCTTGTAGTCCGCGGCGGGCCGCATTTCCCAAGCGGTGCCGCGGGAAACGAGGTTCGCGGTGAACATCGCGTACGCCTCGGCCGATTTGACCTCTTCGGGCGGGGAGACGGTCCCGTCGGTCTTCCGGCCGTCGTCGTAGAGCACGAGGGTCCGCCTGCCCGGGTCGCCGCCGGGACCGGGCTGCCCGGCCCGGGCCGCCTCGCCGAGGCGTCCGGTGAGGGACACCGGCGTGGCGGGTGGGGACGCCGTGATCGGGGTCGTCTTGGTGGTCTGGACCACAACGATCACCGCGACGGTGAGGGCGACGACCGCGACCACGGCGAGCCGCAGCCAGGCGGGCAGGCGGAAGCGTTGCGCGCCCTTGTTCCTCGTCATCGGGTCAGACCTCGACCGGCTCGCTCGCGGTGGCGGGCAGGAACGGGGCCGGCCTGTCCGCGGCGAGACCCAGCAGATGCGCGAGTGCCCGCTCGGTCCGCTCCGCGGCGGCGCCGTCGCCGAACGGATTGCCACCGCTCGTCATCCGCGTGCGCGCGGCCGGGTCGCCCAGCAGGTGCTTCGCGGTGGACACGATCCGCTCGCGGTCCGTGCCGACGAGCAGCGCGCACCCGGCGTTCACGGCCTCCATCCGCTCGGTGACGTCACGCAGGACCAGGACCGGGACGCCGAAAGTCGGGGCCTCTTCCTGGATACCGCCGGAATCGGAGAGTACGAGGGTGCTGGCGGCCAGCGTCGCCGCCAGTTCGGGATAGGGCAGCGGACCGGTGATCAGCGCGCCGGGGTTGCCGTCGAGTTCCTCGCGCACCAGGCTTCGCACCTCCGGGTTCGGATGCGCGGGAAGCACCACCCGCAGTGCGGGATCCGCGGCCAGCAGTTCGGCCACCGCGCGCAGGATTCGGCGCATCGGCTCGCCCCAGGATTCCCGGCGGTGCAGGGTGACCAGCATCAGCTTGACCGCCCCGCTGGTGGCGTTTTCGAGCAGCGTCGCCAGTTCGGGGTCGTGCACCGCCGTGGCTTTGTCGGTCACCGCGAGGATCGCGTCGACGACGGTGTTCCCGGCCACCAGCACGCTGCCCTCGGGCACGCCTTCGGCCCGCAGGTTGGCGGCGGCGTCGGGGGTGGGGGCGAGGTGGAGCGTGGCCGCCTGCGTGACCAGCTTGCGGTTGAGCTCCTCGGGAAACGGCGCGTTCAGATCGAACGAGCGCAGCCCGGCCTCGAGGTGGACGACGGGAACGCGGCGCCAGAAGGCGGCCAGCGCCCCGGCCAGGGTGGTCGTCGTGTCGCCCTGGACGACGACCGCGGCGGGCGGACGGCGTTCGGCGACTTCTTCCAGCCCGGTGAGGAGCCCGGAAAGCAGTTCCGGTTGCGAACCCGTGCGCCGATTCGGTGTCAGCCGTTCATCGGGCGTCAACCCGAACGTCGCCAGCGCCTGGTCGACCATTTCCGGATGCTGGCCGGTGGCGATGACGACCGGCCGCATCCGGCCTTCCGCCGCCAGGGCGAGTGCCACCGGGGCCATCTTCACGGCCTCCGGTCGCGTTCCCGCGACCAACCAGACCTCGGGCAGCACGGCGTTCTTCTTCTGTGCGTCAAGCACCTGGTCCTTCTTCCGGGTTCGCGCGCTGGGGACGGTGTGAATTCGCCGTTGAAGTCACGAAGGAGTGGCGGGTGAGGCGAGGATCACAAACCACTGGTCACCTTTGTGGGGGATCGCGCGCCCGCGAACGTTAACACAGACGGGGTACTGTACCCACCCGAACGGATGAATACCGCTTCCCTGGGTGACCCGACGCTCACAGTTTGAAAACTGTGAGTAGATGTTTGTGGCGCCCACTATCCCGAAGGAAAGACATGTCAATGGTCTCGGTGGGGCCGGTCAAGGCCTCCGCGCTCGGAGTCGGCGCGACGGTGGCCGGTGCGTCGGTGAACATCGTGCTCGCGATGGTGATCGGGGCGATCGCCCTGCTCCTCATGGCGCGTTCGCTGCACCTCCGCTTGAAGGACTGAATCACCCCCTCATGACGAATCCCGCCTTCGCCGCGACCATGATGCTGCTGCTTCTCTGGTGGCCGACGCACAACATCCTGCTCGCGGCGTTCGCGTGGCGCACCGGGCGTCCGCGCCGGGCGGTGGCCGCGCGCGGGGAGGGCCTCGAGTTCTGGATCGTGATCCCGGCGCTCAACGAGGAACGGGTGGTCGGCAACACCGTCCGGAACGCGCTTTCCCTTGGCACGAGCCGGAACCCGGTCCGCGTCCTGGTGATCGACGACGGTTCGGACGACGCCACGCCTGCCGTCCTCCGCGAGGTGCGCGACCCGCGCCTGCACGTCCTGCGCCGTGAGCTGCCTCAGGCCAGGAAGGGCAAGGGGGAGGCCCTGAACGCCGGCTACCGCCACATCCTCCGGCTGTGCGAGGCCGAGGGAAGCGTGGCGAAGACGATCGTCGGCATCATCGACGGCGACGGCCGCGGCAGTCCCGGCATGCTGCGCGAGGTCGCCGACGTGTTCGGCGACCGCGGGGTCGGTGCCGTGCAATGCCGCGTGCGTATCCACAATCGCGGGCGCATCCTCGCGCTGCTGCAGGATCTGGAGTTCGGCGCGGTCGCCGACGCCGCGCAGAGCCTGCGCGATCTCGCCGGCAGTGTCGGAATGGGCGGCAACGGTCAATTCACCAGACTCGGCGTGCTGCGCCGGTTCGATCCGGCCCCCTGGTCGGACTGCCTGGTGGAGGATCTGGAACTGGGTCTGCGACTGCATGTCGCCGGTATCCGGATGCGTTATGTGAAATCGGCCTGGGTGACCCAGCAGGGACTCGTCGATCTGCGCAGGTTGCTCCGGCAACGCACGCGATGGGCGCAGGGAAATTTGCAATGCGCGAGACATCTGCGTGAATTGTTGGCCTCCCGGCATGTGGGCAGTTTCGGGTTGCTGGACTTCCTGGCCTATCTCGTGACGCCGTGGCTGACGGTGCCGCTGTCCTTGGTGGTCTCACTGCTGTTCGCCGGTACCCTCGTCGCCTCCTGGTCGGGTGTCACCCTCGGCGGGCTGATCGCGCCGCCGTCGGCGTTGCCCGGCGCGGCCCTGATCGGCGTCGCCCTGCTTTTCGTCCCCGGTGTCGTGTGGGCGGTCGTGCACCGGCTGCGGCTGGGGGAAGAGTCGTTGTCCCGGTGCCTGCTCGCGGGTCTCCTCTATCCGGGATTCCTCGTCCTCGGGGTGATCGCCACCTGGCGGGCCCTGTTCCGCGTAGTGGCGCGGCGCAACAGCTGGACGAAGACCGAACGGCTGAGCGAGGACGACACCGTCGCCGCCGGAGTGGCGTGACGCCGCTGGGGCGCTTGCTCTTCGCGTCCGTCCTCGCGTGCTGCGTGGCGGGCTGCGGGGCCGAGGACTCGGCGGGCTGGACGGCGACCGTCTACTACACCGTCGTCGAGAGGTTCCATCACGACGACCCTGTCGCGGTGCGGGGATGCCCGGCACGCGACTGTGCCTTCGGTGACGCCGATCTGGGGCACCATCCGGCCGATTTCGTCGCGGCGGTACGGGAGGAGGGAACCGGCCGTCTCGAAGCGGGCGGCTACCTCAACTGGTCCCACAACGTCGGCTACTGGCTGGACACCGAGCCACGGGACGCGTCCGGCGCGGCCTTGCGTCCCTTCGTCTCCGCGGCGGCCGACCCGGCGGTCCTCGCCAGGGGAACGGGATTCCGGCTCCGGGACTGCGGTCTTTCCCGGACCGTGAGCGGTCCTGTGTGCACACGCCTGCGCGAAGCACGCTGGACGATCGTCGACGAGTTCACCCCGGGCTTCGGCGGCGAACGGCACGTGGATCTCTACATCGGCGAGGAAAGCGGGCCGGAGTTCACCGCGAGCCCGTGGTACACAACGGTGGACGGCGCCACGATCCGGACGGAGTGAGCATGCGCGAGAGGGTCCGGGTGACCACCGAAGCGATGATCGAAGACCTCAAGAAGCTCGTCGAGATCGAGTCGCCC
Source organism: Amycolatopsis sp. cmx-4-19 (assembly GCA_049998115.1). GTDB lineage: Bacteria > Actinomycetota > Actinomycetes > Mycobacteriales > Pseudonocardiaceae > Amycolatopsis. The sequence goes on along the minus strand of JAEBEO010000011.1, from coordinate 222,074 downwards.
TCGGGGGACATCGAGGCCTTGACGGCGTCCGCCGAAGCCGTCGCCGGCCTCATCGAAGGCCGTCTCGGCGGGCAGGCGACGTTGGTGGAGAGCGAAGCAGGGCCGCATGTCCGCTGGTCCGGCGGCGGCGATCCGCGCGTGCTGATCCTCGGGCACCACGACACCGTGTTCCCGATCGGCACCCTGGACCGGCGCCCGTTCGTGGTGACGGACGGCCGGGTGACCGGCCCCGGCGTGTTCGACATGCTCGGGGGCCTGGTGCAGGCGATCCACGGTCTGGCGGCGCTCGACGACCTGTCCGGCGTCGAGATCCTGGTGACGGCGGACGAGGAGACCGGCTCGCACGGATCACGCGACCTCATCGAGGAACGCGCTCGCGCGTGCGGCGCGGTGCTCGTGTTCGAAGGCGCGGCCGAGGGTGGCGGGCTGAAGACCGGCCGCAAAGGTTGCGGTTCGTTCCGGGTCCTCGTCAAGGGCCGGGCGTCGCACGCCGGTCTCGAACCGGAGGCCGGGGTGAACGCGCTGACCGAAGCCGCGTATCAGGTGCTGGACATCGTGGCGCTCGGCGACCCGTCGGCGGGCACGACCGTCACCCCGACCGTCGCTTCGGCGGGAACCGCGAGCAACGTCGTGCCCGCCGAGGCGACCGTCGTGGTGGACGTCCGGGTCGAGTCCGCCGCCGAAAAGACGCGCGTCGAAGCCGGGTTCGCCGCGCTGGCGCCGCGTGTCGAGGGCGCGGAGATCACCGTGCTCGGCGAGGTCCGGCGACCGCCGATGCCCGGGGCCGCCTCCGCGAGCCTGTTCGCCGTGGCGGAACGGCTGCTGCCCGGCGTCCGCGGCGAGGCCGTCGGCGGGGGGAGCGACGGCAACTTCACCGCCGCCATCGGCGTCCCGACCCTCGACGGCCTGGGCGCCGTCGGCGGCGGGGCCCACGCGGACCACGAGTACCTGCTGGTCGACGCGATGGCGGAGCGGGCGAACCTGGTCACCGGCCTGGTGACCGCGATCCGCACCGGCCGCATCTAGTCCTCTCAACGCGGTAGTTGCGCGTGCAAGGACCGCAATTAGAGGACTAAATGCGACGGGGTTCATAGGTGAAAGGCTAGTTCTTGCCCGATTTCGGGCAAGAACTAGCCTTTAGAGGCGCCGATGTGCATGATGAAGGGCGTGGAGGACGCGGACATCGTCGAGCAGGTGGCCTTGTCGACGGGTCTGTCGAAGGCCATCGCCGCACGCGTCGTCGAAGACGTCCTGGCGTTCTACCGGCAGCCTGTCGAGGAGTACGTCCGGGCGAGGCATGCCCGGTTGCAGGCCGAGGGCGGGAAGAACCCCGAGATCTTCCCCCGGATCGCTGAAGAACTGGGACGACGGCTCGTCGCTCCTCCCGATCTGTCCGAGCGGCAACTGCGCCGCATCGTCTACGGCTGACGGACCACGCCCGTCTCTTTTCTTGGTGAGGTTGACTTTTCATGTGCGGAATCGTCGGATACATCGGTGGCCAGAACGCGGCCCCGATCCTGATCGAGGGGCTGACCAGGCTCGAGTACCGCGGCTACGACTCGGCCGGGATCTCCGTGCTGGGGACCAAGGGCGCCCAGGTGCACCGGATCGTCGGCCGGGTGCGGAACCTGACGGCGGCCCTGCCAAAGCGGCTCGCGGGCAAGGTCGGGATCGGGCATACGCGGTGGGCGACGCACGGGCCGGCGACCGAGGCGAACGCGCATCCGCACGTCTCCGAGGACGGCCGGATCTCGGTGGTGCACAACGGGATCATCGACAACGCCGACGCACTGCGGGAACAACTCGCCCAGGCCGGGGTGACCCTGACCTCGGAGACCGACACCGAGGTCCTCGCCCACCTCGTCGCCCGTTCGGGTGCCAAGACACTCGAAGACGCCGTCGTCGAGGCCGTTTCCCGGGTCACCGGGACGTACGCGATCGCGGTCACCGACGCCGAGCACCCGGACCGCGTCGTGGTGGCGCGCAACGGTTCGCCGCTGATCATCGGTGTCGGCGACCGTGAGATGTTCGTCGCCAGCGACCTCTCCGCGCTGGTCCGGCACACCTCGCAGGTGGTGCACCTGGACGACGGCGAGTTCGCCAGCGTCTCGGCCACCGGCTACCGCACCTTCACCGTCGACGAGAGCGACACCGGCAAGGCCGCGACCGCGATCGACATCCAGGCCGACGACCTCGACCTCGGCGGCCACCGGCACTACATGTACAAGGAGATGCAGGAGCAGCCGGAATGCCTGGAGCGCATGATCCGGGGACGGCTGGACGACCGGTTCGGAGTGTCCCGTTTGGACGGTCTGAACCTGACGCCCCGTGACCTGCGCGGTTTCGCCAGGGTGAAGATCCTCGGCTGCGGCTCGGCTTACTACGCCGGTCAGATCGGCGCGACCATGATCGAGGAGTTGGCGCGGGTCCCCGCCGACGCGGAGGCCGCGTCCGAATTCCGGTATCGCAACCCGATCATCGAGGCGGACACCCTCTACATCGCGGTCAGCCAGTCCGGCGAGACCGCGGACACCGCCTTCGCCGTCGAAGAGGTCAAGCGCAAGGGCGGCCGGGTCGTCGGGCTCGTCAACGTGGTCGGTTCGACGATCGCGCGCGCCTGCGAGGGCGGGCTGTACCTGCACGCCGGTCCGGAAATCGCCGTCGCGTCGACGAAGGCGCTCACCAACATGGCCGTCGGGTTCGCGATGATCGCGCTGGCGCTGGGCCGCGTCCGCGACCTGTCCAACGCGGACGGACAGCGGATCGTCGCGGCCATCCGGGCGCTGCCCGCGCAGGTCGCGTCCATTGTGGAGGCCGAAGCGCAGATCGCCGAGCACGCCAAGACCTGCGCGGACGCGCGCAGCCTGTTCTTCATCGGCCGTGTCCGGGGCTTCCCGGTGGCCCGCGAAGGCGCGCAGAAGTTCAAGGAGATCTCGTACCGGCACGCGGAGGCCTATCAGACGTCCGAGCTCAAGCACGGCCCGCTCGCGCTGATCGACGAGTCGCTGCCGACGGTCGCGATCGTCCCGTCCGACGACCTCGCCGACCGCAACCTCGCCGCGGTGCAGCAGATCAAGGCACGCAAGGGCCCGGTCCTGGCGATCACGCACGAGGACGTGGAGTTCGGGGATCTCGACGTGCCGCGGTTCGTCGTCCCGCGTTCGGAGCCGGAACTCGACCCGATCCTGCTCACGATCCCGCTGCAACTGCTGGCCTACCACGCCGCGCTGATCCTCGGCCACGACATCGACAAGCCGCGCAACCTCGCGAAGTCCGTCACCGTGGAGTGACCCTGATCTTCGGGGACAGGGGTTTTCCCGATGTCCCCGCCTTTGCCGGCGGACATTATATGTGACATGAGAATAGCAACTGTCACAGCTGTCGTCGCCGTCGCGGCGGCCCTCGTCCCGGTGCCCGCCGCGGCGGCGGAGTCCGGCGTCGGGAAGCCGGATCCCGTCGCGCTGGCGGCGGCGATCGCGGATCTGCCCGACGACACGACCGGCGCGCTGGTCCGCGTCACCGGCGACGCCGGATCGTGGTCCGGCACCTCCGGGTACTCCGACATTCGCAAGAAGACCCCGGTCCGGCCGGACGGCTCCTTCCGGATCGGCAGCACCACCAAGGTCTACACCGCGGTGATGGTGCTGCAACTGGCCCAGGAACACCTGATCGACCTCGACCAGCCGGTCCAGCGGTATCTGCCCGGTGTCCTCCCGGCGAGCTATCCGCCGGTGCCGGTGCGCACCCTGCTCGACCACACGTCCGGACTGCCCTCGGTGGACATCCCCGGGCTCTACGAACCCGGGTGGATTCTCGCGCATCGGTACGAGCACTGGAGCCCGCGTCAGGTCGTGGACACCGCACTGCGTCATCCGATCGATTTCCAGCCGGGCACCGCGCAGAAGTACACGAACACCGCCTACGTCACCGCCGGGATGATCGTCGAGAAGGTGACCGGCCGGTCCTACGCCCGTAACCTGCGCGACCGCGTCACCACCCCGCTCGGCCTCGGGCGCACCTACTACCCGGAGGACGACCCGCGCCTGCCGAACCCGGCCGCGCGCGGCTACCTCGCCACCGACTGCGGGCTCGTCGACGTGACCGAGATGAACCAGTCGATCCCCGGCGCCGCGGGCGCGATCATCTCCACCGCCGAGGATCTGGACAAGTTCATCACCGGCCTGCTCGGCGGGCGCCTGCTCGAACCCGCCATGATGCCCCGGCTGTACGCGGTCCCGGACGTGCCGATGGTCGGCGGCGGCCGGGCGACCTACAGCCAGGGCCTGATGAAGCTCGAACTGAACGGCGTCGTCGTCTGGGGGAAGACCGGCAGCCGGTACGGCTACGCGAGTGGCGTCTTCGCCACCGCCGACCTCGCGCGGAAAGTGGCCTATTCGGTCAACCCCACGGTGAAGTCGCCGGACGGGCAGCCGGTCACCGTCCTGAAAATCGCCGAAGCGGCGAGCAAGAGCCTGCCGGAGGACGAGGGCTAGTCCGGTCCCGGTAACGACCTCCGAGGTCCGTGAAGGCCTCCTTCCCTACCTTGAGAGTAGGGAAGGAGGCCTTCACGGACCTCGGACTTCCTCCCAGCCGTCCAGTTCGGGCCGGGTCCAGCCGGTGTCGCCGAACACGAAGTAGTGCGAGAATTCCTGGTAGCGGCCGTCGAGCTGCCTCCGGAGCTGGGTGGCGCGCCAGCCGTCGGCCCTGGCCGAGCCGTCCGGGGCCTGGGTGGCGAGGACGGCGTCGATCCAGCGGCGCGCGGTTGGCGAGGTACGGGGAGGCCGCTGCGGCTTGGCCGTGGAGCCGACCGCGCCGGTCGCGGCTCCGCCGGTGACGACGAGACCGGTGGCGACGGTGGCCTTGAGGAAGCTTCGGCGGGCCACCGCTTCGATACACGTGGTAAATCCGCCGTTCGCGGATCACGGCCGGCCGGGGCGCCCGGCTGTCGGACCAGCGGGAAACCAACTATTGTCGCCATGCCCCGCATATTCGCCAGGCCAGGAGGTGACCGTTGTACGCCGAGGAGCGGCAGCGCGCCATTCTCAGGCAGGCCCGGCAGAACGGACGGGTCGACGTGGCGTCGCTCGCGGCCACCTTCGAGATCACCAGTGAGACCGTGCGCCGGGACCTCACCGCGCTGGAGCGCGGCGGGATGCTGCGACGGGTGCACGGCGGGGCGATCCCGGTCGAGCGACTGGGTTTCGAGCCGGGGCTCGCCGCCCGCGACACGGTGATGACCGGGGAGAAGGAGCGGATCGCCGCCGCCGCGCTGGAACAGGTCCCCGACGAGGGCGCGATCCTGCTGGACGCGGGCACCACGATCGGACGGCTGGCGGCCATCCTCCCGGCCGATCGCGAACTGACCGTGGTCACCCCTTCGCTGCCGAACGCGTTCGCCCTCGCCAACCGTCCCAACATCACGCTGATGCTGGTCGGCGGCAGACTGCGCGGCAGCACCATGGCCGCCGTCGACGGCTGGGCGCTCGACGCGCTCGAGGACACCTTCGTCGACGTCGCCTTCATCGCCGCGGACGGGCTTTCCGTCGAGCGGGGGCTCACCACGCCGGACACCGCCGAGGCGATGGTCAAACGCGCCGCCATCGCTTCCGCCCGGCGGACGGTGCTGCTGGCCGATCACACCAAGATCGGCAACGATCACTTCGCCCGGTTCGGCGATCTCGGCGACGTCGACACCCTGATCACCGACACCGGTGTCGATCCGCGGGTGGCCGACGAGATCGCCCTGACCGGCATCAAGGTGATCGCCGTTTGAGGCGTACGGGCGAACGGCTCGCCGGCTACCTGATGACGGCGCCGTTCTTCATCCTTTTCGGCGTCTTCGGCCTTTTCCCGTTGCTGTACACCGTGTGGGTCGCGCTGCATCACTGGCATCTGGTCAACGGCGACACCGGGTTCGCCGGTCTGGACAACTTCACGGTCCTGCTCGGGGACCCGCATTTCTACAACGCGCTCCTCAACACGGTCAGCATCTTCGTCCTCTCGACCGTGCCGCAACTGCTGGCGGCGCTCGGCCTCGCCGCCCTGCTCGACCGGCCGCTGCGCGCGCGGACCTTGTGGCGCGCCGGCGTCCTGCTGCCCAACGTCGTGTCGGTGGTGGCGGTGGCACTGGTGTTCAGCCAGCTGTTCGCCAAGGACTACGGCGTCGTCAACTGGGTGCTCGGGCTCGTCGGGATCGAGCCGGTGGACTGGCGGTCGGACCGGTTCGCCTCGCATGTCGCGGTGAGCGTGATGGTGATGTGGCGCTGGACCGGCTACAACGCGCTGCTCTACCTCGCGGCCATGCAGTCGGTTCCCCAGGAGCGGTACGACGCCGCCATGCTCGACGGCGCCTCGCGGTGGCGGACGGTCTGGTCGATCACCGTGCCCGCCATCCGGCCGACCATCGCCTTCACCGTGGTGGTCTCGACCATCGGCGGGCTGCAGCTGTTCGCCGAACCGCAGTTGTTCGACGACGCGGGCACGGCCGGGACCGGTGGCGCCGACCGGCAGTTCCAGACGCTGGCGATGTACCTGTACGAGAAGGGGTTCGGCGAATTCGACGCCGGGTACGCGGCCGCCATCGCGTGGCTGCTGTTCCTGTTCTCGGCCGGGTTCGCGCTGGTCAACTTCTCGCTCGTGCGCCGGATGCGAGGCGGTGAATGACCGTGTCCGCGAGGGAACGCGGCGGATTCGTCGCCTACGGGCTGCTGCTCGCCATCGGGATCGCGTCGATCTTCCCGCTGTACTGGTCGTTCGTGGTGTCGTCGAAGGACAATTCCGCGCTCGGGGAGACCACGCCGCCGTTGGTGCCCGGCGGGAACCTGTTCGAGAACGTCCGGGAGGTCTTCGCGACCGTCGACTTCTGGCTGGCGATGCAGAACTCGCTGATCGTCGCCGGCACCGTGACCGTGTCGAACGTGCTGCTCTCCAGCCTGGCCGGGTTCGCCTTCGCCCGGCTGCGATTCCCTGGCCGGGACACGCTTTTCCTGGTCGTCATCGGTACCGCCATGGTGCCCGCGCAACTCGGCGTCATCCCGCTGTACCTGGTGGTCGGCGAACTCGGCTGGTACGGACGGCTGGAGGCGGTGATCGTGCCGGGACTGATCGGCGCGTTCAGTGTCTTCTGGATGCGGCAGGCATGCGAGGAGGCGATCCCCGGCGAACTGCTCGACGCCGGGCGCATCGACGGCTGTTCGACCGTGCGGCTGTTCTGGCACGTGGCCGTGCCCGCCATCCGCCCGCAGGCCGCCGTGCTCGCGATGCTGACGTTCATGACCGCCTGGAACGACTTCTTCTGGCCGCTGGTCGTGCTCGACCCCAACGCGAACCCGACTGTCCAGGTGGCGCTGTCGCGGCTGGCCAGCGGCTATTTCACCGACTACTCGCTGATGCTCACGGCCGCGACGCTGGGCGTGCTGCCGGTGATCGTGCTGTTCATCCTGCTGGCCAGGAAGGTGGTCAACGGGGTGATGCGCGGTGCGTTACGGGGGTCGTGAGGGGGGCAAGGGTCTCGTGAGTGGCAGGGGTCGTTAGAACCCTCCTTGCCACTCACGACCCGCGCGCGTGCCCGTGCCAGCCTAGAAGCCGTTTTCCGCCACAACTTTCGCGAAGAACCGCGCGCTGTCCTTGAGGACCCGTTCCTGAGTCTCGAAGTCGACGTGCACGAGGCCGAAGCGTTGCGTGTAGCCGAGGGCCCACTCGAAGTTGTCCAGCAGCGACCAGGCCATGTAGCCGCGGATGTCGGCACCACGCTCGATCGCTTCGTGCACGGCGCCGATGTGCTCGGCGAAGTACCGGACGCGCTTTGCGTCGTGCACGCGTCCGTCGACGACCTCGTCCTCGAAGGCGGCACCGTTTTCGGCGACCACCAGCGGCAGGCCGGGGCAGTGATCGCGGAGCCACAGCAGCAGATCGGTGAACGACTCCGGCCGCTGTTCCCAGCCGATCGAGGTCACGTCGCCGCGGGGTGGCAGGACGTCCATCCCGCGCAGTCCCGGCAGCGGGCAGTTGCTGTCGGCCTCGGGATCGTCGAGCGGGATGGCGCGGGCGGGCGCGTAGTAGTTGACGCCCAGCACGTCCAGTGGCTGCGCGATGACCGCCAGGTCGCCGTCGGCGATCGCCGGTTCGAGGGTTCCGAGGTGCGCCAGGTCCTCGAGAAGTTCGGGCGGGTAGCCGCGGCCGAGCAGCGGATCGAGGAAGAACCTGTTGTGCAGGAAGTCGAACTTCCGCGCGGCCTCGCGGTGCGCGGTGTCGTCCACATCGGTCAGGACGGGGGCGAAGTTGAGCACGATGGACACTTCCTGCTCGCCGTCGCCGTTCGCGCGCAACGCCTGCGTGCCCAGGCCGTGCGCGAGCAGGAGGTGGTGCGCGGCGACCAGGGCGGCGCCCTCGTCCTGGATACCCGGTGCGTGGTCGCCGTTGCCGTAGCCGATGAAGGCGGCGCAGAACGGTTCGTTGATCGTGGTCCATTGCCGGACGCGGTCGCCGAGTGCCTTGTGGGCGGTCTGCGCGTAGTCGGCGAAGAGGTTCGCGACGTCGCGGCGGGGCCAGCCGCCCTCGTCCTGCAAAGCCTGCGGCAGATCCCAGTGGTAGAGCGTGGTCATCGGGGTGATCCCGCGCTCCAGCAGCTTGTCGACGAGGCGATCGTAGAAGGCGAGTCCGCGTGGTTCGAGGGTGCGGCCGTCCGGCATCACGCGCGACCACGCGACGGAGAACCGGTAGTACGGCACACCCAGTTCACTCAGCAGGCCGACGTCTTCGCCGAACCGCCGGTAGTGCTCGCAGGCCGGTTCGCCGGTGGCACCGCCGACGACCCGGCCCGGCTCGGCGGCGAAAGTGTCCCAGATGGACGGTCCGCGGCCGTCCGCCGTCGTCGAGCCTTCGATCTGGTACGACGCCGTGGCCGTGCCCCAGCGGAATCCTGCCGGAAACCTGCGTGTCACGCCGCCCCCGTTCATTTCGCGGCCGCGGCGCGGCCTTCGGTCGCTGCCTGGGCCCAGGCAGCTTCGATGCTCTGCCTTCCTTCTTCGACGCGGCCGAGCGCGTGCCCGTACACGGGCCGCACCTCGCCGTCGCGCAGGCCGCGGTAGTTCGGCCGCAGGGCTTCGGCGGACGCGGCGAAGATCTTGCCGACCGGCGCGTCGCTGAAGTATCCGCTGGTGTGCGAAAGCACGGCCCCGTCCTGATAGGCGCCCAGCGCGCTCGGCAGCAGGCCGCTGTCGAGGAAGATCCGCTTCTGCTGTTCGGGCGCGGTGAGCCAGACGGCGAGGTCGTAGGCCTCCTTGCGGTGCTCACCCTGTTTCGGGACGGTCAGGAACGAGCCACCCCAGTTGCCCGCCTTGCCCGGTATCGAGGTGACGTCCCATTTGCCGGCCAGCTCCGGGCCGCCCGCCTCCTCGATCTGGGTGAGCATCCAGGCGGGGCAGGTGATGGCGGCGAACCGGCTCTGCTTGATCGCCACCGTCCACGGCTGTGTGAAGGTGGTGACGGCCGCCGTCTCCTTCTTCTGCGCCATGCCGCCCGCGAGATCGAAGGCCTTGCGCACGTTCGGATTCGTCTCCGCGATGAAGCGGTCGTCCGCCGCGGCGAAGTAGTTTTCCTGCGACTGGTTGAGCATCGCCGTGTAGATGGTGCCCGCCGAATCGGCGAACTTGGCGCCCGGCACCTTTTCGCTGAACCGGGCACCGACCTCGGCGAACTTCTCCCAGGTCGGCCAGAGCGCGGCCACCTGGTCCCGGTCGGTCGGCAGCCCGGCGTCCGCGAACAGGTCCCGGCGATAGCAGAGCGCGAGACTGCCCATGTCCGTGCCGAGGCCCATCACGAACTTCCCGCCGTTCGCGGTGCCCTGGTCCCATTTCCAGGAAGGCCAGCCGTCACGCAGGCCCTGTGCGCCGAATTCGGAGAGGTCGGTGAACTTGTCCGTGGACTGGCGGAACTTCGGGAGGTACTGCTCCTCGATCGCGACGACGTCGGCGGTGCCGCGCCCGGCGCCGAGGCCGGTGGCGAGTTGCCGGTGGTGCGTCTCGAAGTCGGCGACCCGGCCCTCGACGGTGACCCCCGGATGCGCCTTCTCGTAGTCGTCGAAGAGTTTCTCGTAGCCGAACTCGCCGAAGGTGGCGACGGTGAGCTTGATCGGTCCGCCGCGTTCCGCCGGCTTTCCCGAACAGCCGGTGAGCAGCAGCGCGAAGGCCGCCAGTCCGGTCACCAGGCGGAATCCCCACGGGCGGGTCATGACTCTCCTCGGTCGTGCGGGAAGGGCCGCCTCACGCGAGCCTTCGGGGCAATCGGTCGCCGACGGTCAGCCGCGAGTCGGCGTGCAGTTTGGTGAGCACGCGGGACACCAGCGACTGCACGGTTCTCCGCGGCAGGCTCAGCTCCGCCGCGATCTCCGGATTGGACAGTCTCGCGGCCACCAGCTGGGCGATCCGGAGCTCCAGCGGGGACAACGCGCCCGCGTGCCGGGGGCCTTGTTCGGCCCGGCTCAGCACACCGTAGGGCCGCAGCCTCCCTTCGGCACGGCGGATGCTCCACAGGGCACCGACCGGCCCGAGCACCTCGCACGCCTCGGTGAGTGCCTGGGTGGCCGATTCGAGATAGCCCGCCTTCGCGAGCAGTTCGGCGGTGTCCTCCAGCGCGGCGGCGAGTTCGATCGGGCGGCCGACCTCGCGGTAGTGATCGGCCGCGGCCAGCACGCCCTGCGGATCGCCGTCGATCAGCGCCCGGCACCGATCGGCGGCCGCGGTGGCCCGCGCGGGCACGGTCTCCAGGCTCGCCTCCTCGGCGCAGACGTCGAGCGCCTCGCGCGCGACGGCGTCGTTCCCGGCCGCGAGCGCGACGCGGACGACGTCGGGAAGCCATTGGTGGCGCAGCATCATCCGGGCGTAGTCGGGCCGCAGCACGGGCGCGAACAGCCGCAACGCGTCGTCGAGCCGGTCCCGGTGCTCGGCCGCCATCGCCTGGGCGGCGAGGTAGAAGTCGCAGCTTTCGCGCTCGGCGGAGTTCGACGGCGAATGCGCCTCGGCCGCGTCCAGATGCGCGCGGACGGAGACCCGCTCGTCGCGATGCCCCGCGATGAGCGCGGCGACCCCGTGCAGCAGCAGGGCGGCGGCGCCCGCGTCGCGCACGCCGTTGAAGGTGATCGCCGGGCCGTCCTCGGTGACCGAGTCCAATTCGGCCAGTGCCTCGTCCCAGCGGCCGGTCCAGTAGTAGTGCACCGCGGCCGAGACCTGCGGCCCGGTCGGCAGTCCGTGCCGCGCGGCCGTCTCGTATCCGGCGTGCAGCGTGGCGTCGGCCTCGTCGAGCCGGTCGAGGTTCTGCAGGGTGAACAGGCGGTTGTCGAGCAGGTCGAACCGCAGGGTCGCGAGCTCCGCCTCGTCGCCGGTGGTCTCCAGCGCGGCGTCGACCGCGGTCAGCGCGCGGTCGTGTTCGCGACGGATCGAGTGGACGAGCCACAGCGTCTGCTGCGCGTGCGCGGCCGGGTAGCGTTCGCCCGCCGCGGCGGCCTCGGCGTGCAGCAGCCGCGCCGTCCGTTCCGTCTCGGCCAGGTCGGTGAGGTTGCCGCGGCGGAAGTTCGCGAGCAGCGTCCGGGTGCGCGTCCGCCACAGCTCCGGCATCGACTCGTCGTCCGCGGTGTCGCCGAGTGCTTCCAGCGCACCGGGGACGTCGCCGCGGCGGTAGCGAGACGCGGCGAGGATATGCCGCATCTCGGCGAGGTCCACCCGGTCGGTGACCATCCCGGCCGCCTGTTCCGCCTCGGCCTCCGGATCCTGTTCGAGCCGGAACAGCACCCGCACCAGCACGGCCATCAGCTTCTCCCGCTGCGCCGGGGTGGGCACCGTGCTCTCGAGCGCGCGGCGGACGAGGTCGGCGGTGGTCTGCGGCGCGCGGTTCGACACCGCGATGTGGTTGCCGGTGAGCCAGTCGACCAGCCACGGGTCGAACGGCACCGGCTCGGCGGCCAGCTGCTCGGCGACCCGTTTGACCGGCGCGCCACCGCGATCGAGCGCTTCGGCGGCACGACGGTGCAAGGCGGCGCGCACCGGTTTGGCGATGCCGTCGTAGAGCGCCTGCCGCTGGAACGGGTGGTGGAACGCGAGTTTGTCGCCGGCGTACTCGATCACCCCGGCGGCGATGGCCTGTTCGAGCTCCTGCAGCACTTCCAGCGGGGTCTTGGCCGCCAGCGCGGCGAGATCCTCGACCGCGAACTCGGCGCCCAGCAGCGAGGCCGTCCGCAGGAGCCGGGCCGTGCCGGGGTCGAGGCATTCCAGGGTGCGGCCGACCGCGGCCAGCAGCGAACGCGGCGCGTTCTCGGTGCCGTCCACGGTCACCTCGGCCACGCCCCCGCTGATCCGCAACGAGCCGGTGCGGACCAGATCGTGCGCGATTTCCCTGGCGTAGAGCGGGTTCCCGGCCGCGCGCCGGACCAGCGGGCGGAAGCTCCCGCCCAGTTTCGCCGCCAGGACCACCTCGAACACCGCGCCGATCTCGTCGTCGGACAGCACCTCGACCGGGATGACGTCGCCGTCCCTCGCCTCGACGCCGCGGCGCAGCCGGGCCAGGTCCCGGCGGCCGTGCCCGGTGCGCGCGGCGGCGACCAGCAGCAGCGGCAGCTGGCGGGTCGCGGCGGCGAGCCGCTGCCACAGCAGCACACTCGCCTCGTCCGCCCAGTGCAGATCGTCGATCACCAGCACCAGCGGGCCCGCCGCGCAGGTCTCGTCGACCAGCGCCAGCAGCTTGTCCACAGTGGACACGATCGGGTCGGCGGGGCCCCAGGGCTCCCGTGCGGGCTCGGCGTGCAGTTCCCCGGCGAGCTTGGCCCTGGCCGGATCGGCGGAGCCGTGGTGCACCCCGAGGCATTCCATGATCACCTGCAACGGGAACCGTTGCTGGAGCTCGTCGGCCGCCGTCCAGGCGAGCTGGCAGCCGCGTGCCCCGGCGCTCGCCAGCCCGGCGATCAGCAGTTCCGATTTGCCGATACCCGGTTCGCCTTCGAGCCAGACGGGACGCCCCCGGCCGGCGAGCACGTCGGTGACGAAGCCGTCGAGCCGTTCGACAAGGCGGGCGCGGCCGGGCAGGTACGAGGGGCCGCCGCGCTCGATCGCCTTGGCCACCGGCGGCGGCACGATCCGCAGCGGAGCGTTTTTCGTTCGGGTGACAGGTTTTTCGGTGCCGTCCAGGATGCGCTGGTGCAGTTCCCGCAGCGGTGCCCCGGGCTCGACCCGGAGTTCGGTCTGGAGCACCTGACGGGCGTCGCGGTAGAGGGTCAGCGCTTCGGTCTGCCGTCCGCCGGCGTGCAGGGCACGCATGAGCGCTTCGTACAGCGACTCGCGCAACGGATGCCGCCGGACCAGTTCGGTCAGTTCGGCCACCAGTTCGCGGTGGTCGCCCAGATCGAGCAGCGCCGTCGCCCGCAGTTCGACGGCGGTCAGCTGGAGTTCGGTGAGCCGGACGCGTTCGGCTTCGGCGAACGGCCCGGGCACCCCGGAATAGGCCTCACCGCGCCAGCGGCCGAGCGCGGTGGTGAGCAGGGCGGCCGCGCCGCGCTCGTCCCCGTTGGCGAGCAGCCGCCGGGCTTCGAGGGCGTCCTGTTCGGACCGGCGGACGTCGAGCGCTTCCCGGTCCAGCCGCAGCACATAACTCGACCCGGACGAACGCAGCACCTCGTGCGCGGCGCCCCCCGCCTTGCGGATCGCCCCGCGCAGCCCGGAAACGTAGGTGTGGACACTGCCCGTGGCACTGGCGGGCGCCGAGCCGCCCCAGACGTCGGCGATCAGTTCGCCTACGGAGACGGTCTGGCCACCACGTGCGGCGAGGGTGGCGAAGACCGCGCGCCGGCGTGCGGGGCCGAGCTTCAGCTCGGTGTCGTCGAGCCAGGCACGTGGTGGCCCGAGCAGCTCGACACGCAGCCCGTTCGTCACGCCGCTCCCTTTTTCTCGTCGCTACCGGTAGTGGCCGGACCACTACCGTCGCACTCGCAGCTTAGGACGTCCGGGCGACGGACCGGTTGCGCACCCGCTCAGGGATTCCCGCGGCGGGTGAGCGAGGGGAGCGGGGCGCACCAGGGTTGCCTCGCCCGCACGGCACCCGAGACGGGCGCGGGCAGCAGGAGCCCGGCGAGCACGGCTGTCAGGCTCTGGTGCTGCTCTTCGGTGAGGTTCTGCCGCCGGGAAAGCAAGTGCAGCAATTCGACGGCGGGCCCTGTGGACAGCGCGCCGACGTTGTCGAGCAGCCATTGCGGGATCCACCGCGCCGTCAGTTCGTCGCCCGCCTGGAGCAGCTGTTCGGCGACCCGGTCCGCGGCCTCCCCGTGCCCTGCCATGGTCGCGGCGATCTCCTGGTGCAGCATGGTGCGGATGGCGGGCGGGGTGTTCGCCGCGAACACCGAGCGCACCAGCGGTACCCGGAAACGCAGGCGTTCCCCTTCGGTTTCCAGCACGCGGGCGGCGAGCGCCTCCTCGACCGTTTCGATGAGTGCCCGCAGTTCGCGGCCGGTGACAGCCGCCACGTCGGCGACCGTGAACGCCGAGCCGAGCAACGCGGCTGAGGTCAACATTCGCTTGCAGGGCAAGGAAAGCGTGCCGAGGTGATCTTCGACCACGGCGACGACGCCGCCGGGCGGCGCGGTGGTGATGTCGTGGCCGGCGGCGAATTCGGCGAACAGCTCGCACAGGTACGCGGCGTTGCCCGCGGTGTGCTCGGCGGCGAACCCGAGCACTTCTTCGCCGGGATCCCTGGCCAGTGACTCCCCGGCGAGCGCCTCGACGGTCGGGCCGTCGAACGGCGGGAGCGTGACGATCTCGCCGTCGAACCGCGAGCGGAGGACGTCGAGCGTGCGGCGCCGGGGGAGTGGGCGCGCGGAGCCGATCAGCAGCAACGGCAGGTGCCCGGTCAGCCGGTGAAGCCGTTGCCAGGCGAGCAGGCTTTCCTCGTCGGCCCAGTGCAGATCCTCGAAGACGAGCACCAGCGGCCCGTCCTCGCACAGCTCGGTGACCGTCCTGGTGAGACTGTCGAGCGCTTCGCCGCCGAGGCAGTCGGCGACGATGCTGAGCGGGACCGCGCTGGTGAGTTCGTCGGCCCGGACCCAGCGCGTATGTCTTCTCGCCGGGGCGAGGGCCTCCGCCAGGAGAGTGCTCTTGCCGCTGCCCGCGTCGCCGTCCAGCCACAGTGTCCCGCCGCGGCCCTGGGTCAGCAGGGCGGACAGCCGGAGGCGCACGCGGCCCAGTTCGAACTCGCGGCCGACGAAGACGGCCGGACGTCCGGGCAGGGCGCGGACGGGCCGATGCGGTTCCGGCCGGTCCTGATGGCGCAGCGACGGGTCGCCGTCCACCACCCGCCGCCGCAGTGCCAGCAGTTCCGGGCCGGGTTCGAGACCGGACTGCTCGACGATCGTCTCGCGGGCGCGGTCGAAGGCCGCCAGGGCCTCGGCCTGGCGGCCGGACCGGAACAACGCGGTGATCAGCATGCGGTGCAGGCCTTCACGCAGCGGATGACGCTCGACCAGGACGGCCAGCTCGCCGACGAGTTCGCGGTAGCCACCCAGGTGCAGTGCGACCTCGGCCTGACGCTCCAGCGCGGACATCCGCAATTCGTTCAGCCGCTCGCGCTGGCTTTCGGCGTACGGACCGGGAATCCCGTTCAGCGCGGTGCCCCGCCACAGTTCGAGCGCGGTCCGCAGCGACTCCTGCTCCCGATGATGCGAGCCGGCGAGCCGGTGGGTGCGGGCCCGCTCCAGCTCGGCCTCGAAGACATGCACGTCCACCTGGTGTTTCGGCAGGTCGAGGCGGTAACCGGCGCGGGTCGCGACGAGCGGTTCGCCCGCGGGTTCGAGCGCCCGGCGCAGCGCGGACACGGAGGTGTAGACGATTCCGGTGGCGCTGTGCGGCGGCCGTTCGCCCCAGACGGCGTCGATGATCTCCTTGCGGGAGACGAAGTGACCGGCGCGCAGGGCGAGCGCGGCGAACACCGCTTGCCGCTGAGCGGGACCGAGGGCGAGCTCGCCTGCGCCGTGCCAGGCGGGGGGACCGCCCAGCAGCCGCACCGTCAGCGAGGGAACCTCGTCCATGACCTGCCGCCTGTGCGTCCGACTACCTCGATGATCATCCTGGCGGAAAAAGCCTATCCCCGCCGTTGCGGGTTTCGCAATCAATCGGGCAGGCATCGTGTGGGTTTCGTCCGCCGAGGACAAGACACCTTCGGCCCGTGCCAGCACAGTTCGGATTCCCGCTGTTCACCGGGGTGAACGCGGTCCCGGTCGGGTGCCCGTTCATGTGGTTTTCACGGAACCTTCGCGTCTCGGCCCGCCGGACGGCCGAGGAACGAGTGGGCAAAGCTCGGCGGCTTCCGGGGCAGAAAGTCCTTGCACGCTGGTCCCAGGCATGCGTCGATGGGCATGCTGGAACGGTCCATCAGCGAAAGGCCGGTCGCGGTGAGTCAGGCACAGGAGCGATTCGCCGGCGACGTCGTGCTCGACCTCGCCTGCAGCGGCAGGCTGGTGCTCGACGCCGTCGAGGCGGAGGAGCACGTCGACGAGCTGCGCCGGACGCTGGCGTTCGGCTACGCCCGGCTGGCCGATCCGGACTTCGACGGGCACGAGGGCAGGCTCCGCGAGGTCCTGGGCGAATTGCCCAAGTACGTCGAAGCGTTTCAGCTGGCGGCGAAGTCCTTCACGCCGCGTTGAGAACCCGTGGAGAGTTCGTGAAGAGCTCCTTCGCAGACTGTGTCACATCCGACTGGGGCTGCGGATCAAGCGGAGGGGACAGAGGTGGACACGGAAACGCGAGAGATCACCGTTGCGGTGCACGCGCCCGATCCGATCACCACCGCCGGGCTGGCCAGCCAGCTCGGCGAGCAGGAGGGGATCGAGGTCCGTGACTGGGACCGGCGTGCCGAGGCCGACGTGCTGGTGTTCGCCGCCGAGTGGCTGACGCCGGAGACGGTGCTGTGGCTGCGGCGGCTGGCCGCCGACGTGGGCAAACCGGTGGTTCTCGTGGTCGGCCAGATCGGCGAGGCCGAACTGGTGCCCGCGATCGAATGCCGCGTGGTGGCGGTGCTGCCGCGTTCGGCGACCACCGGTGAACGGCTGGCGCACGCGGTCCGCGCGGCCGCCACCGGCGGCGGGGTGCTGCCGCCGAGCCTGCTCGGGGAGCTGCTCAAGCACGTCGAACGGCTGCAGCGCGAGGTGCTCGACCCGATGGGCGTCAACACCGCCGGGCTCACCACGCGGGAGATCGACGTCCTGCGCCTGATGGCCGACGGGAAGGACACCGTCGAGATCGCCGGTGAGCTCTGTTACTCCGAACGCAGCGTCAAGCACATCATCCAGGGCATCACCGGACGGCTGAACCTGCGCAACCGCCCGCACGCCGTCGCCTACGCGGTCCGGGCGGGCGTCATCTAGCCCCTGACCCTGTGACCCCTGTGGCGATTGCGGAAGTCCGTGAAGGCCTCCTTGAGGGACCCAGGGTCCCTCAAGGAGGCCTTCACGGACTCGGCTGGGGAGGTGCGCTGGGGGCTTGGTGGGGGACGGGGTGTTGCGAAAGCCACTTTCGCAACCTTCAACGTTGCGAAAGTGGCTTTCGCAACGTCGGAGCCGGTCTTCGTCGTCATCGGTCCTTTGTGGACGATTCGAGACGGCGCGAAGGAGCCGGTGGCCGCGGTGCCGCCGGGCGCCACCAAGGATAAGGCACCCCGAACGACTTGTTGATCACGACGGCGAGCAGGGCGATGAGGACGACCCCCGCCATCACCGTGAGCACCTGCGGGACGGTGTGCAGGAGACCGAGCGAGATGATCAAAGTGGTCGCGCCCGCCGGTGGGTGGGGGATGTCGAGGGCCACCATCGCCGCGCAGGTGAGGCCGAGTGCCAACGCGGCCGCCCCGATCCTGGCCCAGGAGGGATGGGTCAGGTCCGGGGCGGCGGCGAGCAGGCCGGTGGCGGCGAGGCCGGTCAGTCCCGCGAGGACACCGGCCAGGTGGCCGAGCACCGTGTTGCGCGGGCTCGCGGCCGGGGCCTGCGGCCCGGTGAACACCAGGAACGCCGTGGGCCCGAGCGAGGGGAACACCAGGGGCGCGCCGGTGGCGATCGCGCAGAGGCCGATGAGCACGACGCAGCCGAACGAGCCCAGCGCGACGTAGGCGGTGCGGCGGAATCTGCTCATTCCCAGCCACGGCGGGGGTTCCGGGTCCCGACGGCGCCGGGGTCACGGCGCCGGTAGACCACGTACGGACGCAGCAGATACCGCACCGGTGCGCTGAAAGCGTGGACCAGCCGGGAAAACGGCCACAGCGCGAACAGCACCATGGCCAGCCCGGCGTGCAGCCGGTAGTCCAGTGGCGCCGACGCCATCAGTTCCGGCTGTGGATCGAGGAGCAGGATGCCGCGGAACCAGGGCGCGACCGTCTCGCGATAGTCGTAACCACCGCGGACTCCGTTGTCCACCAGGGTGTTCGCCAGTCCGGCGACCATCACCAGCACGAGCACCACGTACATGTACTTGTCGCTGACCGAGGTGGCGCGGCGCACCGCCGGGACACGCGCCCGCCGCCACAGCAGGAGGGCGAGACCGCCGACGGCGACCAGTCCGGCGATACTCCCCATCCCGAGCGAGATCAGGTGGTACGCGTGCTCGTCGAGGCCGGCGAACTCGGTGACGCCCTTGGGGACGAAGAGCCCGAGCACGTGCCCGCCGATCACCATCAGCAGCCCGACGTGGAACACCGGGCTGGCCACGCGCAGCAGCCGGGACTCGTGCAGCTGGCTGGACCGGGTCGTCCAGCCGAACTTGTCGTGCCGGTACCGCCAGACCGTGCCGAAGACCAGCAGGGCGATCGACGCGTAGGGTGCCGCCCCCCACAGCAGCAGGTCGAGTCCGGAACTCATCGGCCACCTCCGGTGGGGAACGGGTCGAGGCCGACCAGTTCGGCGAGCGGGACGGCGGGCGGCGGGACGGGTACCGGCGGCAGCGTCGCCAGCACCGCCGCCACGGCGTCCCGATAAGGAGTGTCCATAGTGGACATATTGCGGTGGAGCAGGTCCAGTGCGGGATGGAAGCGGGCGAGCGCCTCCTCGGCGGCGGCGGGAACGGCCGCGGCGGCGAACTCCAGGAGTACCGGAAGGAAGTCCGGTAGTTCGTTCTCGGCGGGGGCGAACCCGTGGGAGCGGTAGAACTTGCGCAGTGAGGCCAGCGTTTCCCCTCGGCGGCGGGTGTCGCCGTCGAGGAACCAGCTCAGATGCAGTGTCCGCCGCGGCTTGCGATCGAAGACCTCGATGTAGTGCGAGGCCAGCGTGCCGGGCTCGCCCTGTCCGAGGTAGGCCACGGTGCGGGAAAGTTCCGCGTGACCGGGTCCGGAGGTCTCGTCGAGGCACGCGCGCAACAGGCCGAGTTTCCCGAGGACGGCTTCGTCCGGGTACTGCAGGCACCAGCCGGCGACCTGACGCAGCGCCGCGTGGTGCCGCCGGTCCGCGGCGCCGGTCCGGCCGAGTTTCACCGGTCCTGCCCTCGCAGGGTGGGGAACAGCGCGTCCGGCCTGCCGCCGTCGTCCCAGCTGACGAGGTCCACCGTGGACTCGCCACCACCCATCCCCGGCCCCCCGTCGACGTCGAGACTGCAGCGGGTGGCGATCGCCTCCAGGTCGTGGGCCTGCCCGACACCCGCGGTGGGGATGACGTAACGCTCCTCGTACTTGGCGAGGGCGAGCAGCCGGTGCATGCCGAAGATCTGCTCGCCGGTCAGCCCCACCGAGGCGGGGATGTCCTCGTCGGTCTCCTGCCCGAGGTTCACCGCCCGCATGTAGGACCGCATGGCGGCCAGCCGTCGCAGTGACCGCCGGACCGGCGCGGTGTCCCCGGCGGTGAACAGTTCCGCCAGGTATTCGACCGGGATGCGCAGCGCGTCGATGGCGCCGAACAGGTTGTCCCGGTGCTCGCCGTCGTGGCCGGTCTCGCTGACCGCGTCGACCACCGGCGACAGGGGCGGGACGTACCAGACCATCGGCATCGTGCGGTATTCCGGATGCAGGGGCAGCGCCAGCCGATAGTCGTGGATGAGCTGGTAGACGGGCGAGCGCTGCGCGGCGGTGAGCCAGTCGTGCGGGATGCCCGCCGCTTCGGCCGCCCGGATCACCTCGGGGTCGTGCGGATCGAGCAACAGGTCGAGTTGCGCCGGGTAGAGGTCGTGTTCGTCGGCGACGGAAGCGGCTTCGGTGACCTTGTCGGCGTCGTAGAGCAGGACACCGATGTAACGCAGCCGCCCGACACAGGTCTCCGAGCACACGGTCGGCTGGCCCGCCTCCACCCTCGGGTAGCAGAACGTGCATTTCTCGGCCTTGCCGGTCTTGTGGTTGAAGTAGACCTTCTTGTACGGGCAGCCGGTGACGCACATCCGCCAGCCGCGGCACTGGTCCTGATCGACCAGCACGATCCCGTCCTCCTCGCGTTTGTACATCGCGCCGGAGGGACAACTGGCCACACAGGACGGATTGAGGCAGTGCTCGCAGATCCGCGGCAGGTAGAACATGAAGCTCTGCTCGAATTCGAACTTGATCCGGATCCCGAGTTCGTCACGCAGCTTCTCGGCGATCGGGTCCTTGACGCCGTGCTCGGTGGAGCCGCCGAGGTCGTCGTCCCAGTTCGGGCCCCAGGAGGGCTGTGCGGGTTCGCCGGTGATGGCCGATCGCGGCGCGGCGGTGGGGACGTCGTCGCCGAGCGGCGCCTCGATCAGGGTGGCGTAGTCGTAGGTCCACGGCTCGTAGTAGTCGGAGATCTCCGGCAGGTCCGGATTGGCGAACAGCTTCCCGAGTTTGCTGAACCGCCCGCCCGCGCGCAGCCGCAACCGGCCCTTCGCGGTGCGTTCCCAGCCGCCCTTCCAGCGGTCCTGATCCTCGTAGCGGCGCGGATATCCTTGCCCCGGCCGGGTTTCCACGTTGTTGAACCACGCGTATTCGGTGCCTGCCCGGTTGGTCCATGCCTGTTTGCAGGTCACCGAGCAGGTGTGGCAGCCGATACACTTGTCCAGGTTCATCACCATGGCCAGTTGCGCCAGAACCCGCATCAGTAACGCACCTCCTGGGAACGGCGGCGGATCACGGTGACCTCGTCGCGCTGGTTTCCGGTGGGGCCCAGGTAGTTGAAGCCGAAGCTGAGCTGGGCGTAGCCGCCGATGAGATGGGTGGGCTTGAGCAGCAGCCGGGTCAGGGAGTTGTGCGTGCCGCCGCGTTTGCCGGTGGCCTCGCTACGTGGCACGTTCACCGCACGATCTTGCGCGTGATAAAGGAAAACGGTGCCCGTCGGCATCCGGTGGGAGACGATCGCCCTGGCCACCACGACACCGTTGCGGTTGACCGCCTCGATCCAGTCGTTGTCCTTGACGCCGATGGCCTCGGCGTCCGCCGGGCTCATCCAGATCCCCTGCCCGCCGCGCGAGAGCGTGAGCATGTGCAGGTTGTCCTGGTAGGTCGAATGGATCGACCATTTGCTGTGCGGGGTCAGGTAGCGCACGGTGACCTCCGTGCCGTCGCCCGTCCCGCCGGTGAGGTGGTGCGAACCCAGCGGCGGCCGGTAGACCGGCAGCGCCTCACCCAGTTCGTGCATCCAGTCGTGGTCGAGGAAGAAGTGCTGGCGACCGGTGAGCGTATGCCACGGTTTGCCGTGTTCGACGTTGATCACGAACGCGGAGTACCGGCGTCCGCCGCTCTCGCTGCCCGACCATTCCGGGCTGGTGATCACCGGCGCCGGCCGGGACCTCGTGTCGGCGAAGGTGATCCGTTTTCCCTCGTGCTCTGCCGAAAGATGTGCCAGTTCGGTGCCGACCCGCTTCTCGAGTTCGCGGAAGCCCTGAGTGGCCAATCGTCCGTTGGTGGTGCCCGACAGGGCGAGCACCGCGTCCGCGGCCTTGATGTCGGTGTCGATCAGCGCCTGCCCTTGTCCGGCGCCGCTGCGCGCGACGCCGTTCTTCGCGCGCAGCCAGTTCACCTCTTCGCCGACGTCGTAGGTGACACCCTTGCTGGTGGCACCCATTTTCTCCAGCAGCGGCCCGAGAGTGGCCAGTTTCGCGGCCACGGCGGGATAATCGCGTTCGACGACGGTCAAGCGCGGCATCGTGACACCCGGGATCGGTTCGACGTCGCCGTCGCGCCAGTCGCGGACGACGCCGCCCGGCTGAGCCGTCTCGCCCGGGGTGTCGTGGGTCATCGGGGTGGCGACGAGGTCCTTGCGCACCCCGAGATGGCGTTCGGCCAGCTCGCTGAACCGCCGCGCGATCGCGTGGAACGCCTCGAAATCGGTGCGGGTCTGCCATGGCGGGTCGACGGCGGCGTTGAACGAGTGCACGAACGGATGCATGTCCGTCGAGGACAGGTCGTGTTTCTCGTACCAGGTCGCGGCAGGCAGCACGAGATCCGCGAACAACGTGGTGCTGGTCATCCGGTAATCGATTGCCAGCATGAGATCCAGCTTGCCGACCGGCGCGGTGTCATGCCATTTCACCGAGTTCGGCCGAGCTTCCGGCGGCGCTTCCCCGCCGCGGAGGTTCGCGTCGGTGCCCAGCAGATGCCGCAGGAAGTATTCGTGGCCTTTAGCCGAGGACCCGAGCAGGTTCGACCGCCACACCGTGAGCACCCGCGGCCAGTTCCGCGGCTCGTCCGGATCTTCGGCGGCGAAGCCCAAGGTGCCGTCGCGCAGTCGCGCGGTGACGTGACGGGCCGGGTCGGCGCCCGCCGCCTCGGCCTCGTCGACCAGGTCCAGCGGATTGCGGTCGAAGGTGGGGAACGAGGGCATCCAGCCGAGCCGCGCCGACTGCGCGAGCGTGTCCGCGGCGCTGGTCCCGGCGAGTTTCCCGGCAGCCAGCGGGGAGGCGAGTTCGTCGTTGCGCAGCGCGTCGTAACGCCATTGGCCGGTGTGCAGGTACCAGTAGGCCGTCCCGATCATCTGGCGCGCGGGCCGCACCCAGTCCATCGCGCCCGCCAGGGTCTGGTGCCCGGTCAGCGGCCGCACCTTCTCCTGCCCGACGTAATGCGCCCAGCCGCCGCCATTGCGGCCCTGGCAGCCGGTCATCGTCAGCAGCGCCAGGAAGGAGCGGTAGATGGTGTCGGAGTGGAACCAGTGGTTGGTGCCCGCGCCCATCAGGATCATGCAGCGGCCGCGGGAGGCCTCGGCGGTCTCGGCGAACTCCCTCGCGATCCGGGCGACCCGCTCGGCCGGGACCGACGTGATCTCCTGCTGCCACGCCGGGGTGCACGGTTCCGCCGGATCGTCGTAACCGGAGGGCCAGACCCCCGGCAGGTCGTCGCGCCGCACGCCGTACTGCGCCATCAGCAGGTCGAACACCGTGGTGACCAGCCGGCCGCCCACGTCCACCGCGGGGACACCGCGGCGCAGCACGCCCTCGACGTCGAACCGCGGCAGCAGCACCTCGACGCCCTGATGAGCGGGATCCGCCAGCAGGCTCAGCCGCGGCTCGACGTCGCCGAGATCGAGGTTCCAGCGGCCCTGGTCGTGCTCGTTCCAGCGGAAGCCGACCGAACCGTTCGGCACGACCGGCTCGCCCGTGCGGTCGTCGACCAGCACCGTCTTCCACCGCGGTTCCGCTGTCCCGGTCCCGCCCAGGTCGGCCGCGGTGAGGAACTTCGACGGGACGTACGCGCCGTCCCGTTCGGTCAGCGTGACCAGGAACGGCAGGTCGGTGAAGCGGCGGACATAGTCGGTGAAATACGGGACCTGCCGTTCGGCGAAGAACTCGGTGAGGATGACGTGGCCCATGGCCATCGCCAGCGCGGCGTCGGTGCCGGGGTGCGGGGCCAGCCACTCGTCGGCGAACTTGGTGTTGTCGGCGTAATCGGGGGAGACGACCACGACCTTCTGCCCGCGGTACCGCGCCTCGGCCATCCAGTGCGCGTCCGGCGTCCTGGTCACCGGGACGTTCGAGCCCCACATCATCAGGTACGCGGCGTCCCACCAGTCCGCGGATTCCGGTACGTCGGTCTGGTCGCCGAACACCTGTGGCGAGGCCACCGGTAGATCGGCGTACCAATCGTAGAAGGAGAGCATGGGGGCGCCGATCAGCGCCATGAACCGTGAGCCGATCGCGTGCGAGACCATGGACATCGCCGGAATCGGCGAGAAACCGGCAACCCGGTCCGGACCGTACCGGGAAATGGCGTGCACATGGGCGGCCGCCGCGATTTCCGCGGCTTCGTCCCAGGTCACCCTGACCAATCCGCCTTTGCCGCGGGCACGCTGATAGGACATCCGTTTCATCGGGTCGTCCATCACCGAAGCCCAGGCCGTCACCGGGTCTTGGTGTTTTCTCAGTGCTTCGCGGTACATCTCGACGAGAACGCCCCTTGCGTACGGAAAACGTACACGCGTCGGCGAATAGGAATACCAGGAGAAAGAAGCACCGCGTGGGCATCCGCGTGGCTCGTACTCCGGTTTGTCCGGCCCGACGGAAGGATAGTCCGGATCCTGGCTTTCCCAGGTGATGATCCCGTCCGAAACGTACACGTTCCAGCGGCAGGAACCGGTGCAGTTCACGCCGTGCGTGGACGGGACCACCTTGTCGTGACTCCAGCGATCGCGGTAGAACGCGTCACCTTCGCGCCCGCCGGTCAGGTGTACCGAATGCAGATCCGCCGAACTCTCCGCGCGGGTCAAATAACGACCCATGCGCAGCAATGCGGATGTCGCGGCGCCCTGGGTGTGGTGGTTTTCAGGCCCTTTTCCGTTGGTCTTTCGCGGCGAGCGCACGCTCGCGACCTCCCGACTAAAGTCGTAAATGAGGCAGACAGCACGAATAAGACCTGCTCGGTCCGCCGGGAACGCCGCAAGG
This sequence comes from Amycolatopsis sp. cmx-4-19, assembly GCA_049998115.1. Classification (GTDB taxonomy): domain Bacteria; phylum Actinomycetota; class Actinomycetes; order Mycobacteriales; family Pseudonocardiaceae; genus Amycolatopsis. The sequence goes on along the minus strand of JAEBEO010000011.1, from coordinate 197,253 downwards.
GTAGCGCCGCCGGAAGCGTGCTGTCTTTGTCGCAAAGGTGATCATAGGCCTTGATCACTCGAAAAGAGCAACAGATAAAAGTGTTGGTAATGGACCGGTAATTGTCGCCGAGGAAAGGGTCTCGATATTTCGGTCGGCCGACAGGAAATTGCCGGGATGCGAATTCAGGCGGCGAGCGGGCCGAAAACCAGGTTTCCCGGGGCTTCGTCGTCGTCGCCCGCCCAGAACTCCAGCCACAGCGCTGCGAACTCCTCCCGGGACAGCTTGCCGTCGCCGTCGGAGTCGAGCACCGGGAACGTGGTGTCGGTGTCGGTGGGGCGGCCGTTCCACGCCTCGATCAGCCGGCGGTACTCCGCCGCCGAGATCAGGTCGTCCCGGTTCTCGTCGATCGCGTCGAACATCGCGTCGGCCGTGGCGATCACCGCCTCCGGCGTCTCCGGCAGCTTGTCGACCACCAGCAGGACCTCGTCGAGCGTGACCTTGTCGTCGCGGTCGAGATCCGAGGCCTCCAGCAACGTCGTCCACCAGCTCAGCAGGAGGCCGGTCAGCCGCCGCTCGTCGCCCGTTCCCCGCACCCGGGCCCAGCGGTCGGCGAGTGCCCGGAAGTCCCGCTCATCGAGGAAACCGTCGCGGTCGAGGTCCATCGCCGCGAAGACACCCGAAATCTTGCGCCGCTGCAAGTCACTGGCCATGCGTCCGACGATAAGACCGGACGCGGGAGGGGCATAGCGGCCATCCAGTCCACGGGATATCCACGAAAGTGGGACCGGACGTCACCGCCGGGAGTCATCTGGCGGGTTGCCGCCGCGCCCGGCAAGATGAACCGGTGACGGAACCAGGGGCGGGTGGCGCAGGATGAAGCCCGTTTCTGCCCGGGTGCCGCAGGAGTTCCGTGATCGGGTGCCCGCCGAGGCGGGGCGGCTCGTCGAGCTCCGGAAGCGGCTCACGAGCTGGCTCGCCGGGCTGGGGGTGGACGGGGCGCGGCGGGAGGACATCGTCCTGGCGAGCAACGAGGCGCTGGCCAACTCGGCCGAGCACGCCTACGGGGACGGCTCGGACGGCGTCATCGAAATCCACGCCACCCTCGGCCGGGGCGGGATCGAGGTGGTCGTCACCGACTACGGGACCTGGAAGCCGGCGGATCCCGCCGACACGATCCGCGGCCGCGGCCTGCTGCTGATCGACCGACTCGCCGAGCACGCCGACTGCCGATACCGCGGAGACGGCACGACGGTGACCATGAGCTGGACGACCGAAGGAGCCCCATGAGCGGCGAGTTCGTCATGCGAGGTGCGTCCGAGGTGGAACGCGCCGCGCACGCCTACTGTCCCGTCTGTGCCCCGGACCCCGGCCCCGGTGACCTCGTCACCGCGCTCTGCGGGGCCACCCATCCCTTCTGGGGCCGCCGCGACCGGCCGGTGAACAACTGCCCGGTGTGCGAGGCCCTCGCCGGGAAGACCGTCTACCCGTGTGGGCACACCGGTAGCGAACGATGACGGCCTGTCGTTACGGTTCGAGGATTTTGGGGTACTAGATTTCCACGAGCGCCCCTCGGGGCCGTAGCGATTCGGGAGGTTTCGTGTCCACCGAGCAGGCCATGCCCACCGGCGACCAGGTCACCATCCCGACCTTGGCCGTCGGCGGCGACCTGGCCGAATTGGCACGGGTCCGGGCCTGGGCACGCGCGGAACTCCGCGACCTCGCGGAAGAAGATCTCATGGACGTGATCCTGGTATTGGACGAACTCGTGTCCAACGCCCTGCGGCACGGGAAACCGCCGCAGCGAGTGCGGTTGGCGCGACTGCCCGGACGGCTGCGCATCGAGGTGGACGACTCCGCCGAGCGGCCCGCCGCCCCGCGTCCGGCGTCGGACAACGGTGGCCGGGGGCTGGCGCTGATCGAGGCCTGCGCCGCGGCCTGGGGACAGGACCGGCGGGAGAACGGCAAGACCGTTTGGGCGGAACTCGGCGTACACGCGCGGTGAGTGATCGCGTTCGGTGGTGAGCGACCGCGTATGTGCAGGGCAGACAAGTCAAACGTGTCGGGTGCCACGCCTTCGGAAGCGATAAACAGGTTTCCGATACCCGAAGCCGGGTAACCCGAAAGTAGCGGACAACGAATGGAGGCCCGATGAACGACAAAGCCGAGAACAAGGTCGACGAGCTCAAGGGCAAGGCGAAGGAAACTGTCGGGAACGCCACCGACAACGAGCAGTGGCAGACCGAGGGCAAGGCCGAGCAGGGCAAGGCCAACCTCAAGCAGGCAGGCGAAAAGGTCAAGGACGCCGTAAAGGGCGTCACGGACTGACAGCAGCACTACAGCAAGGCCCCTTTACTCGCGCCCGGCGCGAGCAAAGGGGCCTTCTGTGTTCAGCCGATTCGGTAGCCGGCTTTCGGGACGGTCGCGATCAACGGCGGCGCCAGCAGTTTCCGCCGGAGCCCGGTCAGGAGGACGTCGAGGACGTTGGACGCCGGATCGGCCTGCTCGTCCCAGCCCGCGCGGATGAGGTCGTCCCGCGAAACCGGCTGTCCCGCGTTTTCCAGCAGGCACCGCAGGACGGCGAATTCCGTCCGGGTCAGGCTCAGCAGGACGCCGTCGCGCCGGACCTCGTGACGGCCGGTGTCGAGTTCGAGGTCTTCGGCCCGCAGGACCGGCGGTGGCGCGACCCGGCCCCGGCGGCAGAGGCTGCGTACGCGCGCCACCATTTCCGCGATGGCGAAAGGCTTTTCGAGGTAGTCGTCGCCCCCGCGCCGCAGTCCGGCGACCCGCTGGCCGGGGTCGCCCAGCGCGGTGAGGAACAAGACGGGGGTCGCCCAGCCCGTCGCGCGTTTCCGCTCGACGTAGTCCAGTGAATCGCCGCCGGGCAGCATCCGGTCGAAGACCGCGCAGTCGTATTCGTTGACGAACAGTGCCTCGTCCGCCGGGCCGAGGTCGCCGACGGCGTCGACGGCGAACCCGGCGGAGCGCAGCGACGAGTGCACCGACGCTCGCAGGGCCTCGTCGTCCTCGATGACCAGTATCCGCACTCGCACACGGTAGCGTCCTGGCACGGAGGGATGTCATGAACGCGCGAGTCCTGGTCGTCGAGGACGACGAAAACATCCGGCCGGCGGTCGCCGCCGCACTGAGGGCGGCCGCGTTCACCGTGGACGCGGTCGGCTCACTGGCCGGCGCCGCGAGCGCGCTCGCCGGCGGCGAGACGTACGCGTGCGTGGTCTTCGACCGGATGCTGCCCGACGGCGACGCGGCGGGATTCGTCGACGAGCGCAGGCGGCGGGGCTGGGCCGTGCCGGTGCTGTTCCTGACCGCGCTGGACTCGGGTGGCGCCCGCGTCGAGGGCTTCGAACACGGCGGCGACGACTACGTGGTCAAACCTTTCGTGATGGCGGAACTGCTGGCCAGGGTGACGAACCTGTGCCGTCGCCGCGGCGGCAGGCCGCCGGTGCTGCGCCACGCCGACCTCGAAGTGGACTTCGCGCGCCGCGAGGTCCGCCGCGGCGGCGTACTGCTCTCCCTGAGCAACCGCGAGTTCGCGATCCTCGAATACCTCGCGACCAGGCCGGGGATGGCGGTTTCGCGCGCGGACCTCATCGAACACTGCTGGGACCTCGAGAACGAGCCGATGGCGAACGTCGTCGACGCCGTGGTCAAACGCCTGCGCCGCAAGCTGGGGGAGCCCGACCCGGTGGAGACGGTGCGCGGGATCGGATATCGGCTGTCGTGACGGACTCCTCGACCGGCCGCCTCCGAAGGCTCCGCCGCCTGCTGACACTGCTGTTCACCGCGATGAACGCCTTCGGTCTGGTGGTGCTCGCCTGGCTGGTGATCCGGGCCGACGCGGATCAGGGCAGGCAGCGCCTCGACAGCGACGTCCGTCAGACGTCGGCCACGCTGGCCAGACTGATCACCGCGGGCGGCGGCACGATCGTCACCGCGTACATCGGCACCGACACCGTCAACGAGCAGTGCCCCCAGTTCGCCGTCCTCCCCGGCAGCGCGCCGCGGTTCGAGCCCTATCGCGGGAAACGCGAGTGTGTGGCCGTCGACGACGCCCTGCTGAACCGGCTCGCGACCGAGGCGACCGGTCAGAACCGTTCGAAGACCGGGTACGAGACCACCGCCGAGGGCCGGGCCGTGTACGTCGCGGCCGACCCGATCCAGGATCGCGACGAGCAGGTCGTCGGCGCGGTCGTCGTGGTGGCCGACGCCGAGGGCGTGCGGGAGGAGCACGACGAGTGGGTGCTGCTGGTGATCGGCGGCTGCCTGCTCCTGGTACTGGGACTCGGCGCCGCCGGGTACTTCATCGCCGGCCGGGCGATGCGGCCGGCCACCGCCGCGCTGGAACAGCAGAAGTCGTTGCTGGACGGCGTTTCCCAGCTCCTCGACGGCGTCGTCCACGACCTCAAGACGCCGGTGGCAGGCCTGCGTGCCCTCGCCGAAACGGCGTCGCGGAACCCCGCCGGACAGGCCGAGATGCTGCCGAGGACGATCCGCCTCGCCTCGATGATGGGCGACATCATCGACCTCTGGCCGAAACGGGCCCGGATCACCGCGGGTGTCGACGAGCTGATCCTCGGCCCGCTCATGCTCGACCAGCTGGTCGAGACCGTCGTCGAGGACCTGCCCGCCGACGACGCGCGGATCGCCGTCACCACCGTGCCGACCCGGGTCGACGGCGACGCGACGCTGCTGCGGCGCGCGATCGCGAACCTGATCGGCAACGCGCTCAGCCACGGCCGCGAACCGGGTGAGGTCGCCGACATCCAGGTCACCGTGCTCGACGGCCGGGTGCTCATCGCCGACCGGGGGCCCGGCGTGGACCCGGAAAGGGCCGCCGTGCTGTTCGAGCGGTTCGTCAGCGGGGGCGGTTCCACCGGCATCGGGCTGGCCGTCGTCAGATGGGTGGCCGACGTCCACGGCGGCACGCTGCGGGTCTACAACCGCGACGAGGGCGGCGCGATCTTCGAACTCGCCCTGCCGGTCGCCTGAGCCGAGTCCTGCAAGCCGTGTTCGCGGTCTTCGCGCCCAGGTGGCCCCTGACGGCACGGGCGGATACGCCCGAATACAACCCGGTACGAGGACGATCCCATCGGACGGACTCACAGGACACGGCCTAAGCCGGGGACCGGTCCCCGCCCCCGCGAGGGATCCTTCCGCCCGAAGGCGTCTTTCGGAGGGGAAACGATGAACCAGCCGGCAGCGACCGCCGTCTACCTGGCCGTCGCCGAGAACGTGCAGCGGGTGCTGCGCGGTAAACCGGACGTCGTCCGGTTGGCGATCGCCGCCCTGTTGTCCGAGGGGCATCTGCTGATCGAGGACGTGCCGGGGCTGGGGAAGACGACACTGGCCCGCTGCCTGGCGCGCAGTGTGGGCGGGAGCTGGAACCGCATCCAGTTCACCCCGGACCTCCTGCCCGGCGACGTCACCGGCGTGATGGTCTACCACCAGAACATCGAGAAGTTCGCCTTCCACCCCGGCGGCATCTTCGCCAACGTCGTGCTCGCCGACGAGATCAACCGCGGCACCCCGAAGACCCAGTCCGCGCTGCTCGAGGTGATGTCGGAGCGGCGGGCGACGGTCGACTCGGTGCCGCACGACGTGCCGCATCCGTTCCTGGTGATCGCCACCCAGAACCCGATCGAGATGGAGGGCACCTACCGGCTGCCCGAGGCCCAGCTCGACCGGTTCATGATGCGGATCTCGGTCGGCTACCCCGATCACGACGCCGAGGTGCGGGTGATCATGAGCGACTGCGCACGGGTCGACCCCGACGAACTCGATCCGGTGGTGGACCTGGAAACCCTGCGCCGCGCCATCGATCAGGTGCGGGAGGCCCACCTCGACCCGGCGATCTGCTCGTACGCGGTCCGGCTGGCCGCCGCGACCCGGGAGCACGCGTCGGTCCGCCACGGCGCGAGCCCGCGCGGCAGCATCGCGCTCGTCCGCGCGGCACAAGGGATCGCGGCCACCGACGGCCGGAACTACGTGACCCCGGACGACATCAAGACCGTCGCGAGGCCGGTGCTCGCGCATCGGCTGGTGCTCACCGCCGACGCCGAACTCAACCAGCGATCGGCGACCGAGATCGTCGCCGAGGCGCTGGCCGCGACGCCGGCGCCCGCCGTCAACGCGGTCTGAGCCGTGGGCACTTCCGGACGTTTCCGCGCACGGGCGCCGATCGCCATGATCGTCTCGGGCACCGTCGCGCTGGTGGGGATCGCGGTCACCGGCGGGGCGAAACCCTTGGTCGGCCTGGATCTGGCGCAGACCGGGCACTGGATCTACAACTCCGCGCTGGGTTCGGCGTTCCATGTCGACGGCTCCGGCAAACAGGCCGACGCCCAGGTCGCGTTGCCCGGTGCCGATCCCGGCAGCCGGGTCGTGCAGGGCCCGACGCAGGGGTACGCCGTCTCTCCGTCGAAGACCATCGAGTTCGGGAAGTCGACCCTGTCGGTCGAGGGCACGACGCCGTCGCCCGCGAACGAATGGCCCACGACCGTCGAGACCAAGGGCGGCCCGTACGCGGTGTACCGCCGAGCGGGCATCGTGGTCCGGCTCGGCGAGGGCATGGTGCGGATCCCGGTCGGCGGCGGGCTGGGCGAGCCGGTGGCGACCGCCGACGGACGGCTGTGGCTGCACCAGGTCGACGACGGACTGCTGTGCGAACTCGCGCCCACCGCCGACCGGGTCTCGTGCCCGATCGCGATTCCGGGCAGGCACAGGGGATCCCTGGTGGTCACCGGCAGCGGCCCGGTGTTCGTGGACAACGACGACGACACGGTGCGGGCGGTGTCCTCGGCCGGGTTCGGCGAGCCCGTCCGGCTCGGGGTGGACGTGCCGGACACCGCGATCGCGGCGTCCACCGACGTCGACGGCAAACTCGCGATCCTGGACCGGTCCGGCGCGCGGCTGCATCTCGTCGGCGGCGGAAGCCTGGTCACCGTCGCGCTGCCGCCCGGCGACTACGCCGGGCTCGCCTCGTCCGGTGGCGTGGTCGCCTTGGTGGACAAGGGAAGCCGCACGCTGCGCACGTTCGACGGCGCGGGCGGGGAGAAGGACAGCAGGCCGATTCCGGGTGGCGCGGGGCAGCCGCCGGTCCGCGGGCCGGACGCCCGGGTCTATGTGGACGGTGCCGACGGTTCCCACGTGCTCGTGGTCGATCAGGACGGCGCGGTCAACGAGGTCCCCGTGACCGGGCCCCCGAAACCCGCCGACAAGCCGGACCCGGTGACCCCGCCGACGCCGGAGAAGCCCGCCGACAACCCGGTCGCGCCGGTCCAGCCGAAACCGCGACCCCAGCCGGTTCCGACGCCGAAACCCCAGCCGAAGCCGCAGCCGGTGGTCCCGGCGAGCCCGCCGGGCGCGCCGCGTTCGGTGACCGCGACCCCGGGGGACGGTGCCGCGACGGTGAAATGGGGCGAGGCCGCGGCCAACGGGGCGACGGTCACCGGCTACCGGATCTCCTGGCCGGGCGGTGAGAAGACGGTCGGCGGCGGGGTGCGGACGACGCCGGTCCCCGGGCTGGCGAACGGAACCGCGTACGCCTTCACCGTGACCGCGACGAACCGGGCGGGCACCGGTCCGGGCGCCACCTCGGCCGCGGTGACGCCGCGGGCGAACGTGAAACCGCCGGGTGCGCCCACCGGGCTCGCCGTCCGCATCAAGACCGGCGACACCGACGCGAACGTGACCTGGAACGCCGCGGCGGCGAACGGCTCGCCGGTCACCGCCTACCACGTGTCCTGGCGGCGCGCCGACGGTTCGGGTGCCGGTTCGGCGAAGGTGACGGGCCGGGCGCACCTCGTCACCGACATCGGGATCGAGCAGCCGATCACCGTCACCGTGGTCGCGGAGAACGCGGCGGGCCGGGGCGCTCCGGCACAGGTCACGAAGTCGGCCGGGGACACGCCCGCCGACCGGAGCATCGTCATCTCGCGGGGCGCCGACACCACGGCGGAGCAGTGCGACCCACCCGTCTGCGGGCTGATCCACATCGTGATGACCGGTTTCACGCCCGGCAAGACGGTGTCGGTCACCTGCGTCACCGACGACGGTGTGCACGGCAGCAAGACCAAGCAGATCAGGGCGGACGGGACGCTGACCTTCGAGGAGTTCCCGCAGGGCACCGCCGGTCGCCACGTCTGGATCCGTGCCGACGGCGTCGAATCGAAGAAACTGGCCTGGAAATGACGATGCGGCTGACGGGACGCGGAACCGGGGTGCTGATCGCCGCCGTGCTGCTCTACGGTCTGGGCGAACTCGCCGGGTATCCACTGCTGCGGGTACTGGCGGGAGCCGCGGTGGGCGCGCTCCTCGCCGGTGTCGCGCTGGCGATCCGGCGTCCCCGCGTCACGGCGCGCCGTGACGTCCTTCCCGATCGGGTCGAACGCGGGCGGCCCGCGCTGGCCCGGTTGCTGGTGGGGAATCCGGGGACCCGGCGGGAACCGGGGTTCACCGCGCGGGAACACGGGGAGCACGGCGCCGAACTGGCCGTGACGGTCCGCTCACTGCCGCCGGGCGGTGAGGCGACCTATCATTACGAACTGCCGACGCGGCGGCGCGGCCGGTTCACCGTCGGCCCGCTCATCCTCGAACGCGCCGACCCGTTCGGCCTGGTCCGGCGGCCACTCCCGGCCGGGGACACCGCCACGCTGTGGGTGTACCCGAAACTGCATCCGGTGCGGGCCTTGGCGACCGGACGCCCCCGGCACCACCACGAAGGGCCGACCACCGACGATTCGCTGCACGGTTCGGCGGACCTGCGCGACGTGCGCGAGTACGTCGTCGGGGACGAAGTCCGGCACCTGCATTGGAAGGCCACCGCCCGGACCGGGCAACTGATGGTCCGGGACTACGTCGATCCCGATCACCCCCGGTTCACGCTGCTGCTGGACACGCGGTCGAAAGTGTTGTCGGAGAACGAATTCGAAGAGGCCGCGGAGTTGGCGGCGTCGCTGGTGAACGCGGCGGCGGTGGCCGGGCACCGGTGCCGCCTGGTCACTTCGACGGGCGAGGACCTGGCCACGTTCGGCGGGGTGCGGGCGGCCCGGGGGCTGCTCGACGTCCTGTGCGAGGTCGGCCAGGACCTGGACGCGGACCGCGCGATGATCCCGGCGGCGTTGTCCCGCAAGGGGGTCCGCGGAGGCTGCCTCGTGGTCGTCACCGGCAGGGCGGGCCCGGATCTGCGCGGGCTCGCCGTCGTCCGCCCGCATTTCTCGTCGATGTTCGTGCTCGGTGTCGGTACCCACGGGCTGGGGATGGACGGGCTCGGCGTGCACGGCGTCGACGGCGTCCCGCGTGCCCGCCGGATCAGCGCGGCGGACGCGGCCGGGGCGGTGAGCCGGTGGAACGAACTGGTGTCGTGACCCCGCGTGCCGCCGACGCCGCCGTACTCGCCGCGGCGGCGATCGGAGGGCTGCTTTTCGCGCCGGTGTTCGGTTTCACCGCGCTGCTCCGGCCGATCGGCACGGTGGTCCTGGCGGGGTACGGCGTGACCGAACTCGGCAGGAGGTTTCCCGGTCTGCCGCCGTGGCGGCCGGTGCTCGCGCTCGCGGCCGGTCTCCTCGCGGTGATCGCGACGGTGGCACCCGGGCTCCCGACCGGTGAGACGCCGGCGGCACTGGCCGACGGCGCTGTCGACGGCTGGCGGCTCACCCTGCAGTCGACCTGGCCCGCCCGTCCGGAACCGCGGCTGCTCTCGTTCGTGCCGCTGGCCGTCCTGCTCGCCGGGGTGCTGGGGATCGAGCTGCTGCACCGGCTCCGGCGGCCGTTGCTCGCGCTGGTACCGGGTCTGCTGGTCCTGGTGCTGAGCCAGGCGTACGTCGCGGTCACCGGTTTCGCGGCGGTGGCCGTGGGGATCGGGTACGCGGTGCTCGCCGGGCTGCTGCTGACGGCCGGGCGGGGGACCGCGCTTCCCCGGCTGCCGAAGCTGGTCGCGCCTGGCGTGGTGCTCGGCGTCGTGGGTGCGCTGACGCTCATGGTGGCCGATCCGCTCGCCCGCCCGGCGTATTCGTTGAAGGACGACGAAGCGGTGCCGGTCACCGAGGCGTCCGTCGCGAGCCCGCTCGCCGAGATCGCCTACCGAGGCCGGAACCCGGCTCCCGAGGTCTTCCGCTACACCGGTGACAGCCCGGCTTCACGGCGCTGGCCGCTGGTCGTGCTGGACGAGTTCGACGGGTCGAACTGGTCGCCCGGCGGGGGGTTCCGGCGGCTGGGCGCGGAGGTGGCGCCCGCCGCCGGGATCGAGGTCCCGGCCGGCCGGCACCAGGCCGTCGTCGAGGTGACCGGGGCGTCCGGGCCCTGGCTTCCCGGCCAGACGTCGCCCGCTTCGGCGACCGGCGCCGACGTCCTCGTGGACGAGGCCCGCGGCACCCTGGTCGCGGGGCAGCCGTCACCACGGGCCCGCTACACCCTCGGCTGGTGGGAGCCCGAGGTCGCCCGCGACGCACTGGTGGGCGCGGGGACGAACCACCGTCTTCCGGGTGGTCTCGGCGGACTGGGCACGGTGCCGCCGTCGATCGACGAACTCGCCGACCGGATCCTGCCCGGCCTGCGGCCGTCGTTCCAGACCGCCGTCGCGCTCGAACGGTTCTTCGCCCACGACTACCGGCTCGCCACCGGTGACGACCTCCCGACCGGGCACGGCTGGCCGCAACTGCGCCGGTTCCTGCTCGACGACAAACGGGGCACGAGCGAGCAGTTCGCCGCCGCGTACGTCGTTCTGGCGCGCCTCAAGGGGATCCCGGCCAGGCTGGTCGTCGGCTACCGCGCGCCGGAGGCGCGGGCCGACGGCGTCCACGTGGTCCGCAACGGCGACATCGTGGCGTGGCCGGAGGTCGCGGTCGAGAAGGTGGGCTGGGTGCCGCTCGACCCGGCCGGGGCGGCGAAGCAGAGCGGAACCGCCGCCGCGAGCGGGGTCACCGCCGCGGTCGCGCAGGTGCGGACCCAGCTCCCTCCGCCGCAGAAGCTGGAGAACCCCCGGCTTCCGCCGAAGGAGTCCGAAGAGGACAGTGCGTCGGGGTCGTGGAACTGGCTGACGGCGGTGATCGTCGTCGCGATCGGTCTCGGCGTCCTGCTGGTGGTGTGGAGTATCGGCGTTCCCGGGCTGACGGCGGTCCGGGCTTGGCGGCGGCGACGCCGGGACGGTCCGGCCGCGATCGTCGGCGCCTGGGCCGAGGCCCGGGACCGCCTGCGAGCGCACGGCCTCCGGGTGACGACGGGAATGACCGTGCGGGACCTGGCCGCGTCCGCCGTCGTCTTCGGTGAGACGTCCACGGTGGACGGACTGCATGTGCTGGCGAGAACGGTCGACGCCGCGTTGTGGTCCGGAACCGCGCCGAACGTCGCGAGCGAGGCCTGGGCGGCGGTGCGGACGGTCCGAAAAGGACTGAAGCGGCGTCCCCGGCTCTCGCGGCTGAGGGCGGCCGTCGACGTCCGCGCCCTGTTCCCGCCGCGCGGCGCCTGAGTCATCGCTTGCAGACGGCGCCGCGGATCGGCTCGGACCGGCTTTCGTAGGTGCCTTGCGGGTTCGTCCCCTGGATCTGGAAGCAGTACCGCAGCCCCGGCCGGACGTCGATCCGCCGCCGGGTGTCCCGGTGCGCCAGGATCACCCGCGGTTCCGGGCCACCCTCCTCGGCGAGGACGACCGCGTAGTCCAGCTCGGCGTTGGAGCTCCAGGCCAGCTCGACGTGGTCGCCCCGATCGACCGGGGGAACGAGGTCGATCCGGACCGGGGCGGGCGCCGGGCCGGGACGCGTGCTGCCCGCGACGAAGCCGAACCACAGCACGGCGACCAGGACGCAGAGCCCGGCGAGGATCGCGTAGCCGCGTTTGGACTTCCCGGGCGGTGGCGACTGTTCCCGGCGGGACGGCTCCAGGACGAGGATCGGCTCGCCGGGCGACGGGGTGGCGAACGACTCCCCCGGCCGGGCCGGACGGTTCGCGGGATCCTTGTCGAGGAGGCGGGCGACGAGCGCCACGAGGTCGTCCGGGACGCCGGGCCGGGTGATCGGGGCGACGGATTCGGTGAGCACCCGGTGGATCCGGGCGCCGGGTCCCTCGCCGGGGACCGTCCTGTGCGGAGGCTCGCCGGTCAGCGCCAGGTGGAGGACGGCACCGAGGCCGTACCGATCGGCGCGTTCGTCCATCGTCTGGTCGCGGACGGTTTCCGGCGCGGTGAACTCGAGTTCGTGCAGCGGGTCACGCGGGAACGCCCGTCTGAGCGCCGTTCCGAAGTCCGAGACCACCGGTTCGCCCGGCCGCCGGAACAGGACGTTCCCCGGTGTCACCGAACCGTGGACGACCCCGGCGCGGTGAGCGGCGGCGAGTGCCCGGGCGACGGTCTCGCCCAGGACGAGCACGTCCCGGAGCGGCAGGGGCCCGGCCAGGGTGGCGAGAGAACGTTCGCAGCGCGGCATCCGGAGTGTGACACGGCCGTCCGCGAGTGCGCCGATCTCGTCCACCGGCAGGATCGAGGGATGGCCGAGTGCCGAAAGCGAGGCCTGTTCGCGGTCCAGCGCCGTCCGGGTCTCGCGGTCCAGCGAAGCCGGGTACACCTTGAGCACCGTGTCACCGGGGCCCGCCGTCACGGTGGCCATCAGCCCACGCTACAACAGTCATTTACGGCAGTGCGCGCCCCGGATCGGCCGTGGCGCGCTTTCCCCGACCGTGCCGCCGTCGGTGATCTGCACCTGGAAGCAGTACTTCCGCCCCGGTTCCACCGGGATCCGCGCGGTGCGCTGTTTCCGGACGAACGTGGTCTTCGCGTCACCGGTCTCGCCCGCGACCACGATCGCCGAATCGAAGCCTTCCGGGGCCTGCCAGGACAGCTCGACCATCGCGCCGTGATCGGCCGGAGCGGCCAGTTCGACCTTCGGCACGGCCGGGGCGGACGGCGCCGCCGGGCCGGGGAACGCCCGCGCCGCCGTCTCCGTCGGATCCGGCAGGACGAACCAGGCCGCGACGACGAGGATCGCGGCCGCCACGATGGTCAGTACCGGCCCCCGGGAACGTTTCCGGTGAGGCCCTTCCGGGGTGATCGTCAGGAGCGGGGGCTTCCGCGTCTCGTCCACGACGGACTTCTCGGTGAGCCCGTCGAGGAGTTCCGCGACCAGTGCGGCACTCGCCGGGCGCGCGGCGGGGTCGGCGGCGAGGAGCCGTCCGGTGAGTGCGAGGAGGTCGATCGGCGCGTCTTCCCGGTGCAGGCTTCCCGCCGGCGGTGTACCGGTCAGGGCGAGGTGCAGCACGACGCCGAGTCCGTAGAGATCCGCGCGCTCGTCGAGGATCTCTTCGGGGGCGAGGAGTTCGCTTCCGTGTTCCGGATCGCGGACGAACACCGGCCGCAGGGTGCGCTCGAAGTCGTTGACGACGGGTTCGCCCGTGGCGCGGAACAAGACGTTGGCCGGGGTGAGGCGGCCGTGGACGATCCCGGCTCCGTGCGCCGCCGTGAGGGTCGTGGCGATCGCCGAACCGAGGACGAGGATGTCGGCGACCGGCAGCGGGCCCGTGGCCCCGATCAGGTCCTGGAGTGATCCCGTGCAGAGTTCGCTCCGCAGCGCGCAGCGCCCCCCGGGCAGTTCGTCGACGGCGTCCGGGAACAGGATCTGGCCGTCCAGCGCGGAAAGCCGGTCCAGCTCGCGTTCCAGTTCGCGACGCGTGCGCTGATCCAGCCTGCCGGGGAACACCTTCACCGCGACGTCGCCCTCGGGAGTCGGCACCGCGAAGACCTCGCCGGCCGATCCGCCGCCGAGCGCTTCCCCGTCCTCCGGTCGCATCGCCCCAGAATAGGCGCGGAGGAGTGGTTTCCGGGGCCGATGACCGGTTCCTGTCAGGATGAACCGCCGATGTACCGGCACTGAACCGGCCCGCCCCAAGCTCCTCGGCAGCGCCGCTCGACGGCATGGATCAGCGAGGTGGGACGGATGAAGCAGAAGAACAATTTCCGGCGGGCCGCCGTCTACGGGGTCGCCGGGCTCGCGACCGCGGCCATCGGCGCCAGCACCGCGAACGCGCTGGTGAACGACACACCCGACGAGAAACCGGTCCAGGACGCCGCGCAGGCGGCGAAACCGCAGCAGGCCGCCGCAGCTTCGCAGGCCGTGGTGGCCCCTTCCGCCCCGCGGACCAAAGCGGTGACACCCGCCGTGCCCGCGCCCGTCCGGCCCGCCGTGCCTGTCCCACCTGCCGCGCCGAAGCGTGTCGTGCCGCATCCGGCGGTGAAAGCCGTTCTGCCCGTCCGGGCACCGGTCGTCAAGCAGCCGGTGAAACCCGCGTGGACGGTGAAGAAGGCGGCCGAGGTCAAGCCGCGGACGGTGAAGAAGGCCGTCGCGCCGACACCCTCCGCTGTCCTGCCGGAGAAGCGGTTCGTCGTCCGTGCCGCCATCGCAGGTCCCGCACCGGTGACGCCTCCGCGCGAGCTCCGGAAGCAGGTGCGGGAGGCGGTCGAGAAGGTGGAACGGGCGGACAAGCTGCTGGGGAAGGCCAGGGCGGACCTCAAGAAGGCCAAGGCCGAACTGGAGGAACTCCGCAAGGACGTCGAGAAGCCGAAGGACCACGACCGGCCGTTCAAGATCATGTCCGGGCACCGGGACTGAGCGCCGTGGCCACCACCCTCGCCGAACGTCCCGCGCTGTCGATGCGGTCCGCGTTCCGGAAGTTCGCCGTGCCCCGGCTCCCCGCGCTTCCCCGGTACCTCGTGATCCCGGACGAGGTCTGGTTCGGCCAGTCACCGTCCACATCGGACGCCGAGGTCGTCGAGCGGGCCGAGTACGACTACTACCTGGAACACGAGGACAAGGTGCCCAGCCGGACCGCGGTCACCGGGATGGGCGGCGGCACCGCGTCGCTGCTCTTCGGGGTGACCACCGGCCTGCTCATCGCGACCCCCGCCGGGATCGCCGTCGGCGTCGCCGCCGGGATCTTCGGCGGGCTGATGGGGCACTCGCTGGCCGATGAGTTCTACGAACGCCGCTACGAAGACGAAACCCGGCCGTGACCGTCACGGCGAAGAACGAGAGATCGAGGTATCCCATGGACTTCAAACGTGCGGGCGTGATCGGTGTCGCCGGTCTGACGACCGCCGCCGTCGGCGCGTGGACCTTCGGGGCCTTCGACGGCGCCGACGAACCCGCCGCGGCCGCCACCCCGGCGCCCGCGGTGGCGGCCGCCCCGAAACAAGCCGTCGCCCCGCCTGTCCAGAAAGCCGCCCCGCCCGCGGTGGTCGCCGCCGTCCCGGCCGCGAAACCGGTCCAGGTGAAGAAGGTGGCGCACGTCAAACCCGCCGTCGCCCCGGCGAAGAAGAAGGCGCAGCGCCACCGGGCGCGGCCCCCGGTGGTCAAGACGGCCGTCGCCGAGGAACACCGTGCGCCGCGGCAGGTCCGGCTGATCGTCGTCGAGAAGCAGGCCCCGGTCGTCCCGCCCGTGGTGGGGAACCCGATCGTCGAGTCGGTCGAGAAGGCCCACGGCTCGCTGGACAAGGCCAAGAAACTCGTCGAGCAGGCTCGGGACGAGGTCAAGAAGGCCAAGGGGGAGCTGGACAAGGCGCGGGACGAGCTGAAGAAGGTCAAGTCCCCCGAGCACCTTCCGGGGAAGAAGCCCGCTTCCGTGGACAGCAAGGGGCTCAAACCGGGCCAGTCCAGGACCGTCACGGTGCGGAGCCCGGACGGTTCGTCCTGGTCCAGTGCCTCGGTCAGCGTGAAGTAGGGGGATCGCGGCCCGGCCCGGGGGCGGGCCGCGATCTCACGCGCAACCGCGAAGAGCGTCTTGATGGGCGCCGGCCAGCGCCGCGCCCGGCTCGACGCCGAGTTCCCGCACGAGGACCGACCGGGCACGGCGATAGGCGGCGAGGGCCTCGCCGCGCCGCCCGGTCTCGGTGAGGATCCGGATCAGCTTGGCCCAGGCGTGCTCGCGCAGCGGGTCCTCGTCGAGGAGCCCGTGCAGCAGCGTGATCGCCTCCGGATCCCTGCCCGCGCGATACTGGGCCTCGGCCAGATCCTCGCGCAGCTGGGCGTGAAGCCGGTCCAGACGCGCGATCTCCACACTCGCCCCCGGCGTCCGCAGCCCTTCGAGAGGCCTGCCACGCCACAGGTCCAGCGCGTCCGTGAGCAGCTTGGCCGCCCCCTCGAAGTCGCCTTCCCGCAACGCCTGGCGTGCCTCGGCGGCACCGGCGTCCGCGTGGTCGATGTCGACCTCGCCGCGGTCCACCAGTACCCGGTAGGCGCCGGGCCTGCTCTCGATGCGGGTCTGCGGCAGCGCCCGGCGCAGCCCGCAGACATAGGACTTCAAGTTGCCCGGGGCCGACGCCGGGACCCGGTCGTGCCAGGTCGCGTCGATCAACTTGTCGACACCGACCCAGCGGCCGCGGTCCAGCAGGAGCGCGGCCAATACCGTCGTCGGTTTGCCGGGTTTGATGGCGAGTGACGGACCTCCCGGCGTCCGGGCTTCGAGCGGTCCGAGGAGCTGGAACAGCATCCGGCTTCCCCCTAAGGCGTGCTTGTGCGGTTCGAAGGCAAGCGTGCCGAAGGGGCTATGAGGATTGGATGACAGTTCGGCCGGGGCGAGCGCGCCGGGGTTTCGACGACGTCAAGGTGCGGTGGGGAACGATGTCCCGAAGGCCCCCTTGAGACGGTCACCGTCCCGAAGGGGGCCTTCAGGACATCGCACCGGGCGCCGACCGCACCGGGGTTTCGCCGTGAGCGGAACACCGCACGCGCCCACCGGCCCGCTGTCAGGATGGCCGTATGGCGGACATCCTCCCTTTCCACCAGAAGCGCGCGGAGCCCGAACCCGAGCCCCTGTGGCGTGACGTGCTGGGCCGGAGCCTGCGCGCGGCCAGGGAGGAACAGGGCGGCCGTCTCGTCGACGTCGCGGAGCGGGCCGGGATCTCGCCGCAGTACCTGTCGGAGATCGAACGGGGCCGCAAGGAACCTTCCAGCGAGATGATCGCCGCGGTCACCGGCGCGCTCGGCGTCGAGCTGGCGGACCTGCTCGTCGGCATCGCGGGCACGGTCCGGCGACGCCACGGCACGGGCCTCGCCAGGGGGCCCGTGCTCATGGCCGCCTGAGGGGTCACCCCCGTTCGTCGAGGACGCGGTCCGCGAGCCCGTAGGCGACGGCGCCCGCCGCGTCGAACACGCGGTCGCGGTCGGTGTCGTGCCGGAGATCGGTGGCGGAGCGGCCGGTGTGCGCCGAAAGGATGTCCTCCAGTTGCGTGCGCACCCGGACGACCTCGTCGGCCTGGAGGATCAGGTCCGGGATGGTGCCGCGGCCCTGCGCGGCGGGCTGGTGCAGCACGACGCGGGTGTGGGGCAGCACGAACCGGCTCCCCGCCTCGCCCGCGGCCAGCAGGATCGCGCCCGCCGCGACGGCCTGGCCGACGCAGGTCGTCGCCACCGGCGCCTTGATGAACTTCATGGTGTCGTAGAGCGCGAGCATCGCGGACGGGTCGCCGCCCTCGGAGTTGATGTAGAGGTTGATCTCCTGCTCCGGGTTGTCCGCCTCCAGGTACAGCAGCTGGGTGATCAGCGCGTTCGCCACGCCGGAGTCGATCGCCGTCCCGAGGTAGATGATCCGCTCCGAGAGCAGATGCGAGTAGACGTCCATGATCCGCTCGCCGCCGGGACTGCGGGAGATGACGTTGGGGATCGTGTAGGTGCTCACGCGCCGACACTCCTTTCCGAGCCGAGGCCGAGTTTGTGGGTGCGGACGGGAACGACCTGGTCGAGGCTTGCGACGACGTGGTCGATGAAGCCGTACTCACGCGCCTGCCCGGTGGTGAACCAGCGGTCGTGCAGCGAGTCGGCGAAGATCCGGTCGATGGGCTGGCCGGTGTCCTCGGAGATGAGCCCGAGCACCGTGTCCCGCGTGTAGCGCAGGTCGTCCGCCTGCACCTCGACCTCGACGGCGGAGCCGCCGATGCCCGCCGAACCCTGGTGCATCAGGATCCGCGCGTGCGGGAGGGCGAAGCGTTTGCCCGGCGTCCCGGCGGACAGCAGGAATTGCCCCGCGCTGCACGCGAGTCCCAGCGCCAGCGTGGCGACGTCGCACGGCACGAGCCGCATCACGTCGCGGATGGCCAGCATCGAGGGGACCGAGCCGCCCGGCGAATGGATCCACAACGCGATGTCCTTGTGGGGATCCTCGCTCGCCAGTGACAGCAGCTGCGTGGTGAGCACCGTCCCGTTGTCGTCGTCGAGCACGCCGTCGAGGACGAGCACGCGCTGGCTGAAGAACCGTTCCCGGAGCCGTTGGTCGAACAGCGGTTGCTTCTCGTAGTCGGTCATGCCCCGACCATGCCGCCGCGCCGGCCGCGTCCGCCGGTTTCTCTGCTGTGAGCAGATCAGCCCACGGCAGCACACCGCCGGACGACGTCCGGAGCTGGGACGATGACAGCGGGCGGGGGGATATATTCACCGTCATGCTGAGCCTGGAAGCGTTGCTCGCGGATCCGGAGCTCGAACTGCGGGTCGTCGAGCCCGGCCGTGACGGGGCGCTCGCCGGGCAGGTCCTGTGGGTGCACAACACCGAGCTGCCCGACCCCGCGCCGTACGTGCGCGAGCGGGAAGTCGTGCTGACCAACGGCTTGTGGCTCGATCGCACCGACCCGGCGGATTTCGTCGAGCGCGTGCGCGGGGCGGGTGCGGCGGGGATCATCTTCGGCCTGCGGGTCGAGCAGCGCGACACCCCGGCGGCGCTGGCGGACGCCTGCCGCGAAGCCGGGTTGCCGCTGCTGGAGATCTCGGTGGCGGTGCCGTTCACGGCGGTCACCCGCGCGGCCGCCGCGATCCAGGCCAGGGGCAGGCAGAACGCGCTGATGTCGCTGGTACGCCGAGGGGACGAGCTGACCTCGGCGTTGTCCCGGGGCGCCGGTGCTTCCGGCGTGCTGGCGGTGCTTCGCGGCGAGCACGAACTCCCGCTGGCGGTGGTCGACCGGATGGGCCGGGAACTGGCGTCGGCGGGTGCGGAGCTGGACGCCGGACAGCTGCGCGCCGCGGCCGAGGCGCTGGCCGGGCATCCGCCGCCGCTGGAGGCGGAGCTGGGCGCGGGGACGCGGGCGGCGCTGTTCCCGGTCGGCGCGCTCGGCGACGCGGACGCCGCCCTGCTCTGCCTGCGGCCCGCGGCCGAGCTGACGCGGGGGGAGCGGGACGCGCTGGAGCAGACCGCCCGCTACCTCAGCCTCGAAGTGGCCCGGCACCAGGCGGTGCAGGCCATCGAGATGCGGTTCGCCGTCGAACTGCTGGACATGGTGCTTTCCGGCGCGCAGCGCGTCGCGGAGGTACCCGGCAGGCTGCGCGCGTTCGGGGTCGATCCGGACGGGCCGCTGGCGGTGTTCGCACTGGCGTTCGCGGGTGACGGCGACGCGGCCACCCGGCCGGGAATGGCCGAGGCCGTCACGGATTTCCTGCTGGCGGAGGGGGTGCCCGCGGTCGTGGCGGCGGGCAGCCGGGACGTGGTCGCCGTGCTGTCGTGGCGGGCCGGGACCCCGTCGCTCGCGCCCCGGCTCGCGTCGGCGGTGTCACACCGGTTCGGCGGAGAGCGGGTGGTCGTCGGGCTCGCCGACCCCGTACCCGGCGCGGGCGAATTGCGCACCCCGTTGCTGCGCAGCCGCGAGGCCTGCCGCGCGCTCCGCGCCAGGCACGGCGGGCCGGTGGCGGCCACTTTCGCCGAGCTGGGCAGCTATCGGCTGCTGCTGGAATCGCACGACGAGCAGTGGCGGCGCACTTTCGCCGACGCGGTGCTCGGCCCGTTGCGCGAGCACGACAGCGCCCGCGACGGCGACCTGGAGACGACCCTGCGGGCGTTCCTCGACCACGACGGCCAGTGGGCCGCCACCGCCGCCGCCCTGTACGTGCACGTCAACACCTTGCGCAACCGGCTGGTCAAGGTCACCGAGCTGACCGGCCGCGATGTCGGGCGCACCGCGGACCGGGTCGACCTCTTCCTCGCGCTGGAAGCGGCTCAGTCCGGATAGACCGCCGGATCGACTTCCAGGCGCCGCAACGGTTCCGCGGGAAGGTCCGGATCCGCCAGCGCCGCGGCCGCGACGTCACGGCACCGCGCGAACCGGACGTCGCCGAGCCCGAGCCCGAACTCGATGAGCTCGCGCACCGCGGCCAGCCGCCCCGGCCTGCCCGACAGGAACGGGTGCAGGCACAGGTTGAACAGGCAGCGGTAGCGGCGCATCGCGTCGAGTTCGGCTCGCCACATTTCCCCGACCCCCACCGGGGAATTGATGACCGAGCCGAGCTGGGGCGCGGGCAGGAACGCGTACTGTTCCCAGTCGTCGAGCGACCAGTGCACCGGTAGTTCGGCGATCCGGCCCGCGCCGGTATCGATGAGGTACGGGCGGTCGTCGGCCATCAGCGACGAGTCGTAGTCCAAGCCGTGTCCGGCGACCAGTCCCGGAGTGTCCCCAGTGGACTCCCAGCCCGCCGCGCGATGCCCGCGGATCTCGATGCCCTGGCTCGCGAAGACCGCCATTCCGCGTTCGAAATCGGCGCGCTGCTCGGCCGCGGTCATCGAGGTCGGCGGCCGGTGGCTGTAGGAGTGGTGGGCGACCTCGTGCCCGCGTTCGACGATCGTCGCGGCGAGGCCGGGCCGCTGTTCGGCGACCCAGCCCGGGACGAAGAACGTCGCGGGCACGGCCAGTTCGTCGAGCAGGTCCAGGATGCGCGGCACCCCGACCCTTGGCCCGTACGCCTGGTGCGACATGGTCGAGAGATGGTCCGCGTAGCCCCGTGAACGCGCGAGGATCGGCGATTCCGCGTCCACGTCGAAGGTCAGGGTCGCCACGGCGGCCGCCCCGCCGTGCCAGCTCGTCTCCGTCATGACCGCAGACCCTCCCGCCACCGGCGCGCGTTCGCCACCGTGACCATCGGGCTGACCATCGCCCGGTCGAAGCCGGCGAGCGGTTCCCCGGCGGCGACCCTGGCAGGCAGGTCAGGGTTGGCCAAGGCGCCGTGCCCGAGCGAGAGCACGTCGGCGTGCCCGCCGGACAGGACTTCGCGCGCCTGCCCGAGGTCGTGCATCCCGCCGTTGGCGATCACCGGCAGGCCGGTGACCTTCCTGGCGAGGGCGGTGATGGTGTCGCCGTCGTCCAGCTTCGCCGTTTCCAGCCAGTTCCGGCCTTCGCTCGCGATGTGCAGGAAGTCCGCGCCCGCGTCGGCGACCGCCGTGAAGATCACCTCCGCGTCGGCGCGCCCGCCCGGCCAGCGGTAGGTGAAGTCGTTGACCTTGGTCTGCGACAGCCGCACACCGGTCAGCAGATCCGGTACGGCCTCGGCGACGGCGGTCACCACCCGGGCGGTCAGCCCGATCCGGTCGGCGACCGGCCCGCCGTACCCGTCGGCGCGCCGGTTCGTGTAGTCGGTGAGGAACTGGTCGAGCAGGTAGCCGTTGGCGCTGTGCACCTCGACGCCGTCGAACCCGGCCTGGCCCGCCCGTCGCGCCGCGGCGGCGAATCCGGCGACGATGTCGTCGATCTCGGCGGACGTCAGTTCCTTCGGGACGGACCACGGCCCCGAACCGCCGTACGCGGGCATCATCTCACCGCGTGGCTGGACGGCCGACGGGCCGACGGTGTGTCCCCGGTGCGGATTGCCCTGCGAGAGCGCGCCCGCGTGCATGAGCTGGGCGATCATCCGCCCGCCCGCCGCGCGGACCCCGGCGGTGACCACGCGCCAGCCCGCGACGTGCTCGTCGCGGGCCAGGCCCGGCTGGTTGAGGTAGCCCTGGCTGGCCACCGTGTCGGTGTAGGTCCCTTCGCTGATCACCAGTCCGAAACCGCCCCGGGCGAATTCGGCGTAGTAGTCGGCCATTTCGCCGGTGGGCGTGCCGTCGGGCTGCGCGGACACGCGAGTCATCGGCGCGACGGCGTAGCGGTTGCGCAACGCGAGCGCGCCGACGGTGACCGGGGTCAGCGCGGGGTGGGCGTACTCGATGGTCGTGGTCATGACCGGGATCCTCCATTGTGGACGATTTCGATGGCGAGCGGGGAGAGGTGGACGTCGCTGATCGGCACGAGGTCCTGCGGGCAGGCGGAGACCACGACGACGCAGTCCAGTCCGGCCCGGAAGGTGATCGCGTCACCGGCCCGCGACGACGCGGTCAGCCAGCTCAGCCGTCCGCCGTCGCCGACCGGGATGCGCATGAAGACGTTGATCGGCTGGGGGACCGGGCCCGTGAAGCTCAGGTCGAGCGTGGCCAGCGCCTCGCGCAGGTTGGCCGCGCAGGAGCGGTGCCCCGGCGCTCCCAGTGCCGCGTACCGGGCCGGGTCGCAGGCCGGGATGAGCATGTCGTGCTCACCGGGGGAGGTGTCTTCGGTCAGGGTCAGGATGGGTCGGCGGCGGTCGGTCACGAAGGACTCGCCGAAGGCGGGGAACAGTCTGTCGACGGCGGCGCGGGTGTGTGCGGCGCTGTGGTGCTCGGTGAGGTCCGCGGTGAACGCGAACACGTCGCCCACCTGGCCGCCGTCGACGTCGATCACCCGGACCAGTTCGCCTGCCGCGACCCGCACGGCGCGCCCGGTGCCCGGTGGCACCTCGGTCTTGGTCGTTTCCATGAGACCAGCAAACCGTGGACGACCGTGCGCTCGCCATGGAGAAACATCCATGATTCGACCATGAGAATGGAGGTATCTCCACCTGAGTAAAATGCTTTCGACTTTGACCATTTTCGCAGTGCGGGGTTAGTGTTCGGCGATGGACGAGGTGGACGCGGCCGGGCTCGATTTCTGGTCGTTCGTGGCGTTGGCCAACCGGCGGCTCGCACAGGAGTACGGCTTCCGGCACCAGCTGGCGACCGAAGTGCTGCTGACCCTCAACCGCGCCTCGGACCTGGTGACCTACGACCTCGAAGCCGCCGTGCACCGCCCGCGCGGCCGGTCGTGGTCGGCGTTCCGGCTGCTGTTCGTCGTCTGGCTCGCCGGGCCGCTCGAACCGACGAGCGCGGCCAGGCTGACCGGGATGAGCCGGGCGGCGGTGTCGAACCTGGTCAAGACGCTGGTCGCGGACGGCTTGCTCCACCGGGTCCCGGACGAACGCGACGGCCGCTCCGTGCAGCTGTCGCTGACCGACGCCGGGAACGAGGAGATGGTCTCGATCTTCCGCGAGCACAACGAACGCGAATTCGGCTGGACGAACGCGCTGACCGAGACCGAGCAGCGCATCCTGGTGATGCTGCTGGGCAAGCTGATCACCAGCCGCGAGGAGTTCGGCACCCGGAGCCGCAAGTAGGCCTTCCCGTCCACGGGAAGCCCGGACTACCCTGCTCGAGAGGTAGTCAAAGTGTGAACTAAATCGGCGAGAGGACACCATGGTGAACGGCGGACCGATTCCCGCGCTCTTCGCCGGGCTCTGCGACGATGCCGCGGTGTTCCCGCCGGGCCTGGCGCCGCTGCCGGACGCCGTCGTGGCGCACGACCGCTACGGCTCGACCTGGTACGCCGGCCTGGTCGGACCCCTGATCGTCGCCGCCACCGCACTGGACGACCTCGCCGAGGTGCTGGCCGGACGCGAAGTCCCGCTGCCGATCGCGGTGACGCTGCCGGGCGGTCCCGCCCAGCTCGACGGTGTCCTCGAAGCCGTCGACGCGCTGCCGGTGCGGCTCGAAGCGCTCGAGATCGCGGTGCCGGACGGCGGGGGACCGGACGAGGTGCTCGCCGCGCTTTCCGGTGCCACCGCGCCGGTGTTCGTCGAGATCCCGCGTGACGACCGGCGCGTCCCGCTGCTGAACGCCCTCGCCGGCACCGGCCACCGCGCGAAGTTCCGTACCGGGGGTGTCCGCGCCGACCTGTATCCCGACGAGGCCGAACTCGCCGCCGCGGTGCGGACCGCCGTCGAGGCGGGCGTCCCGTTCAAGGCCACGGCCGGGCTGCACCACGCGCTCCGCAACACCGACCCGTCGACCGGGTTCGAACAGCACGGCTTCCTGAACCTGCTGCTCGCCACCGACGCCGTCCTCCGGTCCGACGGTGACCCCGAAGCCCTGCTGGCCGAACGGGACGGCGCCGTCGTCGCCGGGCGGCTGCGGGCACTGGACGCGGACCGCGTCGCCGCCGCACGGGCGGGCTTCACCTCGTTCGGCACGTGCAGCATCACCGACCCCCTGACCGAGCTGACCGGACTCGGCCTGCTCGAAGCGCCCCGAGGAGAGGCATGACCACGATCGACATCCCCGCCGGCTCGCTGTTCGGCGTCGACAACCTGCCCTACGGCGTGTTCTCCGTCGACGGCGGCACCCCGCGTGTCGGCGTCCGCGTCGGCGACTCGGTCCTCGACCTGGCCGCCGCGCTCGGCGACGACGTGTTCGCCGCCCCGTCGCTGAACCCGTTCATGGCGCAGGGATACGACCGCTGGGTGGCGGTCCGGGAGCAGATCCGCGCGCTGGTCGGCGAAGAGGTCCCCGACCGCGCCGTGCATCCGATCGGCCGGGCGACCCCGCATTTGCCGATCGAGGTCGCGGACTACGTCGACTTCTACGCCTCCGAACACCACGCCTCGAACGTCGGCAGGCTGTTCCGGCCGGACGCGGAACCGTTGCTGCCCAACTGGAAGCACCTCCCGGTCGGCTACCACGGCCGGTC
This sequence comes from Amycolatopsis sp. cmx-4-19, assembly GCA_049998115.1. GTDB lineage: Bacteria > Actinomycetota > Actinomycetes > Mycobacteriales > Pseudonocardiaceae > Amycolatopsis. Next base: position 172,676 of record JAEBEO010000011.1, on the reverse strand, counting down.
CGGCACCGTGCTGGTCTCGGGCACCGACATCGTGCGCCCGAGCGGCCAGCGCAAGACCCCGGCCGACGCGGCACCGGTGTTCGGGCCGAGCACACGGCTGGACATCGAAGCGGAACTGGGCTTCGTCGTCGGCGCGGGCACCCCGCTCAACACCCCGATCAGCCCGGACGACTTCCCCCGCCACGTGTTCGGCGCCGTCCTGCTCAACGACTGGTCCGCCCGCGACATCCAGGCGTGGGAATACGTCCCGCTGGGCCCGCACCTCGGCAAGAGCTTCGCGACGTCGATCTCGCCGTGGGTGGTGCCGATCCTGGCCCTGGAGTCCGCCCGGATCCCGTTGCCCGGCCAGGAAAACCCGCTCCCGCTCCCGTATCTGAAGGAAAGCAGGCCGTGGGGCCTCGACATCGAGCTGCTCGTCGAATGGAACGGCGAGGAGGTCAGCCGCCCGCCCTTCCGCGAGATGTACTGGTCCCCGGCGCAGATGCTGGCGCATATGACGATCAACGGCGCGTCCTCGCGCACGGGTGACCTCTACGGCTCCGGCACGATCTCCGGCCCGGAGAAGAACCAGCGCGGCGCCTTCCTCGAACTGTCCTGGGGCGGCAAGGAACCGCTGACGGTCAAGGGGGAGGAGCGCACGTTCCTGCTGGACGGCGACGAGGTCGTGATCACCGGCTCCGCTCCGGGCGCGGACGGCGGCCGGATCGGCTTCGGCGAGGTCCGGGGCCGGATCCTGCCGGCGGGCTAGGCAGGTAGGAGTACTCGCTTTCACCCGGCGGTGTTCTCGTTGCGGCTTGCGATCGCAACGGGAAACCACTGTCACGACACAGCCTCCGGACGAGATCCTGGATGGGCCGGACCCCCCGGCCTCGTTCTCGGAAGGCGGACACACGGTGAAACTCATAGTCAGCGTGCCTGGCTTGGCCAAGTTCTTGTTCTGGCTCGTGGCGATCGTCGTCGTGCTCGGTTTCGTCGTCGGCGCGGGGAGTGCCGACGGTGGACGGCCGTCGATGTCCGACCGGCGTGTCGTCGCGCAGTCGAGTCTCGGGTATGACCACCACGCCGGCCCTTCCTCTCACTGGAGGCAATTCACTTCGACAGTGGCACCAAGCGCATCCGGCTTTCGATCTTGCCCCTCTTCGTGACGGTCAGGTCCTGCCCGGCTATCTCGTAGCGATACTCACCGTTGACCGCGGTGAAGCCGGTGGCAGTCCGGGTCGCGGCCAGGGAGGCCGGTGATCGGCACTTCGCACGTCTCCGATCCCGTGGCCGTCGCGACCGGTTGGTGTCTCTACGATTTGGGTCGGCCGGCTGAGGCGGCGGTGGTTCTCGAACGAGAGCTTGCTCGGATTCCCGGCAGCGCTGTTCGGGCCCGCACGCGATTCGGCGTGCGGCTCTGCCTGGCCTACGCGGCGTCCGGCGAACTCGAGCGGGCCTGCCGGCTCACTAGGCCGCTCCTCGGCCAGGTCGCCGAACTGGGGTCCGCCACGGTACGCACCGATCTGCGCCGGCTGGCCATTCTCGTGCGGCGGTGGCACTCCCATCCGGAGGTTCGTGCGCTGGAACCGGACCTGACGGTCGCCCTGGGACGTTCGGCGTGACCCTCGCCTGGCGCAAGTACGCGTCGGCAAGCTGAGCATGGGGTGTCGTGAGTGGTAAGGACTGTTCTAACCGCCCTTGCCACTCACGACCCGCTTGACCGTCGCCCGCGACGCCCGCCGGTCCTGTGCCGCTTCGGGCGAGCCACCCCCACCCATCGAGTGCCCGGCCACGGGAGGGCGTGAGGTGTCGATGCTGCGTTCCGTCGGGTCGGGGGTCGACGAGGTCTCCCTGATCCTGCCGACGCTGCCTGAGGCCGAGACCCTGGAACGCCTCGACGAACTCGCGAAGGTCGTCGAATCCCTTCGCGCGTCAGGACAAGGCTGAGCGCTCGTGAGTGGCAAGGACGGTCGTCGAGGGGAAGGGCAACCGTGTCGGGTCGCTCGCCGGTGCCGACACGGGCAGGCGTTGCGAAAGCCACTTTCGCAACGTTGAACGTTGCGGAAGTGGCTTTCGCAACACGCCCACCCGCGACCAAGGCACGGGCGCCTTGTCCCCGAGGAGAACCGTCCTCGCCACTCACGAGGTGACGTCACGGGCAGGCGAGAACCGGGGCCTGCGGACGGCCCCCGCCCTGCAGCTCGCTCAGCGGAACCCTTGCCAGACCGAGGATCGCCTGCGCGGTCGCGCGCGGGGCGGTCGCCGGGTTCAGGCCGGTGGCGTCGTAGGCGATCGCGCCGCGGTCCGCCGTCGCGCCGGCGCAGCCGGTCTGCAGCGAACGCAGGAATTCCCGCGCCTTGGTCGCGGCGGCGGGACGGTGCCCCGCCAGCGCCTCCGCGGCGAGGCCGGTGCTGTTGGAGTTCGGCGCGTTCGTGCCGACGCCGAAGCCGCCGTTCTCGTGCTGCTTGGTGACCAGCCACGAGGTGCCCTCGCCTGCGTTCACCGTGTCGCCGGTGGCGCGCAGCGCCTGCACGGCCAGCGCGGTCGAGTCGACGTCGCTCGCGCACGTCGCCTCGCCGAAGTTCAGCGGGAAACCACCGTCCGCGCATTGGCTGCCCGCCAGGAAAGTCACGGCCGACGCGGGTGCTCCCGACGGCGTGCGGTCCAGCGCCAGCAGGGCGAGGGACTGCGAGAGGGCGTTGGAGTAGTCGCCGAAATCGGACCGGTCGGAGAACCGGCCGGACGGTGTCAGCAGCGAGAGCAGCCCCGCCTTCAGGTCGACGCCGCCGAACGACGCCGCGTCCTTGTCCCGGATCTGCGCGGCCAGCATCAGCTTGGCGTGCGCGCCCGCGTAGGCCTCGTTGCCGCTGCCGACGTAACCCGCGGTGATCTCCGGCTTCGCCAGCCACGCGATCGCCTTGCCCGCGTTGGTGTCCGACACCCCGGCGGCGGCGAACGCGAAGACGGCGTCGATCGTCAGGCCCTGGTCGGGGTACTTCTCGCCGCCGAAATCGGCTTCGAACCGTTCCCCGTCGGTCAGCTGCCTGGCGAGCCAGCCCGCGGCCGCGTCGGCCTTGTTCGCGGTGGCCGCGTTCGCCGCCGGAGCGGCGACCAGGCCGATGCCGCACAGCAAAGCGACGGCGGAAACCCAACGTCTCATGAGAAACCCTTTCCCGTATTTCCACGACAGGACTCGGTGTGACACCGCGCGACGTGGGTGACCGGGCTCGCCGGGTGGGCATACCGTTGCGGGTCAGCGCCGGATTCTCACCGGACTTCCCCCACGACCGCGCTGAATCGGACGGACCGAAGAGTCTCATCCCGGTCGGCCCCGCGGTACCGCCGGGCCCGTCTGTGGCGTGTGATCCTGGCAACCGACCTGCTCGGCGGTGCCTGCTGCGGGTAATCGGGTGTTAACCTCTCCGGGCTCGACAACTGAACACCGCCGCCCGTGACGGGGAAGCCGGTCGAAATCCGGCGCTGTCGCGCAACCGTGGGCCCTTTCCGAGGGCGAGCCGGGGTACCGAACGGGCGGACGCACGATCCAGAAGTCCGATCCACTGTCGCGATAACAGGGGGGTGACCGCGGGCGTCCCGCGCCTGCCTCCCTGCACGGCCGCAAGGGGGAGTACATGCGCCGCGGGTCTCTGGCCGCCTTGGCTTTCGCCGTCAGTGCCGGTGTGGTCGCCGCACTGCTCACGGGCACGGCCACAGCCGCGGGCGACCGCGACGCGGCGCAGTCGAACTCCCGCTGGCTCGCGACCAAGCTGAAGCCGGACGGCACGCTGGAGAACCCCAGCGGCGGCGAACTGCCCGATCACGGCCTGATGATCGACGTGCTGTTCGCGTTGCACGCCTCGGGTCAGGGGGCGAGTGCCGAGCCGATCGCGAAGTTCCTCGACGAGCAGGGCCACGCCACCGACTACTTCACCTGGGACGGCCTCGTCCCCGGCGCCGGATACGACAAGGTCATCGTCGGGGGCGCCATCGCCAAGACGCTGGTCGCCGCCGAGGTCTCCGGCCGGAACCCCCGGAACTTCGACGGCTACGACCTGGTCGCCGAGACCCAGGGCGCGATCATGCGCAAGGGTCCCGACATCGGCCGGGTCAGCGACTATTCGAAGGACCCCGACCTCGCCGGTGCGGTGAACAACAACGCGAACATGTTCGGGCAGGCACTCGGCGTGATCGGGCTCGCCGCGGCGGGCGAGAACGACCAGCTCGCCCTTGACAAGATGCTGACCCAGCAGTGTTCCGAGGGCTACTTCCGGGTCTTCTTCGGCTACCTCGAGACGACCGAGACCGGCGATCACGTCACGTCGAAGGGTTACAAGGTCTCGACCTGCGACGAAGGCAAGGCGTCCGACCAGTCCCCGTCGGACGGGGACGCCACCGGTCTCGCGCTTTCGGCGATGCTGGCCGCGAGGAAGGCGGGCGCCGCCGGGCTCGACGCGCCGATCGCCAAGACCGTCTCCTGGCTCGTCGGGAACCAGACCCCGGGTGGCGGCTGGGGCGGCGGCGTCGGCACCGAAGCCCCGAACACCAACAGCACCGGCGTGATCGTCCAGGCGCTCGCGGAGGCAGGCGGCGCGGACGCGGCGGTGGACCGCGGTGTCCGGTTCCTCAAGTCCTCGCAGGCGACGGCCGCCGCAGACTCCGGCAACCGGCTCGCCGGCGACATCGGCGCGATCGCCTACCACCCGGATTCCTACCTCGCCGCCCGGGCCAACGGTATCGGTGGCCTCGACACGTGGATCCGCGCCGGTTCCCAGGCCTCGCTCGGGTTGTCCCAGGTCGGGTTCTCCGCGCTCACGAAGGGCGGCGGGCCGCCGACCAGCAGCCGGCCGCCGACCAGTTCGGAGACGCCGACCTCGACCACGTCGACCCCGTCCGGCACGGGCACGCCGACCCCCACCACGAGCGACCCGGCCACGACCACCACCACGACGACGACAACGACGACAACGACGACAACGACGACAACGACGACGACGTCGGTGACGCCGACAACGGGGACGTCCTCGTCGCTCCCGGTCAGTCCGCCCGCGCCGAGCGCGGTCACCGTCACGAACTCCCCGCTTGCGCCCAAGCCCGGAACCAAGCCCGCGCCGAGGACCCCTGCCCCGAAGACCCCCGTGCCGAAGGCCAAGAAGGCCGCCACGCCGAGGGCGTCCACCGGCGCCCGGGTCCCGCCGCCGTCGACGATCGCGGCACCCGTCGCGATCCCGGACACGGCGACCCCGGCCTCCCGGCTCGGCGCTTACCTGACGAACCGGCTGGTCGGCGGCGACCACGTCGAGGTCACCGAGGACGGCAAGACCTACGTCGACTACGACGCCACCGCGGACCTCGTGCTCGCGTTGCGGGCGCTGGACGAGCAGCCGGACACGGTCGCCCGCGCGTCGAGGTTCCTGCTCACACCGGAAGCCGTGCGGGCCTACGCCCACGGCGCGCCGTACGAGCAGAGCGGCGCCGCGTACGCCGAGCCGCTCGCGAAGCTGGTGCTCGTCGCCGAGTTCGCGAAGTCGGACGTCGCCGGGCAGCTGCGTGGCGACCTGGTGAGACTCCGGGGCCAGGACGGCAAGTTCACCGACGTCGGCTCCTTCGCCGACGCCGACGAGACCGTCGAGCGGCACGTGTGGGCCCTGCTCGCGACGGCCGCGGACCCCGGTCCCGCGGTCGAACTGCTGCTCTCGCGCCAATGCGCCGACGGCACCTTCCCGAAGCATCTCGACACCGCGGAATGCGGATCGGGCGACCTGGGCGCGACGGCCGCGGCCGTCACCGCGCTGGGCGCCCGTCCGCACACCGGCGCGGCACCGGCGACGAAACGACCGGACGGCTGGACCGAGCGGCGCGTGTCCGCGTTCGTCTCCGCGGTGAGCGCGCTCGGTGTCCGCCCGACCGGCGAGGGCATGGTGACCGGCGAGGCGGGGCAGCCGGACGTCGCGCTCAGCGCCGCCGTCGCCGCCGCGAGGCAGATCGCCGGACTCGACGCGAGCGGGACCTCGCGTTCGCTCGGCAAACTGGTCCAGCCCGACGGCGGATTCGTCAGGGGAGCCGTCGCCGCGAGCGACGGGAAGACCGACTTCCCGACGAGCCTGGCCGTCGCACAGGGGCTCGCGGGCCGTTCCTGGCTCACCGCCGCGGATTCGCCGCTGTCGCCCGCGGTCCGGCTGCCGCTCTCCGGCATCGAGCCCGCGAACGCCGTCATGGCAGGCCCGCAGTCGTCGTCTTCGGCCCAGCCCACGTGGCTGACCTGGGGGCTCGTCGGGCTGGCCGGTCTCCTGCTGGCCGCCGCTGTCTCCCTTCTTTTCCTGCTCCGTCGTTTCATCAAGACCAAGGGGGTCCCATCATGAGAAAACTGCTCACCGTCGCGTCCGTCCTCATCGGACTGACCGGGTCGACCACCGCCGTGGCCGCGCCCGCACAGGCCGCGGGGTACACCGGGGCCTGCACCGGTGGTGACGCGCTGACCGGGGTCACCGTCGTGGTCGACTTCCAGGAGCTGGACGGCAACGGCGGCACCGCCGCGCCGACGATCACCCGCTGCTCTCCCAACGCGAACCCGGGTACCGCCCGCACCGGCATCAAGGCGTTGCAGGACGCCGGGATCCCCGTCGCCGGCACCGCGCGATGGGGCCTCGGCTTCGTCTGCCGTCTCGACGGCCGCCCGTCCGCGGCGGAGACCATTCCGCTGTCGGGCAACCCGGCCTACAAGGAACCGTGCGTCAACACCCCGTCCGCCGGCGCGTACTGGGGTTACTGGCACGCCGACGGTTCCGGGTCCCCCTGGACCTACAGCAGCCACGGCGCGCTCAACCGCAACGTCGTCCCCGGTGGCTTCGAAGGCTGGTCGTTCTCGCTGAACAAGTCGGCGACGACCAACCCGCCGCCCGGTGTCACACCTGCCAACCCGGCCGTGAAGTCGCCGACGCGAGCCTCGGCCGACGCCACGAAGGCCACCACGGGACCGGGGTACTCGAACGCGACCCTGACCGTCCCATGAGGAGGGTCTTCGGTGTCCTGGCGGCGATCTTCCTGATCGCCGCCACGGCGCCGTCCGCGCACGCGGTCGACCAGGGCAAGGGATATCCGGGGTTCTGCAAAGACGCCACCGGGGTCACCGTCGTGGTCGACTTCCAGCAGCTCGGTGGCACGACCATCGTGCGTTGCGATCCCCAGCCCGGCCGCGGCACCGGGCTGGACGCGCTCAAGGGCGCGGGCTTCCAGATCGCCGGTGCGCAGCGCTGGGGCGAAGCCTTCGTCTGCCGGGTCGAGAACCGCCCGTCGGCGGCCGAGGACATCCCGATCACCGGCCGTGAGAAGTACCGCGAACTGTGCATCGACACGCCCCCGGCGCAGGCCTACTGGTCGTATTGGCACGCCTCGAACAACTGCGCGTGGGACTACAGCCAGTGGGGTGTGAAGAACCGCGACTTCATCCCCGGGGGGTTCGAAGGCTGGTCGTTCTCGCTCAACGCCACCGCGGAGAGCAACCCGGTGCCGCGGGTCTCGGCTGTGCGGCCGGGAACCGAGGGCACGCCCTGCGTCCCGCGTGAGGAAGCGAAGCCGGTCACCGACGACCCCGAAGAAAGGCAGCAACAGCAGCCTCAGGCGGGCAGTGGCCGTCGGCCCGGCGACAGCCCGGCGACAGCGGGAGCGGAACCCGGCGCGGACACCGGAGAAGGTCCGGCGGCGGGCCCGGGTCCCGGTGCGCTGCCGCCACCCAAGCCCCGCCCGAGTGCCTCGGCCCGGCCGCAGGCGAAGGACCCGTCGACGAACGTCGCGCTCACCGGCGGTGAGAACGCCGAGGACGTCAACGCGGTGCTCCGGCGCGAGTCCGGCGCGAACGACTGGGCGCCGTGGGCGGCCGGTGGCGCGGTGCTGGCCTTGTGCGTCGCCGGATTCCTGGTGGCGCGCCGCCGCAACCGCGCACAGGGAACCTGATGACGTCGTACTCCCTGCCGCGCGACCTGCATCCGGCCGCCTGGTGGGTGTGGGCGCTGGGGCTCGCCGTCGCGGCGACCCGCACGACGAACCCGTGGCTGCTGCTGACCATCGTGGCGGTCGCGGGTTACGTCGTGGTGGCCCGGCGCAGTGAGGCGCCGTGGGCGCTCGCGTTCCGGCTCTACCTGTACCTCGGCGCGATCATCGTCGCGGTCCGGGTGTTCTTCCGGCTGGTGTTCGGCGGCGCCGAGGGTGCCACGATCATCTTGCGGCTGCCCGAAATCCCGCTGCCCGAATGGGCGGCGGGGATCCGGCTGTTCGGCGACGTGTCCGCGGAGTCGTTGCTGGGCGGGCTCTACGATGGGATGCGGCTGGCGACGATGGTGATCTGCCTCGGCGCGGCCAACGCGCTGGCGAACCCGAAACGGCTGCTCAAGGCGATGCCGCCGGCGTTGTACGAGGTGGGCACGGCGGTGATCGTCGCGCTGTCGGTGTTCCCGCAGCTCGCCGAGAGCGTGCTGCGTGTGCGGCGGGCCCGCAGACTGCGGGGTGGCTCGGGCAAGAAGGTCAAGGCACTGCACGCCATCCTCATTCCCGTGCTGGAGGACGCGCTTTCGCGCTCACTGCAGCTCGCGGCGTCCATGGACTCCCGGGGCTACGGCCGTGCCGGGAAGGTCGCGGCCCGCGCCAGGCTGATCACCGGGACGCTGATGATCATCGGCCTGATCGGGGTCTGCGTCGGCGTTTACGCCACTTTGGACGGTTCGACCCCCCGCTACCTCGCCGCGCCGGTGCTTTCGGTGGGCGTGGTGGTCGGGCTCGCCGGGTTCTGGTCCGCGGGCAAGCGGGTCCGGCGCACCCGCTACCGGCCGGATCGCTGGCATCTGCCGGAACTCGTCGTCGCCGCGAGCGGGATCGGCGTCGCGGCCATCCTGTTCACGACGTCCGCCGTGAACCCGATGAACATGAACCCGTCGCTGATCAACCTGTCCTGGCCGTTGCTCTCGTGGGGTCCGCTGCTCGGGGTGCTGATCGGCGTGCTGCCCGCGTTCCTGACCCCGGTTCCCGAACCCCCGTACGCCGCGCTCGAAGAAGCAGCGCACGAAAAAGAAGTGCACGCATGATCGAACTGAATCAGGTCTCCTTCACCTACCACGGCCGGTCCGAGCCGGTGCTGTCCGACGTGACCCTGTCCATTGGTGAAGGCGAACTCGTGCTGTTCGCGGGCCAGACGGGGGCGGGGAAGTCGACGCTGCTCGGCACGATCAACGGTCTCGTCCCGCATTTCACCGGCGGGCACCTCGAAGGGACGGTGTCGGTCGACGGCGTCACGACCCGGTCCCGGCCGCCGCGCGAGTTCGCGCATCTGGTCGGCGTCGTCGGCCAGGACCCGCTGGCGGGCTTCGTCACCGACACGGTCGAGGACGAACTCGCCTACGGCATGGAACAACTCGGCCTCGACCCGCAGGTGATGCGCCGCCGCGTCGAGGAGACCCTGGATCTCCTCGGTATCGCGGAACTGCGCCGGCGCGCGCTGCGGACGTTGTCCGGCGGGCAGCAGCAGCGGGTCGCGATCGGCTCGGTGCTGACCACGCATCCCCAGGTGCTCGTGCTGGACGAGCCGACGTCGGCGCTGGACCCGACCGCGGCCGAAGAGGTGCTGGCGACGCTGGCCAGGCTCGTGGAAGACCTCGGTACGACGGTGCTGATGGCCGAGCACCGGATGGAACGCGTGATCCCGTTCGCGGACCGCATGATCTACGTGCCGGGCACCGGGGGAGTGGTCGACGGTACACCGCCGGAGATTCTGAAGGACATGCCCATCGCGCCGCCGATCGTCCACTTGGGACGGTTGGCGGCGTGGGATCCCTTGCCGATGTCGGTGCGCGACGCCCGTCGTCGCGCCTCTTCGCTGACGCTGGGGACTCCGCCGGTCCGGGCCACGACAACGGGGGAAGAACTGCTGACCGCGTCCGGTGTGGTGGTGCGGTACGGGCCGAAGGTGGCGGTGCGGGAAGTCGATCTCCGGCTGCGTGCCGGTGAGGTGCTGGCGATGATGGGCCGCAACGGTTCTGGCAAGTCGTCGTTGCTGTGGGCGGTGCAGGGTTCCGGTCCCCGGCAGGGCGGGAAGGTCACCGTCGGCGGCAAGGATCCGAAGACGTTGAGCAGTGCCGAGGCACGCAAGCTGGTCGGGATGGTGCCGCAGACCGCGAGCGACCTGCTGTACCTGCAGACCGTGTCCGCCGAATGCGACGCGGCCGACGCGGAATCGGGCGCGGAAACCGGTTCCTGCCGCGGCCTGCTCGACAGGCTCGCGCCGGGTATCGACCCGGCGTCGCATCCGCGTGACCTGTCCGAGGGACAACGGCTGGCGCTCGTCCTCGCGGTGCAGTTGTCGGCCGCGCCCCGGATCATGCTGCTGGACGAACCCACCCGAGGTCTCGACTACACCGCGAAGGCCGCGCTGGCGCGGATGATCGCTTCCCTGGCGGCCGAGGGGAAGGCTGTCGTCGTGGCCACCCACGACGTCGAGTTCGTCGCGACCATCGCGCACCGCGTGCTCGTGATGGCGGAGGGGGAGGTCGTTTCGGACGGCCCCACCGGTGCGGTGCTCGGCGGGTCCCCGGCGTTCGCCACCCAGGTGGCCAAGATCCTCGGGGAACCGTGGCTCACCGTCGACGACGTCCGTTCGGCGCTGACGCAGGAGGTCCGGTGACCACGGTGACTTCCGCGCCCGCCGTCCGGCTGGGCCCCCGCTCGGCCCTGGTGCTGGGCCTCGCCTCGCTCGCGGGCCTGATGATGTTCGTCTGGCCGCTGCTGGTCCGCGTCGAACCGCAGTCGATGCAGCACGGCCCGGACGCGCCGTTCGTGTTCATCGGGATCCTGCCGATCCTGATCATCATCGTGCTGGCCGAGATGTCCGAAGGGGGCATGGATTCCAAGGCCCTCGCGATGCTCGGCGTCCTCTCGGCGGTGAACGCGGCGTTGCGTCCGCTGGGGGCGGGGACGGCGGGGATCGAGACCGTGTTCTTCCTGCTGGTGCTGGCCGGGCGGGTGCTCGGGCCGGGCTTCGGTTTCGTGCTGGGCTGTACGTCGCTGTTCGCCTCGGCCCTGCTGACCGCCGGGGTGGGGCCGTGGCTGCCGTTCCAGATGATGTGCTCGGCGTGGATCGGGATGGGCGCGGGACTGCTGCCGCGCCGGGTCACCGGCAAGGCCGAGATCGCGATGCTGGTGGCCTACGGCATCTTCGTCGCGTACGTCTTCGGGTTCCTGATGAACCTGTGGTTCTGGCCGTTCGTCACCGACGCCGAAGTGCCGTACCACGACGGCCACATCTCCTACGTCCCCGGCGCCCCGCTGCTGGACAACCTGCACCGGTTCGCGGTGTTCACCTTGATGACGTCGACGGCGGGCTGGGACACCGGGCGGGCGGTCACGAACACCGTGGCGATCCTGGCACTGGGACCCGCGGTGCTGGCGACCCTGCGACGGGCGTCCCGGAGGGCCTCCTACGGCACGATCCCGTCGTTCACCGACGGCCGGACACTCGTGAGTGGTAAGGACCGTTAGAACGGTCCTTACCACTCACGAGCCTCCTCGAGCCGCCCTGCCGCGAGACTTCCACGTCGCCGCGATCGCGAACGCCACCCCGACGGCCACGATGATCGCGGCGAAGGCCGGGTGCATGTCCTTCGACAAGCTCTGTGCCCGTTCCGGCCCGATCGCCCACAGCGCCAGAGGCGTCGTGTAGGCCGCGGTGAGGGCGACCGCTCCCCAGCGGAGTGCCTTGAGCCGGGTGTCGCGCAGGGTGCCGATCAGGACCAGCGCGACCGGGACGACGGCGATCATCGCGAACTGGCCGGCGACCATGAGCGGCACCGCCCAGGCCGAGATGAGGACGGTCAGCGGGGCGCGGCGGACGGGGGTCTGACGGTCGAGCGCCTGGGTGGACATCGTTACTCCTGAAGGTTCGGTGGGGGAGCGGGTCAGCAGTGGGCTTCGGCGGTGGCCTTGAGGTCCTTCAGCCAGGCTTCGAGACCGAAGCCGAGGAACTGGGTCGAGGTGGGCACGTCGGCTTCGACCTGGGCGCCGGACCAGTTCTCCTCGGTGCGGACGAGCACGCCGCCGTTGACCTCGGTGAAGTTCCAGACGTGGACGCCGTTGTCGATGCTCAGCCCCTTGCCCGCGGCGGGCCCGCCCCAGCGGATGCACTTGCCGCGCTGGATCTGGTGCACGGTCGAGGTGATCGACAGCGTGGTGGCGGGGGTCGTCGCCGTGGCGGGCGCCGGGGTGGTCCAGCGGAAGCGCGAGTTCTTGCGGAGCGGGCCCCAGTCGAGGCGCTGGTTGGTGAGGACCGGCTCCTGCCAGGACGGCCAGTTCTCGACGTCGGTCTGCAGACGCCAGATCTTGCTCAGCGGGGCGTTGATGCGGGTCTCGGTCCGGTAGTGGATCGGGGCCTTCGTGTCGATCGTCTTCCCTTGGCAGGCCAGCGGAGCGGGGGAAGCGGGGGTGGCGGCCTGCGCCGGGGTCACGGCCCCGCCGAGGAAGCCGGCGGCCAGCGGGAGGGCGATGAGGGCGGCGCGTGCCCCGGTGCGGCGGAGGTTCTTCGGCATCGGGTTTCTCCTCGGTATGGTTAGCAGCACTTGCGATAGTTAGAAGTTATAACTCGATGCCGATGAGTGTCAATAGGGAAAGTGATAACTTCTAACCCGATGGTGGAGGTGACCGATGGACACGGGCGGCAAGAGCTCACGAGAGCGCTACCGGGCGCAGGTGCGCGCGGAGATCAAGCAGTACGCGTGGGAGCAGCTGGCCACGACGGGCGTCTCGGCGCTGTCCCTCAACGCGATCGCCAAGCACGTGGGCATGAGCGGCCCCGCGCTCTACCGGTACTTCGCCAGTCGTGACGAACTGCTCACGGACCTCATCCGCGACGCCTACCGAAGCCTCGCCGACGCCGTCCGGGCGGCCGCCGAATCGGGTGGCGGGATGGCCGAGGTCGCGTACGCGATCAGGGAGTGGGCCCTGAAGGACGCGCAGCGGTACCTGCTCATCTACGGCACGCCCATCCCCGGCTACCACGCGCCCGACGACACCACCGCGATCTCCGGCGAGATCATGGCCGTCCTGCTCGACATCCACGCCGCGCGTCCGGCGGACGGCCGCGCGACACCGTTCGACGCCCATCTCGACGACCATCGCCACTGGGACGGTGGCCACCCCGCACCGTCCGCGGCGGCTCGCCGCGCACTGATCTTCTGGACCCGGATCCACGGCGTCCTGTCGCTCGAGCTCGCCGGCCACTTCGCCGGGATGGGCTTCGACCCCGCCCTGCTCTTCGAGGCCGAGGTCGACGGCCTCCTCGCCGACTGAAGTCCACAAAGGACAGTTCCCGCTCAGTGGGGCATCGGGTCGGGATTTACGCGCTGGGAAGGGTTTCCGTGCTAGTTTCCCGGAATGCGCGGAGGAACCAGGGTTCGCTTCTGCAGGACGTTCGCGGTACTGGCGTCCATGCTGCTCGTCTCATTGATCGGTCCGGGGGCGATCGCGGACGCGGCAGGCGGGCATCCGCCGCGGCACGCCTGCGAATGCGCGACCCCGTCGATCGACCGGTTGCAGCAGTGGATCGCGTCCGGTGAGGGCACCACTGTCCCGCCGACCGGCAGCCTGCTCGTCCGCGAGCAGGGCGGGTACGCGGCCAAGGTGACGTTCCTCAAGGCCGAGTGGCATGTGGTCGTCGTCTGGCTCGGGAACCGGTTCGAAGCGCAGGCCGATCTCACGAAATCCGCCGGTTTCTGGATGACCTACAGCGCGACCGACGACCTCTACGTCCAGTTGCGCCCCGCCTCGCACTGGAGCGGCGGCGACAAGTGGCTCACGAAGGTGCCCTCGACCGGCGGGAAGCTCGTGAAGAAGTTCTTCAGCTTCGCGCCCGACGCGTGGACCACTCTGCCAGAACTGGGGAAACCCTCCTACTCGTTCGTGTCGGCGCTGGCCGAGGCTCGCGGCCTGGTCTTCGTCGGCAAGACGCCGAACAAGCTCGATTTCCGCGGCCTGGCCATCGACGGCTACCGCCCGCCCTGCCTCTGAGCCGGTCCCCACTCCTCGATCGTCGCGCCTCGTGCCCGATTTGTCCTGTACGGTGAACTTTCAGCGCACCTGCTCGACCGGTCCGAGGAGTACCCCAATGAGCCTGTTCGACTCGCTCAAGGAGAAGGCCGCCGAACTGCTGGGTGGTGCCGGTGACAAGGTCGGCGAACTGACCGGAGTCGACCTGTCCGGAGCCGCTGACCAGGCAACCCAGGCCGCCGGTGGCCTCGCCGAGACCGGACAGGGCCTGGCGGGGAACGCCACCGCCGCCGGTCAGGGTGCCGTCGACTCGGCCACCGCCGCCGGTCAGGGTGTCGTCGACTCCACCGGTGCCCTCGGTGACGCCGCCACCGGTCTCGCGGGCGGCGTGATCGACCCGAACGCCCGGGGCTGACCGCCCCCGGTGCCCGGTGTCCGCGAACCCTCGCGGGCACCGGGCACCGTCATTTCGTCCTCAGCGCTGTGAGCAGGGACGCGGTCTCGTCCGGGGCGTTTCGGGGGCAGGCCAGCCAGGGTACTGCGGGAGGCGACGCCCCGATCCCGGCGTGACGATCTTCCGGTTTCCTTGGTCCACAAGGGTCCCTCGCCGGATCGGGTTCATGCTGCCGGGCTGGTCGTCGCGGCGGGCGGACTACACGGGGAACGACCTGGTCCACGGCCGCTGGGTGGACAAGTCGCCACGTGAGCGGGCCGAGGAACACCAGCGGAGGTACAAGGGCGGCGAGTAGCCGCCTCAGGCGGCGTTCCGGCTCCACCGCCACGCGGCGTGCAAGGCGGCGATGAGCGCTTCGTCGTCGTCGAAGGTGGGCTCGTCGCCGATCGGTACCCAGGTCCGGTCGACGACCTCGCCGTCATGTCGGCGGACCACGGCGATACCGGGATAGGACAGCGCGCAACGGCCGTCGGCGGCGACGTGCCGGGACTCCCAGTGCAGCTGGACCACGCGATCAGAGCTCATCGACCACAACTTTCCGTACTTGCGTACTGAGTAAGTCGTTCTTCGGGGGCCCGGCGTTTCACGCTGTGTGGCCGCCGGTGAGCTCCCCGGAGAGTCTCCTGTGCAAGGTGGCGCTGTGCTCGTCGAATCCGGTGATCTCGACGGCCTTGCCCCGCGCCCGGTATCTGGCGGCGACCGCGTCGAGCGCGGCGACCGTGGAGGCGTCCCAGATCCGGGCGCCGGTGAGGTCGACGACGACGGAACCCGGGTCGTTCACGTAGTCGAACCGGTGGACCAGATCGTTGCTGGAGGCGAAGAACAGCGCGCCGGTGACCGCGTAGACGACCTGGGTGCCGTCGGGATCGGTGACCGCGGTGACGTCGACGAGACGCGCGACGCGGCGGGCGAAGATGATCATGGCGATGATCGAACCGACGATCACGCCGATGGCGAGATTGCCGGTGGCCACGACGACGGCCACGGTCACCACCATCACGATGATCTCGCCCGCGGGCAGACGCTTCAGCGTCGCGGGCGCGATCGAATGCCAGTCGAACGTGCCGAAGGCGACGAGCACCATCACCGCGACCAGCGCCGCCATCGGGATCCGGGAGACCAGGGGGCCGAACACGATGCACAGGACCATGAGGAACGACCCGGCCAGGAACGTGGAGAGCCGGGTGCGGGCACCGGCGGTCTTCACGTTGATCATCGTCTGGCCGATCATCGCGCAGCCGCCCATCCCGCCGAAGAACCCGGTGACGACGTTCGCGACACCCTGCCCGATCGCCTCGCGGGTCTTGTCGGAGCGCGTGTCGGTGATGTCGTCGACCAGTTTCGCCGTCATCAGCGACTCCATCAGCCCCACCAGCGCGAACGCGAGCGCGTACGGCGCGAGCAGGACGAGCGTGCCGAAGGTGAACGGCACGTCGGGCAGGCCGGGGACGGGCAGGGAGGACGGCAGCGCGCCCTTGTCGCCCACGGCCGGGACCGCGACCCCCGCGCCGATCGTCAGCGCGGTGAGCGCGACGATCGACACCAAGGGAGCGGGGACCACCTTGGTGAAGCGGGGGAACAGCACCATCAGCACCAGGCCGGCGGCGAACAGCGGGTAGACCGGCCACGGCACGTCGACGAGCTCGGGCACCTGGGCGGCGAAGATCAGGATGGCGAGCGCGTTGACGAAGCCGACCATGACGCTGCGGGGGACGAACCGCATCAGCTTGGCCACCCCGAGGGACCCGAGCGCGATCTGGAACAGCCCGCCAAGGATCACCGTCGCGAGCAGATGCCCGAGGCCGTGTTCGCGGGCGATCGGCGCGACGACGAGCGCGATCGCGCCGGTGGCGGCGGAGATCATCGCCGGTCGGCCGCCGACGACGGAGATCACCACGGCCATCGTGAACGACGCGAACAGCCCGATCGCCGGGTCGACCCCGGCGATGATCGAGAACGAGATCGCCTCCGGGATCAGCGCGAGGGCCACCACCAGGCCCGCCAGGATCTCGGTGCGGGCGACCTTCGGGGCAAGCCAGGAAGGCCTGGTCAGCCGTAGGCGGAACGACGGGGAAGACGATGAGGGCACGCGACAACCTAAGGCCGTCCGTCGTCGCGCGAGCCGTCGGCTCCCCGGTGGTGAGGCGGTGGTCACGTCGGGGCCGTCCGCCGGGCGATGCGGGGGCAGGTCCTACCCGGGCAAGCGGGAGAGGGGGTCGTGAGGGGTAAAGAGGGTTCTAACCCTCTTTACCACTCACGACCAGGCCGGGGACCTCAGCCGACGAGGCCGGTGAAGCGGCTCAGTGTCTCTTCACGGCCCAGCGCCTGCGTGATCGAGTGCAGGTCGGGGCTCCGGGTCGAGCCGGTGATCGCGATCCGGATGATCTGCGACGCCTCGCGAATGGAGCCGGGGAAGCCCTCGGGGTTCTTCTTGAGTTCCTTGGCGTTCTTCGCGAAACCGTGCTTCGCGGCCACGTCGCGGATCTGCTGGAACCACTCCTGGCCGTCGTCGAGCTGCTGGTAGTTCCCGACGAAGTCGCGCACCACGGCCTGGACGACGTCGCGGTCGACGCCGAGCGCGGTGATGCGCTCGTCGTCGGGACCGGCGACGGCGGCGTGCAGCCGCGGGAAGAAGAACCCGTAGACGGCGCGGAACTCGCCCCACTTCTTCAGGTCCTTGCGCGGGTTCTCCGCCCCGTCACGTTCGACGGCCAGCGCACGCAGCGCCAGCTCGGGTTCGGCGTCGAGGACGGTGCGGAGTTCGGGGTCGAACCGCTCCGCCCACGCGCGCACCTCTTCGAGGATCTCGGCGCCGGACAGCGTGGCGATGTGGTCGGCCGAGATGTCGTCGAGTTTGACCAGGTCGACCAGCGGACCGGCGACGCCGCATTCGTCCAGGTTGATCGGCTCGGTCAGGGCCTGGTCGAGCGGCATCTCGGCGAGACGGCCGTTGGCGAGGCCGCGCAGGTAGTAGAGGACGGCCTTCGCGGGGTAGCCGGACTCGATGTAGAAGTCGACGCTCGCTTCCGGGTCCTTGCGCTTGGACAGCTTGCGCTTGCTGCCGCCCTCCTGCTTCATCAGCGGCGCGATGTGCGCGTACGTGATCGGCTCGAAGGCGAGCGCGTCGAACAGCTGCTGGTGTGTCGGCACCGACGAGATCCACTCGTCGCCGCGGATGACCAGGTCGACGCGCATCAGGTGGTCGTCGACGGCGTGCGCGAAGTGATAGGTCGGCAGCCGGGGGCTCTGGTCGGAGCTCTTGAGGATGACGACGTCGTTGCGGTTGGCCTCGGCTTCGAGCGGGCCGCGGATCGCGTCGGTGAACCGGGCGCGGGCGCCGGTGTCGTCGGGGGCGCGGAAGCGGACGACGTACGGGTCGCCGGCGTCGAGCTTGGCCTGGACGTCGGGGGGGGCGGCGTCGCGCCAGATCGCCCACGAGCCGTAGTAGCCGGTCGGCAGCTTGGTCGCCTGCTGCCGCGCGGTGATCGCCGCCAGTTCGTCCTTGGTGGCGAAGTCGAGGTACGCGCGGCCGAGGCGGAGCAGGTGACGCACGTAGGTCAGGTAGATCTGCTCGCGATCGGACTGCTGGTACGGGCCGTAGTCGCCGCCGCGGTGGATGTCCTCGTCGGCGGCGAGGCCGAAGTAGGAGAAGCCGCGTTCGAACTGGTCGATGGCGCCTTCGACCTCGCGGGACCGGTCGGTGTCCTCGACCCGGACCAGGTAACGGCCACCGGTGCGGCGGGCGACGTCCTGGTCGATGGTGGCGACGTAGATGCCGCCGACGTGGACGAATCCGGTCGGCGAGGGGCCGAAGCGGGTGACCAGCGCGCCCTCGGGGAGGTCGCGGGCCGGGTAGCGCTGTTCCCAGTGCTCGGGTTCGGGCAGGTCGGCGGGGAAGAGGGCGTCGATGACTGCTCGGTCCAGCATGGCGGTTCAGGTCTCCCGGCGTCGTGGTGCATGGCGGTTTTCGCCACCGAAGAGCCTAACTCCTCCGGCGTCCCGGCCTGGTGAGGGTGGGTCCGAAAGCGGCGGGAAGCCGAATCGAGACGTGCTTTTCTGTCGGGGGACCCCGGTAAAATGGGTGTTGCCGACACCGGGGAGGAAATCGGTGACCACCGATCGCTCACTTCGCGAAGAACCCCAGCTCACCATCGGACCCAAGCCGCCGCCGTTTTTCCTGCGCCGCCCTTTTCTCCGCACTTTCGGGCCCGTGCTGGCGCTGGCCGTCAGCGGCCTCGTCGCCCTGCTCCTGAGCGGGACGATCGCGGTGCCCTTCCAGCAGACACTGGTGCTGCGCGGGAAGATGGGCTCCAAATCGGATCTCTTCGAGGACGCGAAGATCCAGGAAATCCTGATGCGCCACCACATCCGGGTGCACGTGACCAGGGCGGGCTCGCGGGACGTCGCCACCCACGACCTCAGCCGGTACGACTTCGTGTTCCTGTCCGGCGAGTCGGCCGCGGGTCTCGTCCGGCGGGAGCGGGCGAACGAGTGGACGGGCAGCGCCCGCCAGCCGTTCACCAGCCCGATCGTGCTCGCCACCTATCGCCGCTACGCGGAAACGCTGGTGGACAACAGGATCGCGAGGAAACCGACGGGCGAGAACCCGCTGTACTACACGCTGGACACCGGAAAGTTCATCGAGGCGATGAAGGGGAAACAAACCTGGGACGCGCTGGGCGTCGGCCGGTTCGGCGCCGCGAACGGGAACCAGGTGCTGGCCCAGACGTCGAATATCTGCGATTCCAATTCCGGCGCGACGTACCTGGTCCTGCTGGCCTTCCTGGAGAACGGCCGCAAGGTCCCGATCGTCGACCCGCAGCCGGCGGGGGCGCCCGCCGGGCCGCCGGTCCTGTCGAGTGCGGCGGCCTTGGCAGGCCGGATCAAACCGCTCGTGGCGGCGCAGGGTTTCCCGTCGGCCGATCTGTCCGAGTCCTACGCGAACCTGGCCGAGGGCGACAAGCCGATCGTCGTCATCTACGAGCATCAGTACCTCGCCATCCAGTTGCGGGCCAAAGCGCAGGGCGGGCAGCCGGACCAGGACCGCGTCCTGCTGTACCCGCAGGACAACATCCTGACGAAACCCCAGTTCCTGGCGTTGAAACCGGAAGCGGAACGGCTGGGTGAACTGCTCACCTTCGACCCGGGACTGCAGCGCCGCGCGATGGAACTCGGGTTCGGCGTCGCGACCCCGGCGGGCAGCACGAAAAGCACGCGGCTGTACGACTTCCTGCGCGAACAGGGCCTGCCGACGCCGGAGAGCGCGGACAACGACAGCACCACGCTGCTGCCCGACAACCTGGTGCTGGAAGAGATGATCAAGACCGTCGGGGACTGCCCGTGAAGCGGCTCCTGGTGGTCCTCTGCTGCCTGCTCCTGGTGGCCGCCGCGTGCACGGGCGGCGAGCAGCGGGTGAAACTGCGCGTCCTGGCCAGTCCCGAACTCGCCGATCTCGTCCCGATCCTCGGCGACCTCCGCGAGGAAACGGGAATCGAGCTGGAAATGGATTTCCAGGCGGCCGTCAACCCGAGTACCGCCCTCATCCCCGGCCGGGCCGCGCACGATCTCGCCTGGCTTTCCACCGACCGGTTCTTCCAGCTCGACTTCCCCCGGGTCGCGGACAAGGCCGAACGGCCCCTCACCACCTCGACCATGATCTCGCCGGTCGTCGTGGGGATGAAGCCGGCGAAGGCGGCGGAACTGCGCCGCGGCAAACCGGACGGGAAACTGTCCTGGGCGGACCTCGCGAACGCCGCCGCGAGCGGGTCGTTCCGGTTCGCGATGGCGAACCCGGAGTCGTCGACCAGCGGGATCATCTCGCTTGTCGGGGTGGCGACGGCGGCCGCGGGTACCGGGGCGGCGCTGCGGCTCGAAGACGTGAAATGCGACAAGCTGCAGGGCTTCCGCACCGGGCACACGCTCACCGCGGACACCTCGGCCGCGTTGTCCGATCGGTTCGCCGAGCGCGACGACGTCGACGCGATCATCGGCTACGAGTCCACTTTGCTCACCCTGAACGGCAGCGGCAGGCTCAAGGCACCACTGGAGCTGGTGTACCCGCGGGACGGCATCGTCCAGGCGAACTATCCGATCCTGCTGCTCGACCCGGCCAAGCGGGAGGCCTACGAC
Organism: Amycolatopsis sp. cmx-4-19; assembly: GCA_049998115.1. Lineage (GTDB taxonomy): Bacteria > Actinomycetota > Actinomycetes > Mycobacteriales > Pseudonocardiaceae > Amycolatopsis. The sequence goes on along the minus strand of JAEBEO010000011.1, from coordinate 152,095 downwards.
AAGGCGGTGTCCTGGCTCAAAAGCCCGGGCACTCAGAAGAAACTGATGGAGAAGACCTTCCGGCGGCCGGTCACCGGCGAGGTGGGACTCGATCCGAGACTGCCGGCCTCGATCGGGAACTCGCTGTACTTCCCCGACGACACCGCCGTGGTGGACAAACTGCTCGACGACTACGCCGGCGGGACGCCCGGCAGGGTGATCTTCGTGCTGGACTTCTCCGGATCGATGAAAGGCCCCCGGATGGCCGCGCTCCGGGCGACGTTCGCCGGATTGAGCGGCGGACCGGACGGCGGTTTCGACCGCTTCTACCGGGGTGAGCGTCTCACGGTACTCAAATTCGGCGGGCAAGTGCTGGGGGACAAGGAGTTCACCATCAACGGTCCGCCGGATCTGGACGCGTTGCGCGCCTTCATCGCCGCCGACGGCTTCGACGGCAATACCGCCGTCTGGTCCGCCCTCGGCGAGGCCTACGCGAAGGCAGGTGCCTATCGCAAGGCCGAATCCGGCCAGACCGTCTCGATCGTGCTGATGACCGACGGGGAAAGCAACACCGGACAGGGCATCGACGATTTCCTGCGCGCGCCGAGGGAACCCGGCGTGCACACGTACACCATCCGGTTCGGTGAGGCGAATCCCGCCGAGCTGGGTCGCGCGGCGGCGGCCACCGGTGGCCGCATGGTCGATGCGAACTCCACCTCGCTGCTCGACGCGTTCAAGGAGATCCGTGGCTGCCGATAACCTGTGGTGGGATGTCTGGGGACTGTGGCTGGCCGTCTGGGTGCTGACCCTGGCCGCTTTCGTCGTCGCCGCGACGATCTTCGTGAAGCGGTGGCGCAGGACGCGGGCCGACGGTGATCAGGGAGTCATCCGGGGCATCGGGTTCTACCTGCACACGAAGTCCGTGATGGACCTCTACCAGCTGCATCGGTACAACGAGGCGCTGGAACAGGAGGTCGAGAAACGGCGCAGCCGGGGACGGCGCCTCTGGGGATCCGCCGGATTCGGTGCGATGAAAGGGGAATCGGAGCGTACCGACACCGACGAGGAGTTCCGCCGCTATATCCGCAAGGCCGAACCGATCACGGTGATCGGCATCGTGACGAAGGTGCTGGAAAAGCACCACGACATCATCTACGTCGACCTGGAGAAGGAACAGGTGAGCCACAATCGGGCGCTGGTCAAGGAACTCGGCTGGTCCGACGGTCCGGAGGGCACCCGGCAGCTCAAGACCAGGCTGCGCGGGGTCGAGGCGTTCGTCTCGGTCAAAGGCCTGTTCCGGAAACGGGCGCAGAGCGACGAGGAGACGGTTTTCGGTGCGCCGTACGGAAAACCGGACGACCCGGACGGGAGCAAGAGGATCCGCTTCACCTGTGTGACCGGTGATCTGCGGGACTCCGTGCCGTCCGGGTCGTTCCGGGCGCGGTGCCTGGGCAAAGTCGAGGACTGGGACCCCGACACCGGCGAACTCGGCGTTCACCCCATCGCCATCTTCAGGTAACCGTTCACGGCCGGGTGCTCCACTTGCGCGACGCGAGTGAAGCGAGTGGAGCAGACGAAAGCCACACGACGTCCGTGGTGCTTCGCACTGTCGGCCGCCGGGTCCGAACCTGCACGATTTCGGTACCCACCACCGCAGGTTCAGAGGGAGATTCCCCATGAAGACCGCACTTTCCGACGAAATCCGTTCGCTGTTCGCCGACTCCGGGATCGACGTCGCCTCGGCGGGACAGGCCGAGATCGACGTGGTGATCGACCACTTCGACAACCGGAAGAACCTGTCAAGCGGAGGGGCCTTCGGCTGCTTCACCGGCGCTTGCTGCATGATGTCCTGAGTGCTCCGGGTGTTCGGTGCAGAAGCAGCCGACGCCCTTCATGATCCAGTCCCGGCCTTCCCAGTCCGGGTGACGTTCGATCATCAGCGCTTCGACCTCCGCGGCGATCGTCTCTTCGGGAAGAGTCGAGTCACGCCGTGTCCAGGTCTCGTCGCGTAGCAGTTCGAGGTACTCGCGGACGTCGGTCAGGATCCGGCGTCCGGAGACGTCGCCGTGGCCGGGGACGACGAGGTCCGGCCCGGCGGCGGCCAGCCGTCGCAGCACTTCGATCCACCGGAGTCCCGAGACGTCGGTGTCGTACGGCGGGAACCACGGGAAGATCGAGAACTGACCCGTCTCCACCAGATCTCCGGTGAACAGCACCCCCGCGTCGGGGACGGTCACCACCTGGTCGCCCTTGCTGTGGGCGCGCCCGGTGGCTTCCAGCCGGACGACCCGCCCGCCGAGATCGAGGTCGTACCTGTCGTCGTAGACCACGTCCGGAGCGACCAGTTCGACACCATCGAGGTCGCGGGCGACCGGTGCACCGAGGCCGCGGAACATTTCGAGGTAGCCCGGTCCTTTGTGGACCAGGTCCGCGGCCTGCGCACTGTTGACGAGGTAGGTCGCCTCGTCCGCGAAGACCTGGGCGCCGAACGCGTGCTCGGGGTGGAAGTGCGTCGTGGTCAGGTACAGCCTGCGGCCGCGGGCGTGCTCGGCTGCGAAGGCGAGCACCTTCGCGGCGTTGCGCGGACCCAAACCGGTGTCGACGACGAGCACCGAGTGCGAGCCGCCGATGACGCCGATGTTGGGGACGAGGTCGATCCCGAGGTTCGGGAGCACCACGAGGTCGCGGGCGATTTCACGGGCCTCGCCTGGGGCGACGGAGGGCTCGTGGGTGAGTGGTTCGAAAGGCATGGTCACACTGTCCCGCCGGTACTCGCCCGCCGTCCAAGTCCGATTCCGGTATGCCGATACCGGCTGGGTATCATCGCCGGTGATGGAACTCCGTCTGCTGCGCTACTTCGTGGCCGTCGCCGAGGAGAGGCACTTCGGCAGGGCAGCCGCGCGGTTGCACATGACGCAGCCACCGCTGAGCCGGGCCATCCAGCGGCTGGAAAGCGAGCTGGGGGTCGTGCTGCTGCTTCGCTCGGCCGCCGGCGTCGAGCCCACCGCGGCCGGGACCGCCCTGTACGCCGAGGCCCGTACCCTGCTGGACCAGGCCGAGCGGGCCCGCGCTCGGGTGGCGGCCGTGGCAGGCCCCGCGACGCTCACGGTCGGCACCCTCGCCGACGGAGCGGGGGAGGCGGGCACCCGGCTGGCCGAAGCGTTCCGGCGGCGTCATCCCGAGGTCTCGATCCGGTTCCGTGAGGCGGATTTCGCCGACCCCACCACCGGTTTGCGCGCCGGGCTGGCCGACGTCGCGCTGACCCGGTCGCCGTTCGACGAGACCGGCATCAGCGTCCGCGTCCTGCGCTCCGACCCGGTCGGGCTGGTCCTGCGCACCGGGGATCCGCTCGCTTGCCGTGAGTCGCTCCGGCTGGCCGACGTCGCCGACCGGCCCTGGTTCCAGTTGCCGGACGGGACCGAACCGCTGTGGCGCGAGTACTGGAACGGGGTGGCGCCCGTCGGGGAGCGGCCGGCCGGGCCGGTGGTGCGGACGGTCAGCGAATGCCTTCAAGCCGTCCTGTGGAACGGCTCGGCCGGAATCGCGCCGCTCGGCCACGCCCTGCCCGAAGGGCTCACCTGGGTGCCGCTGTCCGACATGCCGCCGAGCCCGCTCGTCGTCGCGTGGGTGACCGGTCAGGAGAGCCCGCTGATCCGCTCGTTCGCCCGGATCGCCGTCGAAAGCCACCGTTGAGGGGGTGTGAAACCGCCTGATCCGGGGAATCAACGGGCATGCCGGAAACACCTTCAGGACCCGACGACACGACCGTCGACGCCGTCGGGAAGCTGGTCGCCGCACTCGAGACGATCGAGCAGGCGCGAGGGCATCTGTACGCCTTCCATCACCTGACGGGAAGCGCCGACTTCGCCCTCGACGAGGCCGCCGAGGCGCTCCGGGAGGCCGGGCACCCCGAATGGGCCGAGCGGATCCGGACCGAGCTGATCGGGCTCAACGTGCTGCCGGAGCGGTGGACCTTCCAGCTGATCGAGGAGTACGACGACGGCTACTACGCGGCCTTCCGCGAGATGACGCGGGACGTCGCCGGTGACCTGACCGGTGGACGGCGGCATCTGCACGAAGAGCGGCTCAAGAGGCGTCGGCGTACCGAGGGACGGCCGGGACACGAGATGGGCAAGCCCAGCACCTGAGCTACTTGACGGGGTCGTGACCCCAGTTCATCAGCGAATGGCGCCAGGTCGTGTCAGTCACGTCACCGGAAGGGCGTTGCGCGAGGTGTCGATGGACATAACCCACGACCTTGCGCATGTGCTTCTCGTCCTTCTCGGACAGATCATCCTTCTTCGTGCGGAGAATCTCGACGATCCGGCGTCCCGACTCGTGCCCGACCGACTCGCCACCGCCGTCGTGCTGACCGGCGTGGCGGGATTCGTGGGTTTTGAGCCAGTCCTCGAGTTCTCCCGCGGTCATGTTGACCGCCTCGCCGAAGTCCGCCCGGGTGTCCTTTTCGTCGCTCACATCTTCTCCAGCGCGTCGGGTTTGTGGACCGCTTCGCCGCCGCTCTTGTCGCTGCGGACGAGGTACTGCGGTTCGTCCTCCGAAGCCCGCACCGTGCGGCCGCCCGCTTCGGTGTCGGACGTGATCTTCTTCAGGACCTCGCCCTCGGCGTGCCCGCCGTGGCTGTTCCAGCGGACCTTGTCGCCTTTGCGGAAACTCTTGGTCATCTCGGCTCCTTCTCGGTGGATGTCCGTCGTGGACGGTCCGACGCCGGCCACACATACGGCAGGTCGTCGGGGACGTCCGGGAACTGTGGGCGGTAGTGCTCCGGATCCTTGCGGACCAGAGCCGATCGGTGGCTTCGGTGGAAGTCGGTGTCGCCGAGCCAGGGCGGCAGGTCCCGCCCGTCCGCCAGTTCCGCTCGAGTGCGGATCCGGTCCAGCCCGGTGGCTTGGCGCAGGTCGACCCGCAAGGTTTCGTGACAGGTGTCCTGTCTGCCGGTCTCGCACCAGACCTCGCAGATGTCGAATCCGTACCGGACGAGCGCCTCCTCGTAGCCCGCCCACATCGCGGCGGCCGGATGGTGGCGCCAGCCGTAGCCCGGCACTGTCAGCGCCCGCAGCACCTGAATGGTCTCGACGCGTTGCTTGCCGAGCCTCCGCTGGTCGAGCGCGAGGGCGGAGGACCGGAAGTCGGCGAACGGGAGGAACGTCTGCACGGTGGCGGCTTCCCCGCCCACCGGGATCCGAAACCGGATCGGCTAGAAGATCGACCAACCGGTCAGCGTGGTGAACCGGTCCAGCGCCGCGACACCCGCGACGGAGTTGCCGCGCGCGTCCAGTCCAGGGCTCCATACGCAGACCGCGCACCGGCCCGGCACGATCGCGACGATCCCGCCGCCGACCCCGCTCTTGCCGGGAAGCCCGACGCGGTAGGCGAATTCGCCCGCCGCGTCGTAGGTTCCGCAGGTCAGCATCACCGCGTTGACGCGTTTGGCCGCGCTGAGCCCGAGCAGCCGGGTGCCGTCGTTGCGGACGCCGTGGCGGGCGAGGAACACCGCCGAGCGCGCGACGTCGGCGCAACTCATCGCGATCGAGCATTGACGCACGTACTGGTCGAGGACGGCGGGCACCGGATGGAGCATGTTCTGGTAGGACGCCATGAAATACGCGAGCGCGCGGTTGCGGTCGGCGTGGTCGGCCTCGGAGGCGGCGACCTCGGCGTCGATGCCGATGTCCGCGCGGCCGCTCTCCTCGCGGAGGAACCTGAGCAGTGTGCCCGCCGCGTCACCGTGGTGCGCCAGTTCGTCGGTCACCACCAGCGCACCCGCGTTGATGAACGGATTGCGGGGGATCCCGTCCTCGTTTTCCAGCTGCACCAGTGAATTGAACGGGTTGCCGGACGGTTCGCGGCCCACCCGGGCCCAGACGCCGTCGCCGTGCGAGAGCGCGAGCGCCAGGGTGAAGACCTTGGACATGCTCTGGATGGAGAACGGCCTTTCCCAGTCGCCGACGCCGTGTACCGCACCGTCCACTTCGGCCACCGCCATGCCGAACTGTCCCGGCTCGACCCGGGCGAGCGCGGGGATGTAGTCCGCGACGAAGCCGCGGCCGATCTCCGGCGCGACGTCGTCGGCGATCCGGTCCAGCAGCGCTGCGAGGTCCACGGCCGTAGCGTAGGAGGCCGATCTTCGCGCGCGAAGATCGGGGTTCGCGGGTGAATTTGTCAAATCGAATCGGGAAATACCGGTGAAACCCCCGGAGTGACGTCCCGCACACCTTAAGTCTTCCTTAGCCTTGTTGGTGACCTGCCGCACACGCTCTAGCGTCTGGCAACCATGGATTCCTCGCTGCTCACCGACAAAGGTGAAAGCTACTCAAAAGCACTGGGCAACCGCCAAGTGCAGATGATCGCCATCGGCGGTGCGATCGGCGTCGGGCTGTTCCTCGGTGCCGGCGGCAAGCTCCAGCAGGTCGGGCCGTCACTCGTGCTGTCCTACGCGCTGTGCGGTATCGCGGCGTACTTCGTGATGCGCGCACTCGGCGAACTCGTGCTGCACGAGCCGACTTCCGGCAGTTTCGTCACCTACGCCCGCACCTTCATCGGGCCGTGGGCCGGTTTCGTGTCGGGCTGGATGTACTGGGTGAACTGGGCGATGACCGGTATCGCGGAGATCACCGCGGTGGCGATCTACGTGCACAAATGGCTGCCCGACGTACCACAGTGGATCACCGCGCTGGTCGCGCTCAGCGTGCTGATCCTGGTGAACCTGCTGTCGGTGAAGCTGTTCGGCGAGCTGGAATTCTGGTTCTCGGTGGTCAAGGTGCTGGCCATCGTGGTCTTCCTGGTCACCGCGACCGGGCTGGTCCTCACCGGCGCCGACATCGGCGGCACCCAGGCGGGCGTGCACAACCTGACCGCCCACAACGGATTCTTCCCGGCCGGGATCGGCATCGCGCTGATGACCCTGCAGGCCGTCATCTTCGCCTACTCCGCGATCGAGGTCGTCGGCATCGCGGCCGGCGAGACCAAGGACGCCCGCAAGGTCCTCCCCAAGGCGATCAACAGCGTGGTCTGGCGGATCGGCGTGTTCTACGTCGGTTCCGTCCTGCTGCTGGCGATGCTCCTGCCCTGGCCGTTCTACAACGGTGGCGAGAGCCCGTTCGTCACCGTGTTCAGCCGTCTCGGGATCCCGGGTATCGGGGACGTGATGAACGCCGTCGTGCTCACCGCCGCGTTGTCGAGCTGCAACTCCGGGCTCTACTCCACCGGCCGCATCCTGCGCGCGCTCGCCGAAAAGGGCGAGGCGCCGAAGTTCGTCGGCAAGATGAGCGGCCGTCACGTGCCCTACGGCGGCATCCTGTTCACGTCCGGTGCCTACGTGCTGGGCGTGGTGCTCAACTACCTGGTGCCCAAGGACGCGTTCGACATCGCGATCGCGATCGCCTCGCTCGGTGTGATCACCACCTGGGCGACGCTGATCTTCTGCCAGATGCGGCTGCGCCAGGCCGCGCTGCGCGGCGAACTGGAGCGGCCGTCCTATCGGATGCCGTGGGCGCCCTACAGCGGCTGGGCGACACTCGGTTTCCTCGCGCTCGTCGTCGTCCTGATGGGCTTCTCCGACGGCGCCGAAAAGATCGCGTTCTACTCCATCCCCGTACTCGCCGTCGTCCTGCTGGTGGGGTGGCGTTACGTCGGGAAACGCCGACAGCAGGTGCGCTGACCCCTCCCCGCGTTTAGTCCTCTAATTGCGATCCCTCCGCAACCAGAGGACTAAACGCGGGAGTTGTCTTCACGGTGTTCACAGCAGTCCGACGGCCGTGTCGACGGCTTTGGCGACGTCGCCGTCGTGCGGGTAGAGCAGCGACCGGCCGACCACGAGGCCCTGCACCGTCGGGAGCGCGAGCGCCCGCCGCCAGGCGGCGAACGCGGCGTCCGGATCCTTGACCTCGCCGCCCAGCAGGACGGCGGGCAGCGTCGAGGCCGCCAGCACCCGTTCCATCTCCTTCACCACGGGGAGTTTCAGCCAGGTATAGGCGGACGAACGGCCGAGACCGGCGGCGATGGTGATCGAGCGGATCACGGCGTCGGGGGAGAGGTCGTTGCGCAGACGCCCGCCGACCCAGTCGGACAGGAACGGCTCGACCATCGCGATCAGCTTGCGGTCGGCCAGGTCGTTGACCGCCCTCGCGGTGTTTTCCAGCGCGGCAGGCGTAGCCGGGTCGGTCAGGCAGATCCGGGTGAGGGTCTTGCCGCCGTCGAAACGCATCCGCTCGATCGTTTCGGCGTCGTAGCAGGCGAACCGGTCGTCGATCTCGAAACTCGATCCGGCGAGACCGGTGCGGTTCATGGAGCCGATGACGGTCTTGCCCTCGAGTGCGCCGAGGAGCAGCAGGTCGTCGACGATGTCCGGCGTCGCGAGCACGCCGGTGACACCGGGACGGGCCAGTGCCAGGCAGAGCCGGTCCAGCAGTCCGCCGCGATCGGCCATCGCCTGCGGGTCGGCGCCGACACCGTTCGCGCCCCGAGCCGGATGGTCCGCGGCGATGATCATCACGCGACCCTGGTCGTTGAACGGCGACTTCGCCCGGAGCCGGGCGGCAGCGGCCTCCGTTATCGCTTCCGGCTCGTGCACGCGTCGGTCGACGACCCGCCGTACTGTGTCGGACACCCCGTGTTCCTCCCGGCTCGCCTGCCACCAGGACCTTCGCAAAGCACCGAAGACTTTGTCAAGACATATGGACATAAGGTCATGGCCGTCATCACGGTAGGCTCCGCGCATGACTTCCCCGATCTGGGTGCCCGGCGAGATCGTGGTGGACTCGACCAGCCCGGAGCCGCTGTACTCCCAGGTCGCGCGGCAGCTCCGCGCCGCGATCGACGACGGCAGGCTGCCGACGGGCGCGCGCCTGGACAACGAGATCGACCTGGCCGCGCGGCTGCACCTGTCGCGGCCGACCCTCCGCCAGGCGATCCAGTCCCTGGTCAACGAGGGGCTGCTCGTGCGCAAACGCGGCGTCGGCACCCAGGTCGTCCGCACCAAGGTCGCCCGCCCGCTCCGGCTGAGCAGTCTCTTCGACGACCTCGACGAACTAGGGGACAAGCCGGAGACGATCGTGCTCGTCAACAGGGTGGACCCGGCGGGCGAGGACGCCGTCGAGCGGCTGGAGACGCCGGGGCTGACCCGGGTCCGCCGGCTGAAGCGGGTGCGCTCGACCGGCGGCGAACCGCTGGCGATCATGAACAACTACCTGCCCGACGGCATCGTCGACCCGGACGACGACGCACTGCGGGACAAGGGGCTCTACCAGTTGCTGCGGTCGGCGGGTGTCCGGCTGCACGCCGCCCACCAGAACGTCGGCGCCCGCCTCGCGAACGAGGAGGACGCCGAACTCCTGGACGAGAAGCCGGGGGCGGCGCTGCTCACCATGCACCGCACCACCTACGACGAGACCGGCCGGGTCGTCGAGTACGGCTGGCACGTCTACCGCGCCTCGCGCTACTCGTTCAACCTGTCACTGACCAACAACGTCTGACGGGTCGCGCTCCAGGTCGGACTCCAGCGCGTCGTAGACCGACGGCCGGAAGCGGCGCAGCCAGACGGCGACCGCGAACCCGGCCAGCGCGACGACCAGCAGCAGCCACGGCAGCAGCGGGACGACGCCGTTGCTCGAACCGGCGAGTGTCGGGAAGTTGAGGATCGCCAGCGTCACGATGAGCCCGAGGCCGATCGCGCCCAGTCCGGGAGCGAGCAGCGTCCGCACGATCCGGCTGTCGCGGGTCCGGCGGAAGTGGACCAGGATCGCCACCGCCGCGAACAGTTGCAGGGTAAGGATTCCCAGGGTGCCGAACCCGGTCATGCTCGCGGTGAGGTCGGCGACCGGGTCGAGCCCGGCGAGCCAGAATCCCAGCGCCACCACCGAACCGAAGGCCAGCTGGACGATCGAGGCGTGCCGGGGCGCGCCGTTGCGCGGATTGGTCCTGCCCAGCAGCCGCGGCAGCACGCCGACCCGGCCCAGCGCGTACAGGTACCGGGTGGCCGAATTGTGCAGCGCCAGCAACGCCGCGAACAGGCTGACCACCAGGAGCAGCAGCATCACCTTGGTCAGGGTGTCGCCGAGATACTCCTGGGCGACCGACTGCACCAGGTCGCCGGTCGACAGGTGCGCGGCGGCGACGTCCTGCGCCTGCTCGGCACCGATCGCGCTGACCACGGCCCAGGTGGTGAACGCGGCGAACACGCCGATGAACCCGATGGCGATGTAGGTGGCACGGGGAATGGTCCGCTTGGGGTCCTTGGCCTCCTCGCCGAACAACGCCGTCGCCTCGAACCCAATGAAAGCGTTGGCGGCGAACAACAACGCCAGTCCGCCGGCGCCCTGGAACAGGACCGGCGGGCTGAACGCGGCGAAAGAGAACCCGTGCCGGAACAGCACGCTGAAGTCCATGACCAGCAGGATCGACACCTCGAGGACCAGTGACACTCCCAGCACCTTCGCGCTGACGGCGATCCCGCGGCGGCTCAGCACCAGCACCAGCACGACCGAAAGCGCGCTCCAGAAGATCCAGTCGAGGTCCAGCCCGAAAACGGTGTCGATCGCGCTGGAGGTGAAGAACCCGCTCGTGCCGATCGCCCCCGCGACGAAGCAGTTGTAGCCGAGCATCGCGACGAACCCGGCGACCAGCCCCGGCGCCCGGCCCAGCCCCTTGACCACGAAGGCGTAGAAACCACCCGCGCTGGTGAGCACTTTCGACATCTGCGCGTAGCCGACCGCGAACAGCAGCAGCACCACCATGGCCAGCAGGAAGGCCGCGACCATCCCGCCGCCGTTCCCGACCGCGATGCCGATCGCGGCGATCACGACCATGCCGGTCAGCGGCGCGACCGCCGCGAGGACGAGGAAGACGATGCCGGGTACGCCGAGGACGTCCCTGGCGAGTGACGTGTCGTCCTGGCTCATTCGCGCTCCCTCTTGTCCGCTGGACGGCCAGTATGGAAGCGGCGGTCGCCGCGGGCTTTGCCTTTGCGCGCTCGGCGGTTGTTCGGCAGTGCTGGGTCTCCGGTGCCGTCTCACCGGGCCGAAGAGCCGCTGTCCACACAGTCCCGCACGACAGTCCCGGTCACCTCCGAGGCAATTGCGACGCCGGTGGGGCATCCCCGGCCTCAGACCCCACGCGGCTCCGGAAAGGAAGGCCATCCGTGCGGCCGGTCCAGGATCTCGATGGTCGCCTGGTCCACGAGGAAGTACTGCCCGCCGTCCTCGCGCGGGTTCGTGTAGGCCGCCGTCGCCACCAGCCGACCGAAGTCCGCCATCACCGCGATCGGGAACCCGCCGCCGAAGACCTCGCCGTGCGCGGCCGTCGCGACGGTCCCCATCTCGTACCAGGTCACGAAGTACTGCGCCGGGCCGACGGCGAACACGCGCAGGGTCTTTTCCTTCTGGCGGACACCGGTGAAGTCGCCGGACACGCCCGTCCAGATCATCGTCGTCTTGTCCGCGTAGTGTTGCTCGAGCACGTTCCCGGAACCGTAGTGGAAATTCGCGCGGAGCCCGACGAGGTCGGTGCTGAGCGCATGGGTCCCGGTCACGGGGAAGAAGCGGACATCGAGTTCCACGGGGTGAACCTCCGGATCGTAGTCCCCGGAGGTTTACCACCCCGAGACCCGGCAACCCTTGTCCGCCAAGGCAATCCTCTTGTCGATGAGCGTCAGCTCCACTGGCCGGGCCGATAGTCGCCCGCCGGTGTCCGGGCGATGACGTTGAGCCGGTTGTACGCGTTGATCGTCGCGATCAGGGCGATCAGGGCGCCGATCTGCTCGTCGTCGTAGTGCTTGCGCACCTGCGCCCAGGTCTCGTCGCCGATACCGTGGTGGGCGTCGGAAAGCCGGGTGCCCTCTTCGGTCAGCGCCAGCGCCGCGCGCTCCTCCTCGGTGAACACGGTCGCCTCGCGCCACGCCGCGACCAGGTTGAGCCGCACCGAGGTCTCACCGGCGTGGGCGGCGTCCTTGCTGTGCATGTCGGTGCAGTAGCCGCAGCCGTTGATCTGGCTGGCGCGCAGCTTCACCAGTTCCTGCGTCGAGTGCGGCAGCGAGGACTCCTCGATCGGGCGGCTCGCGGCGCCGAGACGCTTGACGAACTTGCCGACGACCTCGTTCTCGAACAGGTTGATGCGGGCTTCCATGATCTTTCCTCTCCGTCGGTCCTGCACACATGACGGCTGGGCCGGAGAGAGTGTGACAGCTGGGAGCGTGACGCCGGTCACCCGCGGAAGACGTCGGCGAGGAGCTCGGTGCCGTCGACGATCCGCATCCTTCCAGCGCGGGTGACCAGCGCTTCCTGCATATCTAAGCGGAACAATTGCGTGAAAGTGCGCTAATAAAGCATTGACGCTGCACAAAACTGCACCTAACGTGACGGCTATTGCGCACAACTGGCACGGATGGGGAGTTCATGAGCGGGACCTTCATGGCGGCGGAGATCGCGAGCCAGCCCGGCTGCTGGCGGGACGCGGCGGCGCTGGCCTCGGCGAACAGTGATCTGCTGCCGCCCCCGGGCGCGCGGGTCGCGATCGTCGGCTGCGGCACGTCGTGGTTCATCGGCCAGGCGTATGCCGTCCTTCGCGAAAGTGCCGGGCTCGGCGAAACCGACGCGTTCGCCGCGTCGGAGTTCCCGGCCGCCCGCGACTACGACCACGTCGTGGCGCTGACCAGGTCGGGCACGACGACCGAGGTCCACGCCCTCCTGGCGAAACTGCGCGGGAAGACGCCGACCATCGCGATCACCGGGGTGCCCGGCGAGATCGAGGCCGCCGCGGACACCATCGTCGACCTGTCCGTCGTGGACGAACGTTCGGTCGTGCAGACGCGGTTCGCGACGACGGCGCTGGCGATGTTGCGCGCGCACCTCGGCGAGGACCTGACCGCGGTCGCCGACCAGGCCGAACGCGTGCTCGCGGAACCGCTGCCCGACGAACTGATCGGCGCGGCGCAGTTCAGCTTCCTCGGCACCGGCTGGTCGGTCGGGATCGCGAACGAGGCCGCGCTCAAGTTCCGTGAGGCGTGCCTGCTCTGGACGGAGTCGTACCCGGCGTGGGACTACCGGCACGGCCCGATCAGCATCAGCGAGCCCGGCCGCGTGACCTGGATGTTCGGGCAGGCGCCGGAAGGACTGGCCGACGACGTCGCCCGGGCGGGCGGCCTGTTCGTCGAAAGCGGCCTGGACCCGCTCGCGGACCTGGTCCGCGCCCAGCGGGTCGCCGGGGCGATCGCCGCCCGCAAGGGCCTCGACCCGGACAACCCCCGCAGCCTCACCCGTTCCGTCGTCCTGACCTGAGGCAGCCGTGATCGTCACCGTCACGCCGAACACCGCACTCGACGTCACGTACACAGTGGACGGTCTGCGGCCGGGTGACGTGCACCGGGCGAGGGACGTGCGGCACCGGGCGGGCGGCAAGGGCGTCAACGTCGCCCGCGTGCTGCACACGCTCGGTGCCGATGTCCACGCGATCCTGACGGCGGGCGGCGCGACCGGGGCGGCAGTCGAAGCCGACCTCGCCGCGGCGGAGATCCCCGCCGACGTCGTCACCATCGGCGGGGAAACCCGGCGCACCACCACGCTGCTGGCGGACGACGGATCGGTCACGCTGCTCAACGAGCCGGGACCACGGCTCGCCGAAGAGGAGTGGCAAGCGTTTGCGGCCGCCGTCCTGGCCCGGAAGGCGGACGTGCTCGTCTGCTCGGGCAGCCTGCCGCCGGGAGCCGGGGGCTACACGGAGCTGCTCGGCGGCACACCATCCATCTTGGACACTTCGGGCGAGGCGCTGCTCGCCGGATTGGCCGGGAAACCGGCCGTCGTCAAACCGAACGCCGAAGAACTGCGCGAGGTCACCGGCTTGAGCGACCCGGTCGCCGCGGCGACCGAACTGCGCGAGGCCGGAGCGGGCGCGGTCGTCGTCTCGCTGGGTCCCGAGGGACTGCTGGCGGTCACCGGGGCCGGAACCTGGCATACCGAACCGTCCACCGTGCTGCGGGGCAACACCACGGGCGCGGGCGACGCCGTCGTCGCGGCGCTCGCGCTGGGACTGAGCCTCGGCGAACCGTGGCCGGACATCCTGCGCCGGGCCGTCGCGTTGTCGGGCGCGGCCGTGCTCGGCCCGCTCGCCGGGGACATCGACCTCGCGCACTACCACCGGGAACAGGGGCTGGTCGCCGTGCGCGCCCGCCCGGACTAGGAGAACCGTCATGCCTCTGGCAGGAACCGGGGAGATCGTCGGAGCCGCCGCGGCGGCCCGGCACGGCTGCGGCGCGTTCAACGCGATCCAGCTCGAACACCTCACCGCGATCGTCGACGGCGCCGCTGCCGCGCAGGCGCCGGTGATCGTGCAGTTGAGCCAGAACGCCGTGAAGTATCACGGCTCCCTGGCGCCCGTCGGCGCCGCGGCGCTCGCCGCGGCGCGGGACGCCGTCACCCCGGTGGCCGTGCATCTCGACCATGCCGAATCACCGGACCTGGTCCGTGAAGCGGTCGCGCTCGGCTTCGGCTCGGTCATGTTCGACGCGTCCAAAATGGACTACGCGGACAACGTGCGCGCGACCAGGGAGGTGGTCGAGTACTGCCACGACCACGGGGTGTGGGTGGAGGCCGAACTCGGCGAGGTCGGCGGCAAGGACGGCGTCCACGCACCCGGCGCGCGCACCGATCCGGGCGAGGCGGCGGAGTTCGCCGCGGCCACCGGCATCGACGCGCTCGCGGTGGCGGTGGGCAGTTCGCACGCCATGCTCACCCGCGACGCCGCGCTGGACTTCGAGCTGATCACGCGGTTACGGGACCGGGTGCCGGTGCCGCTGGTGCTGCACGGTTCGTCGGGGGTGCCCGACGACGGGCTGGCTTCGGCGGTACGGGCCGGGATGACGAAGATCAATATCGCCACCCAGCTCAACAAGGTGTTCACCGCGGCCGCGGCGGACGACTGGCGCGCGCATCCGGACCGCGTCGACCCGCGGAAATACCTCGGTGCCGGCCGCGCGGCGGTCGCCGTCGAGGTGCGACGGCTGCTCGGAGTGCTCAAGCTTGATCGTACCGAACCGGAAAGGTGACGATTGAGCAGACTTTGCGCGATTGACTGTTGACATGTGCGTGAAACCTCACAAAACTGCGCAAGAACAAGCAGAACTTGTGTGATCTTCGATCCAGGTGGTGGCGGATGCGGGTAGGCAAGCTCACGGCATTGACGGCAGGCGCGGCGCTCCTGCTGGCGGGATGCGGCGGCGGGGACACGGCCGGGGGAACCGGCGAGAACGCGCTCCCCGGTGTCGATCAGTTCCTCGACGCGCCCTGTCCGGAGGCGGCGGTGAAACCCGCCGCGGACAAGGAGTTCACGTACTGGTCCATGTGGACGGCCGACGAGCCGCAGGGCAAGGTCCTGCAGAAGGCCTTCAAATGCTTCACGGAGAAAACCGGCGTCAAGGTCGACGTGCAGTGGCTGGGCCGCAAGGCCTACACCCAGAACCTGGTGCCCGCGTTGAACACCGACGCCGTGCCGGATCTGTTCGACCAGGACGTCAGCAAGGTCGGCGCGGCGATCATGACGCCGGGTGGCACGCAGAGCGTCGACGACGTCTTCGCCATGAAGGTCGGCGAAGGCGACAAGACCGTCAAGGACGTGCTTTCGCCCAGCTCGTACGACTTCCCGCAGAACAAGGACCGCGAGGGCCACAACTTCATGGTCCCGTACACGATCCAGTCGAGCGCGTGGTGGTTCAACAAGGACACCGCCGGTGACATCCGGCAGCCGAAGACGATGGACGAGCTGATCGGACTGTTCGACAAGGCGAAGGCCGACGGCAAGGCCGCGATCAGCCTCGACGGCGACATCCCGTTCTACAACATGTACTTCTACACCCAGCTCGCCGAGCGGTACGTCGGCGCGGGCGGGCTGTACAAGGCGGCGACGGACAAGACGGGCCAGGCGTGGAAGACCGAACCCGGTTTCCTCAAGGCCGCCGCCGAAACCGCGAAGCTGCCCCAGTACCTCATCGACGGCTGGGACGCGGCGAAGTTCCCGCAGGTGCAGCAGCGCTGGGCCGACGGCGACTCCCGCTTCCTCTACGTCGGCAGCTGGGCGCCGAGCGAGACCCGCGAGTACCTGGACAAGCAGGGCGCCGGGACGAAGATCAACTACAGTTCTTTCCAGTTCCCGATGCCCGAGGGCGCCGAGCACGACACCGTCGAGCAGATGTCGATCGGTTTCTCGGTGACCAAGAAGGCCAAGCACGCCGAGGCGGCCAAGGCGTTCATCGCCTACTTCCTCACCAAGGACCTCCTTTCCGGGATCCCCGCGGTGGCCGACAACCTGGTGCCGCGTGCCGACCTCGCCGTGCCGGACGACCTCAAGCAGGTCAAGGCCGCGATGGACGACCCGAAGAAGGAACACGTCCTGCAGTACGACGGGATCGACGGCATCGCCGGCGGCAAATGGCAGACCGATGTCTTCGACCCCGCCGACATCGCGCTGCTGAAGGGGCAGATCACCCCGGAGCAGTTCGTGGACCGGCTCGCCACCAAGGGCGCCGAGTTCTGGAAGAACCAGGGCTGATGGCCACGGTCACGACGCCGACGGCACCGTCGGCGAAGGCGGTGAAGGCCGGGGCGCACCTCCGCCGCAAGAAACGGCTGTTCTGGCCGTTCGCCGCGCCTGCGCTGGCGCTGTACCTGGCCTTCCTGGTGCTGCCGACGATCGCGACCGTGGTGCTGAGCTTCACCAGCTGGGCGGGGGCGGGGGACACGCCGCAACCCAACGGTGTCACCAACTACACGCAGATGGTGGCGAGCGACTCGTTCCAGTACGCCTTCGGCAACACGCTGATCTACGTCTTCCTCGGCGGCATCGGCACGTTCGCACTGGCGTTCCTGTTCACCATGGTGCTGCGGGACATGAAGGGCGGGAAGACCGTCCGCGCCATCCTGTTCTTCCCGAACATCGTGGCCCCGGTGGCGCTCGGCATGTTCCTCGGCTTCGTGTTCAAGTACCAGCCCGGCAAACAGGGCCTGGCGAACTACGTGATGGAGAGCCTCGGCGCGGACGCGGCGAAGTTCCTCGCACCGGCCAATGTGACCGGTGTGGTGACGGCTTCGCTGATCTGGGCCAGTTCGGGCTTCTACATCACCATCCTGATGGCCGCGGTCGACCGCATCCCGCCGTACCTCTACGAGGACGCCGAACTGGGTGGCGCGTCGCCGTGGCAGAAGTTCCGCAACATCACGCTGCCGATGACCTGGGACGTCGTCGGCGTCGCCGGTGTCCTGTGGACCATCAACGCGCTCAAGATCTTCGAGCTCGTGTTCGTGCTGGCCGGTCCGGGCACCTATGCCCCGCCCAACGAGGCGTGGACACTGGGGATCTACGTGTTCGACCGGACCTTCGGCTCGAACGGCACCCCGGACTTCGGTGCCGCCTGTGCCTGCGCGGTGGCGATGATCGCGCTGGTGTCCGTGCTCGTCGTCCTGCTCCGCCGCCTGATGCGCCGTGACGCGATCCAGTTCTGAGGGAGACCCCATGTCCGTCACCGACGTCGAGGCGCCCGCGCGGACCCCGGCGAAACCGGTGCGCAAGCCACCGCGCAAACCGCGTCCGGCACCCGGTTCGCGACGGCTGAGCCCGTTGCGGGTCGTGGGTTCCACGATCGTGTGGCTGTTCACCGCCGGCAACGTCCTGGTGCTGTACTGGCTGCTCACGGCCTCGTTCAAGACACCGGTGGAGATCTTCACCAAGCCGTTCGCCTTGCCGTACCAGTGGTTCACCGTCGGCAAACCGTTCCGGAACTTCATCTACGCCTGGAACAACGCCGGATTCGGCGACGCCGTCCTGACCACGGTGATCCTGGTCGGGCTGGCGACGGTCGTGACCGTCGCCGTCTCGGCGCCCTGCGCCTACGCGCTGACCCGGCTCGGTGTCCGCGGCTCCGGGCCGATGACCAACGCGGTCGCGATCGGGATGGGCGTGCCGTTCCAGACCGTGATCATCCCGCTGTTCGTGGTGCTGAGCAAGATCCACCTCGACAACGAGTACGGCCTGTTCCTGCTGTACGTGGCCCTGTCCATCCCGTTCACGGTGTTCCTGATGACCGGGTTCTTCCGGTCGCTGCCGGACGAACTGGAGGAGGCGGCGGCGCTGGACGGCGCGTCGCCGACGCGGACGTTCTTCTCGGTCATGCTGCCGCTGACCCGCGGCGGCATGATCACGGCGCTGACACTGAACGCCATCGGGCTGTGGAACGAGACGCTGCTGGCGATCGTGTTCCTCAAGGACCAGGCGCATTTCACGTTGTCCCGCGCGCTGTTCACCTTCTACGGGGCCGCCAGCTATCAGTCGGAGTACGGCGGCCTGATCGCCGGTGTGGCGATCGTCGTGCTCCCGATGCTCGTGCTCTACCTCGTGCTCGCCCGCCGGATCATCACCGGCCTGACCCTCGGCGCCGGAAAGTAGGACCTGATGGCCACCGTGACCTTCTCCGACACCACCCGTTTCTACGCCGGGGTGGAGCGCCCGGCCGTCGACGGCCTCGACCTGGCGGTCGCCGACGGCGAGTTCCTCGTCCTGGTCGGCCCGTCGGGCTGCGGGAAGTCGACCACGCTGCGGATGCTCGCCGGGCTGGAAGGCGTCGACGACGGTTCCATCCACATCGGTGAGCGCGACGTCACCGAACTGCCGCCGAAGGACCGGGACATCGCGATGGTGTTCCAGAACTACGCGCTCTACCCGCATATGACGGTGGGGGAGAACATCGGCTTCCACCTGAAGCTCGCCAAGATGCCCAAGGCCGAACGCGAACGCAAGGTGCGCGAGGCCGCGGCCGTGCTCGACCTGAGCGAGTACCTGGACCGCAAACCCGCGAAGCTCTCCGGCGGGCAGCGGCAGCGCGTCGCGATGGGCCGCGCGATCGTACGCGAACCGAGCGTCTTCCTGATGGACGAACCACTGTCCAATCTGGACGCCAAACTCCGGGTGCAGACCCGGACCCAGATCGCGTCCCTGCAGCGGCGGCTGGGCATCACCACGCTCTACGTCACCCACGACCAGGTCGAGGCGATGACCATGGGTGACCGGGTGGCGGTGCTGAAGGACGGGATCCTGCAGCAGTGCGACACCCCGGTCGGGCTGTTCGCGCGCCCGGTCAACGTGTTCGTCGCCGGGTTCATCGGCTCGCCAGCGATGAACCTGCTGGAGACCACTGTGGACACCGACGGCGCGGTCGCGGGTGGCACCCGGTTGCCGATCACCCCGGCGCAGCGCTCGGCGCTGACCGGTCCCGGCATCGTCGTCGGCGTGCGGCCGGAGGGCTGGACGATCGGGGACGGCGGTTTCGAGGCCGTCGTCGAGGTCGTCGAGGAACTCGGCAGCGACCAGTACCTGTACTGCCGCGACGGGGACCGCGTCCTGACCGTGCGGACACCGGGAATGGCGCCTTGGCAACGCGGCGAGCCGATCTCACTGACCCCGAAACCGGGCACGGTGCACTTGTTCGACGCCGCCACCGGCGACCGGCTCCCGGACGCATGACCCGCCTGTACCGCACCGGGCTGGTCCTGCCCGCCGCCGAACCGGGCCCGGAGAACCCGTTGCCGCCGTTGCGGAAACCCGAAGCGGTGGCCAAGGTGTCCAATGTGGACGAGCTACCGCCGGAACTGGCCGAGGGTGTCGGCTACGGCCGGTTGGACACCACGCTGCCGTGCCACCTCCAGGACGGCTACACCCGCGAGCGTCCCGAACGGGAACTTCTCGCGCTGGTGCTGGAGAACGACCGGCTCCGCGCCACTGTGCTGCCGTCGCTGGGCGGGCGGCTGTACTCGCTCTTCCACAAGCCGTCCGGTCGCGAATTGCTCTACCGCAACCCGGTGTTCCAGCCCGCGAACCTGGCGTTGCGGGACGCGTGGTTCGCCGGGGGCGTCGAGTGGAACCTCGGCAGCACCGGTCACACCACCCTGACCTGCGAGCCGATGTTCGCCGCCGAGATCGAGGGGCCCGACGGCACCCCGGTGCTGCGGCTGTGGGAGTGGGAACGCACCCGCGATCTGCCGTACCAGCTCGACTTCTGGCTGCCCGACGGGTCGGACCACCTGCTCGTGGCGGTGCGGCTGCGCAATCCGCAACCGCACGACGTCCCGGTGTACTGGTGGTCGAACATCGCCGTGCCGCAGCACGCGGACACCCGCGTGGTCGCGCCGGCGACGGAGGCCTGGCACTACGGCTATTCGGGACGGCTGGACCTGGTCGACGTGACCGGGGACCTGACCTACCCGGCCCGGGCCGACGCGGCGGCGGACTACTTCTTCGAGGTGGAGGGCGCACCCTGGATCGCGGCCGTCGACGGCGACGGAACGGGGCTGGCGCAGCTGTCCACGGCCCGGCTGCGCGGGCGGAAACTGTTCCTGTGGGGCGAATCCGCCGGTGGCCGCCGCTGGCAGGACTGGCTGGCGCCCGGTCAGGACGGCTATCTGGAGATCCAGGCGGGCCTGGCCCGGACCCAGCTGGAGCATCTGCGCTTGCCGTCGGGGGAGAGCTGGGACTGGCTGGAGGCCTACGGTCCGGTCGCCGCGGATCCTGCGCTCGCGCACGGGGACGACTGGACGGCGGCTCGCGAGGCCGTCTCCGCGGGTCTTCCGTCCGCGGGGGTCCTGGACGAGTACCACGACGCCTGG
This sequence comes from Amycolatopsis sp. cmx-4-19, assembly GCA_049998115.1. Lineage (GTDB taxonomy): Bacteria > Actinomycetota > Actinomycetes > Mycobacteriales > Pseudonocardiaceae > Amycolatopsis. Next base: position 131,462 of record JAEBEO010000011.1, on the reverse strand, counting down.
CGGAAGATCGCCGACGTCACCCCGGAATCCTTCCTGGCCACCGGCTCCGGCTGGGGCGCGCTGGAGAACCGGCGGGCACCGATGTGCCTGCCGGGAACGCCGTTCCCGGACGCTGCGCTCGGGCCCGACCAGGAACCGTGGCTCGCCCTGCTCGCCGGGCTCCCGCCCGCCGGGGACCCGCTGACCGTGCCCCCGCCGACGCTGGTGAACCGGTACTGGGCGGACCTGATGGAGTACGCGCCGGAGAACTGGCTGACCTGGTACCACCGCGGTGTCTCGCACTGGGCGGCCGGACGGCAGTCGGACGCGGTCCGCGCCTGGCGCGAGTCCGTCGCCGCCGAAGAGAACCCCTGGGCACTGCGGAATCTCGCGGTCGCCACGTCCGGTCACGAAGCGGCGTGGCTGTACCGGAGCGCGGTGGCCCTCGCGCCGTCGCTGCGTCCCCTGCTCGTCGAGGCGATCGCGGCACAGCTCTCCGCCGGGCTGGCGGAGGAAGCGGCCGGACTGCTGGACGGACTTCCCCGGGAAGGCCGGATCGCGCTGCTGGCCGCCCGGACCCACCTGGCTCAAGGCGACGTCGCGGCGGCCAGGGCCCTCTACGACGCCGGGTTCGAGGTGGCGAACATCCGCGAAGGGGAAACGTCCCTTTCGGACACCTGGGCGGCGATTTCCGATGAATCGCTGCCGGAACGGTACGACTTCCGAATGAAGTGACCGACCGGGCCAGGGGACCGGCGTGCCGCTCGCGGCGGACAACCGCGATGCAGCATACTGCTCGAAACAGCGGTCAAGAGCGCAACGCGATGCGCGATAGGCCGCCGCAAGCTAGGAGTGGCGCGGATGGCCCGGCACGAACGGCTGAGCACCCTGCTGGACCTGTTGGGACAGCGGGAGAAGATCGACGTCGAGGACGTGGCCGAGGAGTTGAACGTCTCCGCGGCCACGATCCGGCGCGACCTCGACCACCTCGCGGAACAGCAGCTGCTCACCCGCACCCGGGGCGGGGCGGTGGCCAACGACCTCGCGTACGACCTGCCGTTGCGGTACAAGACCGCGCGGCATGTGCCGGAGAAGCAGCGGATCAGTGTCGCGGCGGCCGCGCTGGTGGCGCAGGGCATGGTGGTCGGGCTCAACGGCGGGACGACGACGGCGGGTGTCGCGCGGTCGCTGGCCACGCGGTCCGATCTCGCGAGCCTGCGGGATTCGCCGGGGCTGACGGTGGTCACCAACGCGCTGAACATCGCGCACGAACTCGCCGTGCGGCCGCATGTGAAGATCGTCGTCACCGGTGGTGTCGCGCGGCCGCAGTCGTTCGAGCTGAGCGGTCCGTTGGCGACGCGGGTGCTCAGCGAGCTGACGATCGACCTGCTGTTCCTCGGTGTCGACGCGTTCGACGCGGAGGCGGGCGCTTTCGCCCACCATGAAGGCGAGGCGAGCATCAACCGGCTGATGGTGGAGCGTGCCGAGCGCGTCGTCGCCGTCGCGGACGGCTCGAAGCTGGGCCGCCGCGCGTTCGCCAGGATCTGCGCGACGACGCAGGTGCACGCCCTGGTCACGGACGTCGACGCGGATCCGAAGGTGCTGCGTGCCTTCGAGGCCGCCGGGGTCGAGGTCCAGGTCGTCTGACCAAGTCCGTGAAGGCCCCCTTTCCTACCTTGAGGGTAGGAAAGGGGGCCTTCACGTCTTTCGCGCACTCCTTGTGACATAAGGATCTTCGGCCGACCCGACGAAAGTCGGCAGCACCGCTTCGGCGGATGACTTTGCGTGAACTGTGCGCTATACAGAGACCATATTGCGTATTCATGCGCGAAAGGTGTCTGAAATGAGCAGAGTTGCGCAATCCCTGCGTTCGCTGGCCGCAGTGGCCCTACTCGGGCTTTCCCCGGTCGCGGCCCATGCCGCTCCGGCGGCGGCGCCCTCCGGCAAGCTGGGGGACCTGACCGGTATCTCCGCCGAAGGCCCCACCGTCACGCTGAATTCGGGAAGCGCCGCGGTGCGCGTCAGCTTCCCGGCCGAAGGAGCGGTCCGCGTCTGGCTGGCGCCGGACGGCACGTTCACCGACCCGGCGGCCAGCAAGATCGTGCTGCCGCGGACCACGGATCCCGTCACGCCGAAGAAGGCCGACAAGGGGGACTACTGGGCCCTTTCCACCGGCAAGGCCACGCTGCGGGCGTACAAGCACCCGATGCGGCTCGCGTTGTACGACGGCGCGGACCGCAAGCGGCTCTGGGAGGAGTCGGCGCCACTGTCCTGGACCGGGACCACGACCACGCAGACCCTGGCGCGGACGTCGAGCGAGCAGTTCGTCGGCGGTGGCGAGCAGAACGGCCGGTTCTCCCACCGCGACCAGACGATCCGGATCTTCGCCGACTACGACTGGGACGACGGCGGGGCGCCGAACTCGCAGCCGTTCTACGCCTCCACGGCGGGATACGGCGTGCTGCGCAACACCTTCGCGCAAGGCACCTACGCCTTCACCGAACCGGTGCGCACCACGCACGACGAGCGCCGCTTCGACGCGACGTACGTGGTCGGCAACGGGCTCAAGGACGTCGTCACCGGTTACACCGATCTGGTCGGAAAGCCTTTCCTGCCCCCGCTTTACGGGCTCGAAACCGGTGACGCCGACTGTTACCTGCACAACGCCAACCGCGGCGAACGGCACACCCTGGACGCGGTTAAGGTCGCCGAGGGCTACACCGAGCACGGCATGCCCAACGGCTGGATGCTCGTCAACGACGGTTACGGCTGCGGGTACGAAAACCTCCGGCAGGCGGGCGAGGGTCTGCGCAAGAACGGCATGCAACTCGGGCTGTGGACGGAGAACGGCGTCCCGAACCAGGCCGAAGAGGTCAAGGCGGGCGTGCGGGTCCGCAAACTCGACGTCGCGTGGGTCGGCCCGGGTTACCAGTTCGCGTTGGACGCCTGCGACACCGCGCACAAAGGCATCGAGGACAACAGCGACGCCCGCGGTTTCGTCTGGACGCCGGTCAGCTGGGCGGGCGCGCAACGCTGCGGGGTGCTGTGGAGCGGCGACCAGGCCGGTTCCTACGACTACATCAAGTGGCAGATCCCGACCTACGCCGGCGCCACGACGTCCGGCATCGCCTACAACACCGGCGACATCGACGGCATCTTCGGCGGCAGCCCGCAGACCTATGTCCGCGACCTGCAGTGGAAGTCGTTCCTGCCGGTCTCGATGACGATGGACGGCTGGGCCTCGTCGGACAAGCAGCCGTGGCGCCACGGCGAACCGTTCACCTCGATCAACCGCAAGTACCTGCTCCTCAAAGAGCGGCTGATGCCGTACACGTACAGCCATTCGGTCGAAGCGCACCAGACCGGCGTCGGCCAGGTCCGGCCGCTGGCGCTCGAATATCCCGACGACCCGAACGTCTGGGGCGAGAAGGCGAAATACGAGTTCCTGTCCGGCAAGGACTTCCTGGTCGCGCCGGTGTACGAGAACTCGACGGTGCGCAACGGCATCTACCTGCCCAAGGGCACCTGGGTCGACTACTGGAGCGGCAAGACCTACACCGGACCGGCCACTGTGGACGGTTACGACGCGCCGCTCGACACGTTGCCGCTGTTCGTCCGCGCCGGGGCGGTGGTGCCGATGTGGGCCGAGGGCACGAAGTCGTGGCAGACGCGGGACAAGGGCGTGCTCGACCTCGACGTGTACCCGCAGGGCAAGGGTTCGTTCACGCTCTCCGAGGACGACGGCGTCACCCGCGCCTACAAGGACGGTGACCAGGCGAAGCAGACGTTCACCGTGGACGCGCCGACGTCCGGCCTGGGCACGGTGACCGTCGGGATCGGGGCGGGCACGGGTTCCTACGCCGGGAAGCCCGCCTCGCGGAACTACCAGCTGAGCGTCCACACGGGAAGCAAACCGGCGACCGTCCTCGCCGGGACGTCGATCCTGCGGCAGTACGGCAGCGAGGCCGAACTGGACGCGGCGCCGTCCGGCTGGTGGTACGACGCGGCGACCGGCGGGGTCGCCCGGGTCAAGACCGGCAAGATCGCCGCCGGAGACCGGCAGGACGTCCGGCTGTTCGGCACCAGCGCGGTCGGCGGGATCTTCCCCGAGGACCGCGACGGTTCCGTCGCCCTTTCGGTGCCGGCGGTCGCCGGTCCCGGCCAGACCGCGACGGGCACGCTGAGCTTCACCAACGGTACGCCGCTGCCGGTCCGGGACGTCTCGTTCTCCTTGCCCGCCGACGGCTTCCGCGTCGAGATCCCGTCCGGCCCACGGCTGGTGATGCCCGGCAGGACCGTGCAGGTCCCGGTGAAGGTGACGCCGGAGGCGGGGATCAAACCGGACGACTACCAGCTCACCGCGACCGCGTCGTACCGGGCTCGGCTCGGGGAGAACCGGGTGACCGACTCGGTGACGGTCACCGTCCCGCACGGTTCGCTGTCCGCGGCCTACGGCAACGTCGGTGTCACCGACGCGGCGCATGTCGCGGTGGGCGACCTCGACGGCGGCGGCAGCAGCTTCCGGGCCGAAGGTCTCGCCGAAGCGGGGCTCAAACCCGGCGCGGGCTTCACCGCGCTGGGTGCTCGGCTGACCTGGCCGGACGCCGGAACGGGCGCGAAGGACAACGTGCTCGCGTCGGGCCAGACGATCGCGGTGCGGGGTACCGGGGCCGGACTGGTGCTGGCCGGGACCGGTACGGGAACGGCGAAAGGCACTGTCGTCGTCCGCTACGCCGACGGCAGCACGAGCCGGGCCGAACTCGGCTTCCCCAACTGGTGCTGCGCGGATCCCGCCCAGTACGGCGCGGCCACGGTGGCGACCGTGCCGGGGAAGAACACCCGGACCGGTTCGGCGTACCCGACCACGCCGTACCGCGTGTTCGCGAACTCCGTGCCGCTGACGGCGGGCAAGGAGGTCGTCGCGGTGACGTTGCCGTCGAACAGCGCGATGCACGTGTTCGCGGCGGGAATCGGCTAAGTCCTCGTGAGTGGTAAGGACGGTTGGAACCGTCCTTACCACTCACGACCCCCTCAGGCCGCCACGGACGTCCACAACGCGTCGATCGCGCGTTCGGCCGCGGCCTGGCTTTCGTCGGCCAGCGGGATGAGATCCGCCATCGCCGGGTTGACCTTCGCCAGTGTCAGTTCCGCGGTGACGAACCGCGGTTGGAGTCCGGTCAGCGCGACGCCGTGCGGGATCCACGACTGCGCGTGGTCCCAGCCTTCGCGCGGGGTGCCCTCACCGTAACCGCCGCCGCGTGAGGCCAGGACGATGAAGTCACGGCCGCCGAGCAGGCCTTCCCTGGTCTCCGGGTCGATCGACAGGCCGGGCACGATGAGGTGGTCCACCCAGGCCTTGACCGTGCTCGGCGCGCCGAAGTTGTAGAGCGGCAGTCCCAGCAGGACGGTGTCGGCCGCCTTCACCTCGTCGACCAGTTCCGTCATGAGCCGCCAGGCCGCCGCCTGCTCGGCGTCGTGCTGCTCCGGCGGTGTCGACCTGGCCGCGTTGCTCGCCGCGCCGAAATGCGGAAGGGGATCGGCACCGAGGTCGCGATAGGTGACCGTGCCCTCCGGGTTCGCCGCGCGCCAGTTCGCGGCGGCCCGTGCGGTGAGCCCGCGGCTGGCCGAGTTCTCGCCCGTGATGCTCGAGTCGATGTGCAGCAGATGCGTCATACCTATCATCTTGCACAGATCGTTTATGTAACGCAAACCATTGATGCGGCGGCGGCCATATTGTGGGACCGTACACTGGGTTCGTGTCCCAGCTCCCGGTCGTGAACCAGCCCCCGCACCGCTGCGGCGCGCTGCTCGACCACGTCACCCGCCGGATCCGGCTGCGCAGCGAGTCCGTCCTGGCCCCGCTCGGCCTGCGCCCGAGGCACCTCGTCGCCTTGACCGTGCTGCGTGACCTGCGGGGCTGTTCCCAGCAGGACCTCGCGAAGACGCTGGAAATGGACGGCACGAACATCGTCGGGCTGCTCAACGACCTGGAGTCCGCGAACCTCGTCGAGCGCCGCCGTTCACCGGAGGACCGCCGGCGGCACATCGTGGAACTCACCGACGTCGGGGTCAAGCAGCTCGTGAAGGCCGAGTTCGCCCTCGCCGGGGTCGAGGACGACGTGCTCGGCGGGCTGGACCACGATCAGCGCGAGACGCTGTACAACCTGCTGTACCTCGCGTCCAGCCGGACCGAGGCCGTCGCGTGTGTCGAAGCCGCGCACGTCGACGACTGCTAGGACATCGTCGCGCCGGGACCCGAGCAGGTCATGAAGTTGTTTCGTCCTGACTTCGCAGGCGCGCAGTGGCCGTCCGGCGGGGCAGAATCAGCGGGGTGCGCACTGGAATCACGGCGGCGGCCTGCGCCGTCCTCCTGCTGGCGGGCTGCTCCGGCGGCGAACCGCGGCAGGCACCCGCCAAACCCGTCTACGACCTGCCCGCGCGGGAGGTCCGCCCGGACGAGACCCCGCTGCACCTGCCGCCCGCCGTCAATGGGGAGACCGAGTTCTCCGTCATCGGCCTGGCCGCCGGGCTGCCCAGTCTCACCGGCAGCCACACGGAGTTCGAGGCGAAGGGACAGTTCGTCCGCCTCCGGCTGGTGGTGACCGGGAAAGGGGTGTCCGGGATCCTCTTCGACACCCGGCGCCAGCAGCTCGTCACCGATTCCGGCGCCGCGGCCGAGGTCGACAACCAGGCCATGACGATCAAACGCCAGCCCGACAAGTTCGAACTGGGACGTGGTGTGCGGGTCGAGTTCGACCTCTACTTCGACCTTCCCAAGGGGGCGAAACCCGCGGTGCTGCGGGCTTTCGGCGGTCCGACGCTGACCGACATGAAGAACCTCGCCGGCACCGACATCAAGCTGACGTGAAAGGGGCCCCGCCGCCGAAGCGACGGGGCCCCTTCCGAAAAGAAGTCAGACGCCGAGGTCGCCGCCGAGGTAGGCGGCCCGCACCTGCGGGTCGTCCAGCAACTCGGCACCGCGGGCGCTCTTGACCACTTCACCGGTCTCCAGCACGTACGCGCGGTCGGAGAGCTTCAGCGCCTGCTGCGCGTTCTGCTCCACCAGCAGGACCGTGGTCCCGCGCTTGTTGATCTCGCGGATGATGTCGAAGATCTGCGCGATCAGCATCGGCGCCAGGCCCATGGACGGCTCGTCGAGCAGCAGCACCTTGGGCTTGGTCATCAACGCGCGGCCGATGGCGATCATCTGCTGCTCGCCACCGGACATCGTGCCGCCGAACTGGGTCTTGCGCTCGTTCAGCCGCGGGAACAGCTCGTAGACCTCGTCCAGGTCGGCCTTCAGATCGTCCTTGCGGGTATAGGCACCCATCAGGAGGTTCTCCTGCACCGTCATACCGGGGAACACGCCCCGGCCTTCCGGTGACTGGCCGATCCCGAGTTCGACCCGCTTGTGCCCGGGTGTCTTCGAGATGTCCTTGCCGTCGAAGACGATCCGGCCGCTGGTCAGCGGACGCAGGCCCGAGATCGTCTTCAGCGTCGTGGTCTTGCCGGCGCCGTTGGCCCCGATGAGCGACACGATCTCGCCCTCGCCGACCTCGATGGTCATTCCCTTGAGTGCGGCGATCTTCCCGTAGTGGACGTTGATGTCCTGGACCTCAAGAAGCATCTTCCGCCACCCCCAGGTAAGCCTCGATCACCTTCTGGTTGTTCTGCACCTCTTGGGGGAGCCCTTCTGCGATCTTCTGGCCGAAGTCGAGCACGGCCAGCCGGTCGCTGATGTGCATGACCAGGCTCATGTCGTGCTCGATGAGGAGCACGGTCCGGCCGTCGTCACGGATCTTGCGGATCAGCTGCTGCAGCGAGTTCTTCTCCGCCGGGTTCATCCCGGCGGCGGGCTCGTCGAGCAGCAGCAGCTTCGGGTCGGTCGCGAGCGCACGCGCGATCTCCAGCCGGCGCTGGTCGCCGTAGGAGAGGTTCTTCGCGGTGTTGTGCTCGACCCGTCCGATGCCGACGAAGTCCAGCAGTTCCCTCGCCAGCTCGCGCCCCCGCTTCTCTTCCTTGCGGTGCACGGGCAGGCCCAGCGTCGCCGAGATCGCACCGGTCTTGTGGTGCGAGTCGGCACCGACCATCACGTTCTCCAGCGCCGACATGTTGTGGAACAGCCGGATGTTCTGGAACGTACGGGCGATCCCGGTCTGGTTGATCTTGAACCGCTTCATCCCGTCGACCCGGGCGCCGTTGAAGCGCACCTGGCCCTCGCTCGGCTGGTAGACGCCGGTGATCACGTTGAACACCGTGGTCTTGCCCGCGCCGTTCGGCCCGATGAGCGCGAAGATCTCACCCTGGTTGATGGTGAGGTTGACTTCCTTCAGGGCCGTGACACCGCCGAAGCGCATGGTCACGTTGTCGAATTCGAGCAGTGCGCTCATTTCGTCACCTCCGCCGAAGCCTCGGAATCCGGACCCGCGACTTCGGCGCCCATGGCACCCATCCCGCCCGTTCCCTCACGTAGTTCCGCCTTGCGCTGCCTCGACGGCAGCAGCCCCTCCGGCCGCAGCGCCATCATCAGCACGAGCACGAAACCGAAGATCAGGATGCGGTACTCGGACATGAACCGGAACCGCTCCGGGAGCCACGCGACCAGGAAGGCACCGAGGATCACGCCGGGCAGGTTCCCCGCGCCACCGAGGACGACGGCCGCGAGAATGGTCGCCGAAAGGATGAACGGGAAGTTGTTCGGCTCGATGAAGACGGCCTTGCTGGCGTAGACCACACCGGCCATCCCGCCGAGCATGGCGCCGATGGCGAACGCGAGCAGCTTGAACTTGAACGTCGGGACGCCCATCAGTTCGGCGGCGTCCTCGTCCTCGCGGATGGCGGCCCACGCCCGCCCGACCCGGCTCCGGTGCAGCCGCACCGAGAAGACGATCGCGATCACGATCGCCGCCAGGACCAGGTAGTAGTACGGCGCCGGGTCGAGCAGGAACTCGACACCGAACATCGGCTCCGGGTGCGGCACGTTGGTGATACCGCGGGCGCCGCCGATGCCGTCGCTGTTGTTCGCCGTGATCCGGACGATCTCACCGAAGCCGAGCGTCACGATCGCCAGGTAGTCACCGCGTAGCCGGAGCGTCGGCGCGCCGAGGATGACCCCGGACATGGCGGCCAGGAAGATCCCGAGGGCCAGCGTGCCCCAGAAGCCCCAGCCGTACTTGGTGCCCAGCGTGGCGAGCGTGTACGCGCCGATCGCGAAGAACGCGACGAACCCGAGGTCCAGCATGCCCGCGTGGCCGACCACGATGTTCAGGCCGATGGCGAGCAGGATGTAGATCCCGACCGGGAAGATCAGGACCGTCGTCCAGTCCGATTGCGGCGACATGAACGAGCCGATCGCGGGCGCGGGCAGGATCAGCGCGCCGATGATCAGGGCGATGTACACGCCATAACGCTGCCAATGCGGAGCGTCCGCCCACCAGTCCCGGAGACCGTCGACGGGGTGAAAGCCGGCGCGCGCGGGCTTTCCGTTCTCTGAGGACTTTTCAGCCACTTCTTCGTTGCCCTTCATGCGCGTGCCCGCTGCAGCGATTCACCGAGAATGCCGGTGGGACGGAACATCAGGACCAGCACCAGGACCACGAAGGCGGTGACGTCCTTCCATTGTGAACCGAAGAAAATGGAACTCCAGTTCTCCACCAGGCCCAGCACGATGCCACCGAGCAGGGCGCCGCGCAGGTTGCCGATACCTCCCAGCACGGCCGCGGTGAACGCCTTGATGCCGAGGAGGAAGCCGATGCGGTAATCGGTGTTCTCGTACTCCATGACGTACAGCGCCGCGGCGACGCCCGCCATCGCGCCACCGAGCAGGAAGGTGAGCCGGACGATCTTGTCGATGCTGACACCCATCAGCACGGCGGCTTCGGGGTCCTGTGCCGTGGCACGGATACCGCGACCGATGCGGGTGCGGCTGACCAGCTGGTCGAGGCCGATCATCATGATCACGGCGCCGACGATGACGAACACGTGGTCCGTGCGCACGACGCCGTTGCCGATGTGGAACAGCTCCTCGTGCGGGATGAACCGCGGCGCGTTCTGTTGCACACGACCGGATTTCCCGGTGATCCATTCGATGATGTGCAGCCCGAACGCCTCCTGCAGGAACAGGGAGGCGCCGATGGCGGAGATCAGCGCGGCCAGCCGGGTCGCGCCCTTCTTGCGGAGCGGCCGGTAAGCCACTTGCTCCAGCAAGACCGCCGCGCCGCCGGACACGGCGGCCGAAGCGATGATGATGAGCAGCAGGACGGCGATCATCCCGAACACACCGAGTGTGATCGAGCCGCCGCCCGCGAGGGTGATCAGGATGAACAGGGACGTGACCGTCCCGATCATGAAGATCTCGGAATGCGCGAAGTTGATGAGCCGGAGGACGCCGTAGACCATTGTGTAGCCGAGGGCGATGAGGGCGTAGATGCTTCCGGCGACCAGTCCGCCGATGGTGCTACCGAGGAACTGGGCTTGCAGGTCTTGAAGCATGACGTGGATGCCTTACGGGACGGGGCGAGGATTCTTTCGCCACATTTGCGGGAAGCGGGGGAGCTGTGCCCGCACAGCGCCCCCGCTTCCGTTAGGTGTTCCTACCTGCTCCGTCAGCCGTTGAGCTTGGCTTCGGTCGAGACGCCGAGGTTCTTGAGGGCGCCACCGGTGACCTGGTAGACGTAGATCGCGTCCGACGACGGTTCGCCGTTCTCCTTGAACTTGACCTGCTTCGAGGCACCCTTGAAGTCGATCGTCTTGAGGGCCTCGTTGATCTTCTCCGAGGTGGTGTTTCCCGCCTTCACCGCGTTGATGATGGCGGTCGCGGCGTCGTAGCCCTCGCTCGAGTAGATCGCCGGGTCGACGTTGAACGCGGCCTTGTACTTGGCGCTGAACTCGTCGCTGGAGCCGGGGTCCGGGATGTTGCAGGGGCAGCCGACGACGGCCTTCTCGGCGGCCGCGGCACCCGCACCGCTGATCAGCTGAGCGTCGAGCGAACCGTCACCGGTGGCGAAGGTGGCGGTCACGCCGCCGTCACGCAGCTGCTTGAGCAGACGACCACCCTGGGCGTAGTAGCCACCGAAGAGGATGATGTCCGGGTTCGCGGCCTTGACCTTCTGCACGGTCGAGGAGTAGTCCGACGCGTCCTTGGCGAACTTGTCGCGCTCGGACGGGACGTTCTTTTCCTTCAACGTCTTCTCGAAGTTGTCGGCAAGGCCGACACTGTATTCCTGGTCGTCCGAGATGACGTAGGCCTTCTTGGGCGACTTCGCCGTGATGAGGAAGTTGGCGATGGCCGGGCCCTGGCTGGCGTCGCTCGCGACCACGCGGTGCCAGTACTTCCAGCCGTTCGAGGCCAGGCCCGCGTTGGTCGCCGACGGCGAGACACTCGGGATCTTGTTCTGCTCCAGCTGACCACCGATGGCCTTCGACTCACCGGAGAAGGCCGGGCCGATCAGCGCGGTGATCTTGTCCTGGCCGACGGCGGTCGCGATCAGCGACGTCGCCTGCTCGGGCTTGCCCTGGCTGTCGTACTCCTTGAGCTCCAGCTTCGTCGCCGGATTCGTCTTGTTGTACTCGTCGATAGCGAGCTTCGCGCCGTTGCGGGGCGGGATGACGATCCCGGAGTTCTCACCGGTGAGGTCACCCATGAACCCGATCTTCAGCGTGCTGCTGTCACCGCTGCCGGACGAGCTGCTGCCGCCAGCGCAGCCTGCCAGCGCAAGCGATGCAGCCGCCGCGACGGCGAATACCCGTCCAAAACGCACTCCTGACACCGACTACCTCCCATGACCAACCAGCCGCCGGTAGGCGTTGCCCCCGACACAGGGGCTAGGTTAGGGCAGGAAGATATCCCCCTCCGCCATGATCTGCCCAGACGCCCATCACTCTGTGTCCACATCGTGACGGTCGAAACCAGCACGAATTGCACGAAAAGGCGAATGTTGCCGGTTGACAGGTCTTCGCTGGTCACGCTGGGGATTCACCGTTACCACGTCGATCATGCTTGTGGGTAATGATCCTGTTTCGGCCGCGTATCTTGCGCTTCTTCGCTACCTTCGTGGGCGTCCGTTCGTCGTAGCAATGCTGCCCCAAAGGGCGTCAACAGTGCCTCCAATCTCCTGTCCGCGGTGACAACCGATGGTTGTCATCCGGGTCCGAACAGCTGTTGGATCAGGGCCCCGACCTCGCGGTTAGCTGTTCCCAGTGCCGGAAAACACCGGTGGGAACCAGGAGAGAACAACGATGACTGTCGAACTGTGCGAAGCGATCGAAGGCGTGGCGGCGGGGGTTCCGTTCGTGGCACTGCCGCCGTCGGAAAAGAGCCGCCCGGCACCGCTGGTGCTCACCTGGCATCTGCTGGGCGCGCCGTTCGGCGAAGCGGCCATGGCGGCGGCGCTGCCGATGCGGGAGCTGCACGCGTGGCGGGTGCACCTGGGGTTGCCGCTGACCGGGAAACGGTTTCCCGAAGGTGGTTTCGAAGCGTTCTTCGGGCTCGCGGCGCAGGACAACGTGCTCAACGTCGTCGAGCCGATGACGAAACAGGTCGAGGCGGAGTTCCCGGCGGCGCTGGCCGAACTGCGTTCTCGACTGTCCATTGAGGACGGTCCGATCGGCCTGGTCGGCGGCTCGCAAGGCGGCGGGGTGGCGCTGCAGATGCTGACCGACGCCGAGATCCCGGTCGCGGCGGCCGCGCTGGTGAACCCGGTGACCCAGCTGGGGCCGGTGATCGCCGCGAACGAGCGGGTTTACGACGTCACTTACCACTGGTCGGACCGCTCCCGGGCGGTGGCGGACGAGTACGACTACGTGCGGCGGGCCGGTGAACTGACCGCGCCGGTGCTGCTCGTGATCGGCGAGGAGGACGACGTCTCCATCACCGAACCCGCCGCCGCGTTGCACCGGGAACTGGGGGAGGGGCGGTCGGAACTCGTGACGATTCCGGGGATGGCGCACGAGTTCGCCGAGGCGCCGGGACTGGAACCCGCACCGCAGACCGCGCACGCCCGGCTCGTCGACGCCGAACTCACGCGGTGGTTCGCCCGGCACCTAGCTGCCTGAGGTCGTCGTCCGGCAGCCACGACCGCTCGGGATCGTAGGCGCACCAACCCTCTTCGTGGCTGGTCCGGCCCGCGAGCGCCAGCAGGCGCCGCACGGCCGGGCTTTCGCCGCGCCGCCACACCACCGACCACGGGAACAGCGGCGACGGTGCGAAAGGCAGGACGCGCAGGTGGAGGTCGGCGGCGAGGTCCATGTCCGCGCCGGCGAGAGTGACGCGTTGCTTGCCGTAGCGGGTCTGTTCCAGTGTGTGCCGGAGGTCGTAACTGACCCCGGACTGGTCGATCGGGACGCCGAATTCTTTGCATAGGCGTTGCAAATAAGAAAGCCATTCGACCGGGCCCGCCAATTGCGGGATCCAGATCCCGTCGGCCTCGAGGTCGGAAAGGTGGAGGACCTCGTTCTTCGCCAGCGGATGTTCCGGGGCGAGGAGTGCGACCAGCGGTTCGAGCCGGACGAGCCGGTGGTCGAGTTCGGCGGGTACCTCGCGGCCGAGGTCCGCGACCCGGCCGAACGCGAGGTCGACCTCGCCGCGGACCAGTGGGTCGAGCGCGTTGGCCAGCCCGCGTCCGGCGACCCGCTCGACGGCCTGCGCCGGGTCGCGCTGGGCGATCCGGCGCAGCATGTACATCGGGGACAGGCGGGGATCGATGACGTCGAGGCGGGGCGGGCGATCCCGTGGCCCCATCGCGGCGACGGCGGCGTCCGCGGCGCGGATCAGCTCGCGCGCGTGCGGAAGGAACCGTTCGCCGTCGGCGGTCAGCCCGACGGAACGGTTGGTGCGCCGGAACAGCTGGACAGCCAGGGCGTCCTCAAGCTTCCGGACGCGCTTCGACAGCGCTTGCTGCGTGAGGAACAGGGATTCCGCCGCGCGACCGAAATGGCTGTGGTCGGCGGTGGCGACGAACGCCCGCACCTGAGCCGTGTCGAGATCCACGCGTTCAAAGTACGTGAAGGCCTCCTTCCCTACGCTCAAGGTAGGGAAGGAGGCCTTCACGGACGGTCGGCAGGGCTCCCTGCTCAGGTGCCCGGCGGCCGCTCCCGCACGACGCAGGTCAGGCGCGCCGTGCACGACCGGCGGCCCTGGTCGTCGGTCAGCACGATCTCCGCGGTGACGGTCCCGCGTCCGACGTGCACCGGCGTCGCGACGCCGGTCACCCGGCCGGTACGGACCGCCCGGTGGTGCGTGCAGGACAGCTCGAGGCCCATGGTCGCCTTGTCGGTGCCGGCGTTGAGCGCGGCGACCATCGAGCCGAGCGCCTCGGCGACGACGGCGTTCGCCCCGCCGTGGAGGAGGCCGTAAGGCTGGAGATTGCCCTCGACCGGGATGCTGCCCACGACGCGTTCGGGACCGAATTCGCTGATCTCGAGCCCGATCTTGTCGTTGAGCTGCTGGTCGGCGAAGGCCGGGTTGATGCCAGCGAAGGATTCGAGGGCTTGTTCGGTCACGCAGTGCTCCTTAAACGACACGACAGGTAGGACTGTCAGACCCTCACCCTAGACTCGCTCCCGTGAGCCCGAGTGAGAACACGACCGTTGCCAACGCCACACCCGCCACCGCACAGGCCGAGCGGCCCAAACTGCTGCTGATCGACGGCCATTCGATGGCGTATCGCGCTTTCTTCGCCCTGCCCGCTGAGAACTTCAAGACGAAGACCGGGCAGACGACCAACGCGGTGTTCGGGTTCACCTCGATGCTCATCAACCTCCTGCGCGACGAGGCGCCGACCCACCTCGCGGTGGCGTTCGACCTCTCGCGCAAGACGTTCCGGTCCGAGACGTTCAAGGAGTACAAGGCCAACCGCAGCGCCACGCCGGACGAGTTCAAGGGCCAGGTCGGGCTGGTCGAGGACGTGCTCAAGGTCCTCGGCGTCCCCGCGCTGACCAAGGAGAACTACGAGGCCGACGACATCATCGCCACGCTCACGACACAGGCGACCGCCGAAGGTTTCGACGTCCTCATCTGTACGGGTGACCGTGACGCGCTCCAGCTGGTGACCGACCAGGTCACCGTGCTGTACCCGAAGCGCGGCGTGTCGGAGATGACCCGGTTCACCCCGGGGGCGGTCGAGGAGAAGTACGGCCTCACCCCGGCGCAGTACCCGGACTTCGCCGCGCTGCGTGGCGACCCCTCCGACAACCTGCCCAGCATCCCCGGCGTCGGCGAGAAGACGGCCGCCAAGTGGATCAGGCAGTTCGGGTCCTTCAACGAGCTGATCGACCGGGTCGACGAGGTCAAGGGCAAGGTCGGCGACGCGCTGCGCGAGCACCTCGGCGCCGTGATGCTGAACCGCCAGCTCACCGAGCTGGTCCGCGACGTCGAGCTGGAACTCGGCCCGTCCGGCCTCGAACTGCGTCCCTGGGACCGCGAGGCCGTGCACGCACTGTTCGACGAACTCGAGTTCCGCGTCCTGCGCGACCGGCTGTTCGCGACCCTGCAGAGCGCCGAGCCCGAGGCCGAAGAGGGCTTCGAGGTCAAGGGCGAGAAGCTCGCCCCGGGCGCGCTCCCGGCCTGGCTCGCCGCGCACACCGGTCCGGCCGAGCCGACCGGGCTGGCGTTCCGCACCACCGGCGCCTCGGTCCGCTCCGACCTCAAGGCCATCACCTTCGCGGCGGCGGACGGCGAAGGCGCGTATGTCGACGTCACAGCCGTGGACGCCGAGGACGACAAGGCGCTCTCGGCCTGGCTCGCCGACGAGAAGATCCAGAAGATCGGCCACGAGCTCAAGGTCCCGCTGCACGCCGTCCGCGCGCGCGGCTGGACGTTCGCCGGGCTGATCATGGACACCGCGCTCGCGGCGTACCTGGTCCGCCCCGGTCAGCGCACCTTCGAGCTCGACGACCTCGTCCTGCGCTACCTGCACCGCGAGCTGCGTTCCGAGGCCGACACCGGCGACGGGCAGCTGTCGCTGCTCGACGGCGGCGCCGAGGACATGGAGCAGAAGGAGATCCAGGCCGAGCTGGTCAGGGCCCGCGCGGTCGCCGAACTGGCGGGCGCGCTGACCGGCGAACTCGGGGAACTCGGCGGCGCCCAGCTGCTCGTCGAACTGGAACTGCCGCTGCTGCAGGTGATCACCGGACTCGAAGCGGCGGGTGTCGCGGTCGACATCGAACATCTGACGAATCTGGAGTCGCACTACCTCAGCCGGGTGACGCAGGCCGCGGACGAGGCGTACGCGGTCATCGGCAAGCAGGTCAACCTCGGCTCGCCGAAGCAGCTGCAGGTGATCCTGTTCGACGAGCTCGGCATGCCGAAGACCAAGCGCACCAAGACCGGCTACACCACCGACGCCGAGGCACTGCAGAGCCTGTTCGAGAAGACCGAGCACCCGTTCCTGCAGCATCTGCTGGAGCACCGGGACGCGACCCGGCTGCGCACCACGGTCGAGGGGCTGATCAAGTCGGTCGCCGACGACGGCCGCATCCACACCACTCTGCTGCAGACGATCGCCGCCACCGGACGGCTCTCGTCGGTGGACCCGAACCTGCAGAACATCCCGATCCGCACCGAGGAAGGCCGCCGCATCCGCGACGCGTTCGTCGTCGGCGACGGCTACGCCGAACTCATGACGGCGGACTACAGCCAGATCGAAATGCGGATCATGGCGCACCTGTCGCAGGACGAAGGGCTGATCCAGGCCTTCAACAGCGGCGAGGACCTGCACACGTTCGTGGCGTCGCGCGCGTTCTCGCTGCCGCCGGAGGAGATCACGCCGGAACTGCGGTTCCGGGTCAAGGCGATGTCGTACGGCCTGGCGTACGGGCTTTCCGCGTACGGCCTTTCGCAGCAGCTTCGCATCTCGACCGAAGACGCCAAAGAACAGATGGAAGCGTACTTCTCCCGTTTCGGCGGCGTGCGCGATTACCTCCACTCCGTCGTGGGCGACGCGGCGAAGGTCGGGTACACCGAAACGATCTTCGGCCGCCGCCGTTATCTGCCGGACCTCAACAGCGACAGCCGGCAGCGCCGCGAAATGGCCGAGCGGATGGCGCTCAACGCGCCCATCCAGGGCAGCGCTGCCGACATCATCAAGGTCGCGATGCTCAAGGTGCACCGCGCGCTGACCGAGGCCAGGCTGAAGAGCCGCGTGCTGCTGCAGGTCCACGACGAACTCGTCCTCGAGGTCGCCGACGGTGAGCGCGAGGAACTGGAAGCCTTGGTGCGCGAGGGAATGGGTTCGGCTTATGCCTTGGCCGTGCCGCTGGAGGTTTCCGTGGGCTACGGGCGGTCCTGGAACGAAGCCGCGCATTAGGCCTCGTGAGTGGTAATGCCGGAGAGCACCGTCAATACCGCTCACGATCGGTAGGGTCTTCCGCGTGACTTCCGAGCGCAGACGCTGGCTGGTGCGGCTGCGCGATTCCCGTGGGCGCGTTCTGGGCGCCGGGACCATGCTCGACGGCGAGCACGTCCTCACCTGCGCTCACGTGATCGAAGGCCACGGCGGCGTCGCGGTGGATTTCGTGGCGCTTCCGGGTGTCGAGCCCGGATTCGCGACAGTGGTCGAGCAAGCGGCGCCCATCGGCGACGACGGCGGGGACATCGCGTTGCTCCGGTTGCGTGACGCCGAGGAGCAGATCTCCGGCGCTCCGCTGCACCGGACGGTGCTCGAAGACAACCAGCGCGTACGCGCCTTCGGCTTCCCGCAGGGGTCGGACGGTCTGTGGTCGCTCGCGACCGTCGTCGGCGACGGTGGGCACGGCCTCGAACGCGTCCAGTTGCACCGGACCCCGGACGCCGAGCCGATCACGCACGGCTTCAGCGGTTCCGCGGTCATCGCCGACAAGACCGGGCACGTCGTCGGCATGGTCGCGACCCGCTACGCGACCGAGGCCGCCCGCGTCTCCTGGATGATCCCGGTCGAGACCATGCTCGGTCATCTGCCGCGGCTGCGCCGCTGGGCCGAGGGCAGCCCGGCGATCGACCCCAGCTTCGTCCAGTATCCGGAACCGCCCGTGATCGACCGGCTGTTCGCGCGCGAGTTCGCCGGCTGGCTCGGCGGGAACGGCCGGTCGGACGTCCGGGTGATCATCACCGGCGGGGACGATTCCGCCATTTCGGCCTCGTTGCGCCGCGCCGTCGTGCTCGCCGACCGTGAGCGCGGTGCGGGGCGGGGCGCGTCCGGGCCCACGGTGCCGCCGATGGGCAGCGTCGCCCTCGGTGTCGACGTCGTCGGCAAGACCGCCGCCGAGGTGCGCGGCCGCATCTTCGCGCGGCTGGACGTCGCCGCGGATTCGCCGGCCGGCCGTCACGGCACCGGCCGCACCGTCGTCGTCTACGGGATCGACGA
Organism: Amycolatopsis sp. cmx-4-19; assembly: GCA_049998115.1. GTDB lineage: Bacteria > Actinomycetota > Actinomycetes > Mycobacteriales > Pseudonocardiaceae > Amycolatopsis. The sequence continues at coordinate 113,145 of JAEBEO010000011.1, read as the reverse complement.
AGCGGCCGAACCGGAGAAGCTCGTCGGCGAGGTGATCGTGCCGCTGGCCCAGCGTGCCCACGAACTCGGCCTGCGGCTCGCGCTCGCCTTCCACAAGGAGACTTCGCCGGTCGTGGGTGTGGTCCGGTCGAGTACCGACATCCTGCCCGTCGACGAGGGCGACACCGAAGGCCGTCTCGCGCTGCTGGAGACCAGGCTGGCCGAACTCGCCCGGCTGGAGAAGGACAACTTGCGCGACGCGCCTCGGTTCACCGACGCCCCGGACGTCCAGGCCAAGGCGCGGCGTCTGAAGGGCGCGGTGACCCAGTTGCGCGCGGCGGAGCAGGACGGCGAACCCGACTGGGTGAAACGGCACCTTCCGGCCTGTGAACGGGCCGTCGGCCGGGCGGAGGAGCGGGCCCGCGATCTCCGGCGCCTCCTCGACGAGAACCTCGCCCGGCGCGCGGAACTGCGTGCCCGGCTCGACGCCTACGGCGAGATGGCCCGTAACAGTGGCTTCGTCGAAGACGTCCCACTCGATGCCGCCTACGCCCCCGCCTGGCGGATGCTCTTCGAAGGACCGTGCGACCTCGTGGCCGCGGTCGACGCCGTCGAGGAGTACGCGGACACCGTACGGAAACGGATCGACGGATGACGGCTTGCGGCCGGGACGGTTGCCCGGGTGTGCTCGGCAAGACCGGTTTCTGCCGGGTCTGCGGCCTGCCGCCGGGAGTGCCGGTCCGCGTGGACAAGCCGACGCTGGTGATCCCCGGCCCCGGCGACGCGCCTGCCAGGATCGCGAGCACGGTGGTCACCCGCTCCCAGCAGATCGCGGGCCACGCGACCGCGGACGACCGCGTCCCGCTGCCGATCGTCGAACTCCCCGCCGTCGAGGGCCGTGTGCTGACCGATCCGCATGTCCCGGAGGAGGAACGGTTCTGCGGCAAGCACGGGTGCACGAGTACGGCGGTCGGCCGTTCGGTCGGCGGCGGAACCGCGCCCACCGAGGGGTTCTGCCCGGTCTGCGGGACACCGTTTTCCTTCTCTCCCAGGCTGAAGGCCGGAGACGTCGTCGACGGCCGGTACCACGTCCTCGGCTGCGTCGCCCGCGGCGGACTCGGTTTCGTCTACCTGGCGACGGATTCCGGCCTCGGCGGGCTGCACGTCGCGCTCAAGGGCCTGATCAACACGAACAACACCGCCGCCGTGCGGATCGCGGAGACCGAGAGCCAGGTGCTCACCGCGCTGGAGCACCCGAACATCGTCCGGATCCTCAACGTGGTCGGGCACGAGGGCTCCCGCTACATCGTCATGGAGTTCGTCGACGGCCTCTCACTGCGGGAGATCAAGAACCGCGGCCGGGCAGGCTTGGATTCCAGCGAGGGACGGCTGCTGGTCGAGCACGTCGTGGCGTACGGGCGCGAGATCCTGACCGCGCTCGGCTACCTGCACGGCGAAGGCCTGCTGTACTGCGACATGAAGCCGGACAACGTGATCCACGGCGAGAAGCGGATCAAGGTCATCGATTTCGGCGCCATCCGCAAGATCACCGACGACGAGAGCCCGGCCGTCGGCACCGAGCACTACCAGGTGCCGTCCAGGGAACGGACGAGACACGGGCTCACCGTGCGGTCCGACATCCACACCGTCGGCGTGACGCTGCTCGAACTCTTCCAGGCCAGCGACGGGTGGTCGGTGACGCCGGACGCGCGTGGCGTCCGGTTCGGCATCGAGTCGTTCAAACGGGTGATCGACCGCGCGACCGCTCCGTTCGAGCAGCGGTTCGCCTCCGCGCAGGAGATGCTGGTCCAGCTGGACGGGGTGCTCGCCGAGATTCTTTCCTTGCGGGACAGGCATTCCCGGCCGACCGGATCGACGTTGTTCACCGAAGGGGCGGTGTTGCTCGACGCCGGTCTCGGCCAGGCGCCGCCGTTGGAGCGCTGGACCGAAGGCGTCCCCGTCTCGCTCGGCGCACGGCCAACCGCCGCGGAGATCGCCGTCGGCCTGCCGGTGCCGCGTGAGGATCCGGACGACCCGCAGGCGAACTTCCTGCGCGACGTCCGCGCTCCCGACGCGGCGCGGCTGCTGAAGAGACTCGACAGGGTGCCCGGTTCGGCGGAGGTCGGGTTCCGCCGGTGCCGGGCGCATCTCGAACGCGGGGCGACGGTCGAGGCCGCGCTGGCGGTGGCGCAGGTGGAACGGTTGCTCGGCGAACGCGCCACCCACGACTGGCGGGTCGCCTGGCATCGCGGTCTGCTCGCCCTCGGCGAGGGCGATTTCGAAGCGGCCAAACGGAAATTCGACGCGGTGTACCGCGACATCCCCGGCGAGGAGCCGCCGAAACTCGCGCTCGGTCTCTGCGAGGAACACCTCAACGGGGCGGCCGCCGCCGAGCGGTACTACGACGCCCTGTGGACGCGGGACCGTACCCAGGTCAGCGCGGCGTTCGGCCTCGCGCGGGTCCGGCTGCTGCGCGGGAACCGCGCGGCCGCGGTCGAAATCCTCCACCAGGTCCCGGAATTCTCGCGGTACGACGAGGCGGCCCGGATCGCCGCGGTCCGGGTGCTGTCCGCGCCGATGCCGGAGACCGGCGACCTCCCGGTCTCGGCCGAGCTCGACGACGCGGTGGTCAGGCTGTCCGCGCTGGACCTCGACGGCGACGCCCGCGACAGGCTGGAGACGGCCGTACGCGAGACCGGGCTGGCGGGTGTCCTCGCCGGACAGGACGGCATCACCGACGGCGAGATCCTCCGGCCGACCGAGAAGGGCGCGCGCACGGTTCTCGAAAGGTCGTACCGGCGGCTCGCCCATCACGCGCCGAGGCCCGACCAGCACGACGTCCTGATCGATCTCGCGAACTCCGTGAGACCGGTGACCCTGGTGTGAAAGGGGAACGATGAGCGGGGAGCCGAGTCTGGGCCTCGAAGTGCATCAGAACAAGTTCCTGGCCGAGGGGGACCGGGCGATGACCGCGATCGTCCGGGTCGTGTCGCGGGGCGGCGAGGCGAGTGCCGCCAAGACCGCCGCCGAGGTCCTGATGATCGACTGTTCCAGCTCGATGCGCTTCCCTAGCACCAAGATCGGCGAGGCCCGGCGCGCGGCCGCGGCCGCCATCGACGTCCTGCCCGACGGGGTGCGGTTCGCGGTCGTCCAGGGCACCGATCGCGCGACGATGCTCTACCCGGCCGAAGACGGACTGGTGACGGCCTCCGCGCAGACCAGGGCGGAGGCCCGCGCCGTCGTCGAGCACCTCGCCGCGGTCGGCGGGACCGCGATGGGTGCCTGGCTCGCCAAGGCACGCGACCTCTTCGAGCGCGTCCCGGACGCCGTCCGCCACGCGATCCTCCTCACCGACGGCCGCAACGATTCGCAGACCAGGGCCGATCTGATGACCGTGCTGAACAGCTGCGAGGGCCGGTTCGTCTGCGACGCCAGGGGGATCGGCGACGGCTGGGAGCCCGCCGAGCTCACCCTGATCGGCCGGGTGCTGCGCGGGAACGTCGACTCGGTCGTCGAGGACGACGCGCTCGCCGACGATTTCCGGCGGCTCGTCGAAGGCGCGATGAAGAAGGTGCTGCCCGAGGTCCGGCTGCGCGTCGGCACCATGCCGTTCAGCAGGCTGCGGTCGGTCAAGCAGGTGTTCCCGGACGAGTACGACCTCACCGACCGGTGCCGGGAGGTCGCCGTCCGCGAGCTGGAGCTCTCCCTCGGCGCGTTCTCCGGTGACGAGACGCGCGACTACCAGGTGATCCTCGATCTCGACCCCGACCTCGAACCGGCGTACGGACAGGACCGGCTGCTGGCGTGGGCGGAACTCGTCCCCGTCGCCGGTGCCGCGGTCGAGGACGACGCGCGGGCCGTCGCCGGGCGGTGGACGCACGATCCGGTGCCGCCGACGCTGATCGACCCGATCGTCGGGGGGTACCAGGGCAAGGCCAAGCTCGGCGAGGCCCTGACCCTCGGCGGTGACGCCCACGCGGCCGGGGATCACGCCACCGCCGCGCGGGAGTGGGGCACGGCGTTCACCTTGGCCACGGCGGAAGGCGACGAGGACACGCTGCGGCGGCTCGACGCCGTCGTGGAGGTCCTCGACGCGGACAAGGGGATCGTCCGGGTACGGGAGGGGGCGCCGCGCTCCGCGATCCTGCATCTCGTCATACCGTCGAGGGTTTCGGGAATCGTTCCGGGGCTGGAAGATCGGCCGATGCCCGCACCCGCTGCCCAGGCCGCGGCACCGCCTGTCGCCTGTGCCGAGTGTCCCGCGCTGTCCCCCGCCGGGGCGAACTTCTGCGTCGGCTGCGGCAGACCGCTCGCCGGGGCCGCGTCGTGAGGGGAACCGCGACCCGGCTGACGCTGGTGCGGCTCCGGACGGGCCTGCTGGTGCTGACCCTCGCGGTCCTGGTGACCTCGCTGTGGGCGTTCCACAGTGTCCAGAACACGGCGGAGACGGTGCGCGACCGGACTACGCAGGCGGTACTCGAAGTGACCGCCGCCAGGGCCGCGCTGGTGGCCGCCGACGCCGCCGCGATCACCAGTTTCGCCTCGGGTGAGGCGAAACTGGCCGGGCCGGGGCAGGAGTACACGAACCAGCTCGCGCTCGCGAGCCAGAGCCTCGCGCAGGTCGCCGAGTTCAACCAGGCGGGCGAGGCTGGCGGCAACGTGCTGCAGGTGGTGGAGAGCCAGGTCGCGGCCTATTCGGGCTCCATCGGGCAGGCCGACGTCCATTTCCGGCAGCCGGACGCCGCCGTGCTCGGCGCGGTGGACCTGTGGAACGCCTCCCGCCTGCTCCACGCGACGGGAGGCGTCCTCGACGAGCTGGAAGCGTTGCAGGGCAAGCAACGTGAGGCACTGGACACGCAACTGTCGTCGACCGGGGTCAGCCTCGCGACGCTCCCGGTGTGGCTCCTGCCGGTGCTGGCGCTGGTGGTCCTGCTCGTGCTGACCCAGCTGTACCTGAAGAAGCGCTTCCGCCGGAGGGCGAACGTCCCGTTGTTCGCGGCGACCCTGCTGATCGCGGCGATCGGGGTGGCGCTGGTGTTCACCGTGGTCAGCCGGGATCGCCTGGCTTCGGTCGGCGAGCGGCTGGACGGCGTCGCCGAGGCGCGGAACGCGCAGATCCGGACCACCGACGACCAGGGCGGGCGGAAGCTCGCCGAACTGCTGACCGAGTACTGCGACGAGGAGCAGGGATGCGGCGTGACCGTCGACGAGTTCCGGGCGAGAGCGGGGCGGACCAGCACGGTGGCGACGGACAACACCCGGGTGGCCACGGCGGGCGCCAAAGCGGTGGCCGCCGACGCCGGTGGCGCGGCCGAATCGGGCGGGCGGGAGTTCCTGATCCCGGCGGGCACCCTGCTCGCCGGCGGGCTGGTCCTGCTCGGGCTGCACGCCCGGATCGACGAATACCGGTACCGCCCATGAAGAGACTGATGGCCGCTCTGATGGTGTTGTCGCTGGTCGCGGGCAGCTGCTCCGCGTCGGCGGACGACGGGACGGTCGTCGTCCTCGCCTCGTGGACCGGGCCCGAGGAGACGGCGTTCCGGCAGGTGCTGGACGCGTTCAAGGCCGACACCGGGATCGGCTACCTCTACCAGGGCACCCGCGCCGTCGACCAGGTGCTCGCCTCGGACGTCCAGCGCGGCACCCCGCCGGACGTCGCAGTCCTGCCGAACGCCGGTGTGCTGGCGAAGTACCAGAAGACGGGTGACCTGCTGCCGCTCGACGACGAACTGTCCGCGACCGTCGCGGGCTCCTTCAGCCCGCAATGGGTCACGCTCCAGCAGATCGGCACCCAGAAGTTGTACGCGGTCGTGGTGAAGGCCGATCTCAAGAGCGTGATCTGGTACGACCCGGCCCGGCTCACCGGGATCCGCCCGACGACGTTCGAAGGTCTCCGCGCGTTCGCGGGCGGGCTGACGGCTTCGGGTGCCACGCCGTGGTGTGTCGGGATGAGTGCCCCGCCGACGTCGGGCTGGCCGGGCACCGACTGGATCGAGGACATCCTGCTGCATTCGGCGGGACCCGAGAAGTACTGGCAGTGGGCGTCCGGCAGTCTGAAGTGGACGTCCCCGGAGGTCAGGCAGGCCTGGCTGGACTGGGGTTCCCTGGTCGAGCCCGCCGGGATCCGCGGCGGTACCGCGGCCGCGCTGCTGACCGACTTCGGCGACGCGGGCAAGCCGATGTTCGCGACCCCGCCGGGCTGCGTGCTCGAACACCAGGCGTCGTTCATCATGAGCCGCTACCAGGGCCACAAACGCGCCGACGGGTCGGCTCCCCGGCCCGGAACCGATTTCGACTTCCTCCAGTTCCCCGGCCGGGACGTCTCCGAGGTCGCCGCCGACCTCGCCGGCATGTTCCAGGACACCCCGCGGGCACGGAAACTGCTCGAATACCTCGCTTCGGAGAAGGCGCAACGGTTCTGGCCGTCGATTCCGGGCGCGAGCGTGTTCTCCGCCAACCGGAAACTCGGTCTCGACGTCTACACGGATCCGGTGAGCCGGAAGATCGCGGACACGCTCACGTCGGCGTCCACCCTGTGCTTCGACGCCTCGGACCTGATGCCCGCGACGATGACCGGCGCGTTCCACCGGGCCGTGCTGGAGTACCTGAGCAACCGGGACCGGCTGGACATCCTCCTGAAACAGCTCGACGACATCCAGGCGGGCATCCAGCGGGGCGAATGGCTGAGAATCCACTGTGGACAGTAAGGAGCACCGGTGAACGACCTGACACGGTTCCCGCTCGAAGGCGGTGGTTCGGTGGTCGTCGAGGTGGACCCCGTCCCCGGCACCTCCCGGGTCTCCCGGCGCGACGACCTCGTCGACGACGCCAAGGGATCCTTCGAGGCGGCGCTGGCGAACGTGAAGGACGCGGCCGCGGCGGCGCTCGACACCTTCCGCACGATGACGAGGGGGCCGGACGAGGTCGAGCTCAAGTTCGGCGTCAAGCTCACCGCGCAGGCGGGCGCGGTCATCGCGAAAACGGGGCTGGAAGGGAACTTCGAGGTCAAACTGAAGTGGGTCCGGGACCCCGCCGGTTAACGGCCGAGGCCCCGGATCAGCACCATCACCGATTCCCGGACGTCGGCCCGGGTGCGTTTCGGCTGGAACACCTGCCAGTCCAAGGCGACCACCAGCATCGTGCCGAACAACCCGGCCGCTGCGGTCTGGATCTGGACGCCGTCGGGCAACCGCCCGGCGGCGTCCAGCCGGTGGAGCTGTTCGCGCACGATCGAGATGATCTCCTCGCGCAGCAACGTCAGTGTGTCGTGCCACGTGCCGGGCGTGCGCCACATCTCGCTCACGAGGATCTGGGAGAAACCGGGGTATTCGGCGATGAACTCCAGCGCGGCGTCCACCTGCGAGGAGATGACGTCCATCGGGTCGCCCTCGCGGGTGGCCGCGCGCAACCGGTCCGCGAGCACGCCGACGCCGTAGCGCAGGAGTGCGTCGACGAGACCGTCCTTGCTGCCGAAGTTGTAGTAGACGGTGCCCTTGGCGACCTTCGCCTCGGCGGCGATGTCGTCCACCGTCAGCCCGACGAGGCCACGGCTCGCCGAGAGCCGCAAGGTCGCCTCGAACAGCTTCTGCTTCGTCGCCGCACCCCGGGTGGTCACAACGCCAGCTCGGGTTTCAGCGCCGAAACCGTCCAGGTACGCCGTTTCCACGCGGCCAGCGTCGAGAGCAGGAGGCCGCCGACGAGGTAGGCGAGCAGGACACCGATGTCACCGAGGATCTCCATCGACGCGCCACTGTAGAGCAGATTCCGGAAGCCGTCGATCGCGTAACCCATCGGCAGCACGATGTGCAGCGGGTACAGCGCGTCCGGGATGGTCTGCCACGGGAACGTCCCGCCTCCGCTGACCAGTTGCAGCACCAGCAGCACCAGACCGAGGAACTTGCCGACGGCGCCGAAGAACGAGTTCAGCGCGTGCACCACGGCGGTGAAGGTGAGCGACACCAGGATGGCGAACCCGATCGCGCCGAGCGGATGCGCGACGTCGATGCCGACCAGCCACGTCACCGCGCCGAACAGCACGATCACCTGTGCGATCCCCAGCAGGGCCGAGGGCAGCCAGCCGCCGAGCGCGACCTTGAACGGCGAAGCGCCGGCGGTCAGCGCGCGGGTCGAGAGCGGGCGCAGCAACAGGAACAGCACGAACGCGCCGATCCAGGTGGCGAGCGAGATGAAGAACGGGGCGAGGCCCGCGCCGTAGGTCCCGGCCGAAGCGACGCCGGAGGAGTTGACCGCGACCGGGTCGGCGATGGTGTTCGCGGTGGCCGCGCGGGTGGGGTCGTCCGGGTTCGGGATCTCCTTGAGCCCGGCGGCGAGCCCGTCACGCAGCTTCACCGCGCCGTCGGCGAGCTGGTTCGTGCCGGTGACCGCGGACTTCTCGCCGTCGTCCAGTTTCGCGGCGCCGTCACGGATCTTGACCGACGCGTCGGCGGCCTGCGCGATCCCGCTGGTGAGCTGCGGTGTCGCCGCGGCCAGCTCGTGCGCGCCGTCGGACACCTGGCGCGCGCCGGAGGCGAGCTGGGTGAGCTGGGTGTTCGCGCCCTGGATCTTCGTGTTCGCTTCGTCCACCGGGGACCGCAGCTGGTCCAACCGGCCCAAGATCTCCTGCACATCGGCCTCGGGGACACCGGCGTCGCGCAGATCCTTCCCCAACTGGGTGCGATAGCCGTCGAGCTTGGCCTGGATGTCGCCGGACGCCGTCGCGGCGAGTGAGGCCGCGACGGCGACCTTCTGGTTCCCGTCGGCGACCTGGCCGGCGCCGTCGGCGAGTTTCTTCGTCTGGGCGGGCAGCTGGGCGGTGCCGGATTTCAGGGTGCCGAGCCCGGTCGCCAGCTGGGAACTGCCCGAGGCGAGCTGGGAGGCGCCGTCGGCGAGCTGCTGCTGGCCGGATTTGAGTTTGCCCGCGCCGTCGGCGAGCTGCGAAGCGCCCGTCGACGCCTCCTGGGTCTTGCCGTAGATCGTGGAGAAACCGACGAGGAACTTGTCCGCGGCCTCGCTGCCGACCTTCTCCGCGATCGTCTTGCGGACCTGTTCGGCCACCTGTTTCGCGATGGTGCCGGACAGATAGTTGTTGGCGTCGTTGGTGGTCAGCGTGATCGTCGCCTGCTGCGGCTGGAATTTGCCCGAGGACAGCAGCGCCGTGGAGAAGTCGCGCGGGATCCCGATGGCGAACGAGTAGGCGTCGTCGCGGACGCCCTTGGCGGCTTCCTCGGGGGAGACCTCGTGCCACTGGAACGTGCCGGACTTGACCAGTTCGTCGGTCACCTCGCGGCCGATGTTGCGTTCCGCGCCGGCGGAGTCCTTCGCACCGGCGTCGGAGGTGAAGACCGCCGCGGGGAGCTTGTCCAGGCGCGAGTACGGGTCGAAGTTCGCGTAGAGGTAGAAGGACGCGTACAGCAGCGGCACCAGGACGAGCGCGACCATGGCGAGCTTGGGCAGGGTGCCGCTGCTCAGCCGGCGCAGCTCGTTCGCGGCGATCCGGACGGGGTTCATTCCTGGTCTCCTGAAGTCTTCTCGGTGTCGTCCGCCACGGTCGCTTCCAGCGTCGTCTCCGCCGGGGTCTCGGCGGGTGCGCAGCGCACGGGATCGGGCTGCTCCAGGCCGCCGCACAGGGCGGGCCGCTGGGGCAGGGCCGAAACCGGGGTGGTGGCGGTCAGCACGATGACGGCGAGGCCGCGTCCGGCGTGTTCGCGGGCGATCCGCACCCAGCCGTCGACGTCGCTGGTGTGCCGGTCCGGGGTGTCGATCACGAGCACACCGACACCCTTGCGGTCCGCGGCGAGCGCGGTGAGCAGTCTGGTGCGGGTCAGCGCCTCGATGTTCTCGAAGCGGGTGTCGGCGAACGCGGCGGCGTCGTGCTCGGCCAGCCAGCTCGCCACGGCGGCCTTGCTGGCCGGGCGCTTCGCCAGTTCCAGTTCCTCGCCGACGACGACCCGCAACGACAGCGCGTCGTCCGGTTCGCTCACGCCGGGGGCGTCGACGACCGCCACGACCTGCCGCGGGTCGCCGCCCTCGATGGTCACGGTCCCGGTGGCGGGCTTCAGCCGTCCGGCCAGCGCCAGCCCGAAGGCCGTCACGCCGACCCCCGGCTCGCCGTGCACGATCGCCAGCTCACCGCCCGAGACGGTGAGCGAAGTAGGCGACAGCAACGTGCCGTGGGGTCCGGTGACGGACACCCTGTCGGCTTGAACCCGCACGAAGAACTCCCAGGTCGGTGACTCGCGGAACTTTTAAACTGACTGGTCAGTTCAAAAGTTAACCCTGACCTGGGAGGTGCACAACCGTGCGGGGCCCACGTCACACGCACGAGTGACGAAACCGTCGCAAACCGGACGACTCAGCCCTGTTCGGCTAACGCAGGGCCGACGCCGGGTGGACCTCCCAGGACGTCCACAGTGGACGATAACCCTGCCGGTGCCAGAACACCGAAGAGAGCGGGTTGGTCGGGTTGTAGTAGAGATAGGTGCCGTCCGCGCCGTCGGCGGAGAACTCCTTGTGCACCACGGCCATCAGGGCCCGGCCGAGACCACGCCCGCGCAGGCCGGGCACGGTGACCACGTTGTTGACGTACCCCCAGCGACCGTGGGGGAGGAGTTCGGCCTCGGCGGACCCCGGCGTCGAGTCGATCCAGGCGGCGTGCGCGAAAGCCGCGATCCCGCCCTCCCGCTCCGCCAGCCACAGCAGGGGGCGGTCCTTGTCGAGGGCGCGTTCCAGCGCCGGGGCCAGCAGTTCGCCGGCGTTGGCGCGCTGCCGGGTGGCGACCTGACCGATGTAGTCGTGCGTCGAGACGGCCATCGCGAGCACGTCGTCGAAATCCTCCGGACGCGCCCGGCGCACGGCCACCCCGTCGACCGCCGCGTCGTCACGGAGGCGGCCGGTGCGCACGGCGAGCGCCGACATCGGCACCAGGCCGTGGTCGAGGAAGGCGCGGATCGCCTCGGCGTCCCGGCTCGGCCAGTTGACCACGCAGGACGAGTCCTCCCCGGGCGATTCGGCGCCCATCCAGGCCCCCCACGCGCGCAGCAGCACGTCCATCCCCTCGGTACCGGTGGCCCCGATGAACGGGAACAACTGGCGGACGTCGGCCGCGGACCAGAGCAGCGGGACGTCGTCCGGGCCGTGCAACTGACGCTGCACCACCCCGGTGACCTGGACCCCCGAGGACGTCGCCGCGTCCACGCGTTCGCCCGCGAGCGGGGGTGGCGCGGCGTCGGGCAGCAGCCGGTCGATCGCCGCGAACCGCGTCCGGTGCGCGTCGAACAACGTCTTCTCGATTTCCATCCCGTCCCCAGGGGTCGACAACGCCGATCGCCGCTACCGCAGGGCCGTGGCGGGGCTCACCGCCCACGTCGTCCACAGTGGACGATAACCCTGCCGGTGCCAGAACACCGGGGACAGCGGATTGGCCGGATTGTACGAGACGAAGGTACCGCGCAGCGACGGCGAGAACAGTTCGTCATGCGCGGCGGCCGTCAGTGCGCGGCCGATCCCGCGTCCCCGTGCGGCCGCGGTGACGGCGAGCGTGCCGACGTAACCCCACTCCCCGGGCCTCAGCCGTCCCCCGAGCGCGTCGCCGGGGGCCGGTGACCGCTTCCCGCCGGTTACGATCCCCACGGTGACGCCCTCTTCCTCGGCGATCCAGACGCGGCCGCCGAACTGCAGCCCGCGACGGACCTCTTCGGCGAGCAGGGCCCTGGCGCCGGGCCGGACGACGCCGTGCCCGACGAACGAGGTGTAGCTCAGTTCCTCGAACCGGAGTTCGACGATCTCCTCCAGGTCCCCCGGGGTCGATCCCCGCACGGTCACGCCCGGCACCGCGTGCGCCCCGCCCGGGGCGGCCGCGCGGACGGCCAGCGCCAGCTGCGGCGCGAGCCCGTGGTCGAGCAGCGCGCGGGAGACCACGACGTCGCGGCTGGGCCAGGTGACCGTGCACGACGAATCGTGTTCGGTGTCGGCGAGCGTGATCCGCTCGCGCCAGGCGGAGAGCAGCGCGTCCATCCCCGCGCCGGCGTCCCGGCCGAGGACCGCGGAGAGGATCTGCAGACGCGCCGGGCTCCACAGCCGTTGCCAGGAACCCGGCGCGAACCGGACGTGCGCGATCGTCCCGGCGGCGCCGCCCGCTTCGACGGGCTCGCCGGGCGGGAGCGGCTGGGGCGCCGGGAGCAGCGGGTCGAGCGCGGCGAAGCGCGCCCGCTGAAGTCCCGCCGGAGAACTCATCCCCGCCGGGCGCGGAAGATCGCCGTGCCCGGGAAGAGCTTGCCGCGCAACGGGCTCCACTGTCCCCAGGTCCGGGAGTGGCCCTCCGGCCAGGCGGGCTCGATGAGATCCGTCAGCGCGAAACCGGCGTCGGAGAGCGCGCGGACGTAGTCGCCGATGGTGCGGTGGTACTCGACATAGGTCGCGACACCTTCTTCGTCGACCTCCACGTAGGGGGTGCGGTCGAAATAAGGCTGGGTCACGGTGAGGCCCTGCGGCCCGGGGTCGTCCGGGAAGATCCAGCGCATCGGATGGGTCACCGAGAACACCCAGCGGGCACCCGGCCGGAGTACCCGGTGCACTTCGGCGAACACGGCGTCCACCGACGCCACGAACGGGATCGCGCCGAACGCCGAGCACGCCGCGTCGAAGCTCGCGTCGGCGAAGGGGAGCGACTCGGCCGTCGCCTGCACGAGCGGGACGGCCGGACCGGTCCGCTCGTTGCCCTCCCGCGCGTGCCGGAGCATGCCCGCCGACAGGTCGGTCGCCACCGCCTCGGCACCCTGCGCGGCGAGCCAGCGTGAGCAGGCCGCCTGGCCGCAGCCGATCTCGATGATCCGCTTTCCGTCGACCTCACCCAGAAGTGCGACGTCGGCCTCCCGGACGCCCTCCGGGCACCAGACGAAGTCCGCGTCGCCGAGGAAGCCGCCGTGGGCCGCCTGGTAGTCGTCGGCGTCGGCGTCCCACCACCGCAGGTTCGCGGCCGTCGCCTCGGGCGCCGAAACCGCCCGGTAGGCGACCCCCGCCGTGCCGAGCCGCTCCTCGGCCTGAGCGTGCCTTTCGGCCTCCGTTTGCCGCTCGGTGGCGGACTGCTGGCTCAAACCGATATCCTTTCCGCAGGTCAGGGCTTCGCGGGAGATTTTATCCGCCCGGCGTGATCGTGGGGGCCACCCTGATTGTGCCGTGTACAGGGGGCCGCGTAGGATATCTGTTAGCGCAGTGGGTTCGCGCTACTCTTTCCCCCGGTTCGCTCAGCGTCCGGGTCAGGGGGTCGCGCACCGGATGTGGTGATGCTCGCGGTCGTTCCCTGTGGACGTTTGCTTATGCGGTCGCCTCATGTCGGAAGAGCCCATGGTGCCCTAACCGCAAACCCACTACTTCCCATCCACCGGAGCAACCCGCCTAATGACGACCGACACCGCCACCGCCCCGACCGCCCCCAGCGGGCCCCAGCAAGTCGCTATCAACGACATCGGGTCGGAGGAAGACTTCCTCGCAGCGATCGACAAGACGATCAAGTACTTCAACGATGGCGACATCGTTGAAGGCACCATCGTCAAGGTTGACCGTGACGAGGTCCTGCTCGACATCGGCTACAAGACCGAGGGTGTCATCCCCTCGCGCGAGCTCTCCATCAAGCACGATGTCGACCCGGCTGAGGTTGTCACCGTCGGCGATGAGGTCGAAGCCCTGGTCCTCCAGAAGGAGGACAAGGAAGGCCGTCTGATCCTGTCCAAGAAGCGTGCGCAGTACGAGCGCGCCTGGGGCACGATCGAGGAGCTCAAGGAGAAGGACGAGCCCGTCAAGGGCACCGTCATCGAGGTCGTCAAGGGCGGCCTCATCCTGGACATCGGCCTCCGCGGCTTCCTGCCCGCGTCGCTGGTCGAGATGCGCCGCGTGCGCGACCTGCAGCCGTACGTGGGCCGTGAGCTCGAGGCGAAGATCATCGAGCTGGACAAGAACCGCAACAACGTGGTCCTGTCCCGCCGTGCCTACCTGGAGCAGACCCAGTCCGAGGTGCGCAGCGAGTTCCTCAACGCGCTCGCCAAGGGCCAGGTCCGCAAGGGCGTCGTGTCGTCCATCGTCAACTTCGGTGCCTTCGTGGACCTGGGTGGCGTCGACGGCCTGGTGCACGTCTCCGAGCTGTCCTGGAAGCACATCGACCACCCGTCCGAGGTCGTCGAGGTCGGCCAGGAGGTCACGGTCGAGGTTCTGGACGTCGACATGGACCGCGAGCGCGTCTCGCTGTCGCTGAAGGCGACCCAGGAAGACCCGTGGCGTCAGTTCGCCCGCACCCACGCGATCGGCCAGATCGTGCCGGGCAAGGTCACCAAGCTCGTCCCGTTCGGTGCGTTCGTGCGCGTCGAAGAGGGCATCGAGGGCCTGGTGCACATCTCCGAGCTGGCCGAGCGCCACGTGGAGATCCCGGAGCAGGTCGTCCAGGTCAACGGCGACGTGATGGTCAAGGTCATCGACATCGACCTCGAGCGTCGTCGCATCTCGCTGTCGCTGAAGCAGGCGAACGAGGGCGTCACGCCGGAGACCGAGTTCGACCCCACTCAGTACGGCATGGCCGCCGAGTACGACACCGAGGGGAACTACATCTACCCCGAGGGCTTCGACCCGGACACCCAGGAGTGGCAGGAAGGCTTCGACAAGCAGCGTGAGGAGTGGGAGCGTCAGTACGCCGAGGCTCACACCCGCTACGAGGCTCACATGAAGCAGGTCGTCAAGGCCGCCGAGGCTGACGCCGAAGCCGCCGCCGACGCCGCGACCGGTGTCACCAGCAGCAGCAGCAGCGACTCGGGCGAGCAGAGCTACACCTCCGCTCCGGCCGAGGCCAAGAGCGGTGGCACGCTGGCCAGCGACGAGCAGCTCGCGGCTCTCCGCGAGAAGCTGTCGGGCGGCGCGTGATCACAGCGCTCAGCCAGTAGCTGACAGACAGCGGCCCCGGTCCACACGGACCGGGGCCGCTTTCTTTGCGTCCAAGGCCCGCGTTTAGTCCTCTGGATGCGGTACTTGCGCGCGCAAGTACCGCATCCAGAGGACTAAACGCGGGAGTGGGGGAAGCGTCAGGAGGTGGCGGGCCGGACGGCCGGCACCCAGATGCGTTCGAGCGCCGCGGCGCGGGCCTTGCGGCGGAGCCCGGCGAAGCTGTGCTGGGCCGGGACGAGGAGCGCGCTCAGCCACGTGCGCCGATATTCGGCGAGGGCTTCGGCCACGGGACGATGGAGGACACAGTGCACCAGCCCCGGCGTACCGAGCCGGTGCCTTCCAGCGTGCTTACCGTCTGCCATCTTTCCTCCGTGTGGGCCACCTTCGCCGCGCACGGTACGCACTCGAGCCACCAAATCCGCGTAACCGGGCGGCGTGTCACTCGAAATGGTTGAGTCGCGCGTCACGATGATCTTGCCTTTCCTGCCCCTTTGTGCCGGAGGTACCCATCACGTGACCCTGCGCGGTCGGCCCAGGTAGCGGCACTAGGCTGATCGTCATGCTGCGTGTGGGCCTGACCGGCGGGATCGGTGCCGGAAAATCGACGGTGGCGAACCGGCTCTCCGAGCACGGTGCCGTCCTCATCGACTCCGACAGGATCGCCAGGGAGGTCGTGCGGCCCGGGACGCCGGGGCTGGCCGAGCTCGTCGAGGCGTTCGGGGAGGACATCCTCGCGGCAGACGGTGCGCTCGACCGTCCCGCGCTCGCCGCCAAGGCGTTCGCCGACGAGGACTCCCGCAAGCGGCTGAACGCGATCGTCCACCCCAGGGTCGGCGCGCGGACGGCCGAGCTGATGGCCGAAGCGGCGCCGGACGCGATCATCGTGCACGACATCCCGCTGCTCGTCGAAGGCGGCCTCGCGCCGATGTACCACCTCGTGGTGATGGTCGACGCGCCGGAAGAGGTCCGGCTCCGCCGCCTGGTCGAGGCGCGGGGGATGCCCGAGGCCGACGCGCGCGCCAGGATCAAGGCGCAGGCGAGTACCGATCAGCGCCGCGCCGTGGCCGACGTCTGGCTCGACAACAGCGGCGCCCCGGACATCGTCCTCGCCGACGTCGACGCGCTGTGGGCGGACAGGCTGACCCCGTTCGAAGCGAACGTGCGGCTTCGCAAGCCACGGTCGCCGATGTCGCCGAAGATCGCGCGGTACGACGAGACGTGGCCGGCGCAGGCCGAACGCGCGCTCGCGCGGATCCGCGTGGTGGCGGGGGACCGTGCCGTGCGGGTCGACCACATCGGCTCGACGTCCGTTCCCGGCCTGCCCGCCAAGGACATCCTCGACCTCCAGCTCACCGTGTCCACTTTGGACGTCGCCGACGAGCTGGCCGAAGTGCTCTCGGACACCGGGTTCCCGCGTGCGGAAGGCGAGTGGTCCGACGACGCGCACGGCGAAGACGGCACCTGGCCGAAGCGGTTCCACTTCGGCGGCGACCCGCGCCGCCCGGTCGACCTGCACGTCCGGTCGCAGGAGACGCCGGCCTGGCGGCTCGCGCTGCTGTTCCCGGAGTGGCTGCGGCACAACCCCGGAGAGCGCGACGCCTACGCGGCCGTCAAGGACGCCATGGCCGCGAGGCACTCCGGGGACGGGACCGTCGAGCAGTACACCGGCGAGAAGCAGGTCTGGGTCGACGCCGCGTTCACCCGGGCCGGCGCGTGGGCCGAGGCGACGGGCTGGACGCCGTAGGCCCGGTCATATCCGGAATTCCCGCAGCCCCGGCCAGGCGTCCGCCTCACGTTGCGGACGCCGGGGGGCGTTGTCGGGGCGGGACACGATCCGCGTGTCGGTGAACGAGTCCAGCAGCCGCGCCGGATCCGGTCCGACGAACAGCACGTTTCCCGCGGTCTCGGGTGGATGGCCGAAGTACCAGAACCCCCGGCTGGGGCGGTAGACGGCGGGGAGCCCACCTGCCCCGGTCAGCAGGGCGGGCAGGAACCCGGCGCGGCCGCTCCAGGCGCCGGTGGTCTCGTGCGCGATGACGTCGCCCATCTCCAGCTGCGGCCAGCCGTTCGCGGCCTGCCACCACAGGGTGGGCACGAGCGAGAGCGCGGCGATCCCCGCGCCGATGCAGAGTGGGGGCCTGCGCAGGAGATCTCGCGGCCCGAAGACGAGGATCGCCACCCCGGCGGCGATCCAGAGCGCGGCGATGAGCAGTTTGACGGTGAGCGCGACCGCGGGTGGCCGGTCCCAGCCACAGCAGGAGGTTGTCGTCAAGTGTCCGTGTCCGGCGCACGAGCGGCCACGCGATGAGCGCCCACAGCGCCGGGTCGATCGTCGACGTCGCCAGGTGGTGCCCGCTGCCGAGGAACTGCCCGCAGATCGCGTACGCGGCGGCGGCCCGGGTCTGCGCCCGCCGGTCACCACCCCTCTCGTCAGGCGATGAGCCCGGTCAACACGACCCCGGCGGCCGTCGCGACGACGTCGGGCAGCCGGAACAACGGCGGCTGGTCGGCGTAGCCCCAGGCCGGCCGCTTGCCCGCGGACAGGAAGTACAGTTCGTCGCCGAAGTAGCCGTACCGCCACGCCGTCGCCAGCAGGGCCGCCATGGCCGCGACGGCGAGCAGCGCCACCGGAAGCCGGGCGAACGCCGTGCCGGACACGGTCGGTGTTTCGGCCGCGCGGGCGGCTCCCATCCATTCCTCGCAGATCCCTCGGGTGCCGGACCATGCGCACCCTACGTGCCACCGGCGTGGCGCGTCGGTCGTGAGCGGACCGGCAGGACTGCTCAGAAGCCCCAGTCCGTGAGTTTCGGCCACACCGTGTCCCAACTCCCGGTCCGGCCGGTGGCCAGCCAGATCTTCATGCCCTGACTCGAATTCGTGATCCCGGCCCGGTTGTCGAGCGCGCCGACCTCGCGTACTTCCGTGAAGTACGGCACAAGCACCGAAGGGTCGTTCCCGACGAACAGGATGTCCCGCGCCGATTCCGGTGGCCTCGGGAACGACACGTAGCCGCGATTGGGGCTCGACGGTGCCGGGAGTCCCGATGCCGGTCCATAGTGGTCGATCGCGCTCGCCTGCCAGTACTTCGCCGCGATGATGCCCGTACCCGCCGGATCGGGGAGGTCGCGGTAGACCCGCGCCACCGACTCGGTGATCTCCGGCCAGCCGATCTCCTCGACGGCGAAGAACGGCCGTGCCCAGTCCGGCGCGTTCGCCACGGACGACCTCGGCAGGATCGGCAGCGCCTGCGGGATCGCGATCACCGCGGCCAGGAGGAAGACGGGCCAGGTGGCGACCCACCGCCACCACTTCGAGGCCTGGCCCGCTTCGATCTCGACGGCGGCCGCGGCGAACAACGGCGCGAACATCCCGGCCGCGTAGTAATAGCGTCCGTTCGCGAGGAGGAACACCGCGAGCACCCCGAGTGCCGTCCAGCCGAGGAACCGGTACGGCCGCAGCCGCTCGGATCGCAGCAGCCGCCACAGCCCATGGCAGACGAGGATCATGCCGATCGGGACGCCCGCGCTGATCACCAGCGTCGGGACGAACGAGGCTCGCCCGCCCCAGCCTGTCGCGACCTCCTCGGAGATCGCCGCGCCCATGGCCAGCTGCGGCCAGCCGTTCACGGCCTGCCAGACGAGGGTGGGTACGACCATCACCGTGGCGATCAGCGCGCCGAGCCACAGCGCGGGACGGCGAAGCAGTTCGCGGGGTCCGAAGGCGACCACGGCGGCCAGCGCGACCACCCAGAACGCCCCGATGAGGAACTTCGTGTTCAGTGCGAGCCCGGTCACCACACCTGCCCAGAGCAGGAGCCCGTCCGCGCGGGTCCGCACCCAGCGGCCGAGCAGCCAGATCAGCAGCGTCCACAGGAACGGGTCGAGGGTGCTGGTCGCCAGGTAGTGCCCGCCGCCGAGCATCTGGATGGACACCGCGAAGGTCGCCGCCGCGATCATCTGGGCCTTGCGGCCGCCGCCCAGTTCTCTCGCGATCAGCGCCGTGAGCACCACACTGGCGACCACCGCCAGCATCGCCGGGATCCGCAGGACGAACGGCGAATCGGCGCCGAACGCGTCCATCAGGCGCGCCAGGAGCGGCAGCATCGGCGGCTGGTCGGCATAGCCCCAGCTCAGCTGCCGTCCGGCGGCCAGGAAGTACAGCTCGTCACCGAAATAGCCGTAGCGCCCGGCGGTCGCGGCCAGCACCGCCCCCGTCGCCCCGGCGATCGCCAGGACCGGCGTCCTGGCGAACGGCGGGGCCTCCGCCCGCTCCCGGAGTCCCTCGGCCTCGATGACCACGGGTATCCGCCCCCTCTCGATCGGTTTCGCTGTGATCAAGAGTCCTGTGCCGGGGCTCGCGGCGAATCCTTCGGTCGGTCAGCTTCTTTCCACCGAGGGGATGAGGCAGGGGTCAACCGATCGATGGACCCTCCCGGGTCAATGCCGTCGCCAGGCGAGTGTGATGTCCTTTGTGGACAGCCAGCCGCGCAGGTCGTGGCCGTGCGTGGCCAGTCCGTCCACGGTCGTGTGGCTGATGCCGAGCGCGCGTTCGCCGTCGGCGGGGGAGAGCAGCCCGGAGGTGACGGCGGCGAGGAGTTCGTCGATGTCGATCACCCGGACGGATTTCTTGTCCCGCAGCACGAGATCCAGATAGAGGTCGGTGACGATCCAGACACCGTCTTCGCGGCGGATGTCGACGACGTCGAGGTAGAAGTCCTGATCACGTTCGTGGCCGGGGGTGAACCAGAAATCGGTGATCCGCAGGCCGAGGTCCGGGAGCAGCCAGGATTCGAGGTAGCGGAACTGCCTCCGCCCCGGGGTCGGCCTCGCCATGTAGAGGCCGAACGGCTCTTCGCGGTATTCCTCGACGTCCCTCACGACGCCCTTGGGGTCGGTGTTCGTCTTCGCGGCCGGATCGAAGTATTCGACCTTGGGTGGGTGCAGCGCGGTCATGCGCCCATCTTGGATCGCTCACGGTGTCCGCGCACACCGCCCAACCGGTGGACGATCACGGTTTCACCGTTCTTCCGGAAGTAGCGCGCCGTCGACGGATAAGGTGCGCTGGTTCTGCCATCCGGGTGAAGGGGGAGACACGCGTGTTCGGGATCATCAAACCGTGCCGTCATCGGCTTTCCGCCGGTCTGCACGCGGAATGGATGGCCCATCTCTGCGGCCTTTGCCTCGCGCTGCGTGATGAACACGGACATCTCGCCCGAATGGTGACGAATTATGACGGCTTGATCATCTCGGCGCTCGTCGAAGCCCAGTCACCCCGCGCCGAGGGACGGCGAGACGCCGGACCGTGCCCGCTCCGGGCGATGAAGGGGACTTCGGTCGCTCAGGGCGGTGGCGCCCAGCTCGCGGCGGCGGTCTCCCTCGTGCTGGCGTCGGCGAAGGTCAGCGATCACGTCGAAGACCGCGACGGCGCCTTCGCCCGGCGCGCCGTCGCCGTGGCGGCGAAGCGCGTGGCGACGCGGTGGGCGGACCAGGGGAGTCGGACCGGTACGCGGATCGGGTTCGACACCGCGGTCCTGACCGAGGCCGTCGACCGGCAGGGCGAGATCGAACGAGCCGTCCGCCTGGGGGATTCGGCCGTCCTCGCCACCGAACCCGCGGAGCTGGCGACGTCGGCCGCGTTCGCGCATACGGCCGTGCTCGCCGGGCGTCCGGGGAACGCCGCGCCGCTGGCCGAGGCCGGACGGCTGTTCGGCCGGGCCGCGCATCTCCTCGACGCCGTCGAGGACCTCGCCGACGACGAGGCCGTCGGGGCCTGGAACCCGCTGACGGCCACCGGAACCGGGCTCGCCGAGGCGCGACGGCTGTGCGACGACGCCGTACTCGGCGTCGAGCTGGCGCTGCGCGAGGTGCGGTTCGAGCGGTCCGAGCTGGTGCACGCCCTGCTGGTGCACGAACTGCGGCAGGCCGTCCGGCGCGCCTTCGGACACGGGCTCACCGGCCACGGTCATGGCCCGCAGCAGCCGCCGCCGGGCTGGATCGGGCCCGGTCCGCAGCCGCAACAGCACCCCCACCAGCCGTACCCGCCTCAGCGGCACCCGCGGGGTGGCTACCCGGCGCCGCCTCCCGGGCCGGTTCCACCGCAGGGTGCCCCCGGTGGCGGGGGCCCGCCGCAGGAGCCGCCGAAGAACAAGGGGAAGCACGGCGGCGCTCCGATCGACGGGCAGGGCGGCGGCTGCTGGGTGCCGAAGTTCCGGGTGCCGCCCAAACCGCGCAACTTCTTCTTCGGCTGCGCTGTCGCCACCTACCTGTGCTGTTCCTGCCAGTTCTGCTGCCGGGACCCGTTCCCGGGCCCGTGGAGCGGGAAGCCGCACGGCAGTTGTGACTGCGACTGTGACTGCTGTGACTGCTGTTCCTGTTGTGACTGTTCGTAGCCCGCTGACCAGGCGGACCGGAAACTGTCGGACCCAGCGCCTACTCTGGTTCCCGTGGCATTCGCATCCGAACACCCCGTGCTCGCCCAGTCGGACCACCGCCCCGTCACCGACATCCCCCGGACAGGCGGCCGGTTCGAGGTGGTCAGCGACTACAAGCCCGCCGGTGACCAGCCGGCGGCCATCGACGAGCTCGAACGCCGCGTCAATGCGGGCGAGAAGAACGTCGTGCTCCTGGGCGCCACCGGTACCGGCAAATCGGCGACGACGGCCTGGCTGATCGAGCGCGTCCAGCGCCCGACGCTGGTGATGGCGCCGAACAAGACGCTCGCCGCGCAGCTGGCGAACGAGCTGCGGGAGCTGTTCCCGCACAACGCCGTCGAGTACTTCGTCAGTTACTACGACTACTACCAGCCCGAGGCGTACATCGCGCAGACGGACACCTACATCGAGAAGGACTCGTCGATCAACGACGACGTCGAGCGGCTGCGGCACTCGGCGACGATGAACCTGCTGTCCCGGCGCGACGTCATCGTGGTCGCGAGTGTCTCGTGCATCTACGGACTCGGGACGCCGCAGTCGTATCTGGACCGGTCTTCGATGCTGAAGGTCGGCGAGCAGCTCGACCGGGACGTCTTCCTCCGCGCACTGGTGGACGTGCAGTACAGCCGCAACGACATCGCCTTCGCACGTGGCACCTTCCGCGCCCGCGGCGACACGGTCGAGATCATCCCGGCGTACGAGGAGCTGGCGATCCGCGTCGAGTTCTTCGGCGACGAGATCGAGAAGCTGTACTACCTGCACCCGCTCACCGGCGACATCGTGAAAGAGGTCGACGAGGTCCGCATCTTCCCGGCCACGCACTACGTCGCGGGCCCGGAGCGGATGGAGAAGGCCATCCACGGCATCGAGGCCGAACTGGAGCAGCGGCTGGCCGAACTGGAGAAGCAGGGCAAGCTGCTCGAGGCCCAGCGGCTGCGGATGCGGACCGCGTACGACATCGAGATGATGCGCCAGGTCGGGTTCTGTTCCGGCATCGAGAACTATTCGCGGCATATCGACGGCCGAGGGGCCGGGACCGCGCCCGCCACCCTGATCGACTACTTCCCGGACGACTTCCTGCTGGTCATCGACGAGTCACACCAGACCGTCCCGCAGATCGGCGGCATGTACGAAGGCGACATGTCCCGGAAGCGGAACCTGGTCGAGTTCGGTTTCCGGCTGCCCAGCGCGGTCGACAACCGGCCGCTGACCTGGGAGGAGTTCTCGGACCGCATCGGGCAGACGGTGTACCTGTCCGCGACGCCGGGCCCGTACGAGATGGGACAGGCCGGCGGCGAGTTCGTCGAGCAGGTCATCCGGCCGACCGGTCTGGTCGACCCGAAGGTGGTCGTGAAGCCCACCGAGGGCCAGATCGACGACCTGGTCCACGAGATCCGTGACCGGGCCGAGAAGGACGAGCGCGTCCTGGTCACCACGCTCACCAAGAAGATGTCCGAGGATCTCACCGACTACCTGCTGGAGCTCGGCATCCGGGTGCGGTACCTGCACTCCGAGGTCGACACCCTGCGCCGGATCGAACTGCTGCGGCAGCTGCGCGCGGGCGATTTCGACGTGCTGGTCGGCATCAACCTGCTCCGTGAGGGTCTCGACCTTCCCGAGGTGTCGCTGGTCGCGATCCTCGACGCGGACAAGGAGGGCTTCCTCCGCAGTGGTACGTCGCTGATCCAGACGATCGGCCGCGCGGCGCGAAACGTGTCGGGCGAAGTGCACATGTACGCCGACAAGATCACCGACTCGATGCGCCACGCCATCGACGAGACCGATCGCCGTCGCGAGAAGCAGGTCGCCTACAACGAGGAGCGCGGCGTCGACCCCCAGCCGCTGCGGAAGAAGATCGCCGACATCCTGGACCGCGTCTACAGCGAGGCCGAGGACTCGGAGGAGACCGTCGCCGTCGGCGGTTCGGGCCGCAACGCGTCGCGGGGCAAGAAGCCCGAGCAGGGCGACCGGGTGCGCAGCTCCGGGATGCTCGTCGACAAGGACATCTCCGGGATGCCGCGCGCGCAGCTGGCCGACCTCATCCAGCAGATGACCGACCAGATGATGCAGGCCGCGCGCGACCTCCAGTTCGAGCTGGCCGCCCGGCTGCGGGACGAGGTCTCGGACCTGAAGAAGGAGCTGCGCGGCATGGACGCCGCCGGCATCAAGTAGCCGATGACCGCCGAGGAAGTGATCGAGTACTGCCTGGCCAAGCCGGGCGCGGAGGAGACCTACCCCTTCGGTGACCACGTCGTGGTCCCGAAAGTGGGTGGGAAGGCCTTCGCGTTCGTCGGACAGGAGGAACCCGTCTCGGTCGCGGTGAAATGCGGCGTCGACCGCGAGGACGCCGCGGCGCTACGGGACCGCTACCCCGACGCGGTGACGGTCATGAGCCACCTGGCCCGCTACGGCTGGAACACCGTGCGCCTCGGCGCCGGTGTCCCCGCCGCCGAACTCCGGGAGCTCCTCGACACGTCCTACGAGTCCGTCGTCGCGAAGCTCCCGAAGTCGAAACGCCCTTAATCAGTCCTCTGATCGTGAAGTACGTCAGAGACGCGGGCGGTGAAGCAGGGTCGGGTCGGCGTCGAAGTCCGGGAAATCGGCCGGGACCGCACGCGTGGTCACGCCGGGCGGGACCGGGGGCAGACCGGCCCACCGTCGCACGGTGTTCGTCGCTTCGGCGGCTTGGGCCGCGGGGAGCTGTGCGATCCGGGAGCCGTGGTTCCCGCCGGGCACGGTGTAGCGGTACGAGTCCTTCGTGCCGAAGCCGAATTCGAACGGCTCGGCGCTCCACGGGTCGTTCTCGCCGTAGACGTACAGCAGCCGTTTCCCTTGCGTCTTCACCCAGAAGTCGATGTCCGGCATGGCCAGGTGGTCGAACCGGGGGATGTCGACGGATTTCGGCACGAACGACCGGGACGTGTTCCGGCCCGGGTAGCGCAGGAGGTCCCGAAGGTAGCTTTCGTAGGACTCCGGGGCGCCGAGCTGGTACGCGGCCTGGAAGTAGTAGGGCACGTAGATGCCGAGGTTCTGGTCCGAGTACGTGTTGAGGGTCTCGACACGTTCGAACCAGGCGTAGATCTCGGGCGCCGGGGCGCCGGCCTTCGGGACCGTCGCGCAGTCCGCCTGCTTCTGGTACTGCCAGAAGGCGAAGTACGAGTCGATCACGGAGAGCTCGAGCGACACATCGGCCGAGCCGACGATCGAGAACGTGTAGCCGTTCTTCGCCGCGTCGGCGGCGGCGAGCGCCGCGAACTCCGGGCGTCGCGTCAGCACGTCGCGCTGGATCGCCTTCAGGGCGGAGCGGCAGGCCGGGTCAGTGCCGACGTTCGCGAGGAACCGGTTGTAGCGGTCGTGCGAGTTGATGACGTCGTTGGGCGCGACGTAGGGGATCGTCGCGTCGACGTCGTTCGGGAAGAACCTACGGAAGTAGGTCGCCGTCATCCCGCCCTTGCTGCCGCCGGTGGCGAGCCACTTGCCGGGGTAGATCCGCTTGAACGCCTCGACGGCGCGGTGCTGATCGGAGGCGGCCTGCCAGATGGTCAGCTGCTTGCCCCAGTCCGGCTCCTCCGGCCGGGACGGGGTGAAGAAGCGGTACTCCATCGACAACTGGTTGCCGTCGACGATCTGCGTCGGCTCGGAGCGGTTGGGTGCTTCCGACACGTTGTACCCGCTCGTGAAGGATACCGTCGGCGCGCGGAACTCCTTGTGCAGCAAGGTGAATCGCTGCTGGAAGGTACCGGCGGAGGGTGTGCGGTGATCGGCGGGCTGGGTGAACGTGAGCTTGAAGAACCGGTAACCGGCGGGCGCCGGGTTCTCCGAGACGACGGTCAGGCCGGGGATCCGGCCGAGCGCGTCCTTGATGTCCTCGGGGGCCGCCTGCGCGACCGGGGGCGATCCGATCAGTGTGAGTACCGTGACCGCCAGAACCGACCACGCGGCCGTGAACTTCCGCATCCGTGCCCTCCCCGTCCGACCTGTTCGGCGGACGGATACTCACAGACTCCCGGCCGGTGGGCAATCGGCTATCCGGAGTCCGTCCCGGTCAGCGGGACAACACTCGTTCGACGTACGCCTCGATGGCCGCGAGCGCCTCGGGGGAGCTCCACAGTTCGCGGACGTGCGCGTCGTCGCCGGTGCGGTGTTCGGCGATCCGTTCGTGGAACGGCCGGTGCAGCTGCGCTTTCGTGTGCGCGTACGCCGCCGCGGGGATCCCGGCGAGCTTCTTCGCCAGTTCGACGGCTCGCGGGAGGACGGTCTCCGGTGCGGTCACCTCGTTCACCAGGCCGAGCCGCAACGCGTCTTCGGGCAGGTGGGTCTCGCCGAGGAGCGCGAGCTCGCCGACGACGTCGGCACCGAACCCGGAGCGCACGATCTCCAGCGCTGCCAACGGGAACGGGACACCGACGAGCAGTTCGGTGATGCCGATCCGGCTCGGGCCGTCGGCGAGGACGCGGAAGTCGCAGGCGGCGGCGAGCACGGCGCCACCGGCGATCGCGTGCCCGTTGAGCGCCGCGACCACCGGGCCGGGGAAGCCGAACACCGAGAGGAACGCGTCGGACAGCGCGGGCAGGAACTCCCCGATGTAGTCCGCGCCGCCGTCGTGCACCCGCCGCAGGTCGACACCCGCCGAGAAGATGCCGCCGGTACCGGTCAGCACGACGCCACGACAGCCGCCGAGCTGGACGTCTTCGAGCCGGACGCTCAGTTCCTGGCAGAACTCCGTGTCGAGGGTGTTCGCTTTGCCGTGCTGGAGGGTGACGACGGCGATCCCGCCTTCGTCGTCCACGCGGATCGAGGAGGTGGCCATGTGCCCGACCGTACCCGAGCCGGCGGGGATCTACAGTGGACCGCTCAGTCCGCGAGGCGGACGGTGATCGTCGGGCTGAAGGAACGCTTGCGGTTCCAGCCGGTCTCGGCGCCGATGCTCAGCTGGATGGCCCGGTCGGCGGGCGCCCAGTAGCCGGTGCGCACGAAGTACGCGTCCATCGCGCAGAGCCTGCTGCTGGACTTGCGGTTGCAGATCGTCTCCCAGCCCCACTGCCTGCCGCTCTCCTCGACGCCGTTGCGCCGGACGAACAGGTACGGGCTGCCGATGTCGCGGCAGTACGCGCTGCCCTCGGAGATGTAGAGGACCCCGTCGATCTTGTAGAACCGCTTGTTGTCGAGAAGTGTCACCTGGCCCGAGACGGCGAACCCGACTCGCCCGCCCTTGCCGGAACTCATGCTCCAATCAAGGGAGAATTCCTGGGCGGTGGTCTCTAGTGACTGGGTCATGGTGACATCCCCGCTTTCTTCTCGCGTCGGCACCTTTCCCTGAAGATAAGGATTTCCCAGTCCCCGTCGAGGATGAACGGCGGCTTTTCACCCGATGAGTCGATGCTCGGGAAATCGATGGTCGCATGCGCATGGATAACCGCTTCGGCCGCTAATGGGTGAAGGTCGCCACGGCCAGTGAAAACCGGGACCCACCAGGGAAGTGATTTTCGTCTTCCCGGTGGGCCCCGGTGGTTTTCGAGTACGGAAACGCTCTCAGCTGGTGATGTCTTTCGTCGCGAACCGGCGGCCGGCCAGAAGGAAGAACACCGTGCCGTAAAGCGCCGCGGACAGCAGGCCGTTGGCCATGTTGGTCCAGTCGATGTCGGTCGAGATCAGGTCCATCCACGAGAACGCGAGATGCGTCGGCAGGTAGTCCCGGAGCCCTTCCAGCGCGGTGATCTGGTCGAGGATCTGCGAAACGATCGCGACGATCACGGCACCGCCGACAGCGCCGAGCGGGGCGTCGGTGGCGACCGAAAGGAGCATCGCCAGGCCGGCCACCCACGCCAGCTGCAGGATGATGTAGATCGTCGCGAGCCCGATGGCCACGAGGCTGTCGCCGAAGGACACCGCGTCGCCGGTCGGGCTGATCGCGTCCCCCGCGCCGTACCAGATGACGCCCACCACGAGCGACACCAGCGGCAACAGGATCAGCGCGGCCGCCGACAGGACGCCCGAGACGATCGCCTTCTGCCGCAGCACCCGGTGCCGGGGGACCGGCATCGCGAGCAGGTACTTCAGACTCGACCAGGACGCCTCGCTCGCGATCGTGTCGCCGTAGAACAACGCCACGATCATCGGCAGCAGGAACGTCCCGGAGACGAACAGCGCCAGCACCACGAAGTTCGGCGCGCTCGCCGTGGCGAGGTCGACGAAACCGCCGCTGCGCCGGTTCGGGTTGGCCTGCCCGATCTCGAACGCGATCACCAGGATGAACGGCAGCAGCGCGACGAAGCCCAGCATGAGCTGGGTCCGACGGCGTTTGAGCTGACGCTTCAGCTCGACGCCGAGCCGCAGCGTCCGGTCCGCGCGGTATCCCGCGACGGCGCCGTCCGGGCCGACCTCGGTCCGTTCGTGCGACGCCACCTCGGTCAGCTCCAGCAACGCGGCCGGATCGGTGTGCACGCCGTGGTCCGCCCGGGTCGCCGGGCCGGAACCATTGGTCTTACTCACCCTTCGAGTCCTCTCCGACCAGTTGCAGGAACGCGTCTTCCAGACGGCGCCTCGGCCCGGCCTGCTCGACCGCGACCCCGGCCCGCACGAGGGCGGCGACCGCCTCGGCGCGAGCGAGACCGTCGAGGTCCGCGTGGACCAGCTCCCCGTCGACGTCGACGCCGGAAACGCCACCGACCTTGCGCAGCGCTTCGGCCGCTTCGGCGGGTTTGTCGACCCGGAAGGTCGCCTCGCCGCTGGACGCGGCCAGTTCGCCGACCTCGCCCGAGGCGACCAGCATGCCGCGGTGCATCACGACCACGTGCGTACAGGTCTGCTCGACCTCGGCCAGCAGGTGGCTCGACACCACCACGGTGCGTCCCGTCGCCGCGTACCGCTGGAGCACCTCGCGCATCTGGTGGATCTGGGGCGGGTCGAGGCCGTTGGTGGGCTCGTCGAGCACCATGAGTTCCGGCAGGCCGAGCATCGCCTGCGCGATCGCGAGCCGTTGCCGCATCCCCTGGCTGTAGGTGCGCACCCGCCGGTTCACCGCGTCGCCGAGCCCGGCGATCTCCAATGCCTCCGCGAAATGCGCCTTGTCCTCCGGGCGGCCCGTGCTCGCCCAGTACAGCTCCAGGTTCTCCTTGCCGGACAGGTGCGGCAGGAAGCCCGAGCCCTCCACAAAGGACCCGATCCGGGACAGCACCGGCGCGCCCGGCGCGATCAGGTGGCCGAACACCCGGATGTGCCCGGCGGTCGGGGTGATCAGCCCCATCAGCATGCGCAGCGTCGTGGTCTTGCCCGCGCCGTTGGGCCCGAGCAGACCGAGTACCTGGCCGGGTTCGACCCGGAACGACAGGTCCTTCACCGCGACGAATCCGCCCGCGTAGGCCTTGTGCAGCCCTTCGATCACCAGCGGTGTCTTCGCCAGGCTCTCGTCGACGTCGTGCGCGCGACGGCGGCGGAACGCGGCGATCACCGTGATCGCGATGCCCGCGAGCAGGGTGCCGAGGATCCCGAGCAGCTGACCGATGGGCGCCGCCGCGCCGACCGACGTGCCGTGCACGACCGGGACGCCGAGCTGTCCGCCGCCTGCCAGGCCGATGCGGAACACCGCGGGCTCCACCGGCGTCGCGAACGCCTGATCGGTCGTGCCGACGACCAGCCGGAGCGTGTGCCCGGCTTCCAGCGGCCGCACGATGCCCGGCAGGGTCACCGTCACCTCGACCGGGCTGCCGTCCGCGGGCAGACCGGGGACGCGGAACGGCGCGACGGCGTTGGCCGGGAGTGTCCGGACGCCTTCGGAGTTGACGTCGTAGAGCTTCGCGAACAGGACGGCTTCCTTCTGCGGTGCCGCCGCGGCCGGATCCGCCGAGACCTGGAGGCGGACCGTGGACGAACCGGCCACGATCGTCTGCTCGTCGAGCGGTCGCGTCGCGAACTGCGCGGCCTGACCGGGCGGGTCCACACTGAACAGTCCGGACAACCGCGAGGATCCGGCCACCGCTCCGTTCAGCCCGGGGATGCCGCTGACGGCCGCGGGATTGCCGCCGGCGGGGCGGACGACCGGCTGGGCCGGGCCCTCCAGCGCGAACTGTCGGCGTTCGGTGGCGTCCCCGGTGGCACCCGGGTACGCCGGTGCGGTGACGGTCCGGACCGACGGGGCGCCATTGGCGCGCAACGTGCCCTGGATGTCGTAGCCGAAGCCGGTACCGGGATCGGTGCCCTGCCCGGTCAGCGAGAACTTGAGGAAATCCGCGATCTGCGCGCGCAGTTTCTGCCCCGGCTTCCCGCCGTCGTGGCCGCCGGTGTACCAGATCGTGCGGACCTTGCCGCCCGCCGCGGCGACCTGCCTGGCGGTCGCGTCGGACTGGTCCAAACCGAACAAGGTGTCGCTTTCGCCCTGCACCAGCAGGGTCGGCACGGTGATCTTGTCCGTAACGGACACGGGGGAGACGCGGTGGAGCAGGTCCACGGTCCGTCGGCTCGCCTTCCCGGTGGTCGCGAGTTCGGTGTAGGCCTGGCAGACGTCGGCGGTGAACCGTCCACAAGGGTCGGCCGGGCCGGGTGACGGCCGCTGCCCGTTCGGACCGCCCAGCGGCAGGGACTGCGCCGCGGCGGCGCCCGGTGAAGCACCCGATTCGCTGGTCTCGTCACCGGCTTCCGGCGCGTCGTTGGCGGGGGAACCGCCTTGCGCCGCACCGGAACCGGCGGAGAAGAAGATGCCGGCCCACGACCTCTTGAAGACGCCGTCCGCGGTGTACGCGCCGGCGGCCGGGGTGGTGGCGGCCGGCGGAACGGCCGAGGCGGCGTTCGGGAAAAGGCCCTGTGCCAGGTCGTTGTAGGTGATCACCGGGGCGATCGCGTCGACCCGCTTGTCGGTCCCGGCGAGCAGCAGCGACAACGCGCCACCGTAGGAGGCACCGGACACGGCCACCTTCGGGTCGCCGTTCTCGCTGAGCACTTCCGGCCGCGAGGCCAGGTCGTCGATCAGCTTCCGGGCGTCGGCGACTTCGCGGTCCGGGTCGTTCAGCGCGATCTTCCCGGTGCTGCGGCCGAAACCGCGGGCGGACCAGGTGAGCACGACGAGACCCTTGTCGGCCAGTTCGCGGGCTTCGGTGGCGACACTGTTCTTGTCCCCGCCGAAACCGTGGGCGAGCAGGACGGCGGGTGCCGGGGTCTGCTCGGGGACGTACAGCGTGGTGTCGATTTCGACGACCTCCGACGAGCCCGGTACTTCGGGCAGCTCGAGAGTCGCTTCCTGGGTTTTCACTGCGGACGGCGCGGGTTCGCTGTTCGTCCACACGACGGCCGCGGCGGCCAGGACCACCACGACCGCACCGAGCGCGGTGAGCCGGGCGCCGCGCGTGCGGGGGAGCGGGATTCGGGGCACGGAACGACCGTATTTCACCGAAGCTGAGAACACGGCGTCGGACTAACACAGACCACACAAGCGTGACTTCAGCGCGCCATAAGGCCGGGTGGCTACCGTGGGCGACGAAGGTGACTGTGACGCGAGTTACGCCATCATCTTGGTGACAAGGGCAACCTTAACTGGCGCCATGCGTACAGACAGGTCAAACTGGACCAGCTGTGAGGGGAGTATTCCTTCGCGGCGGTGTCGTCAGCACGGTGGTCTTCGCAGGCCCCCGGCACCGTCGGCCGGTTCCACCGGCGGAAGAGACCTCCGGTTAGTCGCTGCTGTGCACTATCCGGAGGGTTGGTCATATGTCTGTTCCGCTGTGGTTATGGATCGCCACGGTCGGCGGTCTGCTCGCGCTGATCGCACTCGACCTCGTCATCGTCGATCGCAAGCCGCACGAGGTCACCACCGGTGAGGCCGCCCGGTGGGTCATCTTCTACGTCGCCGTGGCCGTGGCTTTCGGTATCGGTGTCTGGGTCTTCGGGGGACACGACCCTGGCGTCGAGTTCTTCACCGGGTACATCACCGAGTACTCGCTGAGTGTCGACAACCTGTTCATCTTCATGATCATCATGACTTCGTTCAAGGTGCCCGCGATCCATCAGCACCGGGTGCTGCTGATCGGCATCCTGCTCGCGCTCGCCATGCGCAGTGTGTTCATCGCCGTCGGCGCCGCGCTGATCGCGCAGTTCGTCTGGGTCTTCTTCCTCTTCGGCGCCGTCCTGATCTGGACCGCGGTCAGCATGGTCCGCAACAAGGACGAGGACGAGGAGTACGAGGAGAACGCCCTCACCCGCTGGGTGCGGAAGCTCTTCCCGGTCACCAACGAATGGCACGGCCACAAGTCGTTCGTGAAGAAGGACGGCAAGCGCTGGATCACCCCGATGTTCCTGGTGATCGTCGCCATCGGCAGCGCCGACCTGCTGTTCGCGGTCGACTCGATCCCGGCGATCTTCGGCATCACCCAGGAGGCCTTCCTGGTCTTCACCGCCAACGCGTTCGCGCTGATGGGCCTGCGCCAGCTGTACTTCCTGCTCGGTGGCCTGGTCACCAAGCTGGTGTACCTGTCCTACGGTCTCGCGGTGATCCTCGCCTTCATCGGCGCGAAGCTGTTCCTGCACGCGCTGCACGAGTACCACGTGGTGCCGGACTGGCTGGACATCAACAACTGGGTCTCGCTCGGCGTCATCGTGGTGGTCCTGACGGTCACGACGGTCGCCAGCCTCGCGAAAGCGAAGAAACTGGAAGCCGCGGAGCGGGAATCTTCGGTCGGTAGTTAGAACTGCTAAGGATCGGGTACCGTCGGGGCCGTGCGTCCCGTTGACATCGAAGCCCTGACGGTCCCCGGCACCCCCGCGCTGCGCGGCGACCTGCTGCTCACCGCCGTGAGCAGGCCTGATCTGAAGACGAACGGCTACCGAGGCGGCCTGCGCCGGATCGATCCGGGTGGTGGCGGGGAAGGACCCTGGACCCACGGGACCCAGGACTCCGCCCCCGCCATCTCCCCGGACGGCCGGTGGGTCGCCTTCCTCCGGGCGGGGGAGGGCAGCAAGCCCCAGGTGCACGTGATCGCCGCGGCCGGGGGTGACGCGAAGCGGATCACCGACCTCCCCCTCGGTGCGGGCGCCCCGGTGTGGGCGCCCGATTCCCGCCGGATCGCCTTCGTCACCCGCGTGCCCGAGCCGGGTCGCTACGGCACGAAGAACGCGGACGGCGAGACCTCGGAGCCGGGGGAGGAAGCCCCGCGCCACATCACCGACTTCTTCTACCGGGTCGACGACATCGGTTTCCTCAACGACCGCCCGCAGCGGCTGTTCGTCGTGGACGCCGTCGCCGCCCTGGACGAGGCCGCGCCCGTCGAGCTCACCCCGCTGACCGACGACCGGGCCGACGTCGAGCATCCTTCGTGGACACTCGACGGCAAGCACGTCCTGGTCGCCGCGCCGCGCGATTGGGCCGCCGAGGACACCGTCCGTTCGGACGTCTACGCCGTGCCCGCCGAGGGTGGCGAGCCCCGCCTGGTGGTCCGCACGCCGGGGACAGCGGCCAGGCCGGTGTCCACTCCGGACGGTTCGATCCTGTTCTACGGCACCGAGTTCCCCGGCCTGGAAGAGGTCGCCCGCAATACGGGCCTGTGGCACGCGCCGTGGCCTCCGGGTGACGAGCCTTCCGCGCCGCGCCGGTTGACCGAGGTCGAGACGGTGGACTGCGACCTCGGCGCCGGTGCCCCGGTCGTCCTCGGCGACGAGGTGCTCGTCGTGGTCCGCACCCGGGGCGCCGCCGAGCTGCGCGCCGTCCCGCTCGACGCCGAACTGGCCGAGCTGAAGTCCTTGCGGTACCTGGCAGGCGAGTTCGCCGCGGTGAAGTCGTTCGCCGTGGACGGCGCGCGGATCGCCGCGGTGATCGGGACGCCGGAGACCTCAGGGGACGTCGTGCTGTTGTCCGGCGAGGGGCCACGCGTGCTCACGGACTACTCGAAGCCGTTGCGGGACATCGGGATCCGGCCCCTGGAGGAGCTGGACGCGATCGCGTCCGACGGCTATCCGGTGCACGGCTGGCTCGTCCGCCCCGAAGGCGAGGGACCCCATCCCGTGGTCCTGATGGTCCACGGTGGACCGTTCGCGCCGTACGAATGGAAGGTCTTCGACGAGGCGCAGGTGCTTGCCACCGCGGGCTACGCCGTCGTACTGGGGAACCCGCGTGGTTCGGCGGGTTACGGCGAAAGTCACGGCCGCAGCATCATCGGCGGTTTCGGCACCGTCGACGCGTCGGATCTGCTGACCCTGCTGGACGAAGCGCTCAAGATGGCCGAGCTGGACGGTGACCGGGTCGGCGTGATGGGTGGTTCGTACGGCGGTTTCATGACCAGCTGGCTCGCCGCGCACCACGGTGGCCGGTTCCGCGCCGCGTGGAGCGAGCGCTCGGTCAACGCCTGGGACTCCTTCACCGGCAGCTCCGACATCGGCTGGTTCTTCGCCGGGGGTTACGTCGGCGACGACCTCGAAGAGCAGCGCAAGCGCAGCCCGCTGACCTACGCGGACAAGATCGACATCCCGTTCATGGTCGTGCACTCCGAGCAGGACTGGCGATGCCCGCTGGAGCAGGGGCAGCGGATGTACGTCGCGCTGCGGCGGAACGGGGTCGACGCCGAGTTCCTGCTGTTCCCCGGCGAAGGGCACGAACTCACCCGCTCGGGGCAGCCGCGGCACCGGGTGCAGCGGTTCGACGCCGTCCTGGAGTGGTGGGGACGCCACCTCTGAGCCGGGTCAGCTGAGCAGGGTGTAGTTGAGCTCTTCGCACACCCTGCCCAGCGGGACGTCCAGTCCGGGGTGGTCCAGCGGGAGCAGCACGTCCGGCGCGACCGGCAGCGCGTTCCCGGCAGGCGGGTCCCACAGGGCGAGCGCGGGCCCGCCGGAGTCCATCGACGACCGGTACCAGACGCCGTCGAGATCGCCGAAAGCGGCGCGGATCGCGCGCGCCCAGGACTGGGTGATCTTCTTCGGGCCGCTGGAGATCTCCTGCGAGGCGCCGACGCGGGTCGGCCAGAGGCCCGCCAGGTCGAGCAGCCGCAGCGTGCGGGTCGGCCGGACGACGACGAGGCGCGGGCCGCGGGATTTGCGGTCGACCGTGGACGTCGTCTGGAAGACCTCCGCGATGCTGGTGCGCACGGTGAGGCCGAAGTACAGGACGCCGTTCCCGGGGTCGGTCACCGGGCGCCCGCCACGACCTGGGGTCTGCGGGTCGAAGCGGCCGTGCGGGAGCGGGCCGCTGTAGCGGAACGTGTTCCACTGCTGGGGGTGGTTGCCGTGCGCGGTGAAGATCCTGACCAGCCTGGTGCCGGGGTGCACCGTCACCACGTCGTTGGTGCGGTGCAGCTCCTTGACCAGGACGGAGCGTGCGGGCGGCAGAGGGAGCCGGGCCATACCTCGGGAGTCGTCCGTCCTTGTCGGGTGATCTTGCTCGGTGGGGTCAGCCTACGGCCTGCCCCCGACTGGAATTTTCCGTCGTCCGGCAGGCACCTCAGAACGGGGAACCGAGGGTGGCCACCAGCCCGGCGACCTGGTCGGGATCGCCGCCGGAAAGCAGCCATTGGCGCGGTGTCGCGGGGTGGTCGTTGATCACCAGATCCGCCTGCGGCGTGCTCATGAACGCGGCCACGACCAGCGCGGGCTGGTCTTCGGGCACGGCACGCAGCACGATCTCCAGGCCGGGCAGCACCCCGGAGCCGGCGAACTGCCAGGACGGCAGCCGCCAGCCCTGGTCCTTCCAGCCGGTGAGCCTGCCTTCCTTGAGGCGGTGGCGGATGCGGCTGTCGTCGACACCCAGCGCCTTCGCCGCCTCCAGCACGCTCAGCGCGGAATCGGCGAGTACGGCGTGTGCCGCGACCGTGCGGGCACGGAAGTCCGGTTCGTCCTCGCTGCGAGGGGAGATGTCCAGGCCGACGTCGGTGAGCGCGGCCCGCTGATCCGCCGAGAAATAGTGCGACGGATCGGGGTTCGGCGGGGAGAGCCTCCGCGCCGCGTCCTCCACGAGGTTCAGGAACTCGTTGGCGTCGACCTTGAGGCCGGCCTTGGCGAGGACGTTCTCGAGAGCTATGGACATGCGCCCAGGGTAACGCGTCTATGCGGGTTCGTGCGGTCTCATCTCGATTTCGTGGGTGAATTCACCAGAGATGAACACAGAGTGCACGGAATCACACACGCGCAGTAGGCAATATCGGAACAGTCTGCCCGTATCGGGCGAGGTTGTCCAGATGTTTCGGCTTGACACGTCGCGAGAGGGAACTTACCTTCCGAAAGGTAATCGATTTCTTCCCACCGCTTCGGGAAACCCGGCTGGTTTGGGGCCGGCTTGGGGGAACAAGGGGGTGGGGCGTTCCTGGGCGGCCGGTGCGATCCGGCCGCCCAGGCACGTCGTTCGCCGCGCCTCATTCCCTGCGTGAACTCCGGCGCACGATCAGTTTCGCCTGCAGCGTGGTCGTCGTGGCCTGCCGCGTACTGTCCCCGATCCGGGCGAGCAGCAGTTCGGCGGCGACCCGGCCCACGTCGTTCGCGGGCTGGGCGACCACTGTCAGCGGCGGGTCGATCAGCGTCGTCCACGGCGCGTCGTCGAACGAGACGATCCCGATGTCCCGTCCCGAACGCAGCCCGCGCGAAGCCAGCGCCTCCAGGACGCCGATCGCCATCGTGCTGTTGCCGATCAGCAGCGCGTCCGGCGGTTCCGGCTCGTCGAGCAGGCTGAGCGCGGCCAGCCTGCCGCCCTCGGCGCGGAACTCGGCACGCCGCGTGAGCGCTTTTTCGGCGCCGACGGCGTCGGTGTACCCGGCCAGCCGGTCCTCCGCGGTGCGCACCCCCGGTGGTCCGCTCACGCAGGCGACCCGCCGGTAGCCGCCGTCCAGCAGATGCCGCGTCGCGTCACGGGCGGCCAGCCGGGTGTCGACCAGCACCTGGTCGCCGGTGTTCTCCAGCAGGGGCCGGTCGACCGCGACCACGGGGGTGCCGCGCCGGGTCAGCCGGTCGACGTTCGTGGACCGGCCGGTGGGGGAGAGCACGACGCCGGCGACCCGCTCCTGCAGGGCGACGTCGATATAGCGCCGCTCCTTCTCCTCGTTGTCGTCGGCGTTGCACAGCACCACCGAATAACCCGCCGTCACCGCGATGTCCTCGACGCCGCGCGCGATCGCGGTGAAGAACGGGTTCTCCACGTCGGAGATGATGAGCGCGAGCACCGCGGTTTCCTGACGGCGCAGATTCCGCGCGAGCCCGTTCGGGTGGTATCCCAGTTCCGCGGCGGCGGCCTGCACCCGCGCCGCGAGTGCCGGGTCCACAGTGGACTTTCCGTTGAGCGTTCTCGACACGGTCGCCGTCGAAACCCCGGCCTTCGCCGCCACGTCGTTGATGGTGGCCACCGTGACCTCCCCTTCTGCAGGTGTCTTGACACCTTCGCACGGGAAGAATAGCGTCGCCGACAATCGTTACCATCCGCTGATCGCGGTACTTGCCGTCCGGCTCTCGGAGGTGTCGTGGGGGAACCGGGCCTGGTGCTCGGCATCGACATCGGCACTTCCGGTTCCAAAGGTGTCCTCGTCGATTCCGTCGGCACCGTGGTGGCAAGGGCTTCCCGGCGGCACAAGACCTCCCGTCCTCGGCCCGGCTGGTTCGAGCACGACGCCGAAACCGTGTGGTGGCAGGATTTCCTCGCGTTGGCCAGGGAACTCGTCACGGTCGGGGATCATCCCATCATCGGGGTGTCGGTCAGCGGGATCGGACCGGTACTCCTGCCCGCCGACGCCGACGGGAAGCCCTTGCGCCCGGCGATCCTTTACGGCGTCGACACCCGCGCTCACCACGAAATCGGGGAACTGAACCGGGAATTCGGTGAAGAATCCATTGTGGAACGTGGTGGCAGCGCGCTGAGCTCGCAGGCGGTCGGACCGAAATGGCGCTGGCTGGCCAAGAACGAGCCCGACGTCCTCGAGCGGACGCGGCTCTTCCTGATGGCGAGTTCCTACCTCGTGCTGCGGCTGACCGGTGAATACGTCCTCGACCACCATTCCGCCAGCCAATGCGATCCGATGTACGACTTGCGTGAGGCGAAGTGGGCGCCCGACCGGGTGGCCGCGCTCGTTCCCGGCGTCGCCTTGCCGCGGCTGGCCTGGCCCACCGAGGTGGTCGGCTCGGTCACCGCCGGGGCCGCGGCGGAGACCGGCCTGCCGCGGGGGATCCCGGTGACGGCGGGAACCGTCGACGCCTGGGCCGAGGCGACCAGTGCCGGTGTCACCGCGCCCGGCGACACGATGCTCATGTACGGCACCACGATGTTCCTGATCCAGGTGCTCGCCGATCCCCGGCCCGGCCGGGGATTGTGGACGACCCGAGGGGTGTTCCCCGGCACCTATTCGCTCGCGGCGGGCATGGCCACCTCCGGCGCGATCACCGAGTGGCTGCGTGAGCTGACCGGTGGCGATTTCGGGGAATTGACAGCCGGGGCGGGCAAGGTCCCGGCGGGCAGCCGCGGTCTGCTGATGCTGCCGTACTTCGCCGGGGAACGGACACCCGTGCCGGATCCGGACGCGCGGGGTGTCATCGCCGGGCTCACCACTTCCCACGGCGCCGCCGAGCTGTACCGCGCGGCGCTGGAAGGCACGGCGTACGGCGTGCGGCACAACCTCGAAGCCATGCGCGAGGCCGGTGGCGCCGCCCGGCGGTTCGTCGCGGTCGGCGGCGGGACGCGGGGCGGGGTGTGGACGCGGATCGTCAGCGACGTCGCACGGATCGACCAGGAGATCCCCACGGAAACGATCGGCGCCGCGTTCGGGAACGCCGTCCTCGCGTCCTTCGCGCTGGGGCGGGAACCGGATGTCGAAGCCTGGAACCCGGTCGCCGAGATCGTCAGGCCCGGCGCGGACGCCGAGGTCTACGACGAGTTCTACCCGCACTACCGCGAGTTGTACCGGTCCACAGTGGACATCGCGCATTTCCTGGCGCGGAAGAATTCCCTCGCCTGAACACCGGCGAACCGCGGCCGCGACCGCCGGTCCCCGATCTCCCGGTCGGCCTGTCCGGCCAGGCGTTCAGCGAGCGAGACGTCGCCACCCCGCACGCCGCGGGCCGGCGCTGGCCTCTCCCAGGTCCAGGCCCGGGCCGGTGTCACTCAAAGTGAGCTGTCCGGCTCACCGCGTTTACGCCGATCGCCCGATGACCAGGTGCTCCACGTCACCCCGGGCACCCAAAAGGGTGAATATCGGGTTTCTTCCCGATAACGGCTAACGCGGAGTCACCTTCGAGCGAGAAGTAGTCGACGCACTCGACGGAAGTGCGCTCGGACGAGAGAAGACCTCTCCATGGGTGTTCCCACCGCGACCCCTCCGGCATCGACGCCGGCACCGGGTGCCCCGGGCAGGATGAAACCGCTCGGGACCGTCGTGGTCGTGCTGGGCGTGATGGCCGTCGCCGTCGCGCTGACCGGTTACGTGATGCCGAAGGCGTCGCGGCCGGTGCAAAGCCTGCCCGCCCCGCAGATCGAACAGGCCGCGGCCGCCGTGCGCACCCTGACGCACTCCGTCGTCTACGAGCTTTCCGGCGCGCAGGGCGCCCAGAACGTCACCTACGTCGCGCAGGGTTCGGAACTCAGGCAGAAGACCGAGGTCGAGGCGCCGTGGAGTACCGCCTTCGAGCGCGAGAGCCAGGAAGGTCGCGACGAGTTCTACAGCCTGTCCGCGCAGGGTTGGGGCAGCGGACCGCTGCGGTGCCGGATCCTGGAAGACGGCGTGGTCGTCAGTGACCACACCGCCCCCGCCCCGGGTGCGCCGGTGACCTGCACGGCCTGATCCGGTGCTGCGGCAGGATCAGCCGAAAGGCGACTGAAGATGCGACGTGTCGTTGAACCGCCGCACCATCCAGGTGCCCCCTGAGACCACCAGATGCGAGATCGAGCCGTTGTCCGCGCCGAGGAACGCGAACCGGTTCTTCGCGCCGCTGGCGTGCGCGAACACCTCTCCGATGACGCCGCCGTGGGTGAACACGGCGATCCGCCGGTCCGGGTTGGCCGCCGCCAGCCTGCCCAGGGCCGTCGTGATCCGGCCGTTGAAACTCTCCATCGTCTCCGCGCCCGGGATGACGTCCCAGCGCTGCTCCTGCCACAGTTTTTCGATGATGGGATGACCTTCGTGGGTGTACTGGCGGAAGAGCCCGTTCTCCCACTCGCCGAGGTGGATTTCCCGCAGTTCGGCTTCGGTTTCCGGTGTCATCCCGAGTTTCGCCGCCAGCGGCGCAGCGGTCTGCGACGTCCTGCGCAGCGTCGTCACGTACAGCGCGGAGATCCGCTCGTCCGCCAGGCGACGGCCGACTCGTTCCGCGTGCTCCCGGCCTTCCGGCGCGAGGTCGGGGTCGGCCTGCCCGTCGACCGTGTCGAACGGCGTGCTGGCCTTGGCCGGGGCTGATTCACCATGGCGGACAAGGAAGATCTCGGTCGCGCCGGGTGGCGGCGAGAACCGGTGCTGGCGGTATTCGACTTCCTGCTCAGGCGTGCTCATGCCCGGACGATACCGAGCTAGCCCAGCTGCTTGTCGACGAAGCACCAGCGCCAGGTCTCACCGGGCTCGTGACTGCGCATCACCGGGTGCAAGGTGTCGTGGAAGTGCTGCGTCGCGTGCTTGCCCGGCGACGAGTCGCAGCAGGCGACGTTCCCGCATTTGACGCATTCACGCAGGTGGACCCAGGTCGTCCCGTTCTCGACGCAGACCGCGCAGACGTCGGGCGAGCTGGGGACGGTCTCCGGCCAGTCCTTGGTCAGATGCTTGCAGGATCCCGCCGTCGCGGCGGGTGTGCGCAGTTCCCGATCGGAGTCCGGCACGGTCTCCTCCTCCCTGTCCAGCATGGATTCCTCGATGTCGAGGCGTTCGAGGATCCGGCGCAGGACATCATCATCGGCCATCCCGGAGTCTCGCGCCTCCAGGAACTTCTCCCGTTCGGTTTCGAGCAGCTTCAGCCGCAGGCGCCGGTACGCGTCACTCGGCGTCTCGGTCAGGGTGCTCTGCCTGCCGAGTTCCTCCCACGCGGAGTCGGACCGGAGCTGGAGACGGCTGCGGAGCCGTTCGACGATGTCCTCGGGATCGTCGGGGGTCCGGATCTTCTCCAGTTCTTCGAGCGCGGCCCGCGTCATGGTGTTGAGCACGGCCGCCTCCTGCAGCGCGTCCTCGGCGGGGTCGGGCGGCGGCAGCTTCAGGCGGCGCACCAGCACCGGCAGCGTCGTCCCATGCAGGACCAGCGTGCCTGCCACGACGACGAACGCCACCAGGACCAGCACGGCCCGCTGCGGGGTGTCCGCCGGCAGCACGAACGCCGCCGCGAGCGTGACGACGCCGCGCATCCCCGCCCAGGCGATCACCGCCGAGTACCGCCACGGCCAGGCGTGACGGCGGAAGGTCCGCCGCGCCAGCCCGATCCCGATCATCCAGACGATGCGGGCCACGATCGTCGCGGCGAGCGTGGCGACGCAGATCAGGACGAGGTCCGGCACGCTCAGCCCGCTCTCGCCGACCTCGGTCATGATCCGGCGGACCTGCAGCCCGATCAGCAGGAAGACGATGTTCTCCAGCAGGAACTGGATGGTCTGCCAGTTCAGCCTGCTGGCCAGCCGGGAGCGGCCCGAGAGCATGCTCGGCGCCTTGTGCCCGAGGATCAGGCCCGCGACGACCACGGCGATCACCCCGGAACCGTGGTTCGCCTCGGCGGCCAGATAGGCGACGAACGGGACCACCAGCGAAAGCGCGGTGTCGCTGACCGGGTCTTCGAGCCGGGTGCGGATCAGCGCGGCGAGCGCGCCGACGGCGAACCCGATCACCAGCCCGCCACCCGCGGCGAGCAGGAAGTCCCCGCCCACCTGCCACAGGCTGACCGAACCGGCGATGGCGGCGATGGCGGTCCGCAACGCGACCAGCGCGGCCGCGTCGTTGAACAGGCTTTCGCCCTCCAGCAGCCTGGTCAGCTTGCGCGGCATCCCGACCTTGCGGGCGACCGCCGTGGCCGCGACCGCGTCGGGCGGGGCGACCACCGCGCCGATCGCGAGCCCGGCGGCGAGCGGCAGGCCGGGGATCACCAGCCACGCCACGACACCGACCGCGGCGGTGGTGAAGATGACGAGCCCGACCGAAAGCAGCAGGATCGGCCCGCGGTTGCGGCGGAAGTCGATCAGCGAGGTGCGGATCGCGGTCGCGTACAGCAGCGGGGGCAGCAGCCCCAGCAGCACGACCTCGGGATCCAGTTCGTACTCCGGGACACCGGGGATGTACGAGGCGACGACCCCGACCGCGATCAGGCACAGCGGCGCCGACCAGTCGAGTCTCCGCGCCGCGGCGGTGACCAGGAGGACGGCCACCACCAGTGCCACGAGTTCCACCGCGATGTCCACGCCGCTCATCATCACCCGGGAGTCCCGGAGCGCGCGCACCGAGTCCCGGCTACCGCTCTTCGATCCGCACCAGGTTGCCCGCGGGATCGCGGAAAGCGCAGTCGCGGACGCCGTAGGGCTGGCCGAGCGGTTCCTGGACGACGTCGGCCCCGGTCGCCTGGATGCGATCGAAGGTCCCGGACAGAGCCGGGGTCGACAGCACGATGGCCCCGTAGGTGCCCTTGGCCATCAGTCCGGCGATCGTGGCGCGCTCCTCTTCGGTGAGCTCCGGGCCGACGGCCGGGGGTTGGAGCACGATCGACGTCAGCGGCTGCTCCGGCGGGCCGACGGCGACCCGGCGCGGGCCTTCCGCGCGCACTTCGAAGCCCAGGACGTCGCGATAGAAGGAGAGCGAAGCCTCCAGATCGTCGGCGGGGAGGAAGGATGCGTGAATCGAGAGGGTCATACGGCTCAAGGTAGGTCTGGGCGCGGGGACGCCGCTTCTCTATTCCTGATCGGCCGCATGACCTGTTTGACGACGCAGCCGGGCATGCCCCGGCCCTCTTCCACCGCCCGCTTGCGGTAGGCGCTCGGCGACATCCCGACCAGCTCGGAGAACCGGGTGCTGAAGGTGCCCAGGGACGAGCAGCCGACTTCGAAACAGACCTCGGTGACGGACATGCCGCCACGCCGCAACAGCATCATGGCCCGCTCGATCCGGCGGGTCATCAGATAGCTGTAGGGCGATTCGCCGTACGCGGCCCGGAACTCCCGGCTCAGGTGCCCGGCCGAGACGTGGACGCCGCGTGCCAGCGCCTCGACGTCCAGCGGCTGGGCGTAATCGCGGTCGATCCGGTCGCGGACGCGTCGCAACAGGGCGAGGTCACGCAGGCGCGGGTCGGGTTTGCCGGTCACCCGGAAAGCGTAACCCACCGCCGAACGGGAGAGGCCCCCTTCGCCGGGCGGCGAAGGGGGCCTGATGCGGCTCCCGGGCTAGAGGGTGATCTTGTCGACGTTGGGGCCGCCGTTCGCCGTCGTGGCGACGGCTCTGATCTTGTTCACCCCCGCGGACAGGGTCATCTTGACGGTTTTCGTCGTCCAGTTCGGCCAGGCGCCGGTGCCGCCGAAGCCGACGCCGGACGCGTTCACCGTGCCGTTGACGGAGAAGTCCAGCGGCCGGTTCGCCGTCGTCCCGTTGGCGTACCGGACGACGACGTCGTAAGTACCCGCCGACGGTGCGGTGACCGTCCACTCGACCGAGCTGCCCGCCACGTTGTCGTAGTTGACGAACCCGCTGCCGGTGAACCCCGCGTGGTTGGACTCCACCGCGCCCTGGACGATCGCGGCGTCCTCGGCCTGGTAGTCGACCGGGTTGCCGGGGCCGGGGCCCGAACCGTCGGCGGGAACGGTCTGCGTGCCGGTGTTCCAGCCCGAGACCCGCACCGAAGGCTTGGAGCCCTTGAGGTCGGCCGTGCGGTACTTCGCGGTGAGCGTGGTCGTCTCACCCGGCCAAAGGCTCATCGCGTTGTCGTTCCACTCGACCGGGAGCACCGGCTTGCCCGCCGAGTCCACGACCTTCGTGTCGACGTAGAACGCCGGGAGCTTGCCGCCCGAGGTGTTCTTCAGCGTCACGGTCGTGGTGGTGTTCCCGTCGGCGCCCGCCACCGAGTTCGCCGTCGCGCCGACGGCCGACTGGCCGAGGTTGTTCAGCCCGGACAGGTCGGCGAAAGCGGACTGGGGGGTGTAGTACCAGTCGCTGCCGCCCCAGTTGAGCGTGTCCGCCTTGGTGGAGAGCCAGTAGACGTTCCGGCTGACCTCCTTGCCGGACGAATCGGTGAGCACCAGCTTCGCCAGGTAGGTCGTCGAAAGCCCGCTCACCGCCGGGACGGTGACCGCGGTGGCCTTGGCACCCAGCGCGCCGACCGACAGCCCGGTCTTGGTGTTGCTGTACTTCTCCGTGCCGTCGAGGTTGTACAGCTTCGTGGTCGCCGTCAGCCCGCTCACCGAGTTCGACGTCTGGTTGATCACCACGACCGACCTGTTGTCGTGCGAGTACTGGATGTGCAGCGGCTCGTTGGCCTTCTTGGCACCGTAGTAGGCGCCGTTCTGGTCCATGTAGGCGTCGAACAGCTGCCAGTGCAGCGACGTCCACGGGCTGTTGAGCATCCAGTAGATCAACCCGGTCGACGGGTTCGACGAGTCGGTGTAGTTGCGCGAGTGCGACTCGAACTCGGCCCGGACGTTCTCGTACTGCGCGAGTTGTGCCTTGCGTACGAAGTCGTTCAGGTTCGCGGCCGCGCCGTACCGTTTGGTGAGCGCGTCACCGAACAGCTTCAGGTTCCCGAACGTCTCCGAGGACGAGCGGTGGTACTGCGCCGCCGACGGGTTCTTCCACATCGTGTCCAGCTCGCTGGACGACATCATCCGCTTCAGCGTGTCCATCGTCGGGATGTCGACGCCCGCGCTGGTCTCGGAGTTGAAGCTCCACGCGCCGCCGCGGTCCTTCTGGGACTTGTCATACCAGTAGACCGGCGGGACGTAGTCGTACGGGCCGTTCATCTTCATCCCGGACGCGCCGGTGATCGGGGACGGCCGCGCGGACGCCGCCGGGATCACCGGAAGCTGCCAATCGGCGGCCTTCATCGCGTCGAGGTAGCCCTGCTCGATCCGCTTGTCCGGCGCGAAGTCGCTGCCGATGTGGAAGGAGATGACGCTCGGGTGGTCGCGCAGGCGCTCGGCCTCGGCGAGCATCGACGCCTTGGCGATCGGGTAGTCCGACTCGACCCAGGGGTCGCCCTTTTCGGAGCCGTTGACCTGGCCTTCCCATTTGTCGCAGCATTCCCAGCCGGGCATCGTCAGCACGCCGAGGTCGTCGGCGATGTCGAAGAACTCGTCCGGTTCGATGTGGCCTTCCAGCCGGACCGTGTTGAGCCCGAGGTTCAGCACGTACTTGAGCTTGTCGGCCGCCGCGGTCTGGTTCCAGCGCAGGAACAGGTCCGGCGTGTAGCCGCCACCGCGGATCAGCAGCGGTTTGCCGTTGACGCTGTACTGCCGCCCGCCGCTCGAGTTCAGCGTCGCCTTGACGTCGCGGACA
Source organism: Amycolatopsis sp. cmx-4-19 (assembly GCA_049998115.1). Classification (GTDB taxonomy): domain Bacteria; phylum Actinomycetota; class Actinomycetes; order Mycobacteriales; family Pseudonocardiaceae; genus Amycolatopsis. The sequence goes on along the minus strand of JAEBEO010000011.1, from coordinate 68,433 downwards.
CCGAACTTCGACTTCGAGGCGTCCGACGGCGTGCCGCCGACACTCGCGGTCAGGTCGAGTTCGTACCGGTGCCGGCCGCCCATCCCGGCGGGCCACCACAGGTTCGGGTTGTCCAGGCCCACCAGCGGGAAAGTGATGGTCTTGCGCTCCTTCGCGGCCAGCGACACGGTCTGGCTGACCGGTTTGCCCGCGACCGAACCGGCGACGATGGCCTGCACCGCGTTCGCCGAGTCGTTGCGGACGTCGGCCTTCACCGTGAGGTCGGCGTGGTTGAGCGACGAGTTGAGCTTCTGGACGACATGGGCGCCGCGCAGCGCGACCGGGCCGCCGCGGCGGACCAGGACGTCACGGACGATGCCCATGTTCTGGTCCGGCGGGGTCTGTGCCCAGTCGATCCAGCCCATCGAAAGATCCTTGTTGGGATCATTGGGGTACACCTTGAACGCGATGCTGTTGACGCCCGCGCGCACCTGTGCGGTGATGTCCAGGTCGTGCCGCGTGTAGGCGCCGTTGACCTGGTCCTTCGTCGCGATCCTGGTGCCGTTGACCCAGACGTCGGCCTTCGAGAGCACACCGCTGAAGTCGAGATACGTGCGCGACGACGTGTCGTCGACCGTGAGATCGGTGCGGTACCACCACGGCACGGCGAAATCCGATGCCGGCACGTTCTTCATGTTCGTGGAGTAGAAGGGGTCGGCGTACTTGCCGTTCTGCAGCAACCCGGCGTAGACCGTCGACCGCGACGACACCGGGTACCAGCCGTTGGTGGGGAAGCCGGGCTTCGACACCGCTGAGTCATCGCTGACCTGTGCCGAGGACTGGATCGTGAAACCGGGGATCGGGGTGGCGTTGCCCGCGGCGGCGCCGACGGAGAGCGGAACGGCCACTTCCGCGCCGGTGGCGGCGGGAGCGGTGGTCACCCCGCAGACCGCGGCGGCCAGCGCGGTGACGGTCAAGGCCAGTAACGGGATCCGGGTTCTCTTCTGCCGAAAACTCACGAGCGCGCCTCCTCGGGCACACGGCGGCGGACCTGGGCGGTAATCGTTAAGAAAGTTCCCTAACAATGTGGGGAGATAGTAGCCGCCCTGTCACGCGGGGAACAGACCCTTGCCCGGGGTTTGTCAGCGCACCGGCGCCACGTAGCTCCACTGCCCGTCCACGCGGACGAAGCCGCTGTTCTCGTGCATGCTGTCGGCCCGGCGGCCCTGCCGGTAATGGGCCCGGAACTCCACGGTGCCCTCCTGCTCCAGCAGTCCGCCGCCGGTCTTGCCGAGGATCTCCAGGAATGTCCAGCGCTGCCCCGGGTCCGGTTCGAGGTCCTCGGGCCGGGTGTCCGGATGCCAGGTCCGGGTGAGATACGCGGTGTCGCCGACGGCGAACGCGCTGAACCGCGAGCGCATCAGCAGTTCGGCGGTCGGCGCGGTCGCGGTTCCCCGGTGGAAGCGGCCGCAGCAAGCGCCGTAGGGCTCGCCGAGGCCGCACGGGCAACGGGATTCGTCGGTGATCACGCGGGGGATTGTGTCATCGTGCCGCCGCGACGGTTTCGAGGTCCCGTGCCTGCTCGAGCCAGCCGGTGAAGAGGTCCGCGTCGATGTCGTCGACCGTGCGCAGCTTGACGTGCGCCATCTCGCGGGCACTCGCTTCGAGCCGTCCGGACGGATCGTCGACGAGCTGACCCTTCCACAGGGCGAAGGTGACGTACGACGAGTAGCCCTTCATCAGGCAGACGAGGTTCTTCCCGGCTTTTTCGCCGGCACTCCAGGTGGGGGAGGCGTGGTAGATCGCCTCGACGGAGCCCGGCAAGGCCGCGTTGACGACCGGGCGCAGTGTGGTGGCGACTTCGCGCAGACCCTCGGGCAGGGCGGCGAGGTAGTCGTCGACGTTCGCGAACTTGGCCATGACTTGATCCCTTCGGTCGGTGTGCGGTCAGCTAACCGTCCGAAGTCTCAAGTTGTCAAGACAAAAAAATTAGTCGGCGGTGAGGACGCTCTGGCCGTGGGCTTCGGTCGCCAGTGGAACTGACCCGCTTCAAGGTCCCGGCCGACCGCGCGGACGAACTGCTCCAGGCCCGGCCCGCGATGCCCGCCGACTTCCGGGCCGACCGGGAGGGCCTCCTCGACGCGCAACTGATCCGGGTCGACGACGAAATCTGGCTCGACGTCGTGTGGTGGCGTTCCTCCGAGGACTTCGCCGCGTCCCGCGAGAAGGGCGCGAACCTGCCGGGTATCAAGGCCTTCTTCGCGCCCATCGCCGAACTGGTCTCCGCTGAAGAGGGCGCCACCGACGACTACCGCGCCTAGCGCCCGCCCAAATGCCGGGACGGGAAATATCGCCGCAGCCAGGCCGTTGACCTCGGAGAACGAGCAAGGTCACGGAAGGGATCGGCGATGAGCACAAGCCTGGACACCGAGCGCTTCACCCAGGACTGGCAGGACTGGAAGACCCAGCGCGAGCGTGATCTCGCCGATCCGCTCGGCTGGCTCGCCCTCGTCTCGCTCGACTGGCTCGAAGACGAGCCGCGCGCGTACGAGGGGCTGCCCGGTCTGTGGTGGCAGGACGCCGACGCCGCCTACCTCGACCCGCGGGGCGCCGAGGTCTCGCACGAAGGCGAACGGCTGACCGGCGTCCGGCGGTTCGACCTGGTCAAGAGCGGCGCGGGCACCAGGGTCGTCGCGGGGGAACTCGAGATCGAGGTGGCCCGTCGCGGCGGTTACCTCATCCGCGTGCACGATCCGAAGGCTCCGGTACTGGACGCCTTCCGTGGTGTCCCGGCGTACGCGCCCGACGCCGCTTGGGTCCTTTCGGGAACGTTCGAGGCCTTCGACGAGCCCCGGCCAACGACGGTCGGGGCGGTCGTCGAAGGCCTCAGTCACGTCTACGTCTCCCCGGGCATCGTCCGCTTCGAACACGACGGCGTCGAGCACACGCTCACCGCGTTCAACGGCAAGGAAACCGGCCTGAACATCCTGTTCACCGACGCCACGAGCGGTGTCACCACCTATGCCGCGAACCGGTCGCTCGCAGTGCCCGCGCCCGCCGAGGACGGTTCGGTCGTCCTCGACTTCACTCGCGCGACGAACCTCCCGTGCGCGTTCACCGACTTCGCCACCTGCCCGCTGCCGCCGGCGGGCAACCGGCTGCCGTTCGCGGTGGAGGCGGGGGAGAAGCTGCCTTACGAGCGGGAAGCCTGAAGCGCCGTCATCGCCTCCTGCTCGCGCCGAGACAGCTCGGACAGGAGACTCGAGGCGTCGGCCAGATGCCGGACGTCGCCGGTTTCCCCCGCCCGCGTGAACAACCGCGCCACTTCGGTCCACAGTGGAGCGATCTCGCGGTACTTCTCGTACGCGGTGCGGAGGCCGGCGTCGTCGACCAGCGTCGTGCATTCTTCGAGGAAGTCACGGTAGATCCGGCGGAACAGCGCGCCGCCGGTACCCGCCCGTTCCATCAGGACGGCGGCCTGCGGCAGGTCGCGGGCGGGGTCGCTGCTGCGGTCGAGCCATTTCCGTACCTGGACGGCCGCCTTGCCGATCCCGCGGTGGCCGAGGTTGGCGATGGGCGGGTTGAGGAATTCCGCCGCGTTGGCCCGGACGGCCGCGCGGATGGCGTCGGGCAGCGCCGTGGGCGGCGCGTCCGCGGTGATGGTGAACGAGAGGTTCTTCGCCGTCATGGGGCCTTTCTCCCCGCGGGCACGTGCAAGACTTCCGAGTGACGTCGACACCTCACCGCCTTGCTGTGCGGTGTCGACGAGGAACGCTTGTTCGCCGTCGTAGCCGTACAAGGCGGCGACATGTCCTCCGAAGTGGACTTTGGAGGAAAAGTACTCGAGATGAAAGGAGTCGAGCTGAAGGCCGACCGGGACACCGGCGTCGATCTGCTCGGTCACGTTCCGCCACGCCGTGCGCGCCGACGTGGTTTCCTCGACCCGCAAGGTCAGCCCGAGCCGATCCGTCAGTCTCCGGGTGATCGTCAGGGGTTTGCCACGTCCGCCGAGGAACGGGAACGGCAGGTTCTTGCCGTCCCAGTAGACGAAGCCCAGTCCTTCGCCGAGCCCGAACAGCATCGGCTCGGACAGCTCGATCCCGGCGTGTCCCAACAACACGCCGAGGGTGCTGGTCTCGCAGTGCTCGCCGCCCGCGGTCTTGATGTCGTCGAGGATCACGGGGTCACCGGCCAGGCGATTTCGGTGCGGTAGGCCCCGGGCGTGATCGCCGGCCCCGGTGCGACGAGGTACATCTCCTCGGCGGGCCCGGTCGGGACGCGGTCGCGTTCGGCGATCCAGCGGCCCAGCGACCGGTACGCGGTTTCGACGTCTTCGTAGCCACCCTCGTGGATCGTCGCCGCGAGCAGGCAGCCGGGAAGCTCCCCGGGGTCGATCTCGCCGTCGCGACCCACCCGCTGATCGGTCGGGACGAACAGTTCGACGGTGAGCTCGTCGGGATCGTCGGTGAGGTACCGGGTCCCGGGCGGCCCGGCGGACGCGACGCCCTGTGCTTCGAGTGCCGCGAACAAGCGCGCGTAGGCCGGGCCGATCAGTTCGGCCAGTCCGCCCAGTGGCGTCTGGATCGTCAGCCGGGCGACGGGCTGCGGTGCGCGCCTGCGTTCGTAGACATGCAGCCACCGAGTCGGCTCCGCGAGTACGGAGTCAAGCCCGCCGCTGATCGCCGCCAGTTCCGCGGCCCGGATCGCCACCCGGTCGTGATGCCGTTTGATCGCGGCCTTCACGTCGTCCGGGGTACCCGCCGCGAGGATCTCGGCGATCTCCGCCAGTGGCACTTCCAGTTCCCGCAACCGCCGGATCAACCCCGCCCTGGCGAATTGTTCGAGCGAGTACCGGCGATACCCGGTGTCGGGGTCGATCCGCGCGGGCACGAGCAGCCCGAGCCGGTCGTAATTCCGCAGGGCGCGGACCGACAGCCGGGTGGCGTGCGCGAACACGCCGATCGGCATCAAGGTGGTCATGCGATCAGCCTGAACCCTCTCCCCGGGAGAGGGTCAAGCCCGTCCCTCACCCCAGTGACAGCCGATCGAGATCCGGCGCGGACGCGTGGTCGTTGTGGAGTTCGATCGTATTCGCCCCCGCCTTCAGGTCGATCGGCAACGACGTCGTGTACTGGGTGTTGTTGCCGGCGCCGTCGACCTTCACTTCGACCGGGGTGCCGCCGTTGACGGTGACGAAGTAGGAGCGCGGGCCGTTGACGGTGTAGTCGAGATGGAGGGTGTACCGCCTGGCCTCGGCGACCGTGACGTTCTCGAAGAGCACGAACGCGTCCGGGTCGCCGCCGATGTTGCGGACCTTCTGCCCGCCGGAACACACACCGCAGCTCGTGACGCCCGCGCTGCCGACGTCGTTCGCCGAGTCCTCCGCCTCCCGCATGAACACCCGGTCCGCGGGCAGCGGGCTCACTCGCACCGGTTTGCTCACCGACTTCGCCCGGCCGAGGAGGTCGAACGACGCGGTGACCGGGATGTCGGTCGCGGTGACACCTTCGGGGGCGAGCAGGGTCCACGAGGCTTCGAGTTCCTGTCCGACCCGCATCGACGCCGCCGTGGCAGGCCCGCCCTGCAGGGTCCAGCCCGCCGGGACGATCGGCGCCAGGCTGACCTTGCCGATCGTGTCGTCGGCGTCGAGCCGTAGTTTCGCGGTCACCTTCAGTGCCCGTTGCCCGGGAGAAAGCCATTGCACGCCACCGGGTTCGACGGTCAGCGTCGTCTTCGGCGTGTAGGAGGACGGCGGCAGGGGAGCGACCGCGATCCGGTCCAGGCCAGGTCCCCGGACGGCGTTGCTGAACACCTTGACGGTGTTGGCGCCGGCGTTCAACGGCACGGGGATCGCCGTCGAGGCGGTGTCCGCCTCGGTCGGGACGGCGACGGGAGCACCGCCGTTGACGCTCACCGCCACCGAGGCCGCGGCCTCGCCCGCGGTGTCGAGCTGGAGCCGGTAGGTCCCGGTTTCCGCGACCGTCACGCCGGGATAGGTGACCGCGTTGCGCGGCCCGCCTCCGAGCCCGGCGACCTGGAGCGAACCGGAGCAGGACGAGCACCAGCCGAGCCGGGCGCGGCCGTCGAGGTCGTTGTGGAAGGACTCGGCCTCCAGCGGGACCCGCGCTCCCGGCAACGAGCTCGGATAGCCGTAGGCGACCTTGATTTCGTCGATCGCCAGCTGCTTGTAGAACGGCTTCGCCTGCGGCCCGGACCAGGTGTCGAGCACTTCGAGTTTGACGAACCGGGTCTGCCGCTCGCCGAGGTCGATGAACTGCACCCCGCGGGCGCTAGGCAGCGCGCCGGTGCGGACCGGTTTGCCCCAGTTCCGGCCGTCATCGCTGACGTGGACACGGTAATCCTGGATCCGGGACGAGTCTTCGGGGCGGCCGAACGACTCACGGGCGTGCGTCGGCGACATCTCGCGCTGGTTCACCGCGAGAGAGGTCACCTGCTTTCGCCTGCCGAGGTCCAAGGTGAGCGAGACCGGCTGCTTGCCGCCGGCGTCCCAGTAGTTCTCGAAGTCGCCGTCGACGAGATTCGACGCCGGGTGTCCCGCACGCGACGACGAAGCCGTGGCCTTGATCGTCCGCGAGTCGTGGAAGTACTGCTGTCCGGCCGTTTCCACCTTGAACACCGTGTCGTAGGTGTCCCAGTCCTTGATGTCCAGCAGGGTCAGGTAGCCGGCGGACTGGCTGAAGCGCAGCGGCTTCCCGGTGCGCAGGTCGGACACCTTGGTCACCTGGTATCCGTTGTCGCGCAAGCGGAGCAGATCGGTACGCGGCCGTGTCACCACGTGGAGGTACTGCGTCCTGGCGCCAGGCTCGACGGTGATGACGCCGTGCGCGCCGTCGTTCCAGAAGCCGGGTTGCATCCCGCCATACAGGTAGCCGCCACCCTCCTTGCCCTGCAGGGACGACTTGATCGGCGGCACCCAGCTCGCCATGAAGTTGTTGTACGCCTCCTGCTGCGGCGGGAACTTCCCGTTCACCATCGGGGTCTCCGCCATCAACGACTTCATCGACGAGCCGGCGTTGGCGATGTAACGCCCGGTGGAGAGGCGGAAGTCGACGGCCTGGTCGGTGCCCTCGTACCACCAGCCGCCGTTGGTCGGCAGCTTGTAGTCGGCCTCGGTGAGCCGGGGCATCGGGGTGAACGCGGCCTGCGGATAGTCGTAGGCCGGGGTGATGCCGGTCTTCTGTTCGTTGCTGACCGTGTCCATGATCGGCGTGTCCTCGTTGTTGTTGCTCAGCAACCAGGACGGCCGCTTCTCGCGGATCTGTTCGTAGAGCTTGTTCTTCTCCCAGTACTCGTTGTCGTTGTCGATCCAGAACCCGGCGAGGTCCGAGTAGCGGTCCATCACCTCGTGGAACAGGTCGTAGCTGTACTCGCCGAATCCCGGCCGTGTGGTCAGGTCGACCTGCTTGCCCTTGTAGGCGGAGTAGGCGGCGGAATCCAGCGACTCGACACCGGTTTCCTTGTGCCACTGGGGATCGTCGGTCATGTAGAGGATCGTCCGGACGCCCTTGGCGTTGCCGGCCTTGACGAGTTCGCCGAGGAGGTCGCGTTTCGTGGCGCAGCTGCCCGGGATCGCCGACGGCCACGGCCGCGCGTAACCCAGCCTGCTGTGGAAGGTGGCGAGCACGATGTAGGAGGCGCCGAGTTTGCGTGCCTCGTCGACCCAGTAGTCGGCGCTCCAGCCGCCCTCGGTGACCGCGCGTTCCCAGGTCGCGCAGTCGGTCTGGCGCGGCGCGGTGAACATGCCCCAATGCAGGAAGAGGCCCGCGGTGGCTTCGCGCAGCCACTGCTGGCGGGGATGGTGTACCTCGGCGCTCGCCGTCGTCGTGGTGAGCAGGCCCGCCAGGAGGGCGAGCACGACGGCGATCCAGGCAGGACGACGCTGAATTCTCATGACCATCCGCTCTCATCCAGGGCATGGTTACCGAGAGATCCGATGATTGCGGGTGATATCTGCCTGGTCAAGCCCCGTTGAGCGGAACATGGGTTTAGCCATCGGAGGTATGCCCGTGGGTAGGCCCCCTCGTCGGCGGCGAGGGGGTCGGTGGATCAGCACTTAGATGGAGAAACCGGGGTGCGTCGCGAAGGCGTTGTCGATCACGAGGTTCCCGCGTTGCCGGGCCCGTTCGCGCAGCGCCGTCGTCGTGCGGGCACCTTGGGCGAAGAACCACCAGAGGTGCAGCGCGCCGTATATCCAGGCGCCCTCGTAGCCCCAGGTCGAGTCGGCGCCGCTACCGCCGGCGCCGAACACCGGACCCGCCGGGGAAACAGCTCGATCCGGTCGTCGACGACACGCCGGTGAACGACCGGGTGATGGCCACCAGCCGGATACCGCCGGTCTCCCGGATGCACGGTATCGCGGTGATGGTCGGGAGACGGTGGGGGAACGTCACGGCGGACACTGCTTGGTCATGAGGACGATCGCTGACCACGACGATGACTCTGGTCGGGGTCAGCAACGTCGAGGGGCACGGATCCGACTGTCCGAACGGTGAGTCCGACGATCACGGCAAGTACCGTCACGAGTGTGAACAGTGACGACGGTGAAGGCTGGAGCCGACTGGAAACCATCGCTCGGCAGGTCTGGGAGGGCAGCCGGGGATCCGGGGACTTCCTGGACACATTCGCTACGGCCGTCGTGTACGCGCAGAGGTCCGAGGAACCGGCGCTGTTGGTGGCTGATCTCGGTGAGCGCGGCCGGTGGATGGCCGTGTTCTCGACCCCGGAGCGCCTGATCGCTCATTTGGGTGATTGTGACTGCTTCGCTACGACCGGTGCCGACTTGCTGGAACTGGTCCCGCCAGGAGTGGGTCTAATGGTCGATCCGGATGACGTACACCGTTTTCCGGTGCTGTCGCGGTTGGCTCCGCAGGAGCTGGTCACGCGGATGTGGGCGCAGGTCGCCAGGAAGCAGGGGTAGCAGAGCGGGACGGCAGCAAGACCGGGGAGGGACTTGCGATGGACGGACCTGGATTCCATGTCGAAATCGACGTTCTGGAGTCGGCGTCGAAGAGCATGGGTGAGATCGTGCACGACCAGGACAGCTTCGAGTTGCGGGGGTTGTGCGGTGACCCGCCGCTCTACGGACACGACGGGGTACACGGTGCGCTTGCCGAACTGTGTGGCCGGTGGAGCGTCGGACTGGACGCGTTGTCCGACCGGGCCGGCGATCTCGGCGACCTGCTGGGCGAAGCCGCCAAGGCCTATCGAGCTGTCGAGCACGGCCACACCGATGTCTTGAAGACCGACCCCGGCTGGGACGCCGTGACCCCTGACATACCCGTCGGTGGCGGCAACTGATGCCGCGGAACTCGGGCAGACGACCGATCCCCGAGCGTTGATTCCGGGGGATCCGCCCGCGATCTACGAGAACGCGCGCGTGCTGACCGGACGAGCCCACTCCGCGCAAGCCGTCGGGGACGCGTTGAAACGCATCGACACCGGGGCGTGGCGCGGTCCCGCGTCGGACAGGTTCCACGAGGAGCATCAGACGGAGGTGCCGCGGTGGCTCCTGGCTGCCGACTCATTGGACAGTGCGGCGCAGGTCTTGACCGGATACGCCAGCACGCTGGCCTGGGCGCAGGGACAAGCGACGGAAGCGATCGCCAAGTGGCAGCAAGGTGACGTGGAAACGCAGCGAGCCCGGGCCGCGCACGAAAGCGCGGTCGCGGATGCCCAAGCCCAGACTCGAACGCACGCGGAACGCGGCGATCCGACCGTCGTCCGGCCGCCCGCGTTCAACGACACCGGTGAACCTCTGCGGCAGGCAGCTCGGGAAATCCTCAACCGTGCGCGCGCAACTGGCGGGGGAGGGTGACAAATGCGCGGGAGCGCTCCGGGGCGAAGCCGTTCTGGCGCCGCCAGACTCCCGGAAACAGGCTGACGCCAACTTCTACGGCGGTATCTGGGACACGATCTCCGGCGCGGGCGAAGCCGTTCTGAGTGCCATCACTGATCCCGCCGGAACGGTGGCGGCGATGGCGCACAACCTCACGCACCCGGTGGAAACGTTCAAAGAGATGGTCGCGTGGGACGACTGGGCGAATGGGCGAGGTGATCGGGCGCTGGGCAAGATCACCGGGGGCATCCTGCTCCTGGGGGCGGGCAGGGCCGCGAAGACCTTGCTCAGACGCGCCGACCATGATGGTCGTACCCCGGAGGAGAGCAAGTCGCCGGACACTCGGCGTGCCGAGATGGAGGCGGTAGAGTACGCGACCAGACCGGCGAAAATGGATCATGTGTTCGTGCCGAAACATAAGCTCGAACCGCTGGTCAAGGCTTTCGGTGGTCGCGAAGGCGCAATGGTGGAAATCGTCAAGAGCATCAAGAGCGGTCCCGATCTGCCCGAGTCGGGGCCGTTCGAAGTGGTGCGGGAGATCGCCGGTCAGCCGGTTCATATTCGAGGCGCTGTCGTTAACGGTGTACCGAAGATGGGAACGGTGTTCACGCCATGAACCAGTCGTCGAGTGAGCAGTCGGAGGGCGAGCGCGAGAAGGAAATCGCTCAGTGGGTATTGAGCTCCGCGCAGGTGCCGGGTACCGATCAGCTCAAGGAGCAGCTTCCGGGTGCCACGTTGGTTACCGGCGACACGCTGACGTTCCTGGATATCGAAGTCTCGTCGCGAGCCCCGCGTTCTGTGGCCCCTGATGGACCGCTTCCTGTTCGCGTGCTGGTGCAGAGTGAAGCGGGGGAACTGGAGGGCGAGGTTCTGCTTTGGGTGACCGATGGCTATCTGTCGGCGTTGGAACTCGCTTGGTACACCGATGAGGCTCCTACCGAGTGGCCGTCACTCGATCGTCTCGTCGCGGCCTGGGGTTGAGTCCGCAGACGGACTCGGAGTACCTGCCCTGGGCCGGTTTCGGACGTGGACACAGTTGCCGAAGGTGCCTGACGCTCGCAGGCCCGCCGTGCCCGCGGTCACCGCTGGGTCTGCGAACGCTTCTGGGACGACACAAGCACATTGTTCAAGAGGTGGACGGCCAGAACGACTTCGGCGAGGACCAACACGTCACGTTCACCGAGGACGGCGAGGTCACCGGCGATCTGGTCAAGGCCAAAGGAAGTCGTCCTTTAAGTCGAGCTCCGGACGCATACCCGGGTTAGCTTATCTGCAACGAAACGAGGCCGTCTGAGGCATTCGGACAGCCCCGTTCGTGAACGTCGTCAGCTCACCAGCCGCGTTCGTGCCACTCCGCCACGTGCGGACGCTGTTCGCCCAGCGTCGAGTCATCCCCGTGTCCCGGGTAGAACCACGTCTCGTCCGGCAGTTCGTCGAACAGGCGCGAAGAGACGTCGTCGACCAGCGACTTGAAGTCCTCCGGCGAGTTCGTCTTGCCGAGGCCGCCGGGGAACAGCTTATCGCGGCAGCGGTCAACAAAACAGCCGGGCGTAGCTCAGTGAGCTACGCCCGGCTACACTTATCTCATGAAGGTGATCACCCAGCGCGAGTTTCGCAACAACTCCGCCGCCGTCATGGACGCTGTCGAGGCCGGCGAGATCTACCATGTCACCCGCAACGGTGTCGAAGTCGCTGAGCTGCGGCCGATACCTCGCAGACGACGCCTGACCGCCGAGGAACTGACCCAGCGTCATCGACGATTGCCCAGGGTCGAGGCAGCCCAGATGCGGCAAGAAGCAGACGAGCTCTTCGGTGCCGAAGACCGTATCGATTCGGATGACGGGTGGGAGCACGGTCATGGCTGAGCGTCACGAGACAGGTGTACTCGACACTTGCACTTACATCGACCTCGGCCTACTCGACTCTGCCGCCCTGCCGAAGATCCCGGAGCTCACCGCTGTCACCATGGCTGAGCTTCATCAAGGGGTGGCGATGGCGAAGGATGCCTCGGTCCGCGCGGCGCGCACCGAGAAACTCGGTGCTGCGATCGTCGATTTTGCCCCGCTTCCGTTCGACGGTGATGCCGCTGCCCGTTACGGAACATTGGTCGCGCTGGTTCTTGCGGCCAACCGGGATCCGAAGCCCCGGCGAATGGATCTGATGATCGCCGCCATCGCCTCGTCGCGAGAATTGCCTCTGTATACCCGAAACGAAGATGACTTCAAGGGCTTGGGCGGCATGGTCGAGATCGTCGGTGTCTGAGTAGGTGAGTCCTTGGTTGTCAGGTCGAGTGCTGTAGTGCGTGCCACGCAACCTCGGTCAAGTAACGGATCCGCGCTTGGTGGGCAATGTCGGATCGACGCACCGAAATGAGCTCGCCAGCCGCTGGCAGCAATGACTTTGGCGTCGATATGTACGTTACCTTCGGTTCAGACTTTGAAACAACCGGAGATACGATCGCGCTTCAAGTGAAGGCGGGGAAATCCTACCAGTCGAAATCCGGGTATCGAGTTCCAATCGGCAAGCATCAAGATGACTGGGGGAAGCCAAATATTCCAGTTGTTTGCGTTGTCCACGATCCTCAATTTGACACGTTGCACTGGGTCAACGCTACGAGTTACCTGCGCAGCTTAGGGCGACGCGAGAATAAAGTTCGCTCGATTACAGTTCCTCGGGCTGCGGTCCTCGACAATCAAACGTTACCTGGTTTCGTGGCGTCGCTCAGGTCGTACCTCTCCAGACGCACCAATATCATGTACGCTCTCGCTGATCTGACCGGAGTTGGCGTCGAGGCCACGGACTATGTATCTCATTTCGTCAATGAATATGGCGAAGTTCTGCTCTTTCAGCAGCGCCTCGGCGCGCCATGGGCAATTCTTTATCACGGTGGAGGAGATGGCAAGCCGTTCGTCATCGTGAACTTCGACTCGGCGAAGGAGGTCGACTTCGGTCAAGCGGCGCGGCTAGATGGAGAGCGGATGGTCGACGACTTCCTTCGCTTCCATGACGTTCCAGGTCGTGTCGTTTTCTCGGCGGAGGAACGCATGTGGGTCCGGTTGTGCATTCACGCGAGCATCTGGTGGCGTGAGGCGCCAGAATTGAAAAATTTTGCCGACGCTTACCGCGATGGTTACGACGTAGAGATCGATTTGCGGTCGGATGCATCGATCCACTGGCTTTAGAAGGACGGACTGCCGGTTCCGGTCGGCAGTCCGCCTGGATGCTCACCAGCCGCGTTCGCGCCACTCCGCCACGTTCGGCCGCTGTTCGCCCAGCGTCGAGTCATCCCCGTGTCCCGGGTAGAACCACGTCTCGTCCGGCAGTTCGTCGAACAGGCGCGAAGAGACGTCGTCGACCAGCGACTTGAAGTCCTCCGGCGAGTTCGTCTTGCCGACGCCGCCGGGGAACAGCGAGTCGCCGGTGAACAGGTGCGGGTGCCCGGCCGGGTCGCGGTAGAGGAGGGCGATCGAGCCGGGGGTGTGGCCGCGGAGGTGGATCACCTCGAGGGTGACCTGCCCGACCTTGATCGTGTCGCCGTGTTCGACGAGGAAGTCCGGCGGGATCGGCAGCGGCTCGGCGTCCAGGGGGTGGGCGGCGGTGTTCGAGCCGTTCGCGCCGGCGACGGCGCCGAGGGCCTGCCAGTGGTCCGGGTGCTGGTGGGTGGTCACGACGGTCTTCAGCGCGGGGCGGTCAGGGCCGTGGCCGATGAGGTCGGAGATCCGTTCCGGGTCGTTCGCGGCGTCGATCAGCAGCGCCTCGTTGTCGGCACGGCAGACGAGCAGGTACGCGTTGTTGTCCATCGGGCCGACCGACAACTTCGTGATGGTGAGTGCGTCCAGGGTGCGGCGGGCGGCGTCACCGCCGGGCTCGACATGTCCGGTGTAGGTCTCGACGATGTTCACGGCGCCCACGGTAGTCGTTCCCCCGCAATCGGTTCCACCCGCACAGGCGGCGCACAGCCACGAGACGTAGGCTCGCGTCGTCTTGCCAGCCGAACCACAGGACGCCCGTGCCCGACGCCTCACCGCGCGCTCCGCGCAAGATCAGCTGGGACGTCCTTCGGGTGGCCGCCGTCTTCGCGGTCATCCTGGGGCATGTCACCCATCAGGGTGCTTTGTTGCATCCGGAATTGGCGGGGTACCCCTTTCGGGTAGCGGCGCAGTTCGGTGCGGCCATACTTTTGGTGGTTTCCGCCTTTTTCGTGTGCGCGAGCCTTCGAAAGGGTGAACCTGGTCGGTGGCTGTGGAACCGGGTCGCGCGGCTGGTGCCCGCGTACCTCGTTGCGGTGACCGTCACCTACGTCGTCTCCCGGTACGCGACGATCCGGTTCAGCGGCCTGCCCTTCCCGCCCGGTCTCACCGGCTTCCTGTTCGGCGCCCCGCAAGGACCGCCGACCGACCCGTCGCCGTGGTACGTCCCCGGCTGGGCCGATCTGCTCGCCAACCTGGGCATGGTCCAGGAATGGGGCTGGCGCTACGAGCTCTTCTACTACCTCGACGGCGCCTACTGGACGCTGCCGGTCCAGCTGATGGCCTTCACCGCGGCGGCCCTGCTGTGGCCGCGCCGCTGGCGCACCCACCGGCTCACCGTGGGACTGCTCTGGGCGCTGATCCTGGTCCCGCTGTTCCTCCGGTTCGTCGTATTCGACCCGGTTTCCAGCCCCCGGTTCGTGGAGACCCTCTTTTACGGCCTCGGCCTGCATCGCGTGCACGTCTTCGCCATCGGGATCGCGATCTGGCTGTGGTCGAAACGACGGCTGGCGCAGTGGCATCTCGCACTCTTCGTGCTTGCCGCGTGCGCCGCGCAGGACCTGCAGGTCTTCCCGTTCCACCAGGCTCTCCCGGCCGATCCCGAACGCTGGCCGTCGACCATCGGGTTCGCGATCATGCTGCTGGCCGTCTGCTTCGCCGCGCGCGGACCGGACTGGCGGCTCCCCGGGACGGCCCGGATCGCCCCGGTTGTCACCTGGCTCGCGGGCATCTCGTATGGTCTTTATCTGGTGCACCAGGAACTGGGTTACATCCTGGCCCGTGCCCTGCTGAACGTCGGCGTCCCCGGCTGGCTGCGCCTCCCGATCGTGGTGGCCGCCGCCGTGCTGGGGGGCTGGGCGATCACCGCGGGAGTGGAACGGCCGATCCACCGATGGCTCACCGCCCGCCGCCGCGACCGTCCGGAAAAGCCCGGAAAACCGCAGGTCAAGGACTCGGATCCAGTTTCTGTCGGTGGTGCCTCGTAGCATGGTGGCGGCCGCCCGTGCAGCTCTTTACCGGGACGGCGACCGCAGCTGAGAATGAAACCTGAAGGGACCCTGGCGTGGCTGATCGCCTCGTTGTTCGCGGCGCCCGCGAGCACAACCTCCGCGGTGTGGATCTCGACCTGCCCCGCGACAGCCTGATCGTGTTCACCGGTCTGTCCGGGTCCGGGAAGTCGAGCCTCGCCTTCGACACCATCTTCGCCGAAGGGCAGCGCCGCTACGTCGAGTCGCTGTCGGCGTACGCGCGCCAGTTCCTCGGCCAGATGGACAAGCCGGACGTCGACTTCATCGAGGGCCTTTCGCCCGCGGTGTCGATCGACCAGAAATCGACCTCGCGCAACCCGCGTTCGACCGTCGGCACCATCACCGAGGTGTACGACTACCTGCGCCTGCTCTACGCCCGCGCCGGCAAGGCGCACTGCCCGCAGTGCGGCGAGGCGATCAGCAAGCAGACCCCGCAGCAGATCGTCGACCAAGTGCTCGCCATGGAGGAGGGCACCCGCTTCCAGGTGCTCGCGCCGGTCGTGCGCGGCCGCAAGGGGGAGTACCTCGACCTCTTCGAGAACCTGCAGCAGCAGGGCTACGCGCGTGTCGTGGTCGACGGGACGATCCACCCGCTCACCGAACCGCCGAAGCTGAAGAAGCAGGAAAAGCACCAGATCGCCGTCGTCATCGACAGGCTCTCGGTGAAGGCGAGTTCGCAGCAGCGGCTCACCGACTCGGTCGAGACGGCGCTCCGCCTTGCCGACGGCCTGATCGAGCTGGAATTCGTCGACCTTCCGGAGAACGACCCGCACCGCATCCGCGGCTTCTCCGAGAACCTCGCCTGCCCCAACGGTCACCCGCTGGCGATCGAGGACCTCGAACCGCGGTCGTTCTCGTTCAACGCGCCCTACGGCGCCTGCCCCGAGTGCTCCGGTATCGGCGTCCGCAAGGAGGTCGACCCGGAACTGGTGGTCCCGGACGACGAGATGTCGCTCGGTGAGGGCGCCATCGCGCCGTGGGCGGGCGGCCAGAGCGCGGACTACTTCATCCGCCTGCTCGAATCGCTCTCGGAGACCATCGGTTTCCGGATGGACACCCCGTGGCGCAAGCTGCCCGCGAAGATCCAGAAGGCCGTCCTGCACGGCGTCGACGATCAGGTCCACGTCCGCTACAAGAACCGCTACGGCCGCCAGCGGTCGTACTACGCGAGCTTCGAAGGTGTCATCCCGTTCCTCGAACGGCGCCAGGAGCAGACCGAGTCCGAGTACATGCGCGAGCGGTACGAGGGCTACATGCGCGAGGTCCCGTGCCCGGCCTGCCAGGGCACGCGGCTCAAACCGGAGATCCTGGCGGTCACCCTGGAGCACAAGACGAAGGGCGACCGCTCGATCGCCGAGGTCTGCGCGCTCTCGATCGCGGAGGCGTCGCAGTTCCTCGACGAACTGGAGCTCGGCAAGCGCGAGACGGTGATCGCCGGCGCCGTGCTCAAGGAGATCCAGGCGCGGCTGCGCTTCCTGCTCGACGTCGGCCTCAACTACCTTTCGCTCGACCGCGCCTCCGGGACGCTGTCCGGCGGCGAGGCACAGCGCATCCGGCTCGCCACGCAGATCGGCTCCGGCCTGGTCGGCGTGCTGTACGTGCTCGACGAGCCGTCGATCGGGTTGCACCAGCGGGACAACCATCGCCTGATCGAGACGCTGGTCCGGCTGCGCGACCTGGGCAACACGCTGATCGTCGTCGAACACGACGAGGACACCATCCGCTCCAGCGACTGGGTGGTCGACATCGGCCCGGGCGCCGGTGAGCACGGTGGCCACATCGTCCACAGTGGACCATACAAGAAGATCCTGAAGAACAAGGAATCCATCACCGGCGCGTACCTTTCGGGCCGCAGCAGGATCGAGATCCCGGCGATCCGGCGCCCGGTCGACAAGAAGCGGCAGCTGACCGTCGTCGGTGCGCGCGAGCACAATCTGCGCGGTCTCGACGTGTCGTTCCCCCTCGGCTGCCTGGTGTCGGTCACCGGGGTCTCCGGTTCCGGGAAGTCCACGCTCGTCAACGACATCCTCGCGACGGTGCTGGCGAACAAGCTCAACGGCGCGCGCCAGGTACCCGGACGCCACACCCGGATCAACGGCCTCGCCGCCGTGGACAAGCTGGTCCGCGTCGACCAGTCGCCGATCGGCCGCACGCCGCGGTCCAACCCGGCGACCTACACCGGCGTCTGGGACCACGTGCGCAAGCTGTTCGCCGCGACCACCGAGGCGAAGGTCCGCGGTTACCAGCAGGGTCGTTTCTCCTTCAACGTCAAGGGCGGCCGGTGCGAGGCCTGCGCCGGTGACGGCACGATCAAGATCGAGATGAACTTCCTGCCGGACGTCTACGTCCCGTGCGAGGTGTGCAAGGGCGACCGGTACAACCGGGAGACCCTCGAAGTGCACTACAAGGGCAAGACCGTCTCCGACGTGCTGAACATGCCGATCGAAGAGGCGGCCGAGTTCTTCGAACCGATCAAGGCGATCCACCGGCATCTGGCCACGCTCGTCGACGTCGGCCTCGGCTACGTCCGGCTCGGGCAGCCCGCGCCGACGCTGTCGGGCGGTGAGGCACAGCGCGTCAAGCTGGCCAGCGAGTTGCAGAAGCGGTCGACCGGCAAGACGGTCTACATCCTCGACGAGCCGACCACCGGCCTGCACTTCGAGGACATCAGCAAGCTGATCGGCGTGATCAACGGGCTGGTGGACAAGGGCAACACGGTGATCGTCATCGAGCACAACCTCGACGTCATCAAGACCTCCGACTGGATCATCGACATGGGTCCCGAGGGTGGTTCCGGTGGTGGCACCGTGATCGCGGAGGGCACCCCGGAGTACGTCGCTTCGGTGGAGGAGAGCTACACCGGCGAGTTCCTGAAGACCGTTCTGGTCTGAGGCTCGTGAGTGGTGAGGACGGTTCTAACCGTCCTCACCACTCACGAGGTCCAGCACTGGCGAGGTGGGTCCGTGGTAGAAGGCACGCAGCCGGTACGAGGCACCCGCTTCACCTGGCATCGTCGCGAGCACGGCCGACGTCGTCCCCGGATCCGACATCTCGATCGGCGTGAAGTCCGGGGAGCCGGGTTTCTCGATCTCCACGAGGAAACCGTCCTCGTCGGTCGACGGGTCTTCCCAGCCGAACCGCACCATCCCCTCGGGAGCGGGCTCGGCCCGGAACGCTCCCGGGGCCGCTTCCGGGACGGGGCCGTAGAACGGCCGGATCCGGTAGGAGAACCGCGTTTCCGGGATCGGGTCCGGATGCCGGTAGGTCGTCTGCCGAGGTGGAACGAAGTGCAGGATCGTGTATCCGCCGTCCGGATCGTCGTCGGGCCAGCTCAGGTCGACGTTCACCGGATCCGAGAACGTCGCGGTGAAACCGGGCTCTTCGGCGCATCCGGCCACGAGAAGAACCGTGAGCAGAACGGCCGCGAGTGTCCTTGGCACGCCTTCATCCTCCCGGGAATCAGGCGGCGGCGGGATCCGGAGGCGTCAGCATACGAGCGCGTCCGGTGATCGACAAGGTCCGGGTGAACCGTTCCGGTCCGCCGCCCGTGTGGGAGGCAAGAGGAGGCGGCCATGGAAGACCGAGGAGAGGCCGGTGCCGATGCCCAGTCCGATCGCGGCGCGCGTCGAGCGATCCACTTTGCCCCTGCGGGTTGCAGTACTGTCCTCGCCGACCCAGAAGACCGTCGGGAGGACACGAGTGGCGATCGGAGGCCGGCGGCCGAAAAAGGCCGAGGGCGAGGACCTGGTCCGGCACCTGTACGCCGAACACGGGAGAAGTCTCCTGGCGTACGCGACGCGGCTCACCGGGGATCGCGCGGCCGCGGAGGACGTCGTGCAGGAGACCTTGGTCCGGGCCTGGAAGCATGCCGAAGACCTGGAGAACGACGCGAAGGGATCGGTGCGGGGCTGGCTGCTCACGGTCGCCCGCAACATCATCACCGACCGCGCGCGGGCCAGGGCGGCACGGCCACCGGAAGTGGCGGAACCCGGGGAAGGGGTGCCCGCCCCGGCGGTGGAGCGGGACCACGCGCAGAGCGTCGTGGACTCCATGGCCGTGCTCGGGGCGATGGACGGCCTGTCCCAGGAACACCGCGAGGTACTGGTGGAGATCTACTACCGGGGCCGGACGGTGGTCGAAGCGGCGAGATCCCTTGGCGTGGCACCGGGTACCGTCAAATCGAGATCCTATTACGCGTTACGCGCACTCAGAGCCGTGATGTCGGGAACCGGAAGGGAGGTGGCGCGATGAGCGCGGTGGGACACGACCAGGGCCAGATCGCCGCCTACGTCCTCGGTGGACTCGACCCGGCGGAGGCGGCCGCCTTCGAGACACATCTGGCGAACTGCCCCGCGTGCCGTCGCGAGGTGCGTGAGCTGGGCGAGCTGCGGTTCCACCTCGACGAGGTGCCGCCCGAGGCGTTCCTCGACGGGCCTCCCGAGGGGGGCGACCTGCTTTTGCAGCGCACGCTGCGGCAGGTCCGCGACGAAGAAGGTGCCGAAGAGCGCAAACCGCGACGGTTCCTCGCCGTGGCAGGCGCGGCAGTGCTGGTCGTCGTGGCGCTGGGCGCGGGCGTGCTGGTCGGCAGGCAGACCGCGCCCGAACCCTCGACGGTGGCACTGCCGGTGCCGACGGCGACCGCGCCGGTGCCCGGCACCCGCGACCTCGCGGCCACCAACCAGGACACCGGCGCGCAGCTGGCGGTCCGGGTCGTCCCGGCGGCGGGCTGGGTGCGGCTGCACGCGAAGGCCGAAGGCGTCCGCGAAGGTGAGAAGTGCCAGCTCATCGTCGTGACGAAGAACGGTGAGCGGGTCAACGCCGGAAGCTGGCTCGTTTCGGCGAAGGGCGAGAAGGAAGGCACCGGGATCGACGGTTCCGCCCTGGTCGCTCCCCATGACGTGGCCTCGGTCGACGTCGTGACCATGGACGGCCGGAACCTGGTGTCGGCGCGGGTATGACGGGTTCGCACACGGGACGCGGAGGCGGTTGGTACCGCTCCCGCGACACGTGGGTGCTCCCCGCGTCACCCAAGGCGGTGTTCGACGCCGTCGTCGACCTCGCCGCTTATCCGCTGTGGTGGCGGGACGTCCGTTCGGTGAGCCAGGTCGACGAAGACACCGCCGAACTCGTCTGCCGGTCCCGGCTGCCGTACGAGCTGACCCTGCGGATGCATCGTGACAAGCAGGACGAGGGCGAGGGCCGGGTGCGGGTCCTGCTCAGCGGCGATCTCGAAGGGACGCTGGACGGCGAGCTGAGCCCGGACGGCGACGGGACCCGGCTGGAGATCACCCAGGCGGTCGAGGCGCGGAAACCGTTGCTGCGCAAGCTCGATCGGGTCGCCAGGCCGGTGTTCCGGCTGAATCACGCGCTCATGATGCGACGGGGGCACCACGGATTGCGGGGGTACCTGGGGGTCTAGGCTGCGGATCATGCGTGTCGCCGTCGTGCAGCCGTTCACCGTCCCGGCGGATCTTTCCGCGAACATCGCCGAACACGCCCGGCTCCTCCGGATCGCGGAGGCCGATCTCTGCGTCTTCCCCGAACTTTCCCTGACCGGCTTGGAATTCGCCGCGCTCGCCGCTGATCCGGGACTCTGGCTGACACCGGACGACCCGCGCCTCGAACCGCTTCGGGAAGCTTGCCGGGCCGCCGGCGTCCACGCCGTCATCGGGCTCCCGCTCGTGGAGGACGGACGACGGCACATCGGCTCGCTCGTCCTCGGCCCGCGCGGTGAAACCGTTGTCACCTATGCGAAACGCAATCTCCACAACAGTGAGGAGGAGCTTTTCGAACCGGGAACGAGGCGGGTGGTCATCGAGGTCGCGGGCAGGCGGCTCGGCCTCGCGATCTGTCTCGATGCCGCGAATCCGGACCACTCCCGGGAACTCGCCGAAGCCGGTGCCGAGGTGTACGTGCTCAGCGCGCTTTTCGGTGAGGGTCAGGAAGACCGGCTGCTCGACCAGGTCGGCGTCGCGGCGGGGCATGGGATGTGGGTGGTGCTTTCCCAGTACACCGGCGAGACCGGCGGGATGGTCGCGTTCGGCGGCAGCGGGGTCTGGAAACCCGGAGGCGACGCCGAGGTGCGCCTCGGCGTCGAGGTCTCCGAGTGGGCCTACGCGACGATCACCTCCTGAGCCTTCCGGTCGCGCAGGCCCACCGCTGACACGACGACGGCGAGTGCCAGCAGTCCCGCGCTCAGCGTGTACGCGGTCCGGTAGCCGCTCGTCAGTGCCTCGGGCATCGCCGTGCCCTCGGCCAGCAGGGAACCGGTGCGGGACGCGGCCGCCGTCGCGAGCACCGCGGTGCCGACGGCGGCACCGATCTGCTGCGTGGTGTTGATCAGCCCCGAAGCGACCCCGGCGTCCCCGGGCGCGGCCCCGGACATCGCCTGCCCCATCAGCGCCGGCATCGCCGCGCCGAACCCGACGCCCATCAGGACGAGCGCGGGCAGGACGTCCACCGCGTAGTTTCCCTCCGCTTCGACCGTGGCGAGGATGCCGAGCGCCAGCGCGACCAGTGAGAGCCCGGTGACGAGTACCGTCCGCGCTCCGAAGCGGTGGTTCAGCCTTTCGGCGAACACCAGTGACATCACCGCGATCGAGACCGGGGCGAGCAGGAAGGCGAAGCCGGTGCTCAGCGCGTCGAGCCGGAGCACCCGCTGCAGGTAGAGCGCGGTGATGAACTGGAAGCCGAACAGTCCGGCGACCATCAGGACCATCACCGCGTTCGCCCCGGACACCGCCCGCGAGCGGAAGATCCGCAACGGCAGCAACGGATTCCGCGCCTTCGCCTGCCGGAGCACGAAACCGGCGAGCGACAGTAACGACAGGGTGAGGAGACCGAGCGTGCGGACGTCGGCCCAGGTGTACTCCTCGGCCTTGACGATCGTGTACACCAGCAGCATCAGCCCACCGGTGACCAGCCCGGCGCCGGTGACGTCGGTGCCGCCGCGCAGCCCGGGGCCTCGGTCGTCCGCGAGCAGCCGGACGGCCAATACCAGCGCGACCGCGCCGATCGGCAGGTTGATGAAGAAGGTCCAGTGCCAGTCGAGCAGCTGGGTGAGCGTGCCGCCCGCGATGAGGCCGATCGACGCGCCGGCGGCCTGGGTGAAGCTGTAGACGCCGATGGCCTTCGCCCGCGCCCGCGGCTCCGGGTAGAGCGTGGTGATCATGCCGAGTACGACGGCCGAGGCCAGTGCGCCGCCCGCGCCCTGCAGGAACCGGAACACGACGAGCTGTGTCTGGTCCTGTGCGATCCCGCACAGCAGCGAGGCGAGGGTGAAGACGCCGAGCCCGGCGAGAAAGACCCGTTTTCGCCCGATCAGGTCACCGAGCCTGCCGGACAACAGCAGCAGCCCGGCGAAGGCGATCAGATAGGCGTTGACCACCCAGGCCAGGGTGGACGGGGTGAAGCCGAGGTCGTTCTGGATCGAGGGGAGCGCGACGGCGACGATCGAGCCGTCGAGGACGACCATCAGCGAGACGGCGCAGAGCACGGCGAGAGCGAGAGCACGCTGTGGCATGAGACGGGCCTTTCACGGTTTCCGCAGGTGATGCTTTGGTGCATCACTTGTAACAGCGCCCATCTTGTGTGACTCTGTTCCCAGCCGGAAGGAGGCACTTTGATGTCCCAGGGGAACACCGATGTGACCGCGCAGGCCAGGGTGATCGACCCGGAAAAACTCGAGGTGTGCACCGTGCTCGAGGTGATCAACCGGATCAGCGGCAAGTGGGCGATCGGCATCCTGCTGGAAGCCACGCGCGGTCCCGTGCGGTTCACCGAGCTGGAGCGGTCGGTGACGGGGATCAGCCGCCGGATGCTCACCCTGACGTTGCGGAACCTCGAACGCGACGGCCTGCTCGTCCGCACCGTGTATCCGACCGTGCCGCCGAAGGTGGAGTACGAGGCCACGGCGATGGCAAAGGAGTTGTACGCGTCGCTGAGCGGTTTGCGGCACTGGGCGGAACGTCATCGCGACTCGATCGCCGCGTCCCGGGTCGTTTACGACGACAAGGTCAGCGCCTGAGTTCGGCCGCGTGCACGGCCCGCTGGACGTGTGAGCAGAGCATGTCGAACCACATCTTCTGGAACGGCAGGTCCGTGCTGTTCGCGGCGGACCAGCTCTCCCACAGGCCGCCCGGCCTCAGATAGCGCGAGCTGTACGCGGTCCTGAGGTCGGCGTCGATGTGGTGCAGGGCCGCGAGCGCCCATGCCTGGTCGTAGCGCAGGGCAGGCTGGGCGAGGTAGCGGTCCAGATAGGACACGAGGATCTCGGCGTCGGCGAGGGTGCCGAACCGGGCCAGCGCGAAACAGTAGCCCTGCCCCGCGAAGACCAGCTTGCTTTCCAGCAACAGCTTCCGGACGCGCTCGCGCCACGCGGTCCGGCGGTCGGCACCGATCAGCCAGGCAGCGGTGATCCGGGGCCGCCAGTCCGCCTCCAACAGCGTTTCCAGGTCGTCGTCGGTGATCCGCCGGGCGTCCTCGGCCAGCTCTCGCAGGAAGACCTCGCCTTCGGGGCCGCCCGCCATCGCGGCGAAGTTGCCGTTCAGGAGTTTCGAATAGCGTGTGATCACGTAGCGGTCGATGGCGTCCGGCATGCCTGCGAGTTTCCCAGAAAACGACGAACCGCGGTGCGAGGACGGGGGACCCTCGCACCGCGGTGTCCACTTCGCCGGGGCGCTAAGCGTTCGCCACGGCCTTCTCCCGGTCGCCGTCACGGTCCTCCGGGGCATCCGAGGCGTGCTCGTCGATCAGGGTGGCTTCGTCGAACGGGGCTCGGCCGCTGAAGACCAGCTTCGCCCGTTCACGGTCGAACTCCTTGGTCCACGTGCCGACCAGGACGGTCGCGACGGCGTTGCCCGCGAAGTTGGTCAGCGCGCGGGCTTCGGACATGAACCGGTCGATGCCGAGGATGAACCCGACGCCGTCGACCAGTTCCGGCCGATGCGACTGGAGCCCGCCGGCGAGGGTGGCGATCCCGGCGCCGCTGACGCCCGCCGCCCCCTTCGAAGCGATGATCATGAACAGCAGCAAGGAGATCTGCTCGCCGAGCGCGAGCGGCTGGTCCTGCGCGGTCGCGATGAACAGCGTCGCCATGGTCAGGTAGATCGCCGTGCCGTCGAGGTTGAACGAGTACCCGGTGGGCACCGTGATGCCGACGACCGGCCTGGAAACCCCGAGATGCTCCATCTTCGCGATCAGCCTCGGCAGCGCCGATTCGGACGACGACGTCGACAGGATCAGCAGGAACTCGCGGGCGAGGTACTTCAGCAGCGTGAAGATGTTGACCCGCGCGCCGAGCCACAGCACCGAACCGAGCACGCCGAACACGAACACCAGGCAGGTCAGGTAGAAACCGATCATGATGACGGCGAGACTGCGGAGCGCGCCCCAGCCGGTCTCGCCGACGACCGCGGCGATCGCGCCGAACGCGCCGACGGGGGCCGCCCACATGATCATCGCGAGGATCCGGAACACCAGCCGCTGGATGTGCTCGATGCCGCGGCGGATCGGCTCGCCCTTGGTGCCGAGCTTCTGCACCGCGAACCCGGCCAGCAGCGCGACCAGCAGCGTCTGCAGGACCTGGCCCTCGGTGAAGGCGGAACCGAAACTGGTCGGGATGATGCCGAGCAGGAAGTCGACACTGCCCTCGCCGCCCTCGGCCTGCGTGTGCGCCTTCGCGGCGGCGGCCGGGTCGAGGTGCAGGCCCTCGCCCGGGTGCAGCAGGTTGCCGACGACGAGACCGATCGCGAGCGCGAACGTCGACATCAGCAGGAAGTAACCGAGCGACAGCAACCCGACCTTGCCGACCTTCGCGGCCTTCGCCACCGAACCGATGCCGAGCACGATGGTGCAGAAGATGATGGGGGAGATCATCATCTTGATCAGGTTGACGAATCCGGTGCCGAGTGGCTTGAGTTCCTTGGCGAGACCCGGCGCCGCGAACCCGACGATGACGCCGAGGACGACCGCCGCGATCACGGCCAGGTACAGGTAATGCATCTTGTCTCGGCGACGCGGCGCCGCTTCGGGCGTTGTAGGCACCTTTGCCTCCAGCTCAGGGGTATCCGGGAAGTGCCGGTCACTATCACCCGGGCAGGTGAGCTGGGTCACGGTTGTGTTCATTGAGTTCGCGCGGACGGCTTCCGGGGAATTCCGGCCGGGCGGATCGAACGGCCCCGGCGCCGGTGTGCTGGTATGGGCGGATGCCCCCGACGAAGCGGACCCGGACCAGGCGCGGCAGCCTCGCCCGCGAGCTGCTGATCCTGCAGCTCGTGGTGCTTTTCGTGCTCGTCGCGGCGGGAGTGACCTTCGCCTACGTCGATTCCGTGCGCGCGACCGAAGATCGGGCGCGGGACCAGGTGACCGCGGTCGCCGAGGCCGCGGCCGACGCACCGGGAGTGCTGGCCGCACTGTCCACTTCGGATCCCACCCGGACCCTGCAGCCGTTCGCGCAGAGTGTCCGCGCGGACACGGGCGTGGACTTCGTGACCATCATGGACATCGACGGGATCCGGTTCACCCACCCGAACCCGGAGCTGATCGGGCAGCCGTTCATCGGCAACATCGGCGAGGCGCGGCGCGGCGGCAAGGTCGTCGAGACCTATGCCGGTTCGCTGGGGCCGTCCGAACGTGTCGTCGTCCCGGTGCTCGGTTCCGGGGGACAGGTGGTCGCGCTGGTCTCGGTCGGTATCACCGTCGAGGCGATCGACGCCGAACTGCGGGAACGCCTCTGGCCGTTGATCGGCGTCGCGGTCGCGGTACTGGTGGTCGGCGGGATCGGCAGCTACCTGGTCAGTGCGCGGCTCCGGCGACAGACCAGGGGAATCGCGCCCGGCGAGCTGAGCAACCTGTTCGAGTACCACGAAGCCGTCCTGCGTTCCATGCGCGAGGGGCTGCTGCTCGTCGGTGGCGACGGACGTGTGGTGCTGTGCAACGACGGTGCCCGCGCGCTCCTCGGCGTCGGCGGAGACCCCGTCGGGCGGGAACTGTCCGCAATGGACATTCCCGAAGATCTCGTCGAGGCGTTCACTTCGGGGGAGGACCGCACCGACGAACTCCATCTCACCGAGGCCAGGGTGCTCGTCGTCAGCACCGCGCCCGTGCGGTCGCGGGGCAGGGCGATGGGCACCGTGGTGATCCTGCGCGACCACACCGAACTGCAGGCGCTGACCGGTGAACTGACCACGGTACGCGGCTTGGCCGAGGCGTTGCGTTCGCAGGCGCACGAGGCGGCGAACCGGCTCCACACGGTCGTTTCGCTGGTCGAGATCGGCCGCCCCGAACAGGCCGTCGAATTCGCGACGGCGGAACTCGCACTGGCACAGGAACTCACCGACCGCGTCGTCGGCGCGGTCGCCGAACCGGTGCTCGCGGCCCTGCTGCTGGGCAAGGCTGCCGAAGCGAGTGAGCGCGGCGTCGAGTTCACCATCACGCCGGACACCGTGATGGACGATTCGGACACCGGCGTCCCGCCCCGCGATCTGGTCACCATCCTCGGGAACCTGATCGACAACGGGATCGACGCGGCGGCGGGGAACGTGGCCGACGGGGGACGGCCCGGCGTCGAGGTCACCGTGCGCTCCGGCGCGGACGGCCTGCTGCTCCGGGTCGCCGACACCGGGCAGGGCGTCGAGGACGTCGACGAGGTCTTCCGGCGCGGATGGTCCACCAAACCCGAGGACGGCCACGGACTCGGGTTGGCACTGGTGGCTCAGGCGGTCCGGCGGCACGGTGGGACCATCGACGTCGGACGGGACGAGGGCGCGGTGTTCACCGTGCGCCTGCCGCCGAACTCGCCGAAGGAGTCCGCGCGATGATCAAGGTGCTGGTCGTCGAGGACGAACCGGTGGCCGCCGACGCGCATCGGGTGTACGTCGAGCGCGTGCCCGGCTTCGCCGTCTCCGGCGTCGTCCACTCCGGCGGCGACGCGCTGCGGTTCTGCGAGCGCGAACCTGTCGACCTGGTGCTGCTGGACTTCTACCTCCCGGACACGCACGGGCTCGCGGTCTGCCGTTCACTGCGCGCGGGCGGGCTGCCGATCGACGTCATCGCGGTGACCTCGGCGCGGGACCTGGCGCTGGTCAAGGCCGCCGTGTCGGTCGGGGTGGTGCAGTACCTGCTGAAACCGTTCACTTTCGCCTCACTGCGGGAGAAACTCGAACGCTACGCCGAGTTCCGCGGCACTTCGGGCGAGGTCACCGGGCAGGCCGAGATCGACCGGGCCCTCGGCGCCCTGCGCACCACCGAACGGCCGTCGCTGCCGAAGGGGATGAGCGCGCAGACCCTGGAAGCCATCACCGAAGTCCTCGCCGCGTCCGCCGACGGACTGTCCGCCGGGGCGGCCGCGACCGCGATCGGCGCCTCCCGCGTCACCGCGCGGCGCTACCTCGAATACCTCGCCGACAACGGCCTCGCCCAGCGCGAACCCCGCTACGGCCAGGTCGGCCGCCCCGAGGTCTGGTACAAACCGAAAACCGTATAACGACCTATACCGCGCCGCGATGACTATCGTGGTCGGGGTGAAGATCGGCGAACTCGCGCGGAAGGCCGGGGTCAGCGTCCGCGCGCTGCGCTACTACGAGGAAGAGGGCCTGATCAGCCCCGGCCGCGAGGGCAACGGCTATCGCGATTTCTGCGACGGCTCGGTCGAGGCGGTCCTGCGGATCCGCGGGATGCTCGACGCCGGGCTGCCGACGCGGCTTATCCGTGAGATCCTGCCGTACCTCGACGCGCCGGGGGACGTGCGGCCGAAGGAGCCGTGCGAGTACGTGATCGGCGAGGTCGCGCGGCAGCGGGAAGCGCTCGATCGCCGGATCGCGCTCATGACCCGTAACCGGGATGCCCTCGACGCGTATCTCCGGGACTTGACCCTCACGCAAACGTAAGGGTTTTAGCGTGCGCGCATGACTTCGATGCGTGCCCTGCGGCAGA
Source organism: Amycolatopsis sp. cmx-4-19 (assembly GCA_049998115.1). Lineage (GTDB taxonomy): Bacteria > Actinomycetota > Actinomycetes > Mycobacteriales > Pseudonocardiaceae > Amycolatopsis. Next base: position 40,387 of record JAEBEO010000011.1, on the reverse strand, counting down.
ACTCCACCAACGGTCCCGAAGACCTGCACCTGATCACCGACGCACCCGTGCCGAGCCCGGGGCCAGGCGAGATCCTGGTCAAGGTCGCCGCCGCCGGAGTGAACTTCGCCGACGTCATGCAGACCCGGGGCAGCTATGAAGGTGGTCCCGCGGCGCCGTACGTCGCCGGTTTCGAAGGCGTCGGGGAGGTCGTCGAACTGGGGGAGGGGGCGACCGGGGTCGCGCTCGGTGACCACGTTCTCGGCACGGGCGCCGGGGCCTTCGCCGAGTACATGGTCATGCCGGCCGCCGGTGCGGTTTCGGTGCCGGCGGGCTGGGCGGACGAACAAGCGCCGGGCCTGCTCCTGAACTGGGCCACCGCGCTCGCCGCGCTGAAACCGCTGGGGCGTCTCGCTCCCGGGGAAACGGTGCTGGTGCACGCGGCGGCGGGCGGCGTCGGCCAGGCCGCGGTCCGCATGGCGAAGCACTACGGGGCCACGGTCATCGGCACCGCGTCACCGGGCAAGCACGACCTCGTGCGGGCGCTGGGGGCCGATCGTGTCCTCGGTTACGGGGAGGACCCCGGTGTGGTGGATCTCGTACTGGAGTCGGTCGGCGGGGCGAATTTCGCCGGGAGTCTCGCCGCCGCCAAACGCGTCACGGGGCGGGTCGTCGTCTACGGCGTCGCCGGGGGAGAGGCCGCGATCACGAACCGGGACTTGAACTTCACGCACCAGATCCACGTGATCGGTCTGCACCTCGGCGTCCTGATCGAGCAAGCGCCGGGGATCTTCGCGGAGCTGATGGCGGAGTTGCGCTCGCTCATCGCCGCCGGTGTCTGCGTCCCGGGAACCCCGGTGGTGTACGACCTCGCGGACGGCCCGAAGGCACTCGCGGAGCTGGAGGCGCGAACGACGTCCGGCAAGCTCGTGCTGCGACCGTGAGCGCGGCATCGTCGTATGCGAAGGCGCGCATGTCAATAGGACGAAAGTGTTGGTAAATCACCAGCTGGCTGACGCGACGAAAGTCGGTGCCAAGCCCCGGGATCCGCTCCTCGATTCACCAACCATTCCGTTGTCCTGACAAGGAGTGGGTCCATGGCAAGGAAGTTCTTCGTCTCCGCGTCCGTGAGCTTGGCGCTGCTCGCCGTCCCGGTCACCGCCGGCCAGGCCACCGCCGCGGTCCAGCCTGCTCAGCAGACCGCGGCGGTGACCACGGTCTACTACGACGCCTCGGGCGCGCCCAGCTTCCGTGCCGCCATCCAGGCGGGCGCGGCGAACTGGAACAACTCGGTGTCCAACGTGAAGCTGCGGGAGAGCTCGTCGGGGGCCACCCTGCGCTACGCCGAAGGCAACGACCCGTCGGGCTCGTACGCCGAGACCGACGGCCACGGCCGCGGCACCATCTTCATCGACTACACGCAGGCGCAGCAGTACAACCAGACCCGGATCGCCGCGCACGAGACCGGCCACGCGCTCGGTCTTCCGGACCACTACCAGGGCCCGTGCTCCGAACTGATGTCCGGTGGCGGCCCCGGCCCGTCCTGCACCAACGCGAACCCGAACGCTCAGGAGGTTTCGCGGGTGAACTCGCTGTGGGCCAACGGCCTGCTGGCGGCGGGCGCCCTCCAGCGCATCTACAACTGACGCCGTAGTCCGTGAAGGCCTCCTTCCCTACTCTCAAGGTAGGGAAGGAGGCCTTCACGGCGTCGCGACATCACCACGGGCCATCCGCTACCAAGACACCTTGGAACTCGTAGGCACCGGCGTCGACCTGGGCACCGGCGAAGACCGGGTTCCCGTCGACGTCGAGGTCGTCGTACTTCGTCGTGCCGAGGTCGATGGCCGGGCTTCCGGCCCTCAGCACGAGGTTCGTCGCCGAGGTGAACTTCGGGTCGGCCACCTTGTCCGTGCCGCCCGCCGTGAACTGCCGCTGGCCGCCGAAGTAGACGTTGTGATCCGTCGCGGTGAAGGCCGGGTCCGCGTAGCCGACCTTGTATGCCGCCTGGACGACGTTCTGCGTCATCTTCAGTACCTGGTTCGTGCAGCCGCCGTAGCAGACGAAGCCCTCCGACTCGGCGTTGGAGAGCCGGAGCGAGTTGTTGCGGAACACCGTCCCGAGCACCGGGCCGTTGCCGTCCTCGGCGCCGCGCGTGATGATCCCGCCGCGTGTCTTGGTGCCGAAGACCGCGTTGTACTCGAAGACGTTGCCGGTCGAGACGCCGTCGGGATCGGCGGCGTCGGTGCCCAGTTCGGTGAAGGTCTCGTTGTCCTCGGAGATGTTGTGGTGGATGACGTTGCGCGACCCTTGGAAGATCTCGACCGCCGCGCCGTCGAGGCCGCCGAAGTCGTCGGCCTTCGCGATCGAACCGCTGATCCGGTTCCAGCCGATGTCGGAGTCGTTGCCCTGGACCAGGACGGCGAACGCGCCGGAATCGTCGTCGCCACCCGGCGTCACGACGGTCATGTGGTTGTTGTCGACGAGGTCGTTCTGCGTGACCTCGGTGTGGTCCGCCGACGGCGCGATGTACACACCCGCGCCCGCACCGGTGATGAGGTTCGACAGCACCTCGTTGCGGTCGCCGGTCACTTTGACCCCGGCCCACGAGCAGCGGCCGGCGTCGGCGGGGACGCCGATCTGGAGGTCCTGCACGCGGACGTCGTTGCCGGAGAGGTCGACGCAGGCCTCGGCGTTGCCCTTGACGATCGGGCGGGCGCCGGTGCCGTACGCGCCGATGGTGAGGCCCGAGCCCTTGACGGTGAGGCCGCCGCTCCAGGCGCCCCCGCGCCGCAGCAGGACGGTGTCGCCCGAGGTGAGTGTCGCCGAGGAGACCTTCGCCAGCGATTTCCACGGTGTCCGCTGGGAGGTGCCGTTCGCGGTGTCACTGCCGAGGGTTTGGTCGACGTAGTAGGTCTTCGGGGCGGCTTCGGCTGTCGTGAATCCGGTGCAGGCCATCGCGGCGAGCACGCTCAGGGAGAGCAGTTTCCAGGACATCCTTCGGACGCTAACCAGGCACGTCGTGAGTGGCGAAGAGGGTTAGAACGACCCTTGCCACTCACGACCCCTCACTGGAATCGCCCACTTCGCCATCAATCGGTCATTCGGTCCCCAAAAAATGTCCACAGTGGACGATGGGGGCATGGTCGGCTTCTTCGGCCAGGGCAACCGAGCGGGTCTCCTTGGCGAGTCCGTCGCCGCCGAACGAGCCTCTGACTCTGGCCGCCTCATTCGCGATCCCGCGGCGATTCGATGGTCAACGGGGCCGACGTGTCGCCGGTCAGTCGACGCAGCTGGGTCATGGTGCGGTCGAGGTGCTCGGCCAGGCGCGGGATCGTGCTGGACGGGAGGTAGACCTCGGCGCCGGCGTCGAGAAGGCGGCGGACCGGGCCTTCGTAACGGACGCCGAGTTCGGCGTCCTCGATCTCCGCGATCACCACCCGGGCCTTCGGGTACAGCGCCCGGAAGTTCGCGATCAGCTGCGGGCTGACCGGTGGTACCAGGAGGACGTCGACACTGGCGGGCGCCGCGTGCATGTCCAGCACGACATAGCCGGGGCCGAGCCGATCGGACAACGAGGACCGCGCCGACGCCGACAGCTTCATGGCGGTGGCCACGACCGTGACCTCCTCGGAGGCCGCCGCGGCGAACCGGTCTTCGAGAACCGTGCCCGTCATCGTCCCGATCGTCCTGCCGTCCCGGGTGATGCGCACGTCCTCGCCGGGGCCGAGGGAATCGAGGAGGGCGACGAGTTCCTCAGGGAGCTGGGTGGCGTCGACCCACCGCGCGGACTGATCACTCATCACCCCATGATGGCCCCCCTCCTGCGGCCAAGCGCAAGGAAGGGGGCCATCAGGTACTAGCGAGGCCGCCCGGGCACTCCCGGTCGCGTCTGCCAGGGGTGCGGACCGGCCAACGGCCGGTACTCGACGCCCAGCGCGTCCAGCCGCGGCAGGTGGTGGTCCCGCAAGCGCGGCAGGAACTCCGCGTAGTCCCGCCCCTCCGGGTCGCTCCACGCGACCTCGGCGAAGGCACTCAACCGCGGGAAGGCCATGTAGTCCACCCGCCGCACGGTGTCGAGATGCTCCGCCCACACCTGCGCCTGGGCGCCGAGGATCGTCCGGTCGGCGGGGAAATCCGAGGGCACCGGCTCGTAGCCGTAGTAGTCCTCCAGCGTCCGCAGGTACCCGACGGGGATCGGCTCGTCCGGGTGATCGGACTGCCGGTGGTCGAGATACACGTGGTCCTCGGGGCATATGACGACGTCGTGACCGGCCGCGGCGGCGCGGGCACCGGCCGCCTCGCTCTGCCAGGAGCCGATGATCATCGGCGGCAGGTCGCCCGCTTCGAGCACTTCGTCCCAGCCGAGCGGACGACGTCCGCGTTCGACCAGATGCCGGGCGATCTCGCGGACGAACCGGCCGTGCTCCTCGGTCGCACCGGGCACTTCGTCGCCCCCGAGCGCGATGACCTCGGACGGGAAGATCTCCAGCACGTGGTCGAAGACGCCCTTGAAGAAGTCCACGGTGGACTTCTCCGTGTTCAGCAGCGACGTGCTGATCCCCCAGCTCGTCCAGACTTCGTATGGTTCCCCGGTCTTCGGGCCGAGTTCGGGATACGCGGCGATCGCGGCGCGCGCGTGCCCGGGGATGTCGACCTCCGGGACGACCGTGATCGCCCGCGCGGCGGCGTACGCGACGATCTCACGCAGGTCTTCGGTCGTGTAGAACCCGCCGTGCGGACGCCCGTCGCGTTCCGGGCCGTCGTGCCGTCCGACCATGGACGACTTCCGCCAGCCGCCGACCTCGGTCAGCTTCGGGAACGCGGGGATCTCGATCCGCCAGCCCTGGTCGTCGGTCAGGTGCAGGTTGAGCACGTTGAGCTTGTGTGCGGCCAGCAGGTCGACGAACCGCAGTACCTCGGCCTTGGTCCGGAAGTTCCTCGCCACGTCGAGTAGACAGCCGCGCCAGCCGAAGCGCGGATGGTCGGTCACCACACCGCACGGGATCGTGGTCTGTCCACTGTGGATGGACGCGGCCCGGAACGCGTCCAGGCCGACGAGCTGCCGCAGTGTCTGGCGGCCGTAGAACTCGCCCGCCGCGTCGGCGGCGTGCAGGGTCACCCCGGACGGGTCGATCTCCAGCCGGTAGCCCTCGGCGGGCAGCCCGGTGTCGGTCCGGACGTCCACCTCGGACGGCACGAGGCATGCGCCCGGCAGGGGTTCCACCGAGACGGGACGGGGGAGCAGGGTTTCGAAACCAGGCATGTCAGCCCTTCACCGCGCCGCCCATGACGGACACGAGTCGTCGTTGCACGAGGATGAAGAACACCAGGACCGGGATGGTCATCAGGGTCGAGCCCGCCATCACCGCGCCCCAGTCGGTGTCCTCCGGTTTGAAGAACACGAGAATCGCCAGCGGGAGCGTCTGGTTCTCGGTGTTCGAGATGATGAACGTCTTGGCGAACAGGAAGTCGTTCCAGGCGTGGATGAACGACAGCACGCTGATCGCCACCAGGCCGGGAGCCACCAGCGGGAAGAGGATCTGCCAGGTGAACCGCATCCGGCTCGCCCCGTCGATCTTCGACGCCTCTTCCAGTTCCTGGGGCACCGCGGCGACGAAGCCCCGCAGCATCCAGATCGCGAACGGCAGGCTGAACGCCAGATGCACCAGGATCAGCGAGCCGAGGTGGTTGGTGCCGAACGACGGCGCGACGTCGCCGACCGAGCGCATCAGGAAGAACAGCGGAATGGTCAGCGCCTCGACCGGGACCATCTGCGCCACCAGCACCATCACCAGCAGGACGGTCTTGCCGCGGAAGTCGAATCGGGTCAGCGCCACCGCCGAGAGGAACGACAGGAGCAGCGACAACGCCACCACCACGACCGCGACGATCACGCTGTTCAGGAAGAACATCGCGAAACCCTCGCCGCTGAGCACCCGTTCGAAGTGCTCCAGCGTCGGGGTCAGCGTCCACGGCCGGGGGTTCTCCGCCTGGATCTGCCCGGTCGGCTTGAACGCCGAAAGCACCATCCAGTACACCGGGAACGCGACCATCCCGGCGATCACGACGCAGACGATCTCGGCGATGAGCCTGCCCGGCCGGTTGACCCGGCGGGGCCGCGGCCTGGCGGGCGCTGTCGTCACACCCATCCGGCACCCCGGCGTTGCGACCGGACGTACAGCCCGGTGATGGACAGCAGCAGCAAGGTCATCACGACTCCGAGTGCCGCGCCGAGACCGTATTCCTGTCCGGCGAAGGCCTGTTGATAGGCGAAAACGTTGAGCACGAGGTTGCGCCCGGCCACCCCGCCGCCGTTGGTCATCACGTAGATCTGGGTGAAGATCTTGAAGTCCCAGATGATCGACTGGATGGTGGCGATGGTCAGCAGCGGCCGCACCATCGGCAGCACGATCGTCCACGTGGTGCGCCAGGTCGACGCGCCGTCGAGATGCGCGGCCTCGATGACCTCCTCCGGCACGCCCTTGATGCCCGCGTACATCGTCACCATGACGAACGGGAACGAGCACCAGATGACCTCGGCGGCCACCAGCCCGAACGTGCCGTAGGTGCCGTAGGTCCACGAGTGGTTCGCCATCCCGGTGAACCCGAGGCCTGAAAGCACCTCGTTCACCAGGCCGAAGTCCGCGTCGAACAGGAACAGCCAGACGTACGAGCCCGCCATCGCCGGTGTCGCCCACGCGGCCAGCGCCGCCAGGAACAGCGGCACCCGTGCCCAGGTGCGGACCCGGGTGGCCAGCACGGCCAGCGCCGTCCCGAGCGCGAGGCTGCCGACGACGCAGACCGCGGTGAACCCGACGGTCTTGGCCAGCACCTCCCAGAACTGGATGTTCCGCAGCAGCTCGGCGTAGTTGTCGAAGCCGAGGAACACCAGTGGGGCGTTGCCGACCGCCTGCGGCTGGCCGTAGTCGTAGAACGAGATCAGGACGAGCTGGTAGATCGGGTAGACCAGCATGGCGAGCAGCAGGATGCCGCCGGGGGCCAGGTAGAGCAGGGCGGCCCGCCCGTCCCGGCGATGGCGTGGGGTACGCCGGGCCGGGGCGGGCGGGGCCGCGGTGCGAGTGGCTTCTTTGATCACCATGAGCGTCAGCCGAACGCCTTGTTCATCTCGGCGGCGGCGGTGGCCAGCGCGGCGGCCGGGTCCTTGCCGCCGGTCGCGATCTGCTGGATCGCGGTCGGCAGGACGTTCTGCGCGTCGATCTTCGACCACGCCGCGGTGGCGGGGACGAACTTCGTGCCGGCGGTGAGCGTGTCGACGAACGGCTTGACCGACGGGTCGCTCTCGGCGACCTTCTTCTGGACACTGCCGAGCGTCGGCAGGTTGCCCATGGCCGTGTACATCTTCTCCTGGTACTTCGCGCCGCCGAGCAGTTCGACGAACTCGACCGCGAGGCTCTTGCGCTTGGTCGCGTTGAAGACGCCGAGCAGGTTGCCGCCCGAGAACGCCGGGGCGATCTTGCCCGCCTCGGTGCCCGGGATCGGGAGGATCGCGTACTTCCCCTTCACCTGGCCGGCTTCGACGGCCTTGCGGTTGAAGTCACCACCGATCGACATACCCGCCTTGCCACCCGCGAACGCCTGGATGCTCTGCGTCCCGGTGAGGTTGGCGCACTGTTCCGGCGGGCAGATGTCGGCCTTGAGCAGGTTCGCGTACGTCGTCACGCCCGCCTCGGCCTGGTCGGAGTCCACAGTGGACTTCCACTTGTCGCCGGCCTGCTCGGCGATCTCGCCGCCGTGCGCCCACAGGAACGGCAGCATCGCGTAGGTGTACTTGCCACCGACGGAGATGCCGTACAGCTCTGGCTTCCTGGCCCGGATGGTCCGCGCGGTCTCGGTCAGTTCCGCCAGCGTGGCGGGCGGCTTGAGGCCGAGTTCGGCGAAGAGGTCCGTGCGGTAGTACAGCGCGCGGATCCCGGTGAACCAGGGGAGGCCGTACGTCTTGCCGCCGGACTTCGCCGTCTCCAGCACCGCCGGAAGGAGGTCGGAACCCTCCTTCCACGACGACAGGTCACCGGTGAGGTCGGCCAGCGCACCCGTGGCGGCGTAGCTGGAGACGTCGGTGTTGCCGAATTCCGCGACGTCCGGCGCGCTGGCCGGATCGTTGAAGGCGCCGGAGAACTTGTCCGCGCGGCCTTCCACCGGGACCCACTGGACGTCGACCTCGACCCCGGAACGCGCCGCCTTGAACTCGGCGATCGCCTCCTTGACCGCGGCTTCCTTGGGTGCGCGGTTGGCCTCGTCGAACAGCCAGACGCGGACCGTGCCGGTCTTCTCGTCACCACCGCTCGCGGCGGGGGTGTTCTGGGCAGGCGCGCAGCCCGCGACGAGGCCGAGCGCCGCGAGGCCCGCGATCAGGACGCGAGTTCTCATGGGATTTTCTCCTTAGCCGAAAAAGACGGAATTGACTTGGGGGAGCGCCAGTTTCCCGGCGACGGCACCCGGGAGGCCGGTGGCGGGGTCACGCGGCAGCCAGCTGAGCGTGCCGGACTTGTCGCTGGAGACGTAGAACCAGCTCTCGGTCGGGTCCAGGGTGAGGTGCCGGGGGTATACCCCGCCGACGGGCGTGTTGTTCAGCAATGTCAAGGACTTCCCGTCCTCGCCGACGCCGAACGACGCGATCGTGTCGGAGCCGCGCACCGACGCGTAGACGAACCTGCCGTCCTTGGACGCCGTGATCTCGCCCGGGTACTGCGCGCCGGGAGTACCCGAGGGAACGGCGGAGACGACCTGTCCGGCAACCAGTTTCCCGGTGGCCGGGTTCCACGCCGCGATGGTCACCTCGGCACGCAGCTCACCGAGGATGTAGGCGTACTTGCCGTTCGGGTGGAAGACGAGGTGCCGGGGGCCCGCGCCCGAGGGGAGCTTCAGCTGCTGGTTCAGCCTCAGCTTCCCGGTGGCGACGTCGAGTTTGTAGACGTAGACCGAATCCGCGCCGAGATCGACCGAGAGCACCCAGTTCCCGGTGGGGTCGTTGACCACCTGGTGCGCGTGGGCGGCACGCTCGGCGCCCTTGTGCTGGGCCAGGTCGACGACGTCGCCGAGCTTCCCGCCCGCGAGGATCGGGAGGACGACCACGCTGCCGCTGCTGTAGTTCGCGGCCAGCACGTACCTCTGGCTCGAATGGACACTCAGATGCGTCGGGTGCTGCCCCTTGGCCGATTTCTTGTTGAGCAGCTTGGGTTTCGCGGGGTCGACCAGGCTCAACGCGGAGATCTGACCGTTCTCGTCCTCGTTGGTCACGTACAGCGTCTTGCGGTCGGCGCTGATGTCGAACCAGGAGGCGTTGCTGACTCCCGGGATCGTCCGGTCGACGACCAGCGCGTTCGTGGCCGTGTCCCGGTGAGCGACATCGAGCCCGTGCCCGGAAGTGGTGTAGCTGCTGACGTAGATGGCCCCGGTTCCCTTCGGTCCGCAGGTCTGTTCGGAGGCGTTCGCGAGGTGGGAACCGAGAACGGTGGTGATTCCAGCCGCTCCGACGGCGCCGAGGAAGGTGCGTCGATCGAGTCCGGTCATCGTGATCTCTCCCAGCTTTCAGGTGGTTTAAACCACTGCCATGAGCAATGCTGCCACGCCGAAACCGGAAACGGAAAGGACGGTTTCCAAGACGGTCCAGGTTTTGAGGGTCTGCGGCACGGTCATGTTGAAGTACCGCGAGATGATCCAGAACCCGCCGTCGTTCACGTGCGAGGCGATGATCGACCCGGCGGAAATCGCCACGACCAGCAGGGCGAGCTGGATCTGCGAATAGCCCAGCGTCGCCACCGTCGGCGCGACGATACCGCTCGTGGTCACGATCGCGACGGTCGCGGAACCCTGCGCGATCCGCATTCCGCAGCTGATCACGTACGCCGCGAGAATGACCGGGAGACCGGCGTTGTCCAGCGAACCGGCGACGGCCTTGCCGATCCCCGTCGCGGACAGCACCGCGCCGAAGAACGCGCCCGCGCCGACCACCAGCAGGATCATCGCGACCGGGCGCAGGGATTTGGCCGAAAGCTCGCTCAGATCCTTGCCGGTCAAGCCCCGGCGCAAGCCCAGCAGCCACGACGCGAGCAGGACCGAGATCGTCAGCGCGACCGCCGGGGTGCCGATGAACGCGGCGACCCCGGCGGGCGCGGAGTTCTTGGGGAGCCAGATGCTGCCGAACGTCCCGGCGAGGATCAGCACCAGCGGGACCGCGATGATCGCCGCCACCAGCTTGAGCGACGGCGGGTTCTCGTCCTTCTCGCCTTCGTCCTCGGCCACCAGGAACTCCGCGGGGACGGGGACGTCGATGCGCTTGCCGATCCACGTCGAGTAGGCGACACCGCCGACCAGGAACGCCGGGATCCCGCAGACCAGGCCCATCAGGATGATCCAGCCGAGTTCCACGTGCAGCAGGCCGGCCGCGGCCACCGGGCCGGGGTGCGGCGGGAGGAACGCGTGCGTGATGGAAAGACCGGCGAGCAGCGGCAACGCGTACAGCACCAGCGAACGGCCACCCTGTTTGGCGGCGACGTAGACCAGCGGTGCCAGCACGAAGATGCCGATGTCGAAGAAGACCGGGATGCCGAACACGAAACCGGCGAGGCCCATCGCGAGGGGGGCCCGCTTCTCGCCGATGGCCCTCAGCATCGCGCTGGTGAGCACTCTCGCGCCGCCGGAACGCTCCAAAATGGACCCGAGGATCGTGCCGAGCCCGATGATCGCGGCGATATGCCCGAGGATCCCGCCGAAACCCTTTTCCAGCAGGGATTCCGACGCCTTCTGCGCGGAGCCGACGATCTGGCCGACGGGCAGGCCCGCGGCCAGCGCGGTCAGCAGGCCGACCACGATCAGCGCGATGAAGGGCTCGAGTTTGACCTTGATGATGAGGAACAGCAAGACCGCGATCGAGACGGCGGCGAGGGTCAGGAGACCTCCCGTCGAATGTTGGAGCCAGTCGATCATCGGGCACTCCCGGGGTTGCGCAGTGAATGGCCGGCGAGGGCGCCGGTCGGTTGACCATCGTCGATGGCGGCGACACCGTTGACGAAGACATAGGGGATACCGGCGGCCCGCTGCCGCGGTTCGTCGAACGTGGCGGTGTCGGCGACGGTTTCCGGGTCGAACAGCACGAGGTCCGCCGCGTATCCGGCGCGGACCAGCCCGCGATCGGTCAGCCGCAGGCGTTCCGCGGCGCGTCCGGTGAGGTGGGCGACGCATTCGGCGAGGTCGAGGACGCCGAGTTCGCGGACGTAACGCGCGAGATAACGCGGGAACGTGCCCCAGGCGCGGGGATGCGGCCGCGCGCCGACGAGGAGCCCGTCGCTGCCGCCGGTATGCGTCCGGTGGCGCATGATCGCCTGGACGTTCTCCTCGTGCCCGACGTGCATCAGGCAGGACGTCCCGAGCTTTTCCGACAGCAGGACGTCGAAGTACAGCTCCGCGGCCGGTTTCCCGGCTCGCCGCGCCGAAGCGGCGACCGAATGCCCGACGAGAGGCGCGTTCTCGTCCCGGCGGACGCCGTTGATCTCGATGGCCTCCCAGTCGATCGGCACGCCGTGGGCGCCGTCGGAACCGGTCTCCTCGATCTCCGCGCGGATCCGCTCACGGGTGTCCGCGTCGGACAACCGGGCGAGGGTGGCGTCCAGCCCGCCCTCGGTCGACCAGCTCGGGAGCAGGGCCGAAAGGTAGGTGGCGCCGGGAAGATAGGGATAGGTGTCGAGCGTGATGTCGCAGCCGTCGTCGAGCGCCTGGTCGAGCAGCTCCAGCAACTGGGGCGCCTTGCCCTTGTTCACCGAGAAGTTCATCGTCGCGTGCGCCAGGTGCAGCGGGCAGCCGGAACGGCGGGAGACGTCGACCATCTCACCGAACGCTTCCAGCGCACCCTTGCCGTAGCTGCGGTGGTGCGGGCTGTAGAAACCGCCGTTTTCGCCGACGACACGGCACAGCTCGACGAGTTCTTCGGTGGTCGCGTACATGCCGGGCGTGTAGGTGAGCCCCGACGACATCCCCATCGCGCCCTCGGCCAGCCCGGTCGCGACGAGTTCCTTCATCGCGATCATCTCGGCCTCGGTCGCGGGCCGGTCCTCCCAGCCGACGGTGAGCATCCGGACGGTGCCCTGCGGCACCAGGTACGCCGCGTTGACCGCGATCCCGGCGTCGAGCCGGTCGAGGTATTCACCCACCGAGCGCCAGTTCCAGTCGAATCCGGCCGGGTCGTCGTTCCACCCGGCGAGCTGCTGGCGCAGCGCGGCGAGGACGTCGTCGTTCACGGGCGCGTAGGAGAGGCCGTCCTGTCCGAGGACCTCGGTCGTGACGCCCTGGGAAAGCTTCGCGAGGTGGTCCGGATTGGCCAGCAGCTGCAGGTCGGAGTGCGAGTGCATGTCGATGAACCCGGGCGCGAGCACGAGTCCTTCGGCGTCGATGGTGCGGCGGCCCGCGAGCGAGCCCGGTTCGGCGACACTGGCGATCCGGCCTCCCGAGATGCCCACGTCGTGCCTGGTGAGCGGATCCCCGGTGCCGTCGGCGACCAGTGTGGAGCGGACAACGATGTCCATGGTGATTCTTCCTCTGCGGGGAGTGGAGGACGGATCAGAAATGGGTGCGGACGAAATCGAGCACGGTCTCGCCGTCGGGGCCGACGACCGGGATGAGGGGCCATTTGTCGAACACGGTGCACGGATGCGACAGGCCGAGCGCGATCCAGTCGCCGACCTCGACCTGCGAGCCCGGCGGCAGCGTGAGGAAGGCGTGCTGGTCGTTCATCTTCTGGATGGCGTGACCTTCGAGCGTGGACGGCGGTCCGTCGCCCTTGCGGATCAGGCGCGGTTCGGGCATGCCTTCGTCGAAGGACGCGTCCCGTTTGCCGATGGTGAGCAGCGCGAGGTCGTCCGTCGGCTTCGAAGTGACCTGTGCCCAGGCGCGCAGCGCGGACCGGAGTCCGTCCACCCCGCTGATGCGTGGGTTTTCCCCGAGCGGGGAGATCACGCGGTAGAAGCCGTCGTCGTGGGTCACGTAGGCGCCGCTGCGCAGGATCGGCAGGACGTCGAGGTCGCCCCAGTCCCGGGTGAGCTCGTCGGCGACACGGTCGAAGTAGGCGCTGCCGCCGCCGGTGACGAGGATCTGGCCGGCGTCGTCGAGCAGTCCCTTCGCGGCGAACGAGAAGACGAGTTCGCGCAGACCGTCCACATAGGAACTGATCAGCCGGAGGGACTTTTCGTCGGTGTGGTGGGAAAGCGCGCCCTCGTAGCCGCCGGAGCCGCGGAGCCGCAGAGCCGGGCTGACGTGTGCCGCCTCGGCGACCGCGAGCGCCGTCTCGGTGCTGCGGACCCCGGTGCGGCCGCCTTCGCCGCCGAGTTCGACGAGCACGTCCACCTGGCGGCGAGCGCCACGCAGGGCTTCGGTCATCAGCTCGACGCCGCGGACCGAGTCGACCCAGCAGACGAACTCGAAGTCGTCGTCGGCGTCCAGTTCCTTCGAGAGCCACTTCAGGCCCGACGGGTCGAGCAACTGGTTCGCGAGCAGGATCCGGGAGACCCCGAACGCCCGGTAGACGCGCAGATGCCCGACGTTCGCGCAGGTGATGCCCCACGAGCCGTGCCGGAGCTGCCGCTCGAACAGTTGCGGTGCCATCGTCGTCTTGCCGTGCGGGGCCAGGGCGATACCGCGTTCGGCGCACCAGCCCGCCATGGTGCGGAGGTTGTGCTCGACGGCTTCGTCGTCGAGCACCACGAACGGGCCGAGGAAGCCGTCGTCGAACAGCTTCGCCCCGCGGGCGGCGGCTTCGCCGATCGTGAGTCCGGACAGCGACGGCGCCACCGAGCGGAAGCGCCAGTCGACGCGTTCCTCCCGGACGGCCGCGACCGCGGCGGAATCGATGGTTCCGGCTTCGAACATGGTGTCCACCTTGGTTGCGTATGTTGCAACGGACGTTGCGCATATTGCGTGGGATAGGTGTAGCATCCGGTCCGCCAGAGGTCAACGGCGTGACGATGAGGAGACGCGGAAGTGACAAGCGCGCCCGACGTGTTGTGCATCGGGGAGTCGATGGCCTTGTTCGTACCGGCCGAATCCGGGCCGCCCGACGAGGTACGGAACTGGGTACGGACCATCGGCGGAGCCGAATCGAACGTCGCCTGCCACCTCCCGGCGCTGGGATTCGCCAGCGCGTGGGTGAGCGCCGTCGGCGACGATCCGTTCGGTCGCGCGCTGGTGCGCGAGATCGCCGGGGCCGGGGTGGACGTCAGTGCGGTGCTGGTCGATCCGACCCGCCCGACCGGGCTCTACATCAAGGAGAGCGGTGCGCACGGGAGTCCCGTGCGCTACTACCGCAAGGGGTCCGCCGCGTCCGGGATGGACGCCGGGCTGCTGGGGAAACTCGACCTCGACGGGGTCCGCGTGATCCACCTGTCGGGGATCACACCCGCGTTGTCCGACGGCTGCCTGGAGCTGGTGCGGGCGCTGCTGGAACGGCCGCGCGGGGACACGCTGGTGTCGTTCGACGTGAACTTCCGGCCCGCGCTCTGGACCGATCGCGACCCGTCGGTGCTGGCCGGACTCGCCGCCCGCGCCGACATCGTGCTCGCCGGGGACGACGAAGCCGAACGGGTGTGGGGGACCGGCGACCCGGAGCGGCTGCGTGTCGCGGTGCCCGGGCCGAAAACGCTGGTCGTCAAGCACGGGGCGCGCGGTGTGACACTCGTCGAAGGGGACGCGGCGCCGCTGTTCGCGCCCGCGTTGCGGGTCGACGTCGTTGAGCCGGTGGGTGCCGGAGACGCGTTCGCGGCCGGTTTCCTCGCCGCGACCTTGCGCGGCGACGCCCCCGCGACCCGGCTGCGGCGCGGCCATCTGCAGGCGGCCGCCACCCTGCTGACCCACGACGACGTCGGGACGCCGCTGCCCGAAGCCGTCGTCGAAGCGCTGATCGACGCGGATGAGGCAGCATGGTCGGCGGCGAGACTGACGGACAAGGGATTGGTGAGCGGATGAGCCAGAGCCTGGACAGGGCGCTCACCTTGCTGAGCGGGCTCGCCCGCGAGGCGAAGACGCTGGACCAGCTCGCCGAGGAGATCGGCGTGCACAAGTCGACCGTGCTCCGCCTGCTGCGCACGCTGGAGTCGCATCATTTCGTGCGCCGCGAGGGGCAGCGGCACTACCGGCTGGGCAGCGCCCTCTTCGACCTCGCGCAGCAGGCGCTGGAGGACCGCGACGTCCGGCGCAGCGCGCAGTCCGCGCTCGCCGCGCTCAACGTGCGCACCGGGCACACCGTGCACCTCGCGTCCTATGAGGACGGCGAGGTCGTCTACATCGACAAGTTCGAGGGCAGGCATTCGGTGCGGATGTACTCCCGCATCGGTAAACGCGCACCGCTGCACTGCACCGCCGTCGGCAAAGTGCTCGTCGCGGCGATGACGCCGGAGAAGCGCGCCGACGTCGTCTCGCGGATCGATTTCTTCGTCCGCACGCCGAACACGATCACCACGCCGCAGGCGTACGAGACCGAACTGGATCTCGTCGCCGACCGGGGTTACGCGGTGGACAACGCCGAGCACGAGGACTTCATCCACTGCGTCGCCGCACCGGTCCGGGGGCCGGGTGGCGTGGTGCTCGCCGCCGCGTCGATGTCGGTGCCGGAGGTCCTGCTCGACTACGACGGTCTGATGCGGCTCGTGCCCGAACTGGTCGCCGCCGCCGAAGAAGCTTCCGTCCACAGTGGATGGACGGGGAACCGAAAGGGGAAGTTGGAATGAGCAAGACCGCGATCAGCACGGAGAACGCGCCGAAGCCGGTGGCCGCGTTCTCGCAGGCGGTCCGCAAGGGCAACATCCTGCAGGTGGCAGGCCAGGTCGCCTTCGACCCGGCCACCGGCGCCATCGTCGGCGAGACCGTCGGTGAGCAGACGGAGCAGACCTTCAAGAACATCGAAGCGGTGCTCGAGGCGGCCGGTTCGAGCCTGGGCGACGCCCTGATGGTGCGCGTGTACCTGACCGACGTCGACCACTTCGGCGCGTTCAACGAGGTCTACAACAAGCTGATCGGCGAAGCGCCGCACCCGGCCCGCACCACCGTGTACGTCGGCCTGCCCGCCGGCCTGCTGGTGGAGATCGACGTCCTGGCCGTGGTGGACTGACCACCCGTGCCCTCGTGAGTGGTCAGGACGGCTAGAGCCGACCGTGGGTCAGGCACGTTGCGGCCATCCGCGCGGGTGAGCGGGGCAGCGGCGGAAGGCGTCGGTCAGGCGGGTCGTGAGTGGTAAGGAGGGTTAGAACAGCCCTTGCCACTCACGACCCCCCTCGCGAAAGCGGCCTTCACGCGCCATCGTCTCTCAAGGAGTCCTTCACGGACCGCGGTTCCGGCTAGTAAACGGGCCCCGTGTACTTCTCGCCCGGGCCCTGGCCCGGCGCGTCCGGAACGGCCGAAGCCTCGCGGAACGCCTTCTGCAGCGACTGCAAGCCGTCGCGCAACGGGCCCGCGTGCAGACCGAGGTACTCTGCGGAGGCGGTGACCAGCCCGGCGAGCGCGGTGATCAGGCGGCGGGCCTCGTCGAGGTCGCGGTGGGGCGAGTTGGCCGGGTCCTCGTCGGCGAGGCCGAGTCGTTCGGCGCCGGCGGAGAGCAGCATGACGGCCGCCCTGCTGATCACCTCGACGCTCGGGATGTCCTCCAAGCCGCGGACGTCCTGGGAATACGGGGGCTGCTGAACCGGTTCTTCTGACACGTCTGGTACCCTTCCACGAGCGACCAGCTCCCGAGCGATCGGGGGCGGCAAGTGGAGCCCCGCTCCCACCCGTGTCACTGCCGTAACACCAGGTGTCCGGGTCCGGTCTCGCCAAGACGATTTCGGGCGTCGAGGCGGTGCGTTCGGTTCTGGAGACCGAACGCGATCGGAACGAGTGGGCCTCGTGTACCTCATGGTACCGGGGCCTTCGGTATGTGGGCACCAGGTCGAAACGGTAGAAGAATTTACCTCGAACCAGGGAGGCCCCATCAGCTCCGAGACACGCATCAACGACCGAATCCGGGTACCGGAGGTCCGTCTCGTCGGACCCGCCGGTGAACAGGTCGGCATCGTCCGGATCGAAGATGCACTGCGGCTGGCACAGGAGAACGATCTCGACCTCGTCGAGGTTGCTCCGCAGGCACGCCCGCCCGTATGCAAGCTCATGGACTTCGGCAAGTTCAAGTACGAGAGCGCGCAGAAGGCCCGCGAGTCCCGCCGCAACCAGCAGCTCACCGTCATCAAAGAGCAGAAGCTGCGGCCGAAGATCGACCAGCACGACTACGAGACCAAAAAGGGTCACGTGTCCCGCTTCCTGGCGGCTGGCAACAAGGTCAAGGTCACGATCATGTTCCGCGGTCGCGAGCAGTCCCGGCCGGAACTCGGTTTCCGGTTGCTGCAGAAGCTCGCCGACGAGGTGACGGAACTCGGTTTCGTCGAGTCGTCGCCGAAGCAGGACGGTCGCAACATGATCATGGTGTTGGCCCCGCACAAGAACGTGAAGCCGCCCAAGGCCGCGAAGGCGGCCAAGGACGAGTCGTCCGAGCCGCCCGCCGACGCGTAAGCGCCGACCAGCACATGTCGCGGCACACCGGAAATCACCGGTGTGCCGCCGCGCGAAAGAGGACAACGCAATGCCGAAGATGAAGACGCACAGCGGGACGTCGAAGCGAGTTCGCGTCACGGGCACGGGCAAGCTGCGCCGCCAGAAGGCCGGCCGCCGCCACCTGATGGAGAAGAAGTCCAACAGGCTCGCCCGTCGCCTCGAAGGCACCACCGAGATCGCCAAGAACGACGTCGGCCGCGTCAAGCGCCTTCTCGGCCGCTGACACCCCGCACTTTGTAAACGCCGGGCGCGCCAGCGCGCCCCCAGATCGACAGGATGGACCCCAGTGGCACGCGTCAAGAGGGCTGTCAACGCCCAGAAGAAGCGTCGCGCGACTCTCGAGCTCGCCAGCGGCTACCGCGGCCAGCGTTCGCGGCTGTACCGCAAGGCGAAGGAGCAGACGCTCCACTCGCTGAACTACGCCTACCGGGACCGCCGTGCCCGCAAGGGTGACTTCCGCCAGCTGTGGATCACCCGCATCAACGCGGCCGCCCGCGCGAACGGTGTCACCTACAACCGCTTCATCCAGGGTCTGAAGGCCGCGGGTGTCGAGGTCGACCGCAAGATCCTCGCGGACCTCGCGGTCAACGACGCCGCCGCGTTCACCGCGCTGGCCGAGCTGGCCAAGGCGAACGTGAACACCGAAGAGAAGAAGTCGGCCTGACCGGCCGCAGCGCTCTCCCGCAACCCGGGGCGGCTCCGTTCACCGAACGGACGCCCCGGGTTGTTGCTGCGCGCAAGCTCACCCGCCGGGCCGAGCGTGAGAAAGCCGGGCGGTTCCTCGCCGAGGGCGCGAACGCGGTCGAAGCCGCGCTCGCCCACGCCCTCGAAGACGGCGGCACGGTGTACGAGCTGTTCGTGACCGAACGCGCCGCCGCGCAGCACCAGCGGCTGCTCGCCGCCGCGGCCGAGGCCGGTGTCCCGATCTCGCCGATCACCGATCGCGCCGCCGACGGGCTGTCCGAAACCGTGACACCGCAAGGCATCGTCGCGGTCTGCGCGCTCGTCGACCGTCCACAGGAGACCGTCCTGCGGCCGGACGCGAAGCTCGTCGTCGTCCTCGTCGACGTCTCCGACCCCGGCAACGCGGGCACGGTGATCCGGGTCGCGGACGCCGCCGGCGCCGACGCGGTCGTCCTCGCCGGAGACAGCGTCGACCCGCACAACGGCAAATGCGTCCGCGCGGCCGCGGGCAGCCTGTTCCACTCCGCCATCACCCGGATCCGAGACGTCGACGCGGCCCTCGAGGCCTGCTCCGCCGTCGGTCTCCGCACGATCGGCGCCCACGGGTACGCCGACACCGAACTCGACCAGGTGAGTTTCGGCCAGCCCACCGCCTGGGTGTTCGGCAACGAAGCGCATGGTCTGCCCGGGCCTGTGCTCGGCGCCGTCGACCTCGCGGTCAAGATCCCGATGTACGGCCGCGCCGAAAGCCTGAACCTGGCGACCGCCGCCGCGATCTGCGTGTACACCACCGCGATGGCGCCGCACCGGGGTCGCTAAGCTACGGATTCCGTTGGCTTTCCTGGGGGAATCATGGGGCGTATCGCCCGTTCTTTCGTTTTGTTCGGCGCTTCCTGGCGCGTGTTGCGGTCCCGCAAGGAACTCGCGGTCTTCCCGGTGCTCGCCGCGATCGCCGGACTGGTGGTGGCCGCGGTGTTCCTCGGCTCGGGGTACTGGATCTCCCACGCCGAGATCGCCGACCACTCGCGGCTGACCCCGGGCTCGTACGTGATGATCGGGCTGTTCTACCTGGTGGCCGCGTTCGTCACGGTGTTCTTCAACGCCGCTCTCATTTCCCAGGCCGACGTCGCACTGCGTGGTGACGATCCCCGCGTGGCCGCCGGACTGGCCGAGGCTGGCCGCCGATGGCTGCCCCTGCTGGGCTGGTCGCTGGTGACGGCGACGGTTTCCCTGATCCTCCGGGAGATCGAGCAGCGGTTCGCGTTCATCGGCTACTTCGTCAGCGGGTTGATCGGGGCCGCCTGGAACCTCGTCACCTACCTCGTGCTGCCGGTGATGATGATCGAAGACGCCGGCGTCAAGCACGGGGCCAAGCGCTCGGCGGAGCTGCTCAAGCGGACCTGGGGCGAGCAGGCGGCCGGACGGTTCGGTGTCGGGCTGGTCGGCGTCCTCCTGACACTGGCCGGATTCGTGGTCTTCATGGGCATCGGGTTCCTGCTCGGCGGCACCATCACGATCTTCGTCGCCATCGGGATTTCACTCGTGTGGGGGTTCTTGGTCTCCATCGTCTGCACGACCCTGGCCGGGATCTATCAGACCGCCTTGTACCGCTACGCCGCCGACGGTGTCGTCCCGGAGGCGTTCGGCAAGGTGGACTTCGAGGGCGCCTTCGCCGGGCGCTGAGCCGAATTCGATGGCCCCGGTGCCCGCGACCACGTAGGGTCGCGGGCACTACGCCGTCGAACCACGACCCGAGGGAGCTCTCATGGAACGCATTGTCCGTTCCAGCACCTTGTTTACGGCGTAGATCCGCGGTCCTTCGCGTTCCCCGAGTGACGGTGTGCCCTGCCCGAGGGTGATCGGGGGCCGCCGTTCGCTGTCCCATAGAATTCAGCAGCTGCTAAACCCATGTGTGCGCTCGCGTGCACCGGACCAGTCCCAGCGGACGCCGAGGAGTTATGTCCGAAGCCAACGACAAGCAGGACCCTCAGGCGGGAGCCCTCGTGCCGGAGACGTTGACGGCCGCCGTCAAGCAGGCCGAGACGGATTTCGCCGCGGCGGCGGATCTTGACGCGCTGGCCGCGGTCAAGCCCGCCCACCTCGGGGACCAGTCTCCGCTGCTCCTCGCGCGCCGCGAGATCGGTGCCCTGCCGAAGCAGGAAAAAGCCGAGGCGGGCAAGCGGGTCAACGAAGCGCGCCAAAGCATCCAGGCCGCTTTCGACGCGCGCCGCGCCGTTCTCCAGGTCGAGCGTGACGAAAAGGTGCTCCGCGAGGAGACCGTGGATGTCACCCTGCCGTGGGACCGTGTACCCCGCGGCGCCCGGCACCCGATCGCGACCCTGTCGGAGCGGATCGCCGACGCGTTCGTCGCGATGGGCTACGAGGTCGCCGACGGGCCGGAGCTCGAGGCCGAGTGGTTCAACTTCGACGCGCTGAACTTCGGCAAGGACCACCCGGCGCGCCAGCTGCAGGACACGTTCTACCTCGGCGAGGAGGACTCCGGCCTGGTGCTGCGGACGCACACCTCGCCGGTGCAGGCCCGCACGCTGCTGCATCGCGACCTGCCCGTGTACGTCGTCTGCCCCGGCCGCACCTACCGGACCGACGAGCTCGACTCGACGCACACCCCGGTGTTCTCGCAGGTCGAAGGGCTCGCGGTGGACAAGGGCCTGACGATGGCGCACCTCAAGGGCACCCTCGACGCCTTCGCCCGCGCGATGTTCGGCGAAAGCTCGAAGACCCGCCTTCGCCCGCACTTCTTCCCGTTCACCGAGCCGTCGGCCGAGGTCGACGTCTGGTTCGAGCAGAAGAAGGGCGGCGCCGGCTGGGTCGAATGGGGTGGCTGCGGCATGGTCAACCCCAATGTCCTGCGTGCCTGTGGCGTCGACCCCGAGGTCTACTCGGGCTTCGCCTTCGGCATGGGTATCGAGCGCACCCTGCAGTTCCGCAACGGAATCCCGGACATGCGCGACATGGTGGAGGGCGACATCAGGTTCACCCTGCCCTTCGGAACGGAGGCCTGAGTGAAGGTCCCAGCCAGCTGGCTGATCGAACACCTCCAGCTCGACGAGGGGGTCACGGTCCAGGATCTGGCCGATGCCTTCGTGCGCATCGGCATCGAGGTCGACGACGTCCGTCCGCTCCAGCCGGTCACCGGCCCGCTCGTGGTGGGCCGCGTCGCCGAGATCGAAGAGCTGACCGAGTTCAAGAAGCCGGTCCGCTTCTGCCGGGTCGACGTCGGCGAGCCCGACGACGGCACCGGCAAGCCGGACGAGAACGACGACGACACCGACGATGACGACGAAGGTCCGTTCGAGGACGACGGTCCCGCGGGCATCAGGACCCGCGGGATCATCTGCGGTGCCACGAACTTCGCCGAGGGCGACCTGGTCATCGTCGCGCTGCCCGGCACGGTGCTGCCCGGCGGTTTCGAGATCGCGTCGCGCAAGACCTACGGCCGGATCAGCGACGGCATGATCTGCTCCGCGAGCGAACTCGGCATCGGGGACGACCACTCCGGCATCCTGGTGCTGCCGCCGAGCACCGCCAGCCCGGGCGAGGACGCCAACAAGCTGCTGATCCTCGACGACACCGTGCTCGAAGTGACGCCGACCCCGGACCGCGGGTACACGCTGTCGGTCCGCGGCCTGGCCCGCGAACTGTCGAACGCGCTGGACGTCCCGTTCGGCGACCCCGCGTCCATCGAGGTCCCGGAAGCCGAGAGCGTCGCGTGGCCGGTGCACCTCGAAGACACCGAGGGCTGCAAGCGGTTCGTCCTGCGCCGGGTCAAGGACCTCGACGCGACGGCCCCGACGCCGTGGTGGATGCGCCGCCGCCTGATGCTGGCGGGGATCCGCTCGATCTCGCTCGCGGTCGACGTCACCAACTACGTGATGCTCGAACTCGGTCATCCGCTGCACGCGTTCGCGACCGGTTCGGTCAAGGGCGACCTGGTGGTGCGCAAGGCGAAGCCGGGCGAGAAGCTGACCACTTTGGACGATGTCGAGCGCACACTCGACGTGGACGACGTGGTCATCGCCGACGATTCCGGCGTGATCTCGCTGGCGGGCACCATGGGTGGCGCGTCGACCGAGATCACCCCTGAAAGCACCGACGTGCTGCTCGAAGCGGCCCACTGGGACCCGTCGTCGATCAGCAGGACGGCCCGTCGTCACAAGCTGTTCTCCGAGGCGGCCAAGCGGTTCGAGCGGTTCACCGACCCGCAGCTGTGCGCGGTGGCCGTCGAGTTCGCGGCGCGGCTGCTGCGCCAGTACGGCGACGGCTCGATCCTGCCCGGCCGCACCGACGAGGGCGGCGTCGAGCCGAACCCGCCGGTGACCATGCCGATCAACCTGCCCGATCACGTCGCCGGGGTGCGCTACGAGCGCGGTGTCACGGTCCGTCGTCTCTCGCAGATCGGCTGCAAGGTCAACGTGGGCACGTCCGAGGACGGCACCGCGCTGGTGACCGCGGTCCCGCCGAGCTGGCGCGGCGACCTGGTGCAGCCCGCCGACCTGGTCGAGGAGGTCCTCCGGCTGGAGGGCTACGACAGCATCCCGTCGGTGCTGCCCGACGCGCCCGCGGGCCGCGGCCTCACCGACACGCAGCGCCGCCGCCGGTCGGTCGCGCGTGCGCTGGCCGAGGCCGGATACGTCGAGGTGCTGCCCTTCCCGTTCCTCTCGGACTCGGTCTGGGATTCGCTCGGGCTGCCCGAAGACGATGTCCGACGCAGGACCGTCCGGGTCCGCAACCCGCTGGAGGCGGACAAGGACCGGATGGCGAGCACGTTGCTGCCGGGACTGCTGGAAATGTTGCAGCGCAACGTTTCCCGCGGCTTCAAGGACGTTTCGCTGTTCCACGTCGGACAGGTGGTGCTGCCCGGGCCGAACCCGATCCCGATGCCTTCGCTGGGGGTGGACCGGCGGCCGGCCGACGAGGAACTCGCGGTACTGGAGGCGGCCGTCCCGCCGCAGCCGGTGCACGTCGCCGTCGTCCTCGCGGGCAAGCGGAGCCGTGCGGGCTGGTGGGGCGAGGGCGAGCAGGCGAACTGGGCCGACGCGGTGCAGGCCGCGAGGCTGGTGGCGCAGGCCGCCGGTGTCGAGCTGACCACGGCCGCGGCGGATCAGCCGCCGTGGCACCCTGGTCGCTGCGCTCAGCTGCGGGTGGGTCAGTGGCCCGTCGGCTACGCCGGTGAGCTGCACCCGAAGGTCGTCGAGGCGCTCGGTCTCCCGCCGCGCACCGTCGCGATGGAACTCGACCTGGACGCGATCCCGATCCCGGACGGCCGTCCGGCGCCCCGGATCTCGGCCTACCCGCCGGTGCTGCTCGACGTCGCGCTCGTCGCCGAAGCCGGTGTGCCGTCGGCCGATCTGGCCGAGGCGTTGCGCGAGGGCGCGGGCGAGCTGCTCGAGGACATCACGCTGTTCGACTCCTACCAGGGCGAGCAGCTGGGCGAAGGCCGGCGTTCGGTGGCGTACAAGCTGCGGTTCCGTGCCACGGACCGCACGCTGACCGTCGACGAGGCAACGAAGGCCCGTGACGCGGCCGTCGCGGTCGCCGGTGAGCGCTTCGGCGCGAGCCTGCGGGCCTGACCCGCTCGAAGTCCCGCGGAGGCCCTCTTCCCTCGGATCCGACCGACGGAAGGGGGCCTTCACGCGTGGTGGGTTTTCGCGGCATCACCGAGGAGTTCCTCGTGCTGAGCCCTCGTCCGGTGCTCATCCTGCCAAGTGCTTGAGTGCCTCCTTCCGGGACAAAGCGGACAGTGCGGGATGCGTGGTGACGAACGCGCGGACCCAGTCCGGCTCGGTCTTCGCGTACTCGCGCAGCGCCCAGCCGATTCCCTTGCGCAGGAAGAAGTCCTTGTCGTCGATATTCGCCTCGACCGCCCGGGTGAGCAGATCGGTGTCGGTGCCGCCCTTGGCCCCGACCTGGCAGATCACCGCGGTACGGCGACGCCACCTGTCCTCGTCGTAGGCCCAGGTCAGCATCAGCTGCTTCATCGTCTCCGGCTCTGCCCGGAGGATCGGCCCGACGCGGCGGATGGCGACTTCGTCGACGTAGTCCCACCAAGCGCCGGTCACGATCATCTCTTCGTACAGACCCAGCAGGTCGCCGTCCTGCCAGCGGGTGCAGGAGCGATGCCCGGAAAGGGCCACCGCCGCATACCGCTCCTCGCGGAATTCCGCTTCACGCCACAAAGTGAGGACGGCGGCCGAGAAACTCACTCGATCGGGTAGCGGATGTTCGGCGAAGACCTGCTTCAGCAAAGCTGCCCGACGGGGCGCCGCGACACCGAGGAACGGCATCTCCGACTTCATGTACGCCCGCATGCCCGGCGCCTTCTCCGGATCGGCCAGCGCGGCCAAACCGTTGCGAACCGCCGAAACCAGGCTTTTCACCTCGTTCACGCGCACTCCTTTCCCCAGTGGACGCGGCGAGAGTACGACAGGGGACCGACAAGACTGATATGCCCGGATCGGTGCGCGGATACCGACTAAAGAGGGATGGCGGTCGACGTGTCGGTCAGCGAGATTGAAGCCGGTTCTCGGTAGCTTCGGCCCGACCGGGTCGAACGCGGACGAAAAGGAACACATGAAGAAATTCGTTGCCGCCCTGGCGGTCGCGGGGATCGGCGTCGGCACCATGGCGCTCGCCCCCTCCGCCACGGCCGCTCCTGCGCGGGACTTCGATCCGAAGCCCATCAGCTGGGGAGCCTGCACCCGGCCGAGTCTGGTCAAGGCCGGCGCGGAATGCGGCTTCCTCGAGGTCCCCCTGGACTACGCGAAGCCGGCCGGGGAGAAGATCTCGGTCGCCGTCTCGCGGGTGAAGCACAAGTCCCCCCAGTCGCAGGGCGTCATGATGGTCAACCCGGGTGGTCCCGGCGGCTCCGGCCTCGGCCTGTCGACGCTCGGCCGGGCCGTCCCCAAGAAGGCGGGTGAGGAGTACGACTGGATCGGCTTCGACCCGCGCGGTGTCGGCGAGAGCAAGCCGTCGCTCACCTGCGACGGCAACTACGCCTCCTACAACCGCCCGCAGTACGTGCCGACCACGCGCGCCCTCGAGAAGGCGTGGCTGGACAAGGCGAAGGGTTACGCGAAGGCGTGCGCCAAGAACGGCGCGATCCTCGAACACATCAAGACCATCGATGTCGCGAAGGACGTCGACAGCCTTCGCAAGGCGCTGGGCGAGAAGCAGATCAACTACTACGGCTTCTCCTACGGCACCTACCTCGGCCAGGTCTACAGCACGCTGTTCCCGCAGAACGTGCGCCGGATGGTGTTCGACGGCACCGTCGACCCCCGCGACGTCTGGTACAAGGCGAACCTGAACCAGGACATCGCCTTCGACAAGAACATCAAGACCTACTTCGGCTGGCTCGCCGGGTACGACGACGTCTACCACCTCGGCAAGACCGCTTCCGCGGTCGAGAAGCTGTGGTACGCCGAGCAGAAGAAGCTTTACGACAAGCCCGCGGGCGGCGTCATCGGCGGTTCCGAGTGGACGGACATCTTCCTGCAGGCCGGGTACTACGTCTTCGGCTGGGAAGACATGGCGAACGCGTTCTCGGGCTGGGTGCACAAGGGTGACTGGCAGACCTTGAAGGGCCTGTACGACGACTCCAACCCTCCGGGCCAGGACAACGGGTACGCGGTGTACGCGGCCGTGCAGTGCACCGACGTCGCGTGGCCGCAGAACTGGAACCGCTGGAAGTTCGACAACTGGGTCACCCACTTCCGGGCGCCGTTCGAGACCTGGGGCAACGCCTGGTTCAACGCGCCCTGCATCGACTGGCCCGCGAAGCCGGGCAAGCCGGTGGAGATCGACGGCCGCAAGGTGCCGGGAATCCTGCTGGTCAACGAGGAGAACGACGCCGCGACGCCGTACCCCGGCAGCCTGGAGGTCCGCAAGCGGTACCCGAACTCCAGCCTGATCAGCGCGCCCGGCGGCACCACGCACTCCGGTTCGCTGTCCGGTGTGTCCTGTGTGGACGACAAGATCGCGGACTACCTGCTGACCGGCAAGCTGCCCGTGCGGAAGCCGGGCAACGGCTCGGACGTGCAGTGCACCCCGGTCCCGCAGCCCGTCCCGGCGGCCACGTCGTCGAAGAAGTCCGACGTGCCCTCGTCGGCCGCGGAAGTGAAGAAGGAGGCGCTGGCTCAGGCCCTGCCTTTCTGAGCCCGTCACCCGAGTATCTGAAGGCCCCCTTGCCTGCGCCGGGCGCGAGCAAGGGGGCCTTCGGGTATTGGTGGGCCGACGCCGGACCGGCCGACCGCCATGACCGGCACCCTCTCGCCCCGAAAAGCCGTGAAAGTACCGGTCATCCACCGCCCCGGACCGGATCCCCGCCGCCGTGCCGCCGAATTGTCGGGGCCGCCCGTTAGCGTCCCCGGCATGAACATCGTCGAAGAGCACCGGACCGAGATCCGCGTGCAGGACACCGTTTACCGCATCGAGGTCGCCGCCCGTGAGGGTGGCGGCGCGGCCGGGGAAGACCGCTGGGTGACCGTCATGGTCGGCGGAGCCGGACCGCAGGAGGAGCCTGTCGCCGAAGGCAGGCTCGATATCGACGCCGAGGCCGTACCGGCACTGGCGACCGTCCTTTCCGACACGCTGATGGCGTTCGCCGGGCGGCGTGGCGGCGGTGGGAACCGTCGCCGAAGATCGGCCGACCGGCCTCCGCAGCAGGGCCTGCCGTGGTCCGAAGAACTCGACGCCGAACTGGAAAGCCGTTGGCTGGCAGGGGAAAGCGTCGAGGAGATCGCGGGGCGGTTCGAGCGGACGCCGGGTGGGATCCGGGCCAGGCTGCCCAGGGTCGGCTGCGACCCGGAGCGCCGGGGCGCGTACCTCCCGGTCCCGCCGAGCCAGCGGGAAGCGGGTGAGCTCGGCTGAACCGAGGCGGCCGCGAGGGTTTCTCTCGCGGCCGCCGTCAGTCCACTGTGGACGCGATACCGCGGGTGGCGCGCGCCGCCATGTCGCGGAGGCGGGCGATCAGTTCCGGCGGTTCGTGCACGGTGAATTCGCAGCCGAGCCCGAGCAGGCGGAACGCGAGCCAGTCGAGGGTGTCCGCGCCCGCGTTCAGGGCGCAGTTCCCGTCGTCGAGGGGTTCGAGTTCGCCGGTGTTGTCCCCGATGGCGGGGGCGACCCGGTGCATCGGCGCGTGCAGGGTCACGCGCGCGGTGTAGGTGGGAAGGAGGCTGTGCATCTTGTCGGTGACATAGGCCGCGACGTCTTCGGCCGGTGGCTGTCGCGGGGTGGCCCGCCCGCCGGTCGCCCGCGGCTCGGCGATCCGGTCCACCCGGAAGATCCGCCAGCCGTCGCGGTCGAGGTCCCAGCCGAGCAGGTACCAGCGGCGTCCGGCCGAGACGAGCCGGTGTGGTTCGACGTGCCGCCGGGATTCGGTCCCGTCGCCAGTACGGTAGGCGAACCGGGTCCGTTCGGTGTTGGCGATCGCGCCGGCGAAGACGGTGAGGTGTTCCGGGTCCACCGCGGGGCCGGTGCCGGGCAGTGGCACCGTCGCGGCGCCGAGCGCGCCGACCCGGTAGCGCAGCCGCGACGGCAGCACCTGCTCCAGCTTCGCCAGCGCCCGCACCGAGGACTCCTCGATCCCCGAGATCGCCTGCCCGGCGGCGCCCCGGAGCCCGACCGCGATCGCGACGGCCTCTTCGTCGTCGAGCAGCAGCGGTGGCATCGCCGCGCCGGCGCCCATCCGGTAGCCGCCCTCGGAACCCCGGCTCGCCTCGACGGGGTAACCGAGCTCGCGCAGCCGGTCGATGTCGCGCCGGATCGTCCGCTGGCTGACCTCTAGCCGGTGGGCGAGCTCGCTGCCAGGCCACTCGCGCGGCGTCTGCAAGAGCGACAGCAGGCTGAGCAACCGGGCGGGCGTGTCCGTCATGGCGCAAGGATGCCCCGTATAAGGGACAGGGGATGGCCTATATGGGGTGAGCCGCGTGACTTTGTTTGATTGAACTTGCACGGCTGTGCATAATCATTCGTATGACGGTGAAGATCGCGGTGGCCGGTGCCAGCGGATACGCGGGCGGCGAACTCCTGCGCCTGCTGCTGACCCATCCCGAAGTCCAGATCGGTGCGCTGACCGCGGCCAGCTCCGCGGGGACGCCGCTCATCCAGCACCAGCCGCACCTCGCGCCGCTGGCGGACCGAGTCCTGCTGGAGACGACCCCGGAGACCCTGGCCGGGCACGACGTCGTCTTCCTCGCCCTGCCGCACGGTCACTCGGGGGCCATCGCCGCGCGGCTGGGCCCGGACGTCCTGGTCGTCGACCTCGGCGCCGACCACCGGCTGTCGGACGCGGCCGACTGGCACCGCTGGTACGGCGGCGACCATGCCGGGCAGTGGCCGTACGGGCTTCCCGAACTCCCGGGTGCCCGCGAGCGCCTGGTCGGGGCCCAACGCATCGCGGTCCCGGGCTGCTTCCCGACCGGCGGTTCGATCGCCCTCGCCCCGGCACTCGCCGCGGGCCTGGTCGAACCGGAGGTCAACGTCGTCGCGGTGACCGGGACCTCGGGCGCGGGCAAGAGCCTCAAACCGAACCTCCTCGGTTCGGAGGTGATGGGTTCGGCCAGCGCGTACGGCGTCGGCGGCGCCCACCGCCACACCCCCGAGTTCGCGCAGAACCTCTCGGCGGTCTCGGGGGAGCGGGTCAAGGTCTCGTTCACCCCCGTGCTGGCCCCGATGCCGCGCGGGATCCTCACCACCGCGAGCGCCGCGCTCAAGTCCGGCCCGGACACGGACGGCGCCCGCGAGGTGTACGAGAAGGCGTACGCCGCCGAGCCGTTCGTGCAGCTGCTGCCCCCGGGACAGTGGCCGACGACGGCGTCGGTGGTCGGTTCGAACAACGTCCAGCTGCAGGTCACCGTCGACGCCGACACCCGGCGCCTGATCGTGGTGGCGGCGATCGACAACCTGACCAAGGGCACCGCGGGTGGTGCCGTGCAGTCGATGAACATCGCGCTCGGACTTCCCGAAACCACCGGACTACCGACCGTAGGAGTGGCTCCGTGACCGTCACCCAGCCGAATGGATTCCGCGCGGCGGGCGTCGCCGCCGGGATCAAGACCTCCGGCAAGCTCGACCTCGCGCTCGTCGTCAACGACGGGCCGCTGCAGGTCGCGGCCGGCGTCTTCACGCGCAACGTGATCAAGGCCGCGCCCGTGCAGTGGTCGCAGGAGGTGCTCAAGCAGCGGCGCCTCAAGGCGGTCGTCCTCAATTCCGGCGGCGCGAACGCGGCCACCGGCCCCGGCGGTTTCCAGGACACTCACAAGACGGCCGAAAAGGTCGCCGGGCTCTTCGGCGCCGGCGCGATCGAGGTCGCCGTCTGCTCCACCGGTCTCATCGGCGCGCGGCTGCCGATGGACGCGCTGCTCGACGGCGTGGACACCGCGTTCAAGGAACTCGGCACCGGCCCGGACGCCGACCTCGACGCCGCCACCGCGGTCATGACCACCGACAGCAAGCCGAAGCAGGCGGCCGCGAAACACGAAAGCGGCTGGAGCGTCGGCGGGTTCGCCAAGGGCGCGGGCATGCTCGCCCCGAACCTCGCGACGATGCTCTCGGTCCTCACCACCGACGCCGTCGTCACCCCGGAGGTGCTCGACCGCGCCCTGCGTGCCGCCACCGGCGTCACCTTCGACAGGCTCGACGTCGACGGCGGTACCTCCACCAACGACACCGTGCTCGTCCTCGCGTCCGGCGCCAGTGGTGTCGAGCCGACCGAGGCGGAACTGACCGAACTGCTCACGGCCGTCAGCCTCGACCTCGTCCTGCAGCTGCGCGCGGACTCCGAGGGCGCGACCAAGTACGTCGACGTCACGGTCACCGGCGCGGCGAGCGAGGCCGACGCCATCGCCGTCGGCCGGACGATCGCCGAGGACAACCTGGTCAAGACCGCGCTCTTCGGTTCGGACCCGAACTGGGGCCGCATCGCCATGGCGCTGGGCCGGGTGCCCGCGGCGATCGACCCGGACAAGGTCGCCATCACGATCAACGGCGTCACCCTGTTCGCCAAGGGCACGACCGCGGCCGACCGGGCCGAAGCCGACCTTTCGGGCCGTGACATCGAGATCGTCGTCGACCTCGGTCTCGGCGAAGGCGAGGCGACGATCTTCACGACCGACCTCTCGCACGCGTACGTCGAAGAGAACAGCGCGTACTCGTCATGACGTCGGAATCCACGGTCTCCGCCGACGAACGGCTCGCGACGGCCTCCGAAAAGGCCGCCATCCTGATCGAGACGCTGCCCTGGCTGCAGCGCTTCCACGGTGCCACCGTCGTGGTGAAGTACGGCGGCAACGCCATGATCGACGAAAGCCTCAAGCAGGCCTTCGCCGAGGACATGGTGTTCCTGCGGCTCGCCGGTCTTCGTCCGGTCGTGGTGCACGGCGGCGGCCCGCAGATCACCGCGATGCTCAACCGGCTCGGCGTCGAAGGCGAGTTCAAGGGCGGCCTGCGCGTCACCACCCCGGAGACGATGGACATCGTCCGCATGGTGCTGACCGGACAGGTCAGCCGCGAACTGGTCGGGCTGATCAACGCACACGGCCCGTACGCGGTCGGCATCTCCGGCGAGGACGCGCGGCTGTTCACCGCCGAACGCAAACAGGCCACTGTGGACGGTGAATCCGTCGACATAGGGCTCGTCGGCGAGGTCTCCGAGGTCAACCCGGACGCGGTGCTCGACATCGTCAACGCCGGGCGCATCCCGGTGGTCTCCACGGTCGCCCCGGACGTCGACGGCGTGGTGCACAACATCAACGCCGACACCGCCGCCGGCGCGCTCGCCGCCGCGCTGGGCGCGGAAAAGCTCGTCGTCCTCACCGACGTCGAAGGCCTCTACGCCAACTGGCCGGACCGCAGCTCGCTGGTCGACCGCGTCCGCGTCGACCGGCTCGAAACGTTGCTGCCCGGTCTCGCCAGCGGCATGATCCCGAAGATGGAGGCCTGCGTGCGCGCCATCCGCGGCGGTGTCCGCCGCGCGCACGTGATCGACGGCCGCATCGCCCATTCGGTATTGCTGGAGGTCTTCACCTCCCGCGGCATCGGTACCATGGTCTTCCCCGAAACGGAGCTCCCGTGACCACGCTCAAGTCCAATGTAGACGGCCAGGAGCACTGGAAGTCGTCCCTCATGGACAACTACGGCACCCCGTCGCTGACGCTCGTCCGCGGCGAGGGCGCGAAGGTCTGGGACGCCGACGGCAAGGCCTACGTCGACCTGCTCGGCGGGATCGCCGTGAACGCGCTCGGTCATGCCCACCCCGCCGTCGTCGCCGCGGTGTCGGAACAGGTCGCGAAACTCGGGCACACGTCGAACATCTACGTGAACCCGGTGGTCGTCGAGTTCGCCGAGACCCTGCTGGACGTTGCCGGTCTGACCGGCAACGCGAAGACACTGTTCGTCAACTCCGGCGCGGAGGCCAACGAAGCCGCGCTGAAGATCAGCAGGCTCACCGGCCGCACGAAGATCGTCGCCTGCGAGGGTGCCTTCCACGGCCGCACCATGGGCGCGCTGACGCTGACGGGTCAGCCCTCGAAGCGCGATCCGTTCGTTCCGCTGGTTCCCGGTGTCACTCATGTCCCGTACGGTGACGTCGACGCGCTTCGCGCCGCGGTGGACACCGACACGGCGGCGGTGTTCCTCGAACCGATCCTCGGGGAAGCGGGTGTCATCCCGGCGCCGGACGGCTACCTCCAGGCCGCGCGGGAGATCACCAAGGCGACCGGGACACTGCTGGTCCTCGACGAGGTGCAGACCGGTATCGGCCGCACCGGCGCGTGGTTCGCCTTCCAGCACGCCGGCATCGTCCCGGACATCATCACCCTGGCCAAGGGCCTCGGCGGCGGGCTGCCGATCGGCGCCGTCATCGGGGTCGGTGCGGCGGGCGAGCTGGTGAAACCGGGCCAGCACGGGACCACTTTCGGCGGCAACCCGATCTGCTGCGCCGCCGGGCTCGCGGTGCTCAAGACCATCGCCGCCGACAACCTGAACGACCACGTTTCCGCGCTGGGCAAGGACATCGCCACCGGCGTCGAAGAACTCGGGCACCCGCTGGTGGCCGGGGTCCGCGGTGCCGGGCTGCTGATCGGCATCGCCCTGCGCGAACCGGTCTCGGCGGCGGTCGCCAAGGCCGCGCAGGAAGCCGGTTACCTGGTCAACCCGGTCGCCCCGGACGCCATCCGACTGGCACCACCGCTGATCCTGAGCGCCGCCGAGGCCAAAGGATTCCTCGAAGCCCTTCCCGGGGCCCTCGATTCCACCACCACCTAGGACAGAGACGAAAACGCATGCCCCGCAACTTTCTCCGCGACGACGATCTCAGCCCCGCCGAACAGGCCGAGATCCTGGACCTCGCCGACCAGCTGAAGGCCGAGCCGCTGGGCTCCCGTGCGCTGGAGGGAAAATCCGTCGCGGCGATCTTCGAGAAGAACTCCACCCGGACCCGGTTCTCGTTCGAGGTGGGCATCGCCCAGCTCGGCGGGAATCCGGTGATCGTCGACGGGCGCTCCATGCAGCTCGGCCGCGAAGAGACCATCGAGGACACTTCGCGGGTGCTCTCGCGGTACCTGGACGCGATCGTCTGGCGCACCTTCGCGCAGAAGCGTATCGACGCGATGGCTTCGGCGGCGAGCATCCCGGTGATCAACGCGCTCACCGACGAGTTCCACCCGTGCCAGGTGCTCACCGATCTGATGACCATCCGCGAGCGCAAGGGCGAACTCGCCGGGCTCACCCTGGTCTACCTCGGTGACGGCGCCAACAACATGGCGCATTCGCTGCTGCTCGGCGGGACGACGGCCGGGATGAACGTCCGGGTCGTCTCGCCCGAGGGGTTCCAGCCCGACCAGCAGGTGATGCTCGACGCCAAGCACCGCGCGTCCGACACCGGCGGCAGCACCACGGTCTTCACCGACCCGTACGCCGCCGTCGAAGGCGCGGACGTCGTCGTCACCGACACGTGGACGTCGATGGGCCAGGAGAACGACGGTCTCGACCGGGTCGGCCCGTTCCGCGAGCTGCAGGTCAACGCCGCCTTGATGCGCCGCGCCGCCGACGAGGCGATCGTGCTGCACTGCCTGCCCGCGCACCGCGGCTGGGAGATCACCGACGAGGTCCTCGACGGCCCGTCGAGCGCGGTCTGGGACGAGGCCGAAAACCGGCTGCACGCCCAGAAGGCGCTGATGGTGTGGCTCTTGGACGAGAAGCGACGATGACCGGCAGCAGGGTGACCCGGCAGGCCCGGATCACCGAACTCGTGTCCAGGATGGCCATCCGCAGCCAGACGGAGCTCGCGAAACTCCTGGCGGCGGAAGGGATCGACGTCACGCAGGCGACCCTTTCCCGGGATCTCGACGAACTGGGCGCGGTCAAGCTGCGGGGTGCCGACTCCGGTGCGCCGGTGTACGTCATCCCGGAGGACGGCAGCCCGGTACGCGGGGTGCAGGGCGGTACCTCCCGGCTTTCGAGGCTGCTCGCCGAACTACTGGTCTCGGCGGACTCGTCGGGGAACCTGACCGTGCTGCGCACCCCGCCCGGGGCGGCGCAGTTCCTCGCCAGCGCCATCGACAGGGCGGCGCTGGAGGAGGTCGTCGGCTCGATCGCCGGCGACGACACGGTCGCGGTGATCGCGAGGGAACCGTTGTCCGGCAAGGATCTGGCCGAGCGCTTCATGGCGCTCGCGAGGCGCTCGTCCACTTTGGACGGCGGTGAGGAGGGCGAAGGTGGCGCCTGACGAGCCCGGTTTCCCGGACGATCCGGAAGAGCTGGTCCTCACCTTCGACCACGGGATACCGGTCGCCATCGACGGGGAGACCGTCACGCTGCTGGAGGCACTCCAGCAGGTGAACCGCCGCGCCTGCGCCTTCGGGCTCACCGGACGCGAGAGTCACGAGGGGCCGGGCGTGTTCGCGCTGGTCGCCGCGCACGAAGAACTGGCGAAGGTCAGTCTCGGGCCGGTGTCCGGCGAAGTCCGCCTGGTGCTGTACCACGGGAGAGTGGCCGTGGACTCCGCGCGCGACGAGCACGCGCTGTACGACTTCACCACAGGCGCTACCTTCAACCGGTCAGTCGCCTGACGTAAACCAAGGAACCGAGGAGTGTTGTGAGCGGGAATGAGCAGCCGGTGCAGCTGTGGGGCGGCCGGTTCGCCAGCGGACCGGCGGAGGCCATGGCGGCGCTGAGCGCGTCGACCCATTTCGACTGGCGGCTGGCGCCGTACGACATCGCCGGGTCGCGGGCCCACGCGCGAGTGCTGCGGAAGGCGGGACTGCTCACCGAAGACGAGCTGACCGGCATGCTCGCCGCGCTGGACACGCTCGCGCAGGACGTCGCCTCGGGCGCGTTCACCCCGACCGTCGCCGACGAGGACTGCCACACCGCGCTCGAACGCGGTCTGCTGGAGCGCGCGGGCACCGAACTCGGCGGCAAGCTGCGGGCGGGACGTTCCCGCAACGACCAGGTCGCGACGTTGTTCCGGATGTGGTTGCGGGACGCGGCCCGCCGCGTGGTCGCGGGCACGCTCGGCGTCGTCGACGCGCTCGTCTCGCAGGCCCAGCGGCATCCGGACGCGATCCTGCCCGGCCGCACCCATCTGCAGCACGCCCAGCCGGTCCTGCTGGCGCACCACCTGCTCGCGCACGGCCAGTCGCTGCTGCGTGACGTCACCCGGTTGCGTGACTGGGACGCCCGGACCGCCGAGTCGCCCTACGGTTCCGGCGCGCTCGCGGGTTCCTCACTCGGTCTCGACCCGGAAGCCGTCGCCGCCGAGCTGGGCTTCGACACCAGCGTCGAGAACTCCATCGACGGCACCGCTTCGCGGGACTTCGTCGCCGAGTTCGCCTTCGACGTCGCGATGCTCGCGGTCAATCTGTCCAGGATCGCCGAAGAGGTGATCATCTGGAACACCGCCGAATTCGGCTACGTCACCCTCGACGACGCGTGGGCCACCGGCAGCTCGATCATGCCGCAGAAGAAGAACCCGGACGTCGCCGAACTGACCCGCGGCAAGGCCGGACGGCTCATCGGCAACCTGACCGGTCTCCTCGCGACGCTCAAGGCACAGCCGCTGGCGTACAACCGCGACCTGCAGGAGGACAAGGAGCCGGTCTTCGACTCCGTCGAGCAGCTGGAACTGCTGTTCCCCGCGATCGCGGGCATGGTCGAGACGCTGACCTTCCACACCGACCGCCTCGCCGAATTGGCGCCCGCCGGGTTCACCCTCGCCACGGACATCGCCGAATGGCTGGTGCGCCAAGGGGTTCCGTTCCGCCTCGCGCATGAGGCGGCGGGGGAGAGCGTCCGCGTCGCCGAGGGCCGCGGTGTCGGCCTGGACGAACTGACCGACGAAGAGTTCGAGAAGATCAACCCGGCCCTGACGCCGGCTGTGCGCGAGGTGCTGACCGTCGAGGGCTCGGTAAACTCGCGCGACGCCCGCGGCGGCACGGCGCCCGTTCGGGTCGCCGAACAGCTGGACCGGCTGGTCGCGCGGGTCACCGAACACCGCACCTGGCTGAGCTAGAAGTACGGGAAGGCCTCCATCCTTGCTACCGGATGGGGGCCTTCGCGTACTTCAGGGGAGCCTGGTCGCCAAGCCGTCGAGGACGCACTCCAGGCCTCTCGCGAAGTCGGAGCTGTTGACCTCGCCCGCCTTCCGGTTCCTTTGCGCGGCGTACAGCTTCTTCAGCCGCGGGTGGTTCCGTACGGCCTCCTCGGCGGCGGGCCACAGCTGTTCCTTCCACGTCTGCTCGTCCTGTCCGCCGCGGTGGAGCGCGGTGAGCCACGCGGCCTCGCTGGTGGCGCGCCCGACGACGTACGCCATGACCGTGTTGAACGCCAGATCGGCGTCGTCCAGCGAGAACCCGGCGTCCTCGAACAGCGCCAGCGCGGCTTCCGACAGCTTCAGGACGTTCGGCCCCAGATACGCCACACCCGCCTCGCCGAGCAGCGACCCGATCCAGGGATGGCGGAGGAACACCGACCGCAGGTCGTGCGCGAACCGCGTCGCCGCCTCCCGCCACGGGCCCGCTCCAGGGAGCCCGACCTCGCCATGAACCTCGTCGACGACCAGCTCGACCAGTTCGTCCTTGCTGGCCACGTGGGTGTATATCGACGCGGCGGCCACGTCGAGCCGAGTCCCTAGTTTCCGCATGCTCAGCGCCTCGACGCCCTCGGCATCGAGCAGCGCGACGGCTGCGGAAACGATCTGTTCCCGGCTCAGCGTCGGCTGGTCGCGTCTGCGCTTCGGGGGACGTGCCCACACCGAGGGGAATGACATCCGTAGTCTCCTTCCGTACAGTGTTCAGTATGCCTAACAGTGTACGGACAACATTCGACCCTGCCCACTGGCAGGCCCGGCTCGACGCATTGCGGGCCGAGCATCACGTGCCCGGGGCGACCCTCGCGGTACTCGCCGAGGGCGAGATCCACGAACTCGCGAGCGGGATCCTGCATCGGGGGACCGGGGTCGGGACGACCACCGATTCGGTCTTCCAGCTCGGCTCCGTCGCGAAGGTCTACACGGCTTCGCTGGTGATGGGGCTGGCCGAGGAAGGACGGCTGGATCTCGACGCGCCGGTGATCAAGGTGCTGCCGGAATTCGCGACGGTCGACCCGCAAGCGACCGAGACCATCACCGCCCGGCACCTGCTCAGCCATACCAGCGGCCTCACCTGCGATTTCGCCGACGACACCGGACGCGGCGACGACTGCCTCGCCAAGTACGTCCAAGCGGCGAGAGGGGTGGCGATGGACTGCCCGCCGGGGACGGCGCCGT
Source organism: Amycolatopsis sp. cmx-4-19 (assembly GCA_049998115.1). Taxonomy (GTDB): domain Bacteria; phylum Actinomycetota; class Actinomycetes; order Mycobacteriales; family Pseudonocardiaceae; genus Amycolatopsis. The sequence goes on along the minus strand of JAEBEO010000011.1, from coordinate 3,357 downwards.
CCTACAGCAGCGTCGGGTACAACGTGCTCGGCCGGATCGTCGAGGTGCTCACCGGCCTGACCTGGGATGCCGCCCTGCGCGAACGGCTCGTCGCCCCGCTCGGTCTCACCGAGACGATGACCCTCCCCGAGGAGGCACTGCGATTCCGCGTGGCGATGGGACATCTTGGCCCCGGCGGCCAGGACCCCGAACCGACGTCGGCCTGGGATCTCATGCCGCGCAACGCCGGTCCCTACGGCCGTGTCCTCGCCACCGCCGGTGACGTGGTGCGCTTCGCCCGCATGCTGCTGGACGGCACCGCCGCCGACGGGAAGCGCGTGCTCAAGGAAGCGACCGTGGCCGCCATGCGGCGTCGCGAGGTCGAAGTGTCCGACAAGTGGACGCTCGATTCCGACGGCTGGGGACTGGGCTTGTCGATCTACGACTGGGACGGTGTCCCCGGCTTCGGGCACAACGGTTCGTCGATCGGGCAGCGCTCCTACCTGCGGGTGGTTCCGGAAGCCGGGCTGGCCTTCGCACTGCTCACCAACCATGGCACGACCGACCGGCTCTACACCTCGTTGTCGCGGGAACTGCTCGAAGAACTCGCCGGAGTCTCGGTCCCCGCCGGGTTCGCTCCGCCTCCTTCGCCGCCTTCAGTGGACGTCGCGCCTCTCGTGGGCACCTATCGGCGCGAAGGGGTCATCATCACCGTCACCGAGAACGGCGGTAAACCGCACTTCGTCTACGAATTCGCCGACGCGCTCGAAGGAATCGCTCCGCCGATCGAGACGGATCTGGTGCCGGTGTCGGAGAACGTCTTCGCCGGGAGGAGCCCGATGTTCGGCGACGACTGGATGCCGGTGCTGTTCTCGAGACTGCCCGACGGCACGGAGTACTGCTTCACCGCTATGCGGGTCGCGCCGAAGATCACGTAGCCGCCGAACCTGTCGGGGTCTCCGGTTAAGGTCGGGGCGTGCGGAATTTGGCGACCGGCAAGCAGTTCACCCGTCAGGAACTGGCGCTGGATCCAGTGGAACTGGCCTCGCTCCTGCTCGGCTCGGTGATCGAGGCGACCGGACCGGACGGCACGGTCGCCGTCCGCCTGGTCGAGGTCGAGGCCTATCGAGGGCTCGACGACCCCGCGTCGCACTGTTACCGGGGCAAGACCCCGCGCAACGAGGTCATGTGGGGTCCGGCGGGGCATCTGTACGTGTACTTCGTCTACGGCATGCACTTCTGCGCCAACGTCGTCGGCACCGAAGAAGGGCAGCCGGGCGCCGTGCTGCTGCGTGCCGGAGAAGTCGTGACCGGCGCCGACATCGCCCGTGCCCGGAGGCCATCCGCGCGGGGCAACGGCGAACTCGCCAAAGGACCGGCCATCCTCACCTCGGTCCTCGGGATCGACAAGGCCCAGAACGGCGTCGATCTGACCGATCCGGCGTCACCCGTCCGGCTGTACACCGGCGAGCGCGTGCCGGAGCCGGACATCCGTACCGGTCCGCGCGTCGGCGTCGCGATGGCGATGGACACGCCGTGGCGGTTCTGGATCGACGGATCGCCCGCGGTGTCTGCCTATCGCCGGGGCGGGAAACGACGGGCGGCGGCCCCCGGCCGATAGTCGGTTGACCTGGTGCGGGAGGATCTACAGGCGTGAGTGAGCACATCCTTGACGAGCTGACCTGGCGCGGCCTGATCGCGCAATCCACCGACGCCGACGCACTGCGGCGAGACCTCGACCAGGGACCCCTCACGCTCTATTGCGGATTCGACCCGACCGCGCCCAGCCTGCACGCCGGCAACCTCGTCCCGCTGCTGATGCTTTCGCGGTTCCAGCGCGCCGGGCACCGGCCCATCGTGCTGGCGGGGGGCGCCACCGGGATGATCGGCGACCCGCGCGACACCGGTGAGCGCACCCTCAACACCCTCGACACGGTCGCCGAATGGGCGGGCCGCATCCGCGGTCAGCTCGAACGATTCGTCGACTTCGACGAATCGCCGACCGGCGCGATCGTGGAGAACAACCTGAACTGGACCGGGCAGCAGAGCGTGCTCGAGTTCCTGCGCGACGTCGGCAAGCACTTCCCGGTCAACACCATGCTGAACCGGGAGACGGTGAAGCGGCGCCTCGAAACCGACGGCATGTCCTACACCGAGTTCAGCTACCTGCTGCTGCAGTCGCAGGACTACCTGCACCTGTACCGCGAGTACGGCTGCAAGCTGCAGGTCGGCGGCTCGGACCAATGGGGCAACCTCGTCGGCGGCGTCGACCTGATCCGCCGGGCCGACGGCGGGCACGCGCACGCGCTGACCGCGCCGCTGGTCACCGACGCCGAGGGCCGCAAGTTCGGGAAGTCCACCGGTGGCGGCAGCCTCTGGCTGGACCCGGAGATGACCTCGCCGTACGCGTGGTTCCAGTACTTCGTGAACGTCGCCGACGCCGACGTCGTCCGCTACCTGCGGATGTTCTCGTTCCTCGGGCAGGAGGAACTCGCGGCGCTGGCCGAGGACACCGAGCAGCGGCCCCACCTGCGGGCGGCGCAGAAGAGGCTGGCCGAGGAGTTCACCACCCTTGTCCACGGCGAGGAGGCGACCCGGCAGGTCATCGCCGCCAGTCAGGCGCTGTTCGGCAGGGGGGAGCTGCGTGAACTCGACTCGCCGACGCTGGACGCGGCCATGGCCGAGGTCCCGAACGGCAAGGTCGACCCGAGCGGCGACTCGACGATCATCGACCTGCTGATCGCCGGCGGCCTCGTCGACAGCAAGGGCGCCGCGCGCCGCACCGTCAAGGAAGGCGGGGCGTACGTCAACAACACGAAGATCGCCGACGAGGAGTGGAAGCCGTCTTCGGACGACGCCCTGCACGGCCGCTGGCTCGTGGTCCGCAAGGGCAAGCGCAACGTCGCCGGCGTCCGCGTCGGGGGCTGAGCCGGGTCCCGGCCAGGAACAGGGGGGCTGACCTGCGAAAATGCAGTTAAGGTACCCCCCTGTTTTGGGGGGTTTCCGGCCATGTAAAGTTCTCCGAGTCGCCAGGGAAACCGGGTGGCCGGGGGACACGAACCAAGCTCTCACTTCAAGGTGATTGAGTGGGTGTCTCACCAAAAACTGCTAGGAATGACTGCTTCGGATAAGGCCGCGTGGTGTGGTGCGATTCGGGGTGTGTTGCTTGAGAACTCAACAGTGTGCTAGTGAACTAAGCCAGTAGAGCTTATGTATTGAGAACCTCGTTTGAGGTTCCTTTGAGTGCATTGAATTTGCCTCGATTGAATTCGAAGACATTGTTGGAGAGTTTGATCCTGGCTCAGGACGAACGCTGGCGGCGTGCTTAACACATGCAAGTCGAACGATGAAGCCTTCGGGTGGATTAGTGGCGAACGG
>JAEBEO010000010.1:0-265200 GCA_049998115.1 Amycolatopsis sp. cmx-4-19 | reverse complement strand
AAAGGGCACGGTCTTCACGAAGGTCTCGCAAAACCCAGGCCTCACGAGTGCTCACCCGCCAGCAGCCACCACATCCAAGCCTGCCAAACCCGGCTCGAACACAACCCATTAGGCCTCCTTGAGGGACTCTAGGTCCCTCAAGGAGGCCTTCACGGACCACCAGCCTCCCGAGACCGGCGCCGGAGCCGGGGCTAGACTTCGCCCGATGCGTATCACGGTCTTCCGGCGGCTCATGGCCGACGAATTCGGTCCCGGACGTGCGGAAACCCTTTCCAGGGATCACGTCTTCGGCGAACTCGGGGGACGCACCGTCGAACAGGCCCTCGACTCGGGGACCTCGGCCAAAGACGTCTGGCGGGCGGTCTGTGACGCCTTCGAAGTCCCGCCGGAGCGGCGCTGACCTCGGCGAAAGGGCAGGAATCCTAGCGCAACGGCGTGTCGGTCAAGGTCTCGAACACACGTTCGTCTAGGGTGTTGTCCACAACGGGGTCAGCGATCCACAGCTTGGGCGCGAGGCCTGGAATTGTCGGTGGTCGCCCGTAGCGTCGGACCCGACAGCTCAGAACTGAACAAGCCTTACCGGCTCAACCAACGAGGTGGACTCCATGGCACCAGCAGCACCCGACAAGGACAAGGCACTCGAACTGGCCCTGGCCCAGATCGACAAGCAGTACGGCAAGGGTTCGGTCATGCGCCTCGGCGAAGAGGGCCGTGTGCCGATCGAGGTCATCCAGACCGGTGCCATCGCGCTCGACGTCGCACTCGGGATCGGCGGTCTGCCCCGCGGCCGGGTCATCGAGGTCTACGGTCCGGAGTCCTCCGGTAAGACCACCGTCGCGCTGCACGCGGTCGCCAACGCGCAGCGGAACGGCGGCATCGCCGCGTTCATCGACGCGGAGCACGCGCTGGACCCGGATTACGCCCAGAAGCTCGGCGTCGACACCGACGCGCTGCTGGTCTCCCAGCCGGACACCGGTGAGCAGGCGCTCGAGATCGCGGACATGCTGATCCGCTCCGGCGCGCTCGACATCCTGGTCATCGACTCGGTCGCCGCGCTCGTGCCGCGCGCCGAGATCGAGGGCGAGATGGGTGACAGCCACGTCGGTCTCCAGGCCCGGCTGATGAGCCAGGCGCTGCGGAAGATGACCGGTGCGATGAGCAACTCCGGCACCACCGCGATCTTCATCAACCAGCTCCGCGAGAAGATCGGCGTCATGTTCGGTTCCCCGGAGACCACGACCGGTGGTAAGGCGCTGAAGTTCTACGCGTCGGTCCGGCTGGACGTCCGGCGGATCGAGACGCTGAAGGACGGCGGCGAGCCCGTCGGTAACCGCACCCGGGTCAAGGTCGTGAAGAACAAGGTCGCGCCGCCCTTCAAGCAGGCCGAGTTCGACATCCTGTACGGGAAGGGCATCTCCCGCGAGGGCTCGCTGATCGACATGGGTGTCGACCAGGGCATCCTGCGCAAGTCCGGCGCCTGGTACACCTACGAGGGCGACCAGCTGGGCCAGGGCAAGGAGAACGCGCGCAAGTTCCTGCTCGAGAACCCGGACATCGCCAACGAGATCGAGAAGCGCATCAAGGAGAAGCTCGGTATCGGCGCCGTCGTCGACGCCGAAGCCGCCCCGGCGCCGGTCGACTTCTAAGGAGAGCGGGTTTGCGAGCGCCCAAGGTGGATCCGGCGGAGTTGCCGCCGGACGAGCGGAGGAAGAAGGCCAAGGAGATCTGCTTCGATCTCCTGGCCGCGCGCCCGCGCTCCGCGGAGGAACTGCGTCAGGCCCTCAAACGCAAGGGCTTCGACGAGGAGACGACGGAGACCCTGCTCGGTAAGCTGGACCAGGCAGGGCTCGTCAACGACGCCGAGTTCGCCGAGATGTGGGTTCGTTCCCGTCATGCCACCATGGGTTTGTCGCGGAACGCCCTCGTGGCCGAACTCAAACGCAAAGGAATCGATGGGGATATCGCCGTCCAGGCCGCCGACGAGGTGGACCGAGAGGCAGAGGAGCAGCGCGCCCGAGAGCTGGTACGCAAGCGCATGCGCTCCTTGGGCAACGTCGACGAGCAAACGGCGATCCGCCGCCTGCTGGGCTTCCTCGCCCGCAAGGGCTATCCCCAGGGGCTGGCCTACACCGTGATCCGCGACGAACTCCGCGAGTTCGGTGCCGAATCGGCACTGCTGGACGACGCCACCCTCGACTGAGTCACCCTCCTCCGAGCTGTTCACCGGCCGAGCGGGCCAGCTGCCCACCGGCCGGTGTTTTGCTGCCCGGGTAAGGCCCTGACCAGCGCCGATGCGACCGATCAGGAATCAAGAAGCGTCGGGAGCCCGCCGGGAAATAGCGTTACCGGCATGAACTTCATCGACGCGATCACCCTCGAAGCGGCCGACACCGAAGCCGCCGGAAACTTCTACTCCACCGCTTTCGGGCTCGGCTCCCAGGTGCGCCTGCGGGCCTCGCAGGAGCCGTCCACCGGCTTCCGCGGCTACACCCTCTCCCTCACGGTGTCGCAGCCCGCCGACGTCGACGCCCTGATCGATGCCGCCCTCACCGCCGGTGCGACGGCGACCAAGCCCGCCGCGAAATCGATGTGGGGTTACGGCGGCGTCATCCAGGCTCCGGACGGCGCTCTCTGGAAGATCGCCACCTCGGCGAAGAAGAACACCGGCCCGGCCACCCGCGAGTTCGACGACCTCGTGCTGCTGCTGGGCGTCGCCGACGTGGCCGCGAGCAAGAAGTTCTACGTCGAGCACGGCCTCTCCGTGGGCAAGAGCTTCGGCCGCGTGTACGTCGAGTTCGAATCCGGGTCGAGCCCGGTCAAACTGGCCCTGTACCGGCGTAAGGCACTGGCCAAGGACGCCGGCGTCGCCCCCGAGGGCACCGGGTCGCACCGGATCGCGGTCAGCGGCCCCGCCGCGCCGTTCACCGACCCGGACGGGTTCGCCTGGGAGACCTCCACGCTGGCCGCCACCTCCTGATGTGCCACTTCCGGATGCCTCCGCTCGCCGCCTATCAGGGAGAAAACGCCATGAGCACCACGTACGAAGGGTTCTCGGCCGAGGAAAAGGCGGCGATGAAGGAACACTCCCAGGAGTTGGAGAAGTCGGCCCGTCGCGGTTCGGCCGCCGACAAAGCGGTGGCCGCCGAGCAGGACGTGCTCGCGAAGATCGCCGACATGCCCGACGACGATCGGGTACTGGCGGAGGATGTCCACACCCTCGTGAAGGCCAATGCCCCGATGCTCGCGCCGAAGCTCTGGTACGGACAGCCCGCCTACGCGCTGGACGGCAGGATCGTCTGCTTCTTCCAGGCGGCGGCCAAGTTCAAGACGCGGTACGCGACGCTCGGCTTCACCGAGGAAGCCCGGTTGGACGACGGCGCGATGTGGGCGACCAGCTTCGCCCTGGTCGAGATGACGGCCGCGGTGAAGAAGCGAGTCGCGGCCTTGGTGAAGCAAACGGTGAGCCGAGACCCCGGCGATCGCTAAGCTCGGGTGATCACTGGGAGGACACCATGATCACCATCGCCCCGCTCGAACCGGAAGACCGCGAAGCCTGGGAAGACCTGTTTCGCGCCTACATCGCCTTCTACGAACGCGTTTCACCTCAGGAGATCTACGACCGCGCGTGGCGCGAGTTCCGCGCTGGGGAGCGGATGCACGCGCTCGGTGCCCGGGTGGACGGAAAGCTCGTCGGGATCGTGCACTTTCTCTTGCACCCCAGCACTTCCGCGCTCGCCGACGTCTGTTATCTGCAGGATCTGTTCACCGCGCCGGAGGCCCGGGGCAAGGGTGTCGCGCGAGCGCTGATCGAAGCTGTGGCGGACTGGGCGCGCGACCAAGGCTGCGAGCGGGTCTACTGGCACACCAAGGAATCCAACGCCACCGCACGCCGCCTGTACGACCAGGTCGCGGTCAACCGGGGCTTCATCCAGTATCAGCTTCCTCTCTGAACCGGTGAAGGCCACCCGGAGCGGGTGGCCTTCACGTAACAGGACTCAGAGCTTCGACGCCTCGGCGGCCAGCGCCTCGATCTTCCCGAAGTCCTTGGCCGCCAGAGCATCCTTCGGTGTCAGCCAGGAGCCGCCGATGCAGCCCACAGTGGACAGTGCCAGGTAGCTCGGTGCGGTCTTCACGGTGATGCCGCCGGTCGGGCAGAACCGCAGCCCGGGCAGCGGACCGCCGATCGACTTCAGGTACGCCACACCACCGCTGGCCTCGGCGGGGAAGAACTTCAGCGCGGTCAGCCCGCGTTCGGCCAGCCGCATCGCCTCGGACACCGTGCTCGCACCCGGCAGGAACGGGAGCCCGGTGTCGAACGCGGCGTCCAGGACCGAGTCCGTGCAGCCCGGGGTCACCAGGAACTTCGCCCCGGCGTCGGCGGCCTGCTTGGCGTGCCCGGGTGCGGTGACCGTCCCGGCGCCGATGACGATCTCCGGGACCTCGGCGGCGATCCGCTCGATCGAGGCGAGCGCCGCCGGGGTGCGCAGGGTCAGCTCGATCACGCCGATCCCGCCCGCGAGCAGGGCCCGCGCGGTGGGCACCGCGTCGGCGACGTCGTCGAGGACGACGACGGGCATCACGGGGGACAGGCCGAGCAGGTCCGCGCCGGTGGTCACTGGGTTACCTCCACAGGGGTCAACGTGTGCGCCGGAGCGCCGAAGTGTTCCGGCGTGAGCGGTCCGAACACGCTCGCGCCCTGATCGGCGGGGCCGACCGCGCGGCGCAGCGCCGCGAACAGCTCCCGGCCGGTGCCGGTCCAGGATGCCTCCGAAGGCGGGGAGTCCACCAGTTCACGACGGGCGAGTTCTTCGTCACCCACCAGGACGTCGAGGGTGCCCGCCCTCGCGTCGAGACGGACGACGTCGCCGTCCGCGATCCGTGCGATCGGGCCGCCCACAGCGGCTTCCGGGGTCACCTGGATCGCCGCCGGGATCTTGCCGGAGGCGCCGGACATCCGGCCGTCGGTGAGCAACGCCACCTGGTGCCCGCGGTCCATCAGCACCCCCAGCGCGGGGGTGAGCCCGTGCAACTCGGGCATCCCGTTGGCCTGCGGGCCCTGCTGCCGGACGACCACGACGACGTCGCGGTCCAGTTCGCCGGCCTCGAAAGCGTCCTTGAAGGACTTCTGGTCGGTGAACACCCGCGCCGGTGCCTGGACGACCCGGTGCTCGGGTGCCACCGCGGACACCTTGATCACCGCGCGGCCGAGGTTGCCCGCGACCATCCGTAGCCCGCCGTCGGCGGCGAAGGGCCGCCACACCGGGCGCAGGACCTCCTCGTCGAGGCTGTGCGTCGGGACGTCGCGCCAGACCAGCTCACCCTCGGACAGGATCGGTTCCTGCCGGTAGCGGTGCAGTCCCGGTCCGGCGACGGTCCGGACGTCCTCGTGCAGCAGGCCCGCGTCGAGCAGCGTGCCCACCAGGAACTGGATGCCGCCGGCGGCGTGGAAGTGATTGATGTCGGCGCTGCCGTTCGGGTACACACGCGCCAGCAGCGGGATCACCGCCGACAGATCCGAGAAGTCGTCCCAGGTCAGCTGGATCCCGGCGGCCGCGGCGACCGCGACGAGGTGCATCGTGTGGTTGGTCGAACCGCCCGTGGCGAGCAGGGCGATGACGCCGTTGACGATCGACTTCTCGTCGATCACCTGCGAGACCGGCGTGTACTCCTCGCCCCGCGAAAGCTTCACCACCCGGCGCCCGGCCTCTTCGGTAAGTGCCTTCCGCAGCGGCGAATTCGGCTGCACGAAGCTGGCACCCGGCAGGTGCAGACCCATCACCTCGACGACCATCTGGTTCGAGTTGGCGGTGCCGTAGAACGTGCACGTGCCCGCCGAGTGGTACGAAGCCGCTTCGGCATCCAGCAGGTCTTCGCGCGTCGCCTTGCCTTCGGCGTACAGCTGCCGCACGCGCGCCTTCTCCTTGTTCGGCAGGCCCGAGTTCATCGGCCCGGCGGGCACCAGGATCGCCGGGAGGTGCCCGAAGGACAGCGCGCCGATCAGCAGGCCGGGCACGATCTTGTCGCAGACGCCGAGCAGCAGGGCCGCGTCGAACATGTCGTGGGACAGCGCGATCGCGGTCGACATCGCGATGACCTCGCGGCTGAACAGCGACAGCTCCATGCCGGGACGGCCCTGGGTGACGCCGTCGCACATCGCGGGCACGCCGCCGGCGAACTGGGCCACCCCGCCCGCCTGGCGCACGGACCCCTTCAGCATCGCGGGGTACTCCTGCATCGGCTGGTGCGCCGAAAGCATGTCGTTGTAGGACGAGACGATCGCGACGCCCGGTGCCCGTACGGCGCGCAGTGCCGCTTTGTCGACACCGTCCATCGCGGCGAACCCGTGGGCGAGGTTGCTGCAGTCGAGTCCTCGCCGGACCGGTCCTTCTTCGTGGGCGGCGGACACGCGCGCGAGGTACGCGGAACGGGTCTGGGCGCTGCGCGCGGCGATGCGGCCGGTGACTTCGGCGATGATGGGGTGGACGTTCGGGGCGGTGCTCATGTCCGGCTCCGGATCACTGGTCGTGGTGGTCCGCAGGACGGCAACGCTGGCGCCGCTGGGTCGTGACAGTGGCCACAGTACCCCGGGGGAAAGCGCGAATCAAAATCGATACAGAAGGTCGACTCGCGTGACCTCCGTCACGCCCCTAGGTTCTACTGTGCTACTTGTCACATTGCACAACGCGCGGCAGAGTCGAGGCGGCGAGGATCGCTTGCCCTCTCAGGCTCAAGCGGCCAACCGAACCGACCATCGGGAGGTACCGATGTCCACCACAGAGATCGCCGAGCTTCGGCGAGCCATCGGTCAATTGAGGCAGTGCGTCGGCGCGCTGCGGTCCCGATACGGCGACGCCTCGGCGGTACGACGCCTGGCGAACGACATCGAGCGCCTCGACATCGACGCGAGCGACCTCGACACGACCCCGAACGCGGTGCCCGCGCAGGCGAAGGCGGCAGACCGCGTCCAGGTACCCGATACGCCCTACGACCCGGCGCTCTGGCATGGCGCCGATGACGAAGGCGTCGGCGGCTACAAGCGCGACCAGCGGTGAGCGCCCCCGCCGGCAAAAAGGCCGGACGGGGTACGGGGGTCCACGCACCGGCGCGGGCCCGGATCGCCGAACGAACGCTGCGCACCGACCGGTGGTGGCTCTCCCCGCTGCTGACCGTCCTCGGACTCTCCACCTTCATCGTCTACGCGACGATCAGGGCCTTCGTGCGCACCGCCTACTGGGTGCCTGAATACCACTACCTGACGCCGTTCTACTCACCCTGCGTCTCGGAATCCTGCGTCGAGGGCTCCCGGCACTTCGGGGCCTGGTTCGGCGAACTGCCGGGCTTCATCCCGCTCGGCTTCCTCGTCCTGCCGTTCCTGCTGGGCTTCCGGCTGACCTGCTACTACTACCGCAAGGCGTACTACCGCGCGGTCTGGTTCTCGCCGCCCGCGTGCGCGGTCGCCGAACCGCACGCGAAGTACACCGGTGAGACCCGGCTGCCGCTGATCATCCAGAACGTCCACCGCTACTTCTTCTACGTGGCCGTGGTCGTTTCGCTGATCAACACCTACGACGCGATCACCGCGTTCCACGGCGAGGGCGGCGGGTTCGGCTTCGGGCTCGGCAACATCGTGCTGCTCGGCAACGTGGTCCTGTTGTGGGCCTACACGTTGTCGTGCCACTCGTGCCGGCACGTGACCGGCGGCAGGCTCAAGCACTTCTCCAGACATCCGGTCCGTTACTGGATCTGGACGCAGATCACGAAGCTCAACACCCGGCACATGGCGCTCGCGTGGACGACGCTCGGCACGCTCGTGCTGACCGACCTCTACGTGATGCTCGTGGCCAGCGGTGCGATTTCGGATCTGCGGTTCATCAACTAGGGAATCTCTCGTCCCCGACAACGGCGTCAAGCTTTGAGGTGGCTCTTTCTATGACCGAGGTCGAACGGCTCAACTACGACGTGGTGGTGATCGGTGCCGGCGGTGCCGGTCTCCGCGCGGTCATCGAAGCGCGCGAACGCGGCTTCAGCGTCGCGGTGGTGTGCAAATCGCTGTTCGGCAAGGCCCATACGGTGATGGCCGAAGGCGGCTGCGCGGCGTCGATGGGCAATGCGAACTCCAACGACAACTGGCAGGTCCACTTCCGCGACACCATGCGTGGCGGGAAATTCCTCAACAACTGGCGGATGGCCGAACTCCACGCCAGGGAGGCGCCGGACCGGGTCTGGGAACTGGAGACCTACGGCGCACTGTTCGACCGTACGAAGGACGGCCGGATCAGCCAGCGCAACTTCGGCGGGCACACGTACCCGCGGCTGGCGCACGTCGGCGACCGCACCGGGCTCGAACTGATCCGCACGATGCAGCAGAAAATAGTTTCACTGCAACAAGAGGACTTCAAGGAGACCGGCGACTACGAGGCGAGGATCAAGGTCTTCGCCGAGTGCACGATCACCGAACTGCTCACCGACGACGGCCGGATCTCCGGCGCTTTCGGCTATTGGCGCGAAAGCGGGCGGTTCATCCTCTTCGAGACGCCGGCGGTGGTGCTCGCGACCGGCGGTATCGGGAAGTCCTTCAAGGTCACCTCGAACTCGTGGGAGTACACCGGCGACGGGCACGCGCTGGCCCTGCGGGCCGGGGCGAACCTGATCAACATGGAGTTCGTCCAGTTCCACCCGACCGGCATGGTCTGGCCGCCGAGTGTGAAGGGGATCCTGGTCACCGAAGGCGTCCGAGGGGACGGCGGGGTCCTCAAGAACACCGAGGACAAGCGGTTCATGTTCGAGTACATCCCCGAGGTGTTCAAGGGGCAGTACGCGGACAGCGAGGACGAGGCCGACCGCTGGTACACCGACCAGGAGAAGAACCGCCGCACCCCGGACCTGCTGCCGAGGGACGAGGTCGCGCGCGCGATCAACTCCGAGGTCAAGGCGGGCCGGGGATCGCCGCACGGCGGCGTGTTCCTCGACATCGCCAGCAGGCTGCCCGCTGAGGAGATCCGCAAGCGGCTGCCGTCGATGTACCACCAGTTCAAGGAACTCGCCGACGTCGACATCACCAAGGAACCGATGGAGGTCGGCCCCACCTGTCACTACGTGATGGGCGGGATCGAGGTCGATCCGGACACCGCGTCGTCGAGTGTGCCGGGGCTGTTCGCCGCCGGCGAGTGTTCGGGCGGGATGCACGGGTCGAACCGGCTCGGCGGGAACTCGCTTTCGGACCTGCTCGTCTTCGGCCGTCGGGCGGGACTGGGCGCCGCGTCCTACGTCTCGGAGCTGAAGGACCGTCCCTCGGTCAGTCAGTCCGATGTGGACGCCGCCGCGGCGATGGCGCTCGCGCCGTTCGACCCGCCGGAGGACGGTGTCGAGGAGAACCCGTACAGCCTGCACACCGAACTCCAGCAGTCGATGAACGACCTCGTCGGCATCATCCGCAAATCCGAGGAGATCGAGCGGGCGCTGGTGAAGCTCGACGAACTCCGGCAACGGATCCTGCGGGTGACCGTCGAAGGGCACCGGCAGTTCAACCCGGGCTGGCACCTCGCCGTCGATCTGCGGAACATGCTGATGGTCAGCGAATGCGTGGCGCGTGCCGCGCTGCTGCGGACCGAAAGCCGCGGCGGGCACACGCGTGACGACCATCCGGGCATGGACGCCCAGTGGCGCAACAAGTTGCTGGTCTGCTCGGCGGCACCCGGTGACAACCCGGTGGTACCGGGGATCGACATCGACGTCAAGGCGCAGACCCCGTTGCGGCAGGATCTGCTGGAACTGTTCGAGCACTCCGAGCTGGGGAAGTACTACACCGCCGAAGAACTGACGTCGCATCCCGGGAGCCAGGCATGAGCTACAAGGCGAGTTTCCGGGTCTGGCGCGGCGACGCCGACGCGGGTGAGCTGCAGGACTACAGCGTCGAGGTCAACGAGGGCGAGGTCGTCCTCGACATCATCCACCGGCTGCAGGCCACGCAGGCCTCGGACCTGGCGGTGCGGTGGAACTGCAAGGCGGGCAAATGCGGCTCGTGCTCGGCGGAGATCAACGGCAAACCGCGGCTGCTGTGCATGACGCGGATGTCGACCTTCACCGAGGACGAGGTCATCACCGTGACGCCCATGCGGACGTTCCCGGTGATCCGCGACCTCGTGACCGACGTGTCGTTCAACTACACCAAGGCGCGCGAGATCCCGTCGTTCACGCCGCCCCCGGAGCTGAAGCCGGGGGAGTACCGGATGCAGCAGATCGACGTCGAGCGTTCGCAGGAGTTCCGGAAGTGCATCGAGTGCTTCCTGTGCCAGAACACCTGCCACGTGGTGCGTGACCACGAGGAGAACAAGGAGGCCTTCGCCGGGCCTCGGTACCTGATGCGCATCGCCGAACTCGAAATGCACCCCCTCGACGTCGCCGACCGGCGGGACGAGGCGCAGGAGGAGCACGGGCTCGGCTACTGCAACATCACCAAGTGCTGTTCGGATGTGTGCCCGGAAGGCATCCACATCACCGACAACGCGCTGATCCCGATGAAGGAACGCGTCGCGGACCGGAAGTACGACCCCATCGTGTGGCTGGGGAACAAGCTGTTCAACCGGGACAAGTAGGCGGGCTCGTGAGTGGTAAAGACGGGTTCTAACCCCATGCCACGTAGCTTAAGTTGCTCTTGGGTGCGAGCTGCGGCGGCTACCGGATCTGATCGACAGGCTGGACAATTCACCGGTGGCGGGACCTGGGGCGCGACTGTCCACAAGGGACGTTAATGCGGGCTGCGGTACCCGATTTGGGTGCCTTGTGCAGCTGTGCAAGGGGTCGTGAGTGGTAAAGGGGGTTAGAACGACCTTTACCACTCACGACCGCTTGAGGCTGGGTCGGCTCCTGTCGGCCGGGGCAACCGAGCGCGTGACCTGCGGCAGTCGTCACCACTGGCGATCAAGGCCTGTCCAAGATCAACGTAAGCTACGTGGCATGGGGTTCTAACCGTCTTTACCACTCACGAGAACCCGCCCCCCGGCCTACCGTGACGCCCCTGCGGCCTGGTCCGGCTTTCGCGCCATAGCGGCAGCGGACTCAAGAGCCGTAAATCGTTTGCCCCGCCCGCTTGCCTGACGCATGCTTGTCGCACACCAACCGAGGGAGGACGCATGACGCCGCGACGCCGCTACGCCATGGCCCTTGGCATGGAAGAGAAAACCGGCTCCCCGCCGTCGTCCTGACAAGACGTCGCGTCCGTGGAGCCGCCCTTCGGGAAACCGGATCGGGCGGCTTTTCCTATTGTGTGTGAACCCTTGTAGCTCAACGGAAAGAGCACGGCACTACGAATGCCGGGGTCCAGGTTCGATTCCTGGCAGGGGTACTTCTGGAACGAAACGCCTCCGGTGCGCAGTGTGCGCCGGAGGCGTGTTCCAGGCCAAGTCCCCGGCACGGCGGGGAAACCTGTTCCGTCGTACCGGTGCGGCGGTGTGGGGTCCGTGCGTCTCACACCGCCAGAACGCGCACGGTCCGGTGACCGGCCGGGATTCATAGCCCCGGCCAGCCTGGCTCGACACCAGGGTGCGCGACTCAGGGCGCCTTGCGGGCGCCGTACACGTCACCGTGTGCGGCACGATGCAGGACGAGGTCCTGGAAACCGTCGTCCCGCAAGCCTTCTTCCATCGTGAGGCCGTTCGTGGCGACAACCACGAGCAGCCCTCCCGGCGCGAGGCTCGCGGCGATCCGGCCGAGATGGTCGGGGGTGTCCAGGAAGGCCGTCACGATGTCGAAAATCCCCATCATCGGCAGCCGGGCGACCTGATGGACCTCGTAGGAGATCCCGATCGGATCGCGCTCCTCTTCGCGCTGCGCGACCGCGATCAGCACCTGGTCCGCATCGACCCCGACGACCCGGCGAGCCCCCTTGCCGCGAAACAGCCGGGGATAGCGGCCATCACCGCATCCGACGACCAGGACCGACCTGCCCGCCAGGTCCGGCAGTGCTTCGAGCAGCGTCGTGGCCAGATCCGCCATTCCGCCGACGCTAGCCGACGGGGTCACCGTCCCGACAGGACCAAGAGGCCTATCCCGAAGTACATAAAGGCCCCCTTCCTGTACCGAGGCGCAAGGAAAGGGGCCTTTATGTACTCGAGGAGCTACGTTGCGCGACCGGTGTTGAAGTCGGTGGCGTCGACGACCGAGGCCGGAGCGTCGTGCAGCGGCTTGGCACCGCGAGGTGCCTTCTTTCGCCGTGCCAGCTTGTTCTCCAGCCAGCTGGCGAGCTTGGTCAGGAGCAGGTTCAGCACGATGAAGATGATCGCGACGACGATCAGCGACGGGATCGTGTTGCCGTAGAGACCGGTGAGCGGACCGGAAGCCCGGATGAGCTCGTCGAGGTTGATCGTCAGCTGACCGGCCAGCGCGGTGTCCTTGAGGATGACCACCAGCTGGCTCACCAGCGCGGGCAGCATCAAGGTGACCGCCTGGGGCAGCAGGACGTTGATCATCGTCTGGGTCTTGCGCAGCCCCAGCGCGGACGAAGCCTCGGCCTGGCCCTTGGGCAGGGCCAGGATGCCCGCGCGGAACACCTCGGCCAGCACCGAACCGTTGTAGAGCACCAGTCCGGTCACCGCGGCGAACAGCGGGCGGATCTCCGCGTCGATGTCCGTGTAGAAGGAGTAGAACGCGGCCGCGAAGACCATCAGCAGCAGAACCGGGATGGCCCGGAAGAATTCGACGATGGCGGCGACCGGGACCCGGATCCACTTGTGTTCCGAAAGCCGGCCGATGCCCAGCAGTGCCCCGATCGGCAGTGCGATCACGATCGACAGCCCGGCCGCTTTCAGAGTGTTGAGCAGGCCCGGGAGCAGGAACTGGGTCCACGTCGAACCGTCGACGAAGGGCTTCCAGAGCGCGCCCGCCCACTGGCCCTTCTCGTCGAAGCCCACGTAGACGTAGTAGAGGACCAGTGCCAGGACGAGCACGAAAAGGACGGTGTAGAGCCAGTTCCGGACCCGTGCCTTGGGGCCGGGGATGTCATAGAGAACGGTCTGCGTGCTCATCGCTTGACCTCGACCTTCTTGGCGACCCAACCCAGCAGCAGGCCGAGGGGGAGGACCAGGATGACGAACCCGGCGGCGAAGAGGAAAAAGACCAGGAGCAGCGAGTCGGACTCGTTCTCCACCATCTCCGACATCAGCAGCGAGGCCTCGGCCACCCCGATGATCGAGGCGACCGTGGTGTTCTTCAGCAACGCGATCATCACGTTGGTCAGCGGCGCGATCACCGACCGGAACGCCTGCGGGAGCACGATCAGCGTCAGCACCTGGATGAAGCCGAGGCCCAGTGCGCGGGCGGCCTCCGCCTGGCCGACGGGGACGGTGTTGATACCGGACCGCAGCGACTCGCACACGAACGTCGCGGTGTAGGCGACGAAACCCAGGATCGCGAGCCGGAAGAAGTTGTCTTCCAACGACGTCGTCGAATCCTTCGAGGCCAGGTTGAGCCCCAGGGTGGAGGACAAGCCCAGCGACGTGAAGACGATGATGACCGTCAGCGGCGTGTTCCGGAAGATGTTGACGTAGGCGGTGCCGAACGCCCGCATGATCGGAACGGGGCTCACCCGCATGCCCACCAGGATCGTGCCCCAGATCAGGGAACCGATCGCGGAGAAGAAGGTGAGCTTGATCGTCATCCAGAAGGCGCCGAGCAAGTCGTAATTGGGATTGTCGAGGAAATCGAACAAGGTGCTCAACCCAGCCTCGGTATGGGAACGGTGCGCCGCGGTACACGGCGCACCGTTCGATTCCTTTGTGATCCAGCGGCTCAGCGAGCCGGGTTTCAGGAGATGGCCGGGGGCTCCGGGATCTTGTAGCCCGACGGGCCGACGTTCTTCTCCAGAGCGGCCTTCCACGCGCCGTCCTGCTGCATCTTCTTGATCGCGTTGTTGATCGCGGTGACGCTCTCGGTGTCGTCCTTCTTCAGGCCGACGCCGTACTTCTCGTCGGTGAAGCCCTTGCCGACCAGCTTCAGCTTGCCGGGCTGCTGCGCGGCGTAGCCGGCGAGGATCACGTCGTCGGTGGTCATCGCGTCGACGGTCTTGTTCAGCAGCGCGGTGACGCAGTCGGTGTACTTGCCGACTTCCTGCAGCTGAACTTCCTTGGCGTACTTGTCCTTGACGTTCTGCGCCGGGGTGGAACCCTTGACCGAGCAGAGCTTCTTGTTGCCGGTCAGCGACTCCGGGCCGGTGATGTCGGCGTTGTCCGCCTGGACCAGCAGGTCCTGGTGGGCGATGAAGTACGGGCCCGCGAACGAGACCTCGTTCTTGCGCTTGTCGGTGATCGAGTAGGTGGCGACGATGAAGTCGACCTCACCCTTCTTGATCAGGTCCTCGCGCTGCGCGGACTGCGCTTCCTTCCAGCTGATCGCCGACTCTTCGACGCCGAGCTCCTTGGCGATGTACTTCGCCACGTCGACGTCGAAACCGGCGTAGGTGCCGTCGCCCTGCTTCTGGCCGAGGCCCGGCTGGTCGAACTTGATGCCGATGGTCAGCTTCTTGTCGTTCTTGGCCTTCGCCACCAGGTTCTTGGCGCCGCTGGAGCCGCTGCCGGCGTCCGACCCGCCGCCACCACAGGCGGAGAGGGCGAGCCCGGCCGCCACGACGGCCGCGCTCATTCGCAGAACTCGGTTCAACCGCATTCTTCTCAGTTTCCTTCCGAATCTTGTTCCAGCCTTACCGGCCGGCGGGGAAGTCCTTAGTGGGTCAGGATCTTGCCGAGGAAATCCTTGGCGCGGTCCGTCTTCGGCTTGGTGAAGAACTCGTCCGGGGTGGAATCCTCGACGATCTCGCCGTCGGACATGAACACCACCCGGTTCGCCGCGCGCCGTGCGAAGCCCATCTCGTGGGTGACGACGAGCATCGTCATCCCGTCCTTCGCAAGCGTGGTCATCACGTCGAGGACCTCCTGGACCATCTCCGGGTCCAGTGCCGAGGTCGGCTCGTCGAACAGCATCACCTTGGGGCGCATGGCCAGCGCGCGGGCGATCGCCACCCGCTGCTGCTGCCCGCCGGACAGCTGTGCCGGGTACTTGTCGGCCTGGTTGGCGATGCCGACGCGCTCGAGCAGGTCCATCGCGGTCTTGCGGGCCTCGCCCGAGTTGACCTTGCGGACCTTCATCGGCGCGAGCATGACGTTCTCGACGATCGTCTTGTGCGCGAACAGGTTGAACGACTGGAACACCATGCCGACGTCGGCGCGCAGGGCGGCCAGCGCCTTTCCTTCGGCGGGCAGCGGAACGCCGTCCACCGCGATCTCGCCGGAGTTGATGGGCTCCAGGCGGTTGATCGCCCGGCACAGCGTCGACTTGCCAGATCCGGACGGCCCGAGCACGACCACGACCTGCCCACGAGGCACCTCGAGGTTGATCTCCTTGAGCACGTGCAGGTCGCCGAAGTACTTGTTCACGGCGGCCGCCTTGATCATCGGCGCCGCCACCTCCGCGGTCATCTGGCCTCCAGGAGCGTTCGTTTGCAGGGGACTGCGGGGTCAGGCACCACGCGATGGCGGAAACCTACTCCCGTCGGACCGCTTGTAAAGGCGGCTTGACCAATACTTAGGGTTTCAAGTCCGTATCGTTCCCAAGCCGCCGGACGGCCCCGGTCCACACCCGTCCGGCGCTGATCAGCCTAGACAAGGCGGGGGTATCCCGTAACCGGGGTCACACAAGATCTGTGACGCATCGTGACCGTTACCGCGTGCGGGGGCTTACTCGCTGGTCCGAACGGTGCAACGGTACGGGCAGCGCGAAAGGTGACTCACCCCATAGAGTCGTTCTTCAAGTCGTTGCGACGGCGGGACGGCGTGAAAGGGAAACACGGGTGCGGGTACTGCTGGTGGAGGACGACGACCGGGTCGCGGGTGCCTTGACGCCCGCGCTGAGCCGGCGTGGCCTGACGATCAAACGCCTCCCCTCGGGAGCCGGGGTGCTCGAGGCGGTGCACGAGGTCGACGTCGTCCTGCTCGACCTGGGGCTCCCCGACATCGACGGGATCGTGCTGTGCCGCCGCATCCGGGCGGTCAGCGACGTCGCGGTGATCGTCGTTTCGGCGCGGGGCGAGGTCGACGACCGGATCCAGGGCCTGCGGTCCGGCGCCGACGACTACCTGGTGAAGCCTTACGACGTCGACGAGCTCGTCGCCCGGGTCGAGGCCGTGCGCCGCCGCCGGGGTGAACGCCCGGCCGCGCCCGAACCGGCCGGGATCATTCGGGCGGGTGACGTCTCGGTCGACATCGGGCGGCATGAGGTGCAGGTGGACGGACAGCCGGTTTCGTTGTCCCGCAAGGAATTCCAGGTGCTCGCGCTGGTGGTCACCGCCCGCGGCGCGGTCTGCGCCCGCGATCACGTGCTGACCGAGGTCTGGGGTCATCGCGGCCCCGCCGAGAGCCGTTCGCTCGACGTCCACGTCGCCACCCTGCGGACGAAACTGGGCAGGCCCGCCCTGATCGAAACGGTCCGCGGCGTGGGGTACCGCCTCGGCGGCGCCTACGGCCCGTCGGAAGAAGGCTGAGCCGGTGCGCGTCCGGCTGCAGGCGATCGTGCTCACGCTGGTCGCGGCGCTGGTGTTCGGCCTCGGTGTCCCGCTCGCGCTCAGCGTGGCGGCCAGTGTCCAGCTCGATCTCTTCCTCGACCGGCTGACCGACACCTCCCGGTTCGCGTCGCTGGCCCAGCGGCCGCTGGTGGAGAACCGGCCGGGCCTGATCGAGGACGAACTCCGCCGCTACACCGAGGTCTACGACGTGCCGGTGGTGATCGTCGACCAGGACGGGGAGGCGGTGGCGCGCGCGCTCGGAGGGCAGGGCGGCGCCGCCCGGATCGACCTGAAGGACGCCACCATCGCTTCGCACGTCCAAGCCGCCTTGGCGGGCCGTCGTTCGGAACCCGGCCCGCTGCTGATGCCCTGGAGCACGGAACCGCTGGTGCTGGCGGAACCGATCCTGATCGACGGCGAGGTGCGGGGCGCGGTGATCACCCTGTCCTCGACCGAGCAGGCCCGCACCGCCCTGCTGTGGTGGTGGCTGCTCATCGCGGCGGGTGCGGTGTTCGCGTTCGGGCTGGCGCTGCTGGTCGCGGTGCCGGTGGTGCGCTGGATCCTGCGCCCGGTACGACGGCTGGACGACGCGACCGGGGAACTGGTCGCCGCCGTGGTCAGCGGCCGCGAGGTCCAGCGGGTGGGCGAGACGGGCGGACCGCCGGAACTGCGTCAGCTCGAACGGTCCTTCGATCGGATGGCCGCGAGCGTCGACGAGGCACTGTCGGCACAGCGCGCCTTCGTCGCCGACGCCTCCCATCAGCTGCGGAACCCGTTGACCGCGTTGAAGATCCGGCTCGGCAACCTCGACGGGCACGTCGACGACGACCTGGCGGCGGCCGACCTCGAAGCCGCTGTCGTGGACGCGCGACGGCTGAACCAGATCCTCGACGAACTCCTGTCCCTCGCCCGCGCCGAGGCCTCCGGCGGCGAACTGGTGCCCGTCGACCTCGACGAGATGGTGGGCGCCCGGGTCGCCGACTGGACCGTGGTCGGCGAGACGCGGGACATCACGCTGGTCGCGGACGGGCTGGGCGGCGGGCTCCGGGTGCTCACCCCGGCGCGCGGACTCGAAGTCGTGCTCGACGCGCTCCTGGACAACGCCCTGAAGTTCAGCGGACCGGGGACCGAGGTGCGGGTCGCCGTCACCGCCGCGGACGGGAAGGTCGACATCGCCGTCCGCGACCACGGGCCGGGCCTGCGGGAAGAGGAACTCGAGCGCGCGGTGGACCGGTTCTGGCGCAGCGCCGCGCATCAGAACGTCCCCGGGTCCGGGCTGGGCCTGGCGATCGTCACCGAGATCATGGCCCGCTCGGACGGCTCGCTGCGGCTCGGTTCGCCCGAGGGCGGCGGCCTCGAAGTGACCGTGACGCTGCCGGTCGTCAGTCCTTGAGCGAGCGGAAGTAACGCAGCGCGCCGGGATGCAGCGGCAGCGGAGCGGTCTCGATCGCCGGATGGATGTCGATCGACAAGGCCGCCCCGGCGGCCTTCACCAGCTCGCCGCGCGCGTCGAACAGCCCGCGCACCAGCGCCTCCGCGAGGTCGTCCGCCATCGACGCGGGCACGACCAGGAAGTTCGGCAGGACCAGCGTGGTCACCGGCGCCCGCAGGTTGTACGCGGTCACCGGGATGGTCGCCGTGCGGTAGACCGGACTGCTCGCGCGCAGCACGTCCGCCAGATCGGTGATGTCGAGCAGCCGCAGGCCGACCGTGTGCACCTTTTCCGTGATCGACGGCGTCGGCAAGCCACCCGACCAGATGACGGCGTCGATCTGACGGTTCTCCAGCGCGGGCAGTGCTTCGTTGAGCCCGAGGTTGCGCCGGTCGATGGCGCCGGTCAGCCCGGACGCCTTCAGCAGCTGCTTCGACAGGTACTCGACGCCGGAGTCCGGTGAGCCGATCGCGACCTTGCGCCCGCGCAGCTGCGCGAACGCGGTGATCGGGGAGTCGGCCCGGACGATGACGTGCAGGTAGTCGTCGTGGACGCGGGCGAGCGCGGCCAGCCCGGCGGTGTTCTCGGTGGCGACGTCGGCGGCCACGAAGGCGACGTCGGCCTTGCCGGCGCGGACCCGGGTGATGTTCTCCGGCGAGCCCTGGGTCTCCTGGACCTCGGGGCGCTCGGCGTCCAGTTGCGCGGCCCACGCGTCGGCCAGCGGCTGGGCGAGCTTGTTGTAGACGCCGCCGCGGAGTCCCGCCGCGATGCGCACCCGGGCGTCGGACAGATCGGGTGCGCAGCCGGTGACCAGGGCACAGACCAGCACGAGCCCCGCCGCCAGTGCGCCCCGTCTCCTCATGAGGGTCGATCGTGCCATGGAACCCCGCCCGCGTACCCTCGAAGGCGAGATGAGCGCGCGTACTTACCAGATCCGCACCTTCGGCTGCCAGATGAACGTGCACGACTCCGAACGTCTTGCCGGGCAGCTCGAAGACGCCGGCTATGTTCCGGGTGAAGCCGAGGCCACACCCGACCTGATCGTGTTCAACACCTGCGCGGTACGGGAGAACGCGGACAACAAGCTGTACGGCACCCTGGGGAGCATCCGGCCGCAGAAGACCGCGAAGCCGGGTATGCAGATCGCCGTCGGCGGCTGTCTCGCGCAGAAGGACCGCGGCGAGATCGTCAAACGCGCGCCGTGGGTCGACGTCGTGTTCGGCACGCACAACATCGGCGCGCTGCCGACGCTGCTGGAACGCGCGCGGCACAACGCCGAGGCCGAGGTCGAGATCCTCGAATCACTCGAAACCTTCCCTTCGACGCTCCCGGCGAAGCGCGACTCGGCGTACGCGGGCTGGGTGTCGATCTCGGTGGGCTGCAACAACACCTGCACCTTCTGCATCGTCCCCGCGTTGCGCGGCAAGGAGCGCGACCGCCGTCCCGGTGAGATCCTGGCCGAGGTCGGCGCTTTGGTGGCCGAGGGCGCGCTCGAAGTGACCCTGCTCGGCCAGAACGTGAACTCCTACGGCGTCGAATTCGGTGACCGGCTCGCGTTCGGGAAACTCCTGCGTGCCTGCGGTGCGGTCGAGGGCCTGGAGCGCGTCCGGTTCACGTCGCCGCACCCGGCCGCGTTCACCGAAGACGTCATCGACGCGATGGCCGAGACGCCGAACGTCTGCCACCAGCTGCACATGCCGCTGCAGTCCGGTTCGGATCGGGTGCTGCGCGAGATGAAGCGGTCCTACCGCTCGGCGCGCTACCTCAAGATCCTCGACCGTGTGCGCGAGTCGATGCCGGACGCCGCCATCACCACCGACATCATCGTGGGCTTCCCCGGCGAGACCGAGGAAGACTTCCAGGCCACCCTCGACGTCGTCGCGCAGGCGCGGTTCTCCAGCGCGTTCACCTTCCAGTACTCGATCCGGCCGGGAACGCCCGCCGCCGAGATGGCCGGGCAGCTGCCGAAGGAGGTCGTGCAGGAGCGCTACGAACGGCTCGTGGAGCTGCAGAACGACATCTCCTGGGACGAGAACAAGAAGATCGTCGGCCGCCGCGTCGAGCTGCTGGTCGCCTCCGGCGAGGGGCGCAAGGACACCGAGACGCGGCGCATGAGCGGCCGTGCCCGCGACGGCAGGCTCGTCCACTTCACGCCCGCCGGGCCCCTGGTGGACCGCGCGGTGCGGCCGGGTGACGTCGTCGAGACCGTGGTCACCTACGGCGCTCCGCACCACCTCGTCGCCGACGGCGACCTGCTGTCCCACCGCCGTACGAAGGCGGGCGACAATTCCGAGGCCGGGCTCCGGCCGAAGACCAACGGCGTGACGCTGGGCCTGCCGGGCTTCGGCGCCCCGGCCGTCACGCCGGAACCGGTGAGCGGGTGTGCACTGTGACCGATCCGAAGATCGACGAACTCGCGGCCGAGATCAACGAGGTCGGCCAGCGGGCGGCCAAGACGATCGAGCTGGGCAGACGCGGCTTCTCCATCGCCGTGCTGGCGTTCGTGCTGCTGGTCGCGCAGCTCCTGCCGTGGGTCGGCGAGCACGCCGGCTGGGAGGTGCTGCTCGGCCGCGGCGGCGGGATCCCGCAGCTGTTCGCCGTGACCTCCACCGGCATCGGGGTGCTCGCCTCGGCCGTGACGCTGGTGACCCGGCGCTGGTGGCTGGCGTGGGTCTGCGCCGCCGGCGGCTGGTTCGCCTCGGTCGACGGGATGCTCGCGATCTGGTCGCAGCAGTCCTCGCACGCGACCGGCGCGGCAGGCGGCGGGCCGGGCTTCGGCATGATCCTCGCCTGGTTCGCCACCGTCGCGTTGGCGATCTACTGGATGCGGGCCGCTTTCTCGCGCAGCTAGGCCCTTGAACCGGGTCGACGTCGCGAAAGTGGCTTTCGCACCACCCCGTCGCGTGCGCGATCGACCGGTGTACCGCTCGGCGTCGTGAGTGGCGCCGGGTGAGAATTCGAAACGCCACTCACGACCTTGCCGCTACCGGTTCGCGATGGCCGCTTCCGCCGCTTCGAGCCACTCACGCCACTGCGCGGCCTGCTCGTCCGCCTTCTTCGCGCGACGCTCGTCGCCCGCCGCGCGGGCCTTCGCCGCCTGCGACTCGAACTGCTCGACCCGCTCGCGGAACTGGGCCGCCCTGGCCTGCGCCTCGGGGTCGGTCCGCCGCCACTTGCTGTCCTCGGCCGACTTGATCGAGTCCTGCACGGTCTTCAGGCGGCCGTCCAGTTCGCGGATGCGCTCGCGCGAGACCTTGCCGATCTCGTCCCACTGCTCCTGGATCTTCCGCAGATGCTGCTTGGCCGCTTCGAGGTTGGCCGCCGGGTCGATCTTCTCGGCCTCGACGAGCAGCTCTTCCTTCTGCTGCGCGTTGGCCGCGAACTCGGTGTCCCGCTCGGTGAACACCGCGGAACGGCGTGCGAAGAACTTGTCCTGCGCGGCGCGGAAGCGCTGCCAGAGCGCTTCGTCGCTGTCCTTGGGCGCGCGACCGGCGGCCTTCCACTCGGTCATCAGGTCCTTGTAGCGACCCGCCGTGTCACCCCACTCCGAGGACTCCGACAGCGACTCGGCCTCGGCGATCAGCTCTTCCTTGCGGTTCTTGGCA
Source organism: Amycolatopsis sp. cmx-4-19 (assembly GCA_049998115.1). GTDB lineage: Bacteria > Actinomycetota > Actinomycetes > Mycobacteriales > Pseudonocardiaceae > Amycolatopsis. The sequence goes on along the minus strand of JAEBEO010000010.1, from coordinate 243,614 downwards.
CCGGCGCGCTGCTTGTCCAGCTCGGCGAAATGCGAGCCGCGACGGCGGTTGAAACCCTCGCGCGCCTTGGAGAACCGCTTCCACAATTCGTCGTCGGTCTTCCGGTCGACGCCCTTGACGGTCTTCCACTCGTCCAGGATCGCGCGCAGCCGATCGCCGGCGGCCTTCCACTGGGTCGACTCCGAGGCCAGCTTCTCGGCCTCGTCGGCGAGGGCCTGCTTGCGGACCACGGCGGCCGCGCGGGCCTCCTCACGCTCCTGCTTGGCCGAAGCCAGCGCCTTCTCGGCGTGCGCGATGACCTGCTCGATGCGCCCGCTCAGCGCGGCGATGTCGCCGACGACGGCGGCTTCGGCGAGGCCGTCCCGCAACTGCGTGGCGGTCGCGAGCGCGTGCTTCGGGTCGCCCGCGCCGGACTCCAGCCGCGTCTCCAGCAGCTCGACCTCGGTGCGCAGGTCGTCGAAGCGGCGCGCGTAGTGGAGCAGACCCTCGTCCGGGCTCCCCGCCTGCCAGACACCCACCGCGCGCTCGCCGTCGGGCGTGACGACGTACACCGTGCCTTCTTCGTCGACCCTGCCCCAAGCGGACGGGCTGGGCTCGGCGGGCGGCACGGGGGGTGCGGCGTGCCCGCCACCGAGCGCGTGCGGCACCGGGTGCGGTGCCGGGGTACCGGTGGACGTGTTCTCCTGGGCCATCGCAGGCTCCTTATCGCCTGTACGCCCGCTGGCGCGGGCGCCCCGCCTAGCGGCGGGGCCGGGTAATGCGTTGCCGTCTTGCTTCGGGGTATCAACCCCCTTGCGGCATTCAAGCAGCTCAGCGTCCACCGTGGTACCAGATGAATCACCCGAGGGCAGTGATCCTACTTCCGGAGGACCCTCCGTGTCGGTCGGTTGCCGGGCGGTCAGGGGCGGGAAGGTAACGTCGGTGGCCGTGATCCGCCGTGTCGCCGTACTGCCGCAACCCCCGCTGCTCATCCCCGAACTGGCCGCCGGGGCGGCGGACGAGTGCGCCGAGCTGCGCGAAGCCTGTCTCCAAGCGGTACGACGGCTGACCAGCGCTTCCGAGGAATGGCTCGTCGTCGGCGCTGCCGCCGGCGCGCCGGAGGTGCCCGGACACGCGAGCGGCTCCTTCCGGGGGTTCGGCGTCGACATCGGTGTCTCACTCAGCCGGGTGACAGCGCCCGAAACGGAGCTCCCGTTGCCCGCGCTCGTGGCGGGCTGGCTGCGTGAAAAGGCGGGTGCGTCGTCGGTGAAAATCCGTCTCGTCGATCCCTCGGCCAGTCCTGGCCGGTGCGCATTGCTCGGCCGCGGGCTGGGGAAGCCCACCGCGGTGCTCGTCCTTGGCGACGGGTCGAGCAGGCACGGCCCGCGTTCTCCCGGCGGCGAGGACGACCGGGCGGGGTTCTTCGACGCCCGGGTCCGCGACGCGCTGGCCAAGGCCGACACCGGATCGCTGGCCGGGCTCGACCCGGACTTCGCCGCCGAGCTCGGGGTGGGCGGCCGCGCGCCGTGGCAGGTCCTCGCCGGTCTCGCCGCCGACGGCGATTGGACCGCCGACGTCCTCTACTCCGCCGCGCCGTTCGGCGTCGGCTACCACGTGGCCGTCTGGGAGACGGCGTGATCCGCCCGGTGGCGGTCGTCGGGCCCACGGCGACCGGGAAGACCGCACTGGCGGTGGAGCTGGCCGGCACCCTCGGGGGTGAGGTGGTCAACGCCGACGCGCTGCAGCTGTACCGCGGGATGGACATCGGGACGGCCAAGGCGACCCCCGAGGAGCGGCGAGGCGTGCCGCATCACCTCCTGGACGTCCTCGACGTCACCGAGACGGCGTCCGTGGCCGCGTACCAGCGCGACGCGCGCAAGCGGATCGAGGAACTCCTCGACGCCGGGAAGGTGCCCATCCTCACCGGCGGTTCCGGGCTCTACATCCAGGCCGTGCTCGACGACCTCAAGTTCCCGGGCACCGACGCGGCCGTGCGCGCCCGGCTCACCGCCGAGGCCGACGAGATCGGCGTCGCCGCGATGCACGCGCGGCTGAGCGGGCTGGACCCGGTCGCCGCCACGGCCATCCTGCCGACCAACACCCGCCGCGTCGTGCGGGCGCTGGAGGTCATCGAGATCACCGGCGAACCGTTCTCGGCGAACCTGCCGAAGCCGGGGCCCGCGCGCTACGACACGATCCTGATCGGCGTCGACCGCGATCCGGCCGGACTCGACGCCCGCGTCGACCGCCGGGTGGAGCTCATGTTCGAGGCCGGTCTCGTCGACGAGGTCCGGACGCTGCTGGGGCAAGGACTTCGCGACGGGCTCACCGCGTCGAGGGCGCTGGGCTACCAGCAGGTGATCGCCGCGCTGGACGGCGACGGCGACTTCGGAACCGCCGCCGAGGCGACCGCACAGGCCACCCGGAGGTTCGTGCGGCGGCAACGTTCCTGGTTCCGGCGTGACAAGCGTGTCGAGTGGTTCGACGGCGGCTCGGAGCGGCTGGCCGAGCGCGTCCTCGCGGTGGCGGCCCAGTAGCCTGAATCCCATGGGCGGCATCGAATTCCTTAAGGGACATGGCACACAGAACGACTTCGTGCTGCTGCCCGATCCCACCGGCCGTCTCGACCTGACCGAGGCCAGGGTGGCGGCGTTGTGCGACCGACGGCGCGGTCTCGGCGCCGACGGTGTGCTGCGCGTCGTCCGTTCGGCCGCCCTGGGTGTGGAGTCGGCGGGCGAATGGTTCATGGACTACCGCAACGCCGACGGTTCGATCGCCGAGATGTGCGGCAACGGCGTGCGGGTCTTCGTGCGCTATCTGGTCGATTCCGGGCTCGTGGCCGAGCGCGATTTCGTCATCGGCACCCGCGCCGGCGACCGGCCCGTGCGGATGCACGCGGACGGTGCGGTGACCGTGCGGATGGGACCGGCGACGATCACCGGTACCTCGGTGACCGTGGTCGCCGGGCAGCCGTTCTCCGGGGTCGCGGTGAATGTCGGCAACCCGCATCTCGTGTCAATCGTCGAGGACGACGTCGACGAACTGGACCTGCGTGACCAGCCCGATTTCGACGAGGACGTGTTCCCGGACGGGGTGAACCTCGAGTTCATCAACCTGTTGGGGGACAACGCGCTGAAGATGCGCGTCCACGAACGCGGAGTCGGCGAGACACGCTCCTGCGGCACCGGCACGGTCGCCGCGGTGGCGGCGGCGCTGCACCTCGCGGGCACCGACACCGGCGAGGCGACCGTCGACATCCCCGGCGGCCGGGTCATCGTCGAGGTGCGCCGCGGCGCGTCGACCCTCACCGGCCCGGCCGAGATCGTCGCGCGCGGCGAACTCGACGAGGGCTGGTGGGCCGGGCTCGGCTAGACCGGCTGGGCGATCGGTTCCCTCGGCAGGTCGCGAAGCTGCCGCAGCGGGGAGAAGACCACCCACAGGAGCGCGGCTGTCTCGCCGGCCACCGCGACCCACATCGTGCCCCGGATCCCGATCGACTCACCGAGGACACCGCCGAGCAGCCCGCCCAGCGGCAGCATTCCCCAGACGATGAACCGCACACTCGCGTTCATCCTGCCGAGCAGCCGGTCCGGGCAGACGGCCTGCCGGTAGGAGACCTGCGCGACGTTGTAGACGATGATCCCGAACCCGGCGATCGTCATGGCCACCGGGAACAGGATGATCCGCCAGCCCGGCGCGGCCAGCGGGAGCAGCAGGTAGAACGGCCAGGTCAGCAGTGGGACGAGCCAGATCGACCTGGCCTGCCCGATCCGCCGCGTGATGGCGTTGGCGAAGACCGCGCCCGTGATCCCGCCGATGCCGCCGGTCGCGAGCACGACACCGACGGCCGCGGGGGACAGGCCCAGATCGCGGTTCAGGAACAGGATCTCCACCGCGACGAAGACCCCGTTGAACAAATTGGCCGTCGCGGTACAGGCGACGATCGAGCGCAGCGTGTTGTCGGCGAACACGAACCGCAGCCCCTCGACGATCTGGGGGAGCAGCTTCGCGTCCGCGTGCCGTTCGGGCTCCGGTTCGACGGTGCGGATCCGCAGCAGGCACAGCGCGGAGGTGAGGAAACCGAGCCCGGTGGTGAGCACCGCGTTGGCGGCGCCCGCCAGTTGCACCAGCCCGCCCCCGATCCCCGGCCCGGCCAGGAAGGCCACGGACTGGCTGGCCTGCAGCTTCGCGTTGCCTTCGAGGAGATGCTCGCGGCCGACCAGCGTGGGCAGATACGACTGATAGGCGATGTCGAAGAACACCGTCGCGGTGCCGACGAGCGCGGCGACCACGATGAGCTGGGTCAGCGAAAGCACCCCTGCCCACCAGGCGACCGGGATGCTGAGCAGCAGCACGGCGCGGACGAAGTCGGCCCGCAGCATCAGCGCGCGCCGCCGCATCCGGTCCACCCACACCCCCGCGGGCAGCCCGATGATCAGGAACGCCACCGTCTCCGCGGCGGTCAGCAGCCCCATCTGGAACGGCGTCGCGGCCAGCACGGTGGCCGCGAGCAGGGGAATCACGGTATGTCCCGCGAACGCGCCCACCTGACTGGCGGTGTCGCCCGCCCAGAGCCGCCGGAAGTCCGCGTGGAAGAACAAGGAGTCTCTACGCACCGCGCCACCCTCTCGCGAGTGATTGGAAAGTGTCAATCACTTTGGGCTCTAAGCTGTCGTGGTGCCCACACCACGACGCGCCGCCACCGAGGCCGAGGCCGCCGCCATGGCCTCCGGAATAAGGCTGCGCATCATCCGGTTGACCTACTCCGAGGCGCTCACCAACAAGGAACTCGCCGACCGGCTCGGCCGCGACCCCGCGACGACGCTGCACCACGTGCGCCGTCTGGTCGACACGGGCTTCCTCGAAGCGCTCCCGCCGAGGCGCGGCACGCGCGGCGCGAAAGAAATTCCGTATCGCTCGACCGGGTTGTCCTGGCATCTTGATTCCAGCGACAGGGGAATCGATCAGGCGGTCTTCGAGGCGTACCTGGCCGAAATCGCCGAGACCGGGTTGGACGGCGTGCACCAGACGAGACTGGTCGTCCAGGTACCGGACGAGCAGATAGCCGAGCTCGAAAACAGGATCGACGAGCTGTTCGAAGAATTCCTCGCCCGGCCGGTCGACACGAACGCGAAACGCACGGCGATCTACCTGTCGAGGTATCCCAGCACGTAATGAATTCGGTCCCGACGCCGAAACGTGGGACCATGGAGGCACGATGACGGAACTGACACACAACGATCTGAACGACATGGACCCATCGACCGGCGAACTGGAGCTCGAGGACCGCGCCTCGCTCCGCCGGGTAGCGGGCCTGTCCACCGAACTCGCGGATGTCACCGAGGTCGAATACCGGCAGCTACGCCTGGAGCGCGTCGTCCTGGTCGGTGTGTGGACCGAGGGCAGCGCCCTCCAGTCCGAGGCCTCGCTCGCCGAACTCGCCCGGCTGGCCGAAACGGCAGGCTCCGAGGTACTGGAAGGCCTGGTGCAGCGGCGGATCCGCCCGGATCCCGCCACCTACATCGGCTCGGGCAAGGTCAAGGAACTGCGCGACATCGTGACGGCCACGGGTGCCGACACGGTGATCTGCGACGGTGAGCTCTCGCCGAGCCAGCTGCGTCAGCTGGAGGAGAAGGTCAAGGTGAAGGTCATCGACCGCACCGCCCTGATCCTCGACATCTTCGCGCAGCACGCCCGCTCCAAGGAGGGCAAGGCGCAGGTCGAGCTGGCCCAGCTGCAGTACCTGATCCCGCGGCTTCGCGGGTGGGGTGCGGCGCTGTCCCGGCAGGCCGGTGGCCGCGCCGGCGGTGCCAACGGCGGTGTGGGTCTGCGTGGACCCGGTGAGACGAAGCTCGAAACCGACCGGCGGCGCATCAGCAAGCGCGTCTCGAAGCTGCGCCGGGAGATCGCCGCGATGGACACCATCCGCGAGACCAAACGTGGTCGCCGGGTGGCCAACGAGGTGCCGAGCGTCGCGATCGTCGGCTACACCAACGCCGGCAAGTCGAGCCTGCTCAACGCGCTGACCGGCGCCGGGGTGCTGGTCGAGGACTCGCTGTTCGCCACGCTGGATCCGACGACCCGGCGGGCGCAGACCGCCGACGGGCGCACCTACACGCTGACCGACACCGTCGGTTTCGTGCGGCACCTGCCGCACCAGCTGGTGGACGCGTTCCGGTCGACGCTGGAGGAGGCGGCAAGCGCCGACCTGCTCGTGCACGTCGTCGACGGTTCGGACCCGACACCGGAGGAACAGGTCAACGCGGTGCGCGAAGTGCTCGCCGAGATCACGAAACGCCGTTCCGAGCCGCTCCCGCCGGAGCTGCTGGTGATCAACAAGGCCGACGCCGCGGACGAGGTGTCGCTGGCCCGGTTGCGGCACCAGATGGCCGGTTCGGTGCCCGTGTCGGCACGCACCGGCGCCGGGATCCCGGAGCTGGCCGCAGTGATCGCGGACCGGCTGCCGAGGCCGGAGGTCATGGTGGAAGCGCTGATCCCGTACTCGCGGGGTGAGCTCGTCTCCCGCGCCCACGCCGACGGCGAGGTGCTGGAAGAGGAGCACGTCGAGACCGGTACCCGGCTGCTCGTCCGGGCCAGGCCGGACCTGGCCGCCGCGCTGGGCGAGTTCCAGACGGACGGCTCGGCCCTGTAGGTCGCGGCTCTTCGATGTCCGTGAAGGCCTCCTTCCCTACCCTCAAGGTAGGGAAGGAGGCCTTCACGGACTTTCCCCATTGAAGTGGCCTTCGCGACATTCCGACGCTTCTCGGCCTTCGCACCGAACTGCGCGGCATCCCGGACGTCTCCGTAGTGTGGGGCTTCAGGGGTTCCACGGTACGGAGGTGGATGTGCGGGGGCTTTTCGCGGCCGCGGTCGTTTCGGTGGCGTTCGTCGGCGGTGCCGTTCCCGCCCTGGCGCAGGAGGTCCCGGCGCCGCAGCCGGTGTGCACGAACCACGATTCCCGGCTCAGTGAGCTGTCCGGCCTGGTGTCGGACGGCGAGCACCTGTACGCCCTCAACGACGGTGGCACCAAGACGCAGGTCTTCGTGCTCGGCCGCGACTGCAAGGTCCAGAAGGTCGTCACGGCCGCGACGGATCCGTACGACGCCGAAGATCTCGCCCGGACCGCGGACGGCACCTTCTGGCTTTCCGACACCGGCGACAACCGCAAGCAGCGCGAAACGGTCGCGCTCATTTCACTGACGCCGCAGGGCAAGGCGGCGGTGCACCGGCTCACCTACCCCGACGGGCAGCATGACGTCGAAGCGCTGATCATGGACCGCTCGGGGACGCCGTACCTGATCACCAAGGACGTCTTCGGCGACGCGAAGGTCTACCGGCCGACAGGACCGCTCGCCAGTCCCGGCCCGACTCCGCTGGAGAGCGTGGGCTCGTTGCCGTTCAAGGAAACGACGACGCCGGGCGGACCGGTCGGGTCGATCGGCTCGGTGACGGTGACCGGGGCGGCGTCGATGGCCGACGGGTCGGTGGTCGCGTTGCGCACCTACACCGACGCCTACCTCTACGCCGTCACCGACGGAGACCTGGCGGGCGCGCTGAAACGCGAACCGGTGCGCGTGCCGTTGCCGAACGAGAAGCAGGGTGAGGCGATCGCCTTCGACCCGGACGGGACCCTACTGTCCGGCGGGGAGGGCGTCGGCGAGCAGATCCGCGCGGTGAAGGGCGCGGCGGGACTCGCCGTGGCGGCGGCCAAATCCGACGGCGGCACACCGGGTGGGACGTCCGCGGCCGGTGGCGAGGGCCAAGGATCCGGCTTCCCGTACGTGCAGGCCGGTATCGTCGCAATCGTGCTGATCGGCGGCTTCCTCGTGGTCGGCAAGCTCCGCAAACGTCGTGCTTGACTGAAGCCGAAGCGTCGCCGAGTCTGACCCGATGGCGGGATCCCGGCGTGCTCCGGCCCCGGACTACAGCCTGCGGAGAACGGCGACGACCTTGCCGAGGATCGTGGCGTCGTCACCCGGGATAGGCTCGTACGCCTCGTTGTGCGGCATCAGCCAGATGTGGCCGTCCTTGCGCTTGAACGTCTTGACCGTGGCCTCGCCGTCGATCATCGCCGCGACGATCTCGCCGGGGTCGGCGGTCGGCTGCTGGCGCACGACGACCCAGTCGCCGTCGGTGATGGCCGCGTCGACCATCGAATCACCGGTGACGCTGAGCAGGAACAGTTCGCCTTCGCCGACGATCTCCCGCGGCAGCGGGAAGACGTCCTCGATCGCCTGCTCGGCCAGCACCGGTCCACCGGCGGCGATCCGGCCGACGAGCGGCACGTACGCGGCCTTCGGCATCGACTGCTGCTGCTCGATGTCGACGCCCATCGGGTTGTCGTCGGTCGTGGCCAGCACCCCCACCGCACGCGGGCGGTTCGGGTCGCGTCGCAGATATCCCTTGCGCTGCAGGGCCTGCAACTGGTGCGACACCGACGAGGTCGAGGTCAGCCCGACCGCCTCGCCGATTTCACGCACACTCGGCGGGTAGCCGAACCGGCTCACCCACAGCTTGATCACGTCGAGCACCTGCTGCTGCCGCACGGTCAGGGTCTCGTCCACCTCGTAGACCTCGGGCAAAGCGCGCACCTTGCCCGAGCCCCTAGGCGCGCTTCCCGCCTTGCTCTCCTTAGCCACCCTGTCGCTCCTTCATCTCCTGCGTCGCCTCCCAGTACGTCCGGTCGCCCGGACCGACTTCGCGTGTCTTCGCCGGTGGCGGACGGTCTCCCCGCCCACGGCACCGGCGGCGCCCGCCCAGCAGACGCCCTGGTCAACGACGTTAGCCCGACAGGACCCCGATTTCAAACATCTGTTCGATGGACACGCCGTGTCGCTCGATTTTTGTCGGTGGTTGGTGGTACACATTCGCACGGACGTTCGATAGAACGCTTGTTCGATGTTGATCGCCGGGCCGGTCCCGGTGCTGGACCTGAGTGATGCAGGACTGCGAGGAGGTTCCGATGTCGATTCTGGCCGATCGAGGACTGGTGCGATCCAGTTCCCCCGGGCCCGTTCCGGCAGGGGTGACCCGGCCCGTCCGGATGACGAAGGGCAGGCGTGCCGAGCCGCTGCGCCCGCCGACCAGGGCGCGGGTCGTGGCGGGCCGTCGTCCCGGCGTCGCCACCGCCGCCCCGGCGTGCCCGGCGCCCCGGCGGCTCCCGCTCCGGTGGCCCTCCCTCGTCGCGATGGCCTTGCTCGTCGGCGGGCTCGTCACCGGATTGGGTCTGTTCTTGGCCGGTGTTCCCGGCGCCGCGGTGCCCGAACGGACCACCACCGTGTCCGTTTCCGCGGGGGAATCGCTGACGGATCTCGCGGCACGGTTCGCGCCAGGCAGCGACACCGGCGCGGTCGTCGCCAAGATCAAGGAACTCAACTCCCTGGAAGACGCCGTTCTCGTCCCCGGGCTGCCGCTCACGGTCCCGGTGGCGGCCGAGGTCGCGGAGGGTGGGAGGTAGTGCTGAAAGCAGTTCTCACCCGCCGTGGGTGATGTCCCCTTTCGTGTCCGATCGACCTGACCGCCGCCCTTGCGTGCGTCCGACCTGCGATCTAATCTCCACCGCTATATGTAGTAGTTACATGGCTGTAGTTGGTCCATAGCTTGGGGTAGACTCGGCACCAGTTGTCCACAGCTGGCCGGTGTTCGCCCACCGGATGTCCACAGATCGATCCACAGGTCGATCCTCCCGCCGTTGCGTGGCGGCGGAGCGGGCGTCCACTCGGGACCGGCCGGCGCGGAGGGGAAGGTGATCGGCGGATGAGGTGCCCGTTCTGCCGGCATGCGGACTCTCGGGTCGTCGACTCCCGAGAGGTGGATGAGGGTCAGGCGATCCGGCGGAGGCGCTCGTGCGCCGCTTGCGGCCGGCGCTTCACCACTTCGGAGACGATGGTGCTCGCCGTCGTCAAACGATCCGGGGTCACCGAGCAGTTCAGCCGGGACAAGGTGGTCCGGGGGGTGCGTCGCGCCTGCCAGGGCAGGCCGGTCGACGACGACGCGCTGCAGCAGCTCGCGCAGCGGGTCGAGGAGTCGATCCGGTCGGCGGGGCTGGCGGAGATCCCGAGTCACGAGGTCGGCCTGGCGATCCTGGGTCCCCTGCGTGAACTCGACGGCGTCGCTTATCTCCGGTTCGCCAGTGTCTACCGCTCCTTCTCCTCGGTCGAGGACTTCGAGAAGGAGATCTCGGACCTTCGTGAGGCCATGGCTGCCGCACCGGACGAGAGTGATCAAGACGCGAAAGACGGCTGATGCCGCCTCCCGCGTGGGAGTGAGGGAAGAGCCATGACCGAGACAGTGGGAGCGGGCAACCCGGACACGGCGCGGGCCGGTAAGAAGAAGCAGCCGGGCGGGCTCACCGTGCGGCGTGTCTTCACCACCGAGGGCGTCCACCCCTACGACCAGGTCACCTGGGAGCGGCGGGACGTCGTGATGACGAACTGGCGCGACGGCACGGTCAACTTCGAGCAGCGCGGTGTCGAATTTCCCGACTCCTGGTCCGTCAACGCGACGAACATCGTCACCAGCAAGTACTTCCGAGGTGCCGTCGGCTCACCTCAGCGCGAGCAGAGCCTCAAGCAACTGATCGACCGTGTCGTGCGCTCCTATGTGGCCGCGGGCCGCGAACACGGCTACTTCACCACCCCCGCGGACGCCGAGATCTTCGAGCACGAGCTCACCTGGATGCTGCTGCACCAGGTGTTCAGCTTCAACTCGCCGGTGTGGTTCAACGTCGGCACGACCTCGAAGCAGCAAGTATCGGCGTGCTTCATCCTCGCCGTCGACGACACCATGGAGTCGATCCTCAACTGGTACCGCGAGGAGGGCCTCATCTTCAAAGGCGGCTCCGGTGCCGGCCTGAACCTCTCCCGCATCCGGTCGTCGCGTGAGTTGCTGTCCTCCGGCGGCACCGCGTCCGGCCCGGTCTCGTTCATGCGCGGTGCCGACGCGTCGGCGGGCACCATCAAGTCCGGCGGCGCCACCCGGCGCGCGGCGAAGATGGTCGTCCTCGACGTCGATCATCCCGACGTCGAGGAGTTCGTGCAGACCAAGGCGCGCGAAGAGGAGAAGATCAAGGTCCTCCGCGACGCCGGATTCGACATGGACCTGTCCGGCTCCGACATCACCTCCGTCCAGTACCAGAACGCGAACAACTCGGTGCGCGTCTCGGACGAGTTCATGCGGGCCGTCGAGACGCGGGGCGAGTTCGGCTTGCGGGCCAGGAAGAGCGGCGAGGTCATCGACCACGTCGACGCTAAAAAACTGTTCCGCACCATCTCGCAGGCCGCCTGGGAATGCGCGGATCCCGGCCTCCAGTACGACGGCACGATCAACGACTGGCACACCTGCCCCGAATCGGGCCGGATCACCGCCTCCAATCCCTGTAGCGAATACATGCACCTGGACAACTCCAGCTGCAACCTGGCGTCGCTGAACCTGCTCAAATTCGCCACCGCGGACGGCGGGTTCGACGCGCCGCTCTTCGCCAAGGCCGTCGAGCTGGTCATCACCGCGATGGACATCTCGATCTGCTTCGCCGACTTCCCGACCGAAGCGATCGGCGACACCACCCGCAAGTTCCGTCAACTGGGCATCGGCTACGCGAACCTGGGTGCGCTGCTGATGGCGCTCGGGCACGCGTACGACTCCGACGGCGGCCGCGCGCTCGCCGCCGCCATCACGTCGTTGATGACCGGTGTCTCGTACCGGCGCTCCGCCGAACTCGCCGCGGTCGTCGGGCCGTACGAGGGTTACGCGCGCAACGCCGAGGCGCACCGACGGGTCATGCGCAAGCACGCCGCCGCCAACGAACTGGTGCGGACCTACCACGCGAACGACGCCGCGGTCCGCGCGCTCGCCACCCAGGAGTGGAAGCGCGGCATCGAGGTCGGCGAGGTGAGCGGCTGGCGCAACGCGCAGGCCTCGGTACTCGCGCCCACCGGGACCATCGGTTTCATGATGGACTGCGACACCACCGGGATCGAGCCGGACTTCTCGCTGGTCAAGTTCAAGAAGCTGGTCGGCGGCGGTTCGATGCAGATCGTCAACCGGACCGTCTCGCGTGCCCTGACCGCGTTGGGCTACCAGGACGAGCAGGTCGAGGCGATCGTCGAGTACATCGCCCAGCACGGCCACGTCGTCGACGCCCCCGGTCTGCGCCAGGAGCATTACGAGGTGTTCGACTGCGCGGTGGGGGAGCGGTCCATCGCGCCGATGGGGCACGTCCGGATGATGGCGGCGGTGCAGCCGTTCCTGTCCGGCGCGATCTCGAAGACGGTCAACATGCCGGAGTCGGCGACTGTCGAAGAGGTCGAGGAGATCTACTTCCAGGGCTGGAAGTACGGACTCAAGGCGCTCGCGATCTACCGCGACAACTGCAAGGTCGGCCAGCCGTTGTCCACCGGCAAGAAGGAGAAGGCCGAACCCGAGGCCGAGAAGGTCGCGGAGTACCGGCCGGTGCGCAAACGCCTGCCGAAGAAGCGTCCGAGCCAGACGGTGTCGTTCACCGTCGGCGGCGCGGAGGGCTACCTCCACGCGGGCTCCTACCCGGACGACGGACTCGGCGAGATCTTCGTGAAACTCGGCAAGCAGGGGTCGACGCTTTCGGGTGTGATGGACGCGTTCTCGATGTCGATCTCCGTTGGCCTGCAGTACGGGATCCCGCTGGAGTTCTACGTTTCGAAGTTCTCCAACCTGCGTTTCGAGCCCGCCGGCATGACCGACGACCCGGACATCCGGATCGCCACCAGCGTCATGGACTACCTGTTCCGCAGGCTGGCACTGGACTACCTGCCGTACGAGAAGCGCTCGCAGCTCGGCATCTTCACCGCCGACGAGCGTTCGGCGCAGGTCGAGGCGAACTACGGCGCCGCGCCCGCCGCGGAGCCGGAGAACGTCGACCTCGACGCGCTCCGGTCCACAGTGGACTCGTCAGGTGCTCCCGCCAAGCAGGCGCATTCGACGGCGGAGCTGGTGGAGCTGAATCTCGGTACCGCCTCGGACGCGCCGCTCTGCATGACCTGCGGTACCAAGATGCGGCCCGCCGGTTCCTGCTACGCCTGTGAAGGGTGCGGAGCGACCTCCGGCTGCAGCTGATCTTCGAGAAGGGGCGAGGCCACGGTGTCTGGCTGCGGCCACACGACCCCTCGACCCAGGGCGGTCCGGCTGGGAGACGACGTTGCGAAAGCCACTTTCGCAACGCCTCCAGACATCGGAGGCGAGTGCGTGAAGACAGAAGACGGAATCGTCGACCCCTTCGAGGCGACCCCGCTGCCACTGCTCGATTCGGCGAGGCCGTCGCGGATGTCGTCGCCGGACGCTTCGCGCCTACCTGCCACCGGCCTGCGCCAGGTCGAGGACGAGCGTCGCCACCGCCAGCGCGAGGAACGTAGCGGGGAAAGCGATGTTGTAGAGCACACGGGCGCGTACATGGGTGATGAGGGCGCCGACGTAGAACAGCACGAGCCCGATCGCCGCAGCGGTGCCGAGCGGAGGCAGCCAGAGCAGGCCGATCAGCAGTCCGGCCGCGCCCGCCGCTTTCAGTGCGGCCAGCGGCGGGATCCAGGACCGCGGCACGTGGACCTCGGCGGAGTTCTTCAGGACGAAGGGAACATGGGCGAAGTCGGCGGCGGCTATCCCGGCGTTGACCACGATCGTCACGATGGCCAGAGTGACATAGGCAGAGAACATTCCCCCTGGACGAGACCCGTGTCCGAACCGTGACAGCGGTCAGCCGCGCCAGCGTTCGAGTACCGCTTCGATCGCGGGATGAATGCGGTCGCGGGCGGCCTGCCGCTCCACGCCTGCCATGAGGAGATCGTCGTAGTCGGTGTCCAGATGGCGGATCGAGGCGACGACGGCGAGGAACACCGCCTGTTCGGCCAGTGCGCGTCCGGCGGCGGACCGGCCGACCCGGCCGCTGCCGCGCAGGCCGGCGTGTTCGGCGATGGCCCGCGCCCGTTCGGGTGGGCAACCGGGGAACATCTCGGTGATCGCGGTGAAGAACCGGGCGGTGAACTCGACGTCTTCGTGGGCGCGCCGTTCGCGGTCACGTCCTCGACGGCGTTCTCGGACCTCTTCGTCGGCGAGGCACTGTTCCTCGGCACTGCGCAGCGCCGCCTCTTCGATCAGGATGCCTTGCCGCTCGTGACGTTTCCGCGACCGGTTGAATCGCGTGACGACGGCGGAGAGCCGGCTCGCCTTCTTCGCCCGGCGGGTCAGGGCGACGTTGCCCGACGGCAGGAACACCAGATGTCCGAAGTCGGCGCAGTCGAGGCAGTGCGGCACCCCGTTCTCCTGGAAGAGCAGGTCGCCGGTGCCGCCGCAGTCGGCGCAGGTCCAGTCCTTGAGTGCCATCCAGACGATCAGATCGGGTGCTTTGCGTTGCCGCGCCTCCACTTGCGCTCGTTTGGCCTCGGACAGCCCGGGCATGATCCAGTGTGCCCGGAACAGCGGTTCGAGGTCGTCTGACGTCGCCTTCAGCGGGGCACGGTCACGGGTCGCGCCGACGAGTTCGATCTCCGCCTCTTCGAGCCCTTTTTCCTTGGCCCAGCGCTGAAGCGCGCCGAGGGCGAAGCTCAGTTTCTCCGTGTTCACCGGCAGCGCCGCGGTCAGCACGGGGACCCTGCCCTGCTGCCACGCCTTGAGCACGCTCTCCGGCAGCCAGCCCATCCCGCCGAGGATGTCGAGCGCGGTCACCGATTTCCTCGTGGACAGCACCTTCTCCGCCGTCTCCACGACGCGCTGTGCCAATTTCGCCTCGCCCTGCATCGCTTCTATCCTAGCGATCAGGCGGTCTCGCCGCGTGCCCGGTAGGCGCGGATCTTGGCCCGGTTGCCGCAGCGTTCCATCGAGCACCAGCGGCGGTTGCCCGAGCGGGATGTGTCGAAGAAGAGCAGGTGGCAGTCGTCGGCCGAACATTCGCGGACGCGGCCGGACCGTTCACCCGCGACGAGCCCGATCGCGTCGCGGGCGACGGCGCCCAGCAACTGCTTCCCGGTGATCGGCGGAGCCCAGGCGAGCCGCTGTGTTCCCGGGTCGACGATCGGCCGCGGGGTCGCCGCCGTCGCGTCGTTCAGGAGAGCGAGGTCGTCGTCCGACGGCGTTTCGCCGCGCGCGAGGGCGGGGGCGACGCGGTAGAGCGCGTTGCGGAGTTCCTTGAGCGCGGCGAACTCGGCGGGCCGGATCCGGACGTCGGTCAGGGGAGCGGCCAGCGCCAGCCGGGAGCCGGTGAACCACTCGGCGAGGTCGGCCGGGGTGTGCGCGCTTTCGTACCGCTCGTACGGGCCGGGGCCGCCGGTCAGCATGAGTTCGAGGCTGAGGCTGCCCGGATCGAACCGATACCGCTCGCCTCGGCTGGTCACGAGCACCCTTGTTCCCGGAGTCATGTAACCACTATAGTCGGTTTCGGAAACCAGTTAAGACGGTTACGCGGAGGCGGCATGATCGGGAAGACCAAGGACGCGGGCTGGGAGATCGGTGTCTCGAAGACGGTGCCGTATCCGCTGGAGGACGTCTGGGCGTACCTCGTCGGCCCGGGTCTGACCGCTTGGCTGGGCGAGGTGCGGCTGGAACAGGAGAAGGGCGCGCCGTACGAGACGGCCGACGGCGTCGTCGGCGAGATCCGCGGCTACCGCGAACGCGAGAAGATCCGCCTCACCTGGCGGCCGAGGGACTGGGACCACGAGAGCACGGTCCAGGTGGCACTGCGGCCCGCCGGGCCGGGCAAGACGACCGTCGTCTTCCATCAGGAGCGGCTCACCGGTCCGGAAGAGCGTGCCACCCAGCGTGAACACTGGCAGGCCGTGATGAAGGTGGTCGTCGACGGCCTCGCGGGCTGATCAGGCCAACGCCCGCCGCGCCTGTTCGCCCAGTGCGTCGGTGATCCGTTCGGGGCTCAGGCCGAGTTCGCCGGTCTGGTAGCGGAAGACCTCGGGCGCGAGCGGCGCCAGCAGGATGTCGGCGAGCGCGTCGGGGTCCTTCGTGCCCGCCTGTTCGGCGAGATGGCGGACGTGCGTGCGCCACAGCCGATACGGGCCGGTGGTGAAGCGTGAATGCCCCACTTCGGTCCCGAGCACGAGATGGACGTGCCGGGTGAGCAGGCCGGTCATCGCCGCGTAGAACGCGGCCAGCCGCTCGGCGGGCGGCGCACCGGGCCCCAGCGGGGGAGGGCCGGTGAGCAGTCGCTCCTGCAGTTCCCGCTCGTGTTCGTCCAGCAGGGCGACGGCGATCGCCGAGCGGTCCGGGTAGCGGCGGTACAGCGTGGCCCGGCCGACCCCGGCCGCCTTGGCGATGTCCTCCATGGTGACGTCGGCGGCCGGACGTGCGGCGAAGAGCCCTTCGGCGGCCTTCAGGATCTTCGCGCGGTTGCGGGCGGCGTCCGACCGTTCCCGTCCCGGTCCATTCGCGAGCAAATCGTCTGAAGGCATGTCCGCAGCCTAGGGAATATCCGGACGCGTCGTCCACTTGTACTCGTCGAAGTAAGTGGACGACGTGTCCACTTCCTGGTCCGGGAGGCCCGATGAGCCACCTTCTCCACCTCGACTCCAGCGCCCGCAGCGCGTCGTTCTCCCGCGAGCTGAGTGCTCGCTACGCCGAGGCCTGGCGTGCCGCGCACCCCGGCGCGAGCTACACCTACCGCGACGTGGCCGCCGAGCCGGTGCCGGCGATCGGCCAGGCGTGGACCGAGATCTGCGACGCCGTCCTCACCGCCGAAATCACCGATCCGGCCGACTACGCGTCGGTGGTCGAGACGCCCGCACAGCGTGCGGCTTGGGTCGTCGTCGAGCCGCTGCTGGCCGAACTGCTCGCCGCCGACGTGGTGCTGATCGGGGCGCCGATGTACAACTTCTCGATCCCCGCGAGCCTCAAGCTGTGGATCGACCAGGTGACGTTCCCGAAGATGTCGTTGGCGGGCAAGGCCTTCGTCGTCGCAGGGGCGCGAGGTGGCACCTACCTGCCGGGGACGCCGCGCGAGCCTGTCGACCATCACGAGCGCTACCTGCGGGACTTCTTCGCCGGGCACTACGACGTCCACGACGTCACGTTCCTGCACGCCGAACTGACGAACGCGCTCGTCGACCCGCGGCTGAGCCCGCGCGACGCCGACCGCGCCGCGTCGCGGGAAACGGCGCTGCTGGCGGCGGAGACACTGGCCTCGACCGGAACGGCGGCCTGATGGGCTGGGGAATCCTGCTCCTGGCGGGGGTCGTCGAGGTCGCCTGGTCGCAGAGCATCAAGCCGACGGAGAACTTCACCCGGCTCTGGCCGACCGTGCTCTGCTTCGTACTCGGCGTGGCCGCGGTCTACCTGCTGTCCAAGGCGATGGACTCGCTTCCGGTGGGTACCGCGTACGCCGTGTTCACCGGGATCGGCGCGGTGGGCGCGATCGTGTTCGGCGTCGTGGTCCACAAGGATCCGATGAGCTTCGGGCGGTTCGCCGCGATGGGGCTCATCGTGGGCGGGGTGGTGCTGGCGAGGGTGACCGCCTGAGCCGAGTGCCGGGAGAGGGTCTTTCAGGACGCAAGACCCTCTCCCGACCCGTCAGGCGAGCTTCTCCCACAGGAATTCGAGCATCAACGCCCATTTGAACGCCAGCTGCTCGTTGTCCGCGGCGGCGCCGTGCCCGCCCTCGATGTTCTCGTGGTACCGGACGTTGTGCCCCTGCTCCAGCATCCGCGCGACCATTTTGCGCGCGTGCGCGGGATGCACGCGGTCGTCCCGGGTGGAGGTGACGAACAGGACCGGCGGGTAGTCGCGTCCACTGTGGACGTTCTGGTACGGCGAGTACTGCCGGATGTAGTCCCATTCCATCGGGTCGTCCGGGTCGCCGTACTCGGCCATCCACGACGCCCCCGCGAGGAGTTTGTGGTACCGCTTCATGTCCAGCAGCGGCACCTGGCTCACGATCGCGCCGAACAGGTGCGGGTACCTCGTCAGCATGACACCCATCAGCAGCCCGCCGTTGCTGCCGCCCTGGATGCCGAGGCGTCCCGGTTCGGCGATGCCGCGTTCGAGGAGGTCGGCGGCGACCGCGGAGAAGTCCTCGTAGACCTTGTACCGTTTGGCCTTGGTGACCGAGGTGTGCCAGCCCGGCCCGTATTCGCCACCACCGCGGATGTTCGCCACGACGTAGGTCCCGCCGCGCGAAAGCCAGCCGCGGCCGATCACGCCGCTGTAGCCGGGGGTCAGCGAGACCTCGAAGCCGCCGTAGCCGGTCAGCAGCGTCGGCCCGCCTTCGGCGCCGGAGGGACGTACGACGAAGTACGGGATCTTCGTGCCGTCCTCCGACGTCGCGAAGTACTGCGAGACCGTCATGCCCTCGCTGTCGAAGAAGGACGGTGCGCGTTTGAGCACCTCGACGTCGCCGCCGACGTGTCCGTAGCTCAACGTCGACGGCTGGGTGTAGCCGCTGGAGTCGAGCAGGTACTCATCGCTGACGTCGGGGTCGGTGCCGGTGATCTCCGCCGTGCCCAGTTCCGGCGCGCCGGCGAGCGGCTGGGAGGACCAGCCGTCGCCCGGAGTGAGTACGCGCAGTTCCGTGTGGACGTCGGACAGCGTCGAGAGCAGCAGGTGGTTGTGCGTCCACGCCCAGTACTCCAGCGACGTGTGCGCGTCGGGGGTGAAGAGCGTCGTGAAGGTGCGCTCACCCGCCATGAAGGCGTCGAACCCGGAGGCGAGCAGGGTGCCGGTCGGGTAGGTGGTGCCGTCCACGGTCCAATCCGAGCGGAGCCGGATCAGCAGCCACTCGCGATGCGAGGACGTCTGCGCGTCTTCGGGGACCTCGATGCGTTCGAGCCCGCCGGGCGTCCGGAGGTAGCGCTCGGTGCGATAGAAATCTATCGATCGGTAGACGAAGTCGCGTTCGTATCCCTCGGTCGGGTCATGGTGGGCGGACACCGAGACGTCGTCCGGCTTGCCCTCGAAAACCACCGTCGCCTCTTCGAGCGGGGTGCCGCGGCGCCATTCCTTGGCCAGCCGCGGGTAACCCGAGTTCGTCAGCGTCCCGGTGCCGAAGTCGGTGCCGATGTAGACGCGGTCACGGTCGATCCAGCCGATCCGGGTCTTGGCCTCGGGCACGAAGAACCCGTCGTCGACGAACCTGAGCCCCACGAGGTCGTACTCGCGGACGACGGTCGCGTCGGCACCGCCGCGCGACAATTCGACCAGCGCGACCTGGTAGCCCGGCCGCAGCACGGCCGCGCCCTGCCATACCCAGTTCTCGCCGTCGGCCTCGGCCAGCGCGTCGACGTCGAGCAGGATCTCCCACTCGGGGGCGTCGAGCCGGTACTGCTCCAATGTGGTGCGGCGCCACAGGCCGCGCGGGTTGGCCGAGTCCTGCCAGAAGTTGTACAGATACTCGCCGCGGCGCCGGACGTACGGGATCCGATCGTCCGCGTCGAGGACTTCGCGGACCTCGTCACGGATCGCGGCGAATCGGTCGCCGGTGGACAGTTCCACCAAAGCCTCGGCGTTGCGGGCTCGCACCCAGTCCAGCGCATCGTCGCCGGTCACGTCTTCCAGCCACAGGTACGGGTCCTCGTCACTCATGTTGACAGTCTCGCCGGGGTGCCCGCCCCGGCGCCACCAGGTGCGGTGTTTCGGTGCGCGTCTTCGCCTGACCTGCTTCTCCTCCGTATGCTGGGGGCTCGCACGCTTGGGGGAGACCATGACCGGCACCGACGAGGTACCCAGACCGCCCGCGCCCTTTCCGCCGCCCGCGGTGGCCCGTCCGCCGGAGACCTCCTACTACCCGGCACCTCTCGGGCGGTCTCGTCCCCAGCGGCCCCGCAACGGGGGTTCCGCCGTGGTCGGCGTGCTCCTCGTCGCGGTGCTGACCACCGCCGGGATGGCGATCGCCGGCGGACCGCGGATGATCGACGGACAGGCTCTCGCCGTACCGGGCCCGCGCAC
Source organism: Amycolatopsis sp. cmx-4-19 (assembly GCA_049998115.1). Taxonomy (GTDB): domain Bacteria; phylum Actinomycetota; class Actinomycetes; order Mycobacteriales; family Pseudonocardiaceae; genus Amycolatopsis. The sequence goes on along the minus strand of JAEBEO010000010.1, from coordinate 223,730 downwards.
CTCCGAAGGCGCCAAGGCACCCGCCGGGACGAAGAAACCGGCGGCCAAGGAGGTCCGGGAACTCGAGACGAACCCGCTGCTGGCCGAAGGCGTCACGCTCGGCGCGGTCACCTGCCGCCTGCCGCCGATCAGCCGTGACCCGACGAAGCTGGAGACGTACTACAAGACCTTCGCGTCGTGTCTGTCCGACGCGTGGAAACCGGCGCTGGAGCAGGCGAACGAGCCGAATTTGACGGCGACCGTGCAGGTGACCCTGCCCGAATCCAGCGCCTGTGGGAAGGCGCCGAGCGAGAACGAAGCCGTCGCCTACTACTGCGGCGGCGACACCACGATCTACGCGCCGACAGAGTGGATGCTGAGCGACGCCGGTCTCGAACGGTCCCGGCACCTCGCGACGATGGCCCACGAGTACGGGCACCACGTCCAGCGGTCCAGCGGGATCCTGTCGGCGGCCACGGAGAAGATGTCGTCGCCGGACGAGGACAGCCCGGCGGACAAGGAACTGGTCCGCCGCATCGAACTGCAGGCCAACTGCTTCGGCGCGCTCGCCATCGCGGCCGCGGCGGGCCGCGGTTCGATCAGCAACTCGCTGGCCAACGCGGCGCTCGCCGACTACGGCCGCACCGACGACAGCGACACCCACGGCAGCCGTCGTAACCAGCTGAAATGGGCGAAGGCCGGGTTCTCCGGCAAGGCGACGTCGTCGTGCAACACCTGGGCCGCCCCGACCTCCGAGGTGAAATGACCGACGACGTGATGGCCGAGATCAACGCCGGCCTCCAGCAGCACATCTCCGGCGACCGGGTGGGTGCGCGCGAGAGGTTCGCCGCGCTGTGGGAGCGGATCGGCGAGGACGGTGACCCGCTGCACCGATGCGCGCTCGCGCATTACCTGGCCGACGTCTGCGACGACCCGGCCGACGAACTCGCCTGGGATCTCCGCGCGCTCGCCGCGGCCGATTCGCTCACCGACGAACGCGCCCAGGAGTACCACGCGACCCTGGCCGTACGCGGGTTCTACCCGTCGCTGCACCTGAACCTCGCCGAGGATTACCGCAAACTCGGTGAACACGAGGCCGCGAAGGCCCAATGGGCACTCGGGCGGGGCACACTCGGCGCGCTCGGTGACGACCCGTACGGCGCCGGGATCATCGAGGCCTACGACGCGCTCGCGACCAGGCTGGGCATCGAATCGGACTCTCCGGACTTTCGCCCGTGGCGGTCAGGCCATAACCTGGAGTGACTCTGGTCACCCATCCGGGAGGAGCGCGTATGCGGATTTCCGATCTGTTGCGGAACAAGGGGGCGGCCGTCGCGACCGTCTCGCCGGAGACGAACGTCAGCGAACTGCTCGAGAGACTCGCGAAACACAACGTCGGAGCCTTGGTGGTCGTCGACGACGAGGGCGGGATCGTCGGGATCGTCTCCGAACGGGACGTGGTGCGCCGACTCAACGAGCGCGGGCCCCAGCTGCTCGACGGATCGGTGTCCGCGATCATGACGAAGATGGTCGCCAGCTGCACGCCCGAGGATTCGGTGGACCAGCTGTCCGTGCTGATGACCGAACGCCGCATCCGGCACGTGCCGGTCGTGGTGGACGGCGGACTCGCGGGGATCGTGAGCATCGGCGACGTCGTGAAGACACGAATGGAAGAGCTGGAGAAGAGCCAGGAACAGCTGGAGGCCTACATCTCGCAGGGCTGATCCGCTGACGAAGGGCCGTTCCGGGGCATTCGCCCGGGAACGGCCCTTCGCTGTTCAGCCGATGGCGTCGTCGAGGGTGAACGCCTGCGGGAAGTTGCCGAGCTGTTGTTCCCCGGTCGGGCCGATCTCCTCGGCGTACAGGCCGACGTGGTTGGCGTAGGTCAGCAACTTCTCGAACACGAGCCGGGCCTTCTCCGGATGGCCGGCGCGGGCGAGGGCCGTGACGTAGCCGAAGGTGCAGAGCGAGAAGGTGCCCTCGTTCCCCCGAAGACCGTCGGGAGAGACGCTCGGGTCGTAGCGGTAGACGAGGCTGTCGGTGACGAGCGCGTTCTCGATGCCCTCCAGGGTCGCCTGCCAGCTGGGGTCGTGCGGGGTGATGAAGCCGACGTCGGCTATGCGCAGGAGTGACGCGTCGAGCGAGCCCGAACCGTAGCGCTGGACGAAAGCCTGTTGAGCGGATTCCAGCCGTGTTCCCAGATCTGGTCGTGGACGTGGTCGCGAGCCGGACTCGTCGGTGCGCGCGTAGTCGAAGCGCGGGACGACGTCCACGGAGAACTCGATACTCCCGCATACGCAGCGGATCATCCGGATCAGGCGGTGGCGGGAGGTGTCGCCCGATCCGAGTACCGGGCGCAGGAAGTCGACGACCTCACCGGTGCCCAGCGGGGTGGTGAACCTGGTGATCAGGACCGCGGTGCCGGGAAAGTAGCACTCATTTGGTGTTCCTCTCGGCGCATCCGTTGTGGTCGATGCTTGTGATCGGCCTGTGCGTGACGGTCGTCTGGGCGGTCCTCGTCCACGATGACGATCTGTCGAACCGCGGGAGCTGGCTCCTTGAAGCCGTTCTCGCCGACCAAGCCGGCGAACAGAACCGGGCGCACGACGCCGTCACCCGCGCGCTCGACCTCGCGGCACCCCAGCAGGCGCTCCCCGCCCGGCCCGCGACCCCGGTCGACCCGCTCACCTCACGCGAGCTGGAACTCCTCACCGAGCTGCCGTCGATGCGCACCACGGAACAGATCGCCGATTCGCTGTACGTCTCGGTGAACACGGTCAAGACCCACCTTCGCGGCATCTACCGGAAGCTCGGGGTCAACCACCACCGCCGCGACGCCGTCGTCGCCGCACGCCGCCGCGGCCTGCTTTGAGCTCTCGCCGCCCGACAGCGTGGTCGGGACGGCCCGGCTACTCGCGCCACCCTGCAAGCTCCACACCCTTCGCGACGTCCACCCGGTACCCGAGCGTCACGACGCCCTTCGCGCCCGGAGCGAGCGTCAGCCGCCAGGTGATCTCGCCCAGCTCCGTCCGCTCCACCGGCTCCGGCACGGTACGCACTTCGTGGACCTTGATCGCTTCGTCCCGCGAGACCGGCGCCTGGTCCAGCACGGTCACGACGGCTTCGCGCGGGCTGTGGTTGATGATGGTGGTGTGGTACGCGGCCTCCCGTTTGCGCACTCCGGACAGCGTCGCCTTGCTCGCCGAGCGGTGCGAGAGCTCCCGGTCGACCCGGATCCGGTCGTCCACACCGAGGGCGAGTTCGAGTTCCTCGCCCGGCGCCCAGACGTCGAGCCGCGTGGTGCCGACGAATTCCGTCTCGTGGAACACCGAAGCCTTGCCCGGACGCAGCGTGTGCTCCGACGTGTTGACCACCGTCGCCCGCAGGTACGCCTCCGTCGAGTGCGCCGGAGCGGTGAGGTAACCCAGTTTCGCCGTCAGATCCAGCTGCGCCAAGGTCGTGCGATGACCGTGCGCGCCGGACGGCACCGCGACCGGGCGGCCGGGCCGGTAGGTGACGGCGGTGGTGCCCTGTTCGGCGGTGGCGGTCCGCGACGCCATCGCGGGCGCGGGTGCCTGGTAGCTGTCCATCACCGCTTCCGGGATCCCGCCGCCCGCGGGCGAAGCGCCGCCGTACGCCGCCCGCGCCATCGGGACCGGCGGACGGACGCGGTCGAGGAACCACGGTTCGAGTTCCGGCACCACGACCGTGTTCGCCGGGCGCGCGGTCGAAAGGGCCAGCTCGCATTCGGGCCAGTCCTCACCGGTGTGCTGGGTGATCTGCCCGTACCAGGTCACGGTGACGTCTTCGCCGCGGACACGGACGTCGTAGCCCGGTTCCCAGCTCGCGTCCGCGACCAGATAGGACAGTTCGAGCCCGATCTCCGCGCCGTCCTCTTCGCTTTCGAGTTCGACCGTGACCGTCGCGCTGTCCACTTCGGACATCCCCTGCTTCGCCTGGATCTCCCGGTCCAGCGCGCCGAGGTCGTCGCGGAGCCGGGCGAGCCGGATCGCGAGTCCGCGTTTCCTGCCCAGTGCCTCGGCCAGTTGCGCGCCGAGGGCGTCGGTGACCTCCGCGACGCGGGCGGGTTCCGCCGTGCCCGCCGCGAGAGCCTTCGCGAAGCTGCCGCCACTCCGCTTCGCCACCCCGGTGAGCAGGTCGACCTTCGTGGTCTCCGCGGCGACGGCGTCCGCGACCTCGTCGACCACGGCCTGGTCCGCGTACCGCTTCGCGACCAGGGCACGCAGGGCGGCGTCGGCGGGGACGGCGTGGCGCTCGACGACGACGTCGACCCCCGCGATGACCGCCGGGCCGGAACCGGTGACACGCACCGAATCCGAGTCCAGGTTCCACGGCAGCCCCGCGAACGCGAAGCGCGTTTCACCGTCAAGGCGCGCCGAAGCCCTTCTCACGATCCGGGCGTTGTGCGGGTAGACGGTGACGGCGACGATCGGTGCTTCCACGGTGCTCGGCATGCCCCCGACGTTAGTCTCTTGACACCTGTTCGGGTGGCCGGAAACCTCAGCTGGGTCCTCGCCCACCCGGCTTTGGGGGTCACGTGAGAGTCGCCAGACTCGCCGCTCTGTTCACCGCCGTCCTGGTCCTGCCGGCGACGGCCCTGCCCGCGCAGGCCGACGCGCCACCGGCACCGGTCTTCAAGGACGGCCAGGCCCAGCCGGTGTTCGACCCGGCGGACGTCATCCGGGAGAACGTCTGGGTCACCGCGCCCGTCGACAGCGACGGCGACGGCAAGGACGACCTCGTGCACGCCGAGGTGGTGCGCCCCCGCGCGACGCAGCAGGGGATGAAGGTCCCGGTCGTCTATCAGGCCAGCCCGTACTACGCGGGCGGCAACGACGTCGCGAACCACAACGTCGACGTCGAGCTGTACGTGCCCGGGGCGAAGCGCGCCCCCGCGGGCCCGCGGATCGCGACCAGGACCGTCGGCCCGAACGCGGCGCCGATCAGCTGGCGCTACCAGGACTACTTCACCGCCCGCGGCTTCGCGGTGGTGTACGGCGAATCGCTCGGCAGCGGCCAGTCCACCGGCTGCCCCAGCACCGGCGACGTCAACGAGACCATCGGTGCGAAGTCCATTGTGGACTGGCTGAACGGCCGCGCGCCGGCGCGGGACGCGGCGGGCAAGGCCGCGGTCGCGGACTGGAGCACCGGCAAGACCGGTATGACCGGCGTCTCCTACAACGGGACGCTGCCCAACGCGGTGGCCAGCACCGGCGTGGCGGGACTGGAGACGATCGTCCCGATCGCGGCGATCTCCAGCTGGTACGACTACTACCGCAACGACGGCGCCGTCGTCGCGGCCGGCGGTTTCCAGGGCGAGGACGCCGACGTGCTCGCCGACTACGTCTACACGCGTCAGGACCGTGCCGTCTGCCGTCCGCTGATCGACGGCATCGCCGTCGACCAGGACCGGGTGACCGGCGACTACAGCCCGTTCTGGGACGTGCGGAACTACCGCAACGACGTGCGCAAGGTGCGGGCCTCGGTGCTCGTGGTGCACGGTCTCAACGACTGGAACGTCAAGACCGACCAGGGCACGCGCTGGTACGAAGCGCTGAAGCAGCACGGTGTCGAGCACAAGATCTGGCTGCACCAGTCCGGGCACGCCGACCCGTACAGCCTCCGCCGCGACGTCTGGCTCGCCACGCTGAACAAGTGGATGTCGCACTACCTCTACGACATCGACAACGGCATCGAGCGTGAGCCGAAGGCCACCATCCAGCGCGAGGACAAGTCGTGGGTGGACGAGCCGGAGTGGCCGCTGCCCGGCACCCAGGACGTCAAGCTCTACCCGTGGCCCGGCGGTTCGTCGAAGGGCACGCTCGACTCGCGGAACGCCGTCCCCGGCAAGCCTGCCGTCGAGAAGCTGGCCGACGACGCGAGCAAGACCGTCGAGCAGCTGGCGAACGCCGCTTCTTCGGGCAACCGGCTGCTGTACTCGACCACCGCCGCGAAGCAGGCCGTACGCCTCTCCGGCACCGCGAAGACCAGCCTTTCGGTGTCCTTCGACAAGCCCGCCGCGAACGTGACGGCCGTGCTCGTCGACCGTGCCCCGGACGGTACGGCGAAGGTGATCACCCGCGGCTGGACCGACCCGCAGAACCGGCGCGACCCGGCGCGCACCGACGCGATCACCCCCGGTGAGAAGTACCAGATCGACGTCGAACTGGTCGCGAAGGACTACCTGCTCGCGGCCGGGCACAAGATCGAGTTCCTGGTCGCCTCCAGCGACCACGACTACACGCTCCGGCCCAAGCCCGGCGCGGGACTCTCGGTCGAGCTGAACCGGACGTCGCTGGTGCTGCCGGTGGCGGGCGGGAAGCCCGCGCTGCGTGCCGCCTTCGGCTGAGTCACCCCTTCGCTCCGCCCCGAATGCCACGTCCGGTCCCGGACGTGGCATTCGGCGTTTCGGCCGGAAAACGCCGACCCGACCACGGCCTTGTAGGGAAAATGTATTTCTCCCGGCTTGGCTTCGGCACGTCCGGCTCCCCACCTCATGGAGGTCTCCATGTCCAGGTTGCGCCGCTTCGCAGTGCTTGCCGCCGCCACCGTCCTTCCCGCGCTCGGGCTGACCCTCGCCGGGACGACGCAGGCCTCGGCCGCCCCGAACTTCCAGGTCCCGTTCAAATGCGGCGTGACGGTCACGGCCGCGACCTTCAGCGGCCACAGCCCGGCGAACTCGGTCGACTTCCAGAAGTCGGGGATCACCGGGATGCCGGTGCTGGCCGCGGCCGGCGGCACCGTCACCCGCGTCGCCAACGAAGGCAGCACGAGCTACGGACGCTGGGTCGAGGTCGACCACGGCGGCGGCTGGAGCACCCGCTATGCCCACCTTTCGACCCAGTCGGTCTCGGTCGGCCAGGCCGTCGGTCTCGGCAAGCAGCTCGGCACCGCCGGGGCGACCGGTGGGGTCTCCGGCCCGCACCTGCACTTCGAAGAGCGGCTCAACGGCGTGGCGCAGAAGGCGAAGCTGAACGGCGTCGCTGTGCCGTACTACGCCCACACGAACTTCACGAGCAAGAACTCCTGCGGCGGCAACCCCTACGAGGCCACCGAGGTGTGCGGCAGCGGGTTCTCGGTGGTCGACTCGCAGGCGCTCGCCGGGGGATCGGGCACGGCGTACCTGCTCTACAACGCCTCGACCAAGGCCAACTGCGCGACCACGCTGAAGGCCGTTTCGCTCGGTACCGCGTCGCCGGTGTCGACGTTCCTCGAAGTCCAGGGCGCGGCCCGGACGACCGACTCGGGCAGCTTCACCTACTACGCCGGCCCGGTGAAGAAGACCGCCGCCTCGACCTGCGTCAAATGGGGCGGCTCGGTCGGATCGAACGCCTACGAAAGCCCGTTCGAGCACTGCGGCTGACCCTGAGAGGCGGGGCACTCTAGACCACCCCACCGACAGGATCCGGCCCGCGCGGCCGGGACCGCCGCGGGGTTGTCCACAACGCCCCCGGTTGTCCACAGATGTGTCCCGCCCCCACCCGGCGGCCCCATTCCCGCCGCAGGGTGGGGGCATGACCACCTCCACCCCGACCGGCAAGCCCAAGGTCGATCTGAAGGATCCGGCGGACCTGCTCGCCGCGATCCCGTACCTCCTCGGGTTCCATCCCGAGAACTCCGTCGTCGTCTTCGGCGTGCGCGGCCCGGACCGCGACGAGCAAGGCTTCCTCCTGCGCGTCGACATCCCGCCGCCGGGCCTCGAACACGACCAGGCGCGCGACCTCGCGCGCAGGCTGGCCATGACCGGCCACACCGGCGCCGCCGTCGCGGTCGTCGGCGGCGGTTCCGCGAACCCCGCGGGCAGGCCGCCGCGCCGCCGCTTCGTCCGGCGCCTGGAAAACTCACTGGCCGAGTACGAGATCCCGCTGCTGCACCCGCTGTGGGTGCCTCGTGTCGCCGCGGGCGAGCACTGGGGCTGCTATCGCGACAAGACCTGCGGTGGTGTCCTGCCCGACCCCCGTGACTCGGTGGTCGCCGCGATCGTCACCGGCGCCGGGCAGATCACCCGCGAGAGCCGGGACGAACTCGAACGGCTTTTCGATCCCGCCCCGCCGGGGACACTCGCCAGGCGCGCCGATCTCCTCACCAGGATGGCCGAGCCGCCTTGGCGGGAAAGGGACGTCGTCGAAGCCGGAATCGCCGAGGTGAACGCCGCGCTCGCCCGCACCGCGGAGGGTGACCTGACGATCACCGACGACCGGGCCGTCCGGCTGGCCTGGGCACTTTCCCTCGTCGAGGTCCGGGGCGCGTGCATGCTCAGCGCCGCCCCCGCGGAGTCTCCGCTCGCCCAGGCGGCGGAAGACCTCTGGCTCACCCTGGCGAGGGAACTGCCCGAACCCGAGGTCGCCGAGGCGCTGGCACTGAAGGCACACGCCGCGTACGTCCGCGGCGACATGACGGTCACCGGGATGGCCTTGGCCAGGGCCGGTCGAGCCGACCCCGAGCACGGGCTGACGAAGCTGCTGACGTCGGCGCTGGACGCGATGGTGCCGCCGTCCGAAGTGGCCGGACTGGTCCTTCGGCAGCGAGCCGAGGGAACGCCGGAGATCAGCCTCGGGTTGCCTGGCGGGACCTCGTGAACTCCCAGGCGTCGGACACGATGCCGTCGAGATCGGTGCGCTCGGGTTTCCAGCCGAGTTCGCCGCCCGCACGCTCACTGGAGGCCACCAGTACCGACGGGTCGCCCACCCGGCGCGGCGCGACCGCGGTGGGGATCTCGTGACCGGTGGTGCGGCGGCACGCCTCGATCACTTCGAGGACCGAGAAACCGGTGCCGCTGCCCAGGTTGTAGACGCGGTGCTCGCCGTCGGCCGCGTGGCGCAGTGCCAGCAGGTGCGCGTCGGCGAGGTCGACCACGTGGATGTAGTCGCGGACGGCGGTGCCGTCGGCGGTCGGATAGTCGTCACCGAAGATCTGGATCCGCTCGCGGTCCCCGGTGGCGACCTGGAGGACGAGGGGGATCAAGTGGGTTTCCGTGGTGTGCCGCTCGCCGAAGACGCCGTAGGCGCCGGCGACGTTGAAGTAGCGCAGGCTGACGGCGGCGATGCCGTGGGCACGCGAGAACGACGTGATCGCGTGGTCGATCGCCAGCTTCGTCGCGCCGTAGGTGTTCGTCGGCCGAGTCGGGGCGCTCTCCGGGATGGGGGAGGACTCGGGCTCGCCGTAGGTGGCCGCGGTGGAAGAGAACACCAGCCGCTTCGTGCCGTGATCGCGCATCGCCTCCAGCAGGCGCAGCGACGTCAGGACATTGCCTTCCCAGTACTTCGCCGGATCCGTCATCGACTCGCCGACCAGAGACTTGGCGGCGAAGTGGAGGACACCGTCGAAACCGTCGCCGAGCACGCGCCGGGCGACCTCGGCGGCGTCGCCTTCGATGAAGGTGGCGTCCGGATGCACCGCGTCGGCGTGCCCGGTGGAAAGGTCGTCGACCACGGTGACGTCGTGCCCGGCCTCGACGAGGCGGGCCGCGCAGACGCTGCCCACATAACCGGCTCCGCCCGTCACCATCAGCTTCAGGGTCTTGGTCGGTTCGTCGGTCACGTTCGCGCCTTTCTGCTGCGGATGCGGTCGTGGCCCAGTGTCCTCGCTCCCGGGCACGGGACCCACCCGGGGGTCTTACAGCTCGTCGCGGCCCGCGCCGCGCGAAGGCACCGCCGTGAACAGCCTGGGGTGACGCAGATCCGCCGCCTCGTACGCGGCCTTCACGGCCCGCCCGACAGTGTCCACATCGGACTCGCGGACGAGTGCGATCGCCGAGCCGCCGAAACCGCCGCCGGTCATCCGCGCGCCGAGCGCACCGGCCTCTCGGGCCGAATCGACGGCGAGGTCGAGTTCACGGGTCGAGATCCGGTAGTCGTCGCGCATGCTGACGTGGGACGCGTCGAGCTGCGGGCCGATCTCGGTGATCCGCCCGGCCCGCAGGAGATCCACGGTGTCGAGCACCCGCTGGTTCTCGGTCACCACGTGCCGCACCAGCGGCGCCAGGTCCTCCGGCAGCTTGGCCAGGGCGGCGTCCAGCCCGTCGACGTCGATGTCCCGCAGCGCCTTCACTTCGAGCAGTTCGGCGGCGCGCTCACAGCCCCGGCGGCGTTCGCCGTAGCCACCCTCGGCGTGCGAGTGCTTCGTGCGGGTGTCGATGATCAGGATCCGGACGCCCGATTCCTCCAGCGGGAACGGCACCTGCTCCAGTTCGCCCGAGCGGACGTCGAGGAACAGGACGTTCGATTCCGTGCAGCACAGGGACGCGGTCTGGTCGAGCAGCCCGGTCGGCGCGCCCACGAAGTCGTTCTCCGAACGCTGCACGAAGCGGGCGACCTCGTGCAGGGTCGGCGCACCGCCGCCGGTCCCCGGCGTGCGGCCCGCGAGCCCCAGCAGCGCGAGCGCGACGGCGCATTCGAGTGCGTGGGAGGAGGACAGGCCCGCCCCCGAGGGCACGTCCCCCGCGATGACCACGTCCGCGCCCCCGCCGAAACCCTGGTCCCGCAGTACCCAGGCGACCCCCGCCGGGTACGCGGCCCACCCCTCGACCGCGCCCGGCCTCAGGCCGGCGATGGTGAGCGGGCCCGATTCCTGGACCCGGCCGTCCGAGCCGAGGGTGGCCACCGTCAGCACGCCGTCCTCGCGCGGCGTCGCCGCGGCGGCGAGCCGGTGCGGCAGGGCGAACGGCAGCACGAACCCGCCGTTGTAGTCGGTGTGCTCGCCGATCAGGTTCACCCGGCCGGGTGCGGACCAGACCCCGGCCGGAGCCCGGCCGTGGCGGGTCCGAAAGGTCCCCGCGGCGTCGGACGCGGCGTTCACCTGGCTTGCGCCAGCACGGCGTGCAGTGCCGAAACGGGTACCTGGGCCGTGTTGTCACCGCCGGTGACCTCGATGGTCCCGCCGGGCGCCGCCTTGCCGACCTTGACCCGGTTGCCCGGCACGATGCCGACCGACTTGAGTTCGGTCATCAGCATCTCGTCCAGCTGCACGTGTTCGGCGATACGCCGGATCTCGACCTCGCCGCCACCTGTGCGGGCGAACTCGTCGAGCCGCACCAGGTCGGACTCGGCCGGGGGTGCGGGGTCGCCGTCGCCGAGCTTGTCCAGCCCCGGGATCGGGTTGCCGTAGGGCGACGTGGTGGGGTGGTCGAGGAGCTTGACCAGCTTGCGCTCGACGGCCTCGCTCATCACGTGTTCCCAGCGGCAGGCCTCGTTGTGGACGTGTTCCCATTCCAGGCCGATCACGTCGACCAGGAGGCGCTCGGCCAGCCGGTGCTTGCGCATCACGGCGATCGCGAGCTCGCGACCGTGGTCGGTCAGCTGCAGGTGCCTGTCGTCCGCGACGACGACCAGTCCGTCACGCTCCATCCTGGCGACGGTCTGGCTCACGGTCGGCCCGCTCTGCTGCAGCCGTTCCGCGATCCGGGCCCGCAGCGGGACGACACCCTCTTCTTCGAGCTCGTAAATCGTACGCAAGTACATCTCGGTGGTGTCGATGAGATCGTTCACGCTGTCCCCTTCGTCCGCGTTGCTCATCGTAGTCGCTGGCACCGACAGCGACGCAGGCGTGGGGATAACAAGCCCCTCCTCCGGAAAAGTCCCCTCAAGCTGGGCAAGAAGACGCGGAGAGCGAGATCATGGGCGCATGCGCCCCATGATCACCACCAGCGAGCTCGCCTCGCGGCTCTCCGGGCCGGAATCGGCACGCTCCGTAGTTCTCGACGTCCGCTGGCGGCTCGCCGGCCCGCCCGGCGCCGATTCCTACCGTGAGGCACATCTCCCGGGAGCGGTGTACGTCGATCTCGACACCGCGCTCGCCGGCGCGCCGGGTGAGGGGGGCCGTCACCCGCTGCCGGAGCCGGGGACACTGCAGCGGCACCTGCGGGCGGCCGGGGTCCGCGCCAATCACCCGGTCGTGGTCTACGACGACTCCGACGGTTCGGTCGCGGCCCGGGCCTGGTGGCTGCTGCGCTGGGCCGGGCACACCGACGTCGCCGTGCTGGACGGCGGGTTCGCCGCCTGGGCCGAGGAGGAGCGCCCCCTCACGGACGAGATCCCCTCGCCCGAGGAAGGCGACATCGTCGTGACGCCGGGCGGCATGCCGGTGCTGGAAGCGGCCGAGGCCGCCGCGCTCGCCAGGGAGGGGGTGCTCTTCGACGCCAGGGCCGCGCCGAGGTACGCCGGGGAGACCGAGCCGATCGACCCGCGTGCCGGGCACATCCCGGGCGCGGTCAACGCGCCCTTCTCCGGGCACCTCGCCGAGGACGGCCGCTGGCGTGCCGCTTCCGAACTGGCCGAGCGGTTCGAAGGGCTCGGCGTCACACCGGAGACCGCCGTCGGTGTCTACTGTGGATCGGGCGTCACCGCCTCGTCCGTCGTCCTCGCGCTGGAGGTCGCGGACCATCCCGGGCCGGTCGCGCTGTACGCGGGTTCGTGGTCGCACTGGTCCCGTGATCCGGAGCGTCCGGTGGCCACCGGGGACCTCCCCGGCTGACCCGCCGCGGTCCGGGACGGGGCATGAGCCGCTTCCGGGCACTAGAGTCCGTGCCATGCGAGCACCGGCCGTCGTATGGGACTCCTCGCTGCTGGGTTACGACCTCGGCGGCGAGCATCCGTTCAACCCGGTGCGGCTCGAACTCACCATCCGGCTGGCCACCGAACTCGGCGTGCTCGACGGGGTCGAGCTGCTCGTCCCCGGTCCCGCGGGCGACGACGAACTCCGCCGTGTCCATATCGGCGAGTACATCGAAGCGGTCCGGCAGGCGCCGATGACCGGTGCCGATTTCGCGCACGGGCTCGGCACCGAGGACAACCCGGTGTTCACCGGGATGCACGAGGCCTCGGCGCTGGTCGTCGGCTCGACCCTGCTGGCCGCGCGCAAGATCGCCGAGGGCGAGGCGACCCGCGCGGTGAACATCGCCGGCGGTCTGCACCACGCGATGCCGGACAGGGCGTCGGGGTTCTGCGTCTACAACGACTGTTCGGTGGCGATCTCGTGGCTGCTGGACAACGGTTTCGACCGCGTCGCGTACGTCGACACCGACGTGCACCACGGTGACGGGGTGCAGGCCGCGTTCTACGACGACCCGAGGGTGCTGACCGTGTCGCTGCACCAGCACCCGTTCACGTTGTGGCCGGGCACCGGCTATTCGGCGGAGATCGGCAAGGGTGGCGCCGAGGGCACCGCGGTCAACCTCCCGTTGCCGCCCGGGACCCGCGACGGCGGCTGGCTGCGGGCGTTCGACGCCGTGGTGCCGTCGCTGCTGGAACAGTTCCGGCCGCAGATCCTGGTCACGCAGTGCGGGGTCGATTCGCACGAAGAGGACCCGCTGGCCGACCTCTCGCTTTCGGTCGACGGCCATCGCGCCGTCTACCGCAGGTTGCGCGAGCTGTCCGAGGCGCACGCGGGCGGCCGCTGGCTGGCCGTGGGCGGCGGTGGCTACCAGCTGATCCGGGTGGTGCCGCGTTCCTGGACGCATCTGCTCGCCACCGTGCTCGACCGCGACGTCGACCCGGCGACGGCGCTGCCGCCGAACTGGGTCGCGTCGATCTCCCGGGCGGCGCCGACCGCCGAGATCCCGTCCAGCATGTCCGACGACCGCGAAACCGCCTTCGTCCCGTGGGGGGACGGGGCGGACGAGCCGGTCGACATCGCCATCCGCGACACCCGCCGCGCGATCTTCCCGCTGCACGGTCTCGATCCGGACGATCCGAGGGACTGACATGAGCACCGAGGACACCGAGGACACCGGAGCCGCCAGGACCGACGGGCTCAGGGACCCCTACGACTTCCCGCGCGAATGGGAGGCCGACGTCCTGCTTTCCGACGGCGGCACGGTCCACCTGCGCCCGGTGATCCCCAGCGACGCCGACGGTCTGGTCGCCTTCCACGGGAGGCTGTCCGAACGCACCCGGTATTTCCGGTACTTCGGCGCGTACCCGCGGATCCCGCAGCGGGACCTCGAACGGTTCTCCGTCGTCGACCACCACGACAGGGTCGCCTTCGTGGCGTTGCTGGGTGACGACATCGTGGCGGTCGGCCGGTACGAGCGGCTCGAACGCGGGCCGTCGGCCGAGGTCGCGTTCGTCGTCGACGACGCCCACCAGGGCCGCGGGCTCGGGTCGATCCTGCTGGAGCATCTGGCGGCGGCCGCGTCGGAATCCGGGCTGCGCCGGTTCGTCGCCGAGGTGCTCGCCGAGAACGCGGCGATGGTCCGGGTGTTCCGCGACGCGGGTTACCAGGTCAGCCGCGAGATCGAAGAAGGCGTGCTGCATCTGGAGTTCGACATCGATCCGACCGAGGAGTCCCTCGCGGTGGCCCGCTCCCGCGAGCAGGCCGCCGAGGCGCGCAGCGTGCACAACCTGCTGCATCCGAAGTCGGTCGCGGTGATCGGCGCGTCCACCGATCCGACGAAGATCGGGTATGTCGCCCTCACCAACCTGCTGAGCGCCGACTTCGCGGGCACGGTCTACCCGGTCAACCCGGAGCACAAGTCGGTGCGTGGCGTGCGCGCCTATCCGTCCGTCGTGGACATTCCCGAGGACGTCGACCTCGCGCTGGTCGCCGTGCCCGCCGAAGCCGTCGAGTCCGTTTTGGACGGTGCGCTGGCCAAGGGGGTCAAGACGCTCCTGATCGTCTCGGGCGGGTTCGCCGAGGCCGGGCCGCACGGGCTGCACGCCGAGCTCCGGCTGGTCGGGGAGGCCAGGGCGCACGGTATGCGCGTGGTCGGCCCGAACGCGCTGGGTGTGCTCAACACCGACGCCGCGGTCCGGCTCAACGCCACGCTCGCCCCACGCCTGCCCGCCCGCGGCCGCACCGGTTTCTTCTGCCAGTCCGGCGCGCTCGGCACCGCGATCCTCGCCGACGCCGAATCCCGCGGCCTCGGGCTTTCGACCTTCGTCTCGGCCGGTAACCGCGCCGACGTCTCCGGCAACGACCTCCTGCAGTACTGGGAAACCGATCCGGCGACCGATCTCGTGCTGCTGTACCTGGAATCGTTCGGCAACCCGCGCAAGTTCGCGCGGCTCGCCCGGCGGCTGGCGCGGACGAAACCGGTGGTGGCGGTGAAATCCGGCAGGCACGCGGTCCGCCCGCAGCTCGCCGCGACCTCGGCGGAGGTCGACGAGTCCAGCGTTCAGGCGCTGTTCGAGCAGGCGGGTGTCGTCCGTGTCGACACGCTCGCGCAACTCTTCGACACCGCGCTGGTCTTCGCCCATCAGCCGCTGCCCGCCGGGCCGCGGATCGCGATCGTGGGCAATTCCAGCGCCATCGGGCTGCTGGCCGCCGACACCGCGCGGGCGCAAGGCCTGCGGCTCGCCTCCGATCCGGTCGACGTCGGACCGCAGGCGGGCCCGGAGGAGTTCGCCTCGGCCGTGCGCGAGGCGCTCAACTCGCCGGACACCGACGCGCTGGTCGTGGTCTTCGTCCCGCCGCTCGCCATCCCCGGCACCGCTTATGCCCGCGCCCTGCGCGAGGCTGTCGTGGAGATGGACAGGAACAAGCCGATCGTGTCGACGTTCCTCGCCGTCGAGGGGGTACCGGACGAACTGGCCGTGCTGTCCGAGGACGGCGTGCCGACGCGGGGTTCGGTCCCGTCGTACCCCAGCCCCGAACGCGCGGTGAACGCGCTCGCGCGAGTCGTGCGCTATGCCGCCTGGCGCCAGCGGCCGCAGGGCAATCTGGTGCGCCCGGCGGGACTGCACGCCGAACAGGCGCAGGTGATCGTCAACGAACTGCTGTCCGCCGAGGGCGGCAAGACGACCTTGCTCTCCGACGACGACGTGGTCCGGCTCCTGGGCTGCTACGGCGTCGATGTGGTCCCGTTCCGTGTCGTGTCTTCGGCCGACGAAGCGGTGAAGACGGCCGAGGAACTCGGGTTCCCGGTCACCCTCAAGGCCGTCGACGAGCGGCTGCGCGGCAGACCGGACCTGGCCGGGGTCCGGCTCGATCTGTCCTCTGTGGACAGTGTGCGCCGGGCGTACGCGGACCTGCGGGAGATCTCCGGCGACGAGGAGGTCTACGTCCAGCGGATGGCGCCCAAGGGCATCTCGTGCGTGATCGGCCTCCAGGACGACCCGTCGTTCGGCACGCTCGTGTCGTTCGGCCTCTCCGGGCTGGTCAGCACGTTGCTGGGGGACCGGGCCTACCGTGCCGTCCCGCTCACCGACGTCGACGCGGCGACCCTGCTGCGGGAACCGCGGACGTCGCCGCTGCTCACCGGCTACCGCGGCGACGAACCGGCGGACCTGGCCGCGCTGCAGGACATCGTGCTGCGTGTCGCGGCGCTCGCCGAAGACAACCCCGAGGTCCGTTCGATGACGCTCGACCCGATCCTCGCCTCCCCGGACGGTGCGTTCGTCGCCAACGCCCGGATGGTGCTCGGCCCGCCGCCTTCGCGGCCGGACACCGGCCCGCGCCGGTTACGGCCGATCAACGCCCCCATGTGAGCCCGGGGAGCACCGAGGGCGAGCACGCTGATCACGAGCGGCCAGAGTCAATGCCCCCTCAGGTGCGTCACGACGTCAGTCTGCCGAAGGCGGCGCCGATCGGGAATCCCAACCCTGGGGCGAGCGGGCGGCGAAATCCGCGTCGTGGCCGGTGAACGCCGCGATATCGCCCCGGATCGTGTTGTGGAACGCGACGACCCGCCCGCCACCGATGAGCTGCGTCTGCACCGCGCGTTGCTCCCCGGCGAGCGGTCCCGCCGGGATGGACAGCACCGTCTCGGTGTGCACGAGGTCGAACCCGCCGCCGAGCGGGCGGCTCGACAACCGCCGGATCTCCAGCCTGCTGCCCCGGTAGATGGTGTCGAAGATCTTCTGGCTTTCGCGGGCGATCGTGGCGCGGCCGCGCTGGATGCGGCCGACGACGTCGACGAAGTCCACGTCCTCGGCGAAGTTCGCGGCCCACGCCTCGCCGTCACCGGCGTTCCAGGCGCGTTCCAGCGAGCTGATGATCTCGTCGGTGGTCATCGCTGTCCTCTCTCGTGACGGCTGTCCATCACTGAGAACGACGTTCCAAGGCATCGTCCGGTTGCGCTCCGCTGTGACCGCGAGTGGGCCAGGCTGCCCGGATCGCGTTTAGTCCTCTGGTTGCGGTCCTTGCACGTGCAAGGACCGCAACCAGAGGACTAAACGCGGGGGTAATCGGGTTCCCACGAGTGGGCGGTGCCCTCGGCGGCCAGTTCTCGTTTGAGTACTTTGTGCGTCGCCGTCCGCAGCAGTTCCTCGACGATGCGCACGAACCGGGGCCGCTGTTTCGGCCCGAGATCGCCCTGTGCCAGCACGAAAGCGGTGAACTCGTCCGCGTCGATCGGCGTCCGGCAGACCAGCGCGGCCATCACCTGGTCGCCCACGCGCGGGTCCGGTACCCCGTACACGGCCGCTTCGCTGACGGCGGGATGCCGGACGAGCGCGCGTTCGATCGGCGCGGTGCCGAGGTTCTCGCCGTCGACGCGGAGCCAGTCGCCGAGCCGCCCGGCGAAGTGGCAATAGCCGTCCGCGTCGAGGTAGGCCAGGTCGCCGGTGTGGTACATCCCGTCGCGCATCCGCTCGGCCTCGGCGCCGGGATCGCCGTAGTACCCGGCGAAGAAGCCGGGGCCGCCGGTGTTGACCAGTTCACCGACCGCCTCGGCGGCGTTGAGCAGCCCGCCGGCGGCGTCGAATTCCGCCGGGGGACAAGGCTTTCCGGACTCCGGATCGAGGATCGCGACGCCGTCGAGCAGGCGGCCGAGCGAGCCGGGTGGTGTGGTGGCGTCCCGGCCGAAGTTCACGCCGCCCTCCGTCGAACCGAACGCGTCGACCACGTGACAGCCGAAGCGCGAGCCGAACGCGGCGAGGTCGGCCTCTGCGCCTTCGTTGCCGTAGACCAGTTTCAGCGGATTGTCGGCGTCATCGTCCCGGGCGGGTGTGCTGAGCACGTAGGACAGGGGTTTGCCGACGTAGTTGGCGTAGGTCGCGCCGAACTTCCGGACGTCCGGAAGGAAGCCCGAGGCCGAAAACCTCCGCCGTATCGCGATCCCCGCGCCCGCGGCGAGCCCGACCGACCAGCCTGCCATGATGGCGTTGGAGTGGAACATCGGCATCGACACGTACACGGTGTCGTCCGTGGACAGACCGAACCGGGTGGCCAGCATCTCGCCGGGGAAGGCGACCTTGCCGTGCGTGCAGCGGACGGCCTTCGGATCGCCGCTGGTGCCGGAGGTGAAGATCAGCATCAGCAGGTCGTCGGGTTTCGCGGCCACCGGGACGACGGCCTCCCGCAACGGCACCAGATCACTCAGCCGGAGGACCGGGACACCGGTTTCGGAGAGGAGCGGCAGGTACTGCTCCTCGGCGAACACGATCTCGCAGTCGGCCAGCGCGACGTCGCGGGCGAGCGCCGCCCCCCGGCGCGTCGGGTTCAGGCCGACCAGGACGTGCCCCGAGAGCGCCGCGCCGCCGAGCAGGAACGAGAACTCCGGGACGTTGTCCGCCAGCAGCCCGAAATGCCCGCCGGGACGCAGGATCCGGGCGAGCGCGGCCGCGTACCCGGTGCAGGCCCGGACGTGTTCGGCCCAGGACCAGCGCCGGTCCTCGGACAACAACCCGGTCGACGGGTCCTCCGCCCGCGCGAGCAGGAGTTCCGTGACCGTGGCGGTCATGCCGGGTCCGCGGCCAGCAGGTCGCCGAGCCCGCGCAACTGCGCGGTCGCGCCGCCCAGCGTGAATTCGAGCCGTTTCGCCCCGACGAAGTACCGGTGCAGCGTGTGGTCGACGTCGATGCCGACACCGCCGTGGACGTGGACGGCCGTATGCGCGACCCGGTGCCCGGCCTCGGCCGCCCAGAACTTCGCCGTCGCGACCTCTTCGGCCGCCGGTAGTCCTTCGCTCAGCAGCCAGGCGGCTTGCCACAGCGTCAGCCGCACGGCCTCGACGTCGACATACGCGTCGGCAAGCCGTTGCCGCACCGCCTGGAAACTCCCGATGAGATGGCCGAACTGCTTCCGTTCCCGCGCGTACGCCGCCGTGAGTTCCAACGCGCGCTCGACGACGCCGAGCTGCTGCGCGCAGACGCCGATCGTGCCGCGCGACCGCAGCCATTCGCCCACGTCGTCCAGCGACACCGCGGACTTCGCGCGAACGAGTTCGACGAGCGCGGCGTCGGCGTGGTCGACGGTCCGCTGCGTCGAGACGGACACGGCGTCCCGCTCGAGCAGGAACACCTGGCGCCCGCCGTCGATGGCCGCCTCGACGAGGAACCCGTGTGCGAACGCGCCCGAAGCCACGGCGGTCTGCGCGCCGGTCAGCCGCCAGCCGTCGCCGTCGGTCTCGGCGGTGAACCCGCACGGCACACCGAAGTCCGGCAGCGCCACCGCGAGCACCCGCTCGCCGCGCAGTACCGGGACGACCCAGTGTTCGGCCAGCCGTCCGTCCCCGAACTCGGCGACGGCGGCCGCGCCCATGACGACCGACGTCAGATACGGCACCGGGGCGACCGCGCGACCGATCTCGGCCAGTACCGAACACTGCTCCAGCAACCCGAAACCACCACCGCCGACTGTGTGCGGGAGTGCGGCGTCGACCACTCCGGCCTGCGCCAGCGCCTTCCACAGCGGAGCGTCGAAGCCACCGGAACCATGCGGTCCCAAGACCTCCGGCGTGACCTTGTCCGTCAGGATCCGGCGTGTCAACGACGCGAGGTCCGTCTGCGCCTCGGTGAGCGTGAAGTCCATCAATGCCTCCTAGCGCGTGACGGGCAGACCGAGGGCGGTCGCGGCGATCATGTCCCGCTGGATCTCGTTGGTGCCGCCGCCGAAGGTGAGGATCAGCGAAGACCGGTGAAGCCGTTCGATCCGGCCGCGCAGCAACGCGCCGGGGGAGCCTTCGCGGACGACGGCGCCCGCGCCGAGGATCTCCATCATCAGCCGGTACGCCTCGGTCGCGAACTCCGTGCCGAACACCTTGGTCGCCGACGCCTCCGCCGGGCCGGGATCGCTGCTCGCGGCCGCCCAGGCGGTCCGCCAGTTCCGCAGCTTCAGGTACTCCGCGTGCGTATGGATCCGCGCCAGGTGCAGCCGCACCCACGGCTGGTCGACGACGCGGGTGCCGTCGGGGAGTCTGGTCGTCTGCGCCCAGGTCCGCACGTCGCGCAGCGACGTCCGGATCGGCGCGGCCGAGGTCAGCGCGACGCGTTCGTGGTTGAGCTGGTTGGTGATGAGCGGCCAGCCCTCGTTCTCCCCGGCGACGCGGGAGGTCACCGGCACGCGGACGTCGTCGTAGTAGGTCGCGCTCGTGCCCGGCCCGGCGACGGTGTGCACCTTGGTCCAGGAGAACCCGGGCGCGGACGTCGGCACGATCAGCATGCTGAGGCCCTGGTGCTTGCGGGCGTCGGGATCGGTGCGGGCCGCCAGCCAGACGTAGTCGGCGTACTCGATCAGGCTCGTCCACATCTTCTGGCCGTTGACCACGTAGTCGTCGCCGTCGCGGACCGCGCGGGTGCGCAGTGACGCCAGGTCGGTGCCCGCGCCCGGCTCGGAGTAGCCGATCGCGAAGTGCAGCTCGCCGGCGGCGATTTTCGGCAAGTAGAACGCCTTCTGTTCTTCGGTGCCGTAGCGCATGATCGTCGGCCCGACGGTGTGCACCGTGAGGAACGGGACGGGCACCCCGGCGGCGGCCGCCTCGTCGGTGAAGACGAGCTGGTCGAGCATCGGCCGGGCCTGCCCGCCGTACTCGCGCGGCCAGCCGAGCGCGAGCCAGCCCGAGCTGCCGAGGTCGCGGACGATTTCCTTGTACACCAAGCCGTCGCCGTACTCCCCGCCTTCTCCGGCGAGGGCTTCGCGGCGCTCGGGGGTCATCAGCCCGGCGAAGTACTCACGTAATTCCCCGGCCAGTGCGCGCTGCTCCGGCGTGTAGTCGATCCGCATCCGTCACCTCTGCCGTCGGTGCTCGTTACTGGTGCCATGGCCGCTCGCGGCGGTAGGGTAGAACCTGTTCTAGTTGTACCAGGTGTGACGGCGAGGAGGGAATATGGAGATCGACGTCGATCGCTCGCTCTGCGAGGCGAACGCGATCTGTGTCGGCTTCGCACCCGAGGTCTTCGATCTCGACGACGACGAGGAGTTGGTCCTGTCGGCGGCCGAAGTTCCACGAAATCAGGTAGAACGTGTTACTCAAGCTGTAGCGAGCTGTCCTAAGAATGCCCTGCTCATACATGGTTAGCACCGTTTACTTAGCTCTTGCGCAGAGCGAGAACAGATTCTAGTGTGTCCGGAGAGGCAAGGAGGCCTGGAGTGAGCTTGGACGGCAAGACGGCCATCGTCACCGGAGCCGGCGCGGGACTCGGCCGCGCGGAAGCGCTCGCTCTGGCCGCCGCCGGGGCGTCGGTGGTGGTCAACGACGTCTCGGCCGCGGCTCGGACCGTGGCCGACGAGATCGAGGCCGAAGGCGGCAAGGCCGTCGTGGTCACCGGCGACGTGTCGGAGTCCTCGACGGCGGACGCGCTGCTCACCGCCGCCGTCGACCACTTCGGCGGCCTGCACGTCCTGGTCAACAACGCGGGTGTGCTGCACGACCGGATGCTGTTCTCGATGTCCGACGAGGAATGGGACACCGTACTCGGCGTCCACCTGCGCGGGCATTTCCTGCTTTCCCGCAACGCCGGGGCGTACTGGCGCGACAAGTCCAAAGTAGACGGAGCACCGGTGTACGGACGCGTGGTCAACACCGCTTCCGAATCGTTCCTGCTGGGCGCCCCCGGGCAGCCGAACTACGGCGCGGCCAAGGCCGGGATCGCCGCGCTGACCGTTTCCACCGCGCGCGGGCTCTCCCGTTACGGCGTCCGTGCCAACGCGATCTGCCCGCGTGCCCGCACCGCGATGACCGAGGCCGTCTTCGGCGCCGAGGCACCCGACGGGCCCGACCCGCTTTCGGTCGACCACGTCGCGCCGTTCGTGTCGTTCCTCTGCGCACCCGAGTCCGACCGCATCAACGGCCAGGTGTTCCTCGTCTACGGCGGGATGGTCGCGCTGATGCGGCCGCCGTCGGTGGAGCGGCGGTTCGACACCGTCAACGGCACCTGGACCACCGACGAACTCGTGACCACCGTGGGCGGCTACTTCGCCGGCCGCGACCCGGAACGCATGTTCTCCGCGTCCGAAATCATGTCGCTGCCGTGAATCAGAGGAGATGACGATGGGCAGGCTCGAGGGCAAGGTCGCGCTGATCACCGGGGGAGCCCGGGGCCAGGGCGAAGCGGCCGCGCGGCTGTTCGTCGCCGAGGGCGCGAAGGTCGTGATCGCCGACATCAACGACCCCGACGGCGAGAAACTCGCCGCCGATCTCGGGGAAGCCGCCGTCTACCAGCATCTCGACGTCGGCGACGAAGCCGGGTGGGACGCCGCGACCGAGCGGACGGTCGCCGAGTTCGGGCCGCCGACGGTGCTGGTCAACAACGCGGGCATCCTGCATTTCTCGGAACTGGGCAAGACCACGCTCGCCGACTACGAACGCGTCATCCGGGTGAACCAGATCGGGGCGTTTCTCGGGATGCGTTCGGTCGTTGAACCGATGACCGGGGCCGGGGGCGGCTCCATCGTCAACGTGTCCTCAGTGGAAGGGCTCGCCGGGATGCCTTATCTCGTCGCCTACACCGCCAGCAAGTTCGCGATCCGCGGGATGACCAAGGTCGCGGCGCTCGAACTCGGCGCGAAGAACATCCGGGTCAACTCGGTGCATCCGGGCGCGATCGACACCCCGATGGTCGCGGCCGCGGCGGGCGGGCAGAAGGTCGACATGTCGTGGGTGGGCAAGAAGGTCGCGCTCGGCCGTGTCGGGCAGCCGGAAGACATCGCGAAACTCGTGCTGTTCCTGGCCAGTGACGAAAGTTCGTACAGCACGGGCGCGGAATTCGTCGCCGACGGCGGCGCGACCGCGACGCACGCGCTCAAGTTTTAGCGTGGAGGTGCCGAGAGCAGAGTGAACACCGCTGACGCAACGCCGGCGTTGACAGGTGGAGTAGAACTCGGGGCAGGCTACTGGGAGGTTCTGTGGGAGCGACGGTGTCCGTCCCGGGTATGGGTGCGCTCACCCAGGTCGGCAGGCTCGCGACGCTGTCGTGGGAGGTCCTGCGCGCGATCTTCAAACGCCCGTTCCAGTTCCGCGAGTGGATTCAGCAGTGCTGGTTCTTCGCCAGTGTCACCATCCTGCCGACGGCGCTGGTGGCGATCCCGTTCGGCGCGGTCATCGCGCTGCAACTGGGGTCGCTGACCCAGCAGATCGGCGCGCAGTCGTTCACCGGCGCGGCGAGCGCGCTCGCGATCATCCAGCAGGCGAGTCCGCTGATCACGGCGTTGCTGGTGGCGGGCGCGGGCGGCAGCGCGGTCTGCGCCGACATCGGCGCCCGCAAGATCCGCGAAGAGATCGACGCGATGGAGGTGCTCGGGGTCAACCCGATCCAGCGCCTGATCGTGCCCCGTGTACTCGCCGCGATCGTGGTTTCGGTACTGCTGAACGGTTTGGTCAGCGTCGTCGGGGTGCTCGGCGGCTACTTCTTCAACGTCGTCATGCAGGGCGGGACGCCGGGTGCGTACCTCGCGAGCTTCAACGCCCTCGCCCAGGTGCCGGACCTGTGGGTCAGCGAGATCAAGGCGCTGCTGTACGGCTTCGTCGCCGGGGTGGTCGCGGCGTTCCGGGGGCTCAACCCGGCGGGCGGGCCGAAGGGTGTCGGCGACGCGGTGAACCAGGCCGTGGTGATCACGTTCCTGCTGCTGTTCCTGATCAACGTCGTGCTGACCGCGATCTACCTGCGGATCGTACCGCCGAAGGCGATGTGACATGGCAGGCGAACCCGCTGTTTCCGACCGGACGCTCGAAATCATCGCGCGGCCCGGTGCGATGCTGGAAGGCTTCGGCGGCCAGCTGTCGTTCTACTTCCGGGCGCTGGCCTGGACCCCGCGCACGATCCGGCGCTACGGCCGGGAGATCTTCCGCCTGCTGACCGAGGTCAGCTTCGGCACCGGCGCGCTCGCGGTGATCGGCGGGACCCTCGGCGTGATGATCGGGATGACGCTGTTCACCGGTCTCATCGTCGGCTTGCAGGGCTATTCCGCGCTGAACCAACTCGGTACCGCGGCGCTGACGGGGTTCATCTCGGCCTACTTCAACACCCGTGAGGTCGCGCCGCTTTCCGCCGGGCTCGCGCTTTCGGCCACCGTCGGCTGTGGTTTCACCGCACAACTCGGGGCGATGAAGATCTCCGAAGAGATCGACGCGCTCGAAGTGATGGGCGTGCCCAGCATGCCGTACCTCGTGACGACGCGGGTGATCGCCGGCGTCACCGCGGTCATCCCGCTCTACGCCGTCGGCCTGCTCTCGTCGTACCTCGCTTCGCGACAGATCACCATCTGGCTCTACGGCCAGTCCGCGGGCACCTACGACCACTACTTCACCCTGTTCCTGCCGCCCGAAGACATCCTGTGGTCGTTCCTCAAGGTGATCATTTTCAGCGTGCTCGTCATCCTTTCCCATTGCTACTACGGCTATACGGCGAGCGGCGGGCCCGCCGGGGTCGGTGTCGCCGTCGGTCGAGCGGTGCGGACGGCCATCGTGCTGATCTCGGTGCTGGACTTCTTCCTGAGCCTCGCGATCTGGGGCGCCACGACGACGGTGAGGATTTCCGGGTGAACAGGAGGATGCTGCTGCAGCGGCTCCGGCACCAGGTGCTGGGCCTGATCTTCCTCGTGGTCGTCGTGCTGTTCTTCGTCACCACGATCGCCTTCTACGAGAAGGTGTTCACGTCGGTGACGCTGGTGAAGCTGGAGACCGACCGCATCGGCAACCAGATGCGCGAAGGCGCGGACGTCAAGGTGCGCGGGATGGTCGTCGGCGAGGTGCGGACGATCACCGCGCACGGCGACCACGCGACGATGGAACTGGCGCTGCAACCGGACAAGACCGAGGTCATCCCGTCCAACGTGTCCGCGCGGCTGCTGCCGAAGACGTTGTTCGGTGAACGGTACGTCGCTTTGCAGATTCCCGAGCGGCCCGAGCGGCACATCAGCGAGGGCGACGTCATCCCGCAGGACCGCAGCAGCAGCGCGATCGAGCTGGAAACCGTGCTCGGCAATGTGATGCCGCTGCTTCAGGCCGTCCAGCCGGAGAAGCTGGCGAGTACGCTGAACGCCGTCGCGTCCGCTTTGGACGGTCAGGGCAAGCAACTCGGCACCACGCTCGCGGGGCTTTCGGACTACCTCGGCAAGGTGAACCCGTCGCTGCCCGACCTCAAGGCCGACATCTCCGGCGTGGCGGACGCCGCCGCGATCTACGACAAGGCGGCGCCGGATCTGCTGGCGGCGTTGTCGGATCTGACCACCACGAGCCGGACGCTGGTCGAGAGCCAGCGCGGCCTCGCCGACGTCTACTCGACGGTGACCGCGGCCTCGCTCGACCTGACGAACTTCCTGAAGGTCAATCAGGACAATTTGATCCGGCTGACCACGAACCTGCGGCCCACCCTCGACGTGCTGGCGAAATACGCGCCCGAGTACCCGTGCCTGCTCGACCAGCTGGCCGGTTCGGTGCCGCGCGCGGAACTCGCGTTCGGCAAGGGCACCGCGCATCCCGAGGTCAGCCGCGTGACGATCGAGTTCACGCCGAGCCGCGGCAAGTACCTGCCCGGCGTCGACGAGCCGAAGTACAACGACAAACGCGGTCCGCGGTGCTATCCGGAGGTGCCACCGCCGGGCCGCTGGCCGCAGTACCCGCCGGACGGCGCGATCGACGACGGTTCCTCGAAACCCGCGCCACCGCGTGACCCGGACGGCAGGCTGCCCGCCGGCGGGGGAGCGGGTGGTTCGGTCGTGAACACGCCGGACGAGCAGCGGCTCGTCGACCTGCTCGTGTCGCCCGCCATGGGCACGACGCCGGACCAGGTACCGAACTGGGGCAGCCTGCTGGTGGGGCCGCTGTACCGCGGTGCGGAGGTGGAGCTCCGATGAGTTTCTCGTCGCCGGCGGTGGGCCGCCGCCTGAGCCCGGGGGGCGACAGCCTGCCCGCCCGGCCGTGTCACGCCGCCCACGGCCGTCGGGGAACGTCGACTGCCCTCGTGAGTGGCAAGGGTGGTTCTAACCCTCCTCACCACTCACGAGACGGGAGGCCCAGGTGAGGTCCTTCGTCCCGGATCTGCTCAAGATCCTCGTCTTCGCCGTGGTCACCGTGCTCCTCACGGCGGTCCTCGGCGCCACCATCGCGAACACCAACTTCGGCGAGACCTCGGGCTACGTCGCCAAGTTCACCGACGCTTCCGGCCTCAAGGAGGGCGACGACGTCCGCATCGTCGGCGTCAAGGTCGGCCAGGTCGACCGGATCGAGGTCGAGGAGGGCGACCGGAACCTCGCCCAGGTCCACTTCGACGTCCAGACCACACACCGGCTGCCCGCCTCGGTGACCGCGACCATCAAGTACCGCAACCTGGTCGGGCAACGGTATCTCTCGCTCGGCACGGACATCGGCGACGAGAAGCCGTTGCCGCGCGGCGGGATCATCCCGCCCGAGCACACCAAACCGGCGCTGAACCTGACCGTGCTCTTCAACGGCTTCAAACCGCTTTTCCGCGCGCTGAACCCCGAGGACGTCAACAAGCTGTCCTACGAGATCATCCAGGTGTTCCAGGGCGAAGGCGGCACGATCACCAGCCTGCTCGCGCACACCGCGTCGGTCACGTCGGCCATCGCGGGCAAGGACAAGATCATCGGTGACGTCATCGCGAACCTGAACAACGTGCTCGGCACGGTCGAGAAACGCTCCCCGCGGCTGGGCGAGCTGATCGACCAGACCCAGCGGCTCGTCACCGGGCTGGCCGAACAGCGGCAGCCGATCGGGGAAGCGGTCGAGGCACTGGGCGATCTCACCGTCGCCACCACCGGCCTGCTCGCCGACGCGCGGCCGGCGCTCCAGGACGACGTCGTCCAGCTCGGCGCGCTGTCGCGGAACCTCGGCGATTCTGAGCAGCTGATCGATCATCTCCTGCAGGTGCTGCCGGGCAACCTGCAGAAGTTCACCAGGACGCTGAGCTACGGCAGCTGGTTCAACTACTACCTGTGCGGGATCTCCGGCAGCATCGGCATCAAATCGCTCGACATCGAACTGCCGATCACGCCGCTGCCCGGTACGCAGCGACCGGAGAGGTGCGGGCCGTGAAGCCGCTCAAGGAACGCAACCAGGCCGTGGTCGGCGGGGTGACGCTCGTCCTGCTCGTGCTGACGGTGATGACGACCTATTTCTCCGACACGATCCCGCTGTTCGGCAGCGGGACGACGTACTCGGCGTACTTCGGCGAGTCGGCCGGGCTGGCGCCGGACAACGAGGTCCAGGTCGCCGGGGTCAAGGTCGGGCAGGTGAGCTCGGTCGAACTGGCGGGCAGGAAAGTGCTGGTGAAGTTCCGGGTGAAGGACGTCCGCGTCGGCGACGCCACGGCCGCGTCGATCGAGATCAAGACACTCCTGGGCGAGAAGTTCCTCGCCTTGACGCCGAAGGGCAAGGCGAGCCAGGACCCGAACGCCACCATCGGGCTGGACCGCACGCGGACGCCGTTCGAACTGCAGGACGCGTTCCAGCAGCTGTCGGGCACGGTCGGCGAGATCGACACCGCGCAGCTGGCGACGAGCTTCACCGTGCTCTCCGACGCGCTCGAGGACAGCCCGCAGTACCTGAAGGACGCACTGAGCGGGCTCTCTTCCTTGTCCAAGACGGTTTCCTCGCGTGACGGCGACTTGAAGACGTTGCTGTCGAACGCGAGCAAGGTGTCCAAGACGCTGTCGGACCGCAACGCCCAGCTGAAGCGGATCCTCGACGACGGCAACCTGCTGCTCGCCGAACTGCAGAACCGGAAGGACGCGATCAGCACCTTGCTCAAGGGCACCCAGCAGGTTTCGGCGCAGCTGTCCGGATTGGTCGCCGACAACCGGCAGACGCTGAAACCGACGCTCGAAAAGCTCGGCAAGGTCACCGACGTGCTGCAGCGCAACCAGGACAACCTCGGCCGCAGTCTCCAGCTGATGGCGCCGTTCGCCAGGGTCGGTGCCAACGCGACCGGCAACGGGCGCTGGTTCGAGGGCTATCTGTGCGGGTTGCTGCCGCCGACGATCATCGCGGGCGCCTTCCAGGTCAACCCGGAGGGCTGCACGCCGCCGATCGCCGCGCCGAACCAGGGAGTGGGGGGACGATGAGCGGCAAACCTCGCACGGTGTACACGTGGGTCGCGTCCGCCTGCGTCCTCGCGCTGATCCTGACCGCCGGCCTGTGGCTGGTGTCCAGGGACGCCGGCGGGACGCGGATCAGCGCGTACTTCGGCAAGACCGTCGGGCTCTACGCCGGATCCTCGGTACGGGTGCTCGGCGTGAAGGTCGGCGAGATCACCGGCGTGACACCGCGGGGCGAGGCCGTCCGGGTCGACATGCGGATCGACGACGGCACCCCGATCCCGGCGGACGCGGGCGCCGTCGTCGTCTCGCCGAGCCTGGTCAGCGACCGGTACGTGCAGTTGACCCCGGCCTACGAAAGCGGCCCCGAAATGGCCGCGGACGCGGTGATCGCCAAGGAGAAGACGGCGACCCCGGCCGAACTCGACGACCTCTACACCAGCCTCGACAAGCTCTCGACGAGCCTGGGACCCCACGGCGCCAACAAGAACGGCGCGCTGTCCGACCTGCTCGACACGGCGGCCGCGAACCTCGACGGCAACGGGAAGAACCTCAACACCACGGTGACGCGGCTGTCCGAACTGGCCAAGACGCTGGACGGTTCCAAGGACGACCTGTTCGCCACGGTGCGGAACCTGGACTCGTTCACCTCCGCGCTGGCCGACAGCGACCGGCAGCTCGACGAGTTCTATCGCCGGGCCGCGGACGTCAGCGGTTTCCTGGCCGCGGACTCCGCCGACGCCGGCGCCGCGTTGAGTTCGCTCGCGACGGCGATGGGTGACGTCGAGAAGTTCGTCGCGGAGAACAAGGACCTGCTCTCGTCCAATGTGGACAAGCTGGCCGGGCTGACCAAGGTCCTCGTGGACCAGCGGGCGTCGCTGGCCGAGGTGATCGACATCGCGCCGACCGGGGCGACGAACTTCATCAACTCCTACGACGCGGCGTCCGGCACGATCGCCGTGCGCGACAACCTCAACGAGCTGACGCATCCGCCGATCCTGACCGTCTGCCGCCTGATCGGCGCGAGTACGCCGAAGCCGATCCCGGACGCGCTCGGCACCATCTGCAAGCAGCTCGCGCCCGTCCTCGACGGCACGCTGAAACTCCCGTCGGTCCCGCAGGTGCTGGCCTCGCTGCAGAGCGGCGAACTACCGCCGCTGCCGCTCCCGCTGGTCGACGTCCTCACCAAGGGGATCCCGAAATGAGACGGCAACGGCAGAAGATCGCGGGTGTGATGGCGGGTGTCCTGGTGCTGGCCGGATGTGGTGACGGCGGCTTTTCGGGGCTGTACGACACCCCCTTGCCGGGTGGCGCGGATCTCGGCGACCACCCGTACCGGCTCTCGGCGCAGTTCTCCGACGTCCTGGATCTCGTCCCGCAGGCGAGCGTGAAGGTCAACGACGTCCCGGTCGGACGGGTCGAGAAGATCGATCTCGCACCGGACACGCGTTCGGCGTGGGTGAGCATGGTCGTCGACGGGGACATCGCGCTGCCCGCGAACGCGTCGGCGGAACTGCGGCAGTCGAGCCTGCTCGGCGAGAAGTTCGTCGACCTGCACGCGCCCGCCAAGCCCGAGGGGGCCCTCGCCGAGGGGGCGAAGATCCCGCTGGACCGCACGAACCGCAACCCCGAGGTCGAGGAGGTGCTCGGCGCGCTTTCCCTGCTGCTCAACGGCGGCGGGGTCGAGCAGATCCAGAAGGTCAGCCACGAACTGAACGACGCGCTGACCGGCAACGAGACCGAAGTGCGCACCCTTCTGTCCACTGTGGACAAGCTGGCCACCGAACTCGACGGGCACAAGGGCGAGATCCTACGGGCCATCGACGGTCTCGACAAGCTGTCCACCACGCTGGTCGGGCAGACGCGGAACCTGACCGACGCGCTCGACAACCTGTCGCCGGGGCTCGAGGTCGTGACCGGGCAACGGGATCAGCTCGTCGGCATGCTGCAGGCGCTGAACACGTTGTCCGGTGTCGCGACCGACACGATCAAGGCCAGCCGTGACAGTTTGGTCGCGAACCTCCGCGCGCTGCAGCCGACGCTGAAGAAGCTGTCCGAGGCGGGCCAGGACCTGCCGACGGCGCTGCGGATCCTGCTCACCTACCCGTTCCCGGACTACGCGGGCAACGTCGTCAAGGGCGACTACGCCAACGTGGACGCCAAGATCGACCTGAACCTGGACACGTTCCTGGAGAACATGAACAACTCGTCGCAGCCGATCATCCAGCTGCCGGGCAGCCGGGGCACCGGCACACCCGGCGCGATCCCGTTCGACAACGGCGCCGCGCCACCGGTGCTGCCGCTGCCGACCGGCGATCTCCCGCAAGCACCACAGGCACCCCGAGGGGACGTCCTGGGCGGCGTGCTCGGCGGGCTCCTCGGGCCGTTACTGGGAGGTGGCCGGTGATCACCCGCAAGACCAAGATCCAGATGGCGGTGTTCCTCGTCATCGCGGTGGTTTCGGTCGTCTACGCGGGCGGCAAGTACGCCGGGCTGGACCGGCTCTTCGGCACCCGCGGCTATCTCGTCACCGCGCAGCTCGTGGACTCCGGCGGGATCTTCGTCAACGCCGAGGTCTCCTATCGCGGCGTCGCGGTCGGGAAGGTCGCGTCGATGACGCTCACCGAACACGGCGTCGACCTCGGCCTGGACATCGAACCGGGCGCGCCGGAGATCCCGGCCGACACGAAGGCCGCGGTGGCGAACCGGTCGGCGGTGGGGGAGCAGTACGTCGATCTGCTGCCCTTGCACGAAAAGGGGCCGTACCTGGCCGAGGGCTCGGTCATCACCCGGGACAGGACTTCCATCCCGCCGGGCCCGGACACCGTGCTGTCCAATTTGGATAAACTGGTGTCGAGTGTGAAGCCGGAGTCGCTCAAGACCGTCGTCGACGAGACCTACGACGCGTTCGCGAACGCGGGCCCGGATCTGCGGCAGCTGCTCGACAGCACCGGATCCCTCACCGCGACGGCGACGCAGTACCTGTCCGACACCCAGGGCCTGCTGGCCAGTTCCCGGACGGTACTGGACACCCAGCGACGGCAGGCGGACAACATCACGAAGTTCTCCAGTGGTCTGAAGACGATCGCCGCCCAGCTGAAGACCTCCGACCCGGATCTGCGGCGGGTGATCGACGAGGCGCCGAAACTGAGCCGTCAGATCAGCGACGTCCTCGCGGTCTCCGGGACCGACCTCGGGGTGCTGTTCGCGAACGCGCTCACCACCGCCCAGATCACCTCCGCCCGGACCGACGCGATCGAGGAACTGCTGGTCGCGTATCCGATCATCTCGGCGTTCTCGCGCTCGACGTCGCCGGACGGCACGGGGCACCTCGGCGTCGTGTTCAACTTCTTCGACCCGGTCTCGTGCACCAAGGGCTACGAGAACACGAAACAGCGTCCCGCCAACGACCTCACCGAGGCACCGGTCAACATGCAGGCGTATTGCGCCGAGCCACCGGGAAGCCCCACCGGCGTGCGAGGCTCGCAGAACGCCCCGTACGCGGGGAAGCCCCTGACGGTCCCGGAGCGGCCGAAGCAGACCCCGCAGGCGGCGGAATCCGCGCAGCTGCCCGGAGTACTGAGCCTGCTCACCGGGTCCGTGCCGGGTGGGCTGGGCGCGTTGCTGGGCGGCGAATAGTGCTGACGCGTGCCCTCGCCGTCGTCGCGGCCGTGGCCGTGCTCGCGGCCGCCTGGTCCGGCTGGTCGTGGTGGAGCGCCGCGACCGACGACGGCCTCGCCAGGGGCCGGGAACGGGAAGCGGTCCTCGCCGCCGCGTCCGGCCAGCTGGAGACGCTGAACACGATCGACTACCGCACCGGTGTCCAGGACGTCGACCGCTGGCTCGGCGTCACCACCGGACGGCTCGAGCAGGACCTCACCGCGGACCGGCAGACCCAGATCGACCGGGCGGACACGGGCAAGACCGTCGCGACCGCGAAGCTCAAGCAAGCCGTGGTCACCGAACTGGACCCCGTTGCCGGGACGGCGCGGCTGATGGCGGTGCTGGACGTGAAGGTCAGCACCGGTGGCGGCTCGGCCGCACCCAAGGTGAGCAGGCTGACCGTGGACTACCAGCGCGTCGAGGACGGCTGGAAGGTCGGCGCGGTGCAGGCGGCGGGCTCGTGACCGGGCGCACGCCGCGGCTCCTGATCGCGATCGCCGCGCTGGCCACCGGCTGCGCCGTGTGGTTCGGGCTCCAAGCGTCGTGGCTGGGTTCCGACGGCAACGCGGCGCTGGTGGACCTGGCCGCGACCACCGAGGTCGGGGACCAGGTCGGCACGGGTGTGAAGGCCGTCTTCTCCTACGACTACAGCAACCTCGCGCGGACCGAGCGCGCCGCGGCCGACGTGCTCACCGGCGAGGCGGCCGGGCAGTACCGTGACCAGTTCGCTTCGGCACGTAAACGGGCCGAAGAACAGAAGCTGGTGCGGACGACGACGGTGCGTTCCCTCGGTGTCCGGTCCCTGCGCGGCGACGAGGCCGAAGTCTTGCTGTTCCTCGACCAGCAGACGATCACCGCGGGCGGCACCGCACCGCAGTCCTCGGTTTCCCAGCTTTCGGTCACCGCCGTGCGGATCGACGGTCGCTGGAAGATCTCGCGGCTGACCCCGCTCTGATCAGGAGACGCGTTTCATGTTCGCCGCGGTGATCGCGCCGCCGGAAACGCTATAGGAACCGGAAAAGACACGCATCGAACCATCGGTCTGCCGTGCCGAAAGATCGACGTACACGGTGTTCCCCCGGACATCCGTCACGGTGAGCGCCGCCCACGAAGTCGTCGCGAATCCCTTGGCGTAGGAAGCATAACTGCCGCCTTTCGCCAGCCGTTGCCCGCCGAGGTTCCACGCGGTGAGAAATCACGCCGGTTGAGCGCGTCGTAGTAGGCGATCACCGTCTGCGCCACCGGAATCGCGGGCACCGGATAGACCGTCCGCGGTGCCGGTGGTGCGACATAAACCGTCTGTGGCGGCGCCGCGGCCACCGGTGGCTGGATCACGATCGTGGCCGGCGGGGCGGCCACCGCGACGGCCGGGGTCGCCGTTCCCTGATTCGGCACCGCGCACGCGGCCACCGCGCCCGCGACCACGAGGGTCATCGCCGCCCACTTCTGCGTTTCCATTCTTCTCTCCTTTTCTTAAGATACCGAGAATGCGCGAAACGACAACCGGGCCACCAGGGGATTAGGCCTCGTTACGAATGCCGGAAAACGCGCCGGAACCGTTATGGGATCTTGTGGGCGGCGACGGTTGGGCACCCTCGTCTCACGCCGGTGTCCCGTCGGGTTTAGCGTTAGGCATGACCACTGCACCTGTCGATGTCGAGAGCGCTCGCCGCGACTACGCGGCCCTCGTCGACCGTGGCCTCTCCCTGGACATCACCCGCGGCAAGCCGTCCCCCCGGCAGCTGGACCTCGCCGACGGGCTGCTCGCCCTCCCCGGGGACGTGCGCAAGGCCGAGGACGGCACGGACGTCCGCAACTACGGAGGCCTGAAGGGCCTGTCCGAACTTCGCCGCCTCTTCGCCGGGCCGCTGCAGGTCCCGGCCGAGCAGCTGCTGGCCGCGGGCAACGCCAGCTTGGAGCTGATGCACGACGCCATCGTGCAGGCCTACCTCAGCAAGCTCCCGGGTGCCGAGCGCCGCTGGGCCGACGAGGAGCGGGTCGTCTTCCTGTGCCCCGTCCCGGGCTACGACCGCCACTTCGCGTTGGCCGAGCGCTTCGGCATCGAGCTGGTCCAGGTGCCGCTCACCGAGACCGGTCCGGACATGGACGTCGTCGAGCGGCTCGTCGCCGAGGACGCCGCGGTCAAGGGCATCTGGTGCGTGCCGAAGTACAGCAACCCGACCGGCATCACCTACGGCGACGACACCGTGCGCCGTCTCGCCACGATGACCGCGGCGGCCCCGGACTTCCGGATCTTCTGGGACAACGCGTACGCCGTGCACCACCTCACCGACGTCGAGGTGCCGCTGGCCGACGTGCTTGCGCTGGCCACCGAGGCGGGCAACGCCGACCGCGTGTTCGTCTTCGGCTCCACCTCGAAGGTGACCTACGCCGGTGGTGGCGTCGGCTTCTTCGGCGCTTCCGAGGCCAACCTGGCGTGGTGGATCGGCCTCGTCGGCAAGCGGACCATCGGCCCGGACAAGGTCAACCAGCTCCGGCACGCGCTGTTCCTGCGGGACGAGGACGGCGTGCGGGCGCACATGCGCAAGCACGCCGAGATCATCGCGCCGAAGTTCGCGGCCGTCGACGAGATCCTCACGAAGGAACTCGGCGATTCCGGTCTCGCGTCCTGGACCAAGCCGACCGGCGGGTACTTCGTCTCGCTGACCGTGCCCGCCGGGACCGCCAAGGAGGTCGTGCGGCTGGCCAAGGAGGCGGGTATCGCCCTGACCCCGGCCGGTGCGACGCACCCGTACGGCGAAGACCCCGAGGACGCCGTCATCCGCATCGCCCCGACGTACCCCGAGCTGGCCGAGGTCGAAGCGGCGATCCGCGGTCTCGCGGTCTGCGTTCGCCTTGCCGCGGCGACGAAGAAATAAGTTCGAGATCTTCTCCAATCCGGGTCACGGGTGGTTCCGAACGTCCGAGTGGGTGGGTGTGCACCGCAAGGACGAGAGGAACCACTCGTGTTCGGAAAGCCGTTCGTTCGTACCCTGATCTCGCGCAGTGCCGAGAACCGCACGGATCGCCGCCGCTTCTTGAAGGCCGCCGGCGCGGCGGGGCTCGGTGTCGTCGGCGCGACCTACCTCGGGGTCCAGGCCACCTCGACCGCTTCGGCGACGGGTGACGCGGCCGCCGCCGCGCCCAGTGACGCGGCCGTGCTCAACTTCGCGCTCAACCTCGAATACCTCGAGGCCGAGTTCTACTCCTTCGCCGTCTACGGCCACGGGCTGCCGGACGATCTCACCGGCGGTGTCGGCACCCAGGGCGGGGTGCTCGGCGGCAAGAAGGTGATGTTCCACGACAAGGCCCTGCACCAGTTCGCGAAGGAGATCGCGGGTGACGAGGTCGCACACGTCAAGTTCCTGCGCGGGGCGCTGGGCGAGGCCGCCGTGTCCCGCCCGGAGATCGACCTCAAGGACAGTTTCACCGCGGCGGCCCGCGCGGCCGGGCTGATCAGCGAGTACCAGCAGTTCGACCCCTTCGCCCACGAGAAGAACTTCCTGCTCGCGGCGTTCCTGTTCGAGGACGTCGGCGTGACGGCCTACAGGGGCGCCGTCCCGCTGATCACCAACAAGACGTTCCTCGACGCCGCCGCCGGAATCCTCGCCGCCGAGGCCTACCACGCGGCCACCATCCGGACGTCGTTGTTCGACCGGGACCTCGGCGACGCGGCGGCGAAGATCTCCGACGCCCGGGACGCCCTCGACGGTCCCGGCGACGCCGACCAGGGCATCGTGCTCGGCAACCAGGCGAACATCGTGCCCACCGACGACAACGGCGTCTGCTTCGGCCGCAGCGCGGACAGGGTGCTCAACGTCGTGTACCTGAACCCGGGTCCGGTGAGGCAAGGCGGGTTCTTCCCCCAGGGAGTGAACGGCGACATCGTCGCCAGCGGCGGCGCGTGACCCTGCTGTCGTGTCGCCGTTTCCCCGGTACGGTCGGGTGACGGCGACACGACAGGGGGTTCGCGGTGAAGGCTGTGATCATCGGCGGCGGGATCTCGGGCACGGTGACCGCGATGGCGTTGCGGCGGGCGGGGATCGAGGCGAGTGTCCACGAGGCGCGGCTGTCGGGCGGTGAGGACGCGGGCGCGTTCCTGACGATCATGCACAACGGTATGGACGCGTTGCGTGCGATCGACGCCGAGGCGCCGGTGGTCGAGAACTCGTTCGAGGCCGCAGGCCTGGAACTGGTGACGCCGGACGGCCGGACCGTCGAGCGGCGTTCCTTCGCCATCGACGGCCTCGCCGGACCGCGCACCCTGACCCGCGCGGCGCTGTACCGCGCGCTGCAGGAGGAGGCGATCTCGCGCGGGATCGCCTTCGAACGCGGGAAGCGGCTGGTTTCCGCGTCACCGGGGGTCGCGCGGTTCGAGGACGGTTCTGTCGCCGAGGGCGACATCCTGATCGGCGCGGACGGCCTGCGATCGGTTGTCCGGAATCTCATCGACCCCTCGTGCCCGCCGCCGCGCTCCACCGGCCTGGACGTCGTCTACGGCTACACGACCGACACGAGTGTCCCGCAGGCGCCGTCCCTCTACCGGATGGTCCAGAGCCTGCACGCCTACTTCGGCTACACGAGCACTCCCGACGGCACGACGTACTGGTTCGCCCGGTTGCCCACGGCCGAAGGAGTGCGAAGCGGCCTGTCTCCCGCTGAATGGCGCTCGGCGGCCTTCGCCGCCTTCGACGGGGAACCGTTACCCGCGGCGGAAATCATCCAGTCGACAGGCGACGACGTCTTCGGCGGTCACTCTTACGACGTACCTTCGACGCCGGTGTGGTTCACCGCGTCGATGGTGCTCGTCGGCGACGCCGCGCACGCGGCTTCCCCCGCCGCCGGGCAAGGGGCGTCGATGGCGCTGGAGGACAGTGTCGTGCTGGCCCGGTGCCTGCGGGATCTTCCTGACGCGCCAACGGCTTTCGCCGCCTACGAGCGGCTTCGGCGGACGCGGGTGGAGAAGCTGGTCGCGGGCAGCGCCGCGGTGTCGTCGTCGACGACGTCCGATCGGGACCGGAACTGGCTCTACCGGCACCACATCGAGTGGGACGCGAAAATCGACGCCGGTTGAGTGTCCTGGTTCGTCAGAACCCAGCGACAGCCCCGTGGCGGTGTCGCGAAAGCCACTTTGGGGACATCTGATGTCCCCAAAGTGGCTTTCGCGACATCGGCGCCGGGCCGGGCCTCGGGGTGGTGCGGAACGGGGACGGGGGCGCGCTCCGGCCGCCCTGGTCACGTTGCGCGGCGAGGGCGCCTTCACTTACTTGAGCCGCGCGTGAAGGACTCCTTCCCTCGGCTCAGCCGAGGGAAGGAGTCCTTCACGCGGCTCCGCTGTGACCGGCGGGTGCCCTCCGGACCGCCGCACACCCCGCCCCCCGCCTCCCGGTCGAAGCGCGTGAAGGCCCCCTTCCCTCGGCTCAGCCGAGGCAAGGGGGCCTTCACGCGCGAAAAGCTACTTCTTGTACAGCGCTTCGATGTCGTTCGCGTAGTTCTTGTTCACGATGTTGCGCTTCAGCTTGAGACTCGGCGTGATCTCGCCGCCGGCCTCGGTGAAGTCCTTCGAAAGAATCGTGAACTTCTTGATCGCCTCGGCCTGCGAAACCGCGCTGTTGGCCTGGTCGACCGCTTCCTGGACCTCGGCGCGCAGTTCCGCGTCGTCGGCCAGATCGGACACGGAGGCGTCGGCGGGTTTGTTGTGCTGGGACTTCCAGGACGGGAAGTACTCCTCGTCGATGGTGATCAGCGCGCCGATGAACGGCCGCTGGTCGCCGACGACCATCGCCTGGCTGACCAGCGGGTTCGCCTTGATGGTGTCCTCGAGACCGGACGGGGCGACGTTCTTGCCGCCCGCGGTCACGATGATCTCCTTCTTGCGCCCGGTGATCTTGAGGAACCCGTCGCTGTCCAGTTCGCCGAGGTCGCCGGTGTGGAACCAGCCGTCCTCCAGCGATTCGGCGGTCGCCTGGGGGTTGTTGAAGTACCCCCCGAACACGACGTCGCCCTTCAGCAGGATCTCGCCGTCGTCGGCGATCCGCACGGAGGTGCCGGCGACCGGCCGTCCCACGGTGCCGACGCGGAAGCCGTCCTGGGTACCGACGCAGGCCGCGGCGGACGTCTCGGTCAGGCCGTAGCCCTCGAACACCGGGACGCCGATGCCGCGGAAGAAGTGCGCCAGCCGCACGCCCAGCGGGGCACCGCCGGACACCGCCGCGACACACCGGCCGCCCAGTGCCGCGCGCAGCTTGCTGAAGACCAGCTTGTCGAACAGCGCGTGCTTGATCTTCAGGCCAAGCCCGGCGCCGCCGGTGTCCTGAGCCTGGCTGTAGGCGACGGCGGCGGCTTCGGCGGCGTCGAAGATCTTGCCCTTGCCGTCGCCGTGGGCCTTCTGCTTCGCGCTGTTGTAGACCTTCTCGAACACGCGCGGCACGGCGACGACGAAGGTGGGCCGGAAGGTGCCGAGGTCGGCGACGAGGTTCTTGACGTCCGAGGTGTGCCCGAGGGTCACCCGCGCGCTGAGCGCGGTCACCGCGATGGCGCGGGCCAGGACGTGCGCGAGCGGCAGGAACACCAGCAGCGAGTTGCCCTGCTCCATGAGCTGCGGGAACGCGGCGATGTCGGCGCGGATCTCCGCGAGCAGGTTCCGGTGGGTCAGCTCGACGCCCTTGGGACGGCCGGTCGTGCCGGACGTGTAGACGATCGTCGCGAGGTCGCCCGCCTTCACCGTGCGGCGGCGCTCGTGCAGGTCGTCGTCGCTCAGCCCGGCGCCCTGCGCGGTGAGGTCGTCGACGGCGGGCTTGGCGGCCTCGATCTGCCAGGTGTGCTCCAGCGTTTCGAGGCGCCCCTTGACGCTCTCCAGCGTCGCGAGGTGCTCGTCGGTCTCGACGAACACGCCCTTCGCCGCCGAGTCCGAAAGGATCCAGTGGACCTGCTCGGCCGAGGAGGTGTCGTAGATCGGGACGGTGACCGCGCCGGCGGCCCAGATCGCGAAATCGATCAGGGTCCATTCGTACCGGGTCTTCGACATGAGCCCGATGCGGTCGCCCGGCGCGATGCCCGCCTGCGCCATTCCCTTGGCCACGGCCTGAACCTGGGCGGCGAAATCCTTGGCGGTGATGTCCAGCCAGGTACCGTCGACCTGACGGCGGAAACTCACGACATCGGAGAACCGCTCGGCGTTCGCCCAGACGACGTCCGCGAGGTTCTCGTCGTCGGTCACCGGATTGGCGGCGGGGGCGCTGTATTCGCGCACGAGGAACCTCCGTGTTCGCGTGCAAAGTGGTGTGACCGGTGTTACCCGCCAGTCAACTTAGCGTGCCGTGCACCTTAAGACCATGCTGGCGAATCGGCCATACCGAGGGCATGACATTCTCCCGCTTGTGAACCAGGCGCCGCCAGCTCTCGACATCGTCGACGAGACCTTCCTCGTGGTCCCGCCGTCCACCGTGGCCGCCGCCTTCGCCGATCCGCGATCTTGGTCACGTTACTGGCCGGACCTCGTTCTCGAGGTCTACACCGATCGCGGGGACGAGGGGTTGCGCTGGACCGTGCGCGGCGCCTTGATCGGTACCATGGAGGTCTGGCTCGAGCCGGTGCTCGACGGCACTTTGCTGCACTACTTCCTGCGCGCGACGCCCGCCGGCCCGGACGGGGAGCCGCGCGCGCTGCAGGTCCGGGACCTGCGGCGGGAGTTCGACCGCAGGGCCCGTGCCGCCAAGGCCATCGCGCTCGGGCTCAAGGAGGTCCTGGAAGACGGGCGCGAGCCTGGGATCGGCCCCCAGGCCGGGTAGGGGAGAGCATGCGGGTTCACGTGGTGTCGGACGTGCACGGAAACGCCGACGCGCTCAAACGCGCGGGCGACGGCGCCGACGCGCTGATCGTGCTGGGTGACCTGCTGGACTTCGTCGATTACCGCGAGCACGACAAGGGCATCATGGGCGCGTT
The DNA here is from genome assembly GCA_049998115.1 of Amycolatopsis sp. cmx-4-19. Lineage (GTDB taxonomy): Bacteria > Actinomycetota > Actinomycetes > Mycobacteriales > Pseudonocardiaceae > Amycolatopsis. The sequence continues at coordinate 183,971 of JAEBEO010000010.1, read as the reverse complement.
GTTCGGCGCCGAGAAGGTAGGCGAGTTCGCGCGGCTGCGGCGCGAGGGCACTCGTGATGAGACCGTCGCCTTCTCGCGCTCGTTGTGGGCCACTCTGGCCGATCCGGCGGCCGCCGTCGGCGAGGCGATCCACGACCAGTACGCCCTCCTGTTCGGCGCCCTCACCGCGCCGACGTTCGCGACCCCCGGCAACGTCGACGACCCGTCGCTGTGGCCCGAATTCGCCGGTGACGGCATCCAGGTCCTCGACGGCGAGGTCGCCGAGTTCGGCGGCCTGCGCTTCGGGTTCATCGGCGGCGCGCTGCTCCCGCCGAACGTGGTCCCGCGCCGCAACGGCTTCTGGCGGCCGTACCTGCGCACCCGTGAGGAGTACGACGTCGCGGTGAGCGCGCTGGAGAACGTCGACGTCCTGTGCACGCACATCCCGCCCGCCCTCCCGGACCTGACCTACGACGTGGTCGCGCGCCGGTCCGAGATCGGGTCGGCGGCGCTGGTGGACCTCATCCGCGAACAGCGGCCCCGCTGGTCGGTGTTCGGGCACGTCCACCAGCCGCTGACCGCGCGGACGAGGCTCGGCAGGACCGAATGCCGTAACGTCGGTCACTTCAAAGAGACGGCACAGCCGTACGTGCTGCGCTGGTGACGGCCGGCCCCGGCTAGAGTTTGCGTCATGGCCGAGCAGTCCACGCAATCCATCGAGGTCGACGCCGAGCCCGAGCGGGTCATGGCCGTCATCGCCGACTTTCCCGCGTACCCGGAATGGGCCAAGGCCGTCCGGCAGACCGAGGTGCTCGGCGAGGACGGTGACGGTCGCGCCAAACAGGTGAAACTCACTCTCGACGCCGGTCCGATCAAGGACGTCTACACCCTCGAGTACGACTGGGACACCGACGGCCACGGGGTCAGCTGGCATCTGGTCAAGGGCCAGATGCAGAAGGCCCAGAACGGCCGCTACGCCCTCGAAGCGCTGAGCGGCGGACGCACCAAGGTGACGTATACGCTGTCCGTCGAGCTGGCGCTGCCGATGATCGGGCTGCTGCGCCGCAAGGCCGAGAAGATGGTCATGGACACCGCGCTCAAGGAGCTCAAGAAGCGCGCCGAAGCATCCTGAGTCCGAAGGGTAGGCATGCGGATCCTGCTTTTCACCGGCAAGGGCGGTGTCGGCAAGACCACGCTGGCCGCGGCGACGGGTGCCGCCCTGGCGGGCCGGGGCAGGAAGACGCTCGTGGTCTCGACCGATCCCGCGCATTCCCTCGGTGACGCCTTCGGCCGCGTGCTCGGCGCGGAACCGTCCGAAGTGGACCAGCTGCTGCACGCCGCCCAGATCGACTCCCGCGGCCTCGTCGACAGCACGTGGCGCGAGCTCCGGCAGGAACTGCAGACCGCGCTCGCCGGGGTCGGTCTCGCTTCCCTCGACGCCGAAGAGCTGACCGTGGTGCCCGGTGTGGACGAACTGCTCGCCCTCACCGAAGTCCAGCGTCTCGCCGAACACGGTCCCTGGGAGACGGTCGTCGTCGACTGTGGGCCGACCGCGGAAACGCTGCGGCTGCTGGCTTTGCCGGAAGCGGTCTCGGGCTATCTGACCAGGATGTTCAAACCGGGCGCGCGGCGGACGGCGACGGCGGTGCGGCGGCTCGGCGCGCATCTGGAGTCGTTGCGCGCACTGCTCACCGATCCGGCCACGACCACCGTGCGGCTCGTGCTGACCCCGGAACGCGTCGTCGTCGCCGAGGCCCGCCGCACACTCAGTTCCCTGGCCCTGCGCGGGATCGGAGTCGACGGCCTGATCGTCAACCGGCTGATGCCCGCGCCCGGGTTCTGGCGTGGTGCCGCGGCCTCGTGGATGCGGACCCGGCGCACGCAGCAGAACGCCGTCCTCGCCGAACTCGCCGCCGCCGGTTTCGGGCCCGGCGAGGTGAAGCCGGTCGAACACCGCGCTGTCGAGCCTGTCGGGCTGGAGGCGTTGCAGGAAATCGCGTACGAGCTCTATCAGGGTTTGGATCCCTTGACCGGAAATGGGAGAGGGGTCACCCCGTTGCTCGAAGTGTCCGAATCGGACGAAGGCTACCTGCTGCGGATCGCGGTGCCGCTGCACCGCGCTTCCGAAGTGGACCTGGCCAGAGTGGACGATGATCTCGCCGTCACCGTGGACGGTTTCCGGCGGCTGATCGCGCTGCCGGAGATGTTGCGCCCGTGCCGGATCACCGGTGCGGAATCCGACGCGCACGGCCTGGTCGTGAGCCTGGCCGGGAACCGGGGACCCGGGTGAGCGAGAACGACGAACATCGACGGACCGACGGCCTCGAACTGGCCGAGGAGATCCGGCTGCTGGTCGAACTGGTCGTCGAGCACGCCGCGCCGTGGCTGGAGGGCCTCGTCTCCGCCGGGCACGGCTGCACCGAACACGACTCCGGCGGCGAAACCGGCTGGTGCCCGCTGTGTGCGATCGTCGAGATCTTCCGAGGCGAGCGGCCCGAGTTCGTGGTCCGGCTGATGGAGCAGGCCGCGCAGCTCGTCGCGCTGTTGCGGGCGGTGCTCGCCGACCGCTGGGAGCCCGAGGGCGGGGTGCACATGCCCGGCTTCCACCCTGCGCGGAAGGAGCCCGCGCGGGAAGATGCGCCGGTGGGAGCTTCGCGGGTCCAGCACATCACGGTGACCAGGCGCGACGCTTGGCAGCCGGACCGGGAGAACTGAGTGCTGACGATAGGGGTGGACGTCGGCGGCACGAGCGTGCGTGCCGGCGTGGTGGACGGGCACGGCTCGCTGCTGGACACCGCCAGGGTCGGTACCCCTGGCGAGGAGAACGCGCTCGAAGACGCCATCGCCGGCGTCGTCGAAGACCTCCGCAACCGGCACGACGTCTCCGGCGTCGGGCTCGCGGTCGCCGGCTTCGTCGCCAAGGACCGGCGGACGGTGATGTTCGCACCGCATCTGTCCTGGCGCAACGCCCCGGTCGCCGAGCGGATCGAGAAACGCGTCGGCCTCCCGGTCACCCTGGAGCATGACGTCAACGCCGCCGTCGTCGGCGAGTACCGCTTCGGCGCCGCGCGAGGGGCGCAGGTCGCCGCGCTGGTCGCGCTCGGCACCGGGATCGGCGCCGGACTGCTGCTCGACGGCAGGATCTACCGGGGCGCGTACGGCGTCGCCCCGGAACTCGGGCACCTGACCGTCGTCCCCGGCGGACGGGCCTGCCCGTGCGGGAAGTACGGCTGCTGGGAGCGGTACTGCAGCGGGACGGCGCTGGCCGCGACGGCGGTCGAACTGCTCGCGCGGCACCCCGGTCGGTCGACCGTCCTGGCACGCGAGACCAGGGGAGACCCCGGTTCGGTGACCGGGCGCCGCGTCGCCGGCGCCGCCCGCGACGGCGACCCGATCGCCCAGCGCGCGATGACCGAACTGGCGAAATGGCTGGCCGAGGGGCTGGCGCTGGTCGCCGACGTCTTCGACCCCGAGATCATCGTGATCGGCGGTGGCGTGTCCGAGTCGGCGCCGCTGTTCCTCGACGAGGCACGCGAGCAGTACGCGGGCAAGATCACTGGCGCCGGGCACCGGCCGCTGGCCCGGATCCGCACCGCGCACCACGGTGACGACACCGCCATCGTCGGCGCGGCGGCGCTGGCCGTCGACGCCGCGAAGGCTCCCGGTGCCGAGGTCGGTGTGACAGGCTGAATCCGTGACCCGGCTGGACGGCAATGGCTTCGTGAAATGCGATTTCGGGCATCTTCACTGGGGTGTGAACGGCGCGGCCGGGTTGCTGCTGTCCGACCCGGGGCGCGGTGTCCTCCTGCAACGCCGGGCGTGGTGGGTGCACCACGGGCGCACGTGGGCGTTGCCGGGCGGAGCGGTCGAAGCGGGGGAGAGCCCGCGTGAGGCGGCCACCCGCGAGGCGTACGAAGAGGCCGATGTCCCGCCCGCACGGGTCCGGCCGCTGTCGGCGTCGCTCGCCGATCACGGTAATTGGCGCTACACCACGATCCTGGCGGCGCCGATCGGCACACTTTCGGCCAGGGTGAAGAACGCGGAGAGCGTGGAACTGCGATGGGTCCGCCCGGACGAGGTCGCGGGCTTCAGGTTGCACCGCGACTTCGCGGCGGCGTGGCCGGGATTGAGGGAACACTTGGATCGCGGGCTGGTACTGGTGGTCGACGGCGCGAACGTCGTCGGATCGCGGCCGGACGGCTGGTGGCGCGACCGGCGCGGGGCCGCGGAACGGTTGCGGGACAAGCTCGTGACACTCGCCGAGACCGGCTTCACCGATCCGGCGCTGCCCGGTGGCGGGGAATGGTCGTGGTGGCCGAGGGTCGTGCTCGTCGTCGAGGGCAAGGCACGGGGTGTCGAACCGGTGCCCGGTGTCGAGGTCGTCGACGCCGAGTCGGACGGGGACTCCCAGATCGTCGCCGTCGCCCGCTCCGCCCGTTCCGAGGGCCCCGACGACCACGTCGTCGTCGTGACCGCCGACCGCGAACTCCGTTCCCGCGTCGAGGCCCTGGGCGCGTCGACGTTCGGGCCGGGCACCCTGCTGGGGCATCTCGACCGCGGTGAGTGAGAGGTAAGTCGAACATGGCGTGTCGGTTCGGCTGCGATAGTGGTGACTCGACAGTGAGTCCGGCCCTTGCCTGTCCACAAAGGACGCAAATCGAGAAGGGTACGTCCCTTTTGCGCTATTTTCCCGGGTTTAGCGAGGGGGTCGTGAGTGGTGAAGAGCGTTAGAACGCTCATTACCACTCACGACCCCCCGCATCCGGTCATCCGGTCTTCCGCCATGAAGCCGACCTCCGGCAGGTCCGGTCACGCCACCTTTGCCTTACCCGTCAATGGTCCCCTGGCTGCGGCCGGAGTCAGGGGCGCGCGATCGTCCCTTCGCGCATCTCCGCGATGAGCGAAGCGACGACGGCGCGAAGGCTCCCGTTGTACTGCTTCGCCACTGCCCGCTGACGCAAGTAGCTGGGCCCGTACCGGAGGATCGCCTCCACGCCGCGCAGTTCTTCGACGCAGTCCAGCCGTCGAGCCACCGGTTCGAGCCGGTCCAGCAGGTCGAGGGTGTCCTCGGTGACGGGCCGCTCGTTTCCGGCGGCGTCGAGGATGACGATCGCGTCGATGCCGTAGCGCGCCGCGCGCCACTTGTTCTCCTGGACGTGCCACGGCGGCAGGGTCGGCAGGATCTCGCCGTCGTCCAGGCGGGCGCTGAAGTCGTCGACCAGGCATTGGGTCAGCGCCGAGATCGCGCCGACCTCCTCCAGCGTCGGCAGCCCGTCGCACACCCGCATCTCGACGGTGCCGAAATGCGGGGCGGGCCGGATGTCCCAGCGGATCTCGGAGAAGTGGTCGATCACCCCGGTGGTGAACATGTCGTCGACGTAACTCTCCAGTTCCTCCCACTTCCGGAACTGGAACGGCAGCCCGGCCGTCGGCAGCTGCTGGAACATCAGCGCGCGGTTCGACGCGTACCCGGTGTCCTCCGCGCCCCAGTACGGCGAAGACGCCGACAGCGCTTGAAGGTGCGGCGCGTAGTTCAGCAGCGCGTCCAGCACGGGCAGTGCCTTGTCGCGGTGGTCCAGCCCGACGTGCACGTGGACGCCGTAGATCAGCATCTGCCGACCCCACCACTGGGTGCGGTCGATGAGCTTGGCGTAGCGCTCCTTGTCGGTGACCTTCTGCTGGTACCAGGTCGAGAACGGATGCGAACCGGCCGAGAACAGCTCGACGCCCAGGGGATCGAGCACCGAGTGCACGACGTCGAGCGAGTCGCTCAGATCGGCCTTGACCTCGGCGATCGTGTCGCAGATCCCGCTGATCACCTCGATGGTGTTGAGCAGCAGCTCCTGCTTGATCTTGGGGTGCTCCTCCTCGCCGTCGGGGCGGACGGCGTCGAGCACCTGCTCCGCGACGGACGAGAGTTCACCGGTCCGCCGGTCGACGAGGGCGAGCTCCCATTCCGCGCCGACCGTGGACCGGCGTGAAGGAGTGAAGTCGATCTTCATGTCCGGGATTGTCCGACAGCTCAGACCTGCGCGCCGTTGTGCGGGTCCGCACCGGGCGGCGGCCCCTGGCGGACGCGCAGCAGGAGCAACGCGATCGCGGTCGCCAGCGCGAGGATGCCGAGCGGCGTGCCGAGCCGTGTGCCCATGCCGATCAGGGTGGGCGCGATCAGGAGCAGCAGGCCGAGCAGGAAGAACAGCAGGACGACGAACGCGCCCTTGCGCGGACGCGGCAGGGGAGGTGGCTCGGGCGGCACGAAATGGCCCTCGTCGTCGCTCGAACCGGCCGGGGCGTCCTCGAAGAGGGTCTTGTCCCAGCTGGTGCCGGCGCCGCGCCAGCCCGGTTCGGACTCGGCTTCCGACGGGTCGGGGCGAGACGTCTTCTCCGAAGGCTTCTCGGCTTTCTCGGCCTTTTCCGTGGTCTTCCCGGCGGGTTTCTCCAGGTCGTCCTCCGGGAACAGACCGACGCCCTCCGCACGGAGGTCGGCCACGATCTCGGCGAACGTCGCGTCGACGTCCTCCGGCCCGTCCTTGCCTCTGCTCATCCGGCGTCCACCTGTCCCGCCCGGCGCACGGACCGGGCGAAGTCCACCGTACGCGTGAAGATCAGGGCGGCGTCATGGTCTTGAGTAGCGACATGGAAGCTGTTTTCCAGCACCACCTCGGTGACGTCCCGGCTGCCGATCCCGTCGAGGATGATCCGCGAGTTCTCCGGCTCCACCACATGGTCGACGGCCGAACGCAGCAGCAGTACCGGCTGGGTCACCTTGGCCAGGTCAGGACGGACGACGGCCCACAGCTTCGCCAGGCTCGCGGCCGCCCGCACCGGGGTGCGGGGGTAGGCCAGCTCGGTCTCGCCCGGCTTCGCGATGTCGTTCGCGATCGCCTTCACCGACGGCACGACGTTCGCCAGCAGCGGAAGCAGCTTCGTGTCCAGCCCGCGGCGCATGATCGACGGATTCACCAGCACGAGGCCGTCGATCCGGTCGCCGAACTCCTCGGCGAGCCGCAGGGTCAGCGTCCCGCCCATCGACAACCCGGCGACGAACACCGAATCGCAGGTCGAGAGCAGCGCCAGGAGTTCTTCACGGACCGCGCCGTACCAGTCCTCCCAGCCTGTCCGGTTCATGTCCTGCCACCGGGTGCCGTGGCCGGGCAGCAGCGGGCAGCGCACCGTGTAACCGGCCTCGGCCAGGTGGTCGCCCCAGGGCCGCATACTCGCGGGGGTGCCGGTGAACCCGTGGCACAGCAGGAACCCTGCTTCGGTCGAACCGGGGTGAGCGAACGGTTCCGCGCCGGCGAGGACGGCCATGCGATCGCCTTCCGTGAGAGCTGGGTAGGTTCCTATGTTCGCACGAGCGGAGCGGCTTGTGGGCCCCCGGCCACTGCCGGAATCGAGCCGGATCGGGTGTGAGATCCGTCGCTGGGTGCGGGTAACCGGGTGGACTTCGTTGTGCCGGGGGTGCGCGGTTCGTACTCTTGACCATCGGGCGCAGGGGTCGAGCTGCCAGGAGGAGTTTTCGCAGTGCTGTATTGGCTCATGAAACACGTGTTTATCGGGCCACTGCTCAAGGCGCTGTGGCCTACCAAGGTGGTCGGCGCGGAGAACATCCCCGCGTCCGGCGGTGTGATCCTCGCCGGCAATCACCTGGCCGTGGCGGATTCCTTCTTCATGCCGCTGCGGGTCAAGCGCAAGGTGACCTTCCCGGCCAAATCGGAGTACTTCACCGAGAAGGGTCTCAAGGGCCTGCTGAAGAAGTGGTTCTTCACCGGTGTCGGCCAGTTCCCGATCGACCGCTCCGGCGGCAACGCGGCGCAGGCCGCGCTCGACACCGCGACCCGGCTGGTCCGCGAAGGGCATCTCCTCGGCATCTACCCCGAAGGCACCCGCTCCCCGGACGGACGCCTGTACAAGGGCAAGACCGGCGTCGCGCGGATCACGCTCGACTCCGGTGGCCTCGTCGTCCCCGTCGCCATGATCGGCACCGACAAGGTCAACCCCATCGGGTCCAAGATGTGGTGGCCGCGCCGCCTCGAGATCCGCTTCGGCAAGCCGCTCGACTTCTCGCGCTACGAGGGCCTCGCCGGTGACCGCTTCATCGAGCGGTCCATCACCGACGAGATCATGTACGCGCTCATGGAGCTCTCCGGCCAGGAGTACGTCGACATCTACGCCGCCAAGGCGAAGGAACTGCTCGCCGCCGACGAGGCCGGGATCCGCCCGAAGGTGCCCGCGCAGCCGTCCGCCCACGACGTCGCCCGCATCCCGGACACCAAGGTCGGCTGAGGGCACACTAGGGTTCTCCGGTGCGCTTTTTCTACGACACCGAATTCATTGAGGACGGCGTGACGATCGACCTGGTGTCGATCGGTGTCGTGGACGAAAGAGGCCGCGAGTTCTACGCCGTGTCGACCGATTTCGATCCCGGCAAGGCGGGCCCCTGGGTCCGCGACAACGTGCTCCCGAAACTCCCGTCGCCCGCCGACCCGGCATGGCGCAGCCGCGAGAAGATCCGGACGGATCTGCTCGAGTTCTTCGGCAAGCCGCCCGGCGGGATCGAACTGTGGGCCTGGTTCGCCGCCTACGACCACGTCGCGCTGGCCCAGCTGTGGGGGCCGATGCCCGCGCTGCCGCGTCAGCTGCCGCGCTTCACCCGTGACCTGCGGCAACGCTGGGAGGACGCGGGCAAGCCGAAGCTCCCGGCGGCCCCGGACGACCAGCACGACGCCCTCGCGGACGCGCGCCACAACTTCCAGCGGTGGGGGATCATCGAGTCCTACTGGCACCGGTAGGTCTTGCGGCTCGTGAGTGGTGAGGACGGTTCACCACTCACGAGCCCCACCGTTCACCGCCGCGAGTCGACGGCCTCGGCGAGGGTGTCCAGCAGTTCCGCGGTCGTGTCCCAGTCGAGGCAGGCGTCCGTGATGGACTGCCCGTAGGTCAGCGAAGCGGCCGAACCCAGCGTAAGGTCCTGTCGCCCCGCCACCAGGAAGCTCTCCAGCATCAGCCCGGCGATGCCCCGCTCACCGGCACCGATCCGCCCGGCGAGTTCGCGTACGACCTCGGCCTGCCGCACGTGGTCCTTCGCGCTGTTGCCGTGGCTCGCGTCGATGAGCACACGTTCCGGCAGCCCCGACTTCGCCAGCCGCGCCAGCGTGTCGGACACGGTCGCGGCGTCGTAGTTCGGGCCGGCGGCGCTGCCGCGCAGGATCACGTGACAGTCCTCGTTGCCCGCGGTGGTGATCAGCGCGGCGAGGCCGTCCGGGTTGATACCGGCGAACACGTGGCTCGCGCCGGCCGCGCGGGTGGCGTCGACGGCGACCTGGACGTCGCCCTCGGTCGAGTTCTTGATCCCCACGGGCATCGACAACGCGCTGCACAGCTGCCGGTGCACCTGGCTCGCCGCGGTCCGCGCGCCGATGGAACCCCAGGTCACGGTGTCGGCGATGAACTGCGGGGTGATCGGGTCGAGGAATTCGCAGCCGACCGGCAGGCCGAGCGCGGAGACGTCGAGCAGCAGTCTGCGTGCCCTCCGCAGGCCGTGGTTGACCTCGTAGGTGCCGTCGAGGCCGGGATCGTTGATCAGGCCCTTCCAGCCGAGGGTGGTGCGCGGCTTCTCGAAGTAGACGCGCATGACGATGTGCAGGTCGCGGCGATATTCTTCGGCTTTGGCGGCGAGGCGGCGGGCGTAGTCGAGCGCGGCGTCCGCGTCGTGCACCGAGCAGGGCCCGACGACGACGAGGAGCCGGTCGTCCCGGCCGTCGAGGATGTCGACGGCCGAGGCCCGCCCGGCTAGGACGGTATCGGCGATTTCCGCCGTCATCGGATGTTCGTGCCGCAGCATCGCGGGCGACAGCAGCGGGTTGATGGCCGCCGTGCGGTGCCCGTCGAGGGCGATCAGGGTGTCAGCGGAGGGAGACATCGCGGATCTGGTTCCTTTCACAAGGGATACCGACCCGCGGGAACTCGCCGAGCCGGTGTGATTCCGGCTCGGGGTGGGAAGTCAGCGCAGGTTCACGCCGCCGTGCCCACCCGGGGCCGGCTTCGTAAACCAGGAATAGCGCTGCATGGCGCCAAGCTAGCACATCCGCCACAGGTACCGATTCCCGAGGTGGTCCGCCCTGCACCGATCCAGAGAACTGCCGCTACGCTGGCCTCGGGACATGTGACTGTCATCTCTACGGAACACAAGACGGAGGCTTCTGATGCGTGTCGGTGTGCTGACCGGCGGTGGCGACTGCCCGGGGCTCAACGCGGTGATCCGCGCTGTGGTGCGCAAGGGCATCGAGGTGCACGGCTGGGACATCGTCGGGTTCCGCAACGGCTGGAACGGTCCCCTCACCGGGGACAGCCGCCCGCTCGGCCTGAACGACGTCGAAGACATCCTCACCCGCGGCGGCACGATCCTGCGCTCGTCGCGGACCAACCCGTACAAGGTCGACGGCGGCGTCGACAAGATCCGGACCGTGCTCGCCGAGCAGCAGGTCGACGCGCTGATCGCGATCGGCGGCGAGGACACCCTCGGCGTCGCGAAGCGGCTCACGGACGACGGGATCGGCGTCGTCGGCGTGCCCAAGACGATCGACAACGACCTCGGCGCCACGGACTACACCTTCGGCTTCGACACCGCCGTCTCGATCGCCACCGAGGCCATCGACCGGCTGCACACCACGGCCGAATCGCACCACCGCGCGCTGGTCGTGGAGGTCATGGGGCGGCACGCGGGCTGGATCGCGCTGCACTCCGGCCTCGCCGGCGGCGCGAGCGTGATCCTGGTGCCGGAGCGGCACTTCAGTGTCGACCAGGTCGTCGAGTGGGTGGAGCGCCGCTTCGAGAAGGAGTACGCGCCGATCATCGTGGTCGCCGAGGGCGCACTGCCCGAGGGCGGCGAAGAGCGGCTGCTCACCGGCGAGAAGGACGCCTTCGGGCACGTCCGGCTGGGCGGCATCGGCACCTGGCTGGCCGACGAGATCGCGGCCCGCACCGGCAAGGAGTCCCGTGCGGTCGTGCTCGGCCACGTCCAGCGCGGCGGCACCCCCACGGCCTACGACCGCGTGCTCGCCACCCGGTTCGGCCTCAACGCGGTCGACGCCGTCGCCGACGGCGACTTCGGCGTGATGGTCGCCTTGCGCGGCACGGACATCGTCCGCGTCAAGCTGTCCGAGGCGACCGCCGAACTGAAGACCGTCCCGGCCGAACGGTACGAAGAAGCCGAGGTCTTCTTCGGCTGAGCCGCGTTTCGAAAAGATTCAGAAGAAGGCCCCTTACTTTGTGCTGATCTCGGGTAAGGGGCCTTCGCTTTCCTTGCGGCCCCGCCGTCGCGGCGAGTTGAATCGGCCACCTGGGGGGATCTGGGTGGAAGGACGGGGTTCTCATGGCGGGAGCGGGTTCCAACAGGCGTGATTTCCTGAGATGGCTCGCCGCGAGCGGGGCCGGGGTGGCGCTCGCCGGTCTGGTGCCCGGAACGGCCGCGGCGGGTACGGGCGAGATTCTCGTCATCACGCGGGTCACGCTGGTCGACGGCACGGGTTCGGCTCCGCGCCGTGACGTCTCCGTCGTACTCGTGGGTGATCGGATCGCCTGGGTCGGCGACTCCGGTCAGGTACCGGAAACCGGTGCGGCGCGGGTGATCGACGGCCGCGGGAAGTACCTCGTCCCCGGCTTGTGGGATCTGCACACCCACGGCGCCGAGATGGAAGACATCGTGCTGCCGCTGCACCTGGCCCACGGCGTCACCGGTGCCCGCGAGATGTGGGGGTACGCGGAGATCCGCGCGGCCCGGGACAAGATCGAACGCGGGGAACTGCTCGGCCCGCGGCTGGTGACGGCGAGCGGGATCGTCGACGGTCCGGTCACGCTGCTGGGCCCGCCGGTGCTCCAGGTGTCGACCGAAGCCGAGGCACGGGCGGCCGTCCGTGCGGAAAAGGCGGCAGGTGCCGAGTTCGTCAAGGTCTACTCCTATCTCGAGCCCGAGGCGTTGCGCGCGATCGCGGACGAGGCCCACGATCAGGGACTGCGGTTCTCCGGGCATTGGCCGTACAAGGTGTCCCACTTCGAGGCGAGCGACCTCGGCCAGCACAGCTTCGAGCACTTCTTCGGGGTGTCCCTCCATTGTTCGACCCGGCGCGACGGGTACCTCGCCCGGCTGAAGGCGACGCCCTTCGACCCCGCGGCGCCCCGCGACTTCTTCAACCTGGCCCGGCAACTCGAGTTCGAATCGGTCTCCTCGTACAGCCCCAACGCGGCGTGGTCCTACTTCAGCAGGCTGCGGCGCAACGGGACCTGGCATTCGCCGACGCTGACGATCAACCGGGTCGTCACGCAGCCCGCCGACACCCACAAGCAGGATCCGCGGCTGAAGTACGTGCCCGCCGACCTCCGCGAGAGCTGGGCGAAGGGCATCGAACGGTTCGCGCCGAAGACGCCGTCGGAGATCGTCCTGCACGAGCGCTACTACCAGGAGACGCTGCGGCTGGTCGGGGTCGCGCACGACGCGGGTGTCGGGCTCATCGGCGGCACCGACTGTCTCAACCCGTACACCTTCCCCGGCAGCGGACTGCACGAGGAACTGGCCTTCCTGGTGGAGGCCGGGCTTTCGCCGGTGCGGGCGCTGAAGACCGTCACCGGTGACGCGGCGAAGTTCCTCGGCAGGGAAAGGACTTCGGGCACGATCGCGGCGGGGAAGGAGGCGGACCTCGTGCTGCTGGACGCGAACCCGGCCGCCGACATCCGGAACATCGCGAAGATCGACCTGGTGATCACCCGGGGACGCGTCCTGGACAAGACGGCGAGACGGCGGATGCTCGACGACGTCGAGACCGCCGCGAACCGCCCTTCCCCGACCACCGCCCGGCTCCACTCCCTCGCCCGCCGAGGCTGTTGCTGCTGACCCCCCCGCGGTTAGTCCTCTGGTTGCGGTAGTTGCGCGTGCAAGGACCGCAACCAGAGGACTAACCGCGGGTTCAGAGGAGAGCCGTCGGCCCGGATCACGGCGGCCTCCTTCGCGACCGCCCCACTATGAACGCCGTCAGTCCGAAGGCGGCTGCCAGGGCGGGCGGTTGCCCCAGTCCCATTTCGGCATCGGCTCGGGGACGGTGACCTCGCGACCGGGCTGGGAGAACATCACCGCGAGCCGGCTGCCCCATTCGACGTACGCGGCGAACGCGGAGCGGAACTCGGGATCGGCCGGGAGACCGGCCTCGTCGGCGGCGTCGAACAGCAGGTTCACCCAGCGGCGGCGCTGCTGTTCGGTGATGGCCCGGCCGAGGTGCCGCCCGACCATGTGCCGGTGCCCGCCGTGCTCGCCGCTGTAGGTCTCCGGGCCGCCGAAGACCTCGGCGAGCCAGACCGCGACGTGCTCGGGGTGGCCGGGGTCCATGTCGCGGAAGACCGGCTCCAGCAACGGGTTCTTCAGGACGTGGCCGTAGAAGACGTGGGTCAGCCGTCGCAGGGCGTCCATCCCGCCCGCCCATTCGTACAACGTCGGCGTCTCGGTCACGTAAGGTCCTCCCCGTGGCGGCGATCTTCGTTCCGGCAAGGCAAGCACCTGGGACCTCCGGGGGCAACCGCTTACTTTTCGGTGCGTACCAAGGGGAGCGGTGATGAAGCGGTACCACTGCGCGGTCGAACTGGCCGTCGACGTCCTCGGCGGCAAGTGGAAGCCGGTGATCCTTTCGCAGCTGAAGGAGGGGGTGCACCGCTACGGCGAGCTGCGGCGGCGGATGCCCGGCGTCAGCGAGAAGATGCTGACCCAGCACCTGCGTGAACTGGAGGCCGACGGTCTCGTGCGCCGCGAAAGCCGGGCAGGCCGCGTGCCCCACGTCGAGTACCGGCTCACCGAGGAGGGGGAGCGGTTACGCCCCGTACTCCAGGCGCTCTACGACTGGGGGACGCGGCGGGCGGCCGACACCGGCATCACGTTCGAGCCGTTACCTGTTCACTGACTGTCCTCGTCGAGGTGGTGTTCCAGCGCGTCGATCCGGCCCTCCCAGAACCGGCGGTACGGCGCGAGCCAGGCATCGACCTCCGCGAGCGGCTCCGGGCGGAGCCGGTAGCACCGGCGCTGGGCGGCGACGCGGACGGCGACCAGACCAGCCTCGCGTAGTACGCGCAGGTGTTTCGATACCGCCGGTTGGCTCAGGTCGAGGACTTCGACCAGCTCGTTGACCGACCGTTCGCCGTCCCGCAGGAGATCGAGGATGGTCCGCCGTCGCGGTTCGGCGAGGATCTCGAAGGTCTGCATCATCCGGAAAATGTGCCTTGTGCGGCATATTTCCGTCAAGGAATGTTCGAAAATACCCCTCCGATAGTCTTGGGCCGAACCAATGACGCCCCGGGGAGGGGATTACCGTCACCGCATGGGTTTCGAGGGTTTCGGCGAGTACGCCATCGACTTCTACGACGGCCTCGAGGCCGACAACTCCAAGCCTTATTGGGACGCGAACCTCGACACCTACAAGGCCGACGTCCGCGCGCCGATGGAGGCGCTGCTGGCGGAGCTGGTCCCGGAGTTCGGCGACGGTTTCGGCACGGACAAGGTCTTCCGCCCGTACCGCGACGTCCGGTTCGCCAAGGACAAGACGCCGTACAAGACCCACTGCGGCGCGGTGATCGAGCATGGCCGCGGCGGTGGCGGCTACTACGTCGAGGTCGGCCTGGCGGGGTTGCGCGTCGGCGGCGGCGGCTTCCATTTCGAGTCCGATCAGCTCGCGCGCTTCCGCCGGGCCGTCGACACCGAGGTGCACGGCACCGAACTGGGCAAGATCCTCGCGAAACTGAAGAAGTCCGGCTGGGAGATCAAGGGTGACCGGCTCAAGTCCAAGCCGCGCGGGTTCGCCGAGGACCATCCCCGCATCGACCTGCTGAGGTATCGCTCGGTGTACGCCATGCGAGCCTGGGAGCCGGACGACGTCCTGCACGAGCGGGGTGCGTTCGACCGGGTGCGGAAGTCGTGGCGGCAGCTGCGGGTGTTCAACGAATGGGTCCGTGACCGGGTCGGTCCCAGCGAGAAACCACGCCGATAACCGCCGAACCGTGTTCGATGGTCGCCGACCCTCCAGGTGAACTGAGACTTTTCTTGAACATTCGGTATCGGTACAGACGTATTCGTGACGAGGGACTACGCTGTACGAACGTGAGCCGACGCGCGAAGATCGTTTGTACCCTGGGCCCCGCGACCGCTACGCCGGAGAAGATGCGGCAACTCGTCGACGCCGGGATGGACGTCGCGAGGATGAACTTCAGCCACGGGACGCACAGCGACCACAAGCAGGTGTACGACCTCATCCGGACGGCCGCCGCCGAATCCGGCCGTGCGGTGGGCATCCTCGCCGACCTTCAGGGGCCGAAGATCCGTCTCGGCACCTTCGCGGGGGGACCGGTCGAGTGGCACAACGGCGACATCGTGCGGATCACCGTCGAGGACGTCGCGGGCACGCACGACCGCGTCTCGACCACCTACAAAGGACTCGCGGACGACGCGAAACCCGGCGACCGTCTCCTGGTGGACGACGGCAAGGTCGGCCTCGTGGTCACCGAGGTCGACGGCCAGGACGTCGTCTGCGAGGTCACCGAAGGCGGCCCGGTCAGCAACAACAAGGGTGTCTCCCTGCCGGGGATGGACGTCTCCGTGCCGGCGCTGTCCGAAAAGGACATCGAGGACCTCGAGTTCGCGCTCGAACTGGGGGTGGACTTCATCGCGCTGTCGTTCGTCCGCTCGCCCGCCGACATCGACCTGGTCCACCAGGTGATGGACCGCGTCGGCAAGGGACGCCTGCCGGTCGTCGCGAAGATCGAGAAGCCCGAAGCCGTCTACAACCTCGAAGCCATCGTGCTCGCCTTCGACGCGGTGATGATCGCTCGCGGCGACCTCGGCGTCGAACTCCCGCTGGAGCAGGTCCCGCTGGTGCAGAAGCGCACCATCCAGATCGCCCGCGAGAACGCGAAGCCGGTCATCGTCGCGACGCAGATGCTCGAATCGATGATCAACAGCTCCCGCCCGACCCGCGCGGAGGCCTCGGACGTCGCCAACGCGGTGCTCGACGGCGCGGACGCCCTCATGCTCTCGGGTGAGACCAGCGTCGGCCGCTACGCCATCGAGGTGGTCAAGACCATGGGCCGGATCGTCGAGGCCGTCGAAACCGACTCACCCGTCGTGCCGCCGCTGTCGCACGTCCCGCGCACCAAGCGCGGCGTCATCTCGTACGCGGCCCGGGACATCGGCGAGCGGCTGAACGCGAAGGCGCTGGTGGCCTTCACCCAGTCCGGCGACACCGTCCGGCGGCTCGCGCGGCTGCACACGCGGCTGCCGCTGCTGGCCTTCACGCCGGAGGAGAGCGTCCGCAGCCAGCTCGCGATGACCTGGGGCACCACGACGCGGATCGTGCCGAAGGTGGACTCCACCGACCAGATGATCCAGCAGGTCGACCACGCGATGCTCGAAATGGGCAAGTACGCGAAGGGCGACCTGGTGGTCATCGTCGCCGGCTCCCCGCCCGGGACCGTCGGTTCGACCAACCTCATCCGGGTGCACCGTCTCGGCGAAGACGACCACGCCTGACGCCGTTCCCAAGTCCGTGAAGGCCTCCTTCCCTACCCTCAAAGTAGGGAAGGAGGCCTTCACGGACTTGGCACCCGGCCGAGCCTCGCTCCAGGTGTCCCGAAGGTGGCGTTCGCGACAAACGTCCCGCCTCACGGAAGCCCGCGGCACCCTTACGGCCTAAGGTTCCCTACATGACTGAGATGGCCAGGGAAGCCGCGGCCGGATTCGACGAGACCGGGGGCGTCGGCGGTCAGCCGGTGCTCGACCGGCTGGTCGCGCTGCTGGACTTGGAGAAGATCGAGGAGAACATCTTCCGCGGTGTCTCACCGGCCCATTCGCCGGTGCGGGTGTTCGGCGGGCAGGTCGCGGGGCAGGCGCTGGTCGCCGCCGGCCGCACCGTGCCCGAGGAGCGGAAGGTCCACTCGCTGCACGCGTACTTCATCCGCGGCGGCGACCCGAGCGTCCCGATCGTCTACGAGGTCGACCGCATCCGCGACGGCCGGTCCTTCACCACCCGCCGCGTCGTGGGCATCCAGCACGGCAAGGCGATCTTCTCGCTGTCCGCGTCCTTCCAGAAGGACGAGGGCGGCATCGAGCACTCCGAAGGCATGCCGGACGTCCCGGACCCCGAGTCGCTCCCGACGCTGCAGGAGCGGGCCGAGGGGTACTTCATCGGCCATCACGACCGGCCGCGTCCGATCGACCTCCGCTACGTCAACGACCCGCCGTGGGTGACGCGGCAGTCCGGTGAGCTGCCCGCCCGCAACCAGGTCTGGATGCGCGCCGACGGCAAGCTCCCGGACCAGCAGCTGCTGCACGTCTGCGTGCTGACCTACGCCTCCGACATGACGCTCCTGGACTCGGTCCTCGCGCGCCACGGCGTCTACTGGGACCTCGACAAGGTGATCGGCGCGAGTCTCGACCACGCGCTGTGGTTCCACCGTCCGTTCCGTGCGGACGAATGGTTCCTCTACGACAGCGCGTCGCCGACGGCTTCGGGTGCCCGCGGTCTGGCCACCGGCCGGTTCTTCGCGGCGGATGGAACGCACATTGCCACGGTCGTACAGGAAGGCCTTCTCCGCGTGGTGTGAACGGTGACGTTCCGCATCGAAGAGGCGTTTTGTCCACCCTTAAGAGGGAATGGCGAAATGCATTAACCTCTGAAGTCAAAGCATTGAACAAGGACTGGGCGAAAGGGCGGGCCGGAACCGATCGGGGGACGGCTCCGGCCCTGCACCGGGGGTGAATCCGGCTGCGACGGGTATCCTTCAAGAGACCCATCGATGCAGCTCGCGGTTCCGCTCCGTGCCGCTAGCCGATCCGCCGTCGCCGGAAAGGGCGAGGCGTGTCGCGTTGGATGATACCCAACCTACAACGGCAATCTGCAAATTGCAGGATGAAAATCCGTACGTGTCGGAAAATGGTCCTGTGACCATCTGACCGAATGTGTCTTGGCCTGGTTAGATGTGCTTTGTGCGGGGTTCTGGAACGCTGTTCTCCTCGCGGTGCGATCAGTGTTGTTCGGACAGCTTGTGGAGGTGCCGTGATGACGAGGGGTCAAGGACCCACCGTGCGCCGCCGAAGACTGGCAAGCGAACTGAGGAGGCTGCGTGAAGCGGCCGATCTCACCATCGACGAGGTGAGCGAGAAGCTCGAATGCTCGGCGTCGAAGGTCAGCCGCATCGAGACGGGCCACGTCGGCGTCACCCCGCGCGACGCGCGCGACATGCTGGAGCTGTACGGCATCGCCGGCGACGAGCAGGAGGCGCTCGTCCAGCTGGCCAGGGAAGCACGCAAACGTGGCTGGTGGCACGCGTATAACGAGGTGTTCACCGGCACTTTCGTCGGCCTCGAGGCGGACGCGAGTTCGCTCCGGGCGTTCCAGGCGCTGCTCGTCCCCGGCCTGTTGCAGACCGAGCGCTACGCCAGGGCCGTGATCAGGGCGATGCGGCCCGACGCCGAGGAAGCCGAGATCAGGCGCAGGGTGGCGGCGAGGATGGCGCGGCAGGAACTGCTGACGGACCCTTCGCCGCCGGAGTACTGGGCCGTGATCGACGAGGCGGTCCTGCACCGCACGATCGGCAGCGCCGAGGTGATGGCGGAACAGCTGTACCGGATGGTCACGATGGCCGCGAAGGCGAACGTGACCGTCCAGGTCGTGCCGTTCGGCGCGGGAGCCCATCCCGGGATGGAGGGTCCGTTCCTCGTCATGGGCTTCCCCGAACTGGCCGACACCGACGTGGTCTACGTCGACAGCACCTCCAGCGGGCTTTACCTGGAGGAGCCCCCGGACGTCCGGCGATACGCGTTGATGTTCGACCATCTCCGCGCCGCCGCGTTGAAGCCGGACGACTCGGTCGAGGTGATCGCCGAGGCCGCCGGAAGGTTCGCCGAGCAGGCGGCCCTGCCGGACAAACCGCACTATCGGGACCTCGGTGTGCTCGAAGTCCCCGGAAACTAGTAAGGAGTGGGGAGCATGACACCCAACGATGATCTTTCCCAGGCCCGGTGGCGCAAAAGCAGCCACAGCGGGGGCGGCAACGACTGCGTCGAGGTCGCCTTCACCGGTTCCGGCGCCGCCCTGAGGGATTCGAAGGACCCCGAGGGAGGTGCCTTCCGTCTCTCGCCGCACGCTTGGTCCGGGCTGCTCGGTGCCGTGCGCCCGGGAGGCCCCACCCAGGACTGACCACCCCCGGACGACGGTGAAGCTCGACCCCTTACGCCCCCCGAGCAGGGGATGGGTGGGAGTAAGGGGTCGAACCACGTCCGGGTGTAGGTGATCACCCGATGCCGCAGGGCACCCCTCAGGACGAATCTGGTCATTACCAAAACAGGTAGTGAGATTCCTAAGGGGAAACAGTGATGAACACGAACGACGCTCTACTCACCGGAGTACTGGCCGAGGTCGAGTACCGGCGGGCGGAGCTGCAGCGAGCGGGCCGCAGCGTGTGGGTCGACCGGGCACGCCGGGCAGGCAGGCGGATTCGCGCCCAGCGCGCCGAGGTCCGGGTACCCGCCCAGCAGCGCCGGGAGACCGGCCAGGTACCCGCCCGCAGCGGCGAGATCACCCGGTAGAGGTCGAGTGCGATGAAGCTCTCGGTGGAAACCCAGGCGAAGTTGTCGGTCCGGTAGGCAAGAATGCACCTCGTGCCCCGTCTTGGCTCCGGAATCCCGATCGTCGCCCGCACTCAGGAGATGCGGCAGCTCCGCGCCGCCTTCGCCCGCGCAGAACGGGCCGAGGCAGGCGCGGTGCTGCTCTCCGGTGACGCCGGCGTCGGCAAGACCCGGCTGCTCACCGCGCTCGGCGAATACGCCGCCGGCGCCGGTGCCCTCGTGCTCACAGGGCGCTGTATCGACGTCCGTGAGGGCGGCCTTCCTTATCTTCCGTTCGCCGAGGCCCTGGCGCCTCTGGCGACGACTTCGGACCCCGCGGTCACCGCCGCGGTCCGGTCCCGGCCGGCGCTGGGCAGGCTCTTGCCGCAAATGCAGCAGGCGGAGGAGTTCCCCGCCATCGAAGACGGTCAGCTCACCGCGAGCGAACGGATGTCGACAGAGCGGCTCCGGCCCGAA
Source organism: Amycolatopsis sp. cmx-4-19 (assembly GCA_049998115.1). Taxonomy (GTDB): domain Bacteria; phylum Actinomycetota; class Actinomycetes; order Mycobacteriales; family Pseudonocardiaceae; genus Amycolatopsis. The sequence continues at coordinate 163,882 of JAEBEO010000010.1, read as the reverse complement.
CAGGACCTGGGCCAGCTCCAGCTGTTCGACGCGGTACTGGGGGTGCTGACCGCCATCGCGCAGCGCCGGCCGGTGGTGATCCTGCTGGAGGATCTGCACTGGGCCGACGGATCGACCCGGAACCTGCTGTCCTTCCTGCTGACGAGGCTGCGCACCCAGCGGTTGCTGATGGTGGCGAGCTATCGCGAGGAGGACGTCCACCGCCGGCATCCGCTGCGCGCGCTGCTGTCCGAGGTGGTGCGGCTGGGCGCGGTCGAACGCGTCGAGGTCAAACCGTTCGGCGCCGACGACGCGCGCGCGTTCGTCGAGGCCCTGGCGGACGAGCCGATCGGCCAGGACATGATCGCCGACATCGTCTCCCGGTCCGAGGGCAATCCCTTCTTCGTCGAAGAGCTGCTCGCGTCCGCGAAGGACTGTCGCGACCTTCCCTCCGGGCTCGCCGAGGTACTCCTCGCGCGGCTGGAGCAGCTGTCGCCGATCGCGCGACGCGTGGTGCGCACGGTCTCGGTCGCCAAGGACGCGGTGGCGCACGCCGCGCTCGCCGAGATCTCCGGGCTGGCCGAACTCGAACTCGACGAGGCCTTGCGCGAAGCGGTGCAGCACCACGTCCTGGTGATCGAGAACGGTTTCTACACCTTCCGCCACGCCTTGCTGCAGGAAGCGGTCTACGGCGACCTCCTGCCGGGGGAGCGGGTGCGCACGCACGCGGCGTACGCGGTGCGGATCCGCACCCGGACGCAGGGCCGGGGGCAGGACGCGCGGCTCGCGCACCACAGCCTGGAGAGCAAGGACTTCGTCACCGCGCTCGCGGCGTTGCTGCGTGCGATGGACGAGGCGGAGAAACTGGGCGCGCCCGGCGCGGCGCTGCGTCATGTCGAGCAGGCGCTGTCCATCTGGGACGCGGTGCCGTCGCAGGACCGGCCGTCGGACGTCGACGAACTCCGGCTCCTGCACGAGGCGTCGTATTTCGCGAGCACGTCGGGTGAGCCCGAGCGGGCGGTCGCCTATTCGCGGTCCGCGACGGAGGCGCTCGGCCCGGACACCGGGAACGAACGCTCCGCCAAGGTCTGGCGCCGCCACGCGGAGGCGCTGCTTTCGGTGGACGGCACGCTCGACGAGGTCGTCGAGGCGATCGACCGGGCCTGGGAGCTGGTCGAGCACACCGAGGCGAGTTCGGCGCGGGCCTGGGTGCTGGCGACGAGGGCGGGCATCCTGCGCCTGATCGACAGGCACGAAGAGGCGCTGACGTGCGCGCTCGCCGCCGTCGCCGACGCCAGGGCCGTCGGCGCGGGCGGGGCGGAGGCGGCCGCGCTGGTCTCGCTCGGCACGCTGGCCGACTCCGCGGGCGACATCGAGGAAGCCAGGGAGCGGCTGCGTCAGGCCGAGCGGAAGGCCCGCGATTCGGGGGCGCTCAACGGCGAACTCCGGGCGCTGCACTTCCTCGGGCTCAGCTACGACGACCGCGCGGAGATCCATTCCGCGCTGAAGTACTACGCCAAGGGCATCAAGCGGGCCGAGGAGTCCGGGCTGACCTGGAGCTCGTTCGGCATCGAGCTGCGGACCAAGCACCTCACCCTGCGGTACGTCAGCGGGGACTGGCCGGACGACGACGACGCCGGCCGCGCGGGCCGCGGCGTTTCGAGCGTCGTCGCCGGGCGGTTCCTGGCGATCTGGGCGCAGTTCGTCGTCGCGCGGGGACGGTTCGAGGACGCGGACAAGATCCTGCCCGGCCTGCGGCAGCACTGGAGCACGGACGTCTCGATCGCGCTGGCGGCCGGTGACGCGGCCATCCAGCTCGCGACGTGGCGCCGGGACCACGCGGGCGCGGTGCGGCAGGCACAGGAGCTGATCGACTGGCTCGAAGAGATCGAACCCGCGATGCTCGGCGGGATCCGGATCAGCGTGCTCGGCCTCGCGGCGGCCGTCGCGAGGGCGGCCGAAGCCCGGGTCCGCGGGGACCAGGCGACGGTCGAGGCGGCCGTGGGATCGGGCGAGAAGATGCTCGCCCACGGCCGCCGCTGCGCCGAACACGGCATCCCGCGTTCGGTGTCGCTGGGCCCGGAGGCACTGGCTTGGCTCGCCCGGCTGGAGGCGCTGGGCAGTTGCCTGCGAGGGGCGGGAGACCCGGCTTTGTGGGCGAAGGCGGTCGAGGCGTTCGGGTACGGCGCCGTGTACGAGCAGGCGATGTGCCGTCTGCAACACGCCAAGGCCCTGTTGGCCTCCGACGGTGACACCGCGCTCGCCGCGTCGGAACTGCTGGCCGCGTATGCCCTGGCGGACCGGCTTGGCGCCTGCCCGCTGCGGGACGCCGTCCGGGACCTGAGTCACCGGGCGCGCGTCGAGTTGCCCGGGGAACCCGTGGCCCCGCGTCGCGACGTCGTCGATCCGCTGACCGACCGCGAACGGGACGTGCTGGAGCGCGTCGCGCTCGGCCGGACCAACCGGCAGGTCGGCGAGGAGCTGTACATCAGCGAGAAGACGGTGAGCGTCCACCTCTCGCGCGTGATGGCGAAACTCGGCGCGAGCCGTCGCGCGGAAGCCGTCGCCATCGCCTACGACCGAGGCCTGCTGGCCGCCCCCACGACCTCCTCCTGACCGCGTTGAGTCCTCTGGTCGCGGTCCTTGCGTGGGCAAGTACCGCAACCAGAGGACTAAACGCGCAAGGGGTCAGCGACGGGGGAGGCGGCGAAGGGCCTTCAGGCTGGTGCTCAGGGCCCGCGCCCACAGCTTCGGCGGGAATGCGCGGCCCGGGCGCAGCGGCATCCCGCGCTGCAGCGCGATCGCCTGCGCCTCGGTGTACTTCAGCAGCCCTTCGGCACCGTTACGCCGTCCGACGCCGGACTCCTTCATCCCGCCCATCGGCAGTCCCACGGTCCCGAACGTCGCCGCGAAGCCTTCGTTGACGTTGACCGTCCCGGCCTTCAGCCGCGCCGCGACCTCCCAGCCCGCGCGGCCGTTGCGCGACCACACACTCGCGTTCAGCCCGAACCGGGTGTCGTTGGCGCGTTCGATCGCCTCGGTGACGTCGGTGTAGCCGTAGATCGACACGACCGGCCCGAAGGTCTCCTCGGCGAACAGCTTCACGTCTTCGGTGACGTCGGTGAGCACGGTCGGCTCGTAGAACAGCGGGCCGAGGTCGGGCCGGGCCTTCCCGCCGGTGAGCACGGTCGCGCCCTGGGACCGGGCGTCCTCGACGTGCGCCGACACCGACGCCAGCTGGTCTTCCGAGGTCAGGGAACCCATCTGCGCCCGGTAGTCCAGCGCGCCGCCGAGGCGGACCGCCGCCGTCTTCGCGACGAAGGCGCGCGTGAACTCCTCGCGGATGGACTCGTGGACGTAGATCCGTTCGACCGAGACGCACAGCTGGCCCGCGGAGGAGAAGCACGCGGTCACCGCACCCGTGGCGGTCTTGGCGATGTCGGCGTCGGGCAGCACGATCATCGGGTTCTTGCCGCCGAGTTCCAGCGAATAGCTCGTCAGCCGCTCCGCTACCTTCGCGGCGAGTCCCTTGCCTGTCGGCGTCGAGCCGGTGAAGCACAGGTAATCCGATTCCTCGACCAGCGCGTCACCGATCCGGGAGCCGCGGCCGAGTACGATCTGCCAGACACCGGCGGGCAGCCCGGCCTCCTCGGCGAGTTCCTGCAGCCACAGTGCCGAGAGCGCGGTCTGGTTGTCCGGCTTCTGCACGACGGCGTTGCCCGCCGCGAGCGCGGGCAGGACGTCCATCGCGGTGAGCGCGAGCGGGTAGTTCCACGGCGAGATGATCCCGACGACGCCCTTGGGGTGCCGGATCTCGCCGACCTTCGTCAGCACCGGGATCAGACCGGCCGTGCGGCGCGGCGAAAGGATATTCGCGCTGTGCTTGCCGTAATAGGCGGCCACCAGTGCCGTGGCGCTGACCTCGTCGAAGGCGTCCATCCGGGCCTTGCCCGCCTCGACCTGCACGAGGTCGAGCGCCTCTTCCTGACGCTTCAGGACGAGGTCGTGCAAGCGGATCAGGATGCGCTGCCGGTCCTCGACCGGGCGCTCGGCCCACGAACGCTGGGCTTCGCGGGCCCGGTCGAACACCACCCGGACATCGGCGTCGGTGGCCTGGGGGAGCGTCGTGATCGGCAGGCCGGTGAACGGCGCACGCATGCGGACCGGTGCGGAGTCCTTGCCGCCCACGACCCGCCGGACGAGCCGTTCCGCCCTGGCCGCGACCGGCGCGCCGGGGACGCCGCCGATGGTGGCCGGATCTTCGGTGTGGCCCGTGCTCGCCGGTGTCGTGCTCGTCATGCCGTCTCCGTTCCATGCCGCGCGGAGCCGGAAGGCGCCACGCAGAGCCCAGGTGTTACCGACGAGTACAGCATACCGCCGGTATGGGGACTGTCCAGACGCTGACGTGAATAAGTTTCACGTATTGTCGGGATGCGGCGGATTGCCGGGGGCCGGGCGCAGGATGTCCTGCTGCTGCAACGCCGACCCGGCGGGGGGCGTCGGGGGCTGGGGCTCGTACTGCTGCGTCGCGTACTGCTGGGGCTGCTGGTGCTGGGGATACTGCTGCTGGGGGACACCGGGGGCGTAAGGGTGGTAGGGAGCCGGGTAAGGGGCCTGCGCGGGCGGCCCTGGCTCACGTTTGTTCGCCACGATCGCCAGCGCGATGGTGAGCAAGGCCACCAGTCCGCCCGCCAGCAGGATCCAGAACCCGCCCCCGGTGCCGTAGCGCGAGGTGAACCGGCCGGTGTCCTGGCCGAAGCTCAAACTCGCCGAGATGTCCATGCCGAACATCCAGACGCCGATCGCGGTCCCCGCCCCGCCGGCGACCAGCAGTGTCCTCGACGTGGTCGCCGCCGGTGAAGCCGGACTCCGCCGGTAGGAGGCGAAACCGATCGCGGCACCCGCGATCAGCATCAGCGCCGCGGCGGACAGCGGGATGCCGTACCGGGCGACGTGGGTCTTGTCGTAGAACTCCTTCTCCTCCGCCGTCGGCTCGATGTCGAACGACCTCGTCCAGCCGGTCTCGGCGAACTTCGACACCGACTTGCCGTCGGAGACCTGTTCATAGGTCGATTGCGGAAGAAAGGTCGCCACGATCACCAGCAGCGCGGCGAAAACGCCCATCATCGCGGCGAACAACCGGGGGAGCCGGGCGTCCGAGGGTGGCCGCGGGGCCGCGACGGGGCCTTGAGGTGGCTGGAGTGCGCTGAACGGGCCAGTCTGGTGGTACGGCTGCTGCTGTGGCGCGTTCATGGTCGGCCCCTCCGCCGGTTCTGTTGTCCAGCACGGAATTCCACCACGGATCGGCCACACAGATAAGTGTCACCTGTGCTCTGGTCAACGGCGTCCGCGCGTGCTACGTCCGGAGGTTCTCGACGGCGAATTCGGCGATCTTCTTGGCGGCACCGCACGCGTCGTACTGCCAAGGGCCCGCTTCGGCGCGTTCGTCGATGTTGGTACCCACATACATCAGGGTCCGATCGTCGAGACCCAGCGCCAGCCTGCAGGCGAGAGGTCCGTCGCCCCGGTGGCTCTGGATGTTCTCCTCGACCCAGACGAGCACCGCCGGATAGCCGTTGATCGTCAGTTCCTCCCAGCGATTGCCGGTGTCCCGGCCGGTCGCGTGATCGCGATAGAGGGAATCGAGCGTTTCGCGTACCGGGCTCAGCCACGAGGCCAGCACCCTGACGATGGGACCGAAGGTGAGCACGCATTGACCGTCTTTGCCGTTTTCCCGTCCGCCGTCGGTGAAACCGATGCTCTCGACCTGTTCCACCGTGACGGCGGTACAGGGATCACCGATGAATTTGGCGCCGTCGAGCGGAGCCGGGATCGACGGGATGGACAACGGCGGCGGCTGAGCAGGAAGGGTGGGCGAAGCCGTTCCGCAGCCGGCGAGCAGTGCCGTCGCGAGCAGGGCCGCGGCCGTCCGGCCCGCTCGCCTCATGCCGGATCCGCCTCGGCTTTGACCCGCCAGCGCCGGGGATCGGCGACCACCACCGCGCTCGTCCCCACCGGCGGGATCTTGGGGAAGTTCTTCTCGATCACCTGAAGCTGGAAACCCGCCCCGATCAACGCCGTCATCTCGGTCAGCATCTTGGTGAAACCGGCATTGCAGTCACGCCAGAACGTGGTGAGCGCGGAGTTGATGGCGTCGACCAGGTCCTTGAGCGCGACCGGGAGCAACGGCGGAAAAGTCGCCGTGGCGAGGACGACGCCGAATTTGCCGCCGAGTTGTGCCAGTGTCGAAGCACAGTTCCCCAGCCATTCCAGCGTGTTCTTGTACGTAGCGAGGATGGTGGTCGCGAGGCCCACGACGACAGTGGTCAGAGTGCCGATCGACGTCTGTCCCGCGTTGAGGGCGTTCGTCGTTTCGGCGGCGTAGGCGTCGAATTGCTCGAACGCGTCTCCCTGCCACGCGGCCCGCAAGGACAGCTTCGTGTCTTTGACGAGTTCGGACGCCGTCTTCAGTTTGCTTTCCCCGGCGAACGTGTCGGCGAGCCGCAGTGTCTTCCGCAGATCGCCCAGCAGGAAATCCCGGAGGGTGTCGAGGAGTTCGGTGATGCCGTCCGCGCCGATCAGATCGGCGTAGTGGCGGATTTCCTTGTCGGCTTCCTGCGGATAAGACAGAGTGGTCGGGTCGGCCCCGGTCACCGGATTCCTCCCTCGAGTCTCTTCAATTCGTCGTAGGCCTGCTGATCGAGTTGCTCGTAGTGTTCGGCGGCGCGATCGAGCGCGGCACTCAGCGCGCCCAGTTCGGCGGCGTTGGCGGCCGAGATCTCCCGGACCTGTTCGACGGCCCGGTTGTAGGCGTCGACGGTGCCCGCGCCCCGCACACCCCGCATCAGCTGGGCGAGCGTGCCCGGCAGTCCCAGGTCGCCGGGGGCCAGCATGGCCTCGGCGAGGTCGGCGAGAGCGAACTCGCGGACGAGGTCGGCGGCCTGGTCGACAGCGTTCGCGGCCGCGCGCAGTCTCTCCGGGTAGACGTGATAACCCTGCCCTGGCGCGGGATCGAAGGGTGGGGGAAAGCTCATACGGATCCTCCGTCGTCCTCGGTGCCGCGGAGTCTTCGCGTGGCCGCGCTCTCGGCCCGTTGGATACCCGCGAGCAGTTTCCGGGACAGGCTCGCCGCCGAGTAGGTCTTGACCACCGGGGCGTTCAGTTCCACGTCCGTCAGTTCACCGGCTCCGGTGACCGTGATCGTCCCGAGTTCCCCCGGGAGCCGCCAGGTCCTCCGTTCGCGCGCCGCGGCCAGTGACGCCTGTTTCGCGGCCGCGACCTTGTCGTCGATTTCCTTCGCGAGGTGGTAGAGGTCGTCTTCGTGGTTCACAGGAGGCCCTCGTCCAGGAAATCGAATTCCTCGAAACTCGCCTCTTCGGCGGTTTCCGGTGATCTTCGAGGTCGTTCTGATTCGTCCTCGCCGAATACCGCCCGTATCTTGACCAGGCTCACCTGGGCGGCCGCCTGTCGGGCCGCCCGAACGGCTTCCACCACGGCGGGCCCGGTTCTTTGCGGATGCGGGATGCCGGTCGCGTGATCCGCGAGGAGCAGGCCGACCAGCCTGCCCTGCCCGGTCACCACGGCCAGTGCCAGACCGTCCGGTGACCGGCCGGGATGTCTGCTCTGTTCGAGTTCGACGTCGAGTTCCTCGGCCCGATGTCTGAGTTCGTCGCTCTTCGAAGACACGTCGGTATCGCCCTCCCCTGCGTAACCGTCCGAGTCTCCAGAGTAGTAAACGCAGGTAGGGCTTGTCTCCTTCTTCACGCATCCGTAGGCGTGGCACGTGACGGCTTGCGAATTCGCAATCGTCGTGGCCTACGAGGAGGTGTCCTCGTAAAGCAGCACCGCGACGCGCTTCCATTCGTCGAGCAAGTGACGACGTCGTTGGGGGTCGCCGCCCAGTTCCGCGTCCAGCGCGAGGCCGCGGGTGAGGTTCACGGTGAGCCAGAACAGGATTTCGGCCCGCTCCCTCGGCAGGTCGCCGGCGATCGCCGTGATGTGCTCCAGCGTCGAGCGGCCCAGGGCCTTGTCGACCGGGCGGATGGCCTCGCGCAGTTCGGGGTCGGTCCGGGCCGCGACCCACAGTTCGGTAGCGGCGGTGGACAGCGTGCCGGAGTAGCCCTCCCACAGCAGGTCGATTGCCGCCGCGACGCCCGAGGCGCCGCCGGGGAGTGCGGAGATCGACTCCGCGAGCTGTCCGCGCAGCCTTTCCGTCAGATGCTCGACGGCGGCGGCCATCAGCTCGGCCTTCGCGGAGAAATGGTGCTGCACGGCGCCCTTCGAGACGCCGGCGCGGGTGCAGATCTCCTGGACCGAGGTGCGCGCGTAGCCGAGGTCGACCAGACAGCCGATGGTCGCGTCGAGTAGGGCGGTCCGGGTCTGTTCCCGGCGCTCGGCCTGCGTGCGATGGGTTCTGCCGAGCACACTCACCGGACCGGTACCCCCTTTACGTGCAGCTCGGTACGGATGTACATTCCGCTTGGAACTTACATCCTAAGCGTCATGTTTTCCAGGTCGTCCTCAGGAGGCGTTGGCCGTGCCCTTGCAGATCCAGAAGAGCTCGTGGAGCACGACGGAGCTCGAAGACCTCCGGGACCTCGCCCGGACCTTCTGCCAGAAGGAACTCGTCCCGCATCAGGAACGCTGGGCGCAGGAGAAGAAGGTCGACCGCGAGCTGTGGACGAAGGCGGGCGAGGTCGGTCTGCTGGCCCTGTCCATCCCGGAGGAGTACGGCGGCGGCGGCGGCACGTTCGCCCACGAGGCCGTGCTCTACGAAGAGCAGGCCCGGTCCGGCGACAGCGCGTGGGGCGTCACCGTCCACAATGGAATCGTCGCGCACTACCTGCTGGAGTACGCGACCGAAGAGAAGAAGCGGGAGTGGCTGCCGAAGTTCGCGTCCGGCGCGATGGTCGGCGCCGTCGCGATGACCGAGCCCGGTACCGGATCGGATCTGCAGAGCATCAAGACCCGCGCGGTGCGCGACGGCGACCATTACGTGATCAACGGCGCGAAGACGTTCATCACCAACGGTTTCCACGCCGACCTCGTCGTCGTCGCGGTCAAGACCGACCCGGACGCGGGCGCGCAGGGTGTCTCGCTGATCGCCGTCGAGACCGACACGCCGGGCTTCAGCCGCGGCCGCGTCCTCGACAAGATCGGGCTCAAGGGCCAGGACACCGCCGAGCTGAACTTCGACGACGTCCGGGTGCCCGTGGCCAACCTCCTCGGTGACAAGGAAGGCCTCGGCTTCATCCAGCTGATGCAGCAGCTGCCGCAGGAACGGCTGATCATCGCCGTCACCGCGGTCGCCGGGATGGAGGCCGCGATCGACCAGACCATCGCCTACACCAAGGACCGCCAGGCCTTCGGCCGCCCGGTCTACAACTTCCAGAACACGAAGTTCAAACTCGCCGAGGCCGCCACCGAGGCCGCGGTTTCCCGTGCGTTCCTCGACCAGTGCATCGAACGGCATCTGCGCAAGGAACTCGACGTGCAGGGCGCGGCGATGGCGAAGCTGTGGACCACCGAACGGGTCAACAAGGTCGTCGACGACTGCCTGCAGCTGTTCGGCGGCTACGGCTACATGAGCGAATACCCGATCGCGCGCGCGTGGGCCGACATCCGGATCTCCCGGATCTTCGGTGGTACCAGCGAGATCATGAAGGAAATCATCTCCCGTACTCTCTGACATTCGTTGCCGTACCAGGAAAGGACGTGGCGATGAAGGCTGGGCCGCTGAGCGGGCTCAAGGTCGTCGAACTGGCCGGGCTCGCCCCGGCGCCGTTCGCCTGCACGATCCTCGCCGATCTCGGCGCGGAGGTCGTCCGGATCGACCGGGCGACACCGGGCAACGACGTCATCGCGTTCCCGAACGACCCGCTCGCCCGTGGCAGGCGATCGATCGGGATCAACACCAAGACCCCCGAGGGGGTCGAACTGGTGCTGAAACTCGCCGACGATGCCGACGTCCTCGTCGAGGGCTTCCGGCCGGGCGTCGCCGAGCGGATGGGCATCGGGCCGGAGCAGGTCCACGCCCGCAACCCGCGGCTGGTCTACGGCCGGATGACCGGCTACGGCCAGGACGGTCCACTGGCGACCGTCGCCGGGCACGACATCAACTACATCGGCATCTCCGGTGCGCTCGAACCGATCGGGCACGCGGGGCAGCGGCCGGTGGTGCCGCTCAACCTCGTCGGCGACTTCGGCGGCGGTGGCCTGCTGCTCGCGATGGGCGTGCTGGCGGCGCTGTTCGAACGCCAGTCGTCCGGCAGAGGCCAGGTGGTCGACGCGTCCATGGTGGACGGCGCGGCGTTGCTGACCACCAGCCTGCACGGGCTGCTGAACACCGGGCTCTGGCCGGGCGGACGCGGCGAGAACATGCTCGACGGTGGCGCTCCGTTCTACGACACCTACGAGACGGCCGACGGCAAATACGTCGCCGTCGGCGCGATCGAGATGCGGTTCTGGGGCGACCTGGTGAAGGTGCTGGGGCTCGACCCGGAAGAGACGCCAGTGCACGTCGACAAGAACGAGTGGCCGAAGCTGCGCAAGATCGTCGCCGAAGCCGTCGCGAAGCACACCCGCGACGAACTGGTCGCGAAGGCCGAAGGCACCGACGCGTGCCTGACGCCGGTGCTCGCGCCGGGGGAGGCGCCGTCGCATCCGCACAACGTCGCGCGCGGGACGTTCGTCGACGTCGGCGGCGTGATCCAACCGGCGCCCGCGCCGAGGTTCGACCGGACCCCGGCGGAGACGCCCGAGCCGCCGCGGCCCAAGGGCGGCGACACCGCCGAGGTCCTCGCGGAACTCGGCGTGGACGCCGAGGGGATCGAGCGGCTCAAAGCCGCGGGCACGATCGTCTAGCGGAGTTCCGGGACGGGGTCCGGATCGGACCGCAGTCTCGAATAGAGGACGTGGTCGCGCCAGGCCCCGTCCCGGAACCCGTAGCCGCGCAGCACGCCCTCCTTGGTGAAGCCCGCCTTCGTCAGGGAGCGCTGCTCCGCGACGTTGCCCGCTTCCGTGGTCGCCTCGACCCGGTTCATCTGCGTGTGCGCGAAGAGGTACCGGGCGAGCTGCCGCTGCGCCTCGGTCCCGTGGCCGTGCCCGCGTGCCTCGGGGATCAGCATCAGGCCGGCGTTCCAGCAGTACGACGTCGACCCGGTCCTGGTCTTGTGCCAGGAGACGAAGCCCAGGCGCTGACCGTCGAGGACGATCATCAGCATCCCGTTGTCCGCCGCGAGCATGCCGGTCTCGGACCAGCGGCGGCGCAGGAAACCCGGGTCGTGCCAGCCGTGCCATTCGAACGGCCCCGACGCCTGCGGATCGTTCGTGAGCGCCTCGAGTGTCGGCAGGTCGTCTTCGTGGACCGGTCTGAGCGCGACCGCGGTTTCGTTCATTGCGCCGAGACTAGGGACCGTCGAAGCTGCCGTGACGCCCCGCACCGCCGCTGAACCGGCCCGCGCCCTCGACGGCCTCCTGGGCGAGCCCGCCGCCGATCAGCGCGTTCGAGAACTCGGCTCGCAGGGCCTCCTCTTCGGTGAGCCCGTACTGGCCGTACGCGGACCGGCGGTCGGCACGCAGGCAGGCCTGCGGGAAGGCGGCGAGTTCGCGTGCCAGCGCCCGCGCGGCCGTCAGCGCCTCGCCGTCGGGCACGACCCGGTTCGCCAGTCCGATCGCGAGCGCCTCCTCGGCGTCGACGGCGCGGCCGGTGAGGATCAGGTCCATCGCCCGCGAGTGCCCGATCAGCCGGGGGAGGCGCACCGTGCCGCCGTCGATCAGCGGGACGCCCCACCGGCGGCAGAACACCCCGAAGACGGCCGTGCTGTCGGCGACCCGCAGATCGCACCACAGCGCCAGCTCCAGGCCGCCCGCGACGGCGTGCCCGCGGACCGCGGCGATCACCGGCTTCGACAGCGCCATCCGCGTCGGCCCCATCGGCCCGTCACCCGCCGGGCCGAGCGAGTTGGTGCGGTCGGTGCCGACCGCCTTCAGATCGGCTCCGGCGCAGAAGGCGTCACCCGAACCGGTGAGGATGGCGACGGCGGCCTCGGGGTCGGCGTCGAAGGCGCGGAACGCGTCCGCCAGTGCGGTCGCGGTCGGCCCGTCCACCGCGTTGCGGGCCCCGGGCCGGTTCAGCGTGATCGTCGTCACCGGTCCGTCCCGGTGGACGAGGACGTTTTCGCTCATCAATCGCTCCCTTGAGGGGAATCGGGTGGGCAACGGGCCCCGAATCTCCTTAAAGTGGTGACAAAGTCCGCAGTGCGCGCGGAGTCATCGTCTGGACACTACGGTGTGATGGGATGGAGCCATGTCGCCCGGCTTGAAGAAATTCGTTGTGATCGCTGTCGTCGCGCTCGTGCTCTTCTTTCTGATCAGCAGACCGACCCAGTCCGCCGACGCCGTCCACACCGCGCTCGGCTGGCTTCGGTCCGGTGCCGAAGCCATCGTGACGTTCGTGCGAAGCGTCTTCTCCTGACCTCCTGCGCCCCCGCACCGGTGTCTTCGCCGACGCCGGTGCTCACCGTGCGCGCCCACCTGCGGATATCACTTTGCGTCACTCGTCTCAGATTTCGGTCGGGCGACTCGACCATCCGGGTGGATTGACCCCCAAAACCCGCTGGTCGACGAATTCGTGCCCATCCAGCTCTGGCGGAAAAGACCTCCGCGCCCCTACGGTGCTCACATTGCGTGATCGGTTGGTCCTCCAGGCGCCGGAGCCGGTCTCCTGGGCGAAGAGTTTCCGCAGGTGCAAGCCTCAGGGCTGAAGCGGGGACATTCAGCCGGGCAAGTAAGTCAGGACTTGTCAGTCGGGGAATCATGAGGAGGCAGGGATGACCGGAGATCCCGGAGTCGATGCGTTGATCCGGCAGTGGGCCGCCGAGCGCGAGCAGACCCCCGAAGAGCAGGAGGTCGACCGGATCGCGTCGGCGTGGCTCGCCGATGTACCCCGTCAGGCGCCCGGGATCCCCGGCCAGCGCCAGCAGTCCGGCCAGGCCCGCTGGGCGCCGGTCGAGGCCGCCGATCCTGGCTACGTCGACGCGATGCGCAGCCGTCTCCCCGAGGTCCCGCAGGACCTGCTCGTCGCGGCCGCGGGCTGGTGGCAGATGGTGGGCGGCGTCGCCGAGGCGGAAGCCTGGTGGGACGCCGGTATCAGCCCGCTCGACCAGCGCGCGCTCGACTACCGTGCGGCCGGGCTCGCCCCGTCCGACCTGAGCCGTCGTCTCGGTCCGATGACCGTTTTGCAGCACCTCCGCCGCGGCAGCGCCCCGGCTTGGTGCGTCGCGAGGCTGGCGAGGCAGCAGAAGTCCGCTTGATGGGAACCTCTCGCACGCGCGGGTGAACCAGCGTGGCAAGAACGATCTCGAAGACCGCGTAACGCTAACCTGCGCGGGCTCGTTGTTCGAGCATCGGTCGTGATCGCCGCCCACGCTGGAGGACTCGCTTCGTGCGCACCACCCCGGAAAACGACGAGCTCGTCGCCGACCCGGCCACGCCCGTTCCGCCACGCCGCGGGATGGGCGCCGCCGTACTCGGACGGCTGGTGATCGTGCTGGCCGTACTCGGCCTGGCCGGGGGAGGGATCTGGCTGGTGACCAAGGCGTCCGCCCCGGTCGCGAGCCCGACGACGATGGAGATCCCGGCCTTGCAGGTCAAGGCCGCGAACGTGCGGCCGGGGACGGTCGTCCCGGTCAACGCCACCCCGGCGGGCGGCGCGGCCCAGCAGACCGTGCCGCTGCAGGCGCAGCCCAAACCGGGCAAGGATCCGCTGGCCGCGTGGACCGAGCGGGCGGCGCAGGCCACCGGCGTCCCGGCCCGCGCGCTGCTCGCCTACGGGAACGCCGAGCTGGCGATGCGCCAGCTGCAGCCCGGCTGCAAGATCTCGTGGGCCACCCTCGCCGGCATCGGCCGGATCGAGTCGAATCACGGCCGGTACGGCGGTGCCGTCCTGGGTCAGGACGGCCGCCCGTCGAAGCCGATCATCGGCGTCCCGCTCGACGGCTCGCCCGGCGTCAAGGCGATCGGCGACACCGACGGCGGGCAGTTCGACGGTGACGCGGCCGTCGACCGGGCCGTCGGCCCGATGCAGTTCATCCCCAGCACCTGGCGCCGCTACGCCGCCGACGGCAACCGTGACGGCGTCGGCGACCCGCAGCAGATCGACGACGCTTCGCTGGCGGCGGCACGCTACCTGTGCGTGAACAACCGGGACATGTCGGCCGCGTCGGGGTGGTGGCAGGGGATCCTGTCGTACAACAACTCGACGGAGTACGCCCAGAAGGTCTTCGGGCTGGCGGACGACTACGCGAAGGCCGTCCAAACCGCCAAGTGAGCTTGTCGCGCGCTGGGTGGCACGAGCGGTGAGAGCGGTCGGGACCAAGGTCCCGACCGGCCCGGTCGCCGAACTTTCACCGTGCGGCCAGTGCTAGCGTCGATGCGTGCCCGCATCGTCCGTCACCCTGCGCCGCCTCGGCATCGCCGGCGTCTGCCTGGTGAGCCTGGCGCTGTGCTGCGGGCTCGCCTGGTGGCAGTGGGAGCGGTTCTCCTCGGCCAGCGGCACCTTCCAGAACCTCGGCTACGTGCTCCAATGGCCACTGTTCGGGCTGTTCCCCGCGTTCATGTTCTGGCGGATCCGCAACCTCCGCCGTCGCGCCGCCGAGGACGACGTCCCGGACCAGGCCGCCGTCCCGGACGTGCCCGCGCCCCGGCGGCGCGCCGCCGGGGCGCCCCAGCCCGCCCCCGAGGACGACGAGCTCGCCGCCTACAACCGGTACCTGCGCGAACTCAACGCCCGCGACCAGTAGTTCCCCAGAGAGGTTCGAGATCCCTATGACCACCCGAACTGACGACGCCGCCCCGGCCCGCTCGGTCTCGCTGGGCGGACCGCTGATCCGGTTCCGGGTCGCGGCTTACGCCACCGGTGTCGCCCTGCTCGGACTGGTCGTCGAGATGCTGCTGCAGTACGTCTTCCGCGTGGAACTGCCCCAGTTCGTGAAGATGATCCCCATGGTCCACGGCGGGTTGTACCTGATCTACCTGTTGCTCGCGGTCGATCTCGCGATCAAGGCCCGCTGGTCGATGAAGGGCACCCTGCTGGTGCTGATCGCCGGCTGCGTCCCGTTCTTCTCGTTCGTGATGGAGCGCAAGGTCACGCACAAGGTCCACGCGGGCATGAAGCTCTAGGCCCGCTCCCGGCGCCGGAAGGTCAGCGCCACCAGGAAGGACATCGCCGTCACCACGGCGGCGGTGGTGAACGCCGAGGTCATCCCGTCGACGGTGGTCTCCGCCGGGCTCCCGGACGGGGTCCGCGTCACCGCGCCGAACACGGTGATCAGGATCGCGAGCCCCAGTGTCACCCCGACCTGCTGCAATGTCTGCAGGACCCCGCCCGCGGCCCCCGCGTCGTCGGTGGGCACGGTCGCCATGATGATCACGCTGAGCGGGGAGAACGCGAGTCCCGCCCCGACACCCATCAGCAGCATCGGACCGAGCAGGTGGGAGAAATACCCGCTGTCGGTGGTGAGCGTGGTCAGCCAGACGACGCCGCCGGTCATCAGCGCCGTGCCGGTCAACGCGAGCGGCTTCGGGCCGAAGCGGGGGAGCAGCCGCGGGATCAGCCTGCTGAGCAGGAACATGCACACGGCCATCGGCAGGAACGCGAAGCCGGTCTCCAGTGCGGCGAAACCGGCGATGTCCTGCAGGAACTGGGTCAGGAAGAAGAACATCGACATCATGGCCATCGGCCCGAGGAAGAAGTTGACGTAGGCCGCGGCCCGGTTGCGTTCGGCGAAGAGCCGCAACGGGATCAGCGGTTCGCTGACCCTGGTCTCGATCCTGAGGAACGCGGCCAGCAGCGCCAGCCCGGCCGCGAGGGTGCCGAGGGTGATCGTGTCGCCCCAACCGTGCGACGCGGCGTGGGTGAACGCGAACACGAGCGAACCGACGCCGAACGTGCCGGTGATCGCGCCGGGGAGGTCCAGCCGTGCGCGCCTTCGCGGCGGGTCGGCGACGTAGCGCGAGGTGAGCACGACGATCGCGAGCCCGAACGGGACGTTGATGTACAGCGCCGCGCGCCACGAGATCCATTCGGTCAGCAGCCCGCCGAGCAGCAGGCCGATCGCGAAACCACTGCTGGACATCGCCGAGAACAGCGCCAGCGCGCGGACCCGCGCCTTGGCCTCGGTGAACGTGCTGGTGATCAGGGCCAAGGTACTCGGCCCGGCGAGCGCGGCGCCGACGCCTTGCGCGATCCGTGCCGCGATCAGCATCTCCGCGGAACCGGCGAGCCCGCCGAGCAGGGAGGCAGCGGTGAACACGGCCGCGCCCACGACGAACATCCGGCGGCGGCCGAACAGATCGCCCGCGCGCCCGCCGAGCAGCAGCAGACCGCCGAAGACGAGGCTGTAGGCGGTCATCACCCAGGACAGGCCGGTGTCGGTGAAGCCGAGGTCGGACTGGATACGGGTGAGTGCGACGTTCATGACGGTCGCGTCGAGAATGAGCATGAGCTGGCAGGTCAGGATGATCGGGAGGACCAGCCGGTGCGGAAGTGGTGGGGCCCCGGTCGTCTCGGGCCTAGGCTCGGCACGCAGGGTTCGCTCGGTCAAGGAATACTCCAAAGACGTAACGAGATGAAGCGGAGAGACTCTCCACTTGAGGTCGTAAGCGATGATATGGAGAGTGTCTCCGCTTATGCAAGTGGATTCGGAGAATGTCTCCGTTTTTGTCGCCCGGAGGAGGTGCAGATGGTCACGGCCGATCCGGCCCGGCCCATGCGCGCGGACGCGCGGCGCAACTACGAGCGCATCGTGGCCGTGGCCAAGAAGGCTTTCGCCGACGACGGCGTCGACGTGCCCGCCGACGACATCGCCAAACGTGCCGAAGTCGGCGCGGGCACGTTGTACCGGCATTTCCCGACACGCGACAAGCTGATCGAGGCCGTCTACCGCGACGAGATCGACGGGCTGGCCCAGCAGGCGTACGACCTGCTCGAAGAGCTACCGCCGGGCAAGGCGCTCGAGACGTGGCTGGCGACGCACATCGTCTACGTGGTCGAGAAGCACGGGCTCGCGATGACGCTGAAGGCGTCCGTCGACGCCGGTTCCGAGATCTTCGGCTGGTGCCAGTCGCGCTTGAGAGCCGCGGCCGACACGGTCGTGAAGGCGGCCCAGGAGGAGGGCGTCATCCGGGCGGATGTCACCGGGATCGACATCCTGCGGCTAGGACACGGGGTGGGCTCGGCGGCGAGCAAGGCCTCGGAAGAGGACACGAAGCGGCTGCTGGCGATCGTGCTGGACGGCCTGCGGACGCAGTAGGCAGCCCGCCAGGTCCGTGAAGGCCTCCTTCCCTACCTTGAGCGTAGGGAAGGAGGCCTTCACGGACCGACGGCGCCGGGCCGCGGGTCAGGAGCCGATCCCGGTGAGGGACCGCACCTCCATCTCGGCGTGCTTCACCGGATCGGCCTTGGACCGGCCGAGGAACGTGCCGACGATGCCGCACAGGAACGAGAACGGGATCGACACCAGACCCGGGTTCTTCAGCGGGAACCAGTGGAAGTCGACGCCCTTGATGATCGAGTCGGCGGCCCCGGACATCACCGGTGAGAAGAACACGAGCACCAGGCTCGCGATCAACCCGCCGTAGATGCCCCACAACGTGCCGGTGGTGTTGAACCGCTTCCAGAACAGCGAGTACAGCAGCGTCGAGAGGTTCGCCGACGCCGCGACCGCGAACGCCAGCGCGACGAGGAACGCGATGTTCTGCCCGTTCGCGAGGATGCCGCCGAGGATCGCGAGCGCCCCGACGACGACGGCGGTCAGCCGGGCGACGCGGACCTCCGCGGCCGGTTCCGCCTTGCCGCGCTTGAAGATGTTCGCGTAGACGTCGTGCGCGAAGGAGGCCGACGCGGTGATCGTCAGCCCGGCGACGACGGCGAGGATGGTCGCGAAGGCCACCGCCGAGACGATGCCCAGCAGGACGGTGCCGCCGATGTTCAGCGCGAGCAGCGGCGCCGCCGAGTTCTCCCCGCCCGGCGCGTTCTTGATCTCCTCGGGGCCGACGAGCGCGGCCGCGCCGAAGCCGATGACCAGCGTGCAGAGGTAGAAGACGAACATGCAGGCGGTCGCCCACACCACCGAGCGCCGCGCCTCGCGCGAGTTCGGCACCGTGTAGAAGCGCATCAGCACGTGCGGCAGCGCGGCGGCACCCAGCACCAGCGCCAGTGCCAGCGAGACGAAGTCGAGTTTCGTGGTCTCGCTCTTGCCGTACGAGCCGCCCGGTTCCAGCAGTTCACCACCGAGCGGGCTGTTGTCGGCGGCCGCCGAGAGCAGGTTCGAGAAGCTGAAGCCGAATTTGCCGAACAGGAACACGGTGATCAGCGCGCCGGTCATCAGCAGGATGGTCGCCTTGATGATCTGCACCCACGTGGTGCCCTTCATTCCGCCGACCAGCACGTACAGCACCATGACGACGCCGACGACACCGATCACCAGCGCCTGGCCGAAACCGCCGTGGATGTCCAGCAGCAGTGCCACCAGGCCACCGGCACCCGCCATCTGCGCGAGCATGTAGAAGAAGGAGATCACCAGTGTGGACGTCGCGGCCGCGGCGCGGACCGGGCGCTGCTTCATCCGGAAGCTCAGCACGTCGCCCATGGTGAAGCGGCCGGTGTTGCGCAGCAGCTCCGCGATCAGCAGCAGATCCACCAGCCAGGCGACGAGGAACCCGATCGAGTACAGGAAGCCGTCGTATCCGTGGATCGCGATCGCTCCGGCGATACCAAGGAAGGACGCGGCCGACAGGAAGTCACCCGAAAGCGCGATGCCGTTCTGACGTCCGGTGAAGGCGCTGCCCGCCGCGTAATAATCCGAAGTGGACTGATTGCGTGTGCTGGCGCGGTACACCACGTACAGGGTGATCGCGACGAACAGCGCGAACACCGCGATGTTCAGGACCGGGTCGTTGTCGGGGATGCTCATCGCTCACCCGCTTCGACCGACGCCCGGAGCTGTTCGACCTTGGGGTCGAGCCGCTTGCCGGCGAACTTCACGTAGGCGATCGTGATCAGCACCGTACTGGCGAACTGGCCGAGACCGAGCAGGATCCCGACGTTGACCTCGCCGAACACCTTCTGGCTCATGAAGTCGTGCGCATAGGCCGCCAGCAGCACGAACGTCATGTACCAGGTGAAGAACAGCAGGCTCATCGGGAACACGAACCGCCGGAAGGTCCTGCGCAGCGAGACGAACTCCTTGCCGTGCTGGATCCGGTCGAAGTCCGGGCCGGTGCTGCGCGGCGGCGGGGGAGCGGACAGGCGCTCGCGGACGAACAGGGCGGGCATCTGCCCGGTGTCCTCGAGGGCGTTGCTCGCCGGGTAGGGGCGCGCGACGTCGGGCATGGGGTCCTCCGGGGGATTGCTTGCATCCGTGGCGCGGTACGGGAGCGCACATAGTAACTACGGCTTCGCACACTCTGAATAGGCGACCCCGCTTCCGCGAAGGCGGACGGCGGTATTGGTTTTCCCGTCCCAATAGGTTCCGGATAATTCGTTTCGGTCGCAAATGAACTGCCTTTATCACTCGTAATAGTGAGCCCGATTGTCACGCGTGGTCGTCGCCCGAACGGACCACTGCGGCAAACGGCGGACGACGGCCACGCTGCGTCCCTCGTCTTGGTGACAGATCGTAGTTTCCCTTCCCGGCCGCGGCGGGCTTCGATACCGTGCCCGCCATCCGGGATCGGGGAAGATCCCCTGGCTCGGCGGTCACCTTGAAAGGAATCACCATGTCGGGCGACATCGGGACGGCCAAACCGGCAAGGCCACAACATCGGGCACATATTCGGGCTTGACCCACCCATTGGGGGCACGCAAAGTAGTTCGACGGAGGAAGGTGGCTACCCTCCGTGGGCTGATCGGGTGACCCGGAGGCCCTGTGCGTCGGCGCAACGCGTAACCGGAATTCCCTCGTTTGTGACGCGGAGACGGATTTCGGGCCTTGTACCTCGTTCGAACTCACACTTTTCCCTGGTCAGCACTCGTTCACCGAACGGAATTGACGGCACCCGGATTGGTGTACGATTCTTTGGCCCGGCCGACCCGCTGTGATCGATTGGCAAAGAAAAGTTGATCTCGACGACCATGCACTTCGCAGGTTGCCACCTGCACGTGCAGGTGCAAGAACCGCAGAAGCGGAACGGTGTTCCTGGGGACACCGCGCCCGCCGGGAGCGGTCCCTCGCGTCGCGGTCGATCACCTGGTCAGGCCCGGGCCGAGTTTCCCGCCGGAAGGTTCCGCGCGGGAACGGACGCCTCAGACCGTGCCAGGACGCCGGACAGGGAGTCACCTACGTGACCGTTGCAGGAGAAGGCCAAGTGCCTGTCGGGGAGCTGCTGGGACGCACTCCCCGGCCATCGCGGTGGGCCACCGGCTGGCGCGCGCTCGTGCGCTGGCGGGACTGGAGCCTGCCGGTGAAGCTGTCGGCCGTGACGCTGGTGCCGATCCTCATCGCGCTCGCGCTGGGCATCGCCACCATCGCCGGCCAGGTCGGCCGGTCCGACGGCTACCAGCGCCTCGACCGGCTCGTCGCGCTGAGCGGACAGATCCGCGCGCTCACCGACGGGCTCGAACGCGAACGCACCCAGTCCGCCGCCGGGCTGACCACAGGCACCGTCGGCGGCACCCTCGAACTCGGTTCCGCGCGCGCCGATGTCGACACCACCGTCCCGCTGTACCGGGCCGCCGCGGTCAGGGCCGTCGAGACCGAGCCGTCGCTCCTCCAGGCGAAGGACGCCGCGGCCGCCCAGCTGGACAAGCTGGCCGACATCCGGCAGCGCGCCTCCGCCGGGCAGCTCGATCCGGTCCAGGCCATCG
This sequence comes from Amycolatopsis sp. cmx-4-19, assembly GCA_049998115.1. GTDB lineage: Bacteria > Actinomycetota > Actinomycetes > Mycobacteriales > Pseudonocardiaceae > Amycolatopsis. Next base: position 143,037 of record JAEBEO010000010.1, on the reverse strand, counting down.
GCGAGTACACCGACGTCACCACCGCGCTGCTCGCCGTCGACACCGCGCTGGCCGCGGGCGCCAGCCAGGACGTCCTCGGCGGCACCCCCGCCGCGCTGCACGACCTCATCGTGATGAAGGAACAGCTGTCGCTGAGCCAGGCGCTGGTCTCGTTCGGCATCGCCCGGTCCGGCCTCGCCCCGAGCGAGCTGAACCAGCTGCGCACGGCCGAACTGCGGCTGGCCGACCGGTTCACCGACTTCCGCGCCGCCGCTTCGGAACAGCAGCGCCAGGAGTTCGCCGCCGCCGTCGGCGCCGACGCGATGGGAAACCGCGACAGGCTCGCGAAGACCGCGCTCGGCGACCGGGGCGCCCCCACCGAGCAGGCGTTCCGCACGTTGTCCTCGCCGGGCTGGAACGACGCGTCGAACGCGGTGATCACCAAGGTCGGCGAGGTCGCGAACAAGTTCGGCGGGCAGACGGCCTCGGTGTCGGCCGAACTGGTCGAGGACGCCAGCAGCGGCGCGGGCCTGCTCGCGGTCCTGCTCTTCGGCGCCATGGTGCTCGCCGTCGCGGTCGTCTTCCTCATCACCCGCCAGCTGCTGCGTTCGCTGAAGATCCTGCGCGCCAACGCTCTCGACGTCGCCGAGAAGCAGCTGCCCGACGCGGTCCGCAACATCCAGGAAGGCCGTTCCCAGGGCACCGACGTGCGGCCGGTGCCGGTCGGCGGCGACGACGAGATCGGCGAGGTCGCCAGGGCCTTCGACCAGGTGCACCACCAGGCGTTGCGCCTGGCCACCGAGCAGGCCTCGATGCGCACCGGGTACAGCAACGTGTTCGTCAACCTCTCCCGCCGCAGCCAGAGCCTCGTGCAGCGGCAGCTTCAGCTGATCGAGCGGCTGGAGCGCGACGAAGAGGACGCCGACCAGCTCGCCACGCTGTTCCAGCTCGACCACCTCGCCACCCGCATGCGCCGCAACAACGAGAACCTGATGGTCCTCTCCGGTGCCGAGCCGGGCAGAAGGTCCGGGCAGCCGGTCTCCGCCACCGACGTGGTGCGCGCGGCGGTGTCCGAAATCGAGCAATACCAACGGGTGACCGTGCAGCACCCGCCTCCGGTGCGGCTGGTCGGGTACGCGGCCAACGACCTGATGCGCCTGATCGCCGAGCTGCTGGACAACGCCACCGCGTTCTCCGCGCCGGAGACGCAGGTGACCATCGCGACCAGGCTCGTGGACGACGGTTCCTTCGGCATCGACATCCTCGACAAGGGCATCGGGATGAACGAGGCCGAGGTCGCCGAGGCCAATGCCCGGCTCACCGAAGCCCCCAACGTCGACCTCGCCACCTCGCGCCGGATGGGCCTGTTCGTGGTCGGGCGCCTGGCCAGCAGGCACCGCATCGGCGTCTCACTGCACGGCGGCAAGGACATCGTCGGCGTGCGCGCCACCGTCTCGGTCCCGGCGGACCTCGTGATGGCGCCGCCGGGGGATCCCGGTCCCGCCACCGGCCCGATCACCGAACGCCTCGCGCCGCAGCAGCCCGGCGGCCTGCCCCGCCGCCAGCGTCCCGCGAACGGCACCCGGCCGGTGCTGCCGACCGTGCCCCCGCAGGGCGGCGAGCGGTGGCCGTCCGCGAACGATCTGGCCGGGCACACCAAGTCCGGGCTGAACGGGCACAGCCACCCGCAGGAGCCGCGGCCGCCATCCGATCCGGAGATCTCGGGGACGGCGTTGTTCAGCCCCACCCCCCAGGAGCAGACGACACCGCCGCCCGCCCAGTCGACGTCCACGCCGCAGCCCCGCCTGCCGGAGCCCGAGGCCGTCGCGAAGCTGACGGAGAAGTCCGTCGAGCCGGAGCCGCCGTCCTCGACCGAAGGCGAGCTGCCCAGCGGCAAGGAACTGTTCGAGGCCAAGAACGGCACCACGCTGAGCGAATGGTGGAACCAGGCGACCACGCCGTCGCCCGCGGCCCCGGCGCCCACCGCGTCGGAGACGACGCCGATCTTCGACGAGATGCTCTCGGCGTGGTTCCGTTCGCCCGCGCCCGCACCGGAAAAGCCGGTGGAGAAGAAGACTGCGGAGAAGAAAGCCCAGCCGGAGAAGAAAGAGACTCCCGGCGAGGAGGGCAAGCCCGCCGAAGCACCGGCCGCCGAAGCCGCTCCCACGGCCGAGCAGGAAGCCCGTAACTGGGACTTCGCCAGTGACAAGGCTTTCCGCACGGTTCAGGAGGTCTCGCAGACCGCCCCGTCGACCTTCACCGAGGCCGGTCTGCCGCGTCGCCGCAAGGGCGAGCAGCTGCTCCCGGGCAGCGCACTGTCGTCGGCACCGGCCGTCGAGCCCGCCGCCCGTTCGGACCTCCCGGTCCGCGACCCGGCGAACGTGCGCGGCAGGCTGACCAGCTTCCAGCAGGGCGTCAAACGAGGCCGCAAGGAAGCGGCGGACAAGACCGCGCCTGCCACCACGCAGCTGCCCGGTACCGAGACGGTCGTGGCGCCTGAGGTCGCGAAGGCACCGGAGACGGCTACGCGTCCGGCGTCGCCCTCCGCGCTGCCGAGCCGGCGTCCGGAGAAGAAACCGCAGGCAGCGCCCCCGGAACCGCCACCTGTTTCGGCCGTCGAGCAGACCGACGCGTGGAACTTCGGCTCCGACGAGGGCTGGAAGGCCGCCCAAGCGGTGTCCCAGTCCGTACCTTCGAAGACCACTTCGGCAGGATTACCCCGGCGCCGCCGCGGGGAGCAACTGCTTCCGGGCAGCGCGGGACCGCCCGCCGGGACGGTCACCCCCCGACCACAGCGAGACGCGCACGACGTGCGCGGGCGTCTGAGCAGTTTCCAGCAGGGCATCCAGCGCGGCCGGCACCGCACAGCCCAGGCGACCGAAGCCAATCACGAAACCCTGGAGGGTGAATGACCTCGCCGAACCCGGCCCAGCAGCCCCAGAAGAACCAGTTCGGGTGGCTGGTCAATGACTTCGCCGAGCGGGTGCCCGGAGTGGCGCACGCCGTGGTCGTGTCGGCGGACGGTCTCCTGCTCACCGCGTCCAGCAGGCTCCCGCTGGACCGGGCCGACCAGCTGGCCGCGGTCGCGTCCGGCCTGGTCAGCCTGACCCAGGGCGCCGCGCGGTGTTTCGAGGCGGGAGCGGTCAACGAGACCGTCGTCGAGATGGAACTCGGCATCATGGTGCTGATGTCCATCAGCGACGGCTCCTGCCTGGCCATCCTCGCCGCCCCGAACTGCGACATCGGGCAGGTCGCCTACGAGATGACGATGCTCGTCGACCGCGTCGGCCAGATCCTCACCCCGGAACTCCGCGCGCAATTGCAGGGCGCCGGTGGGTCGCTGATCGGCGAACCGGTGGGATGATGTCTCGATGAGCACGGGGTCCGGGTCCTTCGGCGAGCAGCCGGGAACGGGTGAACACCAGCCTCCGCGTGCGGGGGCTGCCCATATTGCCGGTTCACGGGACGACGGTACGTTCGCCGACGTCCTGAACGGCTTCACCCTGGATTCGGGCCGCGGTCGTCGGAAGCGCAAGAAGAGCAAGCAATCCGAAGATGCCTCAGTTTTCCCGGTGGGCGGAACACGCGCCGCCGGGGAACCGGCAGTCCCGCAGCCGACCGATCAAGGAGACCGCGTGACCTCACTTGCTTCTCCACCCGACAGCGGCGCCGGCGCCGTCGGGCCGAGACCAGGTGGTCTTTTCGACCCGGGCCCGCCCAGCGGCGAGTTCATCATGCCCGCCGTGTTCGAGCAGGCGCCGTCGCCGCTCGAAGAGACGGCGATCGTCCGTCCCTATGCCCTCACCGGCGGCCGGACCAAGGCGAACTACGCTCTCGAGCTGGAGACGCTCATCTCCACCAAGGACCACGTCGCCGCGGGTAGCCTCCCCGCGGTGGCTTCGGAGCAGATCGAGTGCATCTCGATCATCGAGGAGTGCCGGACCCCGCGTTCGGTCGCCGAGATCGCGGCGACCCTGCGCGTACCACTGGGTGTGGCACGCGTGCTGATCAGTGACGCGGCGGACGCGGGACTGGTCAGCGTGCACAAGACGATTTCGGGCAATGACGGCGCCGAGGCACATCTGGTGTTGATGGAAAGGGTTTTGAGTGGACTCCGTCGGCTTTAAGGCACCGCGGGAAACCGCGCCCCCGACCATGACATCCGCGAAGATCGTCGTGGCGGGTGGCTTCGGTGCGGGCAAGACGACCTTCGTCGGTTCGGTGTCGGAGATCGTCCCGCTCACCACCGAAGCGATGATGACGGACGCCAGTCGGGGGATCGACAACCTCGACCAGACGCCCAACAAGTCGACCACCACGGTCGCGATGGACTTCGGCCGGGTCTCCCTCGACGCGGACCTGATCCTCTACCTGTTCGGCACGCCCGGGCAGCAGCGGTTCTGGTTCATGTGGGACGACCTCGTCCGCGGTGCGATCGGCGCCGTGGTGCTGGCCGACACGCGACGGCTGGCGGACTCGTTCGCGCCGATCGACTTCTTCGAGGACCGGGGCCTGCCCTACATCGTCGGGGTCAACACCTTCGACGGCATCCTCGAACACGACATCAACGACGTGCGTGAAGCACTGTCGATCGACCCCAACATCCCGATCGTCCGCTGTGACGCCCGGGAACGGGAATCGACGAAGCAGACGCTGATCACGCTCGTCGAATACGCGATGCGGCAATGGATCGCCCTGCGGGCGAGCAACTCCCGGTGAACCCGACGGCGGCAGCGTAGGGGCTGCCGCCGCGGTTTCTCACGCCGTTTCGTAGGTCAGCAGCACCGCACGTCCGTCGAACGTGCGCGTGCCGCTCAGCCGCAGGTTCGTCCGGACGCCGCCCCGGAACACCTGCTTGCCGCCGCCGAGCACCACGGGGTGCACGACGACATGGGCCTCGTCGATCAGGCCGCGGTCCCCCAGCGCGGTGGCGAGTTCGGCCCCGCCCATCAGCAGCAGGTCCTTGCCGGGCCTGCTCTTGAGTTCGGTGACCCGCTCGGTGAGGTCTCCGCTGACCACCTCGGTGTTCCAGTCCGCCTTGTCCAGGGTCCGGGAGAACACGATCTTCGGCGTCTTGCGCCAGATGGGGGCGTACTCCAGGTCGTGCGGGTGGTCCGAGATCGTCTCGGCCTCCGGCCAGTACGACGACATCATCTCCCAGACGCGCCGCCCGTAGACGAAGGTGTCGGCGCGGTCGGCCAGTTCCTTGGAGTGGCCGGACAGTTCGGAGCCCATCTCGGCCCAGTCGAACTCGCCGCCCGGGCCTTCGATGCGGCCGTCGACCGAGGTGTGGACGGCGTAGACGAGCTTGCGCATGGTGTTCCCTCCGGTGTGGCGCCGCCTTCCGGGCGCCGGGCACCGGCGGGTCGGAGCGGACGCGGGGTTCTCGACATGCCCGGCCCGCGTTCAGAGGACTAAACGCGGTATTCGTCGTGCCGCTTCCACCAGTGCCCCGGGCCGTCGGTCCCGCGGCCGGACTCCTCCCAGGCCTCCTGCCGTCCGAGTGGCGTCAGGTCCAGGTACCGCAGCGTCCCCACCAGCTGGTCGCCGCCGCGATCGGTGGTGAAGTACGTCCGGAACACTTCGTCGCCGTCACGCAGGAAGACGCTGATGCCGAACTCGGTGCCGATGCCGCAGTCCGCGTTGAAGTCGCGGCCGGTCGAGACCCACGGGACGGTCCAGCCCATCCGCTCCTTGTACCGCTCGATCTCGGACAGAGTCGCGGGTGCGACCACGTACAGCGTGGTGTCGCGGGCGTGCAGATGCGCGAGGTGCCCGATGTTGTCCACGATCATCGAGCAGCCGGGGCAGCCCGCCTCCTGCCCGGGGGCGAGCATGAAGTGGTAGACGATCAGCTGACGCCGTCCTTCGAACAGCTCCAGCAGGCTGACCCGCCCTCGCGGTCCCTCGAATTCGTACCTGCCGTCGAAGCGGACCATCGGCAGCCGTCGCCGTTCGGCGGCGATCGCGTCGGCCGCGCGCGTGAGTTCCTTTTCCTTGACCAGCAGGGCGTCGCGCGCGATCTGCCAATCCTCCGGCGAGACGATTTCCGGCAGGGCCGTGGTCTCGGTCATTTTCGGTCACCCTTCTGAAGGTGGGCCAGACGGTCGAAGCCGCCTTCCCGGAAGCGCCGGTACCGCTCGACCCAGTCGGCGACGTCGCCGAGCGGGGCGGCCTCCAGCTTGCACGGCCGCCATTGCGCGGCCCGGCTCCGGCTGATCAGGCCCGCGCGTTCGAGGACCTTCAAGTGCTTCGAGATGGCCTGAAGGCTGACCGAAAAGGGTTCGGCCAGCTCGTTGACGCTGGCTTCGCCGTCCGACAATCGGGCGAGGATGGCCCGGCGGGTGGGGTCCGCCAGCGCGGCGAACGTGGCGCTGAGCTGATCAGTGGTCATTCCTGCACAATCGATCGGTTGTTCAACCTGTTGGTTGAGTATGCTGGTGCGAGTCGACCTGTCAAGGACGAGTGAGAGGGTCGTCACGCGAGTGGACGGGTTTAAAATAGTCGGAAGTCCAAGTATTTTGGAGGGATGAGCAGCGACCTGCATCGCCCCGTGAACCCAGTTCGCTTCGTGACGGCGTCGAGCCTCTTCGACGGGCACGACGCGTCCATCAACATCATGCGGCAGATCCTGCAGTCGCAGGGCGCGGAGGTCGTGCACCTCGGGCACAACCGGTCGGTCGACGAGGTCGCCACGGCGGCCATCGCCGAAGACGTCCAGGGCGTGGCCATCAGCGCCTACCAGGGCGGGCACGTCGAGTACTTCAGCTACCTGGTGGAGCTGCTGAACGAGCGCGGCGCCGGGCATATCAAGGTGTTCGGCGGCGGGGGCGGTGTCATCGTCCGCGAGGAGATCGACCTGCTGCACTCACGCGGGGTCGCGCGGATCTTCTCGCCCGAGGACGGCTACGAGATGGGCCTGCCGGGCATGATCAACCTGATGATCGAGGCCTGCGACACGGACCTGTCCGCGCAGTCGCCCGGTTCGCTCGACAAGCTGCTTTCGGGTGACATCCCCGCGTTGTCCCGGGTCATCACCCAGCTCCAGCGCGAGACCCTGCCGCAGGACTGGCTCGACAAGATGGCCGAAGCGGCCAAGGCTCGGAGGGTGCCGGTCCTCGGCATCACCGGAACGGGTGGTTCCGGCAAGTCGTCGCTCACCGATGAGCTGATCCGCCGGTTCCGGCTCGATCAGGAGGACAAGCTCCGCATCGCCGTGCTCGCCGTCGACCCGTCGCGCCGCAAGGGCGGGGGAGCGTTGCTCGGCGACCGGATCCGGATGAACTGCCTCGACGGCAGCCCGGTCTACTTCCGTTCGCTGGCCACGCGGACCACCAGCGGCGAGATCCCCACCGGGCTCTCCGAGTCGATCCTCGCCTGCAAGGCCGCGGGCTTCGACCTGGTGATCGTCGAGACCCCGGGGATCGGCCAGGGCGACGCCGGCATCGTCGACTACGTGGACCAGTCGCTGTACGTCATGACGCCGGAGTTCGGCGCGGCGTCGCAGCTGGAGAAGATCGACATGCTCGACTTCGCCGACGCGGTGGCGATCAACAAGTTCGAGCGCCGCGGCGCCGAAGACGCCCGCCGCGACGTCGCGCGCCAGCTCGTCCGCAACCGCGAGGCGTTCGGTTCCTCGCCCGAGGACATGCCGGTCTACGGCACCAGTGCCGCGAAGTTCAACGACGACGGCGTCACCGCGCTGTACCAGCACCTGCGCGACACCCTCGCCGAGCGCGGCCTGACCGTCTCGCCGGGCGTGCTCCCGAAGGTCGCGGGCAAGGTGTCCACCGACGCCAGCACGATCATCCCGGCCAACCGGTCCCGCTACCTCGCGGAGATCTCCGACACCGTCCGCGGTTACCACGCCAGGACCGAGCAGCAGGTCGCCGCGCTGCGCAAGCACGAGCACCTCACCACCGCCAAGAAGGCGCTGGCCGCCGTCGACGCGAGCACCGACGCCCTCGACGGGCTCCTCGCCGCCGCGGAGTCCGATGTGGACGGTGAGTCGACAACTCTGCTGGCGCGCTTCGCGGAACTCGCCGAGTCCTACCGCGCCGACGAGCTGGTCGTGAAGATCCGCGACAAGGAACTGCACACCCAGCTCTGGCGCGAGACGCTCTCCGGCAACCGGATCCCGCGCGTGGCGCTGCCGCGCTACACCGAGTCCGGCGAACTCCTGTCGTTCCTGCGCCGCGAGCACCTGCCCGGATACTTCCCTTACACCGCCGGCGTCTTCCCGTTCAAGCGCGAGGGCGAGGACCCGGCGCGGATGTTCGCCGGCGAGGGCGATCCCTTCCGCACCAACAAGCGGTTCAAGCTGCTCTCGGCCGACTCCGACGCGAAGCGCCTATCGACCGCCTTCGACTCCGTGACGCTGTACGGGCACGACCCGCACACCCGCCCCGACATCTACGGCAAGGTCGGCACCTCCGGCGTCTCCATCGCGACGCTGGAGGACGCGTGCCAGCTTTTTGACGGCTTCGACCTGACGTCGCCGAGCACTTCGGTGTCGATGACGATCAACGGGCCGGCGCCGACGATCCTCGCGTTCTTCCTCAACACCGCGATCGACCAGCGCGTGGAGGCGTTCAAGGCCGAGCACGGCCGCGAGCCGTCCGAAGCCGAGGCCGCCGAACTGCGCGAGTGGGCGCTGCGCAACGTCCGCGGCACCGTGCAGGCGGACATCCTCAAGGAGGACCAGGGACAGAACACCTGCATCTTCTCCACCGAGTTCAGCCTGCGCATGATGGCCGACATCCAGGAATGGTTCATCGAGCACGGCGTCCGGAACTTCTACTCGGTGTCGATCTCCGGCTATCACATCGCCGAGGCCGGGGCGAACCCGATCTCGCAGCTCGCGTTCACCCTGTCGAACGGTTTCACCTATGTCGAGAGCTACCTCGCGCGCGGGATGAGCATCGACGACTTCGCGCCGAACCTGTCGTTCTTCTTCTCCAACGGCATGGACGCCGAGTACTCCGTGCTGGGCCGGGTCGCCCGGCGGATCTGGGCCGTCGCGATGCGGGAGCGCTACGGCGCCAACGAGCGTTCGCAGAAGCTCAAGTACCACGTGCAGACCTCCGGGCGGTCGCTGCACGCGCAGGAGATGAGCTTCAACGACATCCGCACCACACTGCAGGCCCTGTGCGCGCTGTACGACAACGCGAACTCCTTGCACACCAACGCTTTCGACGAGGCGATCACCACGCCGTCGGAAAGCTCGGTGCGGCGCGCGATGGCCATCCAGATGATCATCAACAAGGAGTGGGGCCTGTCGAAGAACGAGAACCCGTTGCAGGGCTCGTTCATCATCGACGAGCTGACCGACCTGGTCGAAGAGGCCGTCCTGCTGGAGTTCGACCGGATCTCCGAACGCGGCGGCGTGCTCGGCGCGATGGAGACCGGCTACCAGCGCGGCAAGATCCAGGACGAGTCGATCCTCTACGAGCGCCAGAAGCACGACGGCACGCTGCCGATCATCGGCGTCAACACCTTCCGCAACCCGAACGGCGGCGAGGACGACGTCGAGGTCGAACTCGCGCGGGCGACCGAGGACGAAAAGGTGTCGCAGCTGCAGCGGCTGGAGGACTTCCAGCACCGCCACCACGCCGACGCGCAGGTCGCGCTCAAGACGCTGCGCGAGGCGGCGACGCGCGGCGGGAACCTGTTCGACGTGCTGATGGACGCGGCGCGAGTGTGCTCGCTCGGCCAGATCACCGAGGCGTTCTTCGAGGTGGGGGGCCAGTACCGCCGCAACGTCTAGCGGCGGGAATAGCGCGGGGCGTGTCCGGGTAGTTACGGGACATGGAGATCGGAATCGCCACCTTCATCACCGACGAAGGCATCAGACCGGACGTCCTCGCCGCCGCCGCCGAAGAGCGCGGGTTCAGTTCGCTGCACATCGCGGAGCACTCGCATATCCCGGTCAGCCGGGAGACCCCCTATCCGGGCGGCGGCGATCTGCCGCGTGTGTACTACCGGACGCTGGACCCGTTCGTCGCGCTGACCGCCGCGGCCGGGGCCACCTCGGACCTGAGGCTGGGGACGGGCGTCGCGTTGCTCCAGCAGCGCGACGTCATCCACACCGCGAAAGAGGTCGCGTCGCTCGACCTGATTTCGCGGGGACGGTTCGTTTTCGGGGTCGGCGTCGGGTGGAACCGGGAGGAAATGCGCAATCACGGTACGGATCCGCGGACGCGGGGCGTGCTCGTCGACGAGCAGCTCGCCGCGTTGAAGGAGATCTGGACCAAGGACGAGGCCGAGTTCCACGGCAGGCACATCGACTTCGCCCCGATCTTCGCGTGGCCCAAGCCGGTGCAGAAGCCGCATCCGCCGATCTACATCGGCGGCGCGGGGGAGAAGGCGATGGAGCGGATCGCCAAGTACGGCGACGGCTGGCTGCCCCACGCCCACACCCCGCCGGAGGAACTCCGCCGGGCGCGCGAGTGGCTGGCCGACCAGGGCCGGAGCGACATCAAGTTCTCGGCCTTCGGCGCCACCCCGGAGGAGGACGCGCTGGGCAAACTGGTGGAGGGCGGCGTCGACGAGGCCACGCTCTTCCTGCCGACCGAGCCCGAAGCGGCGACACTGGAGCGACTCGACCAGTACGCGAAGGTCGCCGAGAGCTTTCGAAAGGGGCAACAGGCGTGACTGAGGTTCAAATCGGCTTGGCCGCGGCACTCGAGCAGTTCTCGCCGCGTGAGTCGATCCGGCTGGCGGCGCTGGCCGAGCAGCACGGGTTCTCCGGTCAGATGGCCGCCGACCACTTCCAGCCGTGGGTCCCTCAACAGGGTGAAGCGTCGTTCGTGTGGAGCGTGCTCGCCTCGCTCGCGGAGAACACCACCGGCGACCTCGGACCGGGGGTGACCTGCCCGTCGTTCCGGCTGCATCCGGCAATGGTCGCCCAGGCCGCCGCCACCTTGGAGGCGACCTACCCCGGCCGGACCTGGCTCGGCATCGGCTCCGGCGAAGCGCTCAACGAACACATCATCGGCGGATACTGGCCCGAGGCGCCGGACCGCGTCCGGCGGATGTTCGAGGCACTCGAGGTCATCCGGAAGCTGTTCACCGGCAAGGACGTCAAGCACAACGGCGAGTTCTTCAAACTGCACACCACACGCCTGTGGACGCTGCCGGACGAGCCGCCGCCGATCTACATCGCCTCGGCCGGCCCGTACACGTCACGCAAGACCGGGGAACTCGCGGACGGGCTGATCACGCCGGGCGCGTCGATCGAGAAGCTGGCGGGGATCGTCGACAACTTCTCCACCGGCGCGCGCAAGGCGGGCAAGGACCCGGACTCGATGCCGAAGCTGCTGCAGGTGCACCTGTCGTGGGCCGAGGACGACGAGACGGCGTGGACGAACGCGATGGACCAGTGGCCCAACGGCGGGATGAAGTTCCCGAAGGCCGACATCCGCTCGCCGTTCGACTTCGCGCAGATGGCGAAACTGGTGCGGCGTGAGGACTTCGAGGGCCGCATGGTCGTCTCGTCCGATCCGGACGTGCACCGCGCGTCGCTGCAGAAGTACATCGACGCCGGCTTCAACCGCATCTACGTCCACAACGTGGGACGGAACCAGGACGCGTTCATCGAGACCTTCGGACGCGATGTGCTGCCGAAGCTGACGGCCTGACCCGGCCTGCGGAGTGCTCGTGATGTCCTGACGGCCTCCTGTGAGACGGTCACCGTCTCACAGGAGGCCGTCAGGACATCTGGTGCCGAGGGGGCGGTGTCAGTCCCTCTTGTCCAGCAGCAGGTGTACCGACAGTTCCAGCCGGTTCGCGACGTCGGCCGCCGACGCGCGCCGCGTCACCCAGGCGACCAGGTTCGCCATCCAGACGTCGGCGATGACGTGGAAGATGTCACGGTCGGCCTCGGTCGGGTCCTCGATGCCCATGGCCTTGGCGAACATGTTCTCCATCAGCCGTCCGACCTGCTCGACCTCGGCGGCCGCGGTGGTGTCGGCGAACATGAACGCGCGCACCATGGCCTCGGTGAGGTGCGGGTCGCGCTGCATCAGCCGGGTGTTGCGGCCGAGGACGACCATCAGCCGCTCGCTCGGGGTCTCGCCGGGGATGGCGGCGCGTTCGAGTTTCTCTTGCGCTCGCTCGAATTCCCTGGCGAGTCCGGAAACCAGCAGGTGGATCTTCGAGGGGAAGTAGCGGTACAGCGTGCCGAGTGCGACGTCCGCCTTCTCGGCGACGGCACGCATCTGGACGGCGTCGTATCCGCCCTTCGCGGCGAGTGCCAGCGTCGCGTCGATGATGCGGCGGCGCCGGTCGCGTTGTGCCGCGGAGCCGAGTTCGTCGCCGCTCAGCGCGGAGAGACCGTTGCCGCTACGCGCCTTCGCGCCCGTGGGTGCCTTGGTCTTCCCTGGCATCGCCACGCCCCCTTCATCGAAACCGATCTTCGGAACTTGTTCCACTTTCTCCGCGTAGCGTACCCAAGCGGACGAACTGTTCAAGTCAGGACCCACTGGGCGAGAAACTGTAACACGTTCTACACTCGCGGGTAGGTCACCGCGAGGAGGTCCCACCAGTGTCGATCGCGATCACCGAGGAACAGGCGGCGCTGGCCGCGTCGATCCGGGCGTGGGCGGCCTCCGCCGCGCCGGTCGACGCCGTCCGTGCCGGTCGTACGGCCGAGCCCCCTCCGGGGCTCGCGGAACTCGGCTTGTTCGGCGTCGTGATCCCCGAGGACGCCGGGGGCGCGGGCGGGACACTCGCCGATCTCGCCGCGGGACTCGCCGCGGCGGCCGAGGCGCTCGTACCCGGCCCCGTTCTCGGAACGGCGTTGGGCGGCGCGCTGCTCGCGACGGTTCCCCGAGCGGCCAAGGAGATCCTGCCCGGACTGGCCGACGGGACCGAACGGCTGACCGTCGTGCTCGGTGGAGAGTTCCTCGTGGTCGACTCGGTCGTCGACGGGCAGTCGGGACCGGCGCTCGACGTTCACCCGTCGGCATGGTTGCTGGTGTCCACCGGTGACGTCTCCGCGCTCATCCCACCCGGGACGTCCGGTGTGGACATCGAGCAGTGTGACCCGTTCGACGTCTCCCGTCCGGCAGGCCGCGTCCGGTGCGCGGGCGTCACGCCCGAACTGGTTTTCGAGTCGCTGCCCATCGACGCCTACGCCGCCACGCTCGGTGCCGCCGAAGCCGCCGGGATCGCCCGATGGTGTCTCCGGACCGCCGTCGAGTACGCGAAAGTACGCGAGCAGTTCGGTCGTCCCATCGGGTCATTCCAGGCCATCAAGCATCTCTGCGCGGAAATGCTCTGCCGGGCCGAAGCCACCGACGCGCTCGCGTGGGACGCGGCGACGGCGGCCGAAGACCCCGCGCAGCATCCGCTCGCCGCGGCCACGGCGGCGGCGTACGCGCTCGACGCGGCCGTGGCCAACGCGAAGGACTGCATTCAGATCCTCGGCGGCATCGGGTTCACCTGGGAGCATGACGCGCACCTCTACCTGCGTCGCGCTTTGGCGGTGCGGCACTGGCTCGGCGGTTCGGCTCGCTGGCGTCGCCGCGCGGCCGAACTCGCCGTCCGCGGCGATCGCCGGACCCTGGGCGTCGATGTGGGCGAAGACAGTGAACTCCGTGACCTGGTCGGCGAAATCGCCGCGTTGCCCGAGCCGGGACGGCGGGTGGCGCTGGCCGATTCGGGACTGCTGGCGCCGCATTGGCCCGCGCCGTACGGCCGGGGAGCCACGGCCGCCGAGCAACTTCGTATCGACGCCGCGCTCGACGGCGCCGGGATCCGCCGTCCCGACCTGGTCATCGGGTCGTGGGCGGTGCCGACGTTGCTCGAACACGGCTCGCCGGAGCAACGCGAACGTTTCGCCGCGCCCACTTTGCGCGGCGAGATCACCTGGTGTCAGCTGTTCAGCGAGCCCGAAGCGGGCTCTGATCTCGCGTCGCTCCGCACGACGGCCCGCCGCGTCGACGGTGGCTGGCTGCTGACCGGCCAGAAGGTGTGGACGTCGCTGGCGCGGGAAGCCGGTTGGGCGATCTGCCTCGCGCGCACCGACCCGGACGCGCCGAAACACCAAGGCATCACGTACTTCCTCGTCGACATGACCACCGGCGGGATCAGCACGCGCCCGCTGCGCGAGATCACCGGCGACGCCGTGTTCAACGAGGTCTTCCTCGACGACGTCTTCGTGCCGGACGAGATGGTGGTCGGCGAGATCCACGGTGGCTGGCGGCTCGCGCGGACGACGCTGGCGAACGAACGCGTCGCGCTCGGCAGCGGGTCCGCGGTCGGGGAAGGCGTCGAACACCTGCTCGCCACCCTCGGCGCCGACGCCGACCGGGAGCGGCTCGGCGGCTTGATCGCGGAGGGGAGCGCGTGTTCGGTGCTGGACCTGCGGGCGACGCTGCGGCGGCTCGACGGCCAGGACCCGGGCGCCGAGTCGAGTGTGCGCAAACTGCTGGGCGTCCGGCACCGGCAGGCGGTGGCGGAATTCGCGCTGGAGGGCCTCGGGGAGAACGCGCTCGTGGCCGGTGCTCCCGCGCAGCACGAGTTCCTGCTGAGCCGGTGTCTCAGCATCGCGGGCGGGACCACACAGGTGCTGTTGTCGCTGACGGCCGAACGGCTGCTGGGGTTGCCGCGGTCCGGAAAGTCCCGGTCACGGCCGCTCCGGGGGTCGTGACCGGTCACTTCACGACACGTCGGGCCGGGACAGGACCGGTCAGGGCGACGCCGCCCGCCGCTTGTCGGTCCCGTGCTCTAGCGTGCGTGGCGTGGAGTTCGACACAGGAACCCAAGCCACCTTCGTCCCCTCGGATCCCCCGCGGGACGGTGTACTGGCGCTTTGGGGAGACGGCACAACGGGTGACACCGCGATCGAACTCGTGCTGCCGGCGGGAAAGATCTTCCGGCGCACGAAGGTCGACGCGGCACTCGTCCCGTTGTCACGCGCGATTCCCCGGCTGTTGACCGCCGAGGGCGAGCTGAGCCCGGCCATCGCGGCGTGGGCGGCCGTCGTCGAGGCCGGGGTGAACCTCATCGCCCGCGGCAGGCTGCTGCCCGCGGCCTCACCCGGCGGGGTGGATTCGTGGCGGGTCGGCCCGCTCGACGTCGCCGACGAGGAGCAGTTGCGCGGGCTCGCCGCCGCGCTGCCGCCCGAGGCGCACGCGCTGCCGTTGTCCGGGCTGAAACGGATCCGGCTCCATTCGCCGGAGTCGCTGATCCGCGCGTTCTGGGACGCGACGGCGGACGTGCTGGTGCGCACACCCGCCGCGAGTGTCTCGGCGGGTGGCCCGGCGTTCGCGTCGCCCGAACCGACGCTGGTCGGGCCGGACGGTGCCGCCTGGCTCGCGGAACTGAGTGCCCGCCAGGCACAGGGCGCGCATCTCGTCCTGCGGATGGAGGTCCACGAGCCCGAGAACCTCGAGGAAGAGCCCACGTTCGCCGCCGTCCTCGCGGTGCGGAGCGCGGCGGACCCGAGCCTGATCGTCGAGGCGGCGGCGCTGTGGGACGCGCCCGAGGCGGTGCTCGAGCGGATGGGCGAACAGGTCGAGACGCAGCTGCTGCTCGGCCTGCGGCGGGGTGCCCGGGCGTGGACGCCGCTCGGCCGCATGCTGCGGTCGGCCGCGCCGACCGAGCTGAAGCTGGACTACGAAGAGGTCGTCGACCTGCTGACCGACGGCGACGCGGCGCTGGGCGGCGCCGGCATCGAGGTGCAGTGGCCGAAGGACCTCTTCTCGGGCGAACTCAAGGCCAAGGCGAGCGCGACGCAGACGCCCGGCAAGGTCACCGGGCCCGAGTTCACGCTCAAGAGCCTCCTGCAGTTCCGGTGGCGGATGAGCCTGGGGGACGAGGAACTCACCGATGCCGAGGTCACCGCGCTCGCCGAGGCGAAACGGCCGTTGGTGCGGTTGCGTGGCAAGTGGGTCAAGGTCGATGCGCGCTTGCTCGCCAAGGTGCGCGCTCACCGGACGAAGAAACTGTCCGGGGCGGAGGCCCTGGCCGCCGCGCTCACCGGCGAACTGGAACTGGACGGCGAGAAGGTCGAGTTCATCGCGCCGCCGGCGCTGACCGGGTTGCTCCAGCGGATCCGTGACTCCGCCGCCGCACCGATCGACCAGCCCGCCGAACTGCGGGCCACCCTGCGGCCGTATCAGAAAGCGGGTCTGTCGTGGCTCGTGACGATGACCGGGCTCGGCCTCGGCGCCTGCCTTGCCGACGACATGGGGCTGGGCAAGACGATCCAGCTCATCTCGTTGCACCTGCATCGCCGTCCGCTCGAGGAAGGGCCCACGCTCGTCCTCTGCCCGACGTCGCTGCTGGGCAACTGGGAACGCGAGTTCGCGCGGTTCGCCCCGGACATCCCGGTGCGCCGGTTCCACGGCGGCGGGCGGCATCTCGACGAGGTCGCGCCGGACGAGGTCGTGCTCGCCACGTACGGCGTCCTCCGCCGGGATCGCGAGACACTGTCCGAAGTGGATTGGGGGGTGATCGCCGCCGATGAGGCGCAGCACGTCAAGAACCCGCTTTCGGTCACGGCCAAGGAACTGCGGAAGATCCCGGCCGCCGCGAAGGTCGCGCTGACCGGGACGCCGATGGAGAACCGGCTCACCGAACTGTGGTCCATCGTGGACTGGACGACGCCGGGGCTGCTCGGTTCGCTCGACGGGTTCCGCCGCAAGGTCGCCCGTCCGATCGAACGTGACCGGGACACCGCGGTGACCGAACGGCTCGCCGCGACCGTGCGGCCGTTCCTGTTGCGCCGCAAGAAGACCGACCCGGACATCGCGCCCGAACTGCCGCGCAAGACCGAGACCGACCGGTTCGTCCCGCTCACCCCGGAGCAGACGACGCTGTACGAAGCCGTGGTCCGGGAGAACCTCGCGATGATCCGTGAACTGGACGGGGCGGCCCGGCGCGGGCAGGTGCTCAAACTGCTCACCGAACTCAAGCAGATCTGCAACCACCCGGCGCAATATCTCAAGGAACCCGGTGTGCTGCACGGCCGTTCCGGCAAGCTCGCCGCCTTCGAAGAACTGCTCGACGTCATCCTCGACGAGGGTGACAGCGTGCTCGTGTTCAGCCAGTACGTCCAGCTGTGCCGCCTGCTGGAGAAGCGGCTGGCCGAACGCGGGCTGCCGACGATGCTGCTGTCGGGGTCGAGCACCCCGAAGGACCGCGAGGACATGGTCGCCCGGTTCCAGGCGGGTGAGGTTCCGGTGTTCCTGTTGTCCCTCAAGGCGGGCGGTGTCGGGCTCAACCTGACCAAGGCGACCCACGTGATCCACTACGACCGGTGGTGGAACCCGGCGGTCGAGGACCAGGCGACCGACCGCGCTTACCGGATCGGGCAGGACAGGCCGGTCCAGGTGCACCGGCTGATCGCCGAAGGCACGCTGGAAGAGCGCATCGCCACGATGCTGGAGACCAAACGCGGGCTGGCCGACTCGGTCATCGGCGCGGGCGAGAACTGGATCACCGACCTGTCCGACGACGAACTCGCCGACCTCGTCCGGCTCGGGGAGACCTGATGCGTGGCGTGACCGGGGGGAAGCGGCGCACCTTCGGCAACACCTGGTGGGGCGAGGCGTGGGTCGAAGCACTGGAAGACCGCGCCAAACTCGACCCGAACCGCCTGCCACGCGGCCGGACGTACGCGCGCAAGGGCGTGGTGAGCAAGCTGGCTGTCGGCACCGGCGAGGTGACGGCCTGGGTGCAGGGCAGCCGGGCCGTCCCGTACCGGGTGACCATCCGCATGCAGGCGTTCGCCGCCGAGCAGTGGGAGAACCTGCTCGGCATGGTCGGCTCCCGGCTGGGGCACGTCGCGGCCCTCCTCGACGGCGAGCTACCCGCCGAACTGGCGGAAGACGCGCGGGCCGCCGGGGCGGACCTGTTGCCCGGCCCGGGTGACCTGCGCCCGAAATGTTCGTGCCCGGACAGCGCTAACCCGTGCAAACACGTCGCCGCGGTCTACTACCTGGTCGCGGACGAGGTCGACGCCGATCCGTTCGTGCTGTTCCTGCTGCGCGGCCGTCCGAGGGAGGCGGTGCTCGCCGAGTTGCGGGCACGCCGCGCGCCCGCGACCGCGCCCGGCAAGCGGGTGCGCACGCCCGCTGCGCCGGGAGTGGATCCGAAACGCGCCTACACCCGGCGGATCGCCGCTCTGCCGCCGCGGCTCGCGGTTCCGGGCACGGTCGGGCCGCCCGCGGTACTCGACGTCGATCCGCCGCACCGCACGGGCTGGAGCAGCGACACGTTCGCCGAACTCGCCGCCGACGCCGCCGCGCGGGCCTGGGAACTCCTGGTCATGGGGCCCGAGCACGTACCGGAGCTGTCGTTCCAGGAGGACTTGGCCCGCCGGGCGGCGACCGGGGAGCCGGACGCGCTCGCCGAGCTGGCGGACACCGCGCGGGTGCCGGTGAGGGAGCTGGCCCTCTGGGCGCAGGCCTGGAGTGAGGCGGGCAGGGGCGGGATGGCGGTGGTCCGGGAGGTGTGGCGCCCGCCGCAGGCACCGCTCGCGCGGGCCAAGGCGGATCTGGCCGAATCGGGGCTGCCGGGAGAGCCGAGGACCTGGCGGAACCGGATCACCCTAGGCGACCTGCAACTGCGCTATGGCCGTGACGAACGCTGGTACCGCTTCGTGCGCGACGGCGAGGGCTGGCGGGTCGACGGCCCGCCTTCGACCCGCCCGACCGACGTGATCTATCCGCCCTGATTTCGAGCCCCGTGCGTGGCGATTCGGGCTCTGACCCTCGTTGCCACCTGCGCCCCCCGGCGGGACGTTGCGAAAGCCACTTTCGCAACGTTCAACGTTGCGAAAGTGGCTTTCGCAACACCGATCGACGCCGGACCGCGACCCGGACCCAACCACCGTAGACACCCTGAGACACTTCCGGCCCGGACCCGGACCACCTCTCACGACCCGGCTGGCCGACGCCTTCCCCCACTCACCCGACCAGGCGTCACGAAAGGCACTTTCGCAACGTTCAACGTGCCCTTCGCAACCCCCGGACCACGCCCCGACGCTCACCCACCGCAGACACCCAAGACCCGGTCGGGTGCTAACCGTCATCACCACTCACGAGGTCGCCGCCCCGACGCCGCCGATCGGTGCGATACGACCATTCCAAGAACCGCTCCACCCCGCGGACCACATGCGCGCTGCGGATCGACGGGAAGACGTCGAAGGCGTGCTGGGCGCCGGAAATCTCCGCGTAGACGACCTCGCGCCGTGACTTCTCCCGGAGCCGCCGCACGAACTCGCGGGCCTCACCGACCGGCACCAGCGAGTCGTGGACGCCGTGGATGACGAAGAACGGCGGCGCGTCCTCGGTGATCCGGTCCAGTGGCGAGGCGGCGATGTAGTCGTCGAGGAAGTGTTCCGGATCCTTGTCGGGGGCGAAGACGTGCCGGGCGATCAGTGTCTTCAGCCGTTCCTTGCTGGCGCGCCGTCCGGTGGTGGCGGCGAAGTCGTACACGCCGTAGTGCGGGATGCACGCCTGGACGCTCGTGTCGGCCTCGGCGAAGCCCGGCTGCAGCACCGGGTCGTTCGCGGTCAGCGCCAGCAGCGCCGCGAGGTGCCCGCCCGCCGAGCCGCCGGTGACGGCGACGAACGACGGGTCGCCGCCGTGGGACTCGGCGTTGTCCCGGATCCAGGCCAGCGCCCGCTTCGCCGCGATGATGTGCGCGGGCCAGCGGGCGGCGGGGGACAGCGGGTAGTTGATCGCGACGCAGACCCAGCCTCGTTTGGCCATGTGCAGCATCAGCGGCAGGCCCTGCTGGTCCTTGTTGCCGATCACCCACGCGCCGCCGTGCACCTGCAGCAGGATCGGCGCGCCGGTGACCTTCTCGCGTGGCGCGTAGACGTCGAGCAGGAACCGCTTCCCGCCGGGGGCGTAGGCGATGTCGCGCGTGCGCCGGACTTCCGGGTCGCGCATGCGGAACGGCATGGCCAGCTGACCCCACGGCGTCGCGAGGTCGGTCGGGCTCGGCGGATGGTCCAGTTCGTCGGTGTAGGCCGTGCCGATGCCTTCGGTGAGCGCGGTCTCGATCTCGTCGCGGGCCCGCTGGGACTGCGCGATCAGCGTGCCGAGCCCGGCCGACGACGCGGCCGCCAGCGCGAGGCCCGCTTTGCTCGATCCGCGCCCGTGGCGGGCGACGTGCGCGGCGGCGTCGGCCGCGGTCAGCGCGAGCAGATGGGGGGCGAGTTCCCCGGTGAGCCAGCCGGCGAAGAACGCCGGAACGGCCGTCCTCGCGGCGCGGGGCGGTTTGAGCGCGTTCACGGCGAGTGCGAGCTGGAGTGCCTGGCGGAGGACGAAACTCGGCTGCATGGGCACCGATCCTACCGTCGGGTGACGGCGTAGAACCGGTTGCAGAGTTCGCCTAGGGTGACTCTTATGCAGAGGTTGAGTGGTCTGGACGCGAGTTTCCTCTACCTGGAGACACCGGCCCAGGTACTGCATGTCTGCGGGCTGCTCACCCTGGACGGTTCGACCATGCCCGGCGGCTATGACTTCGAGCGCTTCAAGGACAAACTGGCCGAACGGGTGGCGCTGATCCCGGCATTCCGGCGCGAGCTGCACAATCCACTCTGGAATCTCACCCACCCGGTCTGGGTCGAGGACGAGGATTTCGACCTCGAAGGCCATGTTCACCGGATCGGCGTACCGGCGCCCGGGGACAGGCGGGAACTGGCCGCACTGTGCGCCCACCTCGCGGGACAACGGCTGGACCGCTCGCGGCCGCTATGGCAGTTGCACGTCATCGAGGGCTTGGCCGACGGCGGGATCGCGGTCCTGCTGAAGATGCATCACGCCAGTGTGGACGGCGTCGGCGGCGCCGGCCTGATCACCTCGCTCGCCGGTCTCGAACCGGATGCCCCGCCGCCGGAGATCGCGCGGGACGAACGGCGCAACGCGGGCGTCCCGGGCAGGCGCGCACTCTTCGGCGCGGGCCTGACGTCGTTCGTCAAGAGCCCGGTCGAGGTGGTGAAACTGCTCCCCGACCTGCTGGAACTCGTGCCGAAGTGGCTGGGGAAGGCGTTGCGGGGCAAGGGAATGCCGGTCCCGTTCACCGCGCCGCGCACTTCGCTCAACGGGACGATCACCGTGCATCGCAGCGTCGCCTACGCCTCTCTCGACCTCGACGAGGTCAAACAGGTGAAGAACGCCTTCGGGGCGACGGTGAACGACGTCGTCCTCGCCGTCGTTTCCGGTGCCCTGCGGCAGTTCCTGCGTGATCGGGGAGAACTGCCGGAGGATCCGCTGGTGGCGACCGTGCCGGTTTCGGTGCACGAACGGACCGAACGCGAGCATGGCAGCAACAAGGTTTCGGCGTTCTTCGCGTCGTTGCCCACCCATCTGGAGGATCCCGCCGCACGCGTGTTCATGCTGGCGGAGTCGAACCGGCTGTCCAAGGACCACCACTACGACATCGACGCCGACATGCTCCAGGACTGGGCGCAGTTCTCGGCGGCGACCATGCTCGGCCTCGCGGTGCGCGCGTATTCGGCGCTGCGCCTCGCCGAACGGCATCCGGTGGTGCACAACCTGGTGGTGTCCACGGTGCCCGGTCCGCCGATGCCGCTCTACCTGCTGGGCTGCGAGATCACCGGGCTCTACCCGCTCGGGCCGGTGTTCCACGGCGCCGGGCTCAACGTGACCGTGCTGTCCAACGCCGGTCGGGTCGACGTCGGCCTGCTGGGCGCCCGCGAGCTCACCGGTGACCTGTGGCCGCTGGCCGATCACTTTCCCGACGCCCTGGAAGAACTGCTCGAAGCCGCGCGCGCACAGCAGTGACCGCGGGCACGAACTCGCTCGCCCGCAGGACGCGGGCCGCTTGCCACCGGGACGCGTGCCGCCCATCGAGCAGCCGGCGAGCGTGAACCGGCCGATGCCGAGCGAGTCGGCCGCGGCGATCACGTCGTCGCGGCAGTCTTCGGGGGCCAACTCCCGCGGTGGGATGCCCTGGCCGTGCCGATGCTGGTCGAACACCACGACGCGATAGCGCTCGGCGGGCCGGGCCAGCACCGGTACCAGGTCGGGAAACCGGTGCGGGCCACCGAATGCGGCAGGACGATCACGGGCGCGTCACGCGCTCCGATGTCGGCCACGGCGATCTGGCCGCGGCCGGGCAGCGACAACGGCCCGGCGCGGCACGTCCGCGGGCGGGGCACGGTGACCGGCCGCCGGGTGGCGTGCAGGCCCGCGCCGCCGGGCCGGGTCCTGGCCATGCGCTGCCGCCGTTCCTCGTGGGGGTTGCCGTCCGGCCGCCTTCCGGTTAAGACTAGAACAGGTTTCAATATTGTGCCCGTCCGGCCCGGCGAGGAGCCAGTGTGGACTTCCAGTTCGACGAGACGCAGACCGAGGTCACCGCGCTGACCGCGCGCGTGCTCGGCAAGGAGCGCGAGCCCGCCGAGTGCTGGCGCGCGCTCGCCGACGCCGGTCTGCTGGCCCTGGCGTTGCCCGCCGAACTCGGCGGTGACGGTCTCGGCGTGGCCGAAGTCGCGTTGGTCCTGACCGAACTCGGCCGGGTCGCGTCGCCGACGCCCGCGCTGGCGTCGCTGGCCTTCGGCGTCCTGCCGGTCACGGTGCTGGGCAGCCCAGATCAGCGCGCGGCCCTGCTCCCGCCGGTCGCGGCGGGGGACTCGGTGCTCACCGCCGCCCTGCACGAACCGTCCGCTCCGTTCACCACCCGGCCCGCGACGATGGCCGGGCCGGCCGGGGACTGGCGGCTGAGCGGGGTGAAGGTCGGTGTGCCGTTCGCGGCGGAAGCCACCCGGATCCTGACGCCGGCCTCGATGCCCGGTGGCACCGGCGTCTTCCTGGTCGACCCCCGCGCCGACGGTGTGACGCTGACGCCGACGAGAACTTCGTCCGGCACCCCGGACTACACGATGACGCTGGATTCCGTGACCGTCACCGACGCCGGCCTCCTCGACGGTCCCGGTCCCGGCGAGTCCATCGCGACGCTGCACCGGTTCGCCCTCGCGGGCACGGTCGCTTTCGGCGACGGGTTGATCGCCGGGGCGCTCGCGTTGACGACGAAACACGTCGGCGAGCGCGAGCAGTTCGGTCGCCCCCTGGCCGCGTTCCAGGCGGTGGCGCAACAGATCGCGGACGTCTACGTGGCTTCGCGTACCGTCCAGCTGGCCGCGCGTTCGGCGGTCTGGCGGCTCGCGGCGGGGCTCGACGCGAAGGCGGAGCTCGACATCGCGGCGTACTGGCTGGCGAAGGAGGCGCCCGAGGCGCTGGCCGGCTGCCATCACCTGCACGGCGGGATCGGCGTGGACGAAACCTATCCACTGCACCGGTTCTCCTCGGCGGTCAAGGATCTCGGACGAACGCTCGGCGGTGCCTCGCACCGGCTCGCCGAGGTGGGCGAACTGGTGACGGGGTGACACGATGCTGATCGAATTGACCGCGGCGCAACGACAACTGCGCACGGAACTGCGGAAATACTTCGCCGGGCTGGTGAGCGCCGAAGAACGGCGCGCGATGCTGCGCGAGCGGCACGGCCTGGTGTACCGGGAGATCGTGCGGCGGATGGGCCGCGACGGCTGGCTCGGCGTCGGCTGGCCGGAAGAGTACGGCGGCCGGGGTTTCGGCGAGATCGAACAGCACCTGTTCGTCGACGAGGCCGCCCGCGCCGACGTCCAGCTGCCGTCGGTGACCCTGCAGACCGTCGGTCCGACGTTGCAGGCTTTCGGCACCGAGGCGCAGAAATCCCTGTTCCTGCCCAAGATCCTGGCGGGTGAGGTGCATTTCGCCATCGGGTACACCGAACCCGACGCCGGCACCGACCTCGCGTCGCTGCGGACGACGGCCGTGCGCGAGGGCGACGAGTACGTCGTCAACGGCCAGAAGACCTTCACCACCGGCGGCCACGACGCCGACTACCTCTGGCTCGCCGTGCGGACAGCGCCGGACGCGCCGAAGCACAAGGGGATCTCGATCCTCGTCATGGACACCCGGGACCCGGGTTACTCGTGGACGCCGATCATCACCTGCGACGGCGCGCACCACGTGAACGCCACCTACTACTCCGATGTCCGGGTGCCCGCGGACATGCTGGTGGGCAAGGAGAACGAGGGCTGGCGGCTGATCACCACACAGCTCAACCACGAACGCGTCATGCTCGGCCCGGCAGGCCGGATCGGCGGGCTGCACGACCGCGTCCGCGACTGGGCCGCGTCCCGCAAGACCCCCGCCGGAACGCCCCTGTCGCAGCTTCCCGACGTCCGCGACGTGCTCGCGGAGGCATTCGCGACCGCGCGGGTCAACGAACTGCTGAACTGGCAGGTCGCCGCGTCCTCGGCGACCGGTCCGGTGGCGGTGGCCGACGCCTCGGCCACCAAGGTCATCGGCTCCGAACGCATCCAACGGCTGGCCAGGAGACTGGAGGAGATCGTGGCCCGGCACGGCGATCAGGCCGATGCCGAAACCGCGGAACTGGTGCTGTGGCTGGACGTGGTGGCCAAACGCAATCTGGTGTTGACCTTCGGCGGCGGCGTCAACGAGATCCAGCGCGAGCTGATCGCCACCGCCGGGCTCGGCCTGCCGAGGGTGCCGCGATGAGCATCCGGGAGGCGGCCGAACGTATCGCCGCACAGGGCGAATCCGCGCCGAGGGCCGCGCGGGACGCGGTCAACCAGGCGATGGTGAACAACTGGGTCGAGGCCATCGGCGACCGGAACCCGGTCTACGTCGACGAGGCGTTCGCGGCCGAGAGCGTCCACAAGGGACTCGTCGCGCCACCCGCGATGGCGCAGGTGTGGACGATGGGCGGACTGCACTGGACGCGGGCCTCGGACGACCCGCTCGGCGCGATGATGGAGGTGCTCGACGAGGCCGGGTTCACCTCGGTCGTCGCGACCAACTCCGAGCAGAACTACTTCCGCTACCTCCGGCACGGCGAACGGGTGGAGGCGACGGCGAAACTCGAAAGCGTCGTCGGGCCGAAACGCACCGCGCTGGGCGAAGGCTGGTTCGTGACGACGAAGACCACCTGGTACGTCGGCGACGAGGCCGTCGCGGACATGGTGTTCCGGGTGTTGAAGTTCCGTCCGCCGGGCGCCGGGCCCGCCAAGGTGCCCGCACCGGTCCTGCGGCCGGTGATCAGCAAGGACACCGAGTTCTTCTGGAACGGGCTGCGGGAAGGGGAACTGCGGATCCAGCGGTGGGGTGAGACCCTCCGCCATCCGCCCGGCCCGATGCCGCCGGACGGCGACCTCGGTGTCGAACCGGACCACATCGTCGCGAGCGGCCGCGGAACGGTCTACAGCTACGTGGTGCACCACCATCCGCCGGTCCCCGGCAAGGAACTGCCGTTCGTGGTCGCGCTCGTGGAACTGGAGGAGAGTGTCCGGGTGATGGGCGAACTGCTCGACGCCGATCCCGGATCCGTCCACATCGGACTACCGGTGGAGGCCGCTTTCGTGAAGGTCGACGAGGAACTGACGTTGCCCGCTTGGAGGGTCGCGCGATGAAGGACTGTGCCGTCGGCACCGAGTTGCCGCCGCTGACCATCGAGGCCACGCCGACGTTCGTGGTGAGCACGGCCGTCGCGACGCGGGATTTCCAGGACGTCCACCACGATCGCGACGCCGCCGTGCGGCGCGGTTCGAAGGACATCTTCCTCAACATCCTCACCGACACCGGGCTCGTGCAGCGATTCGTGACCGATTGGGCGGGACCGGAGGCGTTCGTGCGGTCGATCAAGATCCGGCTCGGCGTGCCCTGTCATGCCTACGACACCCTGGCCTTCACCGGTCGCGTACTGGAACGCGACGGCGACGACGTGGTGATCTCGGTGTCCGGAGTGGACAGTCTCGGTGAGCACGTGGTGGGCACCGTGGCGATCACCCTGGGAGGCGAGTGATGACGTTGTCCGGCAAGGCGGCCATCGCCGGGATCGGCGCGACGGAGTTCTCCAAGGACTCCGGGCGCAGTGAGCTGCGGCTGGCGGCGGAAGCGGTCTCGGCGGCCTTGGCCGACGCGGGTCTCGCAGCGTCCGATGTGGACGGCCTGGTCTCGTTCACCATGGACGGCAACAGCGAGATCGCCGTGGCACGAGAACTCGGCATCCCCGAACTCAAGTTCTTCAGCCGGATCCATTACGGCGGCGGGGCGGCGGCCGCGACCGTGCACCAGGCCGCGATGGCCGTCGCCACCGGCGTCGCGGACGTCGTCGTCGCCTACCGGGCGTTCAACGAGCGATCCGGCACGCGGTTCGGGCAGGTGTCTTCGGCCGCCGCGGGGCAGGTGAACTCCTCCGGCGTCGACAACGCGTTCCACTACCCGATGGGGATCGCGACCCCGGCCGCGACGGTCGCCATGCTCGCGCGGCGCTACATGCACGAGTACGGGGCGACCAGCGAGGACTTCGGCCGGGTGGCCGTCGTCGACCGCGCCCGCGCCGCGACGAATCCGAAGGCCTGGTTCCACGGCAAGCCGATCACGCTCGAAGACCACCAGGCGTCCCGCTGGGTCGCGGAACCGTTGCACCTGCTCGACTGCTGTCAGGAGAGTGACGGCGGTGTCGCGCTCGTGATCACCGGCGTCGACCGCGCGCGCGACCTGGCGCAGCGGCCCGCGGTGATCGCCGCGGCCGCGCAGGGAAGTGGTCCGGACCAGTACGTGATGACCAGCTACTACCGCGACGACCTGCCCGCACTGCCCGAGATGGGCGTCGTCGGACGGCAGTTGTGGGCGCAGTCCGGGCTGGGGCCCGGCGACATGGATCTCGCGGTGCTGTACGACCACTTCACGCCTTACGTCCTGATGCAGCTGGAGGAACTGGGGTTCTGCGGGAAGGGGGAGGCCAAGGACTTCATCGGCGGCGGCACCCTGGAACTGGACGGGAAGCTGCCGCTCAACCCGCACGGCGGACAGCTGGGGGAGGCCTACATCCACGGGATGAACGGGATCGCCGAAGGGGTCCGGCAGCTGCGCGGGAGCGCCGCCAACCAGGTCGACGGCGCCGAACGGGTGCTCGTGACCGCCGGGACCGGTGTCCCGACCAGCGGGCTCGTGCTGACGAGGGAATGAGATCACCTCATTGCCCGCTGGTGTGCTAGAGCGGTACCTGTCACGGTGTGAGTAATACCGGCCGGGAGGTGCCATGTCTGGACCAATCGTCATCGCCTGGGCGCTGACCGCGCTGTTCGCCGTGCTCGTCCTGCCCTGCGTGCTGAGACTCGTCCGGCTGGACTACGGACGGCTCGGCTCGACGGTCCGCAACGGCGACCTGGCCGAACTGCTGCTCGTCGTCGCCATGGTCGCGATGCTGTCCCCGGTCGGCGGCCCCATTCCCGCCGCCGGCTGGCAGGCGGTGCTCGCGCTGACCGCGGGCTGGTTCGCGGTCTCGTGGTGGCGAGGGCGCCGGTCCGGGCACGCGGCGTGCGGGCATCACGCCGTGTCCGCGGTGGCGATGCTGTTCATGGTGACGTTCATGCCGCACAGCGAGGTCTCGCACGGGCCGTGGCTGGTGATGTCCGGCCCCGAGACCGCCCCGGCGCTCTGGCTTTCGCTGGTTTTCGGCGTCGTGGCGGCGTATTTCGCGGTGGACGCGGTGCGGGCCGGCGTGTCGGCCGCCCGGGGCCCCGGTTCCGGTGGGGCCGGTCAGGTGTCGCGCCGGGTGTGCCGGGTGATCATGGGTCTGGGGATGGGCTACATGCTGGTGGGCGCCGCCCTCTGACCCGCGTTCAGTCCTCTGGATGCGGTCTTCATCCGCAACTGGAGGACTAAACGCGGGGGACGCGCCGGACGACGCCGTCCCCGGCGTCACCGGGGTCCGGCAGGTCCTCGGCCGGGTTGCCCGCAGCCCATCCGGCCGCGTTGGCGATGTCCTTGTCGAGCGCGGCGATCAGCGCCTCCGACGACGGGTACGCCTCCTGCTCGCGCAGGTGGTGGCCCAGCCAGACGGTCAGCACCTCACCGTAGAGGTCGCCGCTGAAGTCCAGCAGATGCGCCTCGACCAGCCGGTAGCCGTCCGCGCCGTAGTACGTCGGCCGCCTGCCGACGGAGACCGCCGCCGCGATCCGGGTGCCGTCCGCGCGTTCGGCCCAGCCCGCCCACACTCCGTCGCCGACCTGGCCGTCCTGGTCGCGCAGCGCGATGTTGGCGGTCGGGAACCCCAGTTCCCTTCCCCGCTGATCACCCTTCTCCACCTGGCCCCGGACCACGAAGAACTCCGTCGTCATGCCGCCCCCGTCCCTGCTGTCACGAAAGCCATGAATACCACGAGCCGCACCGGAGGTCGACCGCCGTCCACGGCCCGAGAGTGTCCACTGTGTACTCGGTCACGTCGTGACGAGGCGATATCCGAGATCCAGTTCGGTCCGTCCGAGCAGGCCGACGTGATGCCGGTGCCAGTGCCCGTCGGCGAGATCGGCGCGCAGCCTGCCCGCCGCCGCCGCGACGACGTTCTGGTCGAGCAACGCGATCCCGGACATCCCCGCGCGCACACGCTCCGAGAGGTAGGCCTCCGGACGCCGCCAGTACGCGCCGAGGAACCCGTCGACGCAGTCGGAGGGCACCGGCAGCGGCGCGACCGAAGGCGTCGCCCCGGCAGCGGTCAGCTCCTCGACGACCCGGTCGAGACAGGCCAGCCTGCTCTCGTGCTCGGCGATCTCCGGCAGGTAGTCCCGCACCAGCCAGAACCGCGCGAACACCGCCTGGTCCCAGGTCACGATCACCTGGCGACGGGACACCCGCCGCAATTCGGCCAGCCCGGCGGTCACGTCCGTCCAGTGGTGCACGGTGAGCACCGCCAGACCGGCGTCGAAGGAGCCGTCGGCGAAGGGCAGGTCCTCGGCGCACGCCTGGACGGCGGGGGCGGCGGCGGCCGGACGCTGCCCGATCATCCGCCGTGACGGTTCGACGGCGATCACGCCGCGGCCTTCGGGCTCGTAGGAACCGGCCCCGGCGCCGACGTTGACCACCGAGGTCGCGTCGCCGAGGGCGGCGGTGACGGCCGCCGCGATGCGGGGGTCCGGCCGTCTCGATCGCGCGTAGTCCCGGCCGAGTTCGGCATACGGGTCCGAGATCAAGGGGCGCACGCGGACGAGTTTAGCCAGAGCTTCTCCCGGCGGGGATGAGGATTCAGTCTGTCGTGGTCAATAAAGTGTCCGAAAGCACGGGTGCCCCGCCCCGTTCCGGCGCCGTCGTCGTGATCAGCAGCCCGGCGGGCTCCCGCCAGACCCTGGTCCGCAGCGGTTCACCGGGGAAGACGACGCCGGCGAACTTCGCCGAGAACGACGCGACGCGCGAAGTGTCCCCTTCGAGCAGTTCGTCGGTGACGGCCTTCGCGATGACGCCGTAGGTGCACAGACCGTGCAGGATCGGTTTGCCGAACCCGGCCGCCGCGGCGAAGGCGGGATCGGCGTGGAGCGGGTTCCGGTCGCCGCAGAGCCGGTAGAGCAGGGCCTGCTGTGGCAGGGTCGGTGTGTCGATGACCACGTCCGGCTCCCGCGTGGGAAGTTCGACGCGATCGGACGGTCCGCGTTCGCCGCCGAAACCGCCTTCGTCGCGAGCGAAGATGCTCGACCGCAGGGTCCACAGTGGAGTTCCGTCGGAGTCCGTGGCGACCGTCTCGTTCACGATCACCGCCGCCTTGCCCTTGTCGAAGACGTCGACGATCCGGGTCCGTGCCACCGCCTTGCCCGACGCCGGGATCGGCCGGTGGGCGATCACCTCCTGCTTGCCGTGCAGGACTTTCCCGAGGTCGACCTCGACGCCGGGGAACGAGACGGCCGGCGGTTCGAACACCCGCAGGTTCGCCGCCACGGTCGCGAACGTCGGCAGCGCCCGGAGTCCGTCCTCGTAGGTGTAGCGCAGTTCACGCGGGCTCATCGGGTCGGCACCCGCGCCCAGGGCCAGGTGGTACAGCTGCACGTCCGACGCGGTCCAGGCGAAGCTCACCTCGCCGAGGTCGGCGCCGATCGCGACCGAAGGATCGATGGGCACGGTGGGACTCCTACTCGTAGGTGACGACGACCTCGTCGGTCAGCGGCAGGGCCTGGCAGGCCAGCACGATGCCTTCGGCGATGTCGTCGCCGTCGAGGACGTCGTTGTCGAGCATCTTGACCTCGCCGGAGGTGATCCGGCAAGCGCAGGCACTGCACTGGCCCTCCCGGCAGGAATACGGCGCGTCGAAACCCTTTTCCAGCAACAGGTCCAGCAGTTTCGTCCGGCGTGGCCAGGCCAGCCTCACGGTGTCGCCGTCGAGGGTGACCTCGACCCCGGCCGGGGTCTCGGCCTCTTCGGTGGCGACGGGCTCGGTCCTCTCGAACGGATTCCCGCCGAGCGAGAGGAACCGTTCCAGGTGAAGGCGTTTGCGCGGCAGGCCGAGCTCCTTGAGCACCGTGCGGGCGGCGTCCATGAACGGCGCCGGGCCGCAGACGAACGCCTCGTGCGCGGTGTACGGCGTCACCAGCGCGCGCAGATGTGCCCGAGTGGGCAGGCCTTGCAGGCTTTCCAGCCAGTGCAGCACGATCAGCCGGTCTTCGTGCTTCGCGGCGAGTTCCGCCAGTTCCCGCGCGAAGATCACCGACTGCTCGTCGCGGTTGGCGTAGAGCAGGACGACCTCGCCGGTTCCGTGCGCCAGCGCGGATTTCAGGATCGACATCACCGGCGTGATCCCGCTGCCGCCCGCGAGCAGCAGGAAGTCCTCGTCGAGCGAGCCCGGGCTGAACACCCCGGCGGGCGGGAGGACCTGGACCTCCTGGCCCGTGCGGAGGTTGTCGCAGAGCCAGTTCGATCCGTAGCCGTCGGCGGTGCGTTTGACGGTGACCTGGACCCGGTTCTCGTGTGGCGCGCTGGAAAGCGAGTAGCAGCGGGCGACCGATCCGGTCCGGTCGCTCGGCACCCGCACGGTGAG
Organism: Amycolatopsis sp. cmx-4-19; assembly: GCA_049998115.1. Taxonomy (GTDB): domain Bacteria; phylum Actinomycetota; class Actinomycetes; order Mycobacteriales; family Pseudonocardiaceae; genus Amycolatopsis. The sequence continues at coordinate 112,209 of JAEBEO010000010.1, read as the reverse complement.
GAACTGTCCTGGTGTGTAAGCGAAAGCCGCACTGTGCTCGGCCGGGATCTCGAACACGATCGACCGGGCGTCGGCCGTCTCGGCGATCACCTCGGCCACGGTCACGGTGACGGGACCGCTCATTCGGGCACCTCCAGCAGGCCGTCCCTCACCGCGGCGTCGATGCTGTCGCCGAGCTCGGCGCAGGTGTCGAGCAACGCCGTCCGCGCTCCGGAGGCCTTGTGCCCGGCGAACACCGGGCAGCTCCGCGACGCGTCGGACGTCCACTGGATACTGGTGTGCTGCATGCTGTTCTTCTTGACCAGCACGCAGGTCCCGCACGAGCGGCAGTTCAGCGGTCGCAGCCCGGCGGTCAGGAACTCGGCGGTCTCGGGCTTCACACCCCGGCCTCTTCCGACTGCTGCCGCCGCGCCAGGTTCTCGGCCACCTCCGCCGCCCAGACCTCGTTGGCGCGGCCGGTGTCCACTTCGAATTCGAACCGCCGGGTCATGTCCTCGGTGACGTCGGCGGCGTCCACATAGAACTGGTCGTACCAGCGGCGCAGCTGATACACCGGACCGTCTTCCTCGCACAGCAACGGGTTGTCGATCCGCGTCTTGGTGCGCCAGATCTCCACGTCCTGCAGGAAACCGACGCCGATGCCCTTGGCGAACTTCCCGGCGATCTTGTCCGCGTGCTCGTCCGAGACGCCCTCGAACTTCTTCACGCTCACACCCCACTGCAGCACGAACGAGTTCTCGGTGACCGGGTAGTGGCAGTTGATCAGCACGTTCTCGATCTCGAAACCCTGGTACGTGTTGAGCAGTTTGTTGATCATGTACGACGGCCCGAAGTACGACGCCTCCGACCGCAGCAGGTTCTCCTCGCCGCCGTAGTTCGACGCCATTCCCTTGTCCGGACGGCCTTTCGTGTTCAGGTACTGCGTCGCGACATGCCCCTCGAACACGTTCTTGAAATAGGTCGGGAAGGCATAGTGGATGTAGAAGAAATGCGCCATGTCGACCATGTTGTCGATGATCTCGCGGCAGTTGGACCCCTCGATCAGCACCGAGTCCCAGGTCCAGTTGCTCCACTCGCCGGTGAAGATCCCGTCGATCCGCGGGATGACGACGTCTTCGGGCGGTGGCTTGCCTTCCGGGTCGTGCCAGACGAAGAGCTGCTTGTTCTCCTCCAGCACCTGCCACGACTTCGTCCGCGCCCGCAGCGGAACCCTTTTCGCATAAGGGATCGAGACGCATTTGCCGGTGCCGTTCCAGCGCCAGTCGTGGAACGGGCAGGCGATCTCGTCACCTTTGACCTCGCCCTGGGTGAGGTCGCCGCCCATGTGACGGCAGTACCCGTCGAGCACCTTCAGGTCCCCGGACGAATCGGCGAAGACCACCAGCTTCGTCCCGAACGCGGTGATGGCGTGCGGTTTCCCGTCCCGGAACGACTCGGCGAGGCCGAGACAGTGCCAGCCGCGCGCGAACCGTGACGGGAGCGCGCCCGCGTCGATCTGCCGTACGGATTCGGTCATCATCGGCTGCCTCCCGGTTTGGTCTGATCTTGCTGCGCGAGATGCTCGGCCGCAAGGTAGCCGAACACCATCGCCGGGCCGATCGTCGCGCCGGGGCCGGCGTAGGTGCGGCCCATCACCGCCGCGCTCGAGTTGCCCGCCGCGTACAGTCCGTCGATCACCGACCCGTCCTCGCGCAGGACACGCGCGTTCCGGTCGATCCTCAAGCCGCCCTTGGTGCCCAGGTCGCCGGGCACGATCTTCACCGCGTAGTACGGCGCGACGTCCAGCGGGCCCAGGCTCGGGTTGGGCTTGTTCCGCGGATCGCCGTAGTAGTGGTCGTAGGCGCTGCGCCCCCGGTGGAAGTCCTCGTCCTCGCCCGTGCGGGCGAAACCGTTGAACCGCCGGACGGTGGTCTCCAGCGCGTCGGCCGGGACCTCGATCCGCTCGGCGAGTTTCGCGATCGTGCTCGCTTTGACCGCGATGCCCGCCTTGAACCAGCGGCCGGGCAGCGGCTGGCGCGGGCCGAGGCCGGTGAACATGTACCGGTTGCGGTTGCGCTGGTCGAACACCAGCCAGGTCGGGAAGTTCACGCCGGGCCCGTCACCCTCGCCGTACATCGCGTGCACGGCCTCGACGTACGGCGCCGACTCGTTGACGAACCGCTCGCCCCGGCCGTTGACCATCAGGCAGCCCGGCCGTGACCGCTCGGCGAGCGCGAACCAGGGTCCGCCGGTGAGCGGGATCGACGGGCCCCACCAGGCGTCGTCCATCAGGTCGGTGGCCGCGCCGAGTTCGAGCCCGGCGCCGATCGCGTCGCCGGTGTTGGCCTCGGCGCCGACGGTCCACTCGATACCGATGGGCGCGCGCTGGTACTTGACCCGCATCTCCTCGTTGCGTTCGAACCCGCCGGCGCCGAGGACGACTCCGAGCCGTGCGCGGATCAGGATCTCTTCACCCCCATGGAGGACCACGGCGCCGACCACGCGATCGTCCTCGACCTTGAGGTCCAGAAGCGGCGAGTTCAGCCAGACGGGGACATTCGCCCGCCTCAATCCCTCCCGCAACCCGGCCGCAAGCGCTTGCCCCATGGACAGAAGCCGCTGACGGCGGATCCGGCCGATCAGCCAGCGGCCGCCGAGACCGAGGACGCGGAGGATCCCGCGCGGATGCCGGGCGAGCAGGCTCAGCCACCGGTAATCCGCCTGGGTGATCGGGACGCCCAGCGGGGGAGCGCTGTAGGGCGGTTCCAGATTCGCCAGTTCCGGGCCGAGGACGGTGCCGTCGAGGGCCGCCGGTTCGACCGATCGTCCGCCGGGCCGTCCGCCCGGGGCCTCCGGGTGGTAGTCCGAGTAGCCCCGGACCCACCGGAAACGCAACGGGGTCTTGTCGCAGACGAACGAGAGGACCTCCGGGCCGCGGTCGAGGAAGGCCGACCGGAGTTCGGCCGGGACGACGTCCCCGACGATCGACTGGAGGTACTCGCGCGCCCGCTCGGGGGACTCCTCGATCCCGGCCGCGCGCAGGGCGTGGTTGCCGGGAATCCAGACGCCGCCCCCGGAGCGGGCCGTCGAACCGCCGAAGTGGGCGGCCTTCTCGACGACGAGGACCTTCAGTCCCCGATGGGCTGCGGACAGTGCGGCGGTCATCCCGGCGGCACCACTGCCGACCACGATCACGTCGTAGTCCATACGCCCCTCACCTGGAACACGTTGTAGGAAGCATGTAACAGCATCCACGCTGCTCCAGTCACCATAGACGAGAACGTGTTCTAGTTCTAGGGTGGGGTCATGGACTCCCTCATCGCGGATGTGGTGATCGTGGGCTTCGGGGCGGCGGGAGCCTGTGCGGCGCTCGAAGCCGCCGACGCGGGTGCTCGCGTGCTGATCCTGGACCGGTTCTCCGGCGGTGGCGCGAGTGCCGTGAGCGGCGGGGTCGTCTACGCCGGCGGCGGGACCGCGCAGCAACGGGACGCGGGCGTCCACGACAGCGTCGACGCGATGTACGACTACCTACGGCTCGAAACCGGCGACGTCGTCTCCGAGGAGACCCTGCGGCGGTTCTGCGCGGGGAGCACCGAGATGGTGACCTGGCTGGAGGACAACGGCGTCCCGTTCGAGGGCAGCCTGTGCCCGTACAAGACGTCGTATCCCAGCGACAAGCACTACCTCTACTACTCGGGGAGCGAGGCGGCGGGCGGCTTCCGCGACGCGGCCCCGCCCGCGCCACGCGGGCACCGCGTCAAAGGGCGGGGGACCTCGGGAAAGCTGCTGATGAAACGCCTGGCCGAGGCCGTCCGGAGCCGGGGTGTCCAGGTGCTGCCGCAGACCGCCGCGCGGAACCTGGTCGTGGACGCCGACGGGACCGTGACCGGCGTCGTCGTGTCCACTTTGCGGGACGCGCCCGCGCGGGTGCGGGCCACGCACCGGAAGCTGGCCGCGTACGCCGCGAAACCCGGGATCTACGTGCCGTCGCTGCGGAAGTCACTGCACCGGCGCGTGGAGTGGATCGAACGCCGCTATGGTCGTGAGCTGCGGATATCGGCCTCCTGTGGGGTCGTCCTCGCGGCGGGCGGGTTCATCGCGAACCGCGAGATGGTGCGCGAGCACGCGCCCGCGTACCGGGGCGGGCTGGCGCTCGGGACGTCGGCGGACGACGGATCCGGGATCCGGATGGGGGTCGAGGCGGGCGGGGCGACCGCGGAACTCGGGCGGATCTCCGCCTGGCGATTCCTCACCCCGCCGTCGGCGTTCCTCGGCGGCCTTCTCGTCGACGAGACGGGCGGCCGGATCATCGACGAATCCCGCTACGGCGCCGCCGTGGGCGAACGGATGATCACCGGACACGAGGGGCGTGGCTGGCTGCTGGTCGACGACGCCATCGTGCGGGAGGTCCGGCGTGACGCACGCGGGCAAAGCCAGTGGTTCCAAGGCCTTCAGGTGCGCTACCTGCTGCGGCAACGGGTCGTCGCCGGGTCGCTCGACGAGGTCGCGCGCAAGGCGGGCGTCGATCCGGACGGGCTCCGGTCCACGGTCGGGGCCGCCGGATCCGGCGCCGATCCGATGGGCAAACCCCCGGAGTTCGCGCGGCCGTTGGACACGCCGCCGTATTCGCTGATCGACGTCTCGATCCGGCCGAATATCGGGTATCCGTGCCCGATGCTGACGCTGGGGGGCCTGGTCGTCGACGAGGAGACCGGTGCCGTGCGGTCCGCGGGAGGCGCCCCGATCCGCGGCCTGTATGCCGCCGGCCGGACCGCGGTGGGAATCTGTTCTAGGTCCTACGTGAGTGGTCTGTCGCTGGCCGACTGCGTGTTTTCCGGCCGTCGTGCCGGGGTGCACAGTGCGCTCGACCGGGGATCAGTCGACAAAAACGAGAACGTGTTCTAGTCTTGCCTTCGGTTCATGGTGCATGGCGAGAGAGGGAACGCATATGAGCGAGCACGCCGCCCAGGACGTGATCGCGGGGATCCGCGAGCTGCTGCCGGTCCTGCGGGAACGGGCACAGGAGACGGAGGACGCCCGGCGCGTTCCCGAGGAGTCCGTCAAATCCCTGCAGGAGACCGGGTTCTTCAAACTCCTGCAGCCCAAGACGTTCGGCGGGCTCGAAGCCGACCCGGTCAGTTTCTACACCGCGGTCAAACTCGTCGCGAGCGCGTGCGGGTCCACGGGCTGGGTCGCCTCCATCCTCGGCGTCCACCCGTGGCACCTCGGCCTGTTCGAGGCGCAGGCGCAGCAGGACGTCTGGGGTGACGACGTCGACGTCCGGATCTCCTCGTCGTACGCGCCGATGGGCAAGGCGGACGTCGTCGACGGCGGCTACCGGCTCAGCGGCCGCTGGAGTTTTTCCTCCGGCTGCGACCACGCGACCTGGGTGCTGCTGGGCGGCCCGGTGTTCTCCGGCGGCAAACCCGTCGACTTCTGCACGTACCTGGTGCCGATCTCCGATTACACGATCGAAGACGTCTGGGACACCGTCGGCCTGCGCGGCACCGGGTCCAACGACATCATCGTGAACGACGTCTTCGTCCCGAAGCATCGCGCGCTCAGCTTCATCGCGACGTCGAAATGCAAGACGCCGGGCCAGGAGATCAACCCCGGCCCGCTGTACAAACTCCCGTACGGTTCGGTGCATCCGAGCACGATCACCGCGCCCATCATCGGGATGGCGCAAGGCGCCTACGACGCGCACGTCGAGTTCCAGGGCAAGCGCGTCCGCGCGGCGTACGCGGGTGAGCAGTCCAAAGAGGACCCGTTCGCCAAGGTGCGCATCGCCGAGGCGGCCAGCGAGATCGACGCCGCGTGGCTGCAGCTGACGCACAACATCGACGAGCTGTACCAGCTGGCGTGCCGGAGCGAGAAGCTGCCGTTCCCCACCAGGCTGCGGGTCCGCCGCGACCAGGTCCGCGGCACCGAACGCGCGATCTTCGCCATCGACAGGCTCTTCGAGAACTCCGGCGGCCGCGCGTTGCGGACCGGAACCCCGATCCAGCGGTTCTGGCGCGATGCCCACGCCGGTCGCGTGCACGCGGCCAACGACGCCGAGCGCGCCTACGTCATGTTCGGAACCGGTGCCTTCGGGCTGCCCGTCGAGAATGCGATGGTCTGATGGCCGAAGGCAAGTACGTCACCGTCCACGAGGGACTGAAGCTGCACTATCACGAGGCGGGCGGGGAACATCCGGAGACGGTGATCCTCCTGCACGGCGGTGGGCCCGGCGCGTCGGCGTGGAGCAACTTCGGCCGCAACCTGCCGGTGTTCGCCAAGAACTACCGCGTGCTCGCGATCGACCAGCCGGGCTTCGGCCGGTCGGACAAGCGGACCGAGCATCCGCAGTACTTCCGGCACAGCGCGGACGCCGTCGTCGGGCTGATGGACGCACTCGGCATCGAGCGGGCCCATTTCGTGGGGAACTCGCTCGGCGGCGGGACGTCCGTGCGGCTCGCGCTGAACCATCCGCAACGCGCCGGACGGCTGGTGCTGATGGGTCCCGGCGGGCTGAGCCTGAACCTGTTCGCGCCCGATCCGACCGAGGGCATCAAGAACCTGGGCCGGTTCGGCGCGCCGCCGGGGCCGAGCCGGGAAAAGCTCGAAGCCTTCCTGCGGATCATGGTGCACGACCAGTCCCTGATCACCGACGAACTCGTCGACGAGCGGTTCGCCGCCGCGAGCGCGCCCGAGTCGCTGGCCGCGATGAAGGCGATGGGGGCGTCGTTCGCCCAGCCCGGCACCTACGAGGAAGGCATGCTCTGGCGTGAGGCACACCGCCTGCGTCAGCGGGTGCTGCTCATCTGGGGCCGCGAAGACCGGGTCAACCCGCTCGACGGCGCGCTGCTCGCGCTCAAGACGATCCCGCGTGCGCAATTGCACGTGTTCGGCGGTTGCGGGCACTGGGCGCAACTGGAGAAATTCGACGAGTTCAACCGGCTGGCACTCGACTTCCTGGGAGCCTCCTGATGGGTATCCGTTCGCTCGCCTACCTGCGCGTCGAGGCCACCGACATGGCCGCGTGGCGTGAATACGGGCTCAAGGTCCTCGGCATGGTGGAAGGTTCCGGCACGAATCCGGACGCGCTCTACCTGCGGATGGACGATTTCCCGGCGCGGCTGGTCGTCTTCCCCGGCGAACACGACAGGCTCGCCGTGGCGGGCTGGGAAGTCGCCAACGCCGGCGAACTCGACGAGATCCGGGCATCGCTCGACGCACACTCCGTGCCGTACAAGGAAGGCACGCCGGATCAGCTGGCCGACCGGCGGGTCGACGGCCTGGTGTCCTTCGAGGACCCGTCCGGCAACACGCTCGAAGTCTTCCACGGTGTGGCGCTACAGCATCGGCGGGTGGTGAGCCCCTATGGCCACAAATTCGTGACCGGGGAGCAGGGACTCGGGCACGTCGTCCTGTCCACACACGACGACGAGGCCTCCCTGCGGTTCTACCGCGACGTCCTCGGCTTCCGGTTGCGGGACTCGATGAAGCTGCCGCCGCAGATGGTCGGCAGGCCCGCGGACGGCGCACCGGCGTGGCTGCGGTTCTTCGGCTGCAACCCGCGCCACCACAGTCTCGCGTTCCTTCCGATGCCGACTCCGAGCGGCATCGTGCACCTCATGGTCGAAGTGGAGAACACCGACGACGTCGGCCTCTGCCTCGACCGGGCCCTCCGCCGGAAGGTGCCGATGTCGGCGACCCTCGGGCGGCACGTCAACGATCTGATGCTCTCGTTCTACATGAAGACCCCCGGCGGATTCGACGTCGAATTCGGCTGCGAGGGGCGTCAAGTGGACGACGAGAGCTGGATCGCCCGAGAGAGTACGGCGGTTTCCTTGTGGGGACACGACTTTTCAGTCGGCGCACGTCGTGTAGCAGGTCAGTCGTGACCCGGATGACGGACGTCGGATCGGATATCGAGCCTGCCCGGTTCCGTTCGGTGCTCGGCCATTTCTGCACCGGCGTCGCCGTGGTGACCGGGCACGACGGACGGGCACCGGTGGGGTTCGCGTGCCAGTCGTTCGCGGCGCTTTCGCTGGATCCACCACTGGTCTTGTTCTGTCCTGCCAAGACTTCCCGGACGTGGGCGGTGCTCGCCGAGTCCGGCCGGTTCGCGGTCAACGTGCTCGCGGAAGACCAGCAGGACGTCAGCGCGGTGTTCGGCTCGCGCGGGCAGGACAAGTTCGCCTCCGTCGGCTGGACTCGCGCCCCGTCCGGATCCCCTTTGCTGACCGGGGCGTTGACGTGGATCGACTGCGAACTGGAAACCGTGCACGAGGCGGGGGACCATTACGTCGTCATCGGCCGGGTCACCGCACTCGGGGACCCCTCCGAGGACCGGCCGCTGCTGTTCCACCGCGGCCGCTACACCGTGACGGAACCGGGGACGGACACGCTCGCCGCCCTCATGCCGTGGCCACGTCCGGACGATTGGTTATAACCGGAAAAACGTAAAACTGGAAAAAGCCCGCCCTGTTCTTTCCGGTGGCTTCCGTTTAGCGTTTTCGGCGGAAGCTCACCAAGGAATGGGGACAAAAACGTGAACGGAAATTCGCGCAGACTGGCCGGAATCGGGCTGGCCGCCGCCGTCGTCACGGTCTTGGCAGGCATGACACCGGCACAGGCCGCCGAGGCCGCGATCGTCGGCGCCGGCGTGGAAGGCGCCATCGCCGACAGCTACATCGTCGTGCTCAAGGACGGTTCCATCGCCGACAAACCTTCGCTGGCAAGCAAGTTCGGTGGCACGATCGGACGGCAGTACACGCAGGGCATCAGCGGTTTCTCGGTGACGCTGGCGGAGCGGCAGGCCAAGCGTCTCGCGGCGGACCCGGCGGTCGCCTTCGTGGAGCAGAACAAGGTCGTGCGTGCGGAAGGGACGCAGGCGAATCCGCCGTCGTGGGGACTCGACCGGATCGACCAGCGGAAACTTCCGCTGAACCAGTCCTACACTTATCCGAATACCGCGTCGAATGTGAATGTGTACGTTCTCGACACCGGTATTCGTGCCACGAACACCGATTTCGGCGGCCGGGTCAAACAAGGCTACGATTTCGTCGACAACGACACGAACGCGGATGACGGTTACGGCCACGGCACCCATGTCGCCGCCACCATCGCCGGTACGAAATACGGTGTCGCCAAGGGTGCTTCGCTGTATCCGGTGCGGGTCCTCGGCTCGGACGGCAGCGGCACGACGGCCGGGGTGATCTCGGGCGTCGGCTGGATCACCCAGAACGCCAAGAAGCCCGCCGTGGCCAACGCCAGCCTCGGCGGCGGGGTGTCCACCGCACTGGACACCGCGGTGCGGAACTCCATCAAGGCGGGGATCACCTGGACGGTCGCGGCGGGTAATTCCAACGTCAACGCCGCGAACTCCTCGCCGGCGCGGGTGACCGAGGCGCTCACGGTCGCCGCGGCGGACCGCACCGACCGCCGGGCGTCTTTCTCCAACTACGGTTCCGTGGTCGACCTGTTCGCACCGGGTGTCGGGATCACCTCGGCCTGGAAGGACAACGACACCGCGACCTACACCGGCGACGGCACCTCGTTCGCCGCCCCGCATGTGGCCGGCGCCGCCGCGCTGTACTTGTCGGCGAACACCGGGGCCACCGCGGCCCAGGTCGCCCAGGCGCTGATCGGCGCTTCGACTCCGGGGGTGGTGACCAACCCCGGTAGCGGTAGCCCTAACCGCACGCTCTACGTCGGGTAGGTTCCTTCGGTGGCGGCTCGGTCCCGGCGTGGTGCCGGGACCGAGCTTTTCCGTCCCCTCGGCCGGGGCGGGCCGAGCAGCGACCGCAAGGCCGAGGGCGGCAAGGACAACAGTTGTTCGAGTTCGGCGAGCGCCCGGAGTGACTCCGGGCGCTCCGGTCTGCGTCTGCCGGATTGCCAATGGCTCAGCGTCGGCACACTGATGGAGACGCCGCGGAGTTCGAGGCGGTGGCGGATCCGGTCCAGTGGCAGCCCGCTGGCCGTGATCGCGGCGCGCAGTGCCCGGGGGAACGGTTCGGGGTGCAGGGTGGCGCCGATCTTCGGAGGCGACATGCACCGAAAGTAAGAAGCCGTATCTGGAGTGTCAACGGCGTCCGGCCGTCGTCCCAGCCGGTGAACCCTCCGAAAGTCGGATCGGCTCACCCGCTTCGTGGAGGCTGCGCAACGCGAGCGAGTACGACTCGAGCAGCCCCGTCTCGTGATACGGGACGCCGATTTCCGCGCAGTACCCTTGGACGAGGGGCCGGGCGCGGCGCAGATGCGGCGACGGCATACTCGGGAAGAGATGGTGCTCGATCTGGTAGTTGAGCCCGCCGAGCGCGACGTCGACGACGCGACCGCCGCGGACGTTGCGGGACGTGAGCACCTGCTTGCGGAGGAAGTCGAGTTCGGTCTCCCCGGACAGGATCGGCATCCCCTTGTGGTTGGGCGCGAAAATCGATCCCATGTAGACACCCCACAGTGCTTTGTGGACGATGAAGAAGACGAGCGCCTTGCCGGGGGAGAGCACGACGAGCAGTGCGCTGAAGTAGAGCGTGAAATGCGTCAGCAGCAACGCCGCTTCGAGCCCGCGTCGCCGGATGCCCGGCTTCGCGACCGCGCGGACACCGGAGACGTGCAGGTTCAGTCCTTCGAGCGTGAGAAGCGGGAAGAACAGGAAAGCCTGGTAGCGGCCGATGAACCGGGGGATCCCCTTGGCGGCCCGCGCCTGATCCTTCGACCAGACGAGGATGTCCGGATCGACGTCCGGGTCGAGGTCTTCGTGATTCGGGTTCGCGTGATGACGGGTGTGCTTGTCCATCCACCAGCCGTAACTCATGCCGACACCCAGATTGCCCGCGATGCGACCGGCGATCTCGCTCGGACGGCGGGTCCGGAACACCTGGCGGTGCGCGAGATCGTGCGACAGCAGCGCGATCTGGCCGAACATCACCGCCTGGAACACCGCGATCGCCAGCGCCCACCAGGAATCGCCGATGGCGAACAAGGCGACCCAGCCCGCGACGAAGAGCGTGGCGACCAGGGCGATGCGGAAGACGTAGTAGCCGGGGCGGCGGTCGAGGAGGCCCGCTTCGCTGACGCGGCGGGACAGGCGGGCGAAATCGCTGCCTGTGCGGAGGTTTGCGGTCACCCTGGTGAGTCTGGTTCGGGGGTGGGGCCCGGGTGAATGCGGTAAGCAGGTGGGGCGGGGCGGGGGCTGGCCCTACCCCGGTGGGTCGTGAGTGGTAAGTGTCGTTAGAACGACACTTACCACTCACGAGGCCCGCGCCGCGTCGAAGGGAGCACGGTCGAACACGATCCGCAGCTCCACGATCTTCCCCTCCCGCACGGTCACCAGCTCCGCCCCCGGAGCGCTCGCCACCGGCAGGGTCGCGGTGTCGTACATCAGCAGTGCCGTCGTCTCGTCCCCGAACGCGGCGAGCAGGGCCGACCCGGTCAGGATCCGGGTGAACGGTCCCATGAAGCCGCGGAACGCCTCCGCGCCGGAGAGGCGTCCGGAAGGCGCGTGGCAGACGATGTCGTCGGCGACGTAGGTCATCGCCTTCTCGAAGTCCTTGCCGGTCCAGGCGTGGTGGTAGGAGAGCGCGACGTCCAAAGCTGGGCTGGTCATGACGGGTCCTTTCGTCGACGGTCACCAGTGCAGACACCGGAGCCGCCCGAAGTGGAACGGTCGTGACAGGATCGGCCGGGTGAGCGAGCTCATCGAGTCCTACCGGCACGAACTGCACCTGCACTGCTACCGCATCCTCGGCTCCGTCACCGACGCCGAGGACGCCGTCCAGGAGACCCTGCTCGCCGCGTGGCGTGGTCTCGACGGCTTCGAGGGCCGCTCTTCACTGCGCACCTGGCTCTACCGCATCGCCACCAACCGCTGCCTGAACGTCCTGCGTGCCGCGGGCCGCCGTCGCCCGCCGGAGCCGTCGCCGCCGTTCGACCCGCCGGAGCCCAGCCGTCGCGGCGAGGTGAGCTGGCTGCAGCCGTACCTGGACGAACTCCCGGACGACGAACCGGGGCCCGAAGCGCGCTACAGCACCCGGGAGGCCGTCGAACTCGCGTTCATCACGGGCCTGCAGCTCCTCCCGCCGAGACAGGCCGCCACGCTCGTGCTGCGCGACGTCCTGTGTTTCCCGGCAGGCGAGGTCGCGAGCATGCTCGGCACCACCGAGACCGCGGTCAAGGGCATGCTCCAACGCGCCCGCGTCTCGCTCGACAAGCATCGCGACGCCGACACTCACCGACCGTCACCACAGGAGCGCGAGCTGACCAGGCGTTTCGCCGACGCGTTCACGGCGGGTGATCTCGGTGGCGTCCTCGACCTGCTCACCGACGACGCCTGGCTCGCCATGCCGCCGGCGCCGCACGAGTACCACGGCCTCGACGCGATCGCCGGCTTCCTGCGGGTGACGATGGCCGTACCGGTCCCGGGAGGCTTCACGATGACGCCGGTCCGGGCGAACAACCAGCCCGCGTTCCGGTGCCGGCACGGTGAGGAGCCGGCGGGACTGATGGTCCTGACCCTCGACGGCGACCGGATCCGCGCCATCACCCGGTTCCTGGCTTAAAAGTAGCCGACACGCCAAGGCCGCCCGGTCACGCCGACGCCGGGCGCACCCGCCTCAGGTGCTCGCCGGGCGCGCCGAACAGGTGCGCCGCGCCGTGCGCCCGCTTGAAGTAGCGGTGCGCCGGATGCTCCCAGGTGATCGCGATCCCGCCGTGCAACTGGATCATCTCGCCCGCCACGGTCGCCAGCGCCTCCGAGCAGTGCACCTTCGCCACCGCCGCCAGCCTGCTCGACCCCGGAGCCGCGTAGGCCGCCGAACGCGCGGTTTCCACCAGGACGTGGAGATCCGCCATCCGGTGCTTCAATGCCTGGAACCCGCCGATCGGCCTGCCGAACTGCTGTCGCTGCTTGGTGTACTCCACGGTCAGTTCGAACGCCCTCGCCGCGGCCCCGGCCTGCTCGGCGGCCAGGACGGCGCACGCGACATCGCGCAACGCGGCGACGTCGACCGGGCCGAGCAGCCGGGCCGGCGTGCCGTCGAAGGTCAGGCGAGCCAGGCGCCGGGTTTCGTCCATCGCCGCGGTCCGCACCCGGTGGGCGTCGGCGACCTCGTACAGCGAGCCCCCGGCGAGCACCAGCAAGAGCTCGGCCTCGTCGCCGTGAAGGACGTAGTGTGCTTCACCGTCCACGGCGGACTTGAGCGGCAGGCCGTCCACGTCGGTCCAGGCCAGGGCGCCGACGACACCCTCGGCGAGGCGGGGGAGCAGACGGGCGCAAGCGTCGTCGTTCCCGGTCGCCAGCAGGGCGTGCACGGCGAGGACGGCCGAACCGAGGAACGGGACGTCCGCCAGTACTCGCCCGAGTTCTTCGGCCACCACTTGCGACTCCGCTGTTCCGGCACCGAGGCCGCCGAAGCGTTCGGGCACGGCCAGCGCCGCCACCCCGATCTGCTCGCACAATTCGGGCCACGGATCCGCTTCCCGGTCCAGGAGTTTCCGGACGCTGTCCCGCAACGCGTCCTGCTCGGCGGTGAACGTCACGACAGCACCCGCTCCCGGTGGAACCTCGGCGTACCCCAGGCGCCGACGAGCGCGCGGACCCGCGTCAGCCGCAGGCCGAGCGCGTGTTCGGCGGTGTAGCCGATCGCGCCATGGATCTGCAGACCGGTCCGGGCGGCGAGATGCGCCGCGTCGCCGCACGCGACCTTGGCGGCGGAGACGTCGCGGCGGTCCAGGGTGACGGCCGCGCCGAACAAGAGCGGTTCGGCCAACGCGAGACCGGTCGCGACATCGGCGAGCAGATGTTTGACCGCCTGGTACCCGCCGATCTCCCGTCCGTACTGCTTGCGTTGCGCGGCATAGGCGACAGACGTGTCGAGCAGCCACCGGCCCGCGCCGAGCAGTTGCGCGGCGGTGGCCAGGCAGCCCAGTGCGAACGCCCGGTCCGCGTCGAGCGCGATGCCGAGATCGTCACCCGTCACCGGTGGGAACAGCCGCCGTGACCCGTCCACGGAGGACAACAAACCTCCGGGAGTGAAGGCGCGGAGCCTGCCACCCTCGACCGCGAGGCACGCGTCGGCGACGTCGGAATCCAAGGCATAGGGCACCTGCGGCGCGAACACCACCGACGCCAGTGTCTCCCCGGACGAGACCGACGACAGCAGCTCGTCGTCCAGCAGCGACGGCAGCACCGCGACCGTGTCGGTCCACGGACCGGGAACGCAGTGGTAGCCCAGCCGCTCGAACCCGGCGGCCAGATCGACAGGCGAAGCGCCGAGCCCGTCGTACCGTTCGGGAACCGCCAGCGCGGTCACCCCGAGTTCCGCGAGCCGTCGCCAGATCTTGAGTCCCGGGCCGTGATCCCCGGCGGCCCAGGACCGGTTGGCGGTCTCGGTGTCCACACCGGACAGCAAGTCGTGCAGGCTACGCGAAAACTGTTCCTGCTCAACAGAGAGTGCGAACCTCATCGAGTCCCCTTCGGCAGGCCGAGCAGCCGTTCGGCGACGATGGACCGCTGGATCTGATCGGTCCCGCCGTAGATCGGGCCCGCCAGCGAGAACAGCCAGCCGTCACTCCACCGGCCACGCAGCTCGGCGTCCGGGCCGAGGATGTCGAGCGCCGTTTCATGCAGCGCGACGTCGAGATGGGACCAGAAAAGCTTGTTGACACTCGATTCCGGCCCGAGTTCGGCGCCGTCCGCAAGCCGGGTGACCGTGCCGAGCGTGTACAGCTGGTAGGCCCGCGCGCCGATCCACGCGTCGGCGACCCGGTCCGCGGTCTGCGCGGGGCGTCCGGCGTCGGTCCAGAGCGAGACCAGCCTGTCGGCCGCGGCGAGGAACCTGCCGGGACTGCGCAAGGACAGGCCGCGTTCGTTGTTCGCCGTCGTCATCGCGACGCGCCAGCCTTCACCCGGGGCGCCGATCACGTCCTCGTCGGGTACGAAGACGTCGTCGAAGAAGATCTCCGCGAAACCGGGTTCGCCGTCCAGCTGGGCGATCGGCCGGACGGTGACCCCGTCGGCCCGCAGATCCACCATCAGGTAGGTGAGTCCCTGGTGCCGCACCGAATCCGGATCACTGCGGAACAGGCCGAAAGCGCGGTCGGCGAACGTCGCCCGCGAACTCCACGTCTTCTGGCCGCCGACCCGCCAGCCACCGTCGCAGCGGGTCGCGGTGCTGCGGAGGGCGGCGATGTCGCTGCCCGCCTCGGGTTCCGACCACGCCTGCGCCCAGACTTCCTCCGAACGTGCCATCTTCGGCAGGACGCGCCGCTGTTGTTCTTCCGTGCCGTGGGAGAACAAGGTGGGCGCGAGCATGAAGATACCGTTCTGGTTGACCCGTAGTGGCGCGCCGGCCGCGTAGTACTCCTCCTCGAACACGACCCATTCCAGGAGACTCGCGTCCCGGCCGCCGTACTTGCGCGGCCACGAGACCACCGACCATCGGGCGTCGGTCAGCTTCGCCTCCCAGTCGCGGTGCTGGGCGAACCCTTCGGCGGTGTCGAACGACTTCAGCGGCTCGGCCGGGACATGCCCGGCGAGCCAGGAACGTGCTTCGTCACGGAAGGCGAGCGTGCGCTCGTCGAGGTCGAGGTCCATCACGAACCCGCGTCCCGCATCGAGCGCGCGTCCTGCCCGCCCAGGGAATCCCCGCCGGACACCTCGGCGTTGTGCGCGTGCGCGAAATGATGGAGCCCGAACACGGAGTCCATCCCGGATCGCAGGCCCATCAGGTCCTCGGCCTGGTTGACCGCCTTCTTCGCCAGCGCCAGGCCCATCCGCGGCATCGCGGAGATCTTCTCGGCCAGCGCCATCGTCTCGGTTTCGAGGTCGGCACGCGGGACGACGCGGTTGAGCATGCCCCATTCCTTGGCCTGCCGGGCGGTGAAGCGCTCGCCGGTGAACAGTACTTCCTTGGCCGCGCGCGGGCCGAGGACCCACGGATGCGCGAAGTACTCCACGCCGGGGATTCCCATGCGCACCACGGGATCGGCGAAGAACGCGTCGTCGGAGGCGACGATCATGTCGCAGACCCAGGCGAGCATCAGCGCGCCCGCGACGCACGCGCCCTGCACACTCGCGATGCTCGGTTTCGGGATCTCCCGCCACCGGCGGCACATACCGAGGTAGACCTCCGATTCGCGGGCGAACCGCTGATCGCCGCCCTCGGCGCCGACGTGGTCCCACCACAGCACGGCCTTGCGCTCGAACGACACGTCCACGTCGCGTTCCGGTGTCCCGATGTCGTGCCCGGCGGAGAAATGCTCACCCGCACCGGCCAGCACGATCACCTTGACCCCGGGATCGTCCACGGCTCGGGAGAACGCCGCGTCGAGCGCGTACGTCATCGCCGAGTTCTGCGCGTTCCGGTACTCCGGCCGGTTCATCGTGACCACCGCCACCGGCCCGCGCCGCTCGTACTCGACGGTCATCCGTTCTCCTCCCGCAACACGCGTTTCAGTACCTTCCCGGACAGATTCCGCGGCAGCTCCGCCACGAAGTCGACAAAGCGAGGAAGCTTGTAGTTGGCCAGCTCGCCTTCGCAGTGCGTCAAGACGTCCTCGGTGGACAGTTCCGCTCCGGCGCGCAGGACGACGAACGCCTTGCCGACCTCGCCGAGCCGAGGGTCCGGCACGCCGACGACGGCGGATTCCGTGACGCCGTCCAGCCTGCTGAGCACCTGTTCGATTTCGGCCGGGTAGACGTTGAACCCGCCGCAGACGTACATGTCCTTGATCCGGTCGACGATCTTCAGGTAGCCGTGCTCGTTCAGCACGCCGACGTCGCCGGTGTGCAGCCACCCGTCGGCGTCGACGGCCTTCGCGGTGGCCTCCGGATCGTCGAGGTAGCCGAGCATCACGTTCGGCCCGCGCAGCAGGACCTCGTCGTGCTCGCCGAGCCTCACCTCGAACCCCGCCGTCGCGCGGCCGCTGTAGTTCGCCACCAGTTTCGCGTCGTCGCCGGGACGGGACATCGTCGCGACGACGGCCTCGGTGAGTCCGTACGCGGTGAGCACGGTGTCGAAGTTCAGTTCCGTCCGCATCCGTTCGACCAGCATGACCGGTACGGTGGCGGCCCCGGTGACGGCGAGCCGCAGGCTGGACAGGTCGTGGTTCGCGCGTTCGGGCGCGTCCAGCAGCATCTGGTGGATCGTCGGCGCGCCCGGCAGCACGGTGACCCGTTCGCTTTCGATGAGCCGCAGGGTTTCCCGGACGTCGAAAGTGCGCTGCGGGATGATGGCCGTGCCACGCAGCACGGCGGCGACGATCCCCGCCTTGTAGCCGAAACTGTGGAAGAACGGGTTGATCACGAGGTACCGGTCGTTCCCGGTCAGCTCACCGCAGTCCGCCCAGGCCTCCGCGACACCCAGCGTCTGCCGATGGCTGCTCATCGCCCCCTTGCCGCGGCCGGTGGTGCCCGAGGTGAAAAGGATGTCGCTGACCCCGCCGGGCTCGGCGGGACTGGTGAACCCGCCGTCGAACCCGGCGAGCGCGTCCCATTCCGTGACGCCGTCGACCGGTGTCTCGACGCCTTCGACGGGGATCCGCAGGACGGTCGGGGGACGGCGGTCGCCGAGGCAGGCCAGCCGGTCCGTGCCGAGGAACGTGCCGGTGATCGCGAGCGCGGAAACCCCTGCGCGGTCGAGGATGTCGAGAGTCTCGCGGGTGGTGAACCGGGTGTTGACCGGGACCAGCGTCGCACCGGCGTAGAGCGCGCCGAGTCCGGCGACGACCCAGTGCCAGGTGTTGGGGGAGCAGATCGCGACCCGCTCGTGCCCCTCGAAGAAGTGAGCGGCCTGCCGCACCCGGTACGCGAGTTCGGCATAGGTGAACCGGATGTCGCCGTCGACGAGTGCTTCCTGTCCGGCGAACCGTTCCGCGGCCCTGTCGAGCGCCGCCGGGATGGTCCCTTCATCCATTGAAGTCTCCCTAGCAAGTGCTTGGTAGGGTAGCCTACGCAGCAGGCTCTGGTTTGGCTAGAGGAGGCGTGCGGTGACAGAGGACGGCTTTCGCGACCGTGTGCGCACCTGGCTGGCGGAAAATTTGCCGCCGGAACTGCGTGGCCTGGGTGGTCCGGGGCGGGAGCACGAGGCCTTCGACGAGCGCGTCGCCTGGGAGCGACGGCTCGCGGCGGCGGGCTGGACGTGCGTCGGCTGGCCTGTGGAGCACGGCGGGCAGGGCGCGACACTCGACCACCAGGTGGTCTTCCACGAGGAGTACGCACGGGCGGGAGCACCGGCGCGGGTGAGTCACCTGGCACAGGAGCTCCTCGGTCCGACCCTGATCGCTTTCGGTACCCCGGAACAGCGACGACGGTTCTTGCCGCCGATCGTGGCCGTCGAGGAACTGTGGTGCCAGGGTTATTCCGAGCCCGGTGCCGGCTCCGATCTCGCCGCCGTGTCGACCACCGCCACCCTCGATGGCGACGAGTGGGTGCTGCGAGGCCAGAAAGTCTGGACGTCGCTCGCGCACGTGGCCGACTGGTGTTTCGTCCTCGCCCGGACCGAGCCGGGTTCGAAACGCCATCGAGGACTGTCCTATCTGCTCGTTCCGATGCGGCAGCCCGGTGTCGAGGTACGCCCGATCCGGCAGCTCACCGGGACGTCGGAGTTCAACGAGGTCTTCTTCGACGGCGCTCGCACCGCGAAGGACTCGGTCGTCGGCGAGCCCGGGGACGGCTGGCGGGTCGCCATGGGCACCCTGGCCTACGAACGGGGCGTCGCGACACTCGGTCAGCAGGTCGGCTTCCGCCGGGAACTCGAAGAACTCACCAGGATCGCCCCGGACGACCCGGTCGTCGCCGAACGGATCGACCGGGCCTGGGTCGGCCTGGAAGTCATGCGGGCCCACGCGATCCGCACCCTCGGGGACTCCTCGCCGGGTGTGGCGGAAGTGTCCAAGCTGGTCTGGGCGAACTGGCACCGCGACCTGGGTGAACTCGCGATGCTCGTCCGCGGCGCGCGGGGAATGCTCGCGGAGGACGGGCTCGACGCCTGGCAGCGCCTCTTCCTCTTCACCCGCGCGGACACGATCTACGGCGGCTCCAACGAAATCCAGCGCAACGTCATCGCCGAGCGGGTGCTCGGGCTTCCCCGGGAGGTACGACCGTGATTCCGGTTCCGCAATATCCCGAAGGAGCGAACCTCCTGCGGGACAAGGTGGTCGTGGTGACGGCGGCGGCCGGCACCGGGATCGGCTCCGCGGTGGCGAAACGCGCCAAGGAGGAAGGCGCCCGCGTCGTGATCAGCGACTGGCACGAACGGCGTCTGGGCGAGAAGGCCGCCGAACTCGGCGACGTCCACGCGATCCCTTGTGACGTCACCCGAGAGGATCAGGTCCAGGCGCTCATCGACGGTGCCGCCGCGCATTACGGCCGCGTCGACGTCCTCGTCAACAACGCCGGCCTCGGCGGCACCAAGTCCATAGTGGACATGACCGACGACGAGTGGTCACGGGTCGTCGACGTCACCCTCAACGGTACGTTCCGCGCGACCAGGGCCGCGGTGAACCGGTTCATCGAGCAGGGCGACGGCGGCGTGATCGTCAACAACGCCTCGGTGATCGGGTGGCGCGCGCAGGCCGGGCAGGCGCATTACGCGGCGGCGAAGGCGGGTGTCATGGCGCTCACCCGGTGCGCGGCCGTCGACGTCGCCGGATACGGCATCCGGGTCAA
Organism: Amycolatopsis sp. cmx-4-19; assembly: GCA_049998115.1. Lineage (GTDB taxonomy): Bacteria > Actinomycetota > Actinomycetes > Mycobacteriales > Pseudonocardiaceae > Amycolatopsis. The sequence goes on along the minus strand of JAEBEO010000010.1, from coordinate 92,570 downwards.
CGCCGTCGCGCCGAGCCTGGCGATGCATCCCTTCCTCGCCAAGGTCACCAGCGAGGACCTGCTCACCGAGCTCACCGCGCGCGAGGTCTCGGGGAGGGCGGCGGAACCCTGGGAAGTGGCGAATGTGATGGTGTTCCTCGCCAGTGAGTACTCCTCGTACCTCACCGGCGAGGTCGTGTCCGTGAGTTCCCAGCATGCGTGAGGTCCCGATGAAGTCCAGCCCAGGCTCCCGCCGAGCCGAACTGCTCGGCCTGGCGGCGAAACTGTTCGCCGAACGTGGTTACGTCTCCACCACCGTGCGGGACATCGCGGACGCGGCCGGAATCCTTTCGGGCAGCCTCTACCACCATTTCGACTCGAAGGAGTCGATGGCCGACGAGATCCTCACCGGATTCCTCGACGAACTGTTCGGTGCCTACACGGAAATCGTGTCCGAGGGCAGAGGGCCGCGGGAAACGCTCGAAGCCGTCGTCGTGGCGTCGTTCGAATCGATTCACCGGCGCCCGGCCGAGGTCGCGATCTACCAGTCCGAAGCGAAGCATCTGATGCAGCTGCCGCGCTTCGGCTACCTCGACGAGCGCAACACCGAATTCCGCAAACTGTGGAACGGGATCCTCACCGACGGGATCGCGGCAGGTGTGTTCCGCGAGGACCTCGACGTCGAACTCACCTACCGGTTCATCCGCGACACCGTCTGGGTCGCGGTGCGCTGGTACAACCCCGAAGGCACGCTGAGCGCCGACGACGTCGCGCAGCAGTACCTCGGGATCCTCCTGGACGGAATCGCGACGAAGACGAGGAGGCGCCGTGCGTGAAGCCTATGTACTGGACGCGGTCCGGACCCCGGTCGGGAAACGCGGGGGAGCACTCGGCGGCGTCCACTCCGCCGACCTCGGCGCCCACGTCATCCGGGCCGTCGTCGAGCGGTCGGGTGTCGACGCCGACCTGGTCGAGGACGTCATCCTCGGCTGCACCGACACGCTCGGCCCGCAGGCCGGGAACATCGCGCGGACGGCGTGGCTCGCGGCCGGGTACGGCCATCACGTACCCGGGGTGACGGTCGACCGGCAATGCGGTTCCAGCCAGCAGGCCGTGCATTTCGCCGCGCAGGCCGTCCTTTCCGGAACGATGGACCTCGTCCTCGCCGGCGGCGTGCAGAACATGAGCGCCATCCCGATCAGCGCCGCGATGCTCGCCGGCCGCGAATACGGCTTCGAGGACCCTTTTTCCGGGTCGAAGGGCTGGCAGGAGCGCTACGGCAGCGTCGAGGTCTCGCAGTTCCGCAGCGCCGACATGATCGCCGAACACTGGGATCTGACCCGCGAGGCGATGGAGGCGTACGCCTTCCGCAGTCATCAGCGCGCGATCGCGGCCATCGACGAAGGCCGGTTCGCCGCGGAGATCGCGCCGTTCGCCGGTGTCGCCCTGGACGAGGGGCCCAGGCGGGACACCAGCCTCGAACGGATGGCCGGGTTGAAGCCGCTGAGCGAGGGTTCACGCATCACAGCCGCCGTGGCGAGCCAGCTCTCCGACGGCGCGAGCGCGACGCTCATCGCGTCCGAGAAGTTCGTCGAGGACCACGGCCTCACCCCGCGTGCCCGGATCCACCACCTGTCGGTGCGCGCGGCCGATCCGGTGTGGATGCTGACCGGGCCGATCCCGGCGACCGCGCACGCGCTGCGGAAGACCGGTCTGGGTATCGAGGACATCGACCTGTTCGAGGTGAACGAGGCTTTCGCGAGTGTCGTCCTGGCGTGGATCGAGGAGACGGGCGCCGACCCGGACCGCGTCAACGTCAACGGCGGCGGGATCGCGCTCGGTCACCCCATCGGGGCGACCGGCACGAAACTGTTCGCGACGCTGCTGCACGAACTGGAGCGGCGGGGCGGGCGGTACGGGCTGCAGACGATGTGCGAAGGCGGCGGTACGGCGAACGTCACGATCATCGAACGTCTCCGACCCCGCTGATCGCGCGAACAGAGGGGGCCCTTCCAGGTGAGTCAGTCCGGAAGGGCCCCGTCTGTCTGCGGGGAGCGAGGAGGAACCCGTGCCCGACGGCGCCCGAATCACCATCGGAACCGGATCCCTCCCGGTGTCCCCAGGAGTGGCGGTGGGTGCGGAGGCCCGGCAACCCACCGCCACCTGAGGGACCGCGGCCGCCGCGCGCGGCCCCGGCCCGGTCGCGGACCCGGGTCACCCGGCGGGTACGCGGGCCCAGGGCATCTTTCCTTGCGCCGGTACGGCCTCGGTCGGGGTGTCCGAAAGGAAGTCCCGCTCGAACGGGGCCAGGATGTCCTCCCCGACGGAAGCCGCGAAAGACGGTTCCGCGGGGGTGGGGAAGACCGGCTCGGGCACCGGCAGCCGCCGGTCGAGTTCGGCCGTCCAGTGGATCATCGCCTTCGGCCGGTCCCAGCCTGCCGCGCCGATGAGCCTGCCGTCCCGGACGAAACCGGTGACGCGATCGGAAAGTTCGATCGTGTCCTTGCCGAGCGACGGCATGCCGACGGTCTGCAGCCGGGCGTCGTAGAGCGACGACCAGGCACGGGGGAGCGGGGTGTACGGCCGCGCGTTGCCCCGGCCCAGCATCAGGCTTTCCGCCGCCGCGCGCCCGGATTCGACGCCGTTCATCCAATGCTCGACCCGCCGTGGGGTCTCGTCGATCCGCAGGTTCGGCCATTTCGCGATGTCGCCGGCGACCACGACGTCTTCCGCCCCGACGGCGAAGAGCGTCGATTCGCACAGGACACCGTCGTCGATGGTCAGCTCCGAGCCGCGCAGCCAGTCCACCGCGGGCACACTGCCGATCGAGAGCACCACGCAGCTGGCCACCAGGAACTGGTTGTTGGTCAGGTGCAGCCCGACCGTCTCCTTGGTGCTGATCCAGTTCCGCACCTCGGTGTTCATCGCCAGCTTGGCGCGGTGGTGCTGGTGTTCTCTCGTCAGCGCCGAAGCGATCCGCTCCCCGAAGCGGTGCAGTGGCGCCTTCGCGTGGCCGATGAGCGTGACGTCGCGGCCCATGTACCGCATCGACGCGGCGAACTCGTTCCCGATCAGGCCGCTGCCGATCACCACGACGGATTTGTTGCTGTTCCCCAGCGCCCGCCGGACGGCGAGTGAATCCTCCACGGTGCGCAGCACACGGACCCGGGGGTCGTGGCGCGGCGAGCCGGGGAGATGGCGGGGACAGACGCCGGTCGCGACGATCAGGCCGTCGTACCAAAGGGACTCGCCGCCCGGCAGGTGCACCGTGCGTTCCTTGGTGTCGAGCCAGGTCGCGCGGGTGCCGAGCCGCCAGTGGACGTCCAGGTCGGTGTAGGGCTCCAGGCTCGCCGCGACCGGTTTCACGCCGCCGGTGATGAGTTCCTTCGACACCATCGGCCGGTGATACGGCTTCCGCGGCTCGTCGCCGACCAGCACGATCTCGCCGTCGAACCCGAGTTCCCGCAGGCGTTCCGCGGAGCGGAGCCCGGCGACGCCGGCCCCGACGATGACGATCCGATCGCCGTCACTCATCGTCGTACGCTCCTTCTCCCTTGACTCTGATGGCTTGTTTCGGGCAGAGCCGGGCGGCGGAAATGGCCTGGTCCAAGCCGTCCCGTTCGACCATCCGGCGAATGCGGAGCTTGCCGTCCGGTCCGATCTTGAAGGTGGCGGGCGCCTCCATCTCGCAGAAACCGAAGATCTCGCACCGCTCGTTGTCGACGCTCACGCGAGTGCCGCGCCGTACGTTTCCGAAGATCATGTTCTTTTCTCCAAGTCCTTTCACGGCCGTCAGACCAGTTCCTCGACCAGGCCCATCCGTTCCAGGAACGGGGTGGGCAGGAACCGGAGCACGGTCAGCAGGACGACGGGGACCAGCAACGTGATCCCGCCGAACCACAGGAGCCCGAGGTGCCCGTTGGCCATGGCACCGAAGAACGCGTGCAGCGCCGTGATCGCGACAGCCGGGTACGCGAGCCGGTGGATCCACAGGAAACGCCGGTAGGAACTGAACCGGTGGATGCCGCCGGTCAGCGCGACGGCGAGCATCACCTCGAGCCCGATGACGCCGAGTTCGTGCCGCGCCACCGTGCCCGGCAGCAGCGGGATCGAGATCTGCGCCAGGGTGAACCCGTCGGGCAGGAACAGGAACGACATCGCGTGCACGACGCCGAAGGACAACGTCAGGATGCCGAGCACCATATGCGAGTTCCGCAGTGCCTTCCGGCCGGTCAGCGACTTGATCCACCCGGTCGCCGTGAACACGCCCCAACAGAGCGTGAGGCACATGAAAACGTACGAGATCCGGGCGGATGTCTGAGCCATCCCCTTGATGCCGGGGTCGGTGTCCGTTTTCTGGGTCAGGACGATCACCACCTCGGACCAGTGGTCATACATGGATCTCTCCCGGTGCACTGGGAACCAGTTCTGGTTCGGCTCCGGCCGCGCGTGTGCGGGTCCGGGTGTTCTTGCCGCGCAGGGTCCGGAGCCCCAGGAACAATCCGCCGCCGAGCACCGCCGCCAGCAGCAGCCCGAGGGCGAAGTCGCCGAAACCGACGTCCATCGCGGAGTTGGCGGAGTTCGACTGCGGCACCGGCGCTTCCGGCATCAGCGACTGGTCGACGACGCCGGTGCTCTCCAGCAGCGTCATATGCCGCAGCACCGCCTGGTTGGCCGTGGTGGCGTAATCGCGGACGACGTCGTTGCGGGTACCGGCCCTGACCTGCGCGATGATGGGGAACAGCACACCGTGCGCGTACCGGAGCCGGTTGGCGAAGACACGGTCGAACTCGCTGTCGTCGCGGGCGGCCTTCATCTCGCCGAGCCACGCCGACTGCTGATCCGAGGGCTCGCTCGGCAGGGCGATGCCGAACCGGTCGGCGATCGCGTGCGTCGCGGTGTCGAGCCTGCCGTGGTCGATCATCAGCGTCCGGCCGACTTCGCGGGTCCGACGGCTCTTCCCGCGTTCCTGCGCCCACATCCCGGCCGGCATTTCCCACAGCCCGGCCAGTTTGACGTTGACGATGAGGTTCTTGTCGGCCGCGGAGAGGTTCTGCGCGTGCGCGTCGTCGACCGGTCCGAGCAAGGTCACCGCGGCCATCGTCAGCAGGACGGGCAGCAGGCGGGAAAACCGGGTGAGGATCGGGCCGGTGGTTGCCCCGGGGAAGTCAGATGCCGAGGTCATCGGCCTGCCAGGTGTCTGCGGTGAGCAGGACTTTCGTGCCGTCCGGCTTGACCGGGAACCACGCGTCGTCGACGCCCTGCCCGGCGGTGTTGCCGGGCATCGAGTCCTTCACGGTGCGGTAGAGCGGCCAGCCGGCGAGGGTCACCTGCTGGGTGCCGTCGGCCCTGGCCACGGTCCCGACCAGGGAACGGTCGATCCCGGTCACCACCAGGTCCCCGTCGGCTTTGGCGGGAATCCAGGTCCGCGCGCAGGTTTCCCCGCAGTTCGACTTCGGTGGGTCGACCGTGTCCTTGTCGTACCGGTAAAGCGTGAATCCTCCTGTGTCGGTGACGATCGGTCCGAGGTCGAACAGGATCGCCGCGGTCACGCCGGGTGCGGCTTCGGCCTCGGGGTCGGGCATGCCCGGGATCTGCGCCGCGCCGGCGGCGGGGGCCGCGCCCGGCGAGCCGTTCGGTCCCGCGGTACCGGTGGTGCAGGCCGCGGTCAGCGCGATCGCGGCCAAGGTGACGGCCAGAGGTATGACCGAGCGTGACACGGGGTTCACGGAAATCCTCCTGTCGGGGGCCAGAGGAATACGCCGTCGCTGCGGGCGACGGTGCGGAGGCGCGTTCAAGTCCACTATGGACACTCGTGATCCACAGTGGATTCGACGGTGCGGGGGACAGCGCCGGGTCGGGGTCTTCGGTAGGGGATACGGTCACGAGTCGGGAACGGTTCAAAAAATTTTCACCGGCGCCGGAACCCGGGCGGAACAGTTTTGGTACTGGACTTATCGCCCCCGCTGCCACAAAGATGTGCCGCGTGGGACGCCACTCTCGGATACTGCAGCCAATAGTCGATCATGAACCCGCCTCGAACGGGCATGACGACCTCATCAGGGCGTTGTACCAGGAGTTCGGATCCAGTCTGATGGCGTTCGTGCTGAAACTGACCGGTCACGATCGCCAGTGGGCCGAGGACGTGGTCCAGGAGACGCTCATCAAGGCGTGGCGCAACGCCGGCAAGCTCGACCGGCAGCCGGAAATGCTGCGTGCCTGGCTCTTCACCGTCGCCAGGCGCATCGTCATCGACGGCTGGCGGAGCCGGAGTGCCCGCCCTCAGGAAGTGGAGGAACTCGAGTCGGATTCGATCGGCGTACCGGACGAGTCGGAAAAGACGCTCGCGGCCATGATCGTTTACGAGGCTCTGCGGAATCTTTCCCCGGAGCAACGTGAAGCCGTCCAGCAGACCTACCTGCGTGATCGCACCGTGAACGAGGTCGCGGCGACGCTGGGGGTCCCGCCCGGTACGGTGAAATCGCGGATCCACCACGCCGTGCGCGCGCTGCGCAGGGCGTTGCAGGAGCGGGGGTGAGCGAGATGTCCGGAGCGCCGCACACGGACGTCGCCGCCTACGTGCTGGGCGTCCTCGGCGAAGAAGACCACGCCAGGTTCGAGGCGCATCTGCTGGAATGCCCCGAGTGTCAGGTCGAGCTGGTGGAGATGTACCACCTGCCCGACATCCTGGACATGGTCAAGAAGAGCTGGCCGGACCCGCCCGTGAAGGGACCGGGGCCGCGCGTGCTGCGGATGCTGCTCGCGGACGCCGCCAAAACCGGCCGCCGTCGCAAGGTGATCCGCCTCGCGACGGCCGCCGCCGTACTCGTGCTCGTGATCGGCGGCCCGCTCGCCGTGCTTTCGCTCACCGACCGCGAGCCGGTCGTCACGCAGGCCGCGCCCACCACCGTCATCACGTCGGCGCCGCCGTCCACCTCCAGGGAAGCCGGTCCGGACGGCGGTGCCGCCCCGTTCGGCTGGTCCGAGGCGGGCAACGCGGTCGCCGCCGAGGTCACCGTGCAGGAGAAGGAGTGGGGCAGTGCGGTCGAACTCGAACTGCGTGGCCTCACCGGTCCCATGACTTGTCAGCTCTTCGCCTACTCCCGCGGTGGAGAGGCGTACGTCGTCAACGGCTGGGGCGTTCCCGCCAAGGGTTACGGTGTTCCCGGTTCGCCGGACCCGCTCGTCGTCGTCGGCACGACAGTGCTGAAGAAGGCCGACATCGAGCGGTTCGAGGTCCACAAGCAGGACGGCACCGTCCTGGCGACCGTGCGCCGCTAGTTTATAACGAAAAGATAACGGCGCGATCGCGGTTTGAACCTTCGCCCGACTGGAACCGTATCTCTCGGTAGCCGGATCTTCCTCGGCGGGCGACCGAAGGTTCGCCGCGAATTCGGTGATCCCGTATTCGACAATGCGTAGCTCATGACTGGGTACGAATGATTTCTTTCGTGTGCCTGGAAACGAATGAGGTGAGCAAGTCAATGGCACGAAGTCAAGGGCGCCATCGTATCGCCCGCAGGACCAAGATCGCGACCGCGTTGCTGGGCTTGTCGATCGCGATCGGGGGGCTCGTGGTGGCCACCACGACCGGTGACCCCGGCAGCGCCTCCGCGGACGAGGTGGACAAGTCGCAGTTCGTGGACATCGCCAAGGTCCAGCCGAACGTCGACAAGCCGCGGCCGGGCGACGACGCGTCCACGGGCTCGTTCACCGTCGACTGCGGGAAGAACGAGAACGGGCATTTCAATCCCGACAACTTCATCGCGCAGCCGGGTATCCGCAATGGCGCCCAGCATCTGCACGACTACGTCGGAAACCTTTCGACGAACGCGGATTCGGACAACAACAGCCTGCTGGGCGCCGGGACGACCTGCCGGAACGGTGACGAGTCGGCGTACTTCTGGCCGGTCGTGCGGATCGATACCGAGGAAGAAGGCGAAGAGCAGCAGAACCGGCGGCGTCAGGCCGGCCGCGACCAGAACCGTGACGGTGACCGGAACCGGAACGACCAGAACCAGGACGACGGACAGGATCAGCAGGTCCAGCTGGACGAACCGAACTCCGCCAACGAACTCGCCGGCAACGACGGCGAGATCCAGCGACCCGCGACCGTCGACATCACCTTCAAGGGCAACGCCCAGGAGAAAGTGAAGGCGATGCCCAAGTTCCTCAGGATCCTTTACGGCGACGCGAAGGTCACCGCGAACGGCCCCGCCAACGCGCGGGAAAGCTGGACCTGCGCCGGCTTCGAAGATCGGGTGACCAAGCAGTACCCGATCTGTCCCGAGGGCAGCGACGTCAAGCGAGTGCACACTTTCCCGAGCTGTCTCGACGGCAACGACATCGACAGCGAGAACCACCGGGATCACATCGAGTACCCGAACGAGAACGGTGCATGCGCCGACGGCCTCACCGCCGTTCCGGAGCTCACCATCTCGCTGACCTACAAGATCCCCCGGGCGATCCAGGTCGACGGACAGTACAAAGTGGACTCGTTCCCCGAGGAGGACCACAATCCGTTCTCCGATCACGACGACTTCGCGAACGTGATGCCGAAGCAGATCATGAACCGGCTTGTCGGCTGCGTCAACGAAGGTCGCAAGTGTCGCGAATGAATCGTCTCAATTCAATACGCTCGAACAGGTGACAAAAGCGGCTGATCGGGTTTATCGTTTGCCTCGGAACAACGTGCGAAGTTCACAACTCCATCAGAGATTCCCCGAAAAAACCGGGTCGTAGTCGTCCTCGGCTCTCTCCGCGGCCGGGGCAGTTCAACGGAAGCGAAACCGGCGAACAGGAAGGAAAATACCCCGGCCCGGCGGGTCCCCCCTACACCTCACCCACCCGCCGGGCCGGCCCTCACTCGAGAAGATCGACACAACTGAAGAACGCTCCGCGAGCGTTTACCCGCCCTGCCGGCAGGTTTCCCGAGGGAAGCCCGCGGGCAGGGCTCTTTTCGGTAGGTTGGGCGCCATGGGTGAGCAGAAGGAGCGCATGCTGCGCGGCGAGCTGTACCGGGACAACGACCCCGAACTGGTCGCGGATCGCAAGCGCGCACAGGGACTCGTCGACCGGTTCAACGGCACCGGTGCCGAGGAGACCGGTGAGCGGGACACGATCCTGCGGGAACTGCTCGGCAAACTCGGCGAGGGTTCCTGGATCATGCCGAGGTTCCAGTGCGACTACGGCTACCTGATCGAGATCGGCGCCAACAGCTTCCTCAACTACGACGCCATTCTGCTCGACTGCGCCCCGATCAAGATCGGCTCGGACTGCTCGATCGGCCCGCGCTGCCAGCTGCTCACCGCGCTGCATCCGATGGAGGACCACGAACTGCGGCGACAGCGCTGGGAATCGGCCGCGCCGATCACCATCGGGAACAACGTCTGGTTCGGCGGCGGTGTCATCGTATGCGCCGGGGTGACCATCGGGGACGACACCGTGGTGGGTGCGGGCAGCGTCGTCACGCGGGACCTGCCGTCGAAGGTGTTCGCCGCGGGCAATCCGGCCCGCGTCATCCGGGAGCTCTGAGGCTCAGCGATCCACCGGCGTGATCCGCGTGCGCCGGATGTGCTCGAAGACGATGGACGTCAGCGTGTCGATGTCGTGAGTGGTAAAGAGGGTTAGAACGACCTTTGCCACTCACGACCGCTTGAGGCAGGGTCGGCTCCTGTCGGCCGGGGCAACCGAGCGCGTGACCTGCGGCAGCCGTCACCCCTGGCGATCAAGGCCTGTCCAAGATCAACGCAAGCTACGTGGCATGGGGTTAGAACCTTCCTCACCACTCACGACTCGAGGAGGTCCCGCAGCGCTTCCGTGAACTGTGCCGGGTTCCGCTGCGGCGCCAGATGCGCCCCGGGCATCTCGGTGAACGGCAACCCCAGCTCCAGCGCGAGGACCTTCGCAGGGAGGTAGTGGTAGTACCCGCGGCTGCCGACGCCCGCGACCGGGTGGATCTCGGTCCGGGCCTTCCGCAAGGCCCGCAGGTCGGGGAGGTAGTCGAGGATCTCGGACAGCTCGCGGCCGAACAGCCGCTTCCAGTCCTCCTCGTTCGGCAGCCGGATCGCGCGCAATTCGGGCAGTGCGGCCCCGGCGATGCCGTCGGTGAACCGCCTGAACGCGCCCATCAGGTCGCCTGCCTGCGCGAGCCGGACCTGCGAGGCGGCCTCGTCGAGCCAGCCGAGCGCGTCCGGCAGCAGCTGGACGGCGGGGGGTTCGTGGGCGACCAGCACGGTCGTCGCGTCCGGGTAGCGGGCGACGAGGTCGAGGCCGATGAGGGCGCCCGCGCTGGTCCCGAACGCCTTCGCGGGTCCGCCGCCGACGTGCTGCAGGACGGCGTACGCGTCGTCGGCCTGCTTCGGCACGCTGATCGGACCGGTGCTGGTGTCGGTGCTGCGGAAGTGACCGCGCCGGTCGTAGGTGACGACCGTGTGGTCCTCGGCGAGCAGCTTCGTCATCGCCCGGAAGGTGTCCGCCGAGCCGAGCCCGCCGGCGATGAGGAGCACAAGCGGCCCTTCGCCGGTGCTGCGGACGTACAGCTCACCGTCCTCGACCGGACAACGACTCTCCGAGATCATGGCCGAAGTCAAGCACAGCGTGCTCGCCCCTCACTCGCGACCCAGCCGCCGCAGGATGCCGGTGGCGTCGGCCACCATCGTCTCGATCAGCTCGGCGACCCCTGGCAGGTCGCCGAGCAGGCCGACGACCTGCCCGGACGCCAGCACCCCGGCACCGGGGTCGCCTTCGACCAGCCCGGCACGCAGCAGCATCGGCGTGTTCGCGGCCATCAGCACCTGCGACCACGTCCGGTCACCGCCACGTTTCATCCGCAGTCCTTCGGTGGCCAGCGAGCGCCACGAGAGCCCGGTCAGCTTCCGGAACTTCGCGGCGTTGCGGACGGACCTCGCCAGTCCGCTCACCGGACCGGACGACTCCAGCGCGTCCACCAGTTCCGTCCGGAGGACGCGATGCGGCATCCCGTCCACCTTCCGTGTGACGACGGTGCCGTTGAGGTCACGGGCGAGGTACGCCTGCTTGATCTCGTCGGGGACGGTGCTTTCCCTCGTCAGGAGGAACCGGGTGCCCATCGCGACCCCCGCCGCGCCGTAGGCGAGCGCGGCGGCCAGCCCCCGGCCGTCGAAGAACCCGCCTGCCGCGACCACCGGGATGTCGACGGCGTCCAGGACCGAGGGCAGCAGCAGCGTCGTCGCGACCCCGCCGGTGTGCCCACCGCCCTCGCCGCCCTGCACGATGACGGCGTCCGCGCCCCAGCCCGCGACCTTCTCCGCGTGCCGGGCCGCGCCGACCGAGGGGACGACGAGCACGCCGTTGTCCTTCAACCGGGTGATCATGTCCTTTTTCGGTGCCAGCGCGAAGGAAGCGACCCGGACCTCCTCGGTGATCAGCAGCTCGACCCGGCGAGCGGCGTCCTCGGCGTCCGCGCGGAGGTTGACGCCGAACGGCCGCGACGTCCGGCTCTTGACCTCCTTGATCGCCGCCGCGAGTTCGTCGTGGGTCATGGTGGCGGACGCGAGGATGCCGAGCCCGCCCGCTTCGGCCGTCGCGGACACCAGCCGCGGCCCGGCGACCCAGCCCATCCCGGTCTGCACGATCGGATACCGGATCCCGGCGAGTGCGGTCAGCGCGGTCTTCACGCTGGGACTTCCTTGTCCCGCAGCGACTTCGGATCGAGGCTGGTCCGGATCAGCAGCAGTTCGGCCTCGGTCGGGAGCCGTGACTCCGCGACGTCGTCGGTGATCAGGGGGAACGACGTCGCCTCGACGACCTCGTCCACGGATACCCCGGGGTGCACCGAGACCAGCCGCGGCGCGTGGTCCTCGCCGCCGAAGTCCAGGACCCCGAGATTCGTGACGACCCGGTGGACGTCGTGATACCGAAGCCCGGCTTCGCGTGCCCTGGCGTATCCGACACCGGACACGACGTCGACGTGCTCGACGAAGACCCGCTTGCCGTGCCGGGGAACCCAGTAACTCGTCCGGTGGTTCGCGGTGTTGCCCGGTCCGCCGCGCACGCCGAGCAGTTGCTTCTTCGGCCGGGAGTGCTCACCGATCGCGGAGATGTTCTGGTTGCCCTCGCGGTCGATCTGGTTGGCGCCCATCACGACATGCCTTTTTCCGCGTGGTACCACGGTGTCGAGGACCTTGCGGAACGGCTGCCAGCCTTCGACGACGGCGTCGGGCGTCATCAGGCAGGCCTCGCCGTCGGACAGCAGGATGTCCGGTTCGAAGGTCAGTCGCGCGAGGCGTGCCCCCACCGACGGGACGAAACCCATCGGGCTCACCACGATCTCGCCGTCACCGCGGAACAGTTCGGCGCAGGCCACGACGGCGACCTCGGCGCGCGTTGCGGCACTCATGCGGACTCCCCGAACTCGGCGACGGCCTTCTGGTACTGCACTTCGTCCCCGGACAGGAAGCGGTCCACGAACCCGGGCCACGCGTCGAGATCCTTGGCCGCCTCGGCGTAGTGACGTTGGAAACGTTCGTCGCGGCCGTAATCCGGGACGGCAGTGGTGAAGTGCGCGCCGTTCGGCGTCTCCGCGACCCCGGTGACGAGCATCCGGCTCAGCAGCAGGCTCTGCACCGGCCCGCCTGCCGAGAGTTCGGCCGTCTCGACGATCTTTTCCGTGGACACGTAACACTGTTCGGCGGCCAGGGCGAACAGGTCGTCGAAGTACGGATCCGGTCCGAGGTACTGCGCGTTGCCCCGGGCGTCGGCACGGTTGAGGTGGACGAACGCCGCGTCGAGCTCGAGCGCGGGCACGGCGAGCAGTTGTTCGGCGTCGTCGTACGGGGAGCGGACGGTGCGCAGCGACGGGTTCAGGTCGAGGACGCCGGAGCCGAGGCCCGCTCGTGTCGGCAGGAACGGAAGTCGTTGCGCGGCAGCGGAAAGCCCGGTCCCGAAGATGCCCTCGTCGTACTCGGTGACGGTGATCGAACCGGATTCCCGTGCCCGCGAGAACCACGGGTCGTAGGGGATCGAATCCAGTGTCACGAAGCCGAACACCAGATGCTTGATCTTGCCCGCCGAAGCCAGCAAACCGACGTCCGGGCCGCCGTAGGAGACCACGGTGAGGTCCTTGACCGGAGAGCGCAGGATCGCGCGCACCAGCGCCATGGGCTTGCGCCGGGAACCCCAGCCGCCGATCCCGATCGTCATCCCGTCGCTGAGTCCGGCGGCGATCTCGTCCGGCGTCATCCGCTTGTCGGCCATCACTTCCCCCCGCCGTCCAGGAATTCCTGACGCGCGCCGTCGGACACGCCCGCCAGGTTGAGTTCGAAGGTGAAACCCTGCTCGAAGCGGTAGCTGCGGTGCACGGGCTGGACGTCGATGCCGTTGATGGCCTGCTTCGCCGCGCGGATCACGCGAGTGTCCTTCGCCGCGATCTGCCGTGCCACGCCGAGCGCGGTCTCGTCCAGTTCTCCCCGTGCCACCACTGCGTAGACCGAACCGTGGTGGTGCAACTGGTCCGCCGTGATCGTCGAAGCCGTGTAGTACAACGCCCGCATGAGGTGCTGGGGGACCAGCCGCGCGAGATGCGTCGCCGCACCGAGCGCGCCGCGATCGACCTCGGGGAGCCCGAAGGTGGCGTCCTCGCTCGCGACGACGACGTCCGCGTTGCCGACCAGGCCGACCCCGCCGCCGAGACAGAAGCCCTGGACGGCCGCGATCACCGGGACCGCGCAGTCGTAGACGGCGGAGAACGCCGCCGCACAACCCTCGTTCGCGCCGATCAGCGTGCCGTAACCCGGATCGCGCTGGATCTCCTTGATGTCGACACCGGCGTTGAACCCGCGACCTTCCGCGCGCAGCACCACGACATGCGTCGCGGGATCGCGTCCGGCGTCGGTGACGGCGGAGGCGAGGGCGAACCATCCCTTCACGCTCAGCGCGTTCACCGGGGGCGCGTCGACCGTGACCACGGCGATGCCGGGCTCCGGTGAATGGGTGGAAACGCTCATCGTGCACCCTTTCGCTACCAAACCTAGCACTTGCTTGGTACGTTAGCAGGAGGTCCGGCCCGGGTACAGCGACGTGAAGGAGGCCCGGCATGGCACTCGAACTCCGGCTCGACGGCGCCCTGGTGCTGGTGACCGGCGGGGTACGCGGCGTCGGCGCCGGTGTCACCAGGACTTTCCTGCGCGCCGGGGCCGAGGTGATCACCTGCGCGCGTACCGAACCCGAGAGACCGGTCCGCGACGGCGAGCGGACGTCGACGTTCATCTCGTGCGACGTCCGCGACCCCAAAGAGGTCGACGCGCTCTTCGAGGAGATCCTCCGGCGGCACGGACGCCTCGACGTCGTGGTCAACAACGCCGGCGGCGCGCCGTTCGCCGACGCCGCGACGGCGTCACCCAGGTTCCACGAAAAGGTGATCGCGCTGAACCTGCTGGCGCCGCTGACCGTCGCCCGCGCGGCGAACGCGATCATGCAGCGGCAGGAACACGGCGGGGCCATCGTGAACATCAGCAGCGTCAGCGGGACGAGGCCTTCGCCGGGGACGGCGTCGTACGGCGCGGCGAAGGCGGGGTTGGACAACCTGACCGCGACGCTTGCCGTCGAGTGGGCGCCGAAGGTCCGCCTCAACGCGCTCGACGTCGGCATGGTCCGGACCGAGCACACGCATCTGCACTACGGCGACGAGGCCGGGGTCGCCGCCGTGGGTGCGACCGTCCCCTTAGGACGGTTGGCCGAACCGGACGAGATCGGTTCCTGTGCGGTGTTCCTGGCCTCCCCGCTGGCGTCGTACGTCAGCGGGGCATGTCTGAAGGTCCATGGCGGGGGAGAGGTCCCTGCTTTCCTGGCCGCTTCGAATTCCCTGGTGAAGGACCGAAAGGAGCCGGTGTGAGCGGGATCGCCGACGGCCGGATCGTGGTGGTGACCGGTGCCGGTCGCGGGATCGGGCGGGCACACGCGCTCGCGTTCGCCGCCGAGGGAGCGCGGGTGGTGGTGAACGACCTCGGGGCCGGACTCGACGGCAGCGGCGGTTCGGCCGGGCCCGCGCAGGACGTCGTCGACGAGATCGAGGCACTCGGTGGCGAAGCGGTCGCGAACACCGACGACATCGCGTCCTGGGAGGGGGCCGCGCGGCTGGTGCGGACCGCCGTCGAGACCTTCGGCGGCCTGGACGTCCTGGTCAACAACGCGGGTTTCCTGCGCGACCGGATGCTGGTCAACCTCGGCGAGGACGAATGGGACGCTGTCATCCGCGTCCACCTGAAAGGGCATTTCGCGCCGACACGGCACGCCGCCGAGTACTGGCGCGCGGAAGCGAAGGCAGGGAGGACGCGGACGGCGCGGGTGATCAACACCAGTTCCGGCGCCGGGTTGCTCGGCAGCGTCGGACAGGGGAACTACGCGGCCGCGAAGTCCGGGATCCTGGGCCTCACGCTGGTCTCCGCCACCGAGTTCGCGCGCTACGGCGTCACCGTGAACGCCATCGCCCCGGCCGCCCGTACCCGGATGACGGAAGCGGCGTTCGCCGACGACATGGCCGCGCCGGACGCCGGTTTCGACGCCATGGCACCGGAAAACGTGTCACCGCTGGTGGTGTGGCTCGGGAGCGAGGAGTCGTCCGGGGTGACCGGGCGGGTGTTCGAGGTCGACGGCGGACGCGTCTCGATCGCGCAGGGCTGGCGGCACGGCACGGTGCGGGACAAGCGATCCCGGTGGGCACCGGCCGAACTCGGCCCCGTCGTGGCCGAGCTCCTGGCCGATGCCCCCACGCCTGAACCTGTTTACGGCGTTTAGGGGGGAGGGGGCAGGGGCAAGGGGGGAGGGGCAGGGGGAAAGGGGGCAGGGGGGCGGCGGATCGTGCGGGGTCCAGGTGGTCGTGAGGTTCCCCTACGGCGTTCACGCGTCCCGGGCCAGGTCTCGTACCTCGGGCAGTGCCCGGAACCCGCCCGACTTGTAGGTGGCGACGGCGGCGACGTTGGAGCTCGGCGTGCCCAGCGTCGCGCTCGACGAGCCGAGCTCCTGGAGCGCGGCCGCGGCGGCGACGGTGATCGCCCGGCCGTAACCGTGTCCGCGATGGTCCCGGTGCACGCCCATCGGTTCGAGCACCCCGGGCCTCCCCCGCCCGGCCGACCACACCGTCGCCGCCGCCACGGCGTTGTCGTCGCCGTCGTAAGCGACCAGGCACCGGGCGTCGGCGTACGGTACGCCCGACGCCATCGCCTGCCAGCGCTCTTCGGAGAACTTCGACCCGTCGAACGCTCCTCGCTGGACCTCGGCGCGCACGGCCGCCTGCTCCGGTCCGATCACCTCGATCCGCAGGTCCGGGGCTTTCACCGGCTGGGTGAGGTCGCGGTGCAGTGGTGTCCACGGCTCGTCGACGCGCCAGCCGTGTCCGGGCAGCAGGTCTTGGATCAGCGCGTCCTTCGGGGCCTCGATGGCCACCTTCCCCGGCGGCAGCACTCCGCGCGCCGGCTCGATGACGTCCTCGACCAGCCGACGCGCCAGTTCCTCGTCCTGCCGGGCGTCGGGAGCGGTCGTCATACGCAGCAGGTCGGCCCCGTCCAGCAGCCCGACGGCGAGGATCCGGCCGTCCCGGCGCCAGACCCGGACCGCCGCGGCGGTCGTTTCCGCGCCGAACCGCCAGAACCAGCCCAGGTCACCCGGATGCAGCTGCCACGCCGAACCCTCACGCTGCCACTCCCGCAGCGCGTCCACGGCTTCGACCAGCCCGTCGACCCCCGGCTTCTCCATGGTGATCGTCATGCCCGTGATCACACACCACCGCGCGCGGCGTTCGCATCCGGTTTTCGGTGCGGCCAAGATGGAGGCGTGACGTCAATTCAGCGCCGCCTCTGGGAGGCTGTCGAGCCACTGCACGCCGTCGTCTACTTCGCCCCGGAAACGGCGGCCGCGGCCAAGGCGGTGGGCTTGCCGGGCTGGTGGATGGGCTATTTCGCCGGGCGGGTCGCACCACTCGGCCCGCTGCCGGAACCGCCGGTGACCGCGATGCTCTTCGGGTTCGCGCCGCGGATGGTCGCGCGTTCCCTGCCCGATGCCTGGAAACACGCCGAACCGGCGGTCGTCCTTCAGCGCCGGATGGACGCCGTCGAGGCCGCGCTCGGCCGGATCCTGCCCGAGGACGCGCCCTGGGAAGATCTCGCCGGTCTGCTCGAACAAGCCGTCACCGGATGTGATTACGCCGCCCGGCCGCTGGCCGCCGGGTGGTCTTCGGTCGCCCGCCCCGCGAGCGCGGCCGGGAGGGTCTGGCTCGCGGCCACGGTGTTGCGGGAACATCGCGGGGACGGTCATGTCCTGTCCGCCGTCGCCGCCGGGTTGCGCGGGCTCGACACGACGCTGACCCATGTCGGCACCGGCGCGGTCACCCGCGAGGTCATCCAGGTCAACCGCGGCTGGACCGACGAAGACTGGGACGAGAGTGTCGGCCGCCTCCGTGACCGAGGCGTTCTCGACGGCGAACTGACGCTCACCGATTCGGGAGTCGTTCTGCGCCAGCACATCGAGGCCGAAACCGATCGGCTCGCAGCCGGTCCGCTCGAAGCCCTCGGCGAGGACGGAGCGGCCGAGGTCGTGCGGCTCGCCGTCCCCTTGAGCCGCCGTCTCTTCGACGCCGGGGCCATCCCGCTGCCGAACCCGATGGGGGCTCCCCGGCCCTGATCGCGCGAAACTGTCGGACCCCGGTGGGATGCTCTCCCGCATGGCGACGTGGCAGCGGTTCAGTGAAGAGGCACCCGCGCTGGCGGAGAAGATCAAAGAGCGGTTCACCGCGGAGAAGTCGCATGTGCTGGCGACCGTCCGGCGGGACGGCTCGCCCCGGGTCAGCGGCAGTGAGGTCGATTTCCGTGATCAGGACTTGCTGATCGGTTCGATGGTCGGCGCGCTGAAGGCCAAGGACCTTCAGCGTGACGGCCGGTTCGCGATCCACGCCGCGTCGGCGATCGACGGCGGCGGCGCGGACGCGAAGGTCTCGGGCAAGGCCGTCGAGGTCACCGACCCGGCGGAGGTCGCCCGGCTGCAGGGCGACGACGAACCGGCCCAGGTGTTCCGGCTCGACCTCACCGAGGCCGTGCTGACCTGGGTCGAGGGCAACACCATCTTTTTCGACTTCTGGAAGGAGGGCCAGGGGAGCAAACGGCTCGCGAGGCCGGACAACGGTCCGGTGGTCGAGATCGCGCCTGGCTAGACCCGCTCGATGACGGTGCCGGTGGACAGCGCCCCGCCGGCGCACATCGTCACGAGCGCGGTGCTCGCGTCCCGGCGTTCCAATTCGTGCAGTGCCGTGGTCAGCAGCCGCGCGCCGGTGCTGCCGACGGGATGCCCGAGCGCGATCGCGCCACCGTTCACGTTGACCTTGTCCTCGTCGGGCTGATGTACCCGGTGCCACGAAAGCACCACTGAAGCGAAGGCTTCGTTGACCTCGAACAGGTCGAGATCGCCGATCGTCATCCCGGCCTTGGCCAGTACCCGTTCGGTCGCCTGCACGGGGCCGTCGAGGTGGTAGTACGGCTCCGCGCCGACCAACGCCTGCGAGACGATCCGCGCCCGGGGCTTGAGGCCGAGCGCCTTGGCCCGGTCCGAGTCCATCAGGAGCAGCGCGGCCGCGCCGTCGGAGATCTGCGAAGACGTCCCGGCCGTGTGCACGCCGCCTTCGAGGACGGGCTTGAGCTTGGCGAGGCCTTCGACGGTCGTCTCGCGCAGGCCCTGGTCGCGGGCCACCAGGCGCGTCTCGCCGGTCGGCTTGCCGTCCTCGCCGAGGACGGGTGCCTTCACCGCGACGACTTCGCGATCGAAGTGCCCGGCCGCCCACGCCGCGGCCGCCTTGGCCTGCGACGCCGTCCCGAACCGGTCGACGTCCTGGCGGGTGATCCCGCGCCGCTGCGCGATCCGCTCGGCCGCGCCGTACTGGTTCGGCATGTCGATCGACCACGACCCGGGCCGGGGTGTCCCGATGCCTTCGCCGCGGTTCGCGCCCAGCGGGACCCGGCTCATCGCCTCGACCCCGCACGACACACCGGCGTCGATCGCGCCCGCCGCGATCAGCCCGGCGATCAGATGGGTCGCCTGCTGCGCCGAGCCGCACTGGGCGTCGATGGTGGTCGCACCGGTCGTCTCGGGAAGCCCGGCGTGCAGCCACGCCGTCCGCGTGACGTTGCCCGCCTGCTCGCCTGCCTGGGTCACGGCGCCGCCGATCGCCTGCTCGACCAGCGCGGGGTCCAGTCCCGCGCGGTCGAGCAGGGCGCGCTGCGCCGCGCCGAGGATCTCGGCGGCGTGCAGGCCGGCCAGGTGGCCCCCGCGCTTGCCGACAGGGGTGCGGACCGCCTCGACGATCACCGGACTACCCACGTTCGCCTCCTGGGGGAAACACCGTTCACTACTGGCAAAACTAGAACACGTTCTTAATTTGGGCAAGTCACCCCAGGGTCGACTCGTTTTTGACCACTGGTCGTGGATGCCGCTCTTCGCCCCGCTTCCCTGGTCACTGCGCGTTAGTTAACGGGTTTCACTGAAAACTCTTCACTTGATAAACGCCGTATGCTTCAATCGGCTCTAGAACGTGTTTCATTGGCGAACCGCGTAGGAGGTAGCCCGTGGCCGCTCCGCTGATCCCCGCCGGTTTCGATTTCACCGATCCGGATCTGTACGCCACCAGACTGCCTCTGGAGGAGTTCGCCGAACTCCGCCGGACGGCACCGGTCTGGTGGAACCCGCAGCCGCACAACACCGCGGGTTTCCGCGATGACGGCTACTGGGTCGTCAGCCGGCTCGAGGACGTCAAGGCGGTGTCGAGGGACGGCGAGCTGTTCTCCTCGCGGGAGAAGACCGCGATCATCCGCTTCGACGAGAACATGACCGACGACAGCCTCGAAGCCAACCGTCTGGTCCTGCTCAACATGGACGCCCCGCAGCACACCAAGCTGCGCCGCATCGTCTCGAAGGGCTTCACGCCGAGGTCGATCGCGAAACTCGAGGACACCCTGCGCGACCGCGCGGAGCGGATCGTCAGCGAGGCCAAGAAAAAGGGCTCCGGGGACTTCGTGGTCGACGTCGCCTGCGAGCTTCCGTTGCAAGCCATCGCCGAACTGATCGGGATCCCGCAGGAAGACCGCCTCAAGCTCTTCGACTGGTCCAACCAGATGGTGTCCTACGACGACCCCGAGTACGAGGTCGAGCCGCTCGCCGCGTCCGCGGAGATCGTCGGCTACGCCTGGAACATGGCCGAAGAGCGCCGCAAATGCCCGATGGACGACATCGTCACGAAGCTGGTCCAGGCCGACGTCGACGGCGAATCGCTGGCGTCGGACGAGTTCGGCTTCTTCGTCATCCTGCTCGCCGTCGCGGGCAACGAGACGACGCGCAACGCGATCACCCACGGCATGAAGGCATTCCTCGACCACCCCGATCAATGGGAGCTGTACAAGAAAGAGCGGCCGAAGACCGCGCCGGACGAAATCGTCCGCTGGGCCACCCCGGTGGTCGCCTTCCAGCGCACCGCGACCCGCGACACCGAACTCGGCGGGCAGCTGATCCGCAAGGGCGACCGGGTCGGGATGTTCTACAGCTCCGCGAACTTCGACCCGGACCACTTCGACGAGCCGGAGAGGTTCGACATCCTCCGCGAGGACAACCCGCACGTCGGTTTCGGCGGCACGGGTTCGCACTACTGCATCGGCGCCAACCTCGCCCGGCTGGAGATCGACTTGATCTTCAACGCCATCGCCGACGTCATGCCGGACATCGACGAGGTTTCCGCGCCGGACCGGTTGCGGTCGAGCTGGCTCAACGGGATCAAGCACTACCAGGTGCGTTACGGCTGATTCGTCGCGCACGCCGTAGGGCACCATGAGGCCATGGGTCCCCACGTGCAGGTCGACGTCGAAATGTCCTTCCGGGTCACGAAACCCGGTCCCGCCGCGTTCGTGGTCGCGCTCGCGGGCGGGGCCGGGCAGGAGGAATTCGTCTATCCCGCGCCGCCGCGGCAGGTGGCGTTCGAACACGGGAGCCGGGCGCAGGTCATCGACCTGCCGCTCGGCGAGCACGTCGTGCGCTACCGGGCCGAACGCGCCGCCGGGACGGCCGAAGCCGAGGCCGTCACCCTGGAGGACCTCGTCCGGTACACCCGGCCCAGCCGGTACTGCCCCTCGGACCGGATGGGTGGCCTGGCGCTGTCCCGGTTCGGCGACCTGCCCGGGGCGCGGGCCAAGGTCGAGGCGATCGTGCGGCATGTGGGGGCACACCTGTCCTATGTGGTCGGTTCGAGTTCCCCGACCGACGACGCCGTCGACACCTACCTCTCCGGGGAAGGGGTTTGCCGCGACTTCGCGCATGTCTGCATCTCGCTGTGCCGCGTGATCGACATCCCCGCCCGGTTCGCCGCCGTCTACGCGCCCGGACTGTCCCCCATGGACTTCCACGCCGTGTTCGAGGCCGCGATCGACGGCCGCTGGTACGTGTTCGACGCCACCGGTCTCGCGCCGAGGCAGAGCCTGGCCCGGATCGCGACCGGACGGGACGCCGCGGACACCGCGTTCCTGTCCACGCTCGGCTGTGAACTGGACTTTCTGGGCAACACCGTGCTGGCGACGGTCGGCCCCGCCCTCCCGGAGGACGACGGCTCGGAGCTGATCGCGCTCGCCTGATCGCGTGTTGCGCACGAAGCGTGACTTCGCTGAGGTAGACATGCCCTGTGAGGGAGAAGCAAGCACCGACGAAATGGAAGCGGCTGCGTGCCCGCTACCGCTGGCTGGACCACGTGGCGCGGGCGGTGAACCGCTACATCGAGTACGGCGGTTACCACTACGTCGCCTCGATCACCTATTTCAGCCTGTTCTCGCTGGTGCCCATCCTCATGGTCGCGGTGTCGGTGGCGGGGTTCGTGCTGGCCAGCCAGCCGCAGCTGATCGAGTCGATGCTGAACGCGATCACCGGCACGCTGCCCGGCGGTCTCGGTGACAAGGCGGGGGATCTGCTCACCGGCTTCGTGGAGCAACGGACCAGCGTCGGCCTCATCGGTCTGATCATCGGGTTGTACTCCGGCTGGAACTGGATGAACGCGCTGCGGGACGCGCTCACCGCGCTGTGGGGCCAGAACCGGTCGGACCTCCCGCTGCTGCGCACCATCGCCGCCGATCTGCTGGCGCTGCTCGGACTCGCGAGCGCGCTGCTGGTCTCCTTCGCGATCACCATTTCCGGGTCCGCGCTCGGCCGGTACCTGCTGGGGCTGGCCGGGGTGGACGACACCGCCTGGGGCCACAACGTGCTTTCGGCGATCTCGATCCCGCTGGCGTTGCTGGCCAACTGGCTCGTGTTCCTCTGGGTGCTCACCCGGTTGCCGCGGAAACCGGTCGGCGTCCGCAGCGCGATGCGCGGTGCCGTCGCGCTGGCGCTGGGCTTCGAACTGCTGAAGCAGGCCGGTGGGATCTACCTGCGGTTGATCGGCAACTCGCCGACCGGAATCGCGTTCGGCTCCATCATCGGTCTCATCTTCTTCATCTCGCTCGTGGCCAGGATGCTGGTGTTCGTCACGGCCTGGACGGCGACCGCCCGCGACGCGCCGGCGGACCCGATCCGGCCGCCGCCACCCGTGGTCGTCCGGCCCGTCGTGGCACGGGCCGACCGGCACGGCCTCACACCGGTGCTGGTCGGCGCGGTGACCGGCGTGGTCGCGACACTGGCCGCGCAACGCCTCCGGCCCCGCCGCCGCGGCTAGCTCAGGAACCCGGCTTGGCCGCACCCACCACCCACATCGAGAAGAACTGCGAACCGCCGCCGTACGCGTGCCCGAGCGCGACCCGCGCGCCGTCGACCTGGTAGTCCCCGGCCCGCCCCATCACCTGCTTCGCCGCTTCGGAGAACCGCAGCATCCCGGACGCGCCGATCGGGTTCGACGACAGCACACCACCCGACGGGTTGATCGGCAGCCGTCCGCCGAGTGCGGTCTCGCCCGCCTCGGTGAGCTTCCAGCCCTGGCCTTCGTCGGTGAAACCGAGGTTCTCCAGCCACATCGGTTCGAACCAGGAGAACGGCACGTAGATCTCGGCGGTGTCCACTTCGGACAGTGGATCGGTGATGCCCGCGTCGCGCCACAACGCGGTGGCGGCGTCCCGGCCCGCGCGGGGGTTGACCTGGTCGCGTCCGGCGAACGTGGTCGGCTCGGTGCGCATCGCGGTCGCGTGGATCCACGCCGCGCCACCGGGAACGGCGTCGCCGGAGGCCTCGTCGCCGATCACCATCGCGCAGGCGCCGTCCGAGGACGGGCACGTCTCGTCGTAGCGGATCGGGTCCCACAACATCTGCGACGCCTGCACGGACTCCACCGTGATGTCCGATTGCCGCAAGTGCGCGTAAGGATTCAGGGCGCCGTTACGCCGGTCCTTGGCCGCGACGATCGCCCCGATGTGGTCGGGCGCGCCCGACCGCCGGATGTAGGACCGCACGTGCGGCGCGAAATAGCCACCCGCGCCGGCGCCCACCGGCATCTGGAACGGCGGCAGGATCGACAGGCCCCACATCGCGTTCGACTCGGACTGCTTCTCGAAAGCCACCGTCAGCACGCGTCGGTGCACCCCGGCCTGCACCAGCGACGACGCCACGAGCGCGGTCGACCCGCCGACCGAGCCCGCGGTGTGCACGCGCAGCAGGGGTTTCCCGGTCGCGCCGAGTGCGTCGGCGAGGAACAGTTCGGGCATCATGACGCCCTCGAACAGGTCCGGCGCCTTGCCGAGGACGACGGCGTCGATGTCGTCCCAGCCGGTCCGCGCGTCGAGCATCGCCCGGTCGATCGCCTCCCGGAGCAACCCGGGCATGGAGACGTCGGTGCGCTTGGCCTTGTGGTGGGTCTGGCCGGTGCCCAGCACGGCCGCGAGGTGCTTCACGAGAGGACCTCCAGGGTCGCGACCAGGTTCTGTTGCAGGACGGGGCCGCTGGTCGCGTGGGCGAGGGTCTTGCGCGCGCTGCCGTCGAGGATGCGGCTCGCCGCCTCGCCGATCCGCGCCAGTCCGGCCGAGAACATCGGGTTTCCGGCCAGCACCCCGCCCGACGGGTTGACCCGCACCTGTTCGCCGAGGCCCAGCGCGTCGCGCAGGATCAGTTCCTGGTGGGTGAACGGCGCGTGGAGTTCGGCGAGCTCGACGCCGTCGAGGTCGAGTGCCCGTCCGGCGGCCGCCGTGGACGGTGACCGGGTGAGCTCCCGCACGCCGAGGGCGGGGGAGTCGACCCGGTGCTCGATCCCGGTGATCATCGCGGGGCTGTCGACCAGGTCCGCTGCCCGTTCGGCCGAGGCGAGCACGATCACGGCGGCGCCGTCGGTGACCGGGGCGATGTCGTGGGCACGCAAGGGATCCGCGAAGTACGGGGCGTCGAGCAGATCGGCGACCTCGACCTTCCCGGAGACCTGGGCGGCCGGATTGGCCGCGGCGTCGGCGCGGCTGCGCGCGGCGACCTCGGCGAGCTCCTTTTCCGACCACAATCCCGCTTCGAGTCCCAGCCGGGCCTGGATCCCGGCGACGCTCACCGAGTCCGGCCACAGCGGCGCGACGACGTACGGATCCATCTGCAGCGCGAGAACGCGCCGCAGCTGGCCGGCCGAGGACTTGCCGAAACCGTAGACGAGCGCGGTTTCGACCTCGCCCATCCGGATCTTCAGCCAAGCCTCGTACAACGCCCAGGCGGCGTCCATCTCGACATGCGATTCGTGGATCGGCGGGAAGGCGCCGATCGCGTCGACCGCGGCGATGAACGAGAACGCCCGGCCGGCGAGGTAGTCCGAAGAGCCGGAGCACCAGAATCCGATGTCCTCTTTGGACAGACCGGTCTTTCCGAGTACCTCGGCGAAGATCGGCACCAGCATTTCCACGCCGTTGGTGGTGCCGGGGGTGCTGCGGACGTTGGGGGCCTGCGCGAAGCCCACTACTGCTACCTCTGGCACGGTGTCCTCACAGATGGTGGGCGAAGGATTCGTACGGCGCGTCGGGCTCGCCGGTCGGTGCGAAATGGCCGATGTTCTCCAGCGACGTCCACCAATCGCCGCGGGGTTTCCAGGCGGCGCGCACGCGCATGCCCATCCGGACGTCGGCGGCGTCGCAACCGAGAACCAGGTGCAGGAACGCGATGTCCGCGCCGTCGAGCAGGATGTACGCCGCCACGTACGGCGGTTTGATCTTCTGGCCGAGGAACGGCACGTTCACGATGCAGAACGTGGTGACGACGCCGGTGTCGGGCAGTTCGACCTCGTCGGTGGTCGGGACGCCGTCGGTCGGGCACGCGCCGCGCGGCGGGATGTAGACCTTCTCGCACGACGGGCAGCGCTGGCCGATCAGTTTCCCCTCGGCGAGGCCGCGCAGATAGCGGCTCTCCTCCGGGGACGCGGAATGCTCGTACCGCAGGTGGATCGGCGTGATCACCACGCTGATCGGCGCGCCCTCGTCGCGTTTCGCGATCGGGGGAGGCGGCTCGGTGGGCTCGGTGTCCGGCCCGTCGGCGGGGACGAAGTAGGCGATGTCCCTGATGTGGCCGACGGTCTCCTCGGCCCACCGGATCCGCACCCGTTGTCCGGTGTGGACTCCTGCCGGGCTGCCCGCGTCGACGGCGTGCAGGATCGCGGTGTCGGCGCCGTCGAGCCGGATCAGCGCCCAGGCGAACGGCCGGGACAGCGGCTGGCCGTCGAGTGGTTCGGCGATCCAGGACCAGGACACGATCTCGCCCTCGGCGGCGACCGGCACGAACTCGGACAGCGCCTCGGCGGTCACGGGGTCGTATTCCAGGGGCGGCACGTGGACGCGGCCGTCGCTGCCCCGGACGCCTTCGACACGGCGCTCGCGCAGGGCGTCGACGAACCGGCCGAGGACCGGGCCGACCGAGCGGGTGTAGTCGAATCCCACGTTGAGCGGGGCCGACAGCGGGAGTTCAGGTGCGCTCACAGTTTGAGTGAAACACGTTCTCGAAATTCCGGCAAGATCGGTCAGCTGGGCCTTGCTGGCGGTTGCCCTTTAGTGGAACGCGTTCTAGATTTGCGCGTATGTCGACTGCCACGGGGACACTTGGGGTCTGGAACATCGCCGCGCAGGAGCCGGAGCGGGTCGCACTCGTCGATCCGGACGGCCGCTCGATCGGCTACGGCGATCTCGCCGCGAAGGCGAACGCGTACGCCCGGGGCCTGCAAGCCCTCGGGCTGGAGGCGGGTGACGTGATCGTCGTCCTGCAGCCCAACGGCGACGAACTCGTGGCGGCCTATTTCGCCGCCATCCAGTCCGGTCTGTACATCGTGGTGGTCAACTGGCATCTGGTCGGGCCGGAGGTCGCCTACATCCTTTCCGACAGCGGCGCCAAGGCGTTCCTCGCGCACGAACGGTTCGCCGACGTCGCGATCGCCGCCGCCGACGAGGCGGGGATCCCCGAACTCGGGCGGTTCGCCGTCGGTGACGTCCCGGGATTCCGGCGGATCGAGGAACTCGGTTCGGGCGAAGGCGACGGGCGTCCGGAGCGGCGTACGGCCGGCTCGCCGATGCTCTACACGTCGGGAACCACGGGGCGGCCCAAAGGGGTCCGGCGGCCCCTGTCCGGCGCGGACCCCGACTCCGTTCCCGGCGCGTCGACGTGGTTCTTCGGGATCTTCGGGCTGGCCCCGCACGACGACCACGTGCACCTGTGCGGATCGCCGCTCTATCACACGGCGGTGCTCAACTTCGTCGCGATTTCCCTGCAGCTGGGCCATACGGCGGTGCTGATGGACCGCTGGGACGCCGAGGACACGCTGCGGCTGATCGAGCGGCACCGCGTCACGCACAGCCATCTGGTCCCGACGCAGTTCCGGCGGCTGCTCGGGCTGCCGGAAGACGTCCGCGCGGCCTACGACCTGGGTTCGCTGCGCGTGATGATCCACGGCGCCGCGCCTTGTCCGCTGGAAGTCAAACGGCGGATGCTCGACTGGTGGGGTCCGGTCGTCACCGAGTACTACGCGGCCACCGAGGGCGGCGGCACGGCGATCTCGGGGGAGGAGTGGCTGAAGAAACCGGGTTCGGTGGGGCTGCCCTGGCCGGGTTCGACGATCAAGATCCTCGACGACGAGGGCGCGGAACTGCCCGCCGGCGAGACCGGCACCGTGTACATGAAGATGGGCGACTCGAAATTCGAGTACCACAAGGACCGGGCGAAGACGGACAAGGCGCGCGTCGGGGACCTGTTCACGCTCGGCGACGTCGGGCACCTCGACGAGGACGGCTATCTCTTCCTGCACGACCGCAAGGCCGATCTGATCATCTCGGGCGGGGTCAACGTCTACCCGGCGGAGATCGAGGGCGAACTGGTGATGCACCCGAAGATCGCCGACGTCGCGGTGTTCGGCGTCCCGCACGAGGACTGGGGCGAGGCGATCAAGGCCGTCGTGCAGCCCGCGGACGGTGTCACTCCGTCGGAGGACCTGACCGCGGAGATCCTCGAGTACGCCGCCGCCCGGCTGGCGAAGTTCAAGCTCCCGCGTTCCGTCGACTACTTGCCCGAACTCCCGCGCGACCCGAACGGGAAGCTCTACAAGCGCAAGCTCCGCGATCCCTACTGGGAGGGCCACCGCGCCCCCTGACACCCCGCGTCCAGTCCTCTGGTTGCGGTGGTTCACCGGTGAACCACCGCAACCAGAGGACTAAACGCGGGGGGTCAGCGGCCCCGGAAGGAAGGCGTGCGCTTCTCGGCGAAGGCGCGGGGGCCTTCCTTCGCGTCTTCGCTCGCGAAGACCTCGATGCCGTACTGGGCGTCGAGCCTGAAGGCTTCCTCCTCGTGCATGCCCTCGGTGTCGCGCATCGTCTTGAGGATCGCGCGGACCGCGAGCGGGCCGTTCGCCGCGATCAGCCCGGCCAGCTCCAGCGCCTTGTCCAAGGCCTTGCCGTCCGGGACGACGTGCCCGACGAGACCGATCTCCAGTGCCTCGGCCGCTTTGATGTGCCGTCCGGTCAGGAGCAGGTCGGCCGCGACGGTGTACGGGATCTGGCGGGGGAGCCGCACGGCCGAACCGCCCATCGGGAACAGGCCCCACCTCGCCTCGGCCACGCCGAACCGCGCGCTCTCGCCCGCGACCCGGATGTCCGTGCCCTGCAGGATCTCCGTCCCGCCCGCGATCGCCGGGCCCTCGACGGCGGCGATCAACGGCTTTGTCAGCCGCCTTCCCTTGAGCAGGCCCTCGATCCGGCTGGGATCGAACGTGCCCTTCTCGAACGAAGTGCTCGGCGAGTTCTTCGACATCGACTTCAGGTCCGCGCCCGCGCAGAACGCGCCACCGGCGCCGGTGAGCACGCAGCAGCGGATCCCGTCGTCCTCGTCGACCCGGTTCCACGCCTCGACCATGATCCCGAGCATCTCGCCGCTGAGCGCGTTGCGGGCCCCGGGCCGGTTCATCGTGACCACGAGGGTGTGCTCGATCTTGTCCACCAGCGCGTGCGGTTCGCTCACCGGTCCTCCACTGGGATAGCGGCCATTGCCCGGAACGATAACATGTTCTACTTTGAGGAAGTGGCACTCAACATCGCGGATCTACTCGAGCACGCCGTCGACGCCGTGCCGGAGCGCATCGCGGTCGTCTGCGGCGATCGGCGGGTCACCTTCGCCGAACTGGAAGAGCGCGCCAACCGGCTGGCGCATCACCTCGCGGCACACGGCGTGGGAGCTGGCTCCCACATCGGTGTCTATTCCCGGAACTCGATCGAGGCACTGGAATCGATGATCGCCGCGTACAAGCTGCGCGCGATCGCGGTCAACGTCAACTACCGGTATGTCCACGGCGAACTGCGATACCTGTTCGACAACGCCGACCTCGTGGCGCTGGTCCACGAACGCGGCTACTCGGACAAGGTGGCCGCCGTCCTTCCCGAGACGCCGAAACTGAAACACGTTGTCGTTGTCGACGACGGAAGCGACGGCGACTACTCGCCCTACGGCGGCGTGGACTACGAAACGGCGCTCGCCGAGGGGTCGCCCGAACGCGATTTCGAGGAACGCAGCGCCGACGACCTCTACATCCTCTACACCGGCGGCACCACCGGGTATCCGAAGGGCGTGCTGTGGCGTCACGAGGACATCTGGCGCGCACTCGGCGGCGGCATCAACTTCGTCACCGGCGAGTACGTCCCCGACGAATGGACCCTCGCCGAACAGGGCAAGGCGGGCAGCCTGGTCCGGCTCCCGGCCGCGCCACTGATCCACGGTGCCGCGCAATGGGCCGCGTTCGGCGCGCTGTTCACCGGCAGCCCGGTCGTGTTCGTCCCGCGGTTCGACGCGCACGAGGTCTGGAAAGCCGTGCAGGACAACAAGGTCCAGGTGCTCACCATCGTCGGTGACGCGATGGCGCGGCCCTTGATCGACGCGTTCCGCGAAGGTGACTACGACGCGTCGTCGATCGTCGCGGTGTCGAGCCACGCCGCCCTGTTCTCCCAATCGGTGAAGCAGGAATTCCTCGCGATGGTCCCGCACGTGGTGATCACCGACGCGATCGGATCGTCCGAAAGCGGGTTCACCGGTATCGGCATGGTCAGCAAGGACAGCGATCATTCCGCCGGTCCCCGGGTCAACTTCGGCAAGGACGCGATCCTGGTGGACGACGACGGCGCGCTCGTCGACCCGGAACCGGGGGCGATCGGGCTGATCGCGCGGCGCGGCCACGTTCCACTCGGGTATTACAAGGACCCTGCCAAGACCGAGAAGATCTTCGTCGAGGTCGACGGCAAACGGTACGTCGTCCCGGGTGACTACGCGCGCTACGAGGAAGACCTCACGGTGACCCTGCTCGGCCGGGGATCGCAATGCGTGAACACCGGCGGCGAAAAGGTGTACCCGGAAGAAGTCGAAGGTGCGCTGAAGTCGCATCCGGACGTCTTCGACGCGCTCGTCATCGGCATCCCCGACGACCGGCTCGGCCAACGGGTGGCCGCGGTGCTCCAGCCGAGGGCCGGGAAGGAAATCGACTTCACCGGGCTCGAAGCGCATGTGCGGACCGAGATCGCCGGGTACAAGGTGCCGCGCACGGTCTGGCTGACCGACGAGATCGGCCGGTCGCCCAGCGGGAAACCGGACTATCCGTGGGCCCAGCGTTATGCGGCCGAGCACGAGCCTGCCACCATTCCCTCGGCGTGAGAAGAAGCTATATGCGGACGTCTTTGTGCGATCGGCTCGGGATCGACCTGCCGATCGTCGGGTTCACCCCGTCCGAACACGTCGCCGCGGCGATCAGCCGCGCGGGCGGGCTGGGCGTGCTGGGCTGCGTGCGGTTCAACGACGCCGCCGAACTCGACGCCGTCCTCTCCTGGATGGACGAGAACACCGGCGGCAAACCTTACGGCGTCGACATCGTGATGCCCGCCAAGATCCCCGCCGAGGGAACGTCGGTCGACCTCGCGAAACTCATCCCGCAGGAGCATCGCGACTTCGTCGAGCGGACGCTGCGCGACCTCGCCGTCCCGCCGTTGCCGGACGACACCGACGAACGGGCCGGTGTCCTGGGCTGGCTGCATTCGGTCGCCAGGGCGCATGTCGAGGTCGCGCTGAAACACCCGATCCGGCTGATCGCCAACGCCCTGGGCTCACCGCCGGTGGACGTCATCGACCAGTGTCATGCGAAGGGCGTACCGGTCGCGGCGTTGGCAGGCAAGGCCGAGCACGCCGTCCGGCACGTCGACAACGGCGTCGATTTCGTGGTGGCGCAAGGCTATGAGGCCGGTGGGCACACCGGCGAGATCGCGTCGATGGTCCTGCTGCCCGAGGTCGTCGACGCCGTCGGCGACCGGGTGCCGGTGCTCGCCGCGGGCGGGATCGGCTCGGGACGGCAGGTCGCCGCGGCGCTCGCGCTGGGCGCTTCCGGTGTCTGGATGGGATCCTCTTGGCTCGCCACCGAGGAATATCTCCAGACCATGGGGGAATCCGCGGCCATGCACCAGGCTTTGGTCGCCGCGAGCTCGTCCGACACCGTCCGCACCCGGATCTACACCGGTAAACCGGCACGGTTGCTCAAGACGCGATGGACCGAGGCGTGGGCCTCCCCCGACGCGCCCGAGCCACTGCCGATGCCGTTGCAGAATCTTCTGGTTTCCTCCGCGCACGACCGGATCCACCACGCGGCGGATCCGAGTGTGGTCTCGATGCCGGTCGGGCAGATCGTCGGGCGGATGGACCGGGTGCGCCCGGTCGCCGAGGTGATCGCCGAACTCGTGTCCGGTTACGGGGAGACACTGTCGCGTTTGGACAAGACTCGCTGAAGCGAATGAGAAAGTCCCCTTCACCACACCGTTGTGGTGAAGGGGACTTCCTGGCAAAGGGTGCCGTTACAACCCGGCGGCCGCGTTCTTGATCGCGGTCGCGAAGGTGCTCACCTCGGCGTAGACGCCGGGAGCGCGCGGCCGCGCGCAGCCTTCGCCCCAGCTGACGATGCCGACCTGGATCCAGGCGTTGGCACTGTCGCGGCGGAACATCGGGCCGCCCGAGTCACCCTGGCAGGTGTCGACGCCACCGGAGTTGACGTTGCCCGCGCAGATCTCGGCGCTGTCGATCAAGTCGGCGTAGCTGCCGCCCTGCGCCTTGCAGGTCGCGTCCGAGACGAACGGGACGGAGGCCTTGAGCAGGTAGCGCTGCTGCGCCCCGCCCTCGCTCGCGGCACCCCAGCCGGCGACGGTGAACGTGCCGCTGTTGTAGGCCGAGGTGGTGGCGATCGGCAGGGTCGCGATGCCGGTGACCGGGCTCGCGAGCTTGATCAGCGCCCAGTCACCACCGGTGGCGGTGGGGTAGGTCGGCGACCGGTGCACGTAGGTCGACTTGACCTTCTTGGCCGAGCCGCTCTGCAGGTCCACGACGCCGAGGGTGGCGGTGATGCTCGTGTTGGCCCCGGTCCGCGACACACAGTGCGCGGCGGTCAGCACGATCTGCGAGGTGTACAGGGCACCGCCGCAACCCATGGAAAGCCTTACCATCCAAGGGAATTCACCCTGGGCGGCGCGGGTGCCGCCGACCACATCGGTGGAGGGCGGCTGAGCGGCGGCGGCCTGGGGAGCCGTGGCGAGACCCGCCAGGGTTCCGGCCGCCGCTACGGCGATCAGGGTCTTTTTGAGCAGGCTGAACCGACGCTTGATGTCCAAGGGTTCATTCCTTCCGGCTGTCCACAGTGGAGGCAGGGAGACTGACTGCGGCCAACTGACTACAGCAGGTGTGCGGACGCCGGACAACCGACTTTCTTCGGATCTTTCGGATGATGATGGTGATTAACGGACGTTCGCCGCGCGCCGCCGACGAATGGCGTAGCCCAGAGCGCCTAACGTCAGTACTCCGCACCCGGCGAGTACCGAAACCGCCGGAAGGCTGAACGCGAGCACGAGACAGCCGAGCAGCCCGACGACGGCGACGACACGGGGAGCGGGCCGCAACGTCAGCGCGGAGGCGTTCGCGATGGCGTAGTAGACGAGTACCGCGAAGGACGAGAAGCCGATCGCGCCGCGAAGGTCGACGGTGCTCGCGAGGACGGCGACGGCGACGCCGACGGCCACTTCGGCCCGGTGCGGCACGCCGAACCAGGGGTGTACCGCGGCCAGGTAGCGCGGGAGGTGCCCGTCGCGCGCCATAGCCAGTGTGGTGCGCGACACACCGAGGACGAGCGCGAGCAGGGAACCCAGGGCGGCGAGCACGGCTCCCACGCGCACCGCCGGCGTCAGCCACGACCAGGACGACCTCGCGACGCCCTCCGCGATCGGGTCCGGGCCGTGCCCGAGCAGACCCGGTCCCAGCCGGTACAGCAGGACGAAGGCGAGGGCGGCGTAGACGACCAGCGCCAGCCCGAGCGCGATCGGCACGGCACGCGGGATGGTGCGCGCGGGGTCGCGGACCTCCTCGCCCAGCGTCGCGATCCGCGCGTACCCGGCGAACGCGAAGAACAGCAGGCCCGCGGCTTCGAGCACGCCGCCGAGCCGGGGCGCCGTCGTGGGGCCGGTGGGCGCCGCCGAGCCGCCGAAGAGCATCGCGGCCACGGCCAGTGCCAGGATCGTCAGCGTGACCGTCACGATCAGCCTGGTCGCGAACGCCGATCGCTGGACACCGCGGTAGTTCAGTCCGGTCAGCGCCGCGACGACGGCCACCGCGAACAGGCCCCGCCACGGCTGCCCGAGCCCGGGCGCGGCGTAGGTGACGACGGTCAGCGTCATCGCCGCGCAGCTCGCCGTCTTCCCGACGACGAAGCCCCAGCCGGCCAGATGGCCCCAGAACTCGCCGAGCCGCTCGCGTCCGTAGACGTAGGTCCCGCCGGACGCCGGATACCGCGCGGCCAACCGGGCGGACGAGGTCGCGTTGCAGTAGGCGATCACGGCGGCGAGTGCCAGCCCGGCCGGGAGCCAGGCCCCGGCGGCTCGCGCGGCCGGGGCGAAAGCGACGAAAACCCCCGCGCCGATCATCGCACCCAGGCCGATGAAGACCGCGTCGCGCGTGCCGATCCGCCGGGCGAGTGTTTTTTGTTCGTCCACGAGTGTGAGCGTGGCATGAACACTTCGTTCGGTGCAGTACAGCGCAGGTGAATTCGGCCTAGGATCTCCGATTGTGAAAGCGCGTTCACCGAGAGTCCATCCGCCCGCCGACGGCCCGGTCCGGGACGGTATTCCCGAACACGGCCGCATTCCACGCTATTACGCGGTCAAAGTCGAACTGCTCGACGTGATCTCGGAATTAGGCGAAGGTGCGGTACTGCCCACAGAAAGAGAGCTTTCCGAACGATTCGAGGTTTCTCGGGCGACGGTCCGCCAGGCCGTCGGCGAACTCGTACTCGAAGGGCGCCTCAGCAGGCGACAGGGGAGCGGGACCTATGTCGCGGGCCCCAAACTCGTCCAGCCGCTCGCCTTGGTGAGTTACACAGAAGGACTCAGGAGGCAGGGCATTCAGCCCGGCCGGAACCTGATCTCACTGGAACGGCGCGAAGCCGGTCCGTCACTGGCTTCGGAACTGGAGATCGATCCCGACGACGACGTCATCCATATCGAGCGTGTTCTGCTCGCCGACGACGAGCGGGTCGGCCTGGAGTCGACCTATCTCACCGCCGCGCGATTCCCGACACTGATGGATGTGTTCGATCCCACACAATCGCTCTACGCGTGTTTGCGGCAAAGGCTCGGTGTGGTCTTCGACGGCGCCGAGGAGCGAGTCGAGACCGTGCTCGCCACGCCCCGGGAAGCCCTGCTGATCGGGACGAATCCGGCCCTGCCCATGCTGCTTATGCACCGGACGTCCTGGGGGAGCGACGGGGTCCCCTTCGAACGTGTCCGCTCGCTGTTCCGCGGTGACCGGCTCTCCTTCGAGACCCGCCTCGGCCGCGTGGAGTAGCCCCCCGTGCAAGTAGTCCTCTAGATGCGGTGCTTGCACATTCAACGACCGCAGCTAGAGGACTACTTGCGGTAAAATATAACGCGTAGATAACAGGTCTGGTCCAAACTTCGGGGGTCCTTCACCTGGAGTTAGGACCGGAGTCACGGAGCGTTGGTGCGCGCAGGCGAGCGTCTGCGGGGTGCGAATCCTCATCATCGGCGGCGGAGTGCTCGGCACCCAGCACGCCTGGCAGGCCGTCGAACGCGGCCACGACGTCGTCCAGATCGAACGCGAACCCGAGGCCAGGGGCGCGTCCGTACGCAACTTCGGGCTGGTCTGGGTGGGCGGCCGCGCCACCGGCCCCGAACTGGAGACGGCGCTCCGTGCCCGGGTGCTGTGGGAACGCATCGGCGAACGTGTCGAGGGGATCGGCTTCCGGCCGAACGGCTCACTCACCGTAGTCCGCACGGAGGCCGAACTCGCCGTCGCCCGGGCGGCGGCCGCGAGCACGGAGGACCGCGGCTTCAAGCTGCTCGACGCCGCCGGGACCCGCGAGCTGAACCCGGCCCTGTGCGGCGACTTCCTCGGCGCGCTCTGGTGCGACCGCGACGCCGCCGTCGAACCGCGCGTCGCACAGCCCGCGTTGCGTGCCGAGCTGGCGAAATCGGGTCGCTACACCTGGGTGCCCGGCCGCGAGATCCGCGACCTGACCGGCCGGGGCGTCGTCGACGACACGAGTGAGACCCACGAGGGTGACGTCGTCGTGCTGTGCACCGGCGCCTGGACGGGCGGGCTCGTCAAGGAACTCGCCGGGCCGACGCCGGTCCGCCGGGTACGGCTGCAGATGGCCCAGACCGAGCCGCTGGGCGAGGCCCTCACCACCACCGTCGCCGACGCCGACAGCTTCCGGTACTACCCGGCGTATCGCGGCAGCGCGCTCGACGGTCTCAACTCCGGTCAGCCGCAGGGCGAGATCGCCGCGGCCAACGCCATGCAGT
Source organism: Amycolatopsis sp. cmx-4-19 (assembly GCA_049998115.1). Taxonomy (GTDB): domain Bacteria; phylum Actinomycetota; class Actinomycetes; order Mycobacteriales; family Pseudonocardiaceae; genus Amycolatopsis. Next base: position 57,288 of record JAEBEO010000010.1, on the reverse strand, counting down.
TGCTCATGGTCCAGCGCCTCGACGGCTCGCTGACCATCGGCGACACCCACGAGTACGACGAGCCGTTCTCCTTCGACACCGTCGAAGACCCGTACGACCACCTGGCCGAGGTCGCCGGCTCGCTGCTCGGACGGCCGCTCCCGCGTATCACCCGCCGCTGGGCCGGTGTCTACGCCCAGACCACCGACACCTCCCGGATCGTCCACCGCGCCCGGGTCGCGGACAACGCCTGGCTCGTGACGGGGCCCGGCGGCCGCGGCATGACCTGCTCGCCCGCCATCGCCGAAGACACCGCCGAGGAGCTGTCGTGGTGAACCCCGTGCACACCGAACTCGTCGTCCTGGACATGGCCGGGACCACCGTCGCCGACGACGGCCTCGTCGTCCGCGCCTTCACCGCCGCGATCGCCGCCGCCGGGGTGTCCGAAGAGGACAGCCGCTACCCGGGCATGCTCGACTACGTCGTCGCGACCATGGGGCAGTCCAAGATCGTCGTCTTCCGCGCGCTGCTCGACGGGAACGAAGAACTCGCGCGGCGGGCGAACACCGAATTCCAGGCCGCCTACGGGAAACTCGTCGCCGACGGCCACTGCGAGCCGATCCCCGGTGCCGAGGACACGATCCAGGAGCTGCGCGCCCAAGGCGTCAAGGTCGCCCTCACCACCGGGTTCGCGGCCACCACCCAGAACGCGATCCTCGACGCCCTGGGCTGGCACGGCCTCGCCGACGCCGTCCTGGCACCGGGCGCGGGCGTTCGTGGCCGTCCGTTCCCCGACCTCGTCCTCGCCGCGGCGCTGCGGCTCGAAATCACCGACGTCCGCCGGATCGCCGTCGCCGGAGACACCCCTTCGGACGTCCAGACGGGCCTGTCCTCCGGCGCCTCGATCGTCGCCGGCGTGCTCACCGGATCGGCGAAGCGGCCGGAACTGGAAGCCGCCGGTGCCACGCACGTCCTCGAATCCGTCCGCGACCTCCCTGCCCTGCTGTCTTGAAGGAGCTTTGACGACATGAAGAAACTCGCGGCCGCCGCCCTCGCCGGGCTGCTCACGATCACCCTGGCCGCCTGCGGCGGCACCGCCGGCGGTGCTTCCGGAGACCAGACCGTCACGCTGTACACAGTGGACGGTCTCGAAGACTGGTACGCCCAGCGCGTCGAGGAGTTCAAGGCCAAGACCGGGATCACCGTGCAGGCGGTGACCGCCGGTTCCGGCGAGGTCGCCTCGCGCGTGGAGAAGGAGAAGGCCAACACCCAGGCCGACATCCTGGTCACCTTGCCGCCGTTCATCCAGCGGGCCGCGTCGCAGGGCCTGCTCGCCGCCACGGCACCGTCCGGGGTCGACCAGGTCCCCGCCGGGCAGAAGGACGGCCAGGGCCGCTACTTCGCCATCATGAACAACTACCTCAGCTTCATCCGCAACCCGCAGGCCACCCCCAAGACCTGGGACGACCTCCTGGCCCCCGCGCTCAAGGGCAGACTCCAGTACTCGACCCCGGGCGAGGCGGGTGACGGCACCGCGGTCCTGCTGCAGCTTCAGCACGTCCTCGGCGAACAGGGCGCGCTCGACTACCTCGGGAAGCTGGAAGCCAACAACGTCGGCCCGTCGTCGTCCACCGGCAAACTGCAGCCGAAGGTGGCCAAGGCCGAGCTCCTGGTGGCCAACGGCGACGTCCAGATGAACCTCGCCTCGATCGAGAAGAGCGGCGGCTTCGAGATCTTCTTCCCGGCCGACGCGCAGGGCAAGCGCTCCACCTTCGCGCTCCCGTACTACGCCGGGCTCGTGAACAACGCGCCGCACGCCGAGAACGCCAAGAAGTTCCTGGACTTCCTGCTCTCGCCCGAGGTCCAGGGCAAGACCGTGGACGCCTTCGGCGCGCCGTCGCGCACCGACGTCACACCGTCCGGGCCGCGGGCGGACAAGGTGAAGGCCGCGCTCGACGGCGTCGACATCTGGCAGCCGGACTGGGACGCCGTCCTCGCCAAGCTCGACACCGACCTCGCCGCGTACAAGAAGGCCGTCGGCCGATGACCCCGGCGGTCGAGTTCCGCGGGGTGTCCGTCCGCTTCGGACAGACGACCGCCCTCTCGCCACTGGACCTCACCGTGGCGCGAGGGGAGACGCTGGCGATGCTCGGACCGTCCGGCTCCGGCAAGTCGACGGCCTTGAAGGCACTCGCGGGCTTCGTCGTGCCGAGCACCGGCCGGGTCCTGCTCGACGGCGAGGACGTCACCGCGCTGCCGCCGCACCGGCGCGGGCTCGGCGTGGTCGTCCAGAGCTACGCGCTGTTCCCGCACCTGCGCGTCGAGGCCAATGTCGCGTTCGGGCTCAAGGCCCGCAAGACACCGCGCGCCGAGACGGCGAGCCGGGTGACCGAGGCGCTGGAACTGGTCGGGATGGGCAAGTACGCCCGGCGTTACCCGCGTGAGCTTTCGGGCGGACAGCAGCAGCGGGTCGCGCTCGCGCGGGCGCTGGCCATCCGGCCGCGGGTGCTGCTGCTGGACGAGCCACTGTCCGCTTTGGACGCCGCGCTGCGCGAGGACATGGTCGCGGAGTTGCTGCGGTTGCGTGCCGAACTGCCCGACACGACGCTGATCTACGTCACGCACGATCAGGGCGAGGCACTGGCGCTGGCCGACCGGATCGCCGTCATGCGTGACTCGAAACTGGTCGAACTCGGCCCGAGCCGGGAGCTGTACCAGCGGCCGACGACGGAGTTCACCGCGAGCTTCCTCGGCGCGTCCAACCTCATCCCGGTCGAGCTGATCCAGCCCGATGGCACCCGCGTCCGGCTCGGTGACCGCGAACTGGCGGCCGACCCGTCCGGGGCGATCCGGGCGGGGAGGCCGGTCGCGCTCGGCGTGCGACCCCACCGGATCGGCGTCACCGCGGTGGACGCCCCCGGCGCGCTGCCCGCGGTGCTGCGCGGCGTCCAGTGGCGTGGCACGGGCTTCCGGCTCGATCTCGAACTCGCGCACGGCGGCGGCGAGGTCCGGGCCGAGGTGCCGGACGTCGAGGGCCTCCCGAACGTGGGGGAGCGGGTCGGTGTGTCCATTCCGGACGGTTGCCCGCTGGTGAGCGTCGGATGACCGGCCTCGCGCCGGCCGCCGCGTCGACACCGGCGCGGCGGCGGGAGAAGGGGCCGGGCCACGGCTGGCTCCTGCTGCCACCGGTGCTCGTCCTGCTCGGCTTCTTCGGTTACCCGCTCGTCCTGGTCGTCCTCCAGTCCCTGGAATCGAAGACCGGCGAGTTCGGCCTTTCGGTGTGGCTGGACGTCCTGGGCTCGGCGGAATTCCGGGACGCCGCCTGGAAGACGGTCGCGCTCGCGCTCGGTGCCACCGCGGGGTGCGTGGTGCTGGGGACGTTCCTCGCGCTGGTGATCGCGTTCGTGCCGTTCCCCGGCGCGCGGACGCTGTCGCGGCTGGTGGACACCGTGCTCGCGTTCCCGTCGTTCCTGATCGCGCTCGCGTTCACCTTCATCTACGGCAGCGCGGGGATCCTCGGCGCGGGCGGGTTCCTGTACTCGCCGTTCGGGATCCTGCTGGCGGAGATCACCTTCTACACGCCGTTCGTGATGCGCCCCGCGCTCGCCGCGTTCGGCCAGGTGTCTTCGGCGCAGATGGAGGTCGCGGCCAGCCTCGGCGCGAAACCCGGGCGCGTGCTGCGTCAGGTGATCCTGCCGGAAGCGTGGGCGTCACTGGCTTCCGGCGCCTGCCTGACCATGCTGCTGGCGATGAACGAGTTCGGCATCGTGCTGTTCCTCGGTGCCAAGGACGTCACGACGCTGCCGATGCTGGTCTACGGCAAGGGGATCGTCACGTTCGACTTCCCGCAGGCGTGTGTCATCGCGGTGGTCAACGTCGTGTTCTCCCTTGCCCTGTACGGAACCTACCGGCGACTGACGAAGGGAGGCCGTGGTGCTGCTGTGGACGAGGCGTAGCCGGATCCTGCTGTGGGCGGTGTTCGCGGTGCTGTTCGTCGTGATCGTGCTGGCGCCGCTGCTGATGATCGTGCTGGCGTCGGTCGCCGGGAACTGGACGGGCCTGCTGCCGGGCGCGCTCACCGGCTCGAACTTCACGCAGGCGCTGTCCGGGGAGACGTTCGCGAGCCTCGCGGTGAGCATCCAGACCGGTGTCGTCGCGTCGCTGGTGTCGGTCCTGCTGGGGACCTGGGCCGCGCTCGCCGCGCAGTCCGCGGCTCCCCGGCTGAGGAAGGTCGTCGACACCCTGTTCCACCTGCCGATCGCGGTCCCGTCGGTGGTGCTGGGCCTGGCGTTGCTGGTCGCGTTCAGCCGTCCTCCGCTGGCGTTCAACGGGACGCGCTGGATCGTGCTGCTCGGACACGTGATGATCCTGCTGCCGTTCTCCTACAGCACGGTGTCCGCGGCCATCGCCCGGATGGACCCGCTGCTGGCGCAGGCGGCGGCGAGTCTCGGCGCTTCACCGGTCCGTGTGCTGCTGCGGGTGCGGCTGCCGGTGCTGATGCCGTCGATCTCGGCGTCCGCGAGTCTCGCGCTGGCGATGTCGATGGGCGAACTGGGCGCGACGATGATGCTGTACCCGCCGGACTGGCGGACACTGCCCGCGAGCATCTTCGCGCTCACGGACCGGGGACAGGTGTTCCTCGCTTCGGCGAGCACCGTGCTGCTGCTGGCCGCCACCCTCGCCGGGGTGGTGATCCTCGGACTGGCCCGCGGCCGCGCGGCACAACGGTGATGCAACCGTTTGCCCGCTTCGTTCCGTCCAGCCGCCATGAAGAACGCAGCGAAGACGCTGGGCGCGGGGCTCGTGCTCGCCGCGACGGCCGCCTGCGGCGCGGGCGGCCCGGGAGCACCGGCGAACACGAGCACCCCACCCGTCGTCACCACACCGTCGGATCTGCCCACCTCACTGCCCGCCAGCCCACCGGTGGCGAAACCACCGCTTTCGCGGCCGACCGTGGGCCCGCCGCCCTCGGACAGGATGCTGCCGCCGTCGCAGGTCGACTCGTCCAAGGTGCCCGCCGGACAGGTCAGCGCCGAAGAGGGCGCGCTCGTGAAGGTGCACGTCGAGCTGAGCGGCTGCGACGAGGCGACGGCGAACCTCGCCGAGCAGGACCCGCGGCGGGTCGTGATCACGGTGAAGATCGAGCACGGCAAGCCGGGGCAGATGTGCCCGCAGGTCATCCGCTACGCCGTCCTGCCGGTGCAGCTCGCCGAGCCGATCGGGCCGCGGCCCGTGGTCCTGGAAGCGGGGTGAGATCGTGTGCAACCCCGCGGCGGCCTCGTTCCGTCCTAGCCGCATGAGGTACTTAACGAATGTCATCGGCCTTGGCCTGATCGTCGTTGCGGTATCCGCCTGCGGGGCGCAGAACCAGGCGGCGGAACCCGCGGCCGGACCCGGTAGCGGCACCCTGAGTACCGTGCCGCCTTCGCCGTCCGCACCGCCCTCCTCGTCGCCTTCGCCTTCGCCGGGGATCCAGCCCGGCGTGCCCGGCGCACCGCGGCAGGAGGTCCCGGAAGGCAGCACGAAGCTGCCGGACAAGCAGCTCGACGCGACGGCGCTCCCCACGGACTATCCCCGTGAGGTGTACACCAGCAACGGCGGGACGATCCTGAACATCCGCGGCCAGGAAGGCGGCTGCGGGCACGCGACCGCGGAGGCCGCGCAGCAGGACGGGAACCGGGTCACCGTCAACCTGACCGAACTGAAGGGCCAGACCGGCCAGATGTGCACCATGGACATCCGGCATCCGGTGATCTCGGTGGCACTTTCGGCGCCGCTGGGGGAGCGGACCGTGGTGCTGAAGCAGATGCGGTAAGGCTCGAAAGTCCGTGAAGGCCTCCTTCCCTACCCTCAAAGTAGGGAAGGAGGCCTTCACGGCACGGCGAGGAGCCGTCAGCGGAAGCTGATCTGCAGCACCGGTTCCGAGGTGGCCTCGAAGAAGTCGTTGCCCTTGTCGTCGATGACGATGAACGCGGGGAAGTCCTCGACCTCGATCTTCCAGACCGCCTCCATCCCCAGCTCGGCGTATTCGAGGACGTCGACCTTCTTGATGCAGTCCTGCGCGAGCCGCGCGGCCGGGCCGCCGATCGAGCCGAGGTAGAACCCGCCGTGCTCGTCGCAGGCGGCGGTCACCTTCTTGGACCGGTTGCCCTTCGCCAGCATCACCAGCGAGCCGCCGGCGGCCTGGAACTGCTCGACATAGGAGTCCATGCGGCCCGCGGTGGTCGGTCCGAAGGAGCCCGACGCGTAGCCTTCGGGAGTCTTCGCCGGGCCCGCGTAGTACACCGGGTGGTCGCGAAGGTACTGAGGCATCTCTTCGCCCGCGTCGAGTCGTTCGGCGATCTTCGCGTGCGCGATGTCGCGGGCGACGACGAGCGGGCCGGTCAGCGACAGGCGTGTCTTCACCGGCAGCTGCGAGAGCTGGGCGCGGATCTCGGCCATCGGGCGGTTGAGGTCGACGGTCACCACCTCGTCGGACAGGTCGTCCTCGGTGACCTCCGGCAGGAACCGCGCCGGGTCCCGCTCCAGCTGCTCCAGGAAGACACCGTCGGCGGTGATCTTCGCCTTGGCCTGACGGTCGGCCGAGCACGAGACGGCGACACCGACCGGGCAGGACGCGCCGTGGCGCGGCAGGCGGATCACGCGGACGTCGTGGCAGAAGTACTTGCCGCCGAACTGCGCCCCGATGCCGAACTGGCGCGTCATCTCCAGCACCTGCTGTTCGAGGTCGACGTCGCGGAAACCGTGGCCCAGCTCGGAACCCTCGGTGGGGAGGTCGTCGAGGTAGCGGGCGGAGGCCAGCTTCGCGACCTTCAGGTTGAACTCCGCCGACGTACCGCCGACGACGATCGCGAGGTGGTACGGCGGGCAGGCGGCGGTGCCGAGGCCGCGCAGCTTCTCGTCGAGGAATTTCGCGAGCCGCTTCGGGTTCAGGACGGCTTTCGTTTCCTGATAGAGGAACGTCTTGTTCGCGCTGCCGCCACCCTTGGCCATGAACAGGAATTCATAGCTCGGGTCGCCCTGGCCGTCTTTGTGATAAAGCTCGATCTGCGCGGGCAGGTTGGTGCCCGTATTGCGCTCATCCCAGAAATTCGTCGGCGCCATCTGTGAATAGCGGAGATTCAACTCCTGATAGGCGTCGAAAATGCCCCGCGAGAGCGCGCGTTCGTCGTCGGCCCCGGTGAGCACGCCTTCGCCGCGTTTGCCGATCACGATCGCGGTGCCGGTGTCCTGGCACATCGGGAGGACGCCGCCGGCGGAGATCGCCGCGTTGCGCAGCAGGTCCATCGCGACGAAGCGGTCGTTGCCGCTGGCCTCCGGGTCGTCGACGATCGCCCGCAGCTGCGCCAGGTGTGACGAGCGCAACAGGTGCTGGATGTCGGTGATCGCGACCTTGGCGAGCCGGGTCAGCGCCCCGGGCTCGACCTTGAGGAACTTCCGGCCCGCGGCCTCGACGACCTCGACACCTTCGGTGCTGATCAGCCGGTACTCGGTGTGGGTGTCCTTCGCGAGCGGAAGGACTTCAGTGTGCTGGAACGTGGTGGGCGCCACTGCGCAGGCTCCTTTGCCGGCATCGGGAACCCGCCCACGGTACCCAAGCCCGGGCGTCGGGCCGGACAGGCCGCGGCTGAAGTAACCGGGGCCACTGCCGGAGAGCGCCGGCGCGAGTGGGTCGTGAGTGGTAAGTGCCGTTAGAACGGCACTTACCACTCACGACCACCGGGACCGAGTGCAATTCCCGCATGGCAATTTGTCGCCGCGCCGCACAAATGGTTCGGGAGGCCGGGCCCACCCCGACGGACCCGACCTCCCGGGGAAAGCGATCCGGGCGCGAACACCCGACCGCGAAGACTTATTACCTGCACGAACGGTCCCGTGACCCAGGTCATAAGTCAACGCTGCCGAACGGGTGTCGATTTCACCGCGCCGAAAGGCGCAGTGGGACTACGAAGCGTAGGCACGCAGGCGGTCGGCCCGCTCACCCTGACGAAGCTTCGACATGACCTCTCGCTCGATCTGCCGAACGCGCTCACGGGAGAGCCCGAAGAACTTGCCGATCTGGTCGAGGGTGCGCGGCTGGCCGTCGTCGAGGCCGTAGCGCAAGCGGATCACCTGCGACTCCCGGTCGTCCAGCGTCGCGAGCACGCGGCGCAGGTCGTCCTGGAGCAGACCGGAGATCACGGCGCTCTCGGCGTCGGTCGCCTCGGAGTCCTCGATGAAGTCGCCGAGGGGGGCGTCCTCCTCGGTGCCGACCGGCATGTCGAGGCTGACCGGGTCACGCGAGTGGTCGAGCAGATCGGAGATCTTGTGCGCCGGAATGCCCGATTCGGCGGCCAGTTCCTCGTGCGTGGCGTCCCGGCCGAGCTGCTGGTGCAGGTCGCGCTTGATGCGGGCCAGTTTGTTCACCTGTTCCACCAGGTGGACCGGCAGCCGGATGGTGCGTCCCTGGTCGGCCATCCCCCTGGTGATGGCCTGGCGGATCCACCAGGTGGCGTACGTCGAGAACTTGAACCCCTTGGAGTAGTCGAACTTCTCCACCGCGCGGATCAGACCCAGGTTCCCCTCCTGGATCAGGTCGAGCAGCGGCATCCCCCGGCCGGTGTAGCGCTTCGCGAGCGAGACCACGAGGCGGAGGTTGGCCTCCAGCAGGTGGTTCTTCGCGACGTGGCCGTCACGGACCAGGGCGGCCAGCTCGGAGCGCCGCTTCGGCGTCAGGTTTTCGGCGGTGTCCTTCATGTGCTGGGCGAACACACCCGCCTCGATGCGCTTGGCCAGCTCGACCTCGTCGGCGGCGGACAGCAGGGCCGTCTTGCCGATTCCGTTGAGGTACACGCGAACGAGGTCCGCGGCCGGGCTCTGGGCGTCGAGGTCGGCGTCGGTGAGCGCCCCCGCGCTCAACGGCTCCTGGGTGGATTGCGCCGGGATGCGGCGCTCGCGAATCCCGCGCGCTTCGCGTTCGAGAGTCTGGACTGACATTCTGCCTCCCCGGTCACGGGCTGAACGTGCTGCGATATGTCCGCCGGATCCGGCTCGGCGTAGCAGGCCCTGTGGAAAACCCGCTACTCCTTGCCGTCCCAGCTTGGCTGGACACTGGGCTCAACGCCGGGAGGTCCGAAAACGTTCCCGGCCGCTATCCAGGAGACGGCTGGCTGACCTGCGGCGTTGCTCGACCAACCCTGAGCTTTTCCTGAGAATGCCCGCGACCGGGAGAAGGAGAAGTGGTCTAGACCTCTATCAGGACTGTGAAAGGACCGTCGTTCACGCTCCGGACCGCCATCGTGGCCCCGAACCGGCCGGTTTCGACCCGCGCGCCGCGTTCGCGCAGGGCGTCGACGACGGCGGTGACGAGGGGTTCGGCGGTTTCCGGCCGGGCGGCCGCCGTCCACGAGGGACGGCGGCCTTTGCGGGTATCGCCGTAAAGGGTGAACTGGCTTACGACAAGCAGGGGAGCGCCGGTGATGGCACAGGACTTTTCGTCGCGAAGTATGCGAGCTTCGTGCAGTTTGCGTGCCATGGTGGCGGCCTTGTCCGCGTCGTCGTCGACGTGGATTCCCAGCAGTACCAGTAATCCCGGCTCGTCGATGGCGCCGGTCACCTCGTCGCCGACGGTCACGCTCGCTTCGGTGACCCTCGCCACCACCGCGCGCATCAGGACGCCGGGAGGAGCATGCCGTGGCGGACCAGTTCGCGGACGACGGGCAGCGCGGCGGCGGCCAGTTCCTCCGGTTCCAGGCCCCGGGCGGCCGCCAGGAGGATGATCAGGTCCTCCAGGGGCAGCGCGCCCCGGCAACCGGCGAGCAGTCGCGTCGCGAGCTCGTCGACCTCGTGCGACCAGCCGGGACCGTCGGTGCGATGCAGCCGCTCGACGGTCGTCGCCCAGCCCTCGTCGCCCGGCTCGGCGACGGTCTCCAGAAGGACGCTTTCCGGGACCCGGAAACGGACATCGAGGAGCGAATCCCCGTGGGCGCGAAGCCATTCCACCCGGTCCAGCCACTGGGAGGCCTCGGCGCCGAGCGGGTCGTCGTAGGCCTGACGCAGGTCTTCGCAGACGATCGTCGGCGTCTGCCCGGAAGCACGCCTGAGGGTGACGAAGCCGAAACCGATGCCCTGGACGTCGTTCTCGGCGAACCAGTCCAGCCAGGCGCCGGATTTCGCGCGGCCCTCGGGGGAACGGGGGTCGATCCCCGCGTCGCGCAGCCACGTGCCGACGTACAGGCCCGGATCCGCGATGTCCCGCTGCACGAACCATGCGTCGGTCTCGGCGGGCAGCCAGCGGGTCACCCGGTCGCCCCAGTCCTCGCCCTCGACGTGCAGCCAGGACGCCAGGAGGTGGCCGGTGCCGCCGTCGGTGAGGAAGCCGGGCAGCTGCCGCACCACGAGCGCGCTGGCGTCGTCACCGGCGAGACCGGAGTCACGATAGGTGTAGTCCACCCGCGCCGGACCCACCACGAACGGCGGATTGCAGACGATCTGGTCGAAGCGGCGCCGCGCGACCGGGGCGAACCATTCACCTTGGAGGAGTTCGACGTCCAGTTCGTTGAGCCGGAAGGTGGCCGCGGCGAGTGCCAGCGCGCGGGCCGAGAGGTCGGTGGCGGTGACCTTCTTCGCGTGCCGGGCGGCGTGCAGCGCCTGGACGCCGTTGCCGGTGCCGACGTCGAGCAGGCTGCCGACCTCGCGGCGGGCGGTGGCGCGGATCAGGCTGAGCGACGCGTGCCCGACGCCCAGCACGTGGTCCTCGGGCACGGTCCGGCCGAGGACGTCGGCGTCGAGATCCGAAACGACCCACCAGGACCCGTCGTCGTCGCCGTGCGGGCGGATGTCGAGACCGGCCCGGTAGCCGCCGTCCTCGGGGACGAGCAGCGTGGCGGTGACGGCGTCGGCCGTCGAAAGCGGCGAGAAAGCGGCCTCGACGTCCTTCTCCGCCTCGGTCGAGCCCAGGAGGAACAGCCGGATCAGCGTGCCCAGGTCGCCGGCGTCGCGGGTGGCTCGGTAGGCCGGTTCGGGTTCGCCCCGGCCGAGTGCGTTCTGGGTGGCGCCGAGGGCGTCGACCACGCCGTCGGCGTCGTAACCCGTCCGGCGGAACGCGTCCCGCAACCTCGCGCAGACGTCGTCGGACAGTTCGGGGAGGGCCGCTCGTGTGCTCACGGTGGGTAATACTGCCAGGATGAGGTCGTGAGCCTCGAGAGTGTCCTGGCACCGCTGCAGGCGGCGCTGCCCGGATGGGAAGCCCTGTACACCGACCTCCACCGGCACCCGGAGCTGTCGTTCGCCGAAACCCGCACCGCCGCCGAACTGGCGCGGCGCCTGGAGGCCGACGGTTACGAGGTGCACACCGGCATCGGGCGCACCGGCGTCCTGGGCGTGCTGCGCAACGGGCCCGGCCCGAAGGTGCTGCTCCGGGCCGACATCGACGCGCTGCCGGTCGAGGAGAAGACCGGCCTGCCGTACGCGAGCAAGGCACGCGGGACCGACGCCGACGGCCGCGACGTGCCGGTGATGCACGCCTGCGGCCACGACATGCACGCCACCTGGCTCTCCGGCGCCGCCGCGCTGCTGTCGGCCGGGCGCGAGCACTGGTCCGGCACGCTGATGGTCGTCTTCCAGCCGGGGGAGGAGGCCGGGGACGGCGCCCTCGGGATGGTCCGCGACGGCGTCTTCGAGCCCGCGGGCAAACCGGACGTCGTCCTCGGCCAGCACGTCGTCCCCGGTCCGGCGGGCTGGGTGCTGACCAGGCCCGGGGTGATCATGGCGGCCACCGACGCGCTCCGCGTCACGCTGTACGGCCGGGGCGGGCACGGCTCGCGGCCGGAGACCACCGTGGATCCCGCGGTGCTGGCCGCGTCCGTGGTGCTCAAGCTACAGACGATCGTCTCGCGGGAGATCTCCGCCACCGAGTCGGCGGTGGTGACCGTCGGCTCGCTGCACGTCGGGACCGCGCACAACATCATCGCCGACCACGCCGTCCTCGAAGTCAACATCCGGTCGTTCGACCAGGCGGTGCGGGAGAAGGTCGTCGCGGCCGTCGAGCGGATCGTGCACGGCGAAGCGGCCACCGCGGGCGCGCCGAAACCGCCCGAGATCGAGCGCATCGGCGCCTTCCCGGTCACCGAGAACGACGAGAAGGCCACGGAAGGCCTCACCGCCGCCTTCCGAGACCACTTCGGCGAGGGCCGCGTCCTGCCCGCGCCGCTGGTCACCGGCAGCGAGGACTTCAGCGAGTTCGGCCGCGCGGCCGGCGTACCGTCGGTGTTCTGGCTGATCGGCGGGCTGGACGAGGAGAAGGTGATCTCCGCGATGACGGCCGGCCGGTTCGAACAGGACATCCCGTCGAACCATTCGCCGCTCTTCGCGCCGATCCCGCATCCGACGCTCGCGGCCGGGGTCGAAGCGCTGGTGGTCGCGGCTTGGCACCGGCTCACCCACCCGGGTGTCGGATGAGCCCGGCGAGTGGGAGCATGGAAGCCGGAGGTGGTGCTGTGAACGCGCCCGCCCACGGTCCCGAACCGAGGGAACCCGCTCCGGTGCTGATCACCGAAGCCGCCCCGTCCTACGAAGAGCAGCTCGCCAAGCGGAAGCGGAAGTACATCATCATGATGTCGTTCCGCATCCCGTGCCTCATCCTCGCCGGGATCTTCTACGAGACCTGGTGGCTCGCGCTGGCGCTGATCGCGATCTCGATCCCGCTGCCGTGGATCGCCGTCCTGGTGGCCAACGACCGGCCGCCGCGCAAGAGCGAGTCCGTCAACCGGTACCAGGCCGAACCGACCCGTATCGAGGGCGGCAACCACCAGGTCATCGAAGGCGGCTGACGCCGGGCCTCGTGAGTGGTGAGTGACGTTCTAACGACTCTTACCACTCACGACCCGCTTGACCGATGCCTCCCGCCGCTGCGCGCTCACCTGCGCAGATGTTGCGAAAGTGGCCTTCGCAACGTGCCTGACCAACAACCCGACGTAGGTACCCAAGACACGGTTGGCTCTAACCGTCCTCACCACTCACGAGCCCCAAGACTTACGGCTGCGGGCCTACTTTCGCGACCGCCCGGGCACCCAGCCGCGTACCGGCCCGAAGCACCTCCACGGTCGATTCGCCGCGCAGCCACGCCGCCAGCACCCCGGCGTCGAAGGCGTCCCCGGCACCGGTGGAGTCGACGCAGTCGGCGGGCTGCGACGGCACCGAGGTGATGGTGCCGCCCGCGTCCACCCAGCTGGCGCCGTCGAGACCGGCGGTGACCACGACCTCGCCCACGTAGTCCAGCAGTTCCTTCGCCGCCTCCGGATCGCTCGACCCGGTCAGGGCGACCAGTTCGCCGGTGTTGGGCATCAGCAGGTCGACGCCGCGCACGTCGTCGAGGAACTGCGCCGGATCGGTGATCAGCGTCGCCGCCTGCGGGTCGACCGACGTCGTCAGCCCGGCCTTCTTCGCCGCCGCCAGCGCGGCGAGCGCCGCGGGCCGGGACGTCGGATACAGCAGGACGTAGCCCGAGAGGTGCAGGTGACTCGCCCCGCTCAGCGCCTGTTCGGTGATGTCCTCGGGGCTGAACCGCGCGTTCGCGCCGCGGTCGGCGAGCATGCTCCGCTCACCGGCGCCGTCGACGAGCACCACGACGCAGAACGTCGGCTCTTCGGGATCGACCGCGAACGCGCAGCGGACCCCGGCCGACTCCAGTTCGCCCTTCACCACGCGGCCACCGGAATCGTCGCCGATCCGCGCGATCAGTGTGGTCTCCGCGCCCTCGTCCCGCAGCCACAGCGCGGTGTTCGCGCCCGCGCCGCCGCTGGTGAAGTGGACCTTCGCGCGGATGTCGCCGCCGTGCGGGATCGGGCCTTCGTGCCGCGCGACGACGTCGAGACCGACGTCGCCGACGACGACGATCCCGCTCATGCCGCGTTCCCCGCGAGCGCGACGGCCACCCGGGTGGCCAGTTCCGCGTTCGACAGCACCAGCGCCTCGTTCGCGTCGAGGCTCACGCCGCCGCTGGCGGTGTGGAAGTGCTCCAGCAGTACCGGTGTGACGTCCTTGCCGTGGACCCCTTGCGCCCGCAGGAGTCCCAGCCCTTCGGCGAGCAGCCGGTCGTGCAGTTCTCTGTCCATTTCGGACGCTTCGGGGATCGGGTTCGCCAGCAGCACACCGGAATCGGCGTGGCGCCGGTGCGCGGCGATGACGGCGGCCGCCTGTGCGGCGTCGTCGACCCGCCACGGCACCTCGAAGCCGGACGAGCGGAGGTAGAACGCGGGGAAGTCGTGGGTGCGGTACCCCAGCACCGGCACCGAGTTGGTCTCCAGCATTTCGAGTGTCGCCGCGATGTCGAGCACCGACTTCACGCCGGAGCAGACGACCGTGGTCGGCACCTTCGCGAGCACGCCGAGGTCGGCCGAGACGTCCCAGCTCCGCGCCGCGCCCTGGTGCACGCCGCCGAGACCGCCGGTGGCGAACATGCCGATCCCGGCCGCGGCGGCCAGTGCCGCGGTGCTCGCGACCGTCGTCGCCCCGGAGCGGCCGAGGCCGACGGCCGGGCCGATGTCGCGCAGGGACAGCTTGTCGAGGTCCGCGCCGGGCGCGCAGACGCGTTCCAGCTGCTCGCCGGTGAGCCCGACCAGGGGGACGCCGTCGAGTACGGCGATGGCCGCGGGCACGGCGCCGCCGTCCCGCACGACCTTCTCCAGCCGCCGGGCGACATCGAGGTTGCGACCGGGCGGGAGACCGTGGGAGAGGATGGTGCTCTCCAGCGCGACGACGGGGTCACCGTCGGCGAGGGCGGAGACGACCTCTTCGTGAAGGGACAGTCGCGGAGTCACGAACGAACATCATCGGTGATGTGGGTCCGTGTCACGCCATCGGGTCAGTTCGTCCGCGAGGTTCTCCCGCGCCTTGCTCTCCCAGCGTGCCCGCCCGATCTCGCTGCGGTAGAGCCGTGGCCGGTCCAGCAGGTTCGTCAGGACGGCGGAGCGACCGGCCCGCCAGTCCTCGTCGGAGTAGATCGAGTACTCCTCCCGGACGCCGCTCGCGTACTCCTCGTAGGTCGCCTTGTCGGCGCCGAGTACCGCGAGGTCGGCGTCGAGCAGGGCGGTGGCGAGGAGGTCGTCGTCCGGGGCGGCGTGCGTGATCGTGCACAGGACCAGGTCCTCCGCGCGGGTGATCTCGGCCTCCGGGACCCGGGCGTGGGTGAGTTCGTCGCGGGTCCAGGCCGCGCTGGCCCGTTCGTCCTCGCCGGGACGGGCGTCGTAGACGACGTCGTGTGTCCAGGCGGCGATGGCGACGAGGGCTCGTTCGCGGGCGCCCAGGCCGAAGGCGACGGCGAGAGCCCCGCTGTCGCGAGCGACGGCCTTGGCGTGCCGGAGGTCGTGATAGCGCCGGTGTGGTTCGCGGTAGCGGGTTTCGAGGTCGCTCCAGGCGACGGCGGCGATCAGATGGTCGCCGCCGAGCCTCGCGATCGCTGTCGGCCAGTCCATCAGTCGAAGATCCCGCGCGCTTTGGCCACTTCGTGCAGCCAGCCCTCGATCTGCGGCTCCCAGTCGACCCGTTCGAGTGCGGCGTGGTCGACCTTGAACAGGCCGAGGAACTCCTGCCCGCGTCCGCCGAACCCGCCGCTCTTGGACACCCGCACCCGTTTGGTCACCTCCAGCACGACCTGCGTCTCGGCGGGCGAGGACAGGAAGGTCACCGCCACCGAGGTGAAGACGGCCGTGAACCGGGGCGACGGGGTGAAGCGGATCTCCTGGAAGAACGGCAGCTGCTGGGTGGCGCCGTCGATCCGGCCGCGTTCCAGGACGGCCTCGCGGAAGACGAAGCCGATCCGGCTGAAGGCGTCGAGGATGCGCTTCTGCGCGGGCAGCGGCTCGATCGCGGCGCCGTCGACGTCGACCGGGTCGGTGACGGAGTTCGCGATGTCGAGGCTGGTCTGCAGGCCGACGGCCATCCCGTGGAGCGGTTTGCCGAAGACGCTGGAGACCGGTGTCTCCCAGGGCAGGGCGACCTCGAACGGGATCCGGACCTGCTGGCCGGGGCCGATCCGCTCGTTGCCCGCCAGCTGCTGGGTGCCGAATTCGAGGTCCTCGACGCCGGGGCGGCGCCCGTCCGGCAGGGTGACCCGGGCGAGCAGGGTGACCGAGAGACTGTTGATCTCTTGATCGACTTCGCCGCCGAGCAGCAGGACCTCGCCGCGCAGGGGGCGGCCGGGGGAGACCGTGCGGTCGAGCAGCCGGGCGTCGATCTTCGCTCCGCCCGAGCCGAATGTCGCGAGCACCTTCTGGAACATGGGCGAGATCCTGCCAGGTCCCCGGTGTGCGCAGGAGGTTTTGGGGCATTATGGAGGGGTGAGCACACAGACCCTTCCGAAGCCGGATACCCGTCCCGAGGGCACCGACGGCACCGACGACGACGCGCCGAAGATGTTCCACTACGTGCGGAAGAACAAGATCGCCGAAAGCGCGGTCATGGGCACGCACGTGGTGGCGCTGTGCGGCGAGGTCTTCCCGGTGACGAAGTCGGCCAAGCCCGGTTCGCCGGTCTGCCCCGACTGCAAGAAGATCTACGACGGTCTCAAGCCGGGCGACTGACACCCGACCGTCCGGTGTCCGAAACCGGACAAAATCTGAAAATCCTTCACATGGTGGCTGCCCGGCCCGGTTTTCGCTGGTAATTCAATACCCGCCAGCGAAAACCCGCCGGGACGGAGTCTTCATGCGTAGAACCGGGATCGTGCTCGCCATCGCCGCGTCGGTCGCGGTCTTGCTACCCGCCGCCGCCCAGGCGGTGACTGGCTGGACCACGGTCGGTTCCGACAACGCCCGCCCACTAGACGAGGGGCAGGGCCTCGCCACCATCGAACGGCCCTCCGGGACGACCTACCGCTACACCGGGATCACGACCGTCCCGGTGGCGCTCTCGTCGCAAGGCTGGAACCACGTCGGGGACCCTGGCTCGGCCCAGGGCTGGTACGTCGAGCCGTACCAACGCGACGACCGCGGCGCGAAACTCTTCCGCGTCGAAGCCCCGAACGGCACGTGGGCGAACTACACGCACACGCTGGAATCGTGGGAAGCGAACAACAACTCGTTCGCCGCCGTCACCCCCGACGCGCGCTGGATGGTGGCCGGCGAATGGGGCACGATGGACCGGCTCCTCGTGCACCCGATGCCCGGCGTCGCGCACACGAACCCGGCGGTGAACCTGCCGTACGCCTCCGCGATCCGGCTCGACCGGCCGGTGCGGGACATCCAGGGCTGCGACTTCGTCACCGCGACGCGCCTGCTGTGCTCGTCCGACGATCCCGAGGGTTCGCTGTTCGGGACGACCAAACCCTTGCTGCAGGTGGACCTCTCCGGCGCGGTGGGCGGTTCCGACGTCACCGGGCGGGTGACGTCGCTCGGTCAGTTGCCCCTGAAGAGCACCTGTAGCGGGAACTTCGAGACCGAAGGCATCGACGTCGCCGCCGACGGGACCCTGCGGGTCGTCGTGCTGTCGCCGAGCTGGTGTGTGGCGTTCGACAGCAAGACCTGGCGGTTCCGGAAGGTCTCGTGAGTGGTAAGTGACGTGCTAACGACCCTTACCACTCACGACCCGCTTGACCGATGCCTCCCGCCGCTGCTCCGCTCACCTGCGCAACGTGCCTGACCAACAACCCGACGTAGGTACCAAAGACACGGTTGGCTCTAACCGTCCCTACCCACTCACGAGGCGCCTACGAGGTCGGCTCGGGTGTCAGGGTCTCGGAAGCCGGGGCTTCCGAAGAGTGACGTCCTCGCTTGGCTTCCTTCTTCGCGCGACGCTTCTCTTTCCGCGTCTCGACGATCGTGTACAGCGTCGGCACCAGGATCAGCGTCAGCAGGGTCGAGCTGACCAGCCCGCCGATGACCACGATCGCCAGCGGCTGGCCGATGAACCCGCCCTGGCCGGTCAGCCCCAGCGCCATCGGGACCAGCGCGAAGATGGTCGCGGCCGCGGTCATCAGGATCGGCCGCAGCCGTCGCCTGCCCCCCTCGACCACCGCGTCGGCGATGGTCATCCCCGACGCCCGGTACTGGTTGATCAGGTCGATCAGCACGATCGCGTTCGTCACCACGATGCCGACGAGCATCAGCATGCCGATCAGCGCGGGCAGGCCCAGCGCGGTGCCGGTGGCCAGGAGCAACCCGATCGCGCCGGTCGCGGCGAACGGGATCGACACCAGCAGGATCAGCGGCTGGATCAGGCTGCGGAACGTCGCCACCATGATGAGGTACACGATCGCGATCGCGGCCAGCAACGCGAGGAACAGGTTCCCGAAGGCCTCCTGCTGATCTTCGCTGACGCCGCCGAGCTTGTACGCCGCGCCACCGGTGAAGGTCAGACCGTCCAGTTTGGACTGGATGGCCTTCGTGGTGGCGGCCAGGTCCGCGCCGGTGTTCTTGGCGGTGACCGTGGTGCTCAGCTCACCCGAGGTGCGGTGCACCGCGGCCGGGCCGTCCACAGTGGACACGTTCGCGACGGTGTCCAGCCGGACGACGCCGGTGGCACCCGGGATCGGCAGCGCCTTGATCGCGTCCACCGACACCGGGGCCGTGCCCGCCCGCAGCACGATGTCCGTGCGCTGCCCGCCGACCGGCAACTGCGTCACCGTGCGGCCGGCGATGGCCTGGTTCGCGATCTGGCCGATCGTCGTCGCCGAGAGCCCGCTCGCGGCGGCCTTGGCGGCGTCGACCTCGACCTGCACGCGCGGCGAGCCCTGCGCGAGGTCACTGGTCACCTCGGTCAGCTCCGGCACCGTGGACAGGGCCTGGCGGACCTGCTCGGCGGCCGGCTTCAGCGAAGCCTCGTCGGGTGCGGTGACGGTGATCGAAACCCCGTCGGAGTTGAACCCGCCCGCTTCGGCGCCGATCTTGACCTCGCCGAGGTCCGGTCCGGTGAGCTTGCCGCGCAGCCGGTCGGAAAGGGCGTCGAGATCGGTGTCCTTGGCGACGGTGACCTGGATGCTGGTCGCCGTGCCGCCACCGCCGAAGAAGCTTCCCCCGCCGATGCTCACCTGGTAGGTCTCGACGGCGGGTTCGGCGGCGAGTGCCTGCTCCACCGTGCCGGCGGCCTTCTCCTTGGCCTCCGGGCTGGTGCCCGGTGGCAGCTTCTGCGACAGGTTCAGCGTGGTGCCGCCGGACTGGTCGAGGAAGTTCGTGTTCAGCCGCGACGCCAGCCCGACCGTGCCGCCGAAGATGATCAGTGCCAGCAGGACGACGGTGACGCGGCGCTGGGTGGCGAACCGGATCACCGGCACGTAGGCGCGCTGCAGCGGTCCGCGGCGTTCCTTGTCCTCCGCGGCCTGCCGGGTGAGTTCGGCTTCCCGCTCGTTCGCGGGCGTCTTGGGCGGCTTGAGGAACCAGTACGCGAGCACCGGCACGATCGTCAGCGAGACCAGCAGCGACGCCAGCAGCGCGACGGTGACCGTGATCGCGAACGGCGAGAACAGCTCGCCGACGAAACCGCCGACGAAGGCGATCGGCAGGAAGACCGCGACCGTGGTCAGCGTGGACGACGTCACCGCCCCCGCCACCTCGCGCACGCCGTCGAGGACGGCGCGTTCCTTCTCCTCGCCGTACGCCAGATGTCGTTTGATGTTCTCGAGTACCACGATCGAGTCGTCGACGACCCGGCCGATGGCGATGGTGAGCGCGCCGAGGGTGAGCAGGTTCAGCGACAGGTCGCCGGTCCACAACGCCAGCAGCGCGACGACCACCGACAACGGGATCGACACCGCCGTCACGAGGGTGGACCGCAGTGACAGCAGGAACAACAGGATCACGATGACCGCGAACGCCAGCCCCAGCAGGCCTTCGGTGGTCAGCCCGCTGATCGCGTTCTTGACCGGGGTGCCCTGGTCGAACACGACGCTCATCTCGGCGCCGATCTTCTTCGACAGCCCGGGCAGCTTGTCCCGCACCGAATCCGAGATCGCGACCGCGTTCCCGTTCTCCACCATGGTGATCGACAACCCGAGGCTCGGCTTGCCGTTGGTCCGCGTGATCGACGTCGCCGGGGCGAACCCGGCCTGGACGTCCGCGACCTCGCCGAGCTTCACCGGCTTCGGTGCCTGGGCACCGGGTCGCGATCCCGGGGTGGCCGACGGCGTCAGGTAGAGGTCCTTGATCGTGTCCACTGTGGTCGGTCCGCCGCCGACCTGGACGGTGAGCGTCTTGTCGCCTTGGGTCAGCGTCCCGGCCGGGACGGCGGCACCGGCGGTCTGCAGCGTGGTGGCGATCGACGACGGGTCGACGGCCGCCGCGGCCAGCTTCGCGTAGTCCAGCGCGATGGTGACCCGGGGCTGGCGCGCACCGGTCACCTCGACATCGCGGACGCCCTCGATCTTGCGCAGTTCCGGCGCGACCTCCCCGGTCAGCGCGGGCGCGAGCGCCTGCGGGTCACCGGTGGTCCCGGCGGCGAGCAGCACGACCGGGAGGTCGTCGGTGGAACCAGCGGACACGGTGGGCTCGGAGTTCTGCGGCAGCCGGGACTTGACCCCGTCGACGACGCGCTGGATCTGCCCGACGGCGGCGTCGATGTCCGTGCCGAACTCGAACTGCGCGGTGATCCGCGACAGCCCCTCCGCCGACGTCGAGTTCAGCTCTTCGAGCCCCTTCAGACCCTGGAGACCGCCTTCGAGCGGCTCGGTGACCTGCCGGTCGACGGCGTCGGGCGACGCGCCCGCGTACGGCGTGATGATCTGCGCCTGCGGGAACTGCAGCGACGGGAACAGCTGCTGCTTCAGCTGCGGCAGGGCGAAGGCGCCGAAGCCGATCACCACCAGGGCGAGCAGCCCGATGAGACTTCGGTTGCGCAGGCTCAGCCTGGCCAGCGTGGACATGACGGGATCCCCCAGAAAGGCACTCGGGAACGTTCGGGATACCGCGAGCTTTTCACGGGGGAGGGTGGACTGGATTCACACTACGGGTGGAATCGGACTACGACTTCGGGATGAGGTTTTGCTCCATCCGATGTCAACTACGCCGCTCTGTCACCTGGTCGGCGTCGCTGTGCGGTTCTTTGTTCACGGACTGTTCCGATTCCTGTTCCGGCTCGGAAGCGCCGTTCGGGCGCCGGAGCGGGACCGTCGTCCGCTCCCACAGTTTGCGGCCCTCTTCGGCGCGGATCCGCTCGCCGGCGCGTTCCATCTCCAACCGCCGCCATTTCCGGCGCTGGCGTTTGGTCGCCTTCGCGGGCCACAGTTCCTGGATCGCGCTGTTGAAGTACGCGCCGCCGACCACCGCGAGCCCGATGAAGAACATCAGCAGCAGGAACGCGATCGGCGCGGCGAGCGCGCCGTAGGTGTAGCCGGTCTTGGTGATCCAGTTGAGGTAGATCCGCAGCCCGATGCTGGAGAGCAGGAACACCACCATGGCGAGCATCGCGCCCGGCAGCCCGCGGTGCCACGGCAGCCTGCGCGGCAGGGACAGTTTGTACAGCGTCGTCAGCGCCAGCACGATCATCACGGCCAGCACCGGGTAGTACAGCGTGCCGACCCAGTACGACACCGTGTCGCGCCAGTCCGTCGGGAAGAACTGGGGGAGCAGGTCCGGCCCGATCGCCAGCAGCGGCAGCCCGACCACCAGGATGACCAGCCCGGCCAGGTACAGCAGCAGCGCGAAGATCCGCTGCCAGACGTCGTTGCGGACGCCGTACTGGTCGTGCGCCACGGTGATCGCGTCGACGAACGACGACATCGCCGACGAACCGGCCCACAGCGAGATCAGGAAACCGATGGAGACGATCTCGCCCTTGCCGACGAACAGGATGCTGTTGACCGTCGGCTCGATGATGTCGTGGACGGCGTTGTCGCTGAAGATCGTCTTGCTGAAGGTGATGATCCGGTCGTGGACCGCGGTCACGACCTCCTGGCCGAACCAGTCGCCGACGAAACCGAGGCAGCCGAGGAGACCGAGCAGCAGCGGCGGCAGCGACAGCGTCTGCCAGAACGCGGCCTCGGCGGCCTCGGAGAAGATGTTGCCTTCCCACGCCTTGTCGAGCGTGCGGCTGAGCAGGCGCAACGGGCCCCTGCGGACCTTCGTCACCTCGGCGGCCGCTTCACGGCCGTTCTCCTCGCTCATGCAGCTCCTCCGCCAGCGCCGAGCGCCCTTGACGGGGTCCAGCATGGCCCATGTCCTGGCATTCGGCTCGACACCCCTGGTTTCCAGGTGAGTAAACCGACAACGGGGGTGGCGCTTCCGGCGTTCCACGGGCGCGGCAGGTAGGCTCACCGGAGTGCCCTCACCTCAGGCGCCGGCGTCGCGGCCGGATACCAAAGTGGGGGTTTTCGCTTGTCGAACGGCGGTGAACAGGACTTTCGGATGAGGGAGGAGGTGACCGGCATGTCGGAAACGGTCGAGCGCGATCGGGGCGAGCTGGGCGCGCCTCCGGCGGCGAAGGACAGCACCGCCCGCCCGTTGCGTGCCTGGCAGCGCCGTGCGCTGACGAAGTACCTGACGAAGAAACCGAAGGACTTCCTGGCCGTCGCGACGCCGGGCGCGGGCAAGACGGTGTTCGGTCTCCGGATCGCCGCCGAGCTGCTGAGCGACCGGACCATCGAGAAGATCACCATCGTCGCGCCGACGGAGCACCTGAAGCACCAGTGGGCCGCCTCCGCCGCGGCCGCGGGGATCGCGATCGACTCGAACTTCCGCAACGGCGCCGGTGCCACGTCGCGTGACTACCAAGGTGTCGCGGTGACCTACGCGCAGGTCGCGGCGCATCCGACGTTGCACCGCGTCCGCACCGAGAACCGCAAGACCCTGGTCATCCTGGACGAGATCCACCACGGCGGCGACGCGAAGTCCTGGGGCGACGCGATCCGCGAGGCGTTCACGCCCGCCGTCCGGCGGCTCGCGCTGACCGGGACGCCGTTCCGCAGCGACGACTCGCAGATCCCGTTCGTCACCTACGAGCCCGACGGTTCGGGCTTCCAGCGCAGCAAATCCGACCACGCCTACGGATACGCCGACGCGCTCGCCGACGGCGTCGTCCGGCCGGTCGTCTTCCTCGCCTACTCCGGCGAGGCCTCCTGGCGCACCAGCGCGGGGGAGGAGTTCACCGCGCGGCTCGGCGAGCCGCTCACGGCCGAACAGAACGCGCGGGCCTGGCGCACGGCGCTCGACCCGGCGGGCGAGTGGGTCCCGGCGGTGCTGCAGGCCGCCGACACACGCCTCGCGCAGCTGCGCGCCAACGGCATCCCCGACGCGGGCGGCCTGGTGATCGCCACCGATCAGGACTCCGCGCGCGCCTACGCCAAGATCCTGGAACGCATCTCCGGCCAGACCCCGACGGTCGTCCTCTCCGACGATCCGAAGGCGTCCGGGCGGATCAAGGAGTTCGCCGACTCGACCGACCGCTGGCTGGTCGCGGTCCGCATGGTGTCCGAGGGTGTCGACGTCCCGCGCCTCGCGGTCGGCGTCTACGCCACGAGCGCGTCGACCCCGCTGTTCTTCGCGCAGGCCATCGGCCGGTACGTGCGTTCGCGCAAACCGGGCGAGACGGCCTCGGTGTTCCTGCCGAGCGTGCCGGTGCTGCTGGAACTGGCCAGCGAGCTGGAGGCCCAGCGCGACCACGTCCTCGGCAAGCCGCATCGCGAGAAGGAGGGCTGGGACGACGAACTCCTGGCCCAGGCCAACCGCACCGAGGACGAACCCGGCGAGGAGGAGAAGGCGTTCACCTCGCTGGGTGCCTCCGCCGAACTCGACCAGGTCATCTACGACGGCAACTCGTTCGGCACCGCGGTGTTCTCCGGTTCCGACGAGGAGCAGGAGTACCTCGGGCTGCCCGGCCTGCTCGAACCGGACCAGGTCCGCGCCCTGCTGCGGAAGCGGCAGGAGGAGCAGGTCGCCGACGAGAAGCGGCGCAAGCCCAAGGCCGAGGAACAGGCGCCGGTCGCGCGCCCGCAGTCGGTCAGCGAACGGCTCGGCAGCCTGCGCAAGGAGCTCAACGCGCTGGTGGGCGTGCACCACCACCGGACCCGGAAGCCGCACGGCGCGATCCACAACGAGCTGCGCAAAGCCTGCGGCGGGCCGCCGACCGCGATGGCGACGGTCGAACAGCTCGAAGAGCGGATCGTCACCCTGCGTTCCTGGTGACCAGTCCGTACCCAAGCCGCTCAGCTGGGTTGATCACCCTGCGTAAGTGGTGGCGGTCACACTGTCAACGGACCTAGACTTCGTACGTTTTGCTACGGCCACGTTGCCAAACCGTGTCCATTTGATGAGTCTTAATCGATTCAGCTGTCTTCCGCGAAACCCTTTCGGCGGCATATGTTGTCGCCCACAACATATGCGCGATGGTGCGACCGGTCCGAAGGATCCGCCGCCCGCGAGCAAGATCCGGAAGGAACGAGGATGCGCAGCAGAACCCTTACCCTCCTCGCCGCGACGGTGGGCGCCGGCCTGGTGCTCTCCGCCTGTGGCGCCAACTCCGCCGACTCGGGCACCAGCGGCTCCTCGCAGTCCGCCCCCGCCCCGGGTGGTGCCGCCGCCGGGGGCAAGGTCGGCGTCATCCTCCCGGAGACCGCCACCTCCGCGCGCTGGGAGTCCTTCGACAAGCCGTTCCTGACCAAGGCGCTCAAGGACGCGGGCTTCGACGCCGACGTCCAGAACGCCCAGGGCGACGTCCAGAAGTTCACCACGCTCGCCGACGGCATGATCGCGCAGAACGTCAAGGTGCTGATCATCGCCGCCATCAACGGTGAGGTCGGTTCGGCGGTCGCCAAGAAGGCGCAGGCCGCGGGCATCCCGACGATCGACTACGACCGCCTGAACCTCGGCGGCAGCTCCGACTACTACGTCTCGTTCGACAACGAGAAGGTCGGACAGCTGCAGGGCCAGGGCCTCGCCGACGCGCTGAAGGACAAGAAGGGCGCCGAGGTCGTCATGATCGAGGGTGCCCCGACCGACAACAACGCGACGCTGTTCGCCAACGGTCAGAAGTCCGTCCTGCAGCCGAAGTTCGCCGGCAACGACCTGAAGCTCGTCCGTGAGCAGGCCATCGACAACTGGGACAACCAGAAGGGTGGCCAGACCTTCGAGCAGATCCTGACCGACAACAAGGGCAAGGTCGACGGCGTCGTCGCCGCGAACGACGGTCTCGCCGGCGCGGTCATCACCGTGCTGAAGAAGAACGGCCTCAACGGCAAGGTCCCGGTCACCGGTCAGGACGCCACCGCGGACGGCCTCATGGCCATCCTGCGCGGCGACCAGTACATGACCGTCTTCAAGCCGATCAAGGAAGAGGCCGAAGCCGCCGCGAAGCTCGCCGTCCTGCTGGCCAAGGGTGACAAGGCGGGCGCCGACGCGCTGGCCACCGCCAAGGCGAAGGACCCGAAGGGCAACCGCGAGGTCAAGTCCGTGCTCCTCGAGCCGAAGCTGACCACCAAGGACGGTGTCAAGGAGGTCGTGACGCAGGGCTACGTCAAGGCGTCCGAGATCTGTGGTGGCGACCTGGCCGCGGCCTGCACGGCGCTCGGTATCTCCTGACCCAGTAAACCCAGACGACCGGGCCGGGACGCGCTCCCCGACGACGCGTCCCGGCCCGGTACCCAGCCGGGAGAATTCGAGAAACCCCCATGAGTGAACCCATCCTCGAACTGAGGCAGCTCAACAAGAGCTTCGGACCGGTCCACGTCCTCCACGACGTGGACTTCGACGTGCGGGCCGGTGAGGTCACCGCGCTGGTCGGCGACAACGGTGCCGGCAAGTCCACGCTGGTCAAGTCGATCGCCGGGATCCACGGCTACGACTCGGGCACGGTGAAGTTCCAGGGAAAGCCGGTGCACATCCACGGCCCGCGTGACGCCGCGGATCTGGGGATCGAGGTCGTCTACCAGGACCTCGCACTGGCCGAGAACCTCGACATCGTGCAGAACATGTTCCTCGGCCGGGAACGCGGCAGCAAATGGCTGCTCGACGAGGCCAGCATGGAGAAGGCCGCCCGCGAGACGCTCGCTTCGCTCTCGGTCCGGACCGTGAAGTCCGTCCGCACCCCGGTTTCGGCTCTCTCGGGTGGTCAGCGGCAGACCGTCGCCATCGCCAAGTCCGTGCTCTGGGACTCGAAGGTGGTCCTGCTCGACGAGCCGACCGCCGCACTCGGTGTCGCGCAGACCCGTCAGGTGCTCGACCTCGTCCGCCGCCTCGCGGAACAGGGCCTCGGAGTGGTGCTGATCAGCCACAACATGGCCGACGTCTTCGAGGTCGCCGACCGGATCGCGGTGCTCTACCTCGGCCGTCTCGTCGCCAACGTGCACACCAAGGACGTCACCCACGGCCAGGTCGTGGAACTGATCACCGCCGGCCGCTCCGGCGACCTCGGCCTTGCCCGCCCCGAAGCCGCTGTCCTGTGAGTGAGAAAGAACCCGAAATGACTGAGACACCTGCAAAGCCCGCCTCGCCGGAGGGGGGCAAGTCGGCGGCCTCCACGCTGAACTCGTCGGCGGCCATCACGGACTTCGGCATCGACACGACATCGATGTCAACGGGTGAGGCGATCGGCGACTACTTCTCCCGGCTCAAGGCGGGACAGCTGGGTTCGCTGCCCGCGCTGCTCGGCCTGTTCGTCCTGGTGATCGTGTTCGCCTCGCTGTCGGACACGTTCCTGACGATGAACAACATCGCGAACCTGATGGCGCAGGGCGCAGGCAAGGCGATCATCGCGATGGGCATCGTGTTCGTGCTGCTGCTCGGCGAGATCGACCTGTCCGCGGGCACCGCGTCCGGTGTCACCGCCGCGGTGCTGGCGATGCACTACGTGCGCAACGGAAACCTGCTGGGCGGGATGGGGAACGGCGTGTTCATCGCGTTCCTCGTGGTGCTCGCGATCGCCGCGCTGCTCGGGGTGATCCTGCGCATCTGGGCGGGTGTCGGCTTCGCCGTGCTCGCCATCGTGCTGGTGCTCTCGGGGGCCGCGGCGAACCCGTGGATCGAGATCGTGCTCGCGATCAGCGTCGGTGGCGCGATCGGTGTGCTCACCGGATTCCTGGTCTCCAAGATCGGTATGCCGTCGTTCGTCGTGACGCTGGCGCTTTTCCTTGCCTGGCAAGGTGTCATCCTCCAGTTCATCGGTGAGGGCGGCACGCTCGGCATCAGCACCTCGGACGTCCTGTTCAAGGTCGCCAACGGCAACCTGTCCACTTTGGGCAGCTGGATCCTCTTCCTCGCCGCCGCCGGTGGATTCGCCGCGGTGAGCCTGGGACAGCACTTCTCACGGCTCAGACGCGGCCTGGTCACCCAGCCGACACCGATGGTGCTGTTCAAGGTCGGCGCGATCGCCGTGGTGGCCGCGGTGGCGACCTATCTGCTCACGATCAACCGCGCGCCCAATCCGAACATCGTGATCTCCGGTGTCCCGTACGTCGTGCCGATCGTGCTCGCCCTGCTGGTGCTCGGGACCTACGTGCTCAACCGCACGCAGTACGGCCGCCACATCTACGCCGTCGGTGGCAACCGCGAAGCGGCCCGCCGCGCCGGTATCAACGTCGAGAAGATCCGCGCCAGCGTGTTCGTCATCTGCTCGGCGGTGGCGGCTGTCGGCGCGATCGTCTACTCGTCGAAGGTCGGTTCGGTCGACCCGCAAGCCGGTGGCCTCAACACGCTGCTGTTCGCGGTCGGCGCCGCCGTCATCGGTGGTACGTCGCTGTTCGGCGGCAAGGGCCGCGTGGTCGACGCGGTGATCGGCGGCCTGGTGCTCGCGGTCGTCGAAAACGCGCTCGGGCTGCTGAAGCAGTCGGCGGCGGTGGTCAACATCGTCACCGGTCTCGTGCTGCTGCTGGCGGCCACGGTGGACGCGCTGTCCCGGCGCCGCGCGGCTGCGTCGCCGCGCTGAGTCCGCATGGAATGATGAAGTCCGTGACCAGCACACCCGTTGCACGACCAGACGAGGTGCGCAGGCACAACCGCACGACCCTGCTCCGGTTGCTGCACGTCAGCGGCCCGAGCACCCGGGCGACCCTGGCCACCGAGCTGGGGCTCAACCGCAGCACCATCAAGACCCTCGTCGACGGGCTCGCCGAAGCGGGTGTCGTCGAGGAGAGGGTCCCCAGGCCGGGACGAGGGGCGGGCCGCCCCTCGCTCCTGGTCCTGCCGCTGCCGCACGCGGCGGTGGTGCTCGCGGTCGACCTCCAGGTCGAACACGTGGCGATCGCGCTGGTCGGGTTCGGCGGCCAGATCCTCGGGCGCAACAGCTGGAACCTGCGTGGCCGGATGCGGGAGGCCGACGAGGTGATCACGCACGTGATCGAGTCGACCACCATGCTGGCGGGCGACCTCGGTGTGCAGCCGATCGGCGTGGGCGTGTCCGTGCCCGGCGTCGTCCGCCGGGCCGACGGGCACGTCCACGAGGCGCCCAACCTGCGCTGGACCGACGTGGCGCTCGGGGAACGGCTCGGCGGTGTGCTGCGCGTCCCCGTCCTGGTCGGCAACGACGCCGAACTCGGCGCCATCGCCGAACACCTGCGCGGTGCCGCGCGGGGCTCGTCCGACGCCGTCTACGTCTCCGCGGACGTCGGGGTCGGGGGAGGGATCATCGCGGACGGCTCGTCGCTGCGCGGTGGCTCCGGGTACGTCGGCGAGATCGGGCATATGGCGATCCGGCCGGGCGGCCGTCCCTGCTACTGCGGGTCCAGCGGCTGCTGGGAGACCGAGGTCGGCGAGGCGGCCCTGTGCCGTGCGCTCGACCTGCCCGAGGACACCCCGCGCGGGGCGATCCTGTTCGAACTGCGTGAACTCGCCCGCGACCCGCACGCCGCCGAGGAACGGCTTTCGGAGTTCGCGGAGTGGCTGACGCTCGGTCTGGTGAACGTGGTCAACCTGCTCGGCCCGCAGCTGGTCGTGCTGGGCGACCTGCTGACCGTGCTGCCGGAGTCGGTCGTGCGGTCGGTGGCGGCCGAGGTCCGGCGGCGCAGCCTGGTCAGCCGGGCCGTCGGCGGGACGCAGATCGTGAGTTCGGCGCTCGGCGCGGACGTGAAGCTGCTGGGCGCGGCCGAAGCGGCCTTCGAGATGATCCTGGACACCGTCTAATTCGTCGCGTTCAGTCCTCTGGATGCGGTGGTTGCACACGCAAGGACCGCATCCAGAGGACTAAACGCGGTCTTTCACGAGACCGGAGAGCAGGGCGATCAGGGCGGCGAGGGACCTCTCCTTCGCCGCTTCGGGGTCTTCGGCGTGTGCGACCATCAGCGCAGCCTCGGCGCAGGCGCTCAGCACCAGTTGCGCCAGCTCCGGGATCGGTGCCGCGATCAGCCGTCCGTCCGCGGCAACGGACTCCAGGATCTCCGTGATCAGCCCCAGCCCGTACCGGGTCTCCAGCTCACGCCACTCCTGCCAGCCGAGGACCGAGATGGCGTCGGTGAGCGAGATCCGCACCACTTCGGGCCGCAGGCACAGGTCCAGGAAGCGGCTCAGCGTGCCGAACGCGGCCGCCCACGGGTCGTCTTCCGCCGCGAGCACCGCCTTGAGCTCGTCGGTGATCTCCGTTTCGAGCTGCTCGATCACGGCGCGGAACAGCCCCTGCTTGTCCCCGAAATGGTGGTACAAAGCACCCCGGGTGACGCCGGCCGTCCGGACGATCTCGTCGGCGGGCACCTCGGCGTACCCCTGGTCCGCGAACAGTCCCCGCGCCGCCGTGATCAGGGCGGACTGCGTCGACTGCGAGCGCTCGGTCTGGCTACGTCGTGGCGTGGGCACGCAGGAATTCCACCACCATGCCGCTCAGCCGCTCCGGCTGGTCCTCCGGCACGAAGGTGTACGAGTCCTCGATCGTCTTCAGTTCGGAGTTCGGCAGCACACCGGCGAGCTTCCGGCCCAGCCACAGCGGGAAATGGCGGTCCTCGGGCGCCCAGACCAGCAGCACGGGCTTCCCGAACGACGGCAGCCGCTCGGCGGCGGTGAGGGTGTACCGGTTGCTGATCCCCACCATGAACCGGCGCAGGTCGTCGCGGATCTCCGCGCTCCGCCTGCTGGGCAGCAGGTACGCGTCGAGGACGTGCCGCGGGACCGGATGCTTGATCGTCCAGACGAGGTTCGTGGCCTTCAGCAGCGCCTTCGACCGCATCGCCTGCACGACCGCCCAGGTGCCGCCGGGGATCCGGGCGATCGTGCTCAGACCCGCGAACATCGGCGGCAGGAAGCGCTCGAAGGAGTCCGACGGCGTCAGCACGACCCGGCCGATCCGCTCCGGGGAAGTGGTCATGAGCAGCTGCGTGAGCGCGCCGCCGGTGTCGTTCGCGACCAGGGTGACGTCGGTCAGGTCCAGTGCGTCGAGGAACCGCCCGATCAGGGCGGCGACCCCGGGCGGGCTCAGGTCGGCGCCGGGGACCGGGATCTCGTGCGAGCCCAGCGGCCAGTCCGGGGTCAGGCAGCGGAAGCCCGCTTCGGCGACGGAAGGGGCCACCTTGCGCCAGAGCAAGCCGTTCGTCAGGAGGCCGTGCACGAAGACCACGGGAGGCCCTTCGCCGCGATCGCGGTAGCGGATCCGGGTGCCGTCGAGGTCTGCCTCGTGTATCGCGCCGAGAAGGTCGCTGGTCGTCATTCCTCTAACATACATGCTGTATGTATGTTTTGGGCGGACAAAAACAGGGCGGCCGGCTCTCTCCCTGGGGAGTAGCCGGCCGCCGGGTGGTCGTGGACTGGTGATTACCGCTGAATGTCCGCGGACAGTTCTTTGAGCTTCGTTTCGTGTGCGCGGGCGTGGTGACCACAGAAGAGCAACTCGCCACCGGTGCTGAGAATGGCTCGAACCTGGGCTGCAGCTCCACACCGGTCGCATCGGTCGGCAGCGGTCAGTTCGGGGCGGGTGAGCGTCGGTGAAGTCATTGGAGTCTCCCTCCGTCCCGGCACCGGTGACCCGGTGCCATCGATCCAGCTACGACCACTTCGGCACTGATGCCGGAAACGTTCGTTCCCGGCCCCGCCGTGTTCGTGCTTCCACTCTTCCAGACGTTTGGCGGCCCGCAAGTGTTCCCGTGCGGGTGTCTCATTTGTCACTGGTAATTACCTCGGATGCCGTAGCGTAATCACGCAACGTGGGAGAAGACTCCCCGACGGACAGCCTTTCCCCATGTCAGGCACCATGCGCGGGTGGGTATCGCAGTAGTCCGGAACCGCCTCGCCGGCGTTCCGGCCCCGGTCTTGTTCGTTCTCAGCGGAATTTCCATGTACGCCGGCGCGGCCGTCGCCGTAGGTCTCTTTTCGGTCGCCTCCCCCGCAGGGGTGGCCTGGCTCCGCTGCCTCGGGGCCGCGGTGGTCCTCCTGGCGTGGCGGAGGCCACCCCCCTCGGCGTGGACCGGGCGCACGTTCCTGCTCGCCGGTACCTTCGGCATCGTCACCGCCGGGATGAACGTGCTCTTCTACGAGGCGATCGCCCGGCTGCCGCTGGGCACGGCGGTCGCCCTCGAATTCGTCGGGCCCGTCCTCGTCGCGGCGTTCGGCTCGCGGACGCGGCGCGACGTCTTCGCGTTGCTGCTGGTGGTGGCCGGGGTGGTCGCCATCGCGGACGTCCGGCTCGAGGGCAGCGTGCGCGGCGTGCTCTTCGCGCTGGGCGCGGCGGCCGCCTGGGCCGGGTACATCCTGCTAGGGAAGCGGGTCGCGGTCGGCGGGAACGGGATCGACGGGCTGGCCGTCGGGTTCGCCGTCGGCACCGTGGTGCTGTCCCCGCTGGCGTTCGGCACCGGCGCGGTGTGGGGGTCGCCACGCCTGCTGATCCTGGGCATCGGCGTCGGCGTGCTTTCGACCGTCGTGCCGTACGCCCTCGATCAGGTGGTCCTGCGCAAGGCCGGGCAGGCGCGGTTCGCGCTGCTGCTCGCGCTGCTCCCGGTCACGGCTGGCCTGATCGGCTTCCTGTGGTTGAAGCAGGTCCCGACCCTGACCGAGGCGCTCGGCACGCTGGCCGTGGTCGCCGGGGTGGCGCTGCGTTCGCCGGAACGACGTGACCGGACGGAGGCCGAACCGCCCGCTTAACCCGATGGCCCCGCGCCCCTCGGGACGGGATACTGACCGGATCTGGGCGCTACGAGAACCGGGAGGACACGTGGCCGACATCCGGCGGGCGAAAACCGTCGACGAGGTCGTCGCCGCCGAGCACCTGTTCGACGGCCCCGCGGAACGCGCGGCTTCCGAGAAGTTCCTCGCGGGCGAGGAGAACCATCTGCTGGTCGCGTACGAGGACGGCTATCCGGCGGGGATGATCACCGGCACCGAGGTGACACATCCGGACAAGGGCACCGAGATGTTCCTCAACGAACTCGACGTCCACCCGGACTACCAGCGGCGCGGGATCGGCCGTGACCTGGTCGACGCGTTGGCGGCGCTCGCGCGGGAGCGGGGCTGCCGGGGGATGTGGGTCGGTGTCGAACCGGACAACACGGCCGCGCTGGCGACCTACGCCGCGGCCGGTGCGGGCACGGACGGGAAGTTCGTCATGCAGTCGTGGACGTTCGAGGACTGATGTCGTCCGGAGTCGACGGCGATCGCACCGGCTTGTCCGGGCAGCGCTGGTTGCCCGGCGGCGAGCGTCTGGTCGCGATCGCGCGGGCCGAACTCCCGCAGAAGGGCGGGCTCGCCGGACCGTTCGCGGCGCTGGCCGCCCTCCGCGCGGCGGGGTTCGACGTCGTCGATCAGGACGAGGTCGCGGTACGGGCGGGCACCGTCCTGCCCCCGGCACCGGAACTGCCTGCCGGTGAAGGGTCACGGGTGGACTATCGGCTGCCCTTGCCGGTCGCGGAGCCCGCGGGCACCACGCCGGAGGGCTTGGCGAGGGCGATCGAGACGATGTCGGGCGGGCGGCTCGCCGCGGTGCCCGCCACCGGGAACTGGGCGCCGCAATCGCTCTTCATGCTCCTGGCCGCGCTGGGGCACCTGCCGCGTGTCGCCCTGATCGCCGAGGTCGACCCGGCCGAATTCGGTGCGCACGACACTCCGGTGCGCGCCCTGCTCGACTACCTCGACACGGGTGTCCCGCCGCTCTGGTCGTCGCGCCGGCGCCCGTCGACAGGACATTTCGTCCTGGCGACCGGGATGCGGATCGGTGCCGAGGGCACCCTGGTGTCCATTATGGACGGTTATGCGTCGCTGGGGGACGACGGCTTGCGCGACCAGCCGATCGAATGGCTGGCCGCGGCGCTGAGCCGGATCCTGATCGTGGCCGACACCGCCGAGGCCGACCGGGCCGACGCCGCCGTCAGGACGGCAGGTCTGTGGAGCTGACGTCGTCCGGCGTGGCGAAGCGGGAGTGCTTGCGGCCGTAGAAGACGTAGATCAGCAGACCCAGCACCAGCCAGGCGGCGAACCGCAGCCAGGTCATCACGTCGAGGTTGAGCATCAGGTACAGACAGGCCAGCGCCGCCACGACGGGCAGCCATGGCGAGAACGGCACGGTTAACGGGCGGTCCAGGTCCGGGCGGCGTTTCCGCAGCACCGGGACGGCCATCGCGACGATGATCATCGCCGAGAGCGCGCCGATGCTGACCATGTCGGCGAGTTCGGAGATCGGGATGAATGCGGCGAGCGCCGCGATCAGCACCGCGCCGGCGATGGTCATCCGGTGCGGGGTGCCCCACCGCGGATGCGTCCTGCCGAACTTCTTCGGCAGCAGGCCGTCGCGACCCATCGCGAAGCCGATCCGCCCGATCGTCACCAGTTCCACCATCATCACCGACGTCAGCCCGGTGACCGCGCCGAGTGAGATCAGCGCGCCCACCCAATGCTGGCCGACCCGGTCGAAGGCGTCGGCGAGCGGGGCGCCCGCGTCGATCTCGGCGAACGGCACCATCCCGGTCAGCACCAGCGAGACACCGATGTAGAGCAGGGCGCAGACGCCGAGCGCGCCGAGGATGCCCACCCGCAGATCGCGTTTGGGGTTCACGGTCTCCTCACCGAGGTTCGCGAGCGCCTCGAACCCGGTGTAGGCGAAGAAGACGACCGCGGCGGCGGTGACCATCCCGGCGATACCGTAGACGGATTGCTCGAGGCCGAGCGCGGCTTGCACGAGAGGCTGGTGCAAGGCGCCCGCGGTCTCGGTCGGCGGCTGGGCGGGCGGGATGAACGGGATGAGGTTCTCGCCGCGGATGTAGAACACGCCGACCGCGAGGATCAGCACGCAGACCGCGACCTTGACCAGGACGAGCAGATTCGTCA
Source organism: Amycolatopsis sp. cmx-4-19 (assembly GCA_049998115.1). Taxonomy (GTDB): domain Bacteria; phylum Actinomycetota; class Actinomycetes; order Mycobacteriales; family Pseudonocardiaceae; genus Amycolatopsis. The sequence goes on along the minus strand of JAEBEO010000010.1, from coordinate 23,185 downwards.
CGCGCGCGGATTCCTTGATCCCGACGACGGCGATCACCGTCAGCACGGCGATGATCAGGACCGCGCCGACGTTGATCTTCGCGTTTTCGCCGAACCAGTCGGGGGAGAGCCCCATCAGGTTGGTGAGGTAACCGGACCAGCCGCGCGAAACGACGGCCGCGCCGAGGGCGAATTCGAGCAGCAGGTCCCAGCCGATGATCCAGGCGAACGTCTCGCCGAGGGTGGCGAACGCGTAGGTGTAGGCGCTGCCCGCGGTCGGCACGCTGGAGGCGAGTTCGGCGTAGCAGAGGGCGGCCATCCCGGCGACGACGGCGCCCAGCACGAACGACAGCGTGACCGACGGACCCGCGTGGGACTTCGCCTCGACCCCGGCGAGGGTGAAGATGCCGGTGCCGATGATGATGCCGACCCCGAAACCGATCAGATCGCGTCCGCGCAGGCGGCGCTTCAGCTCACCCGAGTCCTGTCGCTTCAGGACTTCGTCCACGTCCAGAGTTCGCCGCATGGAGGGTCAGGCTAGAAGATCGCCGCCCACCTCGCAGATCGGTGGGGCGTTCCCGGTGCCCGACGGCGGACTCGCGAGGGGGTCGTGAGTGGTAAAGGTCGTTCTAACCCTCCTTGCCACTCACGACCTGCCGGGTATCGGGAGCACCACCGCTTCCCCGGCAGAGCGCGGCTCTCGTCAGGCCTCCAGCACGATCCCGTTCTCCTGCGCCAGGATCGCCGCCTGCACCCGCGACCGCAGTCCCAGCTTCGTCAGCACCCGCGAGACGTGCGTCTTGACCGTGGTCTCGCCGATGTGCAGCCGCGTGCCGATCTGCGCGTTGGACAAGCCGCCGCCGAGGCAGGCCAATACCTCGCGTTCGCGGTCGGTCAGCTCGCCGAGCCCGTCGGGGACGGCGGTGGGTTCCCGGGTCCCCGAGGCGAACGCGGCGATCAGTTTCCGCGTCACTTGCGGCGCGAGCACCCCCTCGCCCGCGGCGACCAGTTTCACCGCCTCGATCAGCCGCGACGCCTCCACCGACTTCAGCAGGAACCCGGCCGCGCCCGCCCGCAGCGCGGCGTGCACGTACTCGTCGAGGTCGAAGGTGGTCAGCACGAGGACCTCGCACAACCCCTCCGCGGTCAGTTCCCGCGTCGCCGCGATGCCGTCGACGCCGGGCATCCGGACGTCCATCAGCACGACGTCCGGTTTCAGCGCCTTCGCCTGGCGGACGGCGGTGGCGCCGTCCGCGGCCTCGCCGACCACCTCGATGCCCTCGGCGTTGCCGAGGATCATCATCAACCCGGCGCGGATGGCGCCGTGGTCGTCGGCGACCAGCACTTTGATGTTCCCGTCGCTCAAGAGTCCTCCAGAGGCAGTTCGGCGCGGACCAGCCAGCAGCCGCCGGACGGCCCGGCGGCGAGGGTGCCGCCCACCGCGGCGGCCCGTTCCCGCATGTTCAGCAGGCCGAGTCCGGTCCCGCCGTCGTCACCCGAGCCGGAGCCGGGACGAAGATCGTTGCGTACTTCGACGGTGAGTATGCCGCCGCTCTTGCCGATGTCGAGCAAGGCCCGCCCGCCGGCGGCGTGCTTGGCCGCGTTGGTGAGCGCCTCCTGCGCGATCCGGTACGCGGTGAGGTCGACCGCGGCCGGCAGGGCCGGGGGCTGGTCCACGGTGGACCCGACCTCGACCTCCAGTCCGCTGGCGCGCGCCGATTCGACCAGTTTGGACAGTTCGGCCAGCCGGGCGGGGGCGGTCGCCTCGATCTCGGGGTTCCCGGTGGCGGGATCCGCGCGCAACAGCCCGATCATCGCGCGCATCTCGTCCAGCGCGCTCACACTGTTCTCCCGCACCGATTCCAGGACCTTCCTGGACAGTTTCGGATCGGCGGTGGCCATCGTCAGCGCGGCCTCGGACTGGATGGCGATCGCCGACAGATGCCCGGCGATGACGTCGTGCAGATCCCGCGCCATCTTGGAGCGTTCCCCGGCCACCGCGACCTTCCGGTCCATTTCGCCGATTTTGGCCAGCTGTACCGCGTTCGCCCGCTCGCCGTCGGCGATGTCCCGATGCTGCCGCACGTTCGCCGCCCACCACACCGGCGTGACCAGGAAGGGCAGCAGTGCGAACGCGGCGAGGACCGCCGTCCGCCACTGCGTGGAGAAGATGAACGCCAGGCAGACGACGGCGATCGTCCCGAGCGAGGCGACGCCGATCATCAGCCTGCTGGTGCGGCGCGAACCGTAGAGCGTCGTCGCGTAGAGGAAGTCGGTGAAGACGACGAGGATCGGCAGCGAGGGACCGAACGAGATGTCCACGGCGAGCACGGCCAGCGCGCACAACAGCGCCAGCGGGACCTTGCGGCGCAGCATCTCCAGCGCGCACAGCACGGTCAGCTCGGACAGCCGGATCCACAAGGGCGTGTCGTCGACGCCGGCGAGCAGCACCTGCATCCCGCTCAGGTAGACCAGGACCCCCGGCACCCAGGTGGCGAAGGCGATGGCAAGGTCCTGTTTCCACTCGGCGAGGTGATTCAGGCGCGGGACTAGCGAGGGCACCCGTCCATCCCAGCACACCGGGACGCGCGGCGGTGTCCTCCTAACTTATGACGGGCATCTCCTGCGGTACGCCGATGTGGTGGCTCCCCTCGCGGGTCAGACTCGGGGCGTGAACAAGATCTGGGACTTCATCGCGGAAAACCCCATGGCGGCGGTGGTCGCCGGTGGGGAGATCGGCTTCTGGGTCGCCATCGTCGCCGGCCTGGTGGCCCGCTATCTGCTCAAGCTGAAGCGGACGAGCGCCGTCCTGCTGCTGCTCACCCCGGTGATCGACCTCGTCGTGCTGGTCGCGACGGTCGTCGACCTGCGCAACGGCGCCACGGCGAACTTCGTGCACGGCCTCGCCGCGGTGTACCTGGGCTTCAGCGTGGCGTTCGGGCACTCGATGATCAAGTGGGCCGATGTGCGCTTCGCCCACCGGTTCGCGGGCGGGCCGCCTCCGCCGCCGAAGCCGAGGGGCCGGGAGAAGCTGCGCACCGAATGGCGCGAGTGGTTCAAATGCGTGCTGGCCTGCGGGCTCGCCGCCGGGGTGCTGCTCCTGCTGATCGCCATGGTCGGCGACACCGAACAGGTCGCGCCGCTGTGGGGCTGGCTGCCGAGGCTGGGCGTCGTGACGGCCATCTGGTTCGCCACCGGACCGCTGTGGCAGGGCCTCTCCCCCAAGGACGACAGGGTCGAGGAAGGGGCGCGACGATGATCGAACTGCTGGGAATCCTGCTGCTGGTGCAGGGCGGGGGCGGGCTGATCAACCGGCTGCTGGGCAACACCAACCCGAGCTGGTTCGTCCAGCTCCACGTGCTCCCGCCCGGAACGCACATCGTGGCGAGCGCGCTGATGGTGGCCGCGGGGGTGGGGGTGCTGTTCGCCGAGCGGGCCCGCAAGCAGCGCCGCCGCTCAGAGTGACACGATCACCTGCAGGACCCCGAGGACGATGGTGACGACCGTCAGCACGACGGTGACCACGGTGAGCCGCGTGACCCGCGCGCTCACCGTGTTCTCGTAGGCATAGCGGGTCTCCTCGTCCATCGCCTCGGCCTGGCGGTCGAGCTGGGCGATGATCCGCTCCACGCCCATGCTGGTGACCAGGCGGCGCTCCAGCGAGTCGACCTCGGGTGGCAGCACCGAATGCAGCATTTCGAGGATGTCGTCGAGCGAGCCCCGGAGCAGGCGGGTGCGGCTCGCGGGTTTCTTCGCCGCCAGCGCCCGCATCTCGCGCTGGGCGTTGCGCAGCCATTGGTCGGCCAGCGCCATCCGGATGAGGACCCGTTCGAGGATGAAGAGCATCCCGTGGTCGAGGCCGCCGATGTCGCTGTCGATGCCGAAGTACGGGTCGGCCGCGCCGAACGGGCCGCGCATCAGCTCGCCCTGCTGGTCGACGTAGTCGGAATCCTTGCTGTTGAGGCAGACGATCCCGCCCGCCATCGGGTAGGCGGCCACGAAGGACCGCGTGCCCCATGCCGGGCCGAGCGCGTCGCGGGCGACCTCGCGCGGCACGAACCGCCAGCCCTCGTCGCCGGTCGCCATCCCGTAGAACGGCCGGGGATCGGCCGCCACCCGGTGCGCGGGCGGATGCCCGTCGTGGGACCGCACCTCGACGCACCAGCCCTTGCGGCTGAGCCCCTCGGTCAGCTCGCAGCCCTTGGTCAGGTCCTCGAAGACATGTGTGACGGCCTTGAGCAGCGAGGGGAAGGACTTCTCCCCGTAGCTGCCGTGCAGCCCGTCCTTCCCGTTCGCCGTCTCGCGGCCTTGGAGGCTTTGCAGGATGGCGATGGCGAGGTCGAACTCGGCGGCCGGGCGGCTGTCTTCCAGGCCGGTGATGGAGGTGGCGAGGATCAGCGTCATCGCGTGGTAGGCCGGATGCCAGGTGACCACGAGTTCGCACGGCAGGTCCGCCGCCCCGAGGTGGATCGCGAGCCGTGAACCGCCGGTGCGTTTGCGCAGCACCCGGCGTCGCGGCGGGGTGGTGTAGCCGGCCAGGAAGTTCTCCGCGGCCGCCCACTCGTCACCGAGGTCGCCGTCGAGATGCGTCAGCAGGCCCCGGTCCCGGCCGCCGTCCAGGACCTTCTCCGCCTCGCGCCCGGACAGCGGGACCGCCCAGGCGAAGGTGAGGAGCAGTGCGGTCATGCGGGTTCGCGGCGCAGCAGGGCGACCAGGTCCCGGCCGAGGTGGCGGCGCAGTGGCCCGGACGCGTTGACCAGTTCGTCGCGGTCGACGTGCTCGTCGGCGGGACCGAGGTCGTCGAGGACGTGATAGGTCCACTCCCACTCGGTCCGCCAGCCCGCCTGGGCGGCGTCGGCGGCGACCTCGTCCGGGTCGAGATAGCGGATCGGGAGCGCCGGGCCCTCGCCGTCCCGCAACGCTTTGTCGAACTCTTCGCGCGAGACACGGCGGGACCGGACCTCGGCGCCGTCTCCGACGCTGTCCAGGCTGAACGTGCCCTGGCCGATCGGAGACCGGCTGTAGGAAAGCACGAGCACGCCGCCGGGTGCGGTCACCTCGGCCAGCCGCCGCAGGATCGGCGTGACGTCCGAGGTCGGCACGTGCTGGATGACGTGACTGCAGACCACGAGGTCGTACGGGCCGCCGCCCAGCTCGGTGATCGGCGAGACGGTGAAGGCGAGCACGGTGTCCTCGACGACGGTCTCGCGTGCCTTCGCCAGCCTGTCCGGGTCGGGGTCCGCGGCGGTGACGTCGGCGGAGAACCGGGCGAGCCAGGGGAGGAGGCGGCCCTCGCCGCAGCCGGCGTCGAGCGCCTTGACCCCGGTCCGCGCTCCGGTGAGTCGTTCGGCGATCTTCCCGAGGGCCTTGTCCTCGCTCGCCGTCCAGTAGCCGGGGTAGGGCTCGTGCCGTCGGATGAACGCCCCGGTGACGTGGTCGCCGGTGTCCGGGTAGCGGTAGCTCTCGGTCAGCACGTCGCGAATATAGCCGGATTCGCGACTTCTCCGGGCCCTCCGCGCGGGATTACCCTGAGGTATGGCCACCGGGCCTGTCGCCCTGTACACCGCTGCCGCCGTGGCGCCGCCGGTCCTTTTCTGGTGCGCGCTGAAGGTCCCCGCCGTCCTGCGATGGTGGCGCCGCCGTCGCGAACCGGAGGCGCCCGCCGGGCCGCCCATCGAGAAACTCGCCGCCGATCTCCGGCGGGTGCACCGGCTGCTGGCGGAACTCCCTTCCGGCGCTTCGGCCGCCCGCCGGTACGGCACCCGGCAGGCGTACGACGCGTTGCTCGTCGAGGCCTGCCGGGAGGTCGAGGTCGAGCACCGGCTGGACACCCTGCCGGAGGGCTTCGACCGCGGGATCGAACGGCTGCGTGTCGAGGAATCCTTGGCGGAGCGCGGACTCTCGGTGTCCTGAGTGGCGATGAGGGTGCGGACCCGAATCGTCACTCACGACCCGGGCACCCCGCGGCGTCCCCGACACGATGTCGCGAAAGCCACTTTCGCAACCTTCAACGTTGCGAAAGTGGCTTTCGCAACGCCGATCGGCGCCGGGCCGCGATCCGTGACTACCTGTCGGCCCTCCGCTGGGTTCAGGACGTCCGCGTCGAGGTGACGGCGCCGTAAGCGCCACTGCCGTTCGTGCAAGTGACCCTGGCTTCCTGCCACGGCCTCACCCATGGGCTCACCTTGTCGCCGTCGTAGTAGCACAAGAGGAAGACGCGATGGAATGCGACGGTGTAGGGAGGCTGGCACCTCGACCAGCCCTCACCGTTGCCTTCGTCGGGGTCCCATTCGACATAGCCGGCGGAGCAGGCTTCCGCCGCGACGTCCTGGGTCGCGGCGGCGATCGGTGCGGCCGCGAACAGGAGTGACGCGCCGGCCGCCACCAAGGTGAGGAGGGAAAAGGCCCGGTTCTTCGACATTCCTGGAGTCTGGTGATCGCGAGCCGTGCCGCGCAACGCCCTTCAGGCAGGAGTGAAACCCGTTGACGGGGAGCGGTTTGTATCGAACGTGTACGAGACGGCTCCAGGCTCATGCCATGAAGAAGCTGGGACTGCTCGCTTCGCTCTTGCTGGTGTTCGCGCTCATCCCCGGGGTCGCGTCCGCCGCGGTCGCCTTTCCCCGGATGGACGCGGCCACGGTCGACGGCTACCGTTGGACGCCGGGTTCGGCCTTCGACACCTACGGGGCGCGGATCGCCGCGCTGGAAACGAAACTCGCGCCGCGCGGCCTGCCGGAGATCCTTTCGTCGGCCAACCGTTCCGGCCGTCCGCTGTGCCACGGCACCTATCTCGCGGCGGCGCTGAAACCGGCGGGATTCTGCTGGGAGAACGGCAATGACGACAAGACCAACGACTGGATCCCGCAGGGACTGACCGGTTCCGGCGACGCCGACGCGGTGACCGGGAAGGTCGGCGGCAAACGGGTCGTGGCGACGTCCTGGCACACCCCGGGCGACACCATGGTCCGGCTGTCTTTTGTGGACGCCGCTGGGCTCGGCTACCGGCACGTGCTGCTCGTCGAACCGACGTCGAACGACAACTTCGCCGTCATGCCGGGACACGGGCACGGGATGACGTGGATCGGGAACCGGCTGTTCGTCGCGACCACCGGGGGAGTGGTGCGGGTGTTCGACACGCGACACTTCTGGAAGGTCGACGACAGCTCCGGCGTCGTCGGGAAGGGCACGGACGGCAAGTACCACGCGGCCTTCTACGACTACGCGATGCCGCAGATCGGCGCGTTCTGGTATCCCGGCGGCGGAACCTGCACCACCGCGACCGGGCCGCGGCCATGTCTTTCGACGATGTCGTTCGACCACGGTGACGGTTCGATCGTGACCTCGGAGCACGTGTCCAACGGGGCGGGCAGCCGGGTGCTGCGGTGGCCGTTCGACCGCGCGACCGGGCTGCCCAAGCTGTCGGCCGACGGGACCGTGCACGCGAAGGAGGGCTTCGTGTCGCCGGTGTGGGGAATGCAGGGCGCGGTGGCGCGCAACGGGTATTTCGTGATGACCGGCGTCTGCCCGGAGTACGCCGGGGTGCCCGGTGACCATCCGTCGTGCCTGCACGGCGGGGTCGGCGGCACGTCGACATCCCGCTTGGGCGGCAAGGCGCCGGTGAACTCGCAGAACCTGTCGTACTGGCCGGCGACCGGGGAACTCTGGCTGATGAACGAGCAACTTCGGGAGCGGGTGACCGTGCACGTCCCGTGGACCACCCTGACCGGCCGCGGTTAGTCCTCTGGTTGCGGTAGTTGCACGCGCAAGGACCGCGACCAGAGGACCGAACGCGAAAGGTCCCGTCACCCCAGAGCGGTGACGGGACCTTTCGCGTGACCGGGATCAGTCCAGGTAGTCGCGCAGAACCTGCGAACGCGACGGGTGACGCAGCTTCGACATCGTCTTCGACTCGATCTGCCGGATGCGTTCACGGGTCACCCCGTACACCTGGCCGATCTCGTCGAGCGTGCGCGGCTGGCCGTCGGTGAGGCCGAACCGCAGCCGCACCACACCCGCCTCACGCTCGGACAGCGTCTGCAGCACCGACTGGAGCTGGTCCTGCAGCAGCGTGAACGACACCGCGTCGACCGCGACGACGGCCTCGGAGTCCTCGATGAAGTCACCGAGCTGCGAGTCGCCCTCGTCGCCGATGGTCTGGTCGAGCGAGATCGGCTCGCGGGCGTACTGCTGGATCTCGAGGACCTTCTCCGGGGAGATGTCCATTTCCTTCGCGAGCTCTTCGGGCGTGGGCTCGCGGCCGAGGTCCTGCAACAGCTCACGCTGTATACGGCCGAGCTTGTTGATGACCTCGACCATGTGCACCGGGATACGGATGGTGCGGGCCTGGTCGGCCATCGCGCGGGTGATCGCCTGACGGATCCACCAGGTGGCGTACGTGGAGAACTTGTAGCCCTTGGTGTAGTCGAACTTCTCGACCGCGCGGATCAGACCGAGGTTGCCCTCCTGGATCAGGTCCAGGAACGCCATGCCTCGACCGGTGTAGCGCTTGGCCAGCGACACCACGAGCCGGAGGTTCGCCTCCAGGAGGTGGTTCTTCGCCCGCTCGCCGTCGCGGACGATCCACTTGAGGTCGCGCCGCATCTGGGTGACGAGCTTCTCGCCCTCCTCCTCGGCGTTGCGGACGCGTTCGGCGGCGTAGAGCCCGGCCTCGATGCGCTTGGCGAGCTCCACCTCCTCCTCTGCGTTCAGCAGGGCGACCTTGCCGATCTGCTTGAGGTACGCGCGGACCGAGTCGGCCGAAGCGGTGAGCTCGGCGTCCTTGCGGGCCTGGCGCAGTGCCTCGGACTCTTCCTCGTCCCAGACGAAGTCCGGGTTGTCGGAGGTCTTGCCGGCGTTCTTGTCGGTCGTCGTGCGACGTCCGCGGGGGGGCGTCTCTTCGACGTCCTCCTCGGACTCCGCGTCCTCTTCCGTCTCCTCGGTGACCGTCGCGTCGACGACGTCCACCTCCACCTCTTCCAGATCGGAAAGATCCGGGGTTTCGAGGTCGGCTTCGTCGAGGTCGACCGGACCGTCTTCCGGTTCGCCGTCTTCGGTCTTGGCGCCCTTGGTGGTGGGTTTCTTGGCCGGAGCCTTCTTCGCCGGGGCCTTCTTCGCGCCCGCCGCCTTGGCGGCGGTCTTGCGCGCAGCGGGCTTCGCCTCGCCGGTGGCTGCCTCGTCGGCCGGCTCGCCGGTTGCGGTCGCTGTCTTCGTCCCGCTTCGGGTTGCGGTTCTTGCGGCTGCCACTTACGCCCTTTCGCAGCGGTCGATCATGACGAGCCGAGACTTGATGGTCTCGGCTGCCTCAAACTTCGGGGGACACCCTCCGGCCTGCGGTTTCCCACGTTCTCGTGAGTGCCGCCGCCGTGGGCCGTGTTCCATTGTAACGACGATACGGGACAGCGTCGCGGCGCGGATCACCGACCGGCGGGCGCGACACGCCGTGCGACCCGCCGAAGTGACATCCGAAGCGCGGATGTCAGCTCGTGCGTGTCAGTGCTCGATGCCTTCCGCGGCCGCCGCCGCCGCGCCGACGATGCCCGCGTTGTTCTGCAAGGACGCGACGATGACCGGCGTGCGGATGTCCAGCAGCGGGACCCACTTGTGCGACTTCTTGCTGACCCCGCCGCCGACGATGAACAGGTCCGGCCAGATCAGGTTTTCCAGCACGGTGAGATACCTGTTCACCCGTTCCGCCCATTGGGGATACGACAGTTCCTCGTTGTCCTTCACCGACGCGGCGGCCTTCTTCTCCGCGTCGAAGCCGTCGACCTCGATGTGGCCGAACTCGGTGTTGGGCACGAGCTTGCCGTCCTGGAACACCGCGCTGCCGATACCGGTGCCGAAGGTGAGCAGCGCGGTCACACCGCGCTTCGCGACCGGGTCGCCCCAGCGGATCTCGGCCATGCCCGCGGCGTCGGCGTCGTTGAGCATCGCGACGTCTTCCACGCTCCGGCCGAGGCGTTTGGCGAACAGCGCGTCGGCGTCGGTGCCGATCCATGCGCGGTCGATGTTGGCCGCGGTGTGCGCGACACCCTTCTTGACCACGGCGGGCAGCGTGACCCCGACGGGACCGTCCCAGCCCGCCTGTCCGGTGATCTCGGCGACGACGTCGGCCACCGCCTCGGGGGTCGACGGCTGCGGCGTGTCGATGCGGATCCGGTCGCCGATCAGCTGTCCGGCCACCAAGTCGACCAGCGCGCCCTTGATCCCGCTGCCGCCGATGTCGATACCGAAACCTCGGGTCGCCTCCACCACGGACGTGGTCCCTTCTCGCACGATTCAGAAGCCTGCCTCGGAGACTTTAACCGGATGTGGTGACATGGCGGACGTGGGAGTTGACGAGACGTTGCTGAAGGGTGTCGCCGAGCGTGTCGCGGGCGAGGCCGCCGAGCTGGTCCACGAGGCCTGGACCGGGATGAACGCGGGCCGCGAGGTGCGGGTGGACACCAAATCCGCCGACACCGACGTGGTGACCGCGGTGGACCACGAATCGGAACGACTGGTGCGGGCACGGCTGGCCGAACTGCGCCCGGACGACGCCGTGCTCGGCGAGGAGGGCGGCGGGACCGCCGGTGCCGGGGTGACGTGGGTGGTGGATCCGATCGACGGCACGGTGAACTTCCTCTACGGCCTGCCGTGGTTCGCCGTTTCGGTGGCCGCGCAGGTAGCCGGGGTCTCGGTGGCGGGCGCGGTCGTCGAACCGGTGAGCGGCCGCGTGTGGACCGCCGCGCGCGGGCAGGGCGCGTTCCTGGACGGGCGGCCGCTGTCGGTCAACGCCCCGGAACGGCTCGACCTGACGCTCGTCGGCACCGGTTTCGCCTACAAGGTCGAACGGCGCACGAAGCAGGCCCGGTTCGTCGCCGGACTGGCGACGCGGGTGCGCGACGTCCGCCGCAACGGCGCCGCGTCGCTGGATCTGTGCGCGGTCGCGGCGGGCTGGCTGGACGCCTACGTCGAACACGGGCTCGGTCGGTGGGACTGGGCCGCCGGCGCGCTCATCGCCGCCGAGGCGGGAGCACGGGTGTCGCTTCCGGGGGAAGACACCGAGCTGGGACCGGACGCGACGTTCGCGGTGGCGCCGTCGATCGCGACACCGCTGCGTCAGGCACTCGTCGACTCCGGCGCGGGCGTGATCTGAGGATCAGCAGGGGGTTTCGCGGGCGGCCTTCAGCAGCCCCTGGTCGAGCACCGGGGCACCGCCGCCCGCGGACTGCTCGCCGCCGCCGTTGCCTTGCTGCGCCTTCGACCACTGGGTGAGCTGGTCGAGGATCTGGCGTGCCTCCGCCTTCGGGCGGATCTCGCCGAACAGCTTGCCCGTGGTGAGCGTGACCGACGCGTCCTTGCGATTGTCCTTCACCAGTTCGGCGCACGGGATCACCAGGCTCAGCGTGCGGGCCGCCGCCGCGCCGTTCTCGCCGAAGCGGATCTGGCCGCGGCATTTGGCTTCGGCCTTCTCGTAGGCCGGGTCGTTGACCGGATCGACCGTCTGGGAGAAACCCAGCTCCTTGAGCGTGGTGGTGGCGATGCCGCCCTGGCCGCGGACCTTGGAGCCGTTGAGCACCTGGACGGCTACCTTGTCCGGCGGGACCGGCGCGCGGTCGTCCAGCCCGTCGTGCGTCAGCGGCGTGTAGGTGACGCCCTGCGGCGGGGCGGGCGGCGGATCGCAGCGGATCACGGCGTCGATATCGCTGCGGCTCGTCACGACGTTCACCCAGACGATGACCGCGCCGAGCGCCAGCACGCCGATCACGATGAGCGCGGGCAGCGGATTGTGCCGGCGATACGGCCTCGCCCCGCGGTCCCCGATGCCGTTCCCCGACGCCACCTGCCAGTCCCTTCCCCAAAGCCCGGATCCCCGGACGGTGCTTGAACTCACCGTCGTGTCCGATCAGCCTATGCGTTACGCGAAGGTCATCGGCGCGGGCCTCCGGATAGCACCACGCGACAGCCACCCCGGGCAAGCGACCGAGCCCATGGGGTGAGGTTCCCGACGCGGGGGCAACCCATTCGGACGACGGGCGTCTTTCAGCCGGGTTCCCCCTGTTGGGTGACGTATTCGAGGCAATGTCTGACTCGTTGCAGAGCCGGTATCGGCGTGAGCTACCCTTCGCGGGCTCAGGCGGCAGTTAAGAGGCGCAAAAGAGAGACCTCGCTCACTGCCCGGCCGGGCACAAACAGGGGCGCTGGGACGTTAACCAGCGGCACGAAGGACTCACGAGCCACGCGCTCGCGGGTCCGGGCCATCTGACATCGAAGCATCGCAGGGGTGAGGGACAAATGGCGACCGACTACGACGCTCCGCGCCGCAGCGAAGCCGACGAGCTGGCCGAAGACTCGTTGGAAGAGCTCAAGGCACGGCGCAACGAAAACCAGTCCGGCGTCGTGGACGTCGACGAAGACGCTACCGCCGAGAACTTCGAACTGCCTGGCGCGGACCTCTCCGGACTTTCCGGCGAGGACCTGACCGTGAAGGTCGTGCCCAAGCAGGCCGACGAGTTCACCTGCTCCGTCTGCTTCCTGGTGCATCACCGCAGCAGGCTGGCGGAGGAGGGTGGCGGACGGCTCATCTGCCGCGACTGCGCCTGAGCCTACGGGCACAGGGGACGGCGCGACAGGGGTTTCGGGATCTGAACAGGAATAAGGGGGCCGGCCGCGAGGCCGGCCCCCTTTCCCGTGTCTAGGGCTTGGCGGCGGGGTGCCGGAGCAGTTCGGCCACCTTCTCCGGGTGCCGGGTGCTGAAGAGCCAGTACGGCGTCGGGTCGTCGGGATCGGTGAGCCAGACCCGGACGACCGGCCCGACCCAGCCCCGGTGCAGCACGAAGGCCGCCGGATCGGCGTCGCGGCCCAGCGCCTTGCGCTTCTCCTCCTTGTCGATGACCTCGACGTCGCCCGCGAACTTCAGCGGGAGGTGCGCGTCGCGGAGCCAGAGTTCCGGCTCGTCGCCACCGGTCACCCGCACCCGCGAACGGCCGAGCGAGACCATCAGCGCGATCACCGCGGGGAGCAGCACCACGTACGGCAGCCAGCCACGCAGCCCGGGATGGCCCATGTCGATCTCGGCCGCCAGCAACCCGCCGCCCAGCAGCGGCAACGGCCAGCCCCACCACGGGACGTAGAGCCGTTCCGAATGCCCGACTGCGCCGCCTTCGGCCACGCTCACGCTTTCACCCACGCGCTCAGGGTAGTCTCGCCGCCCGTGTCCACCGTTCAGGTACTGCTTTCCCGGACCGATCCTTCGGTCCCTCTCCCCGCCTACGCGCGCCTCGGCGACGCCGGCGCCGACCTCGTCACCACCTCGGACCTCGTACTCGCGCCCGGTGAGCGCGGCGTGGTCGGGACGGGTGTCGCGATCGCCCTGCCACCCGGGTACGCGGGCTTCGTCCACCCGCGCTCGGGCCTGGCCGCCCGCGTCGGCCTTTCCGTCGTCAACACCCCCGGCACCATCGACTCCGGGTACCGCGGTGAGATCCGCGTCTGCCTGATCAACCATGATCTCTCCGGGGAGGTCGTGCTCACCCGCGGCGACCGGATCGCGCAGCTGGTCGTGCAACGGGTCGAACAGGCCGAGTTCGTCGAGGTCGCCGAACTCGAATCATCCGAGCGCGGCGAGGGCGGGTACGGCTCCACGGGCGGACACGCCACACTGGGAGCCGGAGCCAGGGAAGGAACGGAGAACTAGTGGGGATTTTCGGACGCAAGCGCGAGGCCAAGCCCAGCGGACGGCACGCCGCGCCCGAGGTCGAGGACCGCGCCGGGGACGATGTCGACGAAGAGATCGAGCCGCAGCTGTCGGAGACCGAGGACGGCCCGTTCGACATCGCCGACGCGCCCGAGGACGGCATCCCGAGGATCGATCTCGGCTCGGTCAAGGTGCCGGTGCCCGACGGTTCCCAGGTCCAGGTCGAGATGGACCCGGACAGCGGCGGCGTCCGCGCCGTGCACGTCGTCACCGAGCAGGGCCAGATCACCGTCAGCGGATACGCGGCGCCCCGGTCGGGCGGCCTGTGGAAGGACGTCAGCACCGAGCTCACCGAGCAGCTGCGGGCCGACGGCGCGAAGGTGTCGGTCGGCATGGGGGAGTGGGGACTGGAGCTGTCCGCGATCGTCGGCGACGTCGCGCTGCGGTTCGTCGGGGTCGACGGCCCGCGCTGGATGCTGCGTGGCGTCATCGCGGGCCCGCAGTCACAGGCATCGCGGGCGCCCGCGGTGCTGCGCGAGATCGTGCGGCACACGATCGTCGACCGCGGCGACGCGCCGATGCCGGTCCGCACGCCGCTGACCATCACGCTGCCCGACGCCGTGGCGCAGCACATCGCGGAACAGCAGGGCTAGGCCGTGTAGGCCTTCAGCCAGGCCAGCACGGTCGCCCGGCCCAGGGATTCCCGGTCCGCGCCGAGGGCGGTGAGCGTCGACTCGCCGACCTCGGCGCGCGGCAGGGCGTCCGCCCAGGCGCGGGCGACCTCCGCCGGGTGGACCGGGTCGTCCACGCAGGCGCCGATCCCGGCGGGGACGTCGAGCCCGTTGAGGTCTTCGAGCGACGGCGCGGGGTGCGCCGCGGCCGTCCGCAGGCTCGCGGCCAGTCCGTCGCCGTGACGACGCCATGCCCGGCCGAGTTCGGCCGCGAGCCAGCCGGGGACGCCGTCGGACGCTTTCGCCAGCGCGCCGCCCACCCCGTATTCGGCCACCAGATCCGCGGACAGCCGCGCGGTGAGCGACGCGGGTGCTTTCCCGGCCGCGCCGTTCCAGGCCGGGAGCGCCGCCAGCAGGCCGGTGCAGCGGCCCGGATTGGCCACCGCCCACTCCGCGGAGAGGTGGGCGCCGAACGAGATGCCGCCGACGAGCAGCGGACCGTGGGCCCCGGCCAGCCTGTCGAGTTCTTCCAGACAGCCGTCCGCGAGGTTGCCCCCGGCGGGCGGCGGAGGGGCGAGAAGAGGGACGCCGAGCGCCCGCAAAGGGCCCTCGAACACGCTGCGCACGAACACTTCGTCCGACCCGGTGCCGGGGAGCACGACTGCCGTCGTGGGCGGAATAGCGGAGGTCACGTTGCGATCTTCTCCCAAACCCGTTTCCCTGGCGTGGACACAGTTACGCTGGATGACGCACGGGCCGTTCGAGTCGGGGGCCCCGGAGCACAGGAGCACCGTTATGTCCGCCAAAGACGGCGGCTACTTCAGCCGGTTGGTTCGCAAGCTGACCAGCGACGTCGAGGATCTCGACGCCGACGACCTGTCCGAAGAATCCGAGGCGGGCGGCGCGCAGCGCGCCTGTGACTGCCGGTCGGGGCAAGAGGTGACGGTGCTCGGCAGACTCCGCAGCGTGGAGCTCTGCCCGACCAACGAGGCCGCGACACTGCAGGCCGAGCTGTTCGACGGCACACAGGGTGTGACGCTAATCTGGCTCGGACGCCGCCGGATCCCCGGTATCGAACCCGGGCGAACCATCAAGGTGCGCGGCCGGATGGCCGAACGTGATGGTCAGAAGGTGCTGTACAACCCTTATTACGAACTTCAGAGCACTGTGAGTTGATCCCGCATCGTGACTGAACCCGCCCCCAGCGGCGAACAGAAGAAGACCGGGGAAGAGCCGGAAGGCTCGGACGCCGAAAAGCCCCAGCCCACCCTGCTGGAACAGATGGGTGGGCTGTCGGGGCTGTTCTACTCGTCGCTGCCGGTCATCGTGTTCGTGATCGCGAACGCGATCTTCGGCCTGACCGTCGGCATCTGGGCCGCCGTCGGCAGCGCGGTGGCCATCACGGTGCTGCGTGTCGTGCGCAAGGAGCCGCTGCAGCCCGCCATCTCCGGGTTCTTCGGTGTGGCGATCGCGGCGTTCATCGCTTACCGGACCGGTTCGGCCAAGGGCTTCTTCCTGTTCGGCATCTGGACGAGCCTGGTCTACTTCGGCGTCTTCGTGCTCTCGATCGTCGTGCGCTGGCCGCTCGCCGGCGTGGTGTGGAACGCGCTGAACGGCAACGGCCAAGCCTGGCGCAAGGACAAGAAGTCGCTGATCTCGTATTCGATCGCGACCGGGGCGATGGCGCTGATCTTCGGCGCCCGGTTCGTCGTGCAGCGCTGGCTCTACGACGAGGATTCCACCGGCTGGCTGGCCTTCGCGAAGATCGCGATGGGCTACCCGCTGTACGCGCTCGGCCTGCTCAGCGTCGTCTGGGCGGTGCGGCGGTCGGAGAAGCACCTCAAGGCCGTCGCGGAGGAAGCACCCGCCGAGGAGACCGACGCCGAGGTCGAGGCACGCCTGCGCGAGAAGTACGCGCAGGCGCCCGCCACCGAGAAGTAACTCAGTACCCCAGCGCGGTCCGGATCTCCGGCTCCACGTCCGACGTCGCCACGAACAGCAGCTCGTCACCCGGCTCCAGCGGATCCTCCGGCTGCGGCACGATCACCCGGTCCCCACGCAGGATCGTCACCAGCGCCGCGTCACGCGGAAGGTTGATCTCGCTGACCGCCTTGCCCGCCAGCGGCGTCTCCTCGGGGAGGGTGAGCTCGACCAGGTTCGCCTGGCTCTGACGGAACGTCATCAGCCGGACGAGATCGCCGACGCTCACCGCCTCCTCGACCATCGCCGCGAGCATCCGCGGTGTCGACACGGCGACGTCGACCCCCCAGGCGTCGTTGAACAGCCACTCGTTGGCCGGGTTGTTCACCCGCGCCACCACCCGGCGCACCGCGAACTCGGTCTTCGCGAGCAGTGACACCACCAGGTTCGCCTTGTCGTCGCCGGTCGCGGCGATCACGACGTCGCACTCCTCGATCCCCGACTCTTCGAGGATCGACACCTCGCAGGCGTCGCCGAGCACCCAGTCCGCCTGCTCGACGGTATGCGGCTCGAACTGGTCCGCCTCGCGCTCGATGAGCATCACCTGGTGGCGCCCGTCGATCAGCTCCGCGGCGATCGACCGGCCCACCGCGCCCGCCCCGGCAATCGCGACCCGCATCAGTTCTCCTCTTCCGGTTCGCGAAGGGCGACGCTGGTCACGTCGCTGACGGTGCCCGATTTCGCGGCCACGTAGACGAGGTCGTCGGCCTGGATCACGGCCTTGGTGTCGGGCAGGACGGCGGTGCCGAACCGCATGATGAACGCGACCCGCGCGCCGGTGGTCTCCTGGAGATCGCGGACGCTGCGCCCGTACCAGCCCTCGTGGAGGGGGAGTTGCAGCAGTGCGACGCTGCCGGACGGGTCGCGCCACTCCGAGGCGACGCCGTCGGGCAGCAGGGTGCGCAGGAACCGGTCGGTCGTCCAGGGGACCGTCGCCACCGTCGGGATGCCGAGCCGTTCGTAGACGGCCGCGCGCTTGTGGTCGTAGATCCTGGCGACGACCTTGTCGATGCCGAAGTTCTCCCTGGCCACCCGCGCCGAGATGATGTTGGAGTTGTCGCCACTGGACACCGCCGCGAAGGCACCCGCGCGTTCGATCCCGGCCTCGATCAGCACCTGCCGGTCGAATCCGACGCCGACCACCTGCTGACCGTGGAAATCACTGCCGAGCCGCCGGAACGCCTGCTGGGTCTTGTCGATGATGGCGACCTCGTGCCCCAGCCGCCCCAGCGCCGCGGCCAGGGATGCGCCGACCCGGCCGCATCCCATGATCACCACGTGCACGCCCTGCCTCCTTTGTTCGCGGACGTTTCACCCGTCCGCAGGTACCCAGACACACCAGCGCCGAACCTACCGTGAGCACCGCCCGTCACTCCACCGTCCTCCCCGCGCCACCCTCAACGGAGACGCCGCGCCTCACGGTTAGTCTTCCCAGGTGTCGAAGTTCCCGACCGTGTTGAAGCGGCTCGTCCTCGGACGTCCATTCCGGAGTGACCGCCTCTCGCATACGCTGCTGCCGAAGCGCATCGCGCTGCCGATTTTCGCGTCCGACGCGTTGTCGAGCGTCGCGTACGCGCCTGAGGAAATCTTTCTGACCCTCAGCGTCGCGGGCCTGTCCGCGTACGCCTTCGCGCCCTGGATCGGGGTCGCGGTCGCGCTCGTCATGCTGGTCGTGGTCGCTTCCTACCGGCAGAACGTGCACGCCTATCCCAGCGGCGGCGGGGACTACGAGGTCGCCAATACCAACCTGGGCGGCAAGTTCGGGCTCACCGTGGCCAGCGCGCTCCTGGTCGACTATGTCCTCACCGTGGCGGTCTCGACGTCGTCCGGTGTGGCGAACATCGGTTCGGCCATTCCGTGGGTGGCACAGCACAAGGTGATCTTCGCGGTCGTCATCGTGGTCGTGCTGACCGCGTTGAATCTGCGCGGAGTGCGCGAATCGGGCAAAACCTTCGCCATCCCGGTCTACGGATTCATCCTCGGCATCATCGGCATGGTGGTCTGGGGCCTGATCGAGGCCGCTTCCGGCGCCGACATGCGGGCCGAGAGCGCCGATTTCGGTCTTCACGAAGAAGCCTCTTTGACCGGTTTCGCGTTCTTCTTCCTGCTTTTGCGGACGTTCTCCTCCGGTGCGGCGGCGCTGACCGGGGTCGAGGCGATCAGCAACGGCGTCCCGGCGTTCCGGAAACCGAAGTCGAAGAACGCGGCGACCACGCTGCTGATGATGGGTGTGCTCGCGGTGACGATGCTGGTCGGCATCATCACGCTGGCGATCATCACCGAGGTCAAGTTCGCCGAGCATCCGGACACCCAGCTGTCCGGCACGCCGGCGGGCTACGAGCAGAAGACGATCGTCGCGCAGATCGCGCACGCGGTCTTCGCCGACTTCACGCCGGGGTTCTACTACATCTCGTTCGTCACCGGGATCATCCTGCTGCTGGCCGCGAACACCGCGTTCAACGGCTTCCCGGTGCTCGGCTCGATCCTCGCGCAGGATCGCTACCTGCCGCGCCAGCTGCACACCCGCGGCGACAGGCTGGCGTTCTCCAACGGCATCCTGTTCCTCTCCGCCTTCGCGCTGGTCCTGATCATCGCGTTCGACGCCGAGGTCACGAAGCTCATCCAGCTCTACATCGTGGGGGTGTTCGTCTCCTTCACGATCAGCCAGGCCGGCATGATCCGGCACTGGAACCGGCTGCTGTCCAAGGAGACCGACCCGACGGTGCGGCGGCGGATGCGGCGCTCGCAGACGGTCAACGCGATCGGTCTCACCATGACCGGCACCGTGCTGATCATCGTGCTGATCACGAAGTTCCTGCTCGGCGCCTGGATCGCGATCGCGGCGATGGTGGCGATCTACATCCTGATGACCGCGATCCGCAGGCACTACGACCGGGTCGCCGAGGAATTGCGCGAAATGGAACGGAAACCGGCCGTCCTTCCTTCGCGCAACCACGCGATCGTGCTGATTTCGAAGCTGCACCTGCCGACCCTGCGCGCGCTTTCCTACGCGAAGGCCGTCCGGCCCGACGTCCTCGAAGCCGTCACCGTGAACGTCGACGACATGGAGACGCGCAAACTCGTCCAGGAATGGGACGACCACAATTTCAAGGTGCCGCTGAAGGTCATCGAATCGCCGTACCGCGAGATCACGAAACCCGTGCTGGACTACGTGAAGCGCGTCCGCGGCGACAACCCGCGCAACGTGGTGACCGTGTTCATCCCGGAGTACGTGGTCGGGCACTGGTGGGAGCAGGTGCTGCACAACCAGAGCGCGCTGCGGCTCAAGGGGCGGCTACTGTTCCAGCCCGGAGTCATGGTGACCAGTGTGCCGTGGCAGCTCGAATCGTCGGAAAAGGCGATCAAGCGCGACCGGAAGGCGCGCCCCGCGGCGGGCGACGTCCGACGCGGGTTCTCCCCGGTGGTCAAGCCACCCGAAAAGTCGAAGGACAAGGAAAAATCAGAATGACAGTGGACGCGTCGACCGGCACGTGGCTCGGACGGACGATCGAGCTGGAGGTCGGCGCGGTCGCGCACGGCGGGCACTGCGTCGCGCGGGCGGAGGGCCGGGTCGTGTTCGTGCGGCACGCGCTGCCCGGTGAGCGGGTCCTGGCCTCGGTGACCGAGGACAAGGGCGGCTCGTTCTGCCGCGCCGACGCGATCGAGGTCCTGGAGGCGTCACCGGACCGGGTGGAGCCACCGTGCCCGCTCGCGGCGCCGGGGGGATGCGGCGGCTGCGACTGGCAGCACGCCACGCCCGGCTATCAGCGTGAACTCAAGGCCGCAGTGGTCATGGAGCAGCTGAAGCGTCTGGCCGGTATCGAGCGCGAAGTCGTCGTCGAGGCGCTCGAAGGCGGACCGCTGGACTGGCGCAGCCGCGTCCGGCTCGTCGCGGGCAAGGACGGGCGCGCCGGTTTCCGAGCACACCACAGCCACCGCGTCATCGCGATCGACGACTGCCCGATCACCGTCCCCGGCGCACTCGACGACGTCGTGTCGAGGAACTGGCGGCCCGGCAGCGAAATCGAGGTCACCAAGGACGGCGCCGGCACCGTGCATCTGCGTGACCTGTCGACGGTCCACGGAAAGAACCGCTCGCGACAGCTGTCCGGCGGCCTCGCCGTGCAGCACGCGGCGGGCCGCGACTGGCGGTTCGACGCCCACGGTTTCTGGCAGGTGCACCCGGCTGCTGCGGACACGCTCGCCGCCGTCGTCGCGGAGTGGGCCGAGGCGCCGCGTGACGGTGTCGCATGGGACCTGTACGCCGGTGTCGGCCTCTTCGCGTCCGTGTTCGCTGCGCAGGTCGGCCCCGGCGGCCGGGTCCTGGCCATCGAATCCGGCCGCCGCGCCGTCGCCGACGGCGAGGAGAACCTGGCCGACCTCCCGCAGGTCCGCTGGCGCTCCGGCCGCGTCGAACACCTGCTGGACGACGCCCCGAAACCCGTCGACGTCGTCGTCCTCGACCCGCCCCGCAAGGGCGCCGGAAAGGCCGTCGTCGAGTCGATCGTCGAAGGCTCGCCGGACCGGATCGTCTACGTCGCGTGCGACCCGGCCGCTTTGGCCCGCGACATCGCGCTTTTCAAGGAGCACGGATACGGTCTGGTGGACTTGCGCGCTTTCGACGCTTTCCCGATGACGCATCACGTCGAATGTGTTGCCTTGTTGCAATAACGGCTTATTTGTAATCCTTCGGAATGGATCGGCCTCGTTCGGCTTGTCCGGCTGTCGCGGCGTCGCTAACTTGAGTTCATTTGTTGGCGGGGCGATGTCGAGGCGGACGGGTTTCGAACAGTGGATTATCTTACTTCGGTATGCGGTGATCGTGACGGTAAAGGCTGTGCCTGCTACGACGGGAACGGCACGATCACCCTTGCGGAAGACTGATCGCGTGGAGCCGCTCATGCTCCCGCCTGGTGTAACGGCACAGGAGATCAGCTATCGCAATGGCCGCAAACAAATCATCTACACGGCACCGTATCCGTCCGAAGGACCGGTGCTCGTGCGGGACGCGAGGGGCAGGCAGGCATGGATGTTCATGTACGCCCATTTCGTCTTCGCTTGGCTGGAAGGGGCGGTCCGGGTTCAAGTCGGCCACGGAACGCTGAACGGCCCGAAAATGCCACTGTGGCAGGGAATCAGGATTCCCGCCTATTGGTCGGGACCGGCGCTGGCCGAGTTCGGCAAGGCGTGGGCGCTGGAACAGATGACCGGGGTCAGGGGTACGCCTGCCGTCGTTTCCATTTGAGGCTTGGCCGAGGGGCGGTCTGGTGGACCCTCATGACCCACCTGCGGGCATGCCGAGGGGCCCGTCGCCGGTGTGGCTGGCGGGCTCCTTGGTTCTGTTTGTCAGGTGACGCGGTGGAGTAGATTGCGTCGGGGATGTCGTAGTGGGTCCAGGTATTGCGGCGGTGTGAATTCGGGGATGCCGTCGGGTGCCATCCGGACTTGCCAGTCGTCGTGGTGGATGAGCCGGTGGTGGAAGCCGCAGAGCAGCACCAGGTTCCGGAGAACGGTGGGTCCGCCGTCCGCCCAGTGCTGAATATGGTGCGCGTGGCAGTGCTTCGGCGCCCGGTGACAGATGGGTCGACCTGGGGCGCGCTGCCCGAGTTTCCTCGGGTGCGTTTCCCCAGGCCGCCCGCCGAACCCGCCGTGCGACTCTCACCGCAACGGGCTCTCCACGAAGTTATGCTTGTTGGGCTGTGTCCAGCATGTTCGCCAGGTTGGTCCATGGTGTTGGGATCGTGTAACCTCGCCATCGATAGCGTTCGATGATGATTTCCTGCGGGTTATAGAGCACGGTCTCGTTCTCTTCTGGGCGGTGTGCCGGATATCCTGTGAGGAACCGGCGTCGAACCTTGTGCCAACCCAGTTTCGGGTGTCTCGCCCGTATCCACCGCACGACACTCTTCCACATACAGAGGTAGAGATAGCGGTAGGTGGCCGCCGAGACCCCGTGTCGAAAGTAAAGACACCATCCCCTGACCACCCGATTGAGGTGTTTCAGGAGTTGTTCCAGTATTTGGTAGGGCGATGCTGACCTGCGCGTGATGATACGCACTTTGCCGATGATCGATTGTAATGATTTCTTCGACGGGTACGTATACACCACTTTCTTGTTGACGGTCCCGGCTTTGTGGCGACGCTGGATGCGCCACCCGAGGCCCTGTCATGATTTCCGTGTAAGCCACGGATGATTTCTTCTCTGATTCTAGTGGAGTGGCAGGCGGTCGGGGAAGAGTGCGGCGAGCGTGTTGAGTGCTTGTTTCCAGCCTCGGGTGCCGGTTCCTGATGGTCCGCCTCGGTTGCTGGTGATGTTGCGGAGTCCGAGGTAGAGCAGTTTTGTTGCGGCGGTGTCGCTGTCGAAATGACCGCGGTTCTTGGTGATTTTCCGGAGTTGGAAGTTGATGTTCTCGATCAGGTTTGTCGTGTAGACGATTCTGCGGAGTTCGGGTGGGTAGTCGAGGAATGGGGGTGAAGTCGTTCCAGGCGTGTCGCCACACCTGGATCGCGGCCGGGTATTGTGTGCCGAAGTCTTTGTCGAATTGGGTGAGCGCGATCTCGGCCGCCTCGAGTGTCGGTGCGGTGTAGATTTCCCGCATGGCGGCGGCGACTTTCTTGCGGTCACCATAGGAAATGAATCGCATGGCGTTGCGGATCACGTGCACGACGCAGGTTTGGACCACGGTGTCGAGAAACGCGCCGCGGATCGCGTCGGGCAGTCCGGTCAGGCCGTCGCAGCAGGCGATCAGGATGTCTTTCACGCCACGGTTGCGCAGGTCGGTGACGACCTTGGCCCAGAACTTCGCCGCTTCGGTCTCGGCGATCCAGAGCCCGAGGGCGTGTTTACGGCCTTCCATGTCGACGCCGATGGCCAGGT
>JAEBEO010000009.1:0-274573 GCA_049998115.1 Amycolatopsis sp. cmx-4-19 | reverse complement strand
TGTCCGACGCGAAGTGGTCGCGTCGCGACACGACGGCGCACGTCATCGACGGGTCGGCGCGGTCGAGGCGCCGCAGGGTGCGAAAGCCACTTTCGCAACCTTCAACGTTGCGAAAGTGGCTTTCGCACCACGTCTTCCCGGGCGGGTCGCTGGCCCGCGTGTCGGCTTCGGGACATCGCCACAGGCCACCCGCGACCGAGACATGTTGCTTCACCCCTCGCAGAGCGTGCATATAGGCGCCAATCGGGCAGCGTGCCCGCGATGTGCGTCCTTTGTGGACAGGCGGTACGCGGCCGGGCTCTGTCGGCCGGTCCTGGCTCGCGTCCTTCACGCTGCCTCTTCGTGCGATGAACCGTCTCTCGGCGGCGGGGCTCCGGTCGAGAGCGGCCCGAGAGAAGACGGTTCTAGCGTGGTGGCCCGTGGGGTGGATCCCGGCGTTTCCGGGAAAGGATCGTTGCCAACGTTGTGGGGGAGATCGTGTCGGAGAACAACGACGACCGTGGCCGGATGGACGCGGCTGTCTCGGCCGGGGTCGATCACCTGCCGGTCGACGTTCCGCTGGCCGCCGAATCGCCGAGGCTGGCCGGTGAGAATCTCGAATATGTCCGCCTGCTCGCGGAGGTCGACACCGAACTCCCGCCGATCATCGTCAACCGCCGGACTAATCGGGTCGTCGACGGCATGCATCGGTTACGTGCGGCCAGGTTGCGTGGGGAAAGGACGATAGCCGTCCGGTATTTCGACGGCGACGACGAGGCCGCGTTCCTGACGGCGGTGGAGATCAACATGCGGCACGGGCTGCCGTTGTCGCTCGCGGACCGGGAGGCGGCGGCCGCGCGGGTGCTGGCCAGCAGGCCGTATTGGTCCGACCGGACCATCGCGGCCAGTACGGGCCTTGCCTGGACGACGATCGCCGCGCTGCGCAGACGCGACGGTTCGGGTGCGGCCCAGCCCGCCGCCCGCGTGGGCAAGGACGGCCGGAGCCGCCCGGTCGACGGGAGTCGCGGGCGGGTGCTGGCGGGCAAGGAGATCGCGGCGCGACCGGACGCGTCGTTGCGGCAGATCGCCAAGGCGGCGGGGATTTCCGTGGCCACCGCGCGGGATGTGCGAGACCGGGTGCGGCGTGGGGAGGATCCGGTTCCCGCGCGGCTGCGCCGTGACGCCGCGAGGCCCGTGGAGGTCGTCGACGTGCAGGCGACCGTGCGGGACTTGAAGAACGATCCCTCGTTGCGGTTGACCGAATCCGGTCGCGCGCTGCTGCGCTGGCTCGACGGCCACGTCATCGAAAGCGACGAATGCACGGTATTGGCCGCGGCGGTCCCGCCGCATTGTGTCGAAGTGATCGAAGCGATCGCGCGCAGATGCGCCGAAACGTGGTCGGAGCTGGCGACGGCGGTGCGGAAGAACGACTGTTCAACCGGGTGAAGACGCCGGTTGAACGCCATGTCATTCACGCTTCTTGCCTTCGGAACGGTGTGACCGCCATTGTTTGCCGGGCGGATCACGATGCATCGGTATTCGGGACGGCCGGTGAAGTCGTCACACGGTGCGGAACGGCGAAAGGTGCTGGCAGTGCTGCGTATTCATCATGTCGGCGTACAGACCGACAATTTCGAGAATTGCCTGAACTGGTACCTCGACTTCTTCGAAGCCAAGCAGATGTGGCAGTTGGACAAGTTTTCGAGACTCACGCTGAGGCGCTTGCCGGGTATCCGGCAGCTGACCGAGGTCACTTCGGGAGACGTCCGGTTCCACCTGTTCGACCGCGTCACGCACACCGGCAGGACCCCGCCGCCCGACGACTTCCAGTTCCAGCACGTATGCCTGGTCGTCGACGACGCCGAGGAACTGTCACGGATCCGGCTGAGATGGCTGAAGCTGTACAAGTCCGGCCGGTACCGGTTCCTGTTGCCGGACCCGCCCACCGAGATCGTGACCGACGCCGAAGGCATCCAGAGCCTGTACCTGTTCGACGTGAACGGGCTCGAGTTCGAATTCATTCACGTGCCGGGAGAAACCGATGGGTGAAGCGCGGACGAGTGTCCTGGCGCCGGCCACCGAACAGTGGGACTACGGTGATTTCCCGTACGGCCTGGAGCCTTTGGTGATACCGCCGAGCGGATACGCGGCCGTCGTGACCGCGCAGCCGCCCGACCTGCTCGCCGTGTACGAGGCGGAACGGGCGTCCATCGGCACCGAGCCCACACGTGACGGCGCGAAACCGTCTTCGCCGGACGCGTTGTACTGGTTCCGGTGGATCACCGGCCACCAGGTCACTTTCCTGCTGTGGCAGCTGATGGGTACGCATGTGAAGGCGCTCGCCGCCGGGCGGCCCGCCGACGAAACGACGTTCACCGGCCTGGAGTCCTATACCCACGGCTATTCCGCGATGCTGCGCTACAGCGGGTCGTGCCCGGTCGAGGTCTACCAGACCCTGATCCGGCCCCGGCTCTACCTGCAGCATCGGGGTTTCAGCGGTCTGTGGGCCGCGGATTTCGCGCCGTTGCGGCGGTTGCTGCGTGGGCACGACCAGCCGTGGATGACCGGGCCCGGCGGTGCGCGGCTGGCCGCGGCCATCAAGACGAACCTGGCCGCGCACGAGGCGCTCGCGGACCGGCTCGTGTCCGGCGGCAAGTCCTTGTTGCAGGAACGGGCCCCGGACACCGCCGTGCGGCCGTCGGCGCGGACCACCGCGTTGTTCGACAACCTGTTCGTGACGCTCCGGGCGCCTGTCGACCGGGACGCGGTCCTCGCGCAGCTGTTCCGCCGGTTGCGTGCCGTCCGCGTGGATCTCGTGACCAATCCGCTGGGGCCCGCCGGAGCCGACGAGGACTGGATGTTCGACGTCCTCCGGCGGGTCGTGGCGTCCGCGCTGACCGACCGCGAACGCCTTCCGCACTGAGCTTTGCCGTAATCCTGCTGGAAAAGGGAGCCGAAGACGATGTCCGAAGAGCTGATCTACCAGGTCGTCCGCAACCACGAGGAGCAGTACTCCTTGTGGCCCGCGGAACGTGACCTGCCGCTCGGCTGGTCGGCCGAGGGGACGACCGGGACCCGGGAGGCCTGCCTCGCCCGGGTGAACGAGATCTGGACGGACATGCGGCCGCTGAGCGTCCGACAGGCCACCCGATGACAACCGGCGCGCCGTCGGTGGACGGCCTGTCCGCCACCCGGTGGCGACCGGCCGAGGACCGCTCGACACTCTCGTACGCCGAGCGGCGGCTGTGGTTCCTCGATCAGCTGCACCCGGAATCCACGGGCTACTCGCTGCCGTACGTGTACCGCGTCAGCGGTCCGCTCGATCTCCCGGCACTGCGGGGCGCGATCACCGGCCTGCACTCGCGGCACGAGGTGCTGCGGTCCACGTATCGGTCCGAGGCGGGGGAACCGAAGCGGGTGATCACCGCCCCCGGCGAGGTGACCCCGGTGCTCACCGTCGTCGACTCCACGGGGGACGAATCGCGGGCACGGGAGCTGCTCGCGCGTGAGCACCGGACGCCTTTCGACCTGGCGACCGAACACCCGGTTCGCTGGCTGCTCATCCGGCTGGGGGAAGCCGACCACCTCCTGGCGCTGACCGTGCACCACATCGCGTTCGACGAATGGTCCGGGTACGTCCTCAGCGAGGATTTCGCCGCGCTCTACGACGCCGCGGTCGCCGGTGTGCCGCCCGGGCTGAGCCCGCTCGCGTTCGACTACGCCGATCACGCGGCGCGTGACCAGGCCACCGGGGGGATCGCCTATTGGGAACGCCAGCTCGACGGCGTGGAGACGGTGGACCTGCCGCTGGATCGCGCCCGGCCACCGGTGTGGCGCCCCGACGGCGACAGCGTGGCGATCGACCTGCCCGCCGGATCGGTGGCGCGGCTGACCGCGCTCGGCCGCGCGACCGGAGCGAGCCGGTTCATGACGATGCTGGCCACGTTCACCGGTCTGCTCGCCAGGATCGGCGGCCAGGCCGACATCTGTGTCGGCACCCCGATGTCCTGCCGTACGGACGAAGAGACCCACGCGATGGTCGGCCTGTTCGCCAACACCGTCGTGATCCGGGGACGAGTGCGCCGGGAGACCACTTTCCGGGACCTGCTGCGGGAAACGGCCACGACGTCCTTGGCGGCCATGGAGCACCAGGACGTCCCCTTCGACCTGCTGGTCGAACGCCTCGGCCCGGATCGCGATCTGTCGCGGAATCCGCTGTTCCAGACCATGTTCGTACTCGAAGAAGGAGCAGGCGGCTCGTTCGAGGCCAGTGGTCTGCGCTTCGAGGAGATCCCCATCCCGCCGTCGGCGGCCAAAGTGGACCTGACGCTTGCCCTGTGGGACGACGGGAACGGCGGCCTCTCGGGACATTTCGAGTACGCGACGGCGTTGTTCGACCGGTCGACGATCGAGCGGATCGCCCGGCTTTTCCTGCGCCTCGCCACCAGCGCGGCCGCCGAGCCGGACCGCCGCGTCTTCGAACTTCCGCTGTCCTCCGACCGGCAGCAGCGCGAAGAGATGGCCTACCGGCCCGCCCGGGCCGAGGACGTCTCGACGGTGGAACTGGTCGCCCGCCAGGTGAAGCGACGTCCCGGTGCCACCGCGATCGAGGAAGGCCTCACCTACCAGGCCCTCGCCGACGAGGCCTGCGGTCTCGCGCACGCTCTGACCCGGGCCGGGATCACCCGCGGGTCCGTGGTGGGCGTCTGCGTGGAGCGAGGCCCTCGCCTCGGACCGGCTCTGCTCGGCGTCCTGGCCGCGGGGGCCACGGTGCTCTGGCTCGATCCCGCGCAGCCGGTCGAACGGTCGCGCGAACTCGTCGCGGACGCCGGGGCGCGATCGGTCGTCGCGACCGGCCCGCTCGCGGAGGTCGGGGTGCCGGTGCTCGACGTCGAGGCCGACCGGCCGCCCGCGGACCGCGAGTACCTGGCGACAGCGCGGATCGGCCCGTCGGACACCGCCTACCTCGCCTACACCTCGGGTTCGACCGGAAAGCCCAAGGGAGTACGGATCTCCCACGGCGCCCTCAGCGAGCACCTGCAGGTCCTCTCGGACGAATACCGGATCACCGAACGCTCGCGTGTGGCGTTGATCGCCGCCCTCGGCTTCGACGTGTCACTGGAGCAGATCCTCACCGCGCTGGTCTGCGGCGCCCGGGTGGTCCCCTTGGACCCGCGCGGCCTGAGCGCCGACCAGATGCTCGACGCCCTCCAGCGGCATCGGGTCACCCACCTCAACCTGACTCCGCTGTACTACCGGGAACTGGTGGGCCGCGCGGCCGTGCGCGACCCGCGCCTGGCCTCGGTGGAACTGCTGAACCTGGGCGGAGACGTCGTTCGAGGCAGCGACATCCGGCGCTGGCGTGACGGCGGTTTCGCCGCGCGGTTCACCTGTTGCTACGGGCCCACCGAAGCGACGGTCACCTGCACGCTGCTCGACACTCCGGACGACTTCGCCTCGGAGAAGGTCGTGCCCATCGGACGCGCCGTCGCGGGAACGAGGGCGTACGTCCTGGACGGCGACCTGCGGCCGGTTCCCGTCGGCGTGCCCGGCGAGCTGTACCTCGGCGGCCGCCGCATCGCCACCGGCTATCACGACAGGCCGGCGGCGACCGCGGAACGGTTCCTCCCGGATCCGTTCTCCGGCCGGGCGGGGGACCGGATGTACCGCACGGGCGACGTCGTCCGTCGGCGCGCGGACGGCGTCCTCGAGTTCCGCGGCAGGGTGGACCGGCAGCTCAAGGTCCGAGGGCACCGGGTCGAACCCGCGGAGATCGAGGCCGCGCTGCTCGCCCACCCGGCGGTCCGCACCGTCGCCGTCGTGGCGCGCGACGCGGAACTGGTCGCCTACGTCGCGGCCGATTCCGGGCACGGGATCCGGGACTGGCTCAGGGACCGGTTGCCCGCGTACCTGCTTCCCACCGCGATCGTCGCGCTGGACGAACTCCCGCTGACGCCGAGCGGGAAGCTGCGGCACGCCGCGCTCCCGGCGGCGCCTCGCACCCGGCCCGGATCCGGAGCGGAAGTCGTCGCACCGCGTTCGGCATCGGAGTCGACCGTGGTCGACGCGTTCTCGGCGGTGCTGGGCATCGTGGGGATCAGCGTGCACGACGACTTCTTCCGGCTCGGTGGCCACTCGCTCGCCGCGACCAGGCTGGTGGCGCGCCTTCGCGACACCGCGGGTGTCGACCTGCCGGTCAGTGCCGTCTTCGTCGGACCGACGCCCGCCGCGCTGGCGGACGAGATCGACAAGGCCGTCGCGCCGCCCGTCGTCTCGATCGGCACGGCCGACCGTGGCGCCCCGCTGGTCCTGTCCGCCGCCCAGCGACGGCTGTGGCTGCTCGACCGCCTCGACCCGTCACGCCAGGAGTACCTCGTCCCGCTGACGTACACCATCTCGGGCCCGCTGGACGTCGCCGCTCTGCGACGCGCCGCTGACGGCCTGGTGGAGCGGCACGAGATCCTCCGTACGCGGTACGTCGCCGGCGAGGACCTGGTCCAGGTCGTCGACGAACCCGGGCCCGTCGTGCTGGATGTCGTCGAAGCGGACGGGCGTCCGGTCGAGCGGATCCTCGCCGACCTGACCGAGGACGGCTTCGATCTGGCACGGGACCACCAGTTCCGGCTCGGCCTCGTGCGCACGGGGCCCGAGGAGCATGTCCTGCTGATCCTGACCCATCACATCGCCTGCGACGGCTGGTCTTGGCAGATCATCGGCCGCGAACTGGCGGGGCTTCACCGAGGGGCGGACCTTCCGCGACCGGCGTGGCAGTACGCCGACTACGCGGCTTGGGAACACACGCGGGATTCGACGCGAGGACTGGATTTCTGGAGTACGGCACTGTCCGGGACCACCCCGCTGCACCTGCCCGCCGACCGCCCGCGGCCCGAGGTCCGCGACCCTTCGGGCGCGGTGTGCTCGTTCCGGGTACCCGGCGAGATCGTCCGGCTGGGACAGAACGGTGGCGCGACCGTGTTCGCCACCTGGTTCGCCCTGTTCTCGGCGCTGCTGAGCCGGGTGACCGGGCAGGACGACCTCGTGATCGGCACCCCGGTCAGCGGCCGTGAGCACGACGGATCCGATACGCCGATCGGCTGTTTCGTCAACACGATGGCGGTGAGAGTGCCCCAGGTGGGCCGGAGTTTCCTCGCCCATCTCGCGTCGGTGCGGGCGTTGCTGATCGAGGCGTACGAGCATCGGCACGTCCCCTTCGACGACGTCGTCGCCAAACTGGGCCTGACCCGTGACCCGGCCAGGACGCCGGTGTTCGACGTGATGTTCCAGGTGCTCGACGAGGCCGGGCCCGGACTGCCGCTGGACGGGTTGTCCGTGCGGGAGGTCGAGCTGACCGCGCGGTCCGCCATGGTCGACCTGAGCCTCTCCCTGCGCCCGAACGCGGACGGCAGCTGGACGGGCGAGTTCGAATACGCCACGGCGCTGTTCGATCCCGCCACGATCACCCGGCTGTCCGAGCGGTTCGCCCGGTTGCTCGCCGCGGTGGCCGAGCGGCCGGACACCGACTTCGCCGACATCGACCTCCGCTCGGACGCCGAACGGGCCGAACGGACGGCCGGGCACGACGACGATCCCCGGTCGGTGGTGGAGATCTTCGCCGAGCACGCCGGGAATCTGCCCGACGCGGTCGCGGCCGCGGACCCGGCGGGGTCGATGACGTACCGGGAACTGGACGAGCGAAGCACCCAGCTCGCGCGGCACCTGACCGACGGCGGGGTGGCCGCCGATTCGGTGGTGGCGGTCCGCGTGGGACGGACGGTGTGGACGGTCGTGACCTTGCTGGCCGTCCTCAAATGCGGCGCCGTCTACCTTCCGCTCGACAGCGCGGAACCTCCCCGGCGGATCGAGGCGCTGATCGCCGAGACGGCGCCGGCGGCGCTGGTGTCCAACGGGGCCTTCGACTGTGGTGTACCGGTGATCGATCTCGTCCGGGACGCCGCCGAGATCGCCGGGCGATCAACACGACCGTTGCCGGTGCCCCGGGCGGATCTCGCGTACCTGATCTTCACGTCCGGCTCGACCGGCCGTCCCAAGGGCGTGCTGGTCGACCACGCCGCACTCTCGCACCACTGCCAGGTGATGGCGCGGGCGTACCGGCTCGGACCGGGGGAGCGGCTGGCTCTGCTCGCCTCGCTGAGCTTCGACGCCTCGATGGACCAGATGCTGGCACCGCTGATCAGCGGTGCCGCGGTGGTCGTGCTCGACGCGCGGGCGGTGACGCCGGACGTCCTGCTGCGGGAAGTCCACGACCAGGGGATCACCGTCATGGACGTCACCCCGGTGTATTACCGGGAACTGTGCCGGGCCGCGCGCCCGGGTGATCCCCGGCTCGCCGGGCTGCGGCTGATGAGTGTCGGCGGTGACGTGGTGACCGGCGAGGACGCGTCCGCCTGGCACGCGCTCGGGGTGCCGGCGGAGTTCGGCTGCACCTACGGGCCGACCGAGGCGACCATCGCCGGCACTTTCCTGCTCGTCGACGAGCAGGAGGCCGGGCGAGCCGGACGGGGTGCCCTCCCGCTGGGCCGGGCGCTGCCCGGCACACGGCTCTCGGTGCTCGACCCGTCGGCGCGGCCGGTCGTCCCCGGTGCGGTGGGCGAGCTGTACATCGGTGGCCGCCGGGTCTCCCGCGGTTACGTGAACCGGCCCGACCTGACCGCGGACCGCTTCGTACCGGACCCGTCCGGCCCACCGGGAGCCCGCCTCTACCGCACCGGCGACCTCGTCCGGACGCGACCGGACGGCGTCGTCGAGTTCTTCGGCCGCGCGGACCGCCAGGTGAAGATCCGCGGCTTCCGGATCGAACCGGCCGAGATCGAGACCGTCCTGTCCGCGTGCCCCGGGGTGCGGGCCGCGGTCGTGGTCCCCGGCCCGCTCCCCGCCGGGGACCGGGGGCTGCTCGGCTACGTCGTCGTCGATCCCGGGACCGAGGTACGAGCGGTGCGGGCGTATGTCCACAAGCGACTCCCGGCGCACATGATCCCCGCGGTGCTGACCGTGATCGACGAGATCCCGGTGACCCCCGGCGGGAAGGTGGCCCATGCCCGGTTACCGCTGCCCGTCTTCGCCGACACCAAGGAAGACGTCCGTCCGATGGACCCCACCGAGCAGGAGGTCGCCCGGATCTGGGGCGAAGTCCTCGGCATGACCGGTCTCGGCCCGGCGGACGACTTCTTCCAGCTCGGCGGCCATTCCCTTTCGGCCACCCGGGTGTCCATGCGGACGCAGGAGGCCTTCGGGGTCGAACTGCCCCTGCACCGGTTCTTCACGGCGACGACCGTCGAGGCCCTCGCCGCCGAGATCCGCGGCGAAGTGGAAGCGGCCTTCGCCGCACTGTCCGACGCCGAAGTCCTGGCACTAGCGAACGAGAACTTGGAGGCCGACCAGCGATGACGATCGACGCGGAGCCCGCCGGGCGCACTCTCGCCGAACTGCGCAAGGCCTTGGTGGAACGGCGGCTGGCCGGCCGGGCACCCGGCCCGTCGGCCGCGGGCGAGATCCCCCGGCTCGACCGGACCGGGCCGCTGGCGCTGTCCTTCGCCCAGCAACGGCTGTGGCTGCTGGACCAGCTGCGGCCCGGTCAGGACGAATACCTGGTGCCGATGGCGTTCCGGCTCGACGGTGACCTCGACGGGGACGCGCTGGCCGACGCGCTCACCACCGTCGTCGCGCGCCACGAAGTCCTGCGTACGCGGTATGTCCTCGATGGACGCGAACCGGTCCAGGTGATCGACGACCCCGCTCCGGTGACACTCCGCCGGACCGCTTGTGCCGAGTCACGGCTCCAGTCCGTGCTCGCCGAGCTGACCCGGGCGCCGATGGACCTGCGTCGCGAGCACCCGGTCAGGGCCGACCTGATCGAGCTCGGCCCCGCCCGGAACGTGGTGCTCATCTGTGTCCATCACGTCGCGTTCGACGGCTGGTCCGGCGGGCTGCTGCTGCGCGAACTCTCCGAGCTGTACTCGGCGAAGGTGGAGTCCCGGCCACCGTCGCTGCCCGAGGTCCGCACGCAGTACTGCGACTACGCCCGGTGGCAGCGGGACCGGAGCCGGGGGAGTGTCGGTCAGGGGCAGCTCGAGTACTGGCGTACCCGGCTGTCGGGCCTGGACACGCTCGCGTTGTCCACCGACCGGCCCCATCCGGCCGAATGGCGGTCCGACGGCGGCTCGGAGGGGTTCGTCATCCCCGCGGCCGTCGCGGACGCGCTGCGCGCGATCGGCCGGGAGGCCGGCGCCACCGCGTTCGTCACCCTGCTCACCGCCGTGCACGCGTTCCTCGGGCGGTACTCCGGGCAGCAGGACATCACCGTGGGGGTGCCGTCCGCGTCGCGGCCGCGGGCCGATCTGGCGGACACCATCGGCTACTTCGGCAACATGCTGGTGATGCGCGCCGACCTGTCGGCCGATCCGTCCTTCATCGGCCTGCTCGACGAGGTGCGGACCACGTCGGTCGAGGCCTTCGCCAACCAGGACGTGCCGTTCGACTGGCTGGTCACCGAACTGCGCTCGACCCGGGATCTCTCGCGCAATCCCTTGTTCCAGGTGAGCTTGACCGTGGCGGAGGGCGACGACGACGAAGAACCGGCGCTGACCGGGCTCGCCGGGACGACGGTGGACATCGACTGGATCGCGGCGAAATTCGACCTTTCGTTCGCGATCACGGTGACCGGGGAAGGAGACTGGACCGGCGACCTCGTCTATCCGACCGCGTTGTTCGACCGGGCGACGGTCCACCGGATGGCCAGGCATTTCGAGGCCTTGGTCGCCGCCATCGCCGCGCGGCCGGCGGAGTCCGTCTCCCGGCTCGGTTTCACCACCGAGCACGATCGGCGCGAACCCGGGGCGACGGCGTCGATTCCGGTCGGCCACGGCATCCACGAACAGGTCGCACGGCGGGCCGCCGAGGCGGGCGAGCGCACGGCGGTGCGCTGCGGGGCGGGCGAACTGTCCTATCGGGAGCTCGACGAGCAGGCCAACCGGCTCGCCCGGCACCTGCGCGGGCTCGGTGTCGGCAAGGGTGACCTCGTCGGCGTCCGGCTGCCCGGCGAGCCTCGGTTGATCGTCGCGCTCCTGGCGGTGCTGAAGGCGGGCGCGGCGTACCTCCCGCTCGACCCCGACCAGCCGGAGGACCGCGTCAACTTCATGATCGGCGACGCGGCCGCCCGGCTGGTGATCACGGAAACCCCTTCACGGCAGGGGATCGCGGCGCCGACGGTCGTCCTCGACGACCTGGAACTCGGGGCGTACCCCGCGGACGACCTCGACGTCGTGGTGCATCCGGACGACCTCGCGTATGTCATGTACACCTCGGGGTCGACCGGACTGCCCAAGGGCGTCCTGGTCACCCACCGCAATGTGATGCGGCTGTTCGGTGCCGTCGATCTCGAACTGACGACCGGTCCGGCCGACGTGTGGACGGCTTTCCACTCGTACGCCTTCGACTTCTCGGTCTGGGAGATCTGGGGAGCGCTGACGCACGGCAGCAGGCTCGTGCAGGTGCCGTTCGAGGTTTCCCGCTCACCGGAGGACTTCCTCCGGCTGCTGGCCGACGAAGGCGTGACGGTACTCAGCCAGACGCCGTCCGCCTTCGCCGGACTCAGCCAGGCGCTGGAGGAACGGGGTGACTACACCGGGCTGGTGCTGCGGGCGGTGATCTTCGGCGGCGAGGCACTCGATCCCGGTCTGCCGGGCCCGTGGCTGCGGCGGAGCGGCGCGGCCGCCCCGGCGATGATCAACATGTACGGCATCACCGAAACCACGGTGCACACCACCGTCCGGGTGCTCACGCCCGCCGAGTGCCAGGCGGGAACCGGCGTCGGCCGCAGCCCGATCGGCCGCCCCCTGGCCGACGTGCGGCTGCACGTTCTCGACGACGCCGGGCATCCCGCGCCGATCGGCGTCCCCGGCGAGATCCACGTCGGCGGGGCGGGGGTGGCGC
This sequence comes from Amycolatopsis sp. cmx-4-19, assembly GCA_049998115.1. GTDB lineage: Bacteria > Actinomycetota > Actinomycetes > Mycobacteriales > Pseudonocardiaceae > Amycolatopsis. The sequence continues at coordinate 262,645 of JAEBEO010000009.1, read as the reverse complement.
GCGGCTATCTCGGTCGCCCGGCGTTGACGGCGGAGCGTTTCGTGCCGGACCCGTTCGCCGACGAGCCGGGAGCCCGGCTCTACCGGTCGGGTGACCTGGGCAGGCTGACCGCCGACGGCGAGGTGGACTACCTCGGCCGGGCCGACCAGCAGATCAAGATCCGCGGCCGTCGCATCGAACTCGGGGAGATCGAGGCGGCCTTGTCGAGCCACCCCGCCGTGGCCGCGGCGGTCGTCGACGTCGTGTGGTCGGGTCCCGGCGACGGACGCGTCTTCGGCTATGTGGTCGCGGCGGGGGAGTTCGAGCCCGCCGACGTACTGCGGCACGCCGCGGCCCGGCTGCCGCAGTACATGCTGCCCGCGGGGGTCGTCGTCATTCCCCGTATCCCGTTGACCGTCAACGGGAAACTCGACCGGGCGGCGCTGCCCGCGCCGAGGGTGGACTCCACGGTCGCTTACGTGGCACCACGTTCGGTGGCGGAGACCGTCGCCACGACGATCTTCGCCGCGGTCCTCGACGTGCCCCGGGTGGGGGTGCGGGACAACTTCTTCACGCTGGGCGGCGATTCGATCCGGGCCGTGCGGGCGGTGGGTCTGTTGCGAGCACAGGGTTTCGAGGTCACCGTCGCCGATCTGTTCCGGCGCCAGACCGTCGAGGAGCTCGCCGGGCTGGCGGGCGGAGTCGTCGAAGCGGAAGAGCCGACACCGCCGTTCGCACTGATCACCGGCGAGGACCGCGCCTGCCTGCCGGACGGCGTCGTCGACGCGTATCCGCTGGCGGAGACCCAGGCGGGCATGCTCTACGAATTCCTGCGCGACGACGACGTCCACCGCTACCACAACGTGACCAGCTATCCGGTCCGGGAAAAGGGGACGTTCTCCCCGGAGGCGCTGCGTCGCGCGGCCCGGATCGTGGCGGCACGCCACGACGTGCTGCGGACGTCGTTCGACGTCGAGAACTTCACCGAGCCGCTTCAGCTCGTGTACGGGGAACCGGCGGTGGTGATCCGGTTCACCGACCTGCGTGATCTCACCGAGGCGGAACAGTCCGCCCGTCTGTGGGAGGTCATCGCGGCCGAGCGTGCCGAGCTGTTCGACCTCGCCGCCGCTCCGTTGTGGCGCCTGCACGTCGTGGTCTCGGCACCCGACCGCTGGCAGATGTGCCTGGTCGAGTTCCACCCGATCCTCGACGGCTGGAGCCACAACTCCTTCGTCGTCGAGCTGCTGCGGACCTACGAGAAATGCCGCGACGGCCACGAGATCGAGGAGTCCGGGCCGGATACCGTGCGGTTCGCCGACGCCGTCGCGCTGGAACGGGCGTCGATCGGTTCGGCGGCCGATCGGGCGTTCTGGGCCGAGCGGGTGACCGGGAAGTGGGAGCGGCTCACGCTGCCGGAGCTGTGGTCCGGCCCCGCCGGCGCGGCGCATTACGAGGTGCGGGTGCCGTTGCGGGGGATCGAGGAGGGCCTGCGCGCTCTCGCGCGGACCGCCGCGGTGCCGTACAAGACGATCGTGCTCGCCGCGTACCTGCGGGCGCTCGGGATCGCGACGGGGCAGGATCGGTTCTTCGCCGGTCTGGTGACGAACGGCAGGCCGGAGCGGCTGCGCGGCGACGACGTGCGGGGCATGTTCCTCAACGTCGTGCCGTTCCCCGCGCCCGCCGTCCCGGACACCTGGATGCGGTACGTGAAGGACGTCTCCGCCGAGGAGATCGCCGTCCATCCGCATCGGCGGTATCCGATGCCCAAGATGCGGCGGGATTGGGGAGGCGACGCGCCGCTGGTCGAGACGGCCTTCAACTTCCTCGACTTCCATGTGCTCGACGAGGACCTGGTCGACGTCGGAGAACTGCAGGACGTCAGTCCCAACGAGTTCGCCGTCGCGGTGTCGACCGAATTCGACTGCGTCGCGATCACCGCCCGGCCGGAGCGCGTGGCGCCGGAATACGGCGAACTGCTGGGGCGCCTGCTCGACCAGGTGCTGACCGCGATGGCCACCACACCCCTCGGTGATCCGCGGCGGTGCCTGATCGATCCGGCCGACCGGCTGCGCGCGCTCACCCTGGCGGAGGGTCCGGCGGAGCGGGGCGGCACGACGTTCGTCGACCTCGTGGATCGATGGGCGATCGAGCGCGCGGACGAGCCCGCGGTCCGCGATGTCACCGGTGACCTCACCTACGCGCACCTGCGGCACCGGGCGGATCAGGTGGCGGCCGGGCTCGCCGCGCGGGGTATCGGCCCGGAGAACGTGGTCGGCATCAGCCTCCCGCGGGGCGGGCGGCTCGTGGCGGCCATCCTCGGCGTGCTGCGTGCGGGCGCCGCGTTCCTGATCCTGGACCCCGCGCAGCCGCCGGCACGGCGGGAGACGGTCCTCCGCGAGGCAGGGGTGGTCGCGGTCCTCGGTGTGGACACCGCCGTCCCCGGCGTCCCGGTGCTCGACCCGGCGTCGTTCGACGACCTGCCCGGTCTCGGCGCGCCGGTCCCGGTCCTGCCGGACTCGCTGGCGTACCTGATCAGCACCTCGGGCTCGACGGGTACGCCGAAGAGCGTGATGCTGACGCATCGCGGGTTGACCAACCTCGTGGGTCCGCACGCGGCGAACCTGGGGATCGGACCGGGCGCCCGGGTCGCCCAGCTGGCTCCGGTCGTGTTCGACATGGCCGTGTTCGAGATCGTCCAGGCACTGGCCCACGGGGGCACGGTCTGCGTGCCGGACCCCGGGGTGCCGGCTGTCGGCGATGCCCTCGCGGAACAGCTGACCGCGCTGAAGGTCAGCCATCTCGTCATCGTCCCGTCGGCGCTGGCCGTGCTGGACCCGGAGAAGTTGCCCGGTCTCGCCGTGGTCGCCGTCGCCGGGGAGTCCTGCCCGCGGCGGCTGGCCGACACGTGGTCGTCCCGGGTGCGGTTCTTCAACCTGTACGGCCCGAGCGAGTACACGATCTGGGCGACCGGGACGGAGGTCGTCCCGGAACTCGAACGCGGGGTGACGATCGGACGCCCGATCGCCAACACCCGGGCCCACGTCCTGGACTCGCGGCTCGATCCGGTGCCGGTCGGCGTGCCGGGAGAGCTGTGCCTCGGCGGCGCCGGGCTCGGACGCGGGTACGCGGGCAGGCCCGGCCAGACCGCGGACCGGTTCGTACCGGATCCGTTCGGCGACGTTCCCGGCGCGCGGCTCTACCGCACCGGTGACCGGGTGGTCCGCCGTCCCGGCGGCGAACTGGTCTTCCTCGGCAGGCTCGACCACCAGGTGAAGGTCAACGGGCACCGGATCGAACTCGGTGAGGTCGAATCGGCCCTCCAGGCCCATCCGGAGGTGCGGCAGGCGGTCGCCGTGGTCCAGGGCGAGGGCGAACTGAGGCATCTCGCCGCCTTCGTGACGACGGCGGAGGGCGGCTCGGTCACCGAAACGGAGCTCGAGCACTCCCTTCGCGACCGGCTCGCCGGCTACCTGCTGCCCTCCCGGATCGTTCGCCTCGACGAACTTCCCAGGGCCGAGAGCGGCAAGATCGACCGGGCCGGGCTGGAACGGATGCGGGTGGAGGACGCCCGCCGCACCGACCTGGTGCCGCCGAGGACCGCGCTCGAAACCGAGATCGCGAACGTGTGGCGACGGGTCCTGCGGGTCGACCAGGTCAGCGTGCACGACGACTTCCTCCGGCTGGGCGGGCATTCCCTGCTGGCCGTGCGGCTGGCGTCGCAGCTCGCGACCACGCTGGGCCACACCGTCACCGGAGCCGACGTGATCCGGTGGCGGACGATCGCCAGGATCGCGGAGGGAGCCGACGGCGCGCCGCCGGAAGGGCCGCTGGTCTGGTTCCGCGGGACCGGCGACGCGGCGCCGTTGTTGTGCGTGCACCCCGGCGGCGGTGACGTGCACTGGTACGAGAGCCTGGCGGGGCTGCTGCCCGAGGACCAGCCGGTGGGCGCGTTCCGCTTCGAGGGAGCACGGCGGTTCCCCGACGGCGTCACGGCCGCTCGGCTGGCGCGGCACTACCTGGAGCAGCTGGACGACGACGTGACCGCGTCCGGAGTGCGGCTTCTGGGCTGGTGCGGTGGCAGTTCCATCGCGTGGGAGATGGCCAGGCTGCTCACCGAGGCCGGCCGAGAGGTGACGCTGACGCTGATCGACCCGGTGGCCCCGGTTTCCGACGCCACCGGTCAGCTCCGGGATTTCCAGCGATGCGAAGAACTCTTCGCCGCGCTGAGCGGAGGCGGGAGCCGGGTGCGTGCCGAGGCGTTCGCGTTGCTGACCGAGCTGCTCGACGAGGAGCTGCCGGAGGACGACCTGACCGACGACGAGTGGTCGGAGCGGGTCCGGGGATGGAACAGCCTGCTCAAGGCGATCTTCGGCTATCGCTTCGAGGCGGCGCGGTGGCCGGTGGACCTCGTCTTCGGCGAGGAGATCGCCACCGGCACGCACACCGTGGTCCAGGACATCGATCCGGCCGAGTATTCCGCTTCGTGGCAACGCCTCTTGGCGGACAGCGAGCACTCCCGGACCACTGTTCCGGGCAGCCATCTCGGAATCCTGGAGGAACCGCACGTCGAGCGGATCGCCGAACTCCTGTCCGGCGGCCGTGCCCCGAGGAGCGAACGGTGACGCGGCAGGCTGTCCCGCTTCGCCGGAACCGGGATTTCCGGCTGCTGTGGATCGGGCAGACGCTGTCCGCGCTGGGCTCGACGATGTCCTCGGTCGCGCTTCCCCTGCTCGTCCTGGTGGCCACCGGGTCGCCGGTCAAGGCCGGGATCGTCGCCCTCGCCGGAAACCTGCCCTTCGTCCTGCTCCAGCTTCCCGCCGGGGCCTTCGTCGACCGCCTGAACCGGCGTACCGTGATGATCACCTGCGACCTGGGGCGGGCGCTGGCAGCGGGCAGTGTCGCGCTCGCGTTGCTCGCGGACGAGCTGACCTTCGCGCATCTCGTGGTGTACGCCGCCGTCGACGCGACACTGGCGGTTCCGTTCCAGCTGGCCGAATCGGCGGCGTTGAACAGGATCGTCGTCGACGAGGACCAGCTTTCCACCGCGATCGCCCTGAACCAGGGCCGTGCCTACGGCGCCGAACTGGCCGGGCAGCCGGTGGGCGGTCTGCTGTTCGGTATCAGGAACTTCCTGCCCTTCGTCGCGGAAGCGATCGCCTACGTGGGCTCGTTGCTGACCGTGCTGGCACTGCGCACCCCGCTGCCCGCGCCACCGCGGACCCGGGCGCCGCATCTGCTGCGGGACATCAAGGAGGGGGTGACGTGGTTCTGGGGCAAGCCGTTCCTCCGCTGGACGGCGTTGTTCGTCTCCGCGAGCGACTTCGTCATCAACGGGCTCTTCCTGCTGCTGGTGGTGATCGCGCAACGGAAAGGGGCGTCGGAGGTCGAGATCGGTTTCATGCTCGCGCTCGGTGGTGCCGGGGGCGTGGCGGGTTCCCTGCTGGCGCCGCTGATCCAGAAACGGGTCGGCTCGATGCGGCTCATCGTCGCCGGTGTCGCCTGGATCGGCGCGCCGATGGTCGCGGCGCTCGCACTGACCACCGACTATCTTTCGATGGGGCTCCTGCTCGGCCTGACGATGTCGGTCTGGCCGGTGTGGAACGCGGTCATCATGGCGCGCTGGCTGGTGCTGATCCCGGACGAGCTGATGGGCCGGGTGCAGAGCGCGGCCGTCCTGATCGCCGGGGCGCCGGTCCCGCTGGCCGGGCTCGCCGCCGCGTTCCTCTACGAATCGCTCGGTTCCGTCGGCGCGCTTCTTGTTTTCGCGGGCATCATGCTGACCGTCGCGATCTGCGCGACCTTGAACAAGGCGGTCCGCGATGCCGACCTCCCGGTCGAAGCCGATCGTTCGCTGACCTAGGTCGCGACCTCCCTCCCGGAAAACCCGATCGTGAACAAAGGAGTCACCATGGCCAGGAATCCCGACAGCGTGCTGTCCTGTGTGGACATGAACGGCGACGTGCTCGCCGACGGCGTGCTCAGGTACGCCTTCCGGCAACTGCTGGGGAACAACGGATACGTCCATGTCGTGCACGTTCCCGAATCCTTCGACCATGTCGAATTCCTCAAGGAGATGGGCGAATTCCAGCCGACGCCGACCGGCACGGTCGTGGGCGACGTGAAGCCCGAGCGAGGCATGGACGACGTCAACCACGGACAGAACCGGGGCGGTCTGACACCGCATACGGAAGGCTACGAGTTCCACGGGCTCCCGCCGCGTTACCTCGGCCTGTGGTGCGTCAACCCGCCGTCCGGACAGGGCGGTGAGACCACGATCTTCGACGGCAACCGCATCCTCGACGAGTTCACCGACGGCGAGCGGGTCCACCTGCGTGACACCGCCTACCGCTGGGGCTCCACCGAAGGCCTCGCCCGACACGGTGTCCGCCCGACGGCGGAGCACCCGGTGCTGGAAGAACACGGTGACGAGACGATCTTCCGGTTCTCCACCAACTATCTCGTCGTCCCCGACGGTGACGAGGTGGCGCGGCGGGTGATCGACCGGGGCAACGAGCTCTTCGCCGAGCGCCATATAGCGGTCCGCTACCGGCGGCATGACCTGCTGGTCTGGGACAACTGGCGGATGCTGCACTCCCGCAACGCCTTCGAGGATCCCGAACGGCACCTCAAGCGCGTGCAGATCGCGGCATGAACGGCGCGCAGGTGGTGATGGAGACGCTCGACGCCGCGGGTGTCGACATCTGCTTCACCAATCCGGGGACGTCGGAAATGCACCTGGTCGCCGCGATGGCGACCAGGCCGGCGATCCGCAACGTGCTGTGCCTGTTCGAGGGAGTCGCGACCGGTGCCGCCGACGGTTACGGCCGGATGGCCGGGAAACCGGCCGCGACGCTGCTGCATCTCGGGCCCGGGCTCGGGAACGGCCTGGCGAATCTGCACAACGCCCGCCGGGCCGCCACCCCGCTGGTGAATCTCGTCGGCGACCACGCCACGTACCACAAGGCGTTCGATCCGCCGCTGGATTCCGACATCGAGTCCATGGCGGGAACGGTGTCGGCCTGGGTCCGCCGGACGACGAGGGTCGAGGACGTCGGACCGGACATCGCCGCCGCTCTCGTCGCCGCGCGAACCGGACGCGGGGTGGCGACCCTGATCCTCCCCTCGGACGTCTGCTGGTCGGCCGGGGGAGCCGTCGCCCGGATCCCGGCGGCCCCGCCGGACGAGTTCGACGCGGAGGAGGTGGAGCGGATCGCCAAGATCTTGCGGGCCGAGGTAGGCTGCCTGCTGTTCGTCGGCGGCGCGGCCATGCGGCGGGACGGACTGCGCGCGGCCGCCCGGACAGCGCGGGCGACCGGTGCCCGGCTGCTGGCGGAGAAGTCCCCCGCGCGACACGAGCGTGGCGGCGGCATCCCGGACCTGGCGCGGCTGCCGTATCCGATCGACGAGGCACTGGCCACGTTGCGTGGCTATCGGCACATCGTCTTCGCCGGTACCCGCCCGCCGGTGGCGTTCTTCGCCTATCCGGGCAAACCCAGCGAGCTCGTTTCCCCGGAAACCGAAGTACACGACCTCGGCCGGTCGGCCGCGGCACTGGAGTACCTGGCCGAACTGCTCGCGGCGGGCGAACTCCCGGCCGACGGGCCGCGGACACGGCCGGGCCTGCCCACCGGGGGACTGACCGCGGAAGCGGTCGCCGCCATCACCGGTGCGCTCATGCCCGAAGGCGCCGTGCTCGTCGACGAATCCATGACCTCCGGCCAGCGACTGCCCGCCGCGACGGCCGGTGCGCCCCGGCACGACTGGCTCAGCCTCACCGGCGGCTCGATCGGCATGGGCACGCCCGTCGCCACCGGCGCGGCACTGGCCTGCCCGGACCGGCCGGTGCTCTGCTTCGTGGCCGACGGCAGCGCGATGTACACGCCGCAGTCCTGGTGGACGCAGTCGCGCGAGGGCCTGAACGTCACCACCGTCGTCCTGAACAACTCCTCCTACGCGATCCTGGCGGGCGAACTGGGCAGAGTCGGTGCCTTCACCGACGCGGACCTGGACCGGGCCCGGGAGTTCATCGACATCTCGGGGGTGGACTTCGTGTCGCTGGCGGCGGGGATGGGCGTACCCGGCGCGCGCGTCGACACGGCGGAGGCTTTCGCCGGCAAGCTCCGCGAGGCGCTCGCCGAACCGGGTCCGCGTCTCATCGAAGCCGTCGTGCCGCCCGTGGCGGCGTTGTGAGGTACCGGCGATGACCACCTTCTCCCAGATCTCCGTGCTGCCCGGTGTCTGGCCGACCCCCGGGCTGAGGGAGCGGTTGCGCGCGATGAGCGAGCGGCCCCCGCTGGTGCTGCGCGAATGGCCCTCCGAGGACTCCGCGGAGCGGCGGGCGTTCGTCGGCACCGACGCCCTGCTGGCAGGCTGGAAGGACGAACTCGGCGCGGACCGGCTGGCTCAGCTGCCCGCGTTGCGCTACCTCGGCTTGCGGGCCACGTCGACCGACCGGGTGGATCTGGCCTACACGGCCGCCCACGGCGTCACCGTCTCGTCGATCCAGGGGTACGGCGACATCGGGACCATGGAGTTCGTCGCGGAACAACTCCTGCGGCACGCGCGGCGAGGCGACCCGATGCGCGGGGAGCTGTCCGGCAGCCGCCTCGGCGTCATCGGCTACGGCCCCGTCGGGCAGGGCGTCGGCCGGATCGCCACGGCGCTGGGAATGGACGTCCTGTTCCATACCCCCAACCCTCGTGTCACCCCGGCGGGCGGGCCCCGGTGGGCTCCGCTCCGGACGGTGCTGGGCGCCTCCGACTACCTGACCTTCCATTCCCCCGCGTATCGCCACGTCGTCGATATCGACGAGCTGAAGCGGGTGCCTCCGGAGGCCGTGGTCGTCCTGACGACCTTGGGCCTGCCGATGGCCGAAGCCGAACTGATCGCGTGGCAGCGGGCCCGCACCGGGAAGGTCGTCCTCGACCTGTGCGCGGGGCACGGCCTGTCCGAGGCCGCCAAGCGGGTCCCCGGCCTCGAACTGCACGAGTTCCATGCCGCCAGGACCACCGAATCGGTGCGCCGCGCCGAAGCGGGCCTGCTGGCCAACCTCGATGCCTGCCTGAACCCGAGTGAAAGGGAAAGCCGTTGACGTCCAACCCATTCGACGCGCCGGACGGACAGTTCCGCGTGCTGGTCAACGCCGAGGGGCAGCATTCGCTCTGGCCGGCTTTCGCGGAGGTGCCCGCGGGATGGACCGCCGTTTTCGGACTCGCCGACCGCGAGTCCTGCCTGACGCACATCCGTGAGCACTGGACGGACATGCGACCCCGAAGCCTGCGGGCACAACTGAGCTGACAGGAGCGAGCGAGTGGACGTCGGCTTTCTCATCGACGAACAGATCCGCCTGCGTGGCGACTCGGCGATCGCGGTCGTGGCCGACGACGGCCGGATGACGTATCGCGAATTCGGTGCCGAGGCGGGCAGGATCGCCGCGGCACTGGGCGAAGCCGGGGCCGGGCCGGACGACGTCGTGGCGGTGCGGCTGCCGAGGGGAGCCGGGCTCGCCGCCACACTGCTCGGCGTCCTCTGGTCCGGCGCCGCGTACCTTCCGCTGGATCCCGGCGCGCCGCGTCCGCGCGGGGACCGGATGATGCGGGCCGCGGGGGCGCGGTTCATCGTCACCGACGAACCCGCGCCCGAAGGCGTGCGGCCGATCCGGCCGGGGCGGAAACTGGCGGGCCCACGCCCGTCACGTCTCGAAGACCTCGCCTACGTCGTGTTCACCTCCGGCTCGACCGGCGAGCCGAAACCCGTGGCGATCCCGCGTCGCGCGCTGACCGACCACACCGTGGCCGCGGGCCGGAAGTACGGGCTGACGGGCGAGGACCGGGTATTGCAGTTCGCCAACGCGGCCTTCGACGTGTACGCCGAGGAGGTCTTCCCGACACTGGCGGCCGGCGGCCGGGTCGTGGTGATGCCCGAGGCCGTACCACCGCTCGCCCGCTTCGAGGCGTTCCTCGCGCGGGAACAGGTCACAGTGGTCAACCTGCCCACCTCCTACTGGACACAGTGGACCAAAGCCGTCGACACCTCCTGCCTGGACAGCCTGCGGCTGGTCGTGATCGGCAGCGAAGCGGGGCACGCCACGAATCTGCGGGCATGGCGGCGCACTACCCCCGTCCCGGTGATCAACGCCTACGGGCTCAGTGAAACGACGATCACCTCCACGGTGGCCGAACTGTCCGATGTGGACGAAGGTGTCCTGCCGCTGGGACGGCCACTCGCCGGAACGCGGGTCTACGTCCTGGACGGACGACTCGGTCAGGTCACCGTCGGTGCCGTCGGTGAGCTCTACGTCGCCGGTGCGGGGCTGGCCCGCGGTTACGCGGGCCGACCGGACCTGACGGCCGAACGGTTCGTCGCCTGCCCGTTCCGGCCGGGCGAGCGGATGTACCGCACCGGCGATCTCGTCCGGACGGGCGAGGACGGCGAACTGCGCTTCGAGGGGCGCGCGGACGACCAGGTCAAGATCCGGGGAATCCGCGTGGAACCGGGAGAAGTACGGGCCGTGCTGGAGGAACATTCCGAGGTCGTGGCCGCCGCCGTGATCGCTCGTCGTCACGACAGCGGGGAAACCGGGCTGATCGGCTACGTCGTCACCCGGCACGAAGACTCGCTGGGACGCGTGCGGACGTGGCTGGGTCAGCGGCTCCCCGCGCATCTCGTGCCGCGCAGTCTCGTCCCGCTGGAGCGGATTCCGGTGACCGGAAACGGGAAACTCGACCGGGCCGCGCTGCCGGCACCCGGACGGACGAAGACGTCCTCTCCGCCGCGTAACACCGAGGAAGCGGCCCTGTGCGCGTTGTTCGCCGAGGTGCTCGGCGTGGGGGAAGTCGGGGTGCACGACAACTTCTTCGAACTGGGTGGTGATTCGCTGCTCGCCGCGCAGCTGGTCGGCCGTCTCGATACCGAGGCGTCCATCCGCTGTGTCTTCGACGCACCCACTCCGGCTCGGTTGGCGGACCTGGTCGGCGGACAGGGAGCGGCCCGGGCGGCGATCCGGCCGATGCCCAGACCCGAGTTGATCCCGCTTTCCCCCGCGCAGCGACGCTTGTGGTTCCTCGGCCAGCTGGGGGCGTCGCCGACCTACAGCCTGCCTTTCGTCCTCCGGTTGCGGGGCAAGCTGGACCGCGCGGCGCTCGAAGCCGCGGTGGCGGACGTCCTGGCCCGGCACGAGACGCTGCGCACGGTCTTCACCGAACATCTGGGCACGCCGTACCAGACGGTGCTCCCGGTCGGATCGGTGCGCGCCGCCCTGCCCGTCGAGCACACCGACGATCTGGACGCCGCGATCCGGGGCGCTGTCGACACGCCGTTCGACCTGGCGGCGGACCCGCCGTTGAGGGCGCGGCTGTTCGGCGCGGGGCCCGACGAGCATGTGCTGCTGCTGACGATGAACCACATCGGCACCGACGGCTGGTCGCTGCGGCCGTTGGCCCGAGACCTGCACGACGCGTACTCCGCGCGGCTCGCCGGAGTGGCTCCCGCGTGGTCACCGCTGCCCGTGCAGTACGCGGACTACACGCTCTGGCAGGCCGGACTGCTGGGCCCCGCGGGGAATCGAACGCCGCTCGTCACGCGGCAGCTGGACTTCTGGCGCCGGACCCTGCGGGATCTGCCGGAGGACGTCCCCGCGACGGACCTGCCGAGACCGTCCGTGAGCAGTGGCCGTGGCGAGGCGGTGCCGATCACCATCGAGGGGGAACCGCACCGGGCCGCCGTCGCACTCGCCAGGCGGACCGGCACCACGGTGTTCATGATCGTGCAGGCGACCGTCGCCGCGCTGCTGACCAGGCTCAGCGCCGCGACGGACATCCCGATCGGCACACCGGTGGCGGGCCGCGGCGATCCGGCGCTCGAGCACCTGATCGGGTTCTTCGCCAACACCGTCGTCCTGCGGACGGACACCGGCGGCGACCCCACGCTGCTCGACCTGACGCGCCGCGTCCGGCAGACCGATCTGGACGCTTTCGACAACCAGGACGTTCCGTTCGAGGACGTCGTCGAGGCGGTCAACCCCGGACGGTCACCGGCCCGCAATCCGCTGTTCCAGGTCATGCTCCTGCTGGCAGGGGAGAAGGACGGCGACGGGTTCCGGTTTCCCGGCCTGACGGTCGACACGCACGACGTCTTCACCGGCGCGGCACTGGTCGACCTGCTGTTCGATCTCGTCGAGCGGTACGGCGCCGACGGGACACCCGCCGGTGTCCACGGCAGACTGGAGGTCGCCGCCGACCTCTTCCTGCCGGAATCGGTGTCGTTGATGGCGAAGCGTTTCGCCGCGCTTTTCGCGAGGTGGGTCGCGGCGCCGGACCTTCCCTTGTCCGAAGTGGACCTTTTCCTCGGTACCGAACGCGCGGACGTCGTCGACCGGTGGAACGCGACCGGGGTGCCGCTGCCCGAGACCACGCTGCCCGAGCTGATCGAGAACCAGGTCGCCGCCACACCGGAAGCGACGGCGATCAGCTCGGCGGACGGGGAGATCACCTTCGCGGAGCTGAACGAAGGGGCCAACCGGATCGCGCATCTGCTGCTCTCCCGCGGTATCGGCCCCGGCGATCACGTCGGCGTCCTGCTGCCTCGCGGTCCCCGGCAGGTCGAGGCGTTCGTCGGCGTGCTGAAATGCGGCGCCGCGTATCTGCCGATCGACCCGGCCTATCCCGGCGACCGGATCCGGTTCATGATCGAAGACGGCCGTCCGGCGATCGTCCTCGCGGCGACAGCCGGTTCCCTGCCCTGTGACGTACTGGCGCTGGGTGATCCCGCGACGGTCGACGGCCTGCCCTCGACGAATCCAGGGCAGGCGGATCGCCCGCGGCCGTTGACGGCGGAGACCCCGAACTACGTGGTCTACACGTCGGGCTCCACCGGCAGACCGAAAGGCGTGGTGCTTCCCGCCAAGGTGCTGATCAACGAAATGCTCTGGCACGCCACACAGGCACCGTACGAGCCGGGTTCCCGGGTCGCCCAGTTCAGTGCCATCGGCTTCGACATGTCCGAACACGAAATGCTCACCGTCCTGATCAACGGCAAGACGCTGTGCGTTCCCGACGAAGACACCCGCTCGGATCCGGCACGCCTGGCGCGCTGGCTCGACGCTGAACGCGTCACCGAGTTCTACGCCACCAACGCGGTCATGTCGGCGGTCTACGAGGCGGCCACCGAGCAGGGGCTGGCTCTCGCGGCGCTGCGGCATCTGGTGCAGGGCGGCGAAATGCTCCAGCTGACGCCTTCGGTCCGGGCCTTCCACGCCGCCCGGCCGGGGCTGGTCCTGCACAACGAGTACGGCCCGTCGGAGACCCACGGGGTGACCGGCGCCGCCTTGCCTGCCGACGTCGGCGACTGGCCGTGTCTGCCCACGGTCGGGCCGCCGATCTGGAACACCCAGGTCTTCGTGCTGGACGAGCGCCTCCGGCCGGTCCCGGTCGGGGTCGTCGGCGAGTTGTACCTGGCGGGCAACAACGTGGCGCACGGCTATCTCGGACGGCCCGGGCTGACCGCCACGCGGATGGTGGCGAACCCGTTCGGCCCGCCGGGAGCACGGATGTACCGCAGTGGTGACCTGGGCCGCCGGCGTTCCGGCGGCGCGCTGGAACTGATCGGGCGGGTCGACGATCAGGTCAAGATCCGCGGTGTGCGGGTCGAACTGGGCGAGCTGAACACGGTGATCGGGACGCATCCGGCCGTCGGGCAGGCCGCCACCGTGCTGCGGGAGGACCAGCCGGGGGACCGGCGTCTGGTCGCGTATGTCGTGCCCGCGCGATCAGGCCCCGCGCCGACGGCGGCGGACCTGCGCAGGCATGTCGCCGCCGCGGTGCCCGAGTCCGTCGTCCCCTCGGCCTTCGTCGTGCTGGACGCGCTCCCGGTCACCTCGAACGGCAAGATCGACCAGGCCCGGCTTCCCCGGCCGGTCCATGTCGGTACCGCGGGGCACGCGCCGAGCACTGACCAGGAGGCTGTCGTCTGCGACCTGTTCATGGAGGTCCTCGACGCCGCTGAAGTCGGCGTGCACGACAACTTCTTCGAACTGGGCGGGCATTCGCTGCTGGTGACGCGGCTGGTGAGCCGGATGCGCGGGAAGCTCGGAGTGGAGCTGACGGTGCGGACGGTGTTCGAGTCCCCGACGCCCGCCGAACTCGCGGCCCGTATCGACAGCGCTGTGTGAGGACAAGAGGAAAGGCGGTGAGCGCCGGGTCGCTCACCGCCTTTCGCCATCCCGCTAATTCGCGAAGACGTCGTCCAAGGACGCTTCGACGACACCGGCCATCAGCTCCAGTTCGTCGGGGGTGATCGCCAACGGCGGCATGAGCACCAGGGTGTCGCCCAGCGAACGGATCCAGACACCCCGTTCCTGCGCCGCCCGGCACACCCGGAAACCGGCTCGGGGGAGCGCGGAGCCGAGCTCGATCCCGGTCATCACCCCGAGCCTGCGGACCTCGTGGACCGCTTCGTGCTTGGCGACGCGGTCGAGCAGGTCACCGAGCAGGTCGCCCTTCTGCCGGGCCATCGACGGCAGATCGAGTTCGGTGGCGATGGCCAGGCTCTCCAGTGCCGCGGCGCAGGCGAGCGGATTGGCCGCGTAGGTGTGGCCGTGGAAGAACATCGACGAGGGTGCCGAGCCGGTGAAGGCGCTCGCCACCCGATCGGTCGCCAGCAGGGCCGACAGCGGGAGCACACCCCCGGTGACCCCCTTGCCGCACAACATGATGTCGGGCACGATCCCGGCGTGCTGGGTGGCCCACAGCTGCCCGGTCCTGGCCACCCCGGCCGCCACCTCGTCGCAGACGAGCAGGATGCCGTGCCTGTCGGACAGCGTGCGGCAGGCACGCAGGAAGTCCGCGTGGTACGGCCGCATCCCGCCCGCGCCCTGGATCATCGGCTCGACGATCAGCGCGCAGCACCGGTCGCCGACCTCGGCGAGCGTCGCCTCGAGCGCGGCGATCGCCCGTGCCGCCGCCTCCGGCGCGGATTCGCCGTCGACCGGACCGGGCGAATCGGTTTTACGGACCTTCAGCAGCAACGGTCCATAGGTCGACTGCGACTGGTCACCACCCATGACGCTGGACGCGCCGATGGAGTCACCGTGGAACGAGTTCTCCAAATGGACGATCACTTCCCGGGGTTTCCCGGACTGCACCGAGAACTGGTACGCCATTTTGAGTGCGGCGTCGACCATGGAGGCGCCGTCATTACCGAAGAAAACCTTCGAAAGACGGCTCGTGCTTTCGGTGGAGGTCGGCGCGAGCTCGATCAAGCGCTCGGCGAGCCGAATTCCCGTCGTATGCGTCGCCCCGAAGAACGACGAATGGTCCAGCTGCTCCAGCTGTGCGGCCACGGCTGCCTTGATACGGGGATCCCCGTGCTGGTAGGACGTCACCCAGAGCGAGCCGCACGCGTCGAGATACCGCCGTCCCGACACGTCGGTCAGCCAGACACCCTCGGCGCTGTCGATGACCGGCGGATTGTCGGAAAGCCAATTCTGATGCTGAGTGTAGGGATGCCATACCGCTTTCTCGTCCCGCAACTGCCAGTCATGGACAGCATTCATCGTTTCATCCCATCTCGGCAAGGTGAATTGAACAACGCGGCGCAAATTCCGGATGCCGCCATCTTCGCTTCGGCGGATCCGGGGTGTCAACGCTGTTGTTCGCACAGTGCCGAGGGGGCGGATTCGTCAGCCGCTGAACCGCGCCGCCTGGTTGTCGATGAGATTTTGCGCGCGTTCCAGAGTGTGCGAGCTGTAAGTGCCGCCGGAGCGGGCATCGAGCAGCGCGTTCTGCTGCGCGTCGACGAGGAGGCGTTGCAGTTCCCGCCGTTGGTTCAGCGGGCTGTCGGGATCGCGATCGTTCAGCATCTTCTCGATGGCGTCGGCGGTGGCGAGCACACGTTCGCGGGTCCGGTCGAGAATCGCCGCGTCGAAGGCCTCGCCGTTTTCGCGGCACAGTGCCGGGCTGTCGAGGAGTGCCCGCGTGGCGTCCTGCATCTCGTTCGCCAGCCGGGCCAGTTCGCGGTGTTCGTGCTCGGCGTCGGTGCCTTGGACGCCGAGCCGGTTTACCAGGATCGGCAGCGTACCGCCTTGCAGGAGCAGGGTGACGATCGCGACGGTGAAGGCGATCAGCACGAGTTCGGCCCGGTGGGGCACGTCGGTGGGGAGCGACTGCGCGGCGGCCACGGTGACCACACCCCGCATCCCGGACCAGGCGAGGACGCCACCGCCTCGCCAGCCGAGTCCTTCACTGGCGTAGAACGCGCTGTCGGCGTGACGTCGTCGGAGGACACGGTTCACCGTCGCGTATCGGCGTTGCCCGCCGGGCGGGGGTTCCCGGGCGGCGAGCCCGTCCAGCGCCGCCTCGATCCGGTCGGTGTGCTCGCCCGCCCCGCGCTGCTGCCGCCGCAGGGCCGCGATGAGCGGGACGACGAACGTGACCCGCAGGAGGATGAGCGCGATCGTCGCGAGCAGACCGAGGCCGACGGTGGCCCACACCCCCTGCCCCGTCGCGTGGACGTCCGCGACGACCGCGGTGATCTCGAACCCCACCAGCAGGAAGACGCCGTTTTCCAAGAGCAGCTGGATCGTCCGCCAGTTGGTCCGTTCGGAGATGCGGTCGTGCGCGGTGAAGCGTTTCGCACTCAGGTGGCCGGTGATGAGCCCGGTCGTCACGACCGCGATGACGCCCGACGCCCGCAGTTCCTCCGCCGGGATGAAGGCCAGGAACGGGACCACGAAAGAGATCGCGGTCGTCAGGACGGCCTGGTCGCGGATCCGGGAGCGGATCCGGACCGACACCGCGCCGACCACGGCCCCGACCGCGATGGCGACGAACACGGCGAAGGCGAAGTCACCGAGCGCGCCCCGGAAGGAGACGGTGCCCGCGATCGCGGCGACCGCGGTCCGCAGCAGCACGAGCGCGGTGGCGTCGTTGACCAGCCCCTCGCCCTCGAGAATGGTGACGAGCCGGGGCGGGAGCCCGAGCCGTTTGCCGATCGAGGTCGCGGCGACCGCGTCCGGCGGGCTGATGACCGCGCCGAGCGCGAGGGCGGCGGCGAAACCGATGTCGGGGATCAGCCACCAGATCAGCAGCCCGGTGCCGAACGCGGACACGAGGACCAGCAGCACCGACAGCGCCCCGATCGTGCCGAGATCCCGGCGGAAGTCCATGACCGGGACGTTCACCGCCGTCGCGTAGAGGATCGGCGGCAGCACGAGCACCAGGATCAGGTCGGGTTCGACGGACAGCTCGGGAGCACCGGGGATCCGGCTGCACGCCATCCCCACGATCACCAGCAGCACCGGCGCCGCGACGCCGAGTTTCGGCGCGAAGTACGAAACGGCGACGATGATCAACACCGCCACCACGGCGAGCAACGCCCACGCCTGCATATCCTCGCCCTCCCGGCACCTGGCATCTCGAGCAGGTGCAGCTTGCCCCACCGGGGCCCGCCCGGCTGCGTTCTACTCGATGGTGGGTGCGTCGCGACCGCCCGCCGGTCCGGGTGGTCGTGAGTGGTAAGTGACGTTAGAACGTCACTTACCACTCACGACCCACCCAGCCCAAGTCCCACCGGACAGCGGGAACGCCTCGGTGCCGGTCAAAAGCCCATCCTGGCCGGGGATTTGACAATTCCGGCGCGACCGAACGGGGGTTGCGCCCGCCCGGGCGGTGGCCAGACTGGAGGTCGGCGGGTACGAGCGGATCACCCCGTTCCCGCCGCGAAGACCGGGAGCCGGGCACTGTCGTCGTCGTGCCCGGACCGGCAGGCCTTTGTTCGGTGCGCGCATGTCCACTCGTTGTGTCACGAGTCTTCCGCCCGGCCGTCGGCCGGACGGGAGTGAAGGAGGACGGATGAGACTCGACCGGAAGGTGTTCGCCGCCGTGGCGGCCGTCGTGACGCTGACGGTGCCGTCGGCCGGTTCGGCGTCCATGGCCAGTGATCTGGACAGGGCGGAGCCACACGCGCCTGCCTGCTCTCCGGGCACGACGGTGAGAACCGACGACGGTCCGGTCTGCGGCGTCGCCGGCACCGATGTCACGTCGTGGCAAGGAATCCGCTACGCCGCACCGCCGGTCGGGGGGCTGCGCTGGAAGTCGCCGCAACGGCCCGCCCCCTGGTCCGAACCGTTCGCCGCGACCACCGAAGGCGACCAGTGCGCACAGCCGGCAGGCGCCGGTCCGGGCTCGGACGGCGAGGACTGCCTCAACCTGACCGTCCGCGTGCCCGCCAAGGCGGGGCCGGGACCGCTCGCGGTGATGGTGCAACTTCACGGGGGAGGGTTCCTGCTGTGGAAGCCGCAGGACGCGAGCCGCCTGGTGACGGCGGGGCAGGTCGTCAGCGTGGAGGTCAACTACCGGCTCGGGATCTTCGGTTTCCTCGCTCACGGGGCGTTCGGTGCGCACGCCGGCAACTACGGGCTGCAGGATCAGCAGGCCGCCTTGCGCTGGGTGCGGCGCAACATCGCGCGGTTCGGCGGTGATCCGCGCAACGTCACGATCTACGGCGCTTCCGCCGGTGGATCGAGCGTCTGCGCGCACACCGCGTCGCCTGCTTCGGCGGGGTTGTTCCAGCGCGGGATCAGCGAGAGCGGGGAGTACAACTCGCTGCTCGGCGCCGACACCGTGTGGCAGGCGCAGGACTGCAAGGCGAAGCTGCCCACCGAGAGACAGGCCCAGCGCGCCGGGGCACGGTTCGCGTCCGCCGTGGGCTGCGGCGTCGAGGCCGAAGCCGCCGCCTGCCTGCGTGGGCTCCCGGCGTCGACCCTGCTCGAGCAGGCTGGGCACGGGAGGGAACCGGACAGCGGGACGATCGCGCCGATCGTGGACGGGACTACGTTGCCGATGTCACCGGCGGAGGCCTTCGCCACCGGGCACGTCAACGACGTCGCCCTGATCCACGGCGTGGCCCGTGACGAGACCCAGCTGCCTTCCGCCTCGACCCCGGCCGACCTCGACCGGCTGGTGGCCGAGCAGTACGGCGAGCACGCGGCCGAGGTCCACCGGGCGTATCCGCTGAGACGATTCCCCGCGCCTGCCCCGTTCCTGGCGTTCCGGACCATCGTGGCCGACTCCAACTCCGTCTGCCCCTCCGCGCTCAACACCGAACGGCTGGCGCGGCACATCCCCGTCTACGCCTATCAGATGGACGACACGGACGTACCGCCCCAGTTCTTCGTCGACCCCGCCAAACCGAACGGCGCCTACCACATCGCCGAATGGCTCCTGCTGTTCCCGAACGGCGTCAAGCTCGACCCCGGCCAGCAAGTGCTGTCCGATCAGCTTGTCGCGCAGTGGACGGGATTCGCCCGCACCGGAAATCCCACGGTGGACGGGACACCCCGCTGGGAGCCCTACACCAAGGACAACCCGGTCGTCATGTCTCTCGACGCCGCCGGGGACAGCCGGCTCACCAGCGAGATCCCCCGTCAGCACAACTGCGAACTCTGGAACGCGCTGACACCGTTCAACGGACACCGCTGACCGGGGTCGGCGGCCGCCGGAGGGGTCCCACAGCCGGGTCGATCCGCCGCCGCCCGCGCCGGCGCCGACGGTGGCCAGGGCATGGTCGGCACCGCATCGGTGCGGCCTTGTCGATCACAGCCGGGAGCGCAGCACGTCGACTTCGGGCGACGGGTCGAAACCGTGCTCGGTCAGCCAGCGGACCGCTCGCAGGCTTCGCAACGACCACCACGCGCGGATCACGCCGAGGTCGACGTCCGTGCCGTAGCCGTCGAGGACGTCGTCGAGGTGCTCTTCGTTCCCGAGTGTCAGAGTGGCGAGGTCGAACAGGGCGTCGCCCTGGGCGGCCTCGGTCCAGTCGATCACGCCGGTGATCTCGTCACCGTCGGCGAACACGTGGCTGAGCTGCAGGTCGCCATGGGTGAAAACCGGTGTCCACGGCCGGAGCGCGGCCTCGGCGACGCGGCGGTTCCGCGCGACCAGTTCGGCAGGGAGGACGCCGTTGGTGACGAGCCACGCGCATTCGCCGTCGAGGTGCGCCGCGACCTCTTCGGGGCTCCGGCCGGGCCACGGCGGCAGCGGCGCGTCGTGCAGTGCCCGGATGGCGGTGCCTGCGGCGGCCCATGCCGCCGGGGAAGCGGTCGACGGCTCGCCGAGGCGGCCGAGTGCCGTGCCCGGAACGGCGGCGAGGGCGAGCACGGGCGGCTTCCGCCACAGGATCCCGGGAGTCGGGATCGGGGCCATGGCCATCGCCTCGACCTCGACGTCGGTGCGTGACTGATCGGCGTCGATCTTCAGGAACACGTCGCCGACGCGCAGGGTCGCGCATTCGTGATGGGCGACGACGACCTTGACTTCTTCCACGACGGCCATGCTAAGTGACGTCCGCGATAGCGCAGGTGAAGCAGGCAGCAGCGTCCGCCACCGGAACCGGAGTGGGTCGCCGAGCGTCGAATTCCCGATCTGTCCTGGCAATCAGAGCTGAAAGGGCGTGTCGATGCGCGAAAGCACCAGCAGGATCGGCTTGATCATCCAAGCGGCGGCGATGGTCGGAGCGGTCACCCTCGCGGGTGCCGCCCTGCCCGCCACCGCGAACGCCGCACCCGCCGCCGGGTGCTCGGCCTTCATGAACTCCGCGGTCGAGGGTGGCTACCAGGCCACCCTCGACTGCCACGGGATCGGCCTCTCCTTCGTCAACGGGCTCGGTACCACGCTCACCGAGGCAGGCAAGGAGGCACGCGCGCTGGCGCAGATCGCCCTCGGCGGCGGCGACACCTGCAGTGCTTTCGTGCACGGCACGACTCCCGGCGGCTACAAGGTCACGCTCACCTGCGTCGACACCGGTCTGGTGTCCGGTGTCGGCACCACTCTGACCGCCGCCTCGCGAGCAGCCCGCGCGGCCATCTGAGCCACCCCAGTACTTCGCCTGGTGACCGCGATGTGGGAACGCCCGTCCAGGTCTCGGGAGAATGCTTAGGCTGCGAAGGTGACGACGTCCGAGAAGGCCTTGCCGCTGATCGACATCTCGCGTTTCCGCGACCCCGGCGCGGAGCGCGCGGAGTTCCTGGCCGGGCTTCGCCGGGCCGCGCACGAGGTCGGCTTCTTCTATGTGGTCGGCCACGGGGTGCCCGAGCGGCTGACCACCGGGATCTTCCGGACGGCCAAGGAGTTCTTCGCGTTGCCGGTCGAGGAACGGCTGGCGATCGAGAACGTCCGGTCCCCGCAGTTCCGCGGCTACACGCGGACCGGTCACGAATACACGGGCGGCACGCCCGACTGGCGGGAGCAGATCGACATCGGGCCGGAACGCGCTCCCTTGCCGCCGGGCGGCCCCGCGTGGGAGCGGCTGGTCGGGCCCAACCAATGGCCGGAAGCGCTTCCCGGGTTGCGGGAGACGACGCTGGCGTGGCAGGCGGAGGCCTTGCGGGTCAGCCGCGAAGTCCTGCGCGCGCTCGCCGCGGCACTGGGACAGGACGAAGGCTACTTCGACGCGTGGTTCGACGAAGAGGCCACGACGCACGTCAAGATCATCCGGTATCCCGGACGGCCGTCGGCCGAGCGGGAACAGGGCGTCGGGGCGCACAAGGACTACGGCTACCTCGCCCTGTTGCAGCAGGACGAGATCGGCGGCTTGCAGGTCCAGGCGGGCGACGGCGGCTGGATCGACGCCACGCCGGTCCCGGGCAGTTTCGTGTTCAACATCGGCGAGATGCTGGAAATCGCGACGCAGGGGTATCTGAAGGCGACGCGCCACCGCGTGGTCAGCCCGCCCGCCGGGGTCGAGCGGTTCTCGGTGCCGTTCTTCCTCGGCCCGCGCCTCGACGCCGTCGTCGAACCCCTGCGGCTCCCGCCGGAACTGGCCGCGGACGCCGGGGGAGTCACCCAGGAGGCGGAAAACCCCTTGCACGCGGCGTTCGGCGAGAACGCGCTGGTCGGCTGGCTGCGCTCGCATCCCGAGGTCGCCGAACGCTGGTGGGGCGACGTGCTCGTGGAACGTGGATGACCTCCCTGCACGCCTTCGCAACCCGGCAGAGCACCCGCTCCATGCCTGATCCCCAGCCGGTTTCTACTTCGGCTGTTGCGTCTTGTCCTCTTCGGCCCAGGCGGCCTCCGCCTGGGACTGGATGTCGGTGAGGCCGCGGTCGACCTGCACGATGGTCTTGCCTCCCCAGCCGACGTAGTTCTTCGAGCTTTTGGCGTCGGAGAGTGCTTTCAGCATCGGGTAGTAGTCCGGTGCCTTCTTCTTCAGCCAGTCGTCGACCCACTTCATCTTCTTGTGGCTGTCACCGAATTTGGTCTTCAGCCAGTCTTCGTGCTTCTTGATCATCGGGATGTCGTAGTCGCTCAAGTACGACTTCGGCGGCGGCTTGGGCGCCGGAGCGGGCACGGGCGGCGGATCCGCGGGCTTCGGCAGCGGTCGTGAGAAGTTCGGTGTCGTGCCGTCGCCGGGGGGCCGGGTGCTGGGCGAGGCACCGCCGGGGACGGGCGGGCCGTCGTGAGTGATCGCGGTGCCCGGCGGCGGTGGCAACGGCCGGGAGAAGTTCGGGACGGTGCCGGGGTGGGGGAGGTCGGACATCTCGTGGCCCGGGTTCGGGGTGCCCGCCTTCGGCTTGACCAGCTTCGACAGGTGGGTGAGCCGGGCGAGGGTACGACCGGCGTAGGCGACGACCTTGAACAGCTTGGCCACCATCGCCGCCACCTGCAGCGAGACGGTCACGACGCATTTGGTCACCCCGGCGACGATCGACGCGCCGAAGGTGAACGCGGCCATCGCGAGCGCGATCAGCATGGTGGCGATGATGTCGCCGAGGATCGTGGTGATGATGTCGCGGATCAAAGTGCGGACGGCGGCGATCAGCGCCCCGGTGGTCTCGACCATGTAGCCGGCGACGTCGGAGGCCTTGGCGTTGGCGTCGATCCAGCCCTTCCGGTCGTCGATCGACTTCGTGAAGCTGTCGTGGCCCTCGCCCTGCCACTGCGTGATCGTCGACTTGAGCGTGGCGTCGAGCTCGGTGCCGGTGTTGCGCAGCCCTTCGCCGATCTTGTGCAACTCGTTGGCCAGCTTCGTGACCTCGGCCGGGTTGCCCGCGACCTGGTCCAGCGGCCACTTCAAGAACGAGATGTGCTCGATCAGCCAGCCGAGGCCCGCCGCGATCAGTTTCGCGAACGGGTCCATGACGAACGCGACGGTGTCGAGCGCGGCGCTGATGACGTTGATGCCCAGCTCCACGCTGACGGCCGCGAGGTCGCCACCGTGCGCGGTCTGGACCTTGCCGATCGAGTCGGCCACCATATGCCAGCTGTCGAAGACACCCGCCCCGGTCGTGGAGTTCGCCGACGTGATGGGAACGGTCACTTGCTCAGCTCCGTCTTGAAGGTGCCCAGGGTCTGGGCCGCGTCCGAATCCTGGCTCGCGTACATCTCGGCGGCCTTCTTCACGTCGTTGGCGGACTTCTCGATGTCCCCGACGAGCTTGGTGATCTCACCCGTGATCACCGCCATCGTGATCCGCGAGGGCACCGCGAGTGCCTGCGCGAGCAGGATGCCGAACGCGGCGTTGTCGAACCCGTTCGCGGCCTGCATCCGGTTCGCGGCGTCCTGCACCGCGGGTCGGGTGGTGCCCGACAGGAACTTGCTGAACGTTTCGAGCTCGGCCGGGTCGACCGAGAAACCTGCTCCGGAAACCACCGGTTCTCCTCCGTGCTACCAGGGGTTGCTTTCGCCGTCGTCCTCTTCCGGCGCGGGCCGGGGACGACGACGCGGCTGACCAAGCTGAGGTGACTGGGGGGTCGGCGGGGGCGCGGGCGGCCGTGGCGGGCGGTCCTCGGCCGTCTGCTCCGGCATGAACCTGTCACCGTTGCCCGGGCGCGGTTCCTCACCCTGTTCGGGTTCCGGCAGGAACTCGTCCAGCAACTCCCGGGCGGTCGAACTCTCACCGACCATGCCGCTGAACGCGTCGGCGACCTCGGCCGAGACCTTCTGCTGCGCGCGGCCGATCAGCTGCATCACCAGGCCGGACAGGGCCTGCGGGGAACGTTCGTACGCGCGGGGGCCGAACCGGAGATCCTGCAGGGCCCCGCTCGGGCCGACGGTCACCGACACCGCGCCGTCCGGAGCCCGCTCGGTGGCGACGGCGGATTGGAGCCGTTCCTGTGCCGCTGTGGCCTTCGCCTGGATTTCCTCAAGCTGGATGGTGAACGCGGCCAACGGATCGCCGGCTGGCACGGACTGAGTCAATTTGCCCTCATCGCGAGAAAGTGGTGAACGAGGAGAGTCAATCAGCGCCCTTCAAACAGCAGGTGACCTGAACGGAGCCGCCAGCTGAACGTGATGCGATCGCGGTCGGCCTGCCTTCACGCATGGTCGTTCCCCCTTCGGAACGTGTAGTCCCACCTCGGGGCGGGCTCGCGTGTGTTTGACGACGTCGGTCGGCAGCTCGCCGCCGGCAGCAGGAACGGGCCCGCGGTGACGAGCCGGACCGGGACGTCGTCGTGGCGTCCGGCCACGCGGAAGGGTTCGACCACGGCCGGCGGGCCCGGATCGTCCGGGCTCGCCGGAGGTTGACCTTCACACTAATGGGAATGTTCTGTGATCGGGCCATGAAGCTGGATGGTGGCCGGTCGAAAAGGTTCCGCGTCGGGCTCGCACTGGAGGGTGCGGGCTGGCATCCGGCGGCGTGGCCGGAGTCGTCGACGACCGACCCCGCCGAACTCTTCCGCGGCCGTCATTGGGCTGCCCTGGGCCGTGAGGCCGCGTCGGGTGGCATCGACTTCGTCACGCTGGAAGACGGTTTGAGCGCGCAGACCGAGCAGTTCGCGGGGGTGGCGGGTGAGCAGGGAAGACTGGTCCGGGGAAGGCTCGATCCGGTGGTGACCGCCGCGATCCTGCTTTCGTCCTCCGACCTCGGCGAGGTCGTGGTCTCCCGGAACGTCACCCACTCGAATCCGTTCCACGTCGCCACGCAACTGGCGTCCTTGGCGGCGATCGCGCCGGGCCGGGTGACCTTCCGGCCGCAGGTGTCGGCCAACGCCGGCGACGCCGAGGTGGTCGGCGGGGCACCGACTCCCCGGCTCGGACCCGAGGACATCCACGTCCCGGTCCGCATCGCCCACCGTCTCCGGGACCTGTTCCGGGACGCGGAGACCTATGTGCGCGCGGTGCGCGGCCTGTGGTCGACCTTCCCCGGCGAGAGCCTGGGCTCGGGGGACACGTTCTGGCGGAGCGGGCTGATCGCGCCGCGGGTGCCCGACCGCTATCCCGCCGCCGGGCCGTTGAACGTTCCCGTGGCCGTGCCGCCCCCGGTCGCCGCCCTGGCCCACCACGCGGTGGAGCCTTACCGTTTCGCCGCCGCCGTCGCCGACCGGGTCTTCCTCACCCCGAGCCGGGAGCATCCCGTGCCGGAGCTGGTCGCGGCGTTCCGGCAGATCGAGAAGCTGACACCCGACGCCGCCGGGACCGAGCTCTACGCGGACATCGCGGTCGTCCTCGGCAACACCGATGAGCACGCCCGGGACCGGCTCGCCCGTCTCGATCGCGGCGCCGGCGCGGTCTGGTCGACCGACACCGGCATCTTCACCGGCACCGCGGCCGGGCTCGCCGAAGTCCTGGCGGGCTGGCGCGACCAGGACGACATCGCCGGTGTCCGCCTGAGGCCGGCCGTCCACTCCGACGACGGCGCACGGATCATCCGCGATCTCGTCCCGCTGATGACGGCCGGTCTCGACGGCTGAACCACCGGGTCGGGTGCCGTCGTTTGGCGCGGGTGGGCGGTCCTCACGTACGGTGAAGCTGATCAATCGACCGACCACGAGGTGAAGAGATGCTCTGGACCATTCTGGGCTGGATCCTGTTCGGCCTGATCGCGGGTTTCATCGCGCGGGCCCTGGTACCGGGCAAGGACGACATCGGCGTGCTGCGGACGATCGTCCTGGGCATCGTCGGCTCGGTGGTGGGTGGCTTCCTGTTCGGCCTGCTCACCGTCGGCTTCCGCGGCTTCCAGCCGGCGGGATGGATCGGGTCGGTGATCGGCGCGATCATCGTCCTGGTGATCTACAACAAGGTGACCGGCCGTAAAAGCCGCTCGCGCGCCTGAGTGAACCGGCCGCCCGGCGACGACGCCGTGGCGGTCGTCAGCGGCGGCCGGCGGCCAGGATGACGAGGAACTGGCCGCCACCCGGTTCGACGGCGGCGGTCACCGGCAGTCGCGGTACCAGCCGGGAGAACCGGTCCACCAACCAGTCCGCCGCCTCCCGGGCGTCCTGTTCGGTCGGGCACCGGGCCACCATCTCGCGGCCGCCCTTGCGTTCCAGCCGCCCGGCGACGGTGATCAGCGGCGCGGGTTCGGCCACGTGCAGGCGGTCCGGCCAGGCGATGACCACCTTGACCGCGCCCTTGCGGGTGTTGCAGCCGCGGTGTGCGAGCCGTTCGGCGATCTTCGCCTTCCGGTCGGCGGTCCTGCTGTCGACGCTGGGCCCTCGCGGGTCGTTCACCGACATGCCGGGGTCGACCGGTTCGTCGCACACCCAGCATCGCCAGCCGTCGCGCTCGGCCACATCATCGAGGAGACTCACCCGAGGAAACTAGCCTGCCCGGCCGCCGCCCCGCGCACCGCACCCGCCGCGTGCGGTCCTTCGGCGGTGTCATCGGATTTTCATCCGTCCTTCCTACCGTGATCTTATGAACGACAGCGCCGAGCGCAGGTCTCTCCACCATCGGATTTTGGTCACCCTGCTGGCGATCGTGCTGTTCCGGTTCGGACAGAACCTGCCTGTTCCCCCGGTGAAGCCCCACGCGCTGGACGGGACGTTCCAGCTCGACGACCCGGTGCACTGGGCACTCGGCCTCTTCACCGGTGGCGGGTTGTTCAGCCTTCCCGTCTTCGCGTTCGGCGTTCTTCCTTGTCTGGCAGCGCCTTTCCTGCTGCGCACGCTGATCGTCATGATCCCCCGGCTGGCCGCGCTCCGGGCCGAGGGTGCGGCAGGAGCGCGGCTGCTGACGCGGTACCGGCGGCGGCTCACCGTCGGGCTCGGTCTGGTCGGCGCCGTCGGCGTGGTCGTGTTCCGCGGTCAGCAGGTCCTCGGCGACCGCGGAGCCGTTTCGGTCGCCGTCACGGTGGCGTGCTGGACGGCGGGCACCGCGGTGGTCCTGCGGCTGGCCGAGGTGATCACCGACCGGGGATTCGGTGACGGCGTCCGGATCCTGCTGCTGGCGCAGGTGGTGGCGGTGCTGCCGTCGCCGGTGCGGCGCCTGTACGAAACGAAGGGCTGGGCCGCCATCGTGGTCATGGCCGTCGTGGTGCTCGCGGTCACGGTGGCCACGATCGTCGTCGCGCAAGTACAGCGCCGCATCCCGGTGCAGCATGCCAAGCGCATGATCGGTGTCCGCGCCTACGGCGGAACTTCCTCCTACCTTCCTCTCCGCGTCTCGCAAGCGAACAGCCCGGCGGTCCTCGCCGCGGTGCTGCTGTACCTGCCGGTTCCGGCAGCGGGGCTCTGGCCCGCCGTCACCTGGTCCGGGTGGCTCGGATCCGAGGGAAACCCCTGGCGGATCGCGGTCTACTTCGTCCTCGTGTGCCTCTTCGCCTTCATCAGGTCCGCGGGAACGCTGGACGTCGACCGGATATCCCGCGACCTGGCGCGCGAGGGTGGCTTCGTGCCGGGAATCCGGCCGGGGAGTCGGACCGCCGAATACATCGGCCACGTGCACTACCGGATCAGCGCCTTCGGAGCGGTCTACCTGGGAGTGATCGCGCTGATCCCGGTCCTCGGGCTCGCCCTGCTGGACGCGACCCCGAACCCGCCCTTCGGGGGAGTGGTGGTGCAGGTGGTTCTCGTGTTCCTCGTCAGTGTCACGCTCGACACCACCCGGCAGATCGACGCACTGCGCCTGCAAAAGCGCTACGGACCGTTCCTCCGCTGACCCCGAACCGTCCACAGTGGATACGGCGCCCTCGTCGTTCAGCCGGAGTCGCGTTTGCCCATCAGGGAGTACGCCACCATCAGCGCGACCGCGACCCAGGTGAGCAGTACGCCGCCGCCGGTCAGCGGGCCGAGGAAGGTCACCGAATCGGTTTCGAGCTGTGCGGTGCTGAGCTGTTCGGCGGCCGAGGCCGGGAAGTAGGCCAGAATGTCGCGCTGGACCCAGGCCGGCAGCAGGGCGCCGAGGATGGCCGGGGCGAAGATGAAGCCGATCGCGGTGGCGATGGCGCCAGCCGCGCCGCGCATCATCACGCCGAAAGACAGGGCCAGCAAGGCGAACGCCGCCATCTCCGCGCCCCAGCCGAACAGGCTCCGCACCACACCGGGACCGTCGAGGCCCAAGGTGGGGATGTCCGGCTCGAGGCCGAGAACAAGCTGCCCGGAGAAGAAAGCCGCCGCCGCGAACACGGTGCCGAGCACGAAGGTCGGCACTCCCACGACGACGGCCTTGGCGAGCAGGACCCGACCTCGTCGCGGGGTGATGGCCAGGGTGAGGCGCATCATGCCGGTCGAGTATTCGCCGGATACGGCCGATGATCGTCCTGCTTCCCCTGCCTTACCCCGCAAGGGAATCCTGGTGCCGGGAGCGTGTCCGGGTGGAACTCGGCGATTCGCCGGTGTGGCGGCGATAGATCCGCCGGAAGGCGGCCGGGTCGGCGTACCCGACAGCGGCGGCGACCGCGTCGACGGGCTGCCGGGTGGTGGTGAGCAGCTGGGCGGCGGCGCTGACGCGGAGGCGGTGGACGAACTCGATCGGCGTGATCCCCAGGCACGCCTGGGTTCGCCGGGTGAGGGTCCTGGGGGACATCGACGCGGCGCCGGCGAGTTCGCCGAGGGTGAGCCGGCGGTCGAGGTGGGCGTGGACATGCCGTTCGACGGCACGAAGAGCGGGGTCGGTGGCTCGCAGATGCTCCAGCACCATGTACCGCGACTGCGACAGGCGGGCGTCGAGCAGCAAGTAGCGCGCGGTGCGGTCGGCCAGTTCCGGACCGCCGAGGCGGGCGACCAGTGCCAGCATCAGGTCGGCGTGGGCGAACGCCGTTCCCGCCGTGAGGACGCCCCCGCTGTCGACGACCATACGGTCACCCAGCAGCATGACGTCCGGGAAGCGCCGGGCGAACAGCGGTGCCAGCCACCACGTCGTGGTCGCTCGCCGCTTCGACAGCAGACCCGAGGCGGCGAGGACGAACGTCGCCGAGCACGACGCCGCCACCGTCGCTCCTTTCGCCGCGGCACCCAGGATCACCTCGACGGCGCGCGTGGTCTCCGGTCCGGTGAGGAGCTTGTCGACGGCGTCCTCGGACGAGGCGGACGGTCCCGGGATCACCAGGACGTCACCCGGGCCGAAGTCCTGGCGCGCGGCCGGTTCGCCGGAAGTGACCGTGATCGAGCGTCCGGCTCCGGACCGGACGGGCAGGCCGTCCAGCGAGACGACACGCTGCCGGAAGAGCGGGCCGTCGGCACCGGCGATCCTGGCGGCCGTGTCCGTGACGTCGACCCCGACACCGAGTCCGCCTTCCAGCACGCCGTCCAGCGCGAGGTGGGTGATCATGTGGCGAGATTAGACCGAAGAGTGTCGTTCCGGCCAATGGCGGATCCGCCGGATCGTCGGGCAGGGTTCGACCCATGCGACAGCACCCCGCGGACGACCCGCTCGACGATTTCACCGCCCGGTCGATCACCCTCGACGGCGTGACGCGCACGGTACACGTCAGCGGTGACGGGCCGGCGATCGTCATCATGGCCGAGATGCCGGGTATCAGCCCGGATGTGGCGCGCTTCAGCAGATGGGTCCGCGACGCCGGTTTCGCGGTCTACCTGCCCTCGTTGTTCGGTCGCGACGGCGCCTACCCGGGTGCGGAAGAAGGGGTCGCCGTGTTCAAACGCGCTTGTGTGAGCGCCGAGTTCCGAGCTTTCGGCGGCGGTGCCTCCAGCCCCGTCACGCGATGGCTGCGCTCGCTCGCCGGACTCGCCCACGCCGAACGCGGCGGCCCGGGTGTCGGCGCGCTCGGTATGTGCTTCACCGGCAACTTCGCGCTCACCATGATGCTCGAATCCGCGGTGCTGGCACCGGTGTTGTGCCAGCCGTCCCTTCCCCTCGACGATCAGGGGGCACTGGAAATCTCCGCCCAGGACCTGGCCGCCGTGCGAGAGCGCCTCGAACGGGAAGACCTCGTCGTCCGCGCCTATCGGTTCGACACGGACCGTTTCTGCACCGCGCAACGGTTCGCGGCCTACACGGCGGGTCTCGGCGCGCGGTTCCAACCGCGGGTCTTGCCTTCCAGCGCGGCGAACCCGGCCCCGCCACCCTTCTTCGAGCAGTTCGTCGACAGCCCGCACAGCGTCGTCACCGCCCACCTCGTCGACGCGGCGGGCGAACCCACTGTCGAGGCACGCGACGAAATCCTCGCCTTCTTCGTCGAAAAGCTCGTTGGGAGAGTTCGGGAGTCCCGTACATAGGGAATATCTCTGTGACAGCAAGGATTGGCATCGGACGTCGGTGGAACCCTTTTCCGAGAAGTCGGACCTCGCGTTCAAGGCGGATGTGAGGGGGTTCGTCGACTCGGTCGACACGATGATGCTGGGCGCGGCTCAACGACCTCACCAAGTTCGTCGCCTCGTCGAAGCTGGACGAGGCGCACTGGGGCGACTTTCCCGCAGCGATCGCGACCCGGCCGCCACCATCCGGGAGCTCAAGGAGGGGACCGGCAAGGACAGCTGGCTGTGGGGAAGTTCGACAACGGCCTGACGCTGCTGCGCCACGGGTTCACGACCCACGCCTCACCGACGTTGCGAAAGCCACTTTCGCAACGTTCAACGTTGCGAAAGTGGCTTTCGCAACACCCTCCCGCGCAACCAACCACGCGTCGGGAGACCCACACCAACCGCGACGATGGCGCGTGAAGCCTCCTTCCCTCGGCTCAGCCGAGGGAAGGAGGCCTTCACGCGCGCCAGGTGAGCAGGGGCGGCGGCGGGTGGTGAGAACCCGGGGCAGCCGAGCTGCCGCCTCGCAGATCTCGCGCTGAAGGCGTACGCGGGAGCCGTCAGCCGGTGACGTCCAGGTGCGCGGGGACCGGGGTGGGCTTGGGGGCCTTGCCGCCGGGCCGGGGCTTGTCGCCGCTGGGTTTGGTCGTCGGTTCCGGGGTGCCGCCGGTCTTGGCGCAAGTGGCCGACGCGATGTCCAAGGTCTGTGACCGGCCGAGCAGTTTGGCCGACACCGCGGTCACGGTGAGCGTGCCGTCGGCGTTCTTGGCCTGCTTGTTCACCACCAGTTCCAGCAGCGAGGCCACCGGGACGGTGGTGTTCGGCGGGACCTGGTCGAGTTTGATCGTCTTTCCGCCGACCTTCAGGTTCGCGATCGACACCGAGCCCCTGCCGTCGCGGCATTCGGACTTGATCACCTCGGCGCTTAATCCGGGCAGCGCGACTCCGGCGGGCAGCACGCCGAGGTTCAGCGAGAGGCCGGTGACGCCGGACTTGGCGTGACCCGGCTGCACTTCGGCGTTCAGCGCCTTCGCGCCGACAAGGGACGGCCCGGGGTTCGGCAGCGCCACCGAGGCGAGCGACTCCTTGCCGGGGCCGGAAACCGAAGGTGTGCGGGGGATCGTGACCAGACCGGTCGCGGCGAGGGCGTACGCGGATTCGGCGGGAGCGGCCGTGGCGGGGGTGGCGGTGAGGACCAGGCAGGCGGCAGCCGTGCAGGCGAGCACGCCGGTGGTACGCGGGGACAAGGAAATTACCTCCATGGTTGAGTCCTAGGTGATGCGCACGACGGTGCCGAGCGGTAGCTCGACGAGACGGTCCAGTGCCTCGCGGGTGACCCGGATACAGCCGTCGCTGGTGGCCTTGCCGACGAAGCTGTCGTCCGGCCAGGTGTGCAGGCCGACCGTGCCCGGCCCGCCGCCGAAGGTCTCGTGCGAATCGGAATGGTTGCTGAGCGGCAGCACGATCGGGCTGTAGGTGTTCACGCTCTCCTTGATCGAGGCGAGGATGAACGCGCGGCCGGTGGGTGTGGGGTGCTCGGGTTTGCCGGTGCCGATGGTCCAGGAGCCCGACGGTTTGCCCGCTTCGAGGATCTCCAGGCGGAACTCGGTGAGATCGACGGTGACCTGGAAGTCGTTGGTCGCCGATTCGACGGTCTCCGGGGTGGCGTGCAGCCAGCCGGTCGCGCCGTTGGGCCGCGCGGGCAGCAGTACCTGCGCCCAGTCGCCCTGCCGGGCGATCACCGGGACCCAGGTCGGTGAGCCGATCTGGGTCTCCGGCAGCCGCGCGATGGGCTCCGCGCCGGGAGCGCGGTAGACCGCCGCGTCGGTTTTCGGGTGCAGCACCTCGCCGACGGTGGAGTGCGTGGGGGAGGGATCGGCGGGTGCGGAGTCCACTTCGCCGAAGGTGTTCGCCTCGGGCAGCGCGGCGAGCGCTTCGGGTGACGGCGATGCCGGGGTCACGGGGGCAGCGACCCCGTCACCGCCGTTCCCGGTGGTGCCGCAGCCGGACAGCGGCAGCGCCACCAGAACCAGTGCGAGGAGCGCGTGAATCGCATGAGGGCGCGCGCCACCGCAAGAGGTCTTCAAGTTGGTCATCAGGGCCTGTCCTTGGGCAGAGTCATCCGCAACGGGATGCGAATCCGGAACGGTTATCTCTAACATCAAAGCGGTGCGTTAATCAATGCGCACGATAAGTGATCGAATCCGATCTGCCTGCGGTTTTCCGAAGTTTTCACTGGTCGCGCCCAGGAGGGAATTCACTCGAACGAGGCGAAATCGCGATTTTTGCGGCGCTGGGAGAAAGCATACTCTGCGTGCGCATTTGCTGCGTCCATTCGGAGGTGCGCGGTCATCTTCCCAGGCTCGGGGATCACGCGGAGTGCTCGTCGTGCCTGGCGGGGCTGCGGCGAGAAGTACTTGAACGCGCAACTAGATGCGGGTATCAAGGGATGCAGGGCTTGAACGGCCCGTTCGTACTTCCTTGGGGAGACGCGATGAACTTGGGATTCAGCCTTCCGATATTCGGCGAGGCGGCGGCCGAGCCGGGCGGGATCGCCCGGTACGCGCGCGATGCGGAGCGGGCCGGGGCGGCCGGCTTCTGGGTCGCCGACCGGCTGCTGTCACCGGTCGCTCCGGTGGTGCCTTATCAGGGTTACGAGACGATGCCCGCCGAGTTCCACGTCTCGCAGGACCCGTTCGCCGCCCTGGCCGTCGCCGCAGCGGTGACCGAGACCGCGGTCCTGGGTTCCAGCACCATCAACGCGACCCAGTACCGGCCCGCCAACTTCGCGCGCTCGCTGACCAGCCTGGCCATCGCCGCCGACGGGCGGTTGGTGCCGGGGCTGGGCATCGGCTGGTCGCCCGACGAGTACGAGGCCGTCGGTGTCCCGATGGCCGAGCGGGGCAAGCGGCTCGACGACCTGCTCGACCTGCTCGACAAATGGTGGACCGAACCCGTCGTGGCACACGAAGGCGTCGGCTACACGATCCCGCCGTCCCACGTCGGCCTCAAACCGGCACGGAAGCCGCCGGTACACCTGGCCGCGTTCGGCGAGAAGTCGCTGGCCAGGGTGGCCCGGCGGGCCGACGGCTGGCTGCCGGTCTGGACGGTGCCCGAACAGTTCCCCGCGGACGTGCTCTTCTCGACGTCGACCAAGCTGCGGGAGGCCACGGCGGCGGCCGGGCGCGACCCGGATGCGCTCGGCGTGGCATTGCGGGTGAACGCCGCCCCCGACGCGACGCCGGAACTGATCGCCGAGTCGGTGGCGAAGATCGTGGCTCTCCTGGAGCCCGACCACACCTTTGTCGACATCACCTATCTGACCGGCAGTGTGGCGGAGCACCTCGACCTCACCGGCCGCCTGCTGGAGCTGACCGCGAAGGGGTGACCCGCCCGAAGCGGCTCGCTGCCTTTTCGGGCAACTTCGGAACACGAAAAAGGCAAGTTCGCGGAAGTTTCATTCCCGGTCGCGCCCCGGCCGATAGCATTCCGGCGAACACACGGTCTTCCCATTTCCCGAAATGTTCCGCCCCTCGCCTCCGGCGAAGGGGTGACCGGTCATGCGAGGAAGGAAATCCAGGCATAATGCGGAAGAGTCTCAAGAGGCTTGCTGCCGTCGGCGCGGCCGCGGTCGGCCTGCTCGTCACCGTTCCGGCCACCCCCGCCTTCGCCATCGGCGAGGTGGGCTGTGGCAACCGGGACGACTTCGTGAAACTGGACATCTCGTTCGGCAACGGGATGGGCACCAACAAATGCTTCGCCAACGCCGGGGTCACGGGCACGAACATCGGTGGCGTCTACAACGTCTTCTCGGGCAACAACAGGGTGACGGTCAACTACGAGCGCAACGGCCGCTACGAGACGTCCACCCTCGGGTACTGGCAAGGTGTCGGCTTCCCGGGGACCGTCCGGGTGTACGAGGTGCGCATCTGGTGATGATCGGCTGAACGCAGGACACGCGGGCCGGGGGGTGTCCTACCGCCCGGCCCTTTGTCCTGTGGTTGCAATTAGACGTATACGTCTATAGGCTACGTGGGTGCCTTTGGACGCGTCACGGAACAGCCTGGTGCTGCCGCTGCTCGGACTTCTCGTCGAGCAGCCATCGCACGCCTACGACCTGACGGCGCGCCTGCGTGAGCGGTACGGGCATCTGCCGGTCACGCGCAGCACCGTCACGTCCTTGCTGAAGGTGCTGGAGAAGACCGGTCTGGTCTCTGCCCGTGTCCCGGAACGGGTGGGGAACCGGCCGCCGCGCACGGCCTACGAGCTGACCGCGGCGGGTATGGCGGATTTCCGCCGGAAGGTCGAGTCCGGGCTGAGCGAGGCCCAGGTCGCCTCCGTGGATTTCGTCATGGCGGTCGCCTACACCGGAGCGCTGCCCGCCGGCCACGCGGTGTCCATCCTTACTGCTCGCGCCGATCGGCTCGAGCAAGAACTCGCCGCCCTGCAAGAAGAACCCGACGGCGTGGCCGAAGTGCACATGCTCGAAGTCGCCTACTGGCGCACCGTCATCGCCGCCGAAACCGGATGGATCAGGAAGCTGGTTTCGCGGATCCGATCACGCGACATCGACTGGCCGGGTACGCACCCGGTGGACTGAAGAGGACCTGACCATGAAGTTCGGCATCTATCCGGGCGGCCGCGCGGGCACCGTCTGCGCACACCCGCCCGATCCCGCCGCGATCCGCGACCTCGTCGACGACCTCGCGGGCGACCGGCCCTTCGTCATCCGCGAATACGTGCACTTCTTCGGCGACACGACACCGCCGGACATCGTCGCCTCGCTCGGGGCCGAGGATGAACTCGTCCACCTCACGATGCCGGACGAATGGTACGTCGAAGGAGGTCGCGAACTCGACCTGGTGGTGAGCTACCTCCCCCAGGTGGCCGACATTCCCGGGTGGCTGGCGTTCCTCGACGCCGTCATCGATCGCTACGGCCGTCTGACGCGGTATCTCCAGGTGACACTCGAACCCAACTTCCCCATCCCGCTCATCGACGGGAGTGCCCCTGGCGTTCTCGAGGCGCTGACCCTCGGCGTCCCGCACGCACGCTCCACAGTGGATCGCCGGGGGTTCCGGGACGTCCGGATCGGTTTCTCCGTCGCGGAACCACCGGAATGGCTGGGTGGCGACGACGGGTTCTGGCAGTATCTGTCCGAAGTCCCGCGGCGGGATTTCGCGGCTCACGTCGACTACGTCGGCCTGGGCCTCTATCCCGATGCCTTCTCGCCCGTCGCTCCTCGTGGCACGCCGGGGGACGTCGCGTCCCTCACCACCCACGCCCTCCATCACTTGCGGGACAAGTCGTTGCCCCGCGCCCACATCTCACCCGAAACCCCGATCCACATCGCGGAGAACGGCACGCCGGGCGGGACGCGCACCGAGCAGGCGCAAGGTGAATCGCTGTCCGACATGCTCGGCGCGATCCTCGCCGCCCGGGAAACCCTCAACATCACCCAGTACGAACTGTTCAGCCTCCGGGACGCGGACACCGGCTCCGCGCAACCCGTCGGGACGCTGGGAATCACGACCGACACCTACCGGCCCAAGGCCGCCTTCGCCCGCTACCGCGATCTCGTCCGCGCCGCCGGCGACCCCCGGTCATCGGGCGGGTGACAGTCCCCGGACCACTGGGTGACGGCTGCCGCCCGGTCGCCGTGTCAGGTTCCGCCTCCTCGCGTTGATCGTCTTCGACGACTGGACACCGATCCGAACTAGGAGCCCCTCAAAGGCAGATGTCCACCCAGCACGTGCCCAACGGCTCGGCTGGCTGGCCTGACGCCCTAGGCAGGGTTCGGCGCGGGCAGGCCCCTTCGCCGCCGCGTCCGGCGGTGGCATGATGCCGGGCGTACGGTTCGGTGGCCGAGGAGGACCTGATGCTGCCCGTGATCTACTCGATGAGCGTGTCGCTGGACGGTTTCATCGCGGGACCGGGCGATGACATCGGCTGGACCGTGCCCGACGAGGAGCTTTTCCGCTTCCGCATCGAAGAGACCCGGACCGTTGCCGCGCATTTGTGCGGCCGGGGCCTGTATCAGGTGATGCTGGTCTGGGAGACCGCCGAGCAGACCATGTCCGAGGCGGCGGATCTGGAGTTCGCCCGGCTCTGGCGAGCGATCCCGAAGGTGGTGTTCTCCCGGACACTGGACGCGGTGGAGGGCAACGCGCGGCTGGCCGCCGCCGACGTCGCCACCGAGATCGGCAAGCTCCGTGACCAGCCGGGCGAGGGTGCGGTGGCCATCGGCGGGGCGCGCCTCGCGGCGGCCGCCATCGCCGAGGACCTGATCGACGAATACCGGCTGTTCGTCCATCCCCTCGCCCTCGGCGGCGGTACTCCCTACTTCCCGCCGCTCGCCGAACACCTCGACCTGAAGCTGGTCGAGTCCCGGACCTTCGGCTCCCGCGTCAGCTACCTTCGCTACCGGCGCGTGCGCTGAGCGTGTTCGTCAGGTCCACCGCTGGTCGATGTCGAGCTTCGTGGGCACCATCAGCCTTACCGCGGCAGCCGCGGATCACCGGGCCGTGTCCCGGCCGCGAAACGCGGCCGGGACACGGAAGGCGACGGTTCAGCAGGGTTGCAGCAGCCAGCAGAGCCGGTAATTCGCCTTGTACGTCGTGGACGTGCCCGGCGCGACGATGTTCTGCGTCCGCGCGCCGCCGTGTGCCCAGCTGGTGAAGGCGTACTTCAGGTTGAGCGGCGGCAGGTTCTGCGGGCTGTCCGCGCTGATCGAGTTGGTGGATCCGGCGATCACCGTCCGGGAGAACGGAGTGCGCTGCTGGGTCCCGCCGACGGTGAGCATCGCCTGGTCGGGGTTGGAGGTGAAGTTCAGCGCGACCGTTTTCGGCTGGAGGTCGACGGTCTTGCTGCCGGTGCGGCCGGTGGAGTCGGTCGCGGTGAGGGTCAGCTGCAGATACGACGGGTACTCGTGGTCCGGTGCGACGAACGAGCCGGACGCGACGCCGGGGAAGTCCTGGACGTTGTGCGTATGGCAGGTTCCGTTCGCCGCGCAGTGCCGGATCGCGAGCCTCCAGGACAAGGCCGACGCCGGGAGCTGGCCATCCTGGGCGTCCACGGCGCGGCCGGAGAAGGGCACGGTCTGGCCGACCGACCAGTTCAGCGCGGCGGTCGGGCTGTCGATGACCGGCACCGGGTCGAGACCCTGCGGATTCCCGACGGTCACCCGCACGGTCGTGGTCGCGCTCGCGCCATGGGAATCGGTCACCCGCAAGCCGGCGTCGACGGCGGCGGCCGTGGTGTACGTCCAGGCCGGGTTGGCGACCGACGAGTCGTCGTACGCGCCGTCACCGTCGAGATCCCAGGCGTAGGACAGAGTGTCCCCGGCGTCCGGGTCGGTGGAGCCGGTGCCGTCGAACTGGACCGTCAGCGGCGCCGGGCCGCTCGTCGGGTTCGCGGCGGCCGCCGCGACGGGCGGCCGGTTGGTCCCGCCGGGACGGCTCACGCGGTGGAGCTCACCGGCGCCCAGTGCGACGTAGAACAGGTCGCCACCGGGACCGGTGAGTACCTGCACCGGCACGTTGACGCCGGTCACGAAAGGCACCAGACGGCTCGGGCTCGGCTGGCCGCCGACGGTCTGCATGGCCCAGACGCACCCCCGGGAAGAGTCGGCGAAGAACAGGGCGCCCGCGTACTCGGCGGGGTAATTGCTCCCGGACTCGAAGGCGATGCCGCTGATCGACGAGCCACCGGTGGGACACGGATCGCCCGCGACCACCTTGGCGTTGTGGTTGTAGGCGTAGTACGGCGCGGTGTGCCCGCCGGAGGAGTACAGGGACTCGCACAGGGTGAGGTTCGCGCCGTCGTAACCGGCCTGCTTGGCGTTGCCCTCGTAACAGGGCCAGCCGAAGTTCTCCGCCACGCCGTCGCCGACATCGGCGACGCGGTTGATCTCCTCCCAGGTGTCCCACCCGACGTCACCCGCCCACAGTTCACCGGTGCCCGGCCGGAAGCCGAACCGGAACTGGTTCCGCGCGCCGTAGGCGATCACGCGCCGGGCGTTGGCGTCGGCACTGCTCGCGAAGGGGTTGCCGGGCGCGCCTTCGCCGGTGTCGGGGTCGAGACGCAGCAGCGTGCCGTTGAGCAGCACGGGCTCCCCGGCGGGGCGTCGCGGTGACTGTGACCGCAGCGCGCCGCCTTCGGCCGTCGGCGGCGTGAGGTTCGTGCCGGCGGGCGAAGGCGGGTCGGCGCAGGGGTTCTCGACTTGGCCGTAGTCGGTGAAGTTGAAACTCGCGCCGTCACCGCCACCCGCGTACAGGGCGCCGTCCGGTCCGAAGGCGAGGGAACCGATCGAGTGGCTGGGATACTGCTGGCACCAGCCCGTGACCAGCGGGTTCTCGCTGACCGCCGTGCCGCCCGCCCCCATGGTCAGCCGGGAGACGCGACCGGTGACGACACAGCCCTTGTCGGTGGCGCCCGGCGGGGTCGGGCAGGCGTCGCCCCACCGCGGCGAGGTGCCGCCGGGCACCGCGTCGAGGGTGTAGGAGACGTAGACGTACGGCCTGGTGGGGAACGCGGGGTCGACGGCCAGCCCGAGCAGGCCGCGGTCCCAGAAGTCCTGTGTCTGCGGACGAAGGTCGGCGAAGACAGTCGGCGTCGTGTCGGCGAGCGAGTCGAAGACCTTGACCAGGCCGCTCTTCTCCGCGATGAACACCCGGCCGTCCGGGGCGAACGCGGTCGCGGTCGGCGAGCTGAGCCCGCCGATCGCCACCGTGTCGGTGAATCCGGCGGGCACCGCGGCTTCGGCGGGTGCCGCGGTGACGAGCGCGACCGCGAGAGCGCCGACGAGTGGCGCGACGACGCCCATCGCCAGCGCGCGTCGTGATCTTCGTGGGAACAAGGAACGACGAGAACTCATCACACGAACTCCTCTAGCGCAGGGACCGGAAGGAACGTGACACCTCTCCCGTATGGCGTGAGGAAGCCGGAAGTTGTTACCGCCCTAAGGAAAATGCGCACAAACCGCTAAAGACGCGCCGAGACACGCCGAGGTGACCGTCGTCACAGACGCCCGGGGCATGGCAACCTCGGGTGCCCATGGACGCCTGCTACATCTGGGAAGAGAATCACCGAAACTTGGGGACCATGTGAAGAAGAGACTTGCCGTGATGCTGGCCGCGGTGCTGGCCGTGCTCACGCTGACGCCCGCCGCGCCCGCCGGCGCGACCACCCGCTTCGACCGGGAGCTCCAGGCGCGGATCGGACGCGCCCAGGCCTACGCCGACAGCAGGCCGGGGGAGACCGGGATCGTCCTCCGTGACCGTTGGACCGGCGCCGTCTACCGGAGCGGGGCCGCCGGGACCCTCATCTGGGCCTGTTCCACCCCGAAGCTGGCGATGGTCGTCGATCTGTTGCTGCGCAACGACTCCGGCGCGGTCAAGCTGACCGCCGAGGATCGGGACCTGATCCACCGGATGCTCAACTCCAGCGACGACGCCGCCGCCCACACGCTGTGGACCCGGTACGGCGGGGAAGCGGAGTTCGCCAAGCGCTTTCCCTCCTACGGGATGACCGACATGCGGTTCACCGACCAGCACCCGCACCACTGGGGCTGGATCCTGACCACCGCGAACGACCTGGACCGGCTGGTCAACTACGTCCTGACGCGGTTGCCCAAGCAGCACCGCGACTACATCGTCCGTGAGATGCGCACCGTCGACGTCAACCAGCAGTGGGGTGTCTGGGGTGCCGGAGCCGCCGCGCGGCCGGGGAACAAGGACGGCTGGTCCGACGACAACGACGACGGCTCCTGGATCATGAACTCGGTCGGCTTCGTCGGGCCGCACGAGCGGTACACCCTCGCGCTGATGAACAACACGAAGGTCATCCAGAACGGCTTCGAAACCGGCCAGGAGACCACCACGAAGATCAGCGAAATCCTGTTCAAGGGGTACTTCGGGGACTGATCGCCCCTGATCGCGCCCCGACCGTCCGTGAAGGCCTCCTTCCCTACTCCCAAGGTAGGGAAGGAGGCCTTCACGGACTCGCGGCCAGGAGGTGTCTCGATCGGGTGGCGGGTGGGCTGCCTACGGTTGGTTTCCCAGTGAACCGACGTCCCGGAGGTCCGTCCCGTGCCGGAGAGGCCTGACACCGCGGCCACGCTGACCCACGAGGCGGTCCGGCTCGGTGAGTCGGATCCGGCGCGTGCCCGCGCGTTGCTGGGTGCCGCGCTCGCGAAGGACTACGACTACGAACCGGCGTGGCGCTGGCTCGCCGATCTGGTCACCGACGACGGTGAGCGGCGGTACTGCCTCGACCGGGCGTACGCGATCAAGATCGATCCGGCGACCGCCCGCGCCCGCAGGGAACTGGCCGCGGTTCCGCCGACGCCGCCCGCCGAGGTCGCCGATCTGATCGACCCGTCGCCACCCGCCGTGACCGCGGCGGCGCCCGGCAGGCGTCGAACGGCGCGGTGGGTCGCGGCCGGGGTGGTCGCGGTCATCGTGTTCTCGGTGGTCGGGGTGTGGACGGCGTCGGGGGACGACGGCGGCGATCCGGTGCACGTGGCGCTGGTGGCGGGCATGACCGGGGACAACGCCGTGACCGCGTCGCATATGGAGCGTGCCGTGCGCATGCACCTCGACACCGTGAACGCCGAGGGCGGCGTCCACGGGCATCCGGTGGACCTGCTCGTCTACGACGACGAGGACACCGTGGACAAGGCCGTCGACATCGCGCGGCGGATCGTCCG
Organism: Amycolatopsis sp. cmx-4-19; assembly: GCA_049998115.1. Lineage (GTDB taxonomy): Bacteria > Actinomycetota > Actinomycetes > Mycobacteriales > Pseudonocardiaceae > Amycolatopsis. Next base: position 221,543 of record JAEBEO010000009.1, on the reverse strand, counting down.
CGAGAACAAGGCGCTGTACGTCGTCGGGCACGCGAGCAGCGAAACCGCGCTGGCGGTGGCGCCGATCTACCAGCGGGCCGGGATCCCGGCCATCACCCCGTCGGCGGGCGCGTCGAAGATCACCGACGGCAGCGAGTGGTACTTCCGCAGCATGTACGGCAACCGGACCCAGAGCGACTTCCTTTCGGTCTACATCTCCCGCGTCCTGGGTTCGACGACAGCGGCCGTCGTCCACGAGGAGGACGAGGACGGCCGATCGGGCCGGGAGACGTTCCTGGAATCGTTCGGGGAGTTCGGCCGGGTGACCGCCGACCTGCCGATCGCCGTCCGGCCGGAATCGCATGCGGCGTCGGTCCAGGCCGCGGTCGCCGAGCTGAGGACACACGACCCACTCGAGCCGATTCTCCTGGTGGTCAAGGAAAAGAGCGGTTTGGAGCTGATCGAGGGGCTGCGTTCGGCCGGTGTCACGGCACCCATCGCCGGAGTCTCTGCGCTGAGCTCGCGGGCGTTCCACGCCTCACTGGTCGCGGCGGAACGGAAGCGGAACCTGCCGGGCTCGCTCACCGGGAATCTGTACATGGGCACGCCGATGGCGCACGATTCGCTGACCGGCACCGCCCAGGTCTGGGCCGACGCCTACGAGCGGCGTTACGGGGAGCGTCCGCTCTGGCAGGCCGCGACGGCCCGGCAGGCCCTCAACGTCGGCCTGCACGCGATGTGGACCGGAGGGCTCGCCTTCGACGAGGAACACCGCGGGCAGGACCGCAGGCGGGTACGCGACACGATGGCCTCGTTGAAGGACAAGAAGAACTCCTTCCCGGCGCTGCTGGGGCCGTTGTACTTCACCGCGGCCGGATCGGCGCAGATGGCGGTGTCCGTCGTGACCAGTGACGGGTCCAGGTTCGTCTCGGCGCCGACCCAGTTCACGATCCATGAGCCGCTGACCGAGGAGGCCTTGCGGGCCGACGTGGCGGACGGGAACGTCATCGCGGTCAAGAACCGGTATCTCAGCCGCCGTCAGGTGGTGGCCACCGGGATCAACATCAACGAGATCCGCGAGCTGGACACCGCGGCGGGCACCTACTTCGTCGATTTCTTCGTCTGGTTGAAGTACGCCGGCAGCCACGTAGCGTCCGACGTCCAGTTCGTCAACGCGGTCCGGCCCGATCTGAAACTGGGGGAGCCCCTGCGCGACGTCACCGAGAACGGGCGCACCTACCGCCTCTACCGGGTGGCGGAGCGGTTCAAGAGCGGCCTGGAGTTCCGTGACTTCCCGTTCGACCGCCAGCGGCTCACCGTCCTGTTGCAGAACCGGACCCAGACCGCCGACCAGGTCTCGTACGTGACCGACAAGGAGATCCTCGACCAGGACGCGCGGATGTACCTGCGCAGCGGCGCGGACGCCACCGCCGACATCAACCAGGTGCCGAACTGGGTCGCCTCGTCGGTCCGGTTCTACCGGCAGACCGTCGGCAGCAGCGACGCGCTGGGCGACGGTCAGGCCACCGGGACCACCACCGGCATCTACTACAGCCAGTACGCGGGCGAGATCGAACTCAAACGGGACACCCTCCCGTTCCTGATCAAGAACCTGCTGCCGCTCGTACTGCTGATCGGCGTCACGTTCCTGTGCCTGTTCTTCAAACCGGCCGACGACCGGGGCGCCGTGTCGATGGGTGTCACCGCGATTCTGAGCACCGCCGTCCTGCTCAACAACGTGACGTCGCAGCTGCCGTCGGTCAGCTACATCGTGGCACTGGAATGGGGCTACTACTCGTTCATCCTGCTCGCCGGGATCTGCGTCCTGATCACCATGCTGCGCAAACGCTTCGCCGTGACGAAACGCGACCACGCCGAACAAGTCCTGAGCAAGGCCGCGCGCATCGGTTACCCCGCTTATCTTCTCGCGGTCGTGGCGTGGTTCGCGATCGTCTACGGGTGAGGGCAGGTTCCACCGTTCGCCAGCACCCAGGGCCGCCATCCCGGCGTAAGTTCGTCGTGAAGTCCTTCGAGCGGGGGTGGCTTTGTCTCGTGAAGTCAGGGGAATCGCCGGTTGGCTCGCCGTGGCACTCCTCGGGATGCCACTGCTGTACGGGCTGACCTTCGGACTGGCCTGGCTCGCCGGTCTCCTTCCCGGTGTGCCGTGGCTGTACCCGGTGCTCGTGGTCTCGATCTGTGCCCTGCCCGCCGCCGCGAACGTCGGGCCTTCGGCCGTGGTCGAACTCGAGTCGGATCGCCATCCGACAGTGATCCTTTCGGCGGTCGCGGTCGTGCTGGCGGCGGTCGGGTTCGCCATCATCGTGCCGGGCCACGCGCTCGCGGCGCGCGGTGACGTGGAGACCTGCGCCGTCTCGCGGTTCGATCGGCAGGCGACCTGGGACGACGGTCGCGACGAGTTCGCCGTGCTGGCGTGCCCGAGCGAACGTGAGGCGACTACTTTCACCACGTTCGATCTCGACGTCGGAGACCGGATCGACGTCGCGTTCCATCCCGACGACCCGTCCTATTCGAGACCGGTGCGCCGTCCGATGCTGGACATGGTGGAGCGGGCGGCCTGGGTGAGCGGGCTGGTCGTGCTGGCGAGCCACCTGGCGAGTGGCTGGTGGTGGCTGCGCCATCGTCGACGATCACGGACGCCTTCCCCAGGACATGAAGGCCGCCTGGGCTGAGCGGGAGAGCCTGGCGCGGGGTGGTCGTGAGGGGTAAGTCGCGTTAGAACGGCACTTATCACTCACGACCAGCCCAGCCCAGGCCAGCATCCCGGAGGGTGTCGCGCGGGTGCACCGGTCAGGTCGAGCAGTTCCGGGGCGCGGTCAGGTTTACCTTGGCACCGGTGAACTCCTCGATGATCGCGATGTTTTCCGGCGCGTAGTTCTTGGCGACGATCTTGTCGACGTCCGCGCTGCCGAGTTTGCCGGCGTAGGACGCGGATTGATCCAGCCAGTACGCCGCACGGAGAAACTCGACGAGAACCAGTTCACGCAGGGCGGGCTCGGCCTTGATCTTGGCCCAGTAGTCGGCGTGCTTGGTCTTGGCCACCCGCAGATAGAGCTGGAGATAGCGGATGTTGGTGGCGACGATGTCCCTGGAATTGCTGGCGCCGATGCCCTGGATGTACTCGGCGACGACGGTCGCCGCGGGCAGGCCCATGAGGCCGGCGTTGAGCTCCGCGATGACTCCCTGGAGGAGATACGACCCCTGTTGCGAGTCCCGCAGGTAGATGTCGTCCATGCTGCGGGTGAGGTTGTCCGTGATCAGCGGCAGTATCTCGCGTCGGGGGAAGCCGCCGTAGAGTGGTACCTTCATCAGTTTCTGCGAAGCGTTGACCCATGAGGACGTGTAGACGTTCCACGAGGTTCGCGAAGCATCCAGGTCCCACATGTGGGTTTCTTCGTGAATGGCCACCATCAGGGATTCGGCGAGCGCGTTGAAGCTGGACTTCTCCACGAACTGGCTGAAGTATTGGTCTTTGGCCTGGGCGATGGCGAGGCCTTCACCGCTGGGCCAGCGACGTTTGTACACGTTCTGGATCGTCGACAACCATTTCGACGACGTGAAAGCGGCCTTGATGTCGCTCACGTCGGCTTTCGGCTGCGAGGGTTCTTGGTAACAGTAGGGCGCGAGACCGCCGGAAGGCGGGCTCGAAGCGGCGGCCGTGGGAACCTGAGTGAGCGTCAGGGCGAGGCAGGCGGTCACCAGGGGAATGGAGTATTTCCGGCGCATACGGACCTCGGTTCACGGTAGGGATTTCCGCGGTCAAGACGCGCAGTGTCTCCCACTCCTCACCGTCAGTTCAATGATCTCACCCTGAGCGAGACCGGACGGCCGACGTGTTATGGCGGCGTACGGACCAGTGGTGATCATCCGCTCAGAGGTCCACCACGAATTTCTGCAGCAATTCCAGCCCTTCGGACACGACCGGCGGGGCGGCCGCGTAACTGATCCGCACGGTGCCGGGGGAGCCGAACACCGAACCGGGGACGATCCCGACACCCCTGCGTTCCAGCAGCAGCGTGCAGAACTCGTCGCTGGTGGCGGGGCCGTCGCCGCCGAGGAACCGCGAGATGTCCGGGAACAGGTAGAACGCGCCCGTCGGTCTTGGACAGTCGACACCGTCGATCGCGGCGAGTTGCTCGTAGGCGGATGCGCACCGGCCCCGGTAGGCGGCGAGTTCCGTCCACGGGACGTCGTCGAGCGCGCCGATCGCCGCGCGCTGGGCGACCGCGGTGATGTTGGACGTCGACTGGCTCTGGAGCCGCTTCATCGACGCGGAGATCTCCCGGGGGGCCGCCGAGTAGCCGACGCGCCAGCCGGTCATCCCGCACGACTTCGAGACCCCGTTGACGACGATCGTGCGGTCCCGCATCGGCGTGCCCAGTGTCGCGATGCTCTCGATTTTGCCTTCCCCGTAGTGGAAGTGTTCGTAGATCAGGTCCTCGACGACGTAGAGGTCGTGGCGCAGGACGACTTCCCCGATCGCCGCGAGTTCGTCGCGGGTGTAGCTCATCCCGGTGGGGTTGCCGGGATTGTTGAGGACGACGGCCTTCGTCCGCGGCGTCAGGTGCTGTTCGAGCAGGTCGGCCGTCAGTTTGTACTCGCTTTCGCGGCCCGCCGTCGCGATCACCGGCGTCGCGCCCACCGCCCTGACCTGCTCGGGATAGGTGACCCAGTACGGCGCGGGCACGATCACCTCGTCGCCTTCGCCGCACAGGACGAAAAAGGCGTTGTACAGAGCGTGTTTGGCGCCGGCGGTCGCGACGATCTGGTCGGGCTCGTAGCCGAGGTCGTTCTCTTCACGCAGTTTCCGCTGGATCCGCGCGCGCAGTTCGGGCGTGCCCGCGACGTCGGTGTAGCGGGACTCGCCGTCCTCGATCGCCTGGATCGCCATCCGGGCGGCCAGTTCCGGCATGGGGAAGTCCGGCTCGCCGACGCACAGGTTCAGCACGCGCTCACCGGCCTGTGCCCGTGCCTTGAGTTTCGCGTTCAGCGACAGGGTCGGTGACGGGCGGATGGCGAGCGCGTGGGGCGACAGGTCCTTCACGGGCACCTCACAGTCGGGAAAGAACGGGAACGCCGTGCTCGACGGCGTAGGCGAGGAAAAGCCGCGCCCGGGAACGGAAATCGTGGAGGTCGGAGAATCCTCGGCGCCGGACCTCGGACGCGAGGTCGGCGTCCCACAGGTCGCCGAAGAACCGGTCGATCGTCGCCTCCGCGATATGACTGGGCCGGTAGCGTTGCCCGCGTCGCGCGAGTTCGTCGTTGAACCGGGCCGCGGCGACCGCGACCTCCGCCGCGGGGTGTCCCTCGAACCGGGGACGTGCCGGTGGCGTCGCCGAGTTTTCCCGGCGGGCAAGGGTTTCCCGCGCGAAGAGCCGCAGCAGCGACTCGACGTGCCAGTCGGTGGTGGTGCCGTGTTCGGTCCGGATCGGACGGCTCCGCGTCAGCCAGTCCACGACCAGCGGCGGATAGCCGTCGACGGTCAGGTCGGCGGCGTCCTTCGGGCGGGTCGACCAGCCGCCGGCGGCAGCCTCGGTGAGCAGCAGCACCGCGTCCTCGGCCTTGGCGTCCCACGAATGCGCCTGTGCCCAGTCCTCGAAGGCGGCCGCGGTGTCCCCGTCGAGTCCCGCCCGGATGGCCCTGGTCAGTTTCCGTTGGGTGAAGGGCATTTCCCTGGCCCGGCAGACGACGGTATGTGCTTCGAGTTCGGTGAGGACGCCCGCTTCGTGCGCGCGGGAGGCGGCGCACCGGATGTTGATCAGCGGGTCGGTGAAGGACCGCCAGCCGGACTCGGCGTCGCCGTGCGCGACCGCGACCTCGTCGTCCCCGTCCACCCGGCCACTGGCGAACGCGTCGTAGACCGTGCCGACGCCGCGCATGCCGAACGGCGCGAGTTCCGCGGCCCGGAGCGCGCCCATGCTCGACGAACCCGCCACGCGGACGCCCTGGTCGAGCAGCCACAGCAGTTCCTTGTGCCGGACGGCCGCGGTCTGGAAGAACAGGCCGTCGACGACGGCCACCGTGTCACCGGCTCCGAGGTCGAGGCGGAGGACGTCGAGATGGCGGATCGGCGGGTGGACGACGACGCCGGGGGCGAGCGTCCGTGCGCGTTCGCCGGACAGCGTCGGGCCGAGGAAGACGTGGACGGTCATCGGGGGCCCGCCTGCCGGTGCCGCGGCAGATGGTGCCGCCGGTCGAACCGCAGTCCCGGGCCGAGCACGCGGACGACGTCGATACCCACCAGTGGATCGGACAGGTCCACCACGAGCGGCTCGCCGCAGAAGGGGGTAACCGTCGCGCAGAGGTGGTCCAGGTCCTTGTCGAGGGAGTCGGTGCAGCCGTCGGGGACGTCGCCGAAATCCTCTCGCGGCGCGGAGGCCGGGGTGACCGGCTCGTCGATCCGCCGCCGGTTCCCGTAGACGCCGGGTGAGATGTCCTCCCGCGTCCCGGTGATCGCGGTCAGCCGCGATTGGGCCGCCTCGGTGACGGCCCGCAGCAACGCCACGACCGGATCGAGATGCGTCCCGGATCCCGCCATCACCGTGGGGAAGGACTCCGACCAGAGGTAGCAGGCGAACGTCGCGACACCGAGCCTTCCCGGCACGTGCACGACTTCCAGCCACGAACCGGCGGAAAGACAGCGTTCGATGATCCGCGCGGCGTCGGGATCGTCGACCGAGTCCAGGTCGAGGTACCGGCGTTCGCCGAGCGGAAGGTTCTTGAGTTCGAAGATGGTGTCGCGTTCCACGAGTTCGTACAGCCCGTGGAGGACGGCTTCGGTTCTCGTATTGCCGGCGGCGAGACCGTTGCTGGTCGCGGAGTACAGACGCGTGGGGCGGTACTGGCAGGAGAGGCCCATGTCGACGTAGTCGCGCGGGACCGGCACTTTCCGGCCGCTCAGTGCGCCCTCGGCGGTGATCCAGTCCTGGGCGCGTTCGCCGACGAGATCGGGAGCCACGCAGTCGGGAAGGGCTTCGGGCGCGTAGGGCACGCCGGCGCCGGCAGGGGTGTCGGTGACCTCCGCGGGCGGTGTGCGGTTCTCCGCGTGCCAGGTCTCGATGCTTTCCATCGTGGCGCTGATCTTCGCCAGCGTGGGGGAGATGCCCTTGCCCTGACTCACCGACACCGTATGCGCGCCGGGCCGGACGGCGACGGCGGTCGGGATGCCGAGGTCGTCGAGTCCCGTCACGTCCGCGATCCTGGTGATGCCGAACCGGGGCAGCAGATGCAGGAGCCTGCCCCAGGTCCGGTCCGGCGGGCAGGCACGGTGCGTGCCGGTCCGGTATGCCTTCACTCGGCTTCCCCTCCCTGGGGTGACGGCATGCGGGGTGCTCGGACGCACGGCCGGGCGGCGGGCACGACGGCTCGCCGACCCGACCTCACTGTGGTGCGGTCGGTCAGGACTTGACGAAGTCGAACGACTGCGTGTCCACGAAGTCGTAGGAGTCCGTGTCCACGAAGTCGAACGAGTGGGTGTCGTCCCGGACCTGTGCGGTCTCTTCGAACAGCTTGTCGATCATGCGATTCACCCCCTTTCGCTCTGGCGACAGGAAAAAGGTAGATCCCGCATCGAAGGGTGTCAACTGAGGTGTCAACTCAGAGTCAAGTCAGCTGCAACCGCAGAGGTGTCCGGATTGCCCCGATCGTGAACGCGGATGCCGTCCTTTGTGTGTCCGATTAATTCAGTTTCCCCGATCTTTGTGCTGAAGAACTGCGAAGATCGATCTGCGACGCTGGTCCAGAAGCTGTGGTAGCGTGCCGGAAGCGGGGAGGTCTGCTCGGCTGAATGGGCGAATTCCACTGGGTCGGGCGGTCTTTGTTCGGAATCGTTGTATGGCGGTGTCAATACGGCATTGGGCGATCCCGGCGGGGAATGATCATTGAACGAGGGAAATGATCATTGAGGCGAGGGGGAGTGATCTTCATTTGATCGAGCAACTGTTCCGAGCGCGGAAAACCCTGGCGTTGATCGAGGCCGCGGACGAGCTGAAGCTCCTGGAGGAGCTGGCCCGCGGCCCCCGCCGGACCGCGGAACTCGCCGCACTCACCCGCCTCGCCCCGGAAGTCCTTCGCGACCTGCTCGAACTCCTGTCCTGGAGCGGGGTGCTGAGCGGTGACGGCGACCTCTGGACACTCGCGCGGGACTGGCTCCCACTGGTGGGAACGGGCGGCCGGGAAGGCGTACTTCCGTTGCTGCGCATCGAAAGGTGGGCCGCCGAAGACCATCTCAACGCACGCGGGATCATCGCCGCGCTGCGCGGGCACCGGTGCCCGCCGGAAATTCCCCGCAGACATGTGGGTGACCTCGCCGAGGCGATGTCGCGCGGCGCGCGGGCCACGGCACCCCATGTGGCGAGGCTGCCGGAATGGCGGGACAGGCGGCATCTCGCCGACCTCGCCGGCGGGAGCGGCGGGTACGCGATCACGGTGTGCCGACTGCGCGAGGATCTGCGCGCGACCGTCTACGACCGGCCGGAAATGCTGGCCCACGCGGAAAAGAACGTCGCCGGGGCCGGGCTCGCCGACCGGATCGACCTGGTTCCGTGGAACCTGACGGAAGACCCGATCCCGGCCGGGCACGACTCGGTGGTGCTTTCGCACGTCCTGCACCTGCTCGACGCGCCCCGGCGTGCCGCGCTGCTGCGCAGGGTCCGGGCCGCGCTCGCCGAGGACGGCCTCGTCGTCGTGCACGATTTCCTGAGCGATCACGCGGAGCCGGGTCCCGAACAGGCCGCCATGGTGGTGGATTGGCTGGCGAACGGATCGGGCTTCCTGCTCGATCGCGCCGGCCTCTCCGGTGAATTGGCGAACGCGTCGCTCGCGGTCGAACGCGTCGTTCCGATCGAGGCCGCGAACACGACCATCACCGTCGCCAGGTGCTCGGTGGCGGAATAGTAATTTTCCAGATTCGGGTCTTTTTCGACTCAGATTGGCAAAGCCCTGTGAATGACGCCGACGAATCCGGTGAAAGCCGCCGACACCAGGGAGAGTCGTGCTCTTTCGGTCGTGTCGGGACGGCCGATTTCACCGGCGAAACCGATCCACCACGCGCGGTGAATCATTGGCGGGTCCTCCCGGCGCGAGCGGAGCGACGGATTCCCCGGAAAGATCGGCAATGCGGGGACTGGCCGTGGTGACGCCCTAGCGCCGCAGCCGGTCGATGTCCTTCCAGATCTGGACGCCGAGCTGGAAGGCGCCCATCTCTTCGCAGAGTTCGGCCGCCGATCGCAGCACGTTTTCCGCTTCGGCGCCCCGTCCCAGCGCTTCCAGGGCCCGCGCCTGAATGACCCTGGCCCGCACCAGGTCGGGGCCGGAGAGTTCGGCGCTCGCGGTCTCGAGCTGTTCGGAGAAGTCCGCTGCGCCCGCGAAGTCGCCGACGGTGAACTCGTACCGCGCCCGCAGCGCGACGACCTTCGCCTTCTCACCGGGGGAGTCGACGAGGTCCGCGACCCGTTCCGCGGTCCGGAGCCAGTCCAGTGCCTCGTCCGTCCGGCCCGCGTCGAGCGCGACGTTCGCCGTCGAGCGGACGAACCGCAGCCAGTCGCGCACCGGGGTGTCGGGGGCGGCGAGGATCGCCTGCGCGGCGATCATGTGCCGGTGCGCGGATTCGTGCTCCCCGAGCTGGGCGTACGCGATCCCCGCGACCCAGTGCGCGCGTCCGTGCGCGGGGAGTGGCGCCGATTCGATCATGCCCAGCAGTTCTTCGAGGACGGGTTCCACCTGGTCGAGGTCGTCGAGCTCGCAGAGGATCGAGACGACGATGCCGAGCAGCCGGATGTGTTCGGTGGCACCGGTCCGCCCGGCACGCTCTACCTTGGACAGTGCGGTGTGGGCGGATTTGCGGGCCAGGGAAAGGTGTCCGGCATCGCGCTGCGCGGTGGCGAGTTCGGTGAACAGGGTGAGGTCGACGCGGGGGTCGTCGGAACCGCCCAGCCGTTCGGTCAGTTCCTCCAGCAGGGCCAGCCGCTCGGTCACGCGTCCCGCCGCGCGGAGGATCTCCTGCAGTTCGAGACCGGTGTCGAAGTACCGGAAGGGCGCGGTGCCGTCCGCGACGCGGAGTTCTTCGAACAACAAGCCGGCGGCGTGGTCGTAGTCGCCGGCCTCGGCCGCCACCCGTACCGCCGTCCTCGCCAGCGCCGCGTCGCGGCCGTCGTCGCCGGACGGGTGGCCGCCACCGCCGCCCGGCGGCGTGCCCTCGCGGCCGGACAGCTCCTCGATCGGCATCTCGAGGAGCTTCGCCAGATGCACGAGCAGGTCCAGGGTCGGGGAGCGGCGGCCGGACTCCAGCAGCGAGATGTAGCTGGCCGTGACGAAATCGGCCGCGAGGTCGCGCTGGGACATGCCCAGCTCCTCGCGGCGTTTGCGCAGACGCCTGCCGAACTCGGGCTGCTGACTCTGTACCGACTTCACGATGCGTCGTCCCTACGTTTCCGGCGGACCGCCGGGCCGTGGTGGCTGCCCGTGTCGGTCATTGCACGCACGATGACTATAGTATGTGGCTCAACCCGGCAGGATGCTGCTCCGTGCGTGCTCGTCCGCGCGGGCGAATCCGGCCGCGGCGACCTCGACGAACGCGGCGGCCTGGTCGCCGTTGAGCCGCGGGTCGCAGCCCGTCCGGTAGTCCGCCGGCGCGAGACCGTGTTCGGCCGCCGCCGCGGTGGGAACGCATTCGGTCACCTGGTCGGGCGTCGATTCCAGATGCAGGCCGCCCGGATGGCAGCCGTGCTCGCGGAGCACGTCGACGAACCCGCGGACCTCGGACAGCAGGACGTCGACGGCCCGGGTCTTGCGGCCGCAGCGGCTGGTGAAGGTGTTGCCGTGCATGGGATCGCAGAGCCAGATCACCGGATGTGAGCCGACGGCCGCGAGCAGGCCGGGCAGTGCCGCGCGCACCTCGGCGGCGCCGAGCCGGGTGATCAGGGTCAGCCGTCCCGGCGTCCGGCGCGGGTCGAGCAGGCCGACGAGGGCCGCGACGTCGGCGGGCCGGGCGGACGGTCCGAGTTTCACCGCGATCGGGTTGGCGACGGAGGCCGCGAAGGCGAGGTGTCGCCCCTGGAGCGCACGGGTCCGGTCGCCGATCCAGAGCAGGTGCGCGGAGGCGGAGCACCGGGCGCCCGCGGGCCCGGACCGCAGCAGCGCTCGTTCGTAGCCGAGCAGCAGGGCTTCGTGACTGGTGAAGACGTCCGCGCCGGGCGGGATCGCGGCGTGGATCGCGGCGGCTTTCTCGTAGGCGCGCAGCAGGCGTCCCGGGTCGGCGGCCCTGGCGGCTTCGCTGGGTTCGCGGCCGTTGACCGCTTCGCCGCGATAGACCGGCAGCCAGGAAACCCGCCCTCCGCCGACGTGCCGCTCGACCGGGTTCGACCGCGGTTTGGCGAACTGGCCGCCGAGTCTCCCGACGGTGACCGCGGGGAGCCCGGTGCACAGACGGAACGTCTCGGCGAACGCGGTCAGCTGGGCGACCTTGCGCCTGGTCGCGGCGGGGGAGACCTCGTCGAACAACTCGACACAGTCACCGGCCTGCACCAGATGCGCCCGGCCCTCGGCCACTTCCGCGAGGTGCCCGCTCAGCCGGGTCACGTCGGCGGCGCGCACGAGCGCGGGACGGGTCGCGAGTTCGGCGAGCACCGCCTCCAGCCTGCCGTCCCGGGGCCAGCGGGGTTCCTGGGCGATCGGTGCTTCCTGAGTGCCTCGCATCTGCGCCCTCCGGTCCGCTCAGGGAGATCCAGCGTCTCTGCCGTGTTGACTTTAGTCAATGACCATAGTTACCGTAACCATGATTCCGTGCACCGGATTCGCCGTCGGAAATGGGGCGTCGTGATCGATTCGCTGGTCGGCAACGATCTCGTCATCAACGAGGACTCGTGCAACCTGAGCTGCACGTACTGCCTCACCGGGCAGAGCAACCTCAAGAAATCGCACGACGCTCAGCTGATCTTCGGGCCGCCGACGAAGGACCGCTACGAAGCGGGCAGCCTGCTCGGCCGCAACCTGCCGATCATCGACCGCCGGATCGACGAGACCTTCCGCGTGCCGCTGCTCAAGGTCACCGGCGGGGAGATCTTCCTGGTGGCCGGGATCATGGACTTCCTGCGCGAACAGGCGGCCGAACACGAGGTCCTGGTCGTGCAGACCAACGGCCTGCTGATCCGTGACGAACAGCTGGCCGAACTGTCCGGCTGGGGCAACGTCGTGCTGCAGGTCTCGCTGGACAGCCATCTCTTCACCGGCAACTCCTACCGGGTCGCGACCGAATCCCTGCACGGCAAGGTGCTGCGCCGGGTCGAGGCCATTTTGGACAGTGGGCTGCCGGTGGAGATCTACAGCGTGCTCAACGATCGCAGCGTCGAGGAGATGGGCGAGTTCGCGGAATGGCTCGCCGCGCGCCGCCATCCGCCGACGTACTTCCCGTTCCCGGTGCGCGGACCGGACGCGGACGGGTTCGCCGTCCGCCCCGACCAGATCGGTGCCATCGAACGGCTGGCCGCACGGCACGGGGAACTCGCCGCCGTCCTGCCACCCGCGGCCTACTTCGACCGGCTCCTCAGCTTCTACCGCGAGGGTGAGCGCACTTTCCGCTGTCACCTGCCGAGGCTGGTCATCTCGACCTTCAGCGACGGCGTCGTGACCCCGTGCCCGAACATCTGGTTCTCCGACATGGGGAACCTGCTCGCCGACGACTACGGCGAATCGCTCGGCCGGGTCGGCGAGACCGGGATGTACGCGGCGTTGCTGGCACCGAAGCCCCGGCTCAAGGCCTGCAAAGGGTGCTTCACGCCGTGGGACACGCTGTCGATGTACTTCGAGGACGAGATCACGCTCGACGAACTGTGCGCCGCGCCGACCTACGCCCCACCCGGTATCCGCGCGCTGATCGAGGACCGCAAGAAGCTCTACCTGGCCGAACGGGACGGGGTCCGGCACGGTGGCTGATCCGGCATCCACCGCCGTCCCCCGTCCGCCCGCCGTCACCCCGGGGGAGACGATCGCCTTGGCGGGCAAGAACGACGAAGCCTGGTTCGCCGCCTACCGGGCGTTGATCGAAGCGGGCGCGACGGTCCTGCTGCTCGATCACGACGCGCCGGAATCCGACCACGCGCGCCGCGTCGAGGAGGCCGGTGGCGGACGCCTCGCCGTCGTCGACGCCGTCGGCCGGGTCGAGCTGCGAGGCGAGCCGATGACGCCCGCGTATCGCCCCGGCACCGTGCTCCTGCCCAGTTCCGGATCCACCGGCGCGCCGAAACTGGTCGCCCGCACCGCCGCGTCACTGGCGGCGGAGGGACGGCGGCACGCCGCGTGGTCGCAGCTTTCGCCCGACGACCACGTCGTGCTGCCGCTGCCGATGTGGCACGCCTACGCGCTCGGGTGGGTGCACGCCGTCCTGCTGGCGGGTTGCGAACTCACCCCGGTGCCGCCCACCGCGCTCAACCGGTGCGCCGAACTGATCGGGGGTGGCGCCACGGTCCTGCCGCTCGTGCCGGTGACCGCGCGGCTGCTGGCCGCGCGCCGGGGAGCGGCGGTACCGGTCAACCGGTTGCGGCTGGCGATGGTCGGCGCCGGCCCCGTCGACGAAGAACTCGACCGCGCCTTCCGCGAGGCCTTCGGGATCGGGCTGGCCCGCAACTACGGCTCCACCGAGACCGGCGCCCTGTTCAGCGCCCCGCCGGGAGCACCCGCGCGGTGTGCCGGGCATCCGTTGGACGGCGTCGAAATCCGGGTCCTGGACGAGGACGGGACGGAAGCGCCGTCCGGGACGGCGGGTGAACTGCACGTGCGGCTCGACGGCGGTGCCTGGCGGGCGATGGGCGATCTCGTCGTCTACGGCGAATCCGGGTTGCTGCCGGTGGGACGGCGCACGAGGGCGGTCCGGCGCGGGGACCGGTGGGTCGCGCCGGAGGAGATCGAATCGGTCCTGCGCGGGCATCCCGACGTCGTCGACGTGCGGGTCTACGCGGGTTCGAGCAGGCCGGGGGACACGACACTGCACGCGGACGTGGTGCACGTGGGCGGGCTCGGCGTGGTGTCGTCCGGGATCCGGGAGCACGCCAAGGCGGAACTGGCGCCGCACAAGGTGCCCGACCGCTGGCATCCGGCCGGGGACGTCCCGCGCAGCCCGGTCGGCAAACCGTTGCCGCCCCGCCCGCTCGGCCTCGCCGGACCGGACGTCCTCACCGCCGCCGCGACCGCGTACAAACGCGGTGAACTGCTGTTCGCCCTGCTGGATCTGGGCATCGTCGACAGGCTCACGGAGGGCGCGGCGACCGCCGCCGAGGTGGCGGGCGCGCTCGGCCTCGACCACGACGTCTGCGCGCAGCTGATGCGCGTGGCCGAGGACGCGGGGATCCTCGGCCCCGAACCGGCGGACGGTGCCGCCGACGCCCTGCCGGTCGTGCGCCTGGAACAGGAACTCTCGCGGACCTGGGTGACCAGGGAGGAACTCGCCGCGCTGGGCCGCGGCGGGTTCGACGGCAGGCGGTTCGACCGCGACGGACCGGGCGGCACACTCCGCGACGTCTATCCGGCCGCGATGCACGACGCCGGCGCGCGGCGGCGGGCCGGGCTCGGGCTGACGCTGGCGGGACACCGGGCGGGCACCTCGCTCCTGGAGATCACCTGCGGCCCCGGCCGGTACGTCGGCAGCGCGGGGGCGGGCACCCTGGCGACCGTCGGCGCGCTTTCGCCGGTGGAGCGGGCGATCCCGGACGGGAGCTTCGACCTCGTCGTGCTGTCCAACGCGATCCACCTCCCCGGGGCGAGTGATCTGCGGCTGCTGAGGGAAAGACTCGCGCCCGGCGGGACGGTGCTGATCGACGACGTCTTCCTCGGCGTCCCCGGCGGACTGCCCCCGGAGACCCGGCTCGACTGGCTGACCCACGGCGGCCTCGCCTGGCCGACGGAATCCGCGCTCGCGCTCGGCCTGTCCACCGTGGGGCTCACCGTCGAGCGGACCGTCCACACCGGACGGCCCGCGTGCACGCTGATGGTGGCCAAGGCGCCGGGGTGGCCGTCATGACGAACGTGCTGACCGGGCACACCGCGTTGGTCACCGGCGCGAGCGGGCAGCTGGGTGAAGCGGCGTGCCGGGTGCTGGCCGGACAAGGCTGCGACGTCGTCGGCGCCTTCCATCGCGGCGAGGAACGGGCACGGGCGCTGGCCGAAGACCTCGGCAAGGGGCCGGGCAAGGTGGCGGTCGTCGCGGCCGATCTGACCGATCCGGCCGCTGTCGCCGGGCTCTTCACGCGGACCCGGGAACTCGGCATGGTGCCGGACATCCTGGTCTGCGCGCACGGCCGCACGGCCCGCCACAGCGTCTTCACGCCGTCGGAGGAAGACGACCTCTGGGCGGTCAACGTCGGCTCGGTCCGCCGGGTCGCGGCCGCCGCCGCGAAAGGGATGGTCCGCGTCCGCCACGGGCGGATCGTCCTGCTGGGCTCCCGCGCGGGAGTCGCCGGGATGCCCGGCCAAGCGGGTTACGCCGCTACCAAGGCGGCACTGTCCGGATGGGCGGCGTCGGCGGCCTGGGAACTCGGGCGGTTCGGCGTCACGGTCAACGTGGTCGCGCCCGGCGCGGTCGAACCCGATCCGCACGCGACGGCTCCCCGGACCTACACGGCCGAAGAGGACGAGGCGGTGACCGGCCGGATCGCGGTGCGGCGCCTGGCGACCGCGGCCGAGGTGGCGGCGGTGGTGGCGTTCCTCGCCGGACCCGGCGCCGCGTACGTCACCGGTCAGACCCTGCTCGTCGACGGCGGCGCCCGATGGTGATCCTCGGCATCGACATCGGCGGCTCCGGCGCGCGGGTCCAGGTGCGCACGGCCACCGAAAGGACCGAAGGCGACCTGACCTGGGCAGTCGGGGACGGGACCTTCGAGGCGAATCAGGTCGTCCGGCTGGCCCGCTGTGTGCTGGCGGGGCGGACACCCGGCGCCGTCGGGATCGCGTTCCCCGGTTCCCTCGGCCGGGACGGCGCCGTCCGCCGCTGGCCCAACCGTCCACAATGGACCGGCGTGCCGCTGGCGAGGCTCGCGGCCGAATGGTTCGGCGTCCCGGCGGAGATCCGCGACGACGCCCTCATGGCCGCCTACGCGGAGGCGACCGCCCGGCCCGTCTCGCGGGGGCTGCTGTATCTCGGTCTCGGGACCGGTGTCGGCGGCGCCTACCTGCCGCCGCGATCCGCGGTGACCCCGGCCGCGTTCGTCCCGTGCGAGCCGGGACACCTCCTGGTCCGGCCCGGAGCGGACGAGTCGTGCTCCTGCGGCCGCGGCGGCTGTCTCCAGGCCTACGCGTCGACGTCGGCGGTGGACCGGTCCGGGCCCGGACCCGCCGTCCGCGCGCTGGCGATCGCCGTGGCCAACCTCGCCGAGGTCTACCGCTTCGAGGTCGTGGTGCTCGGCGGCGGCCTTCCCGCGCGGGTGCCCGAACTGGTGCCGCGACTGGCCGAGGCCTGCGCCGGATGGCTGCGGCCGGGGACCGCGATCCCGGTTTTCGAGCCCGCCGTCCACGGCCCCCGCTCGTCCCTGGCAGGCGCGGTCCTTGCCGCTTGCGAACCGAACGAAAGGAAGTCCGCATGACCCGGATGACCACTGCCGAACCGGTGCCGAAGATCGAGCCGGGCAAACTGCCTTCGTGGCCGCAGTACGACGACACGGAGCGCACCGCGTTGTCCCGCGCGCTGGACCAGGGACAGTGGTGGCGGGTCGGCGGACAGGAGGTGGAGCTGTTCGAGGCGGAGTTCGCGCGCTACCAGGGCGCGCCGTACGCGCTGGCGGTCAACAGCGGCACCGCCGCGCTCGAACTCGCCCTGCGGATCAACGGCATCGGGCCGGGCGACGAGGTGATCGTGCCCGCCTTCACCTTCATCAGCACCTCGCTGGCGGTCCAGAACGTCGGCGCCACCCCGGTTCCCGCCGACGTCGACCCCCGGAACTACTGCCTCACCCCGGAAGCCGTGGTGGCCGCG
Organism: Amycolatopsis sp. cmx-4-19; assembly: GCA_049998115.1. Classification (GTDB taxonomy): domain Bacteria; phylum Actinomycetota; class Actinomycetes; order Mycobacteriales; family Pseudonocardiaceae; genus Amycolatopsis. Next base: position 204,589 of record JAEBEO010000009.1, on the reverse strand, counting down.
ATGACCGGGCGGACCCGCGCACTGATCCCGGTGCACATGGCCGGGCACGTCGCCGATCTGCCGGGGCTGAGCCGGGTCGCGGCGGAGCACGGGCTCGTCCTGATCCAGGACGCCGCGCACGCGCAGGGAGCCGTTCGCGACGGCGCGCTGATCGGCGCGCATCCCACGGTCGCCTGCTACAGCTTCCAGAACGGGAAGCTGATGACCGCGGGCGAGGGCGGCGCGCTGACCTTCCCGGACGAGGAGTCCTACGAGCGGGCGTACCTCATGCACACCTGCGGACGGCCGCGCGGCGACGTCCGGTACAACCACACGACCGGCGGCTCGAACAACCGGATCACCGAGTTCACCGGCGCGGTGCTGCGGGCGCAGCTCGCCAGGCTGGCCGCCCAGACGGTGATCCGCGAGCGGCGGGCGGGCCTGCTGGACGAACTGCTCGACGGCGTCCCCGGGCTTTCCGTGCAGGCCAGGGATCCGGAGATGGCGGTCAACCCGCACTACATGTACCTGCTCACCCTCGCCGACGGCCTGGACCGGGATCGGCTGGTCACCGACCTGATGGCGGCCGGGATCCCCGCCTGCGTCAACTTCCCGCCGGTCTACCGCACGCCGGGGTTCCGGCACGGACCGGTGCCGTCGACGAGCGAGGCCGAACTGGCCGAGCGGTGCGCGGTGTCCGAACGGGTCGGCGCGCACGGCCTGTGGATCCACCACCGTGTCCTGCTCGCCGAACCCGACGTCATCGAAGAGGTGGCCGGTGTGCTCACCGCCGTCCTCGAACGGCTCCCGGCGGGAGCGTGACATGCGCCTCAGGGTCGGGCTGCTCGGATTCGGCTGGGTGAACCGCACCGTCTGGGCGCCGCGTCTGCGGGCGCATCCGAGGACGACGGTGGCCGCCGTCTACGACCCGGCGGCACCGCCGGGCACGGACCGGCTTTGCGGTTCCCTCGGCGAGTTCTTCGCCAACGGGCTCGATCTCGTCGTGGTCGGCACCCCGAACCGGACGCATGTCGAGCTCGCCTGCGCCGCGCTGGACCGCCGCGTCCCGGTGGTGGTGGAGAAACCGCTGTGCCTCGGCGAGGACGAACTGACGGTGCTGTCCGACCGCGCCCACGATCGCGCGACCGGGCTGCTGGTGAGTCGCTGTGCGGTACGCCGTCCGGACGTGCGGCGGCTCGTCGCCAGCGTGCCGGACGGGCCGCTTTGCGTCTCGGCGAGCTGGCTGCGGGCCGACGGGACGCCCCGGCCCGGCTCGTGGTTCACCAGCCGGGCCGAGGCAGGCGGCGGCGCACTGCTCGACCTCGGCTGGCATCTGGCCGACGTCGCGCTGGGACTGCTCGGCTATCCGCGACCGGTCGCCGTCGAAGCGGAGCTGACCGGCGAGGGGACGACGCCGCTCGCGGCGGGCTGGCGGGACGATCCCTCGTCGGGTCCCGGCGCGGTGGACGTCGAACTGGACGGGACGCTGCGTGCCCGGTTCGAGGGCGGCAGCGAGCTCGTCCTGCGCGCGGCGTGGAGTAGTGAGTCCACAGTGGACACGACCAGGCTCGCGGTGGCGCAGGGCGATCGCGGCTGGGAGCTGACCACGACGTTCGGCTTCAGCCCGAACCGGGTGACCAGTCCCGAACTCACGGTGTCCACAGTGGAGGGGCTGGAACGGATTCCGGTACCCCACGAGGTCGGCGCCGAATACGACTCCCAGCTGGCGGCCATGGTGGACTTCGCGGAGGGGCGGCTCGACTGGGCCGCCGAACTCGCGGAGACCTCGGCCGTGGTGGCCCTCCTCGACGCCGCCTATCGGGCCGCGGACCGTCCGCTGGCCGTCGCGAGCCGATGACGGGTCTCACCGTCGTCATCCCGACCAGGGACAAACCCGCTTCCCTGCGCGCCACCCTGGCGTGCCTGGTGGCTGACCCGCTCGCGGCGGACGGCTTCGTGGAAATCCGCGTCGTCGACGACGGCACCGACGACGGGCACGCCGTCGCCGAAGTCGCCGGCCGGTTCGAGGATCGCGTGAAGATCCACCGGGTCGACGGTCCGCGCCGGGGGCGGGCGGCCGTCCGGAACGCGGGGGCCGCGGACGCACGGCATTCCCGGCTGCTGTTCCTCGATGACGACATCTTGACCACGCAAGGGTTCCTGGCCGCGCAGCTGGCGCTTGTGGACGGTCCCGGGTTCGCGCACGGTCCGCTGCGGGAGTTCCCGGGCGCGCGGCGCTGGCTGGAGACGCACGCCGACGACGGTGACCGGGAACTCGCCGAGGCGGCGGCCGGAGTCGTCGGCGGCGGGGAACGCCTGATGCGCACCAGCCTGGAGGCGGCGATCCTGGCGGTCGACCGTGGCCGGGCGGCGACCCCGGTGCCCTGGCTGGCTTCCGTCGGCGCGAACCTGGCCGTTCCGCGTGCCGTCTTCGCGGCGGTGGGCGGATTCGACGAGGGCTTCGGGGCGGACTGGGGCTGCGAGGACCTGGAGTTCGGCGTACGGCTGTGCGCGGCGGGCTGCGCGCCCGTGGTGGCGCACGACGCCGCGGGTGTCCACCTGACCCACGCCCGGCCGGACCGGTGGCGCCAGCACGATGTCAACCTGACGCGGTTCCGCGACCTCCACGACCGCGCGGACGTCCGGGCGCTCCCGGAGCTCCTGGGCGAGGCGGGTTCGGCGGCGCGGTACTTCGACCGGCTCGGCCGGGAGGCTGTCTGACCGGGGTTCGCGGGCGCCCCCGATGCGGCATTGGGGACACACGGCTCACGGAGATATGTCGGTGCGCGTGGTGCGGTCACGAAGACTTCCGGCCGACACGCCACCGCGGATCTCCCGCCAGACGCAGGTCCCGTCCGCCCGGTGCGCGTACCGGGAGAGGGCGCGGGCGAACCGCAAGGACCCGCCGAACATCGTGTCCACTTGGGACCGATAGGCCAGGCTCGCGCGCAACCACGGTCCGAAGTCCACCGGGTGGTGCGTCGCGGAAGGATCGGCGGGCGCCGGGTAGGGGAATTCGGGGTAGTAGCTCGTCGGCGTCCGGCTGGTGAACGCCGCCGCCTCGCCGGCGAGGCGGGCGATGAGGTGGTCGACGTGGGTGCGGTCCGCGCGGGGGAGGAGGACGGCGTCGGCGCCGCGCAGCCGGGGGAGGAGCGCGCGGGCGACGATGTCGACGGTCCGCAGGTCGTCGGCGTGGATTCCGCGGCGGCGGGACAGCGGGCCGGGGTAGAAGCCGCGGTCCGCCGCCTCGGGGAGCCGCAGGCCGCGCACCTCCACCGAAAGCGCGCCGAGTGCGGAGACGTCCTCGCGACGTCGTGACTCGTCGGCGTCGAAGAGTGTGCAGACCACCACGTCGTCGCCGCGCTCGGCCCAGGCACGCAGGATGCCGCCGCAGGACCACACCGCGTCGTCGGGATGCGGGCTGATCACGATGCGGCGCACGAGGTCAGGAAACCGTCGCGGGCAGGCCGACCCGGTGCAGCAGCGCGAGCGCGGCCACCCGGTAGCCGTCGGCGCCGAGACCGCTGATCACGCCCGAGGACAACGCGGACAGGATCGAGTTGTGCCGGAACGGTTCCCTGGCCCAGAGATTCGAGATGTGCACCTCGATCCACGGCGCGGGGAAGCATTCCAGCGCGTCGCGCAGGCTCCACCCCGCCATCATCAGCGCGCCGGGGTTGACGATGGCGCCGAAGCAGTCGGTGTTCCGGTGGATCGCGCCGACCAGTTCGCCTTCGCCGTCGCTTTGCGCGCACCGCAGCCCGTATCCGGCCGCGGCCACGGTTTCCCGGACCGTGCCGGTGATCTCGGCGAGGGTGGTGCGCCCGTAGATCTCCGGTCTCCTCGTGCCGAGCGTGCCGAGGTTGGGCCCGTTGAGCAGCAGCAGATCCCCTTTCTCAGGCAAGGTTCACCTCCAGGCCCGACGGCGTCGGGAGGCCGAGAACGCCGAAGAGGTCGGCCACGCGCGCGGCATAGCCGTCCGGCCCCTCCGCGCGCAGGATCCCCGGTTCGGTCTGTCCCCAGCCCGCCGCCACGACGACGACACCGGCCGCCTTCCCGGCCCGCATGTCCAGCACGCTGTCACCGATGAAGACCGCACGGGTGGCGGCCACGCCCAGCCGCGCGAGGGCGGTGTGCACGATGTCCGGCGCAGGTTTGGGGCGGGTGACCAGATCGCTGCCGATCACGACGCCGGGATCGGCGTCCAGTCCCACGCTGCGCAACGCCTGCATGGCTCGTTCGTGGGACTTGCCGGTGGCGACGGCCGTCGGCGTCCCGGCGGCCTTGAGCGCCGCGAGGAGTTCGCGGACGCCAGGGTAGGCCTCGACGAGACGCAGGTGCCGCTTGCTTTCCGCGGAGTAGACGTCGGTGAGCGTCTCCGGCAGGCCCAGTACCCGCAGGATCCGCGGCAGTGGCGCGCCCATATGGGTCAGGAACTCCGCGAACGGGGCTTCGCCGGTGCGCCCGGCCGCGGCCCAGGTGGCGGCGAAGGCGAGACGCATGTTCTCGGTGGTGTCCAGCAGCACGCCGTCCAGGTCGAACACGACGGCGTCGAGGTGGGTGTCGAGTGTCGGAGGCACCCGTCCACGGTGACTGAGGGAATGACCAAAGTCAACGCACATGGTCGTCTTGTTGACTTTAGTTGATATGTCGGCCTACTGTTCGAATCCGACAGCGACCGGGAGGAGAGCCGATGACGCGCAGGCCGTCCCCGCCACAAGCGCTCGTACTGGGTATCGACGGCGGCAGCCTCGACCTCATCGGGCCGCTCGTCGCCCAAGGCCGGTTACCGGTGCTCGGTGGACTCCTGGCAGGCAGCGCGCACGGCGAAACGACCACCACCTGGCCCGCGCACACCGCCCCCGGCTGGAGCACGTTCGTCACCGGGCGGCTGCCGGGCGGGCACGGCATCTACCAGTTCTTCGACACCCAGGACCCCGGCTACGGCGACCGGCTCGTCGGCACCGGGGACTTCGGCTGCGGGACCGTCTGGGAATGGCTGGGCGGCCAGGGGAAATCGGTCGGGCTGATCAACGTCCCGATGTCCCATCCGCCCCGCGACGTGCCCGGCTACCAGCTCACCTGGCCGCTGTCGGCGACCTTGCGCTACAGCGATCCGCCCGGTCTCCTCGGCGAACTGGCCAAGGCGGGCGCGGGTTTCAAACCCGACATCGCCGCGATGTACCGGGGAGACCTGTCCTACGCCGAGTTCGCCGTCGAGCACGTCCGCGCGCGGGGCCGCACCATCCAGTACCTGCTGCGGGAGCGCCCGGTGGACGTCGTCATGGCGGTGCTCACCGAGATCGACCGGATCTGCCACCACTACTGGCATTTCGCCGACACCTGCCATCCGCGCCACGAGACGGCCGCCGAAGAGGGCTGGGCGAACGCCATCCGCGACACCTACGTCGCGATCGACGAGGTCTTCGGCGAGATCCTCGACTTCGTCGGCGACGACGTCCCGGTCCTGCTGCTGTCGGACCACGGATTCGGGCGCGGACGGTACAACCTCTCGGTCAACCGCGTGCTGGCCGACGCCGGCCTGCTGGCCACCGGACCCACCGGCCGTGACGGTCACGCGAGCTGGTTCCAGACGTCGGAGCAGGCCGTCGACTTCGGGCGCACACGCGCCTACATGCCGACGCCGGGGTGCTACGCGGTCAACGTCAACCAGCGAGGCAGGCAGCGGGACGGGATCGTCGACGGACGGGACCGCGACGCCGTGCTGGCCGAGGTGTCGGAGCTCTTCCTCGGACTGTGCGCGCCCGACACCGGACGTCCGGTGTTCGCCGGTGCGCTGCCGAGGGAACAGGCCTATCCCGGCGCGATGTGCCACGCGGCCCCGGATCTGCTGCTGCTTCCCGCCGACGAAGGCATCCTCGCCTCACCGGCGTTCGACGGTCCGATCTGGCGGCCGAGCGACCAGACGGGCATGCACCGCCACGCCGGGATGTGGGCGTTGCGGGGCGGGCCACTGCCCGCGGGGAGGCACGCCGATCCGGTCGCGCTGCAGGATCTCGCGCCGACGCTGATGGACGTGCTCGGGCTGCGCTTCCCGGCCGGGATCGCCGGGCGGCCACTGACCTGGGGGACACCGGACGCGGCGGGCGACGCGGTGTTCCTGCCGGGGGAACCCGGCGTGCCCGACACCGCCGAAGACTTGGAACGCCATCTCAGCGACGACGACGTGACGGCCAGGACGCTCGGCGCCATGGGCTACCTGTGAGGAGGAAGAGCGGATGAACACGACGAAAGACCGGCTCCGCCGGGTACTGGTGGACTCGTTGCGCCTGCAGATCGGGCCGGAGACCGTTCCGGACAGCGGGCTGCGCGAGGCCTTGGGGATCGATTCGGTGATGGGGCTGGAATTCCTGATCTGGGTGGAGAACGAGTTCGGCATCCAGATCCAGGACGAGGATCTCAACGTCGAACTGGTCGACTCGCTCGACAAACTGGCCGAGTACGTCGACTCGCGCACCGCGGCCGCGAGCCACCCCACCCCGGCCGGCTGAGGGCGGGCGGGCGGCATGACGGAACGGGAACGGCCCGGCACGGCGCCGATCGTGCTCACCGGGATGGGCGCCGTCACGGTGTTCGGCGACGGCTGCGAAGCCCTGTTCGCCGCGTTGCGCGCGGGGAAATCGGGACTGCATACGTTGCGGGACATCGTCGTCGCCCGCGGGAAGGACCGCTCGGCGCAGATCGAGGACCCCGCGCGAAGCGGGCCGTGGTGGGTCTCGGACATGGCGTGCGACTCGGTGGCCGAGGCGCTCGCGCAGGCCGGGCTCGACCCGGCGCGGATGACCGGGCGGACCGGGCTCTACGTCGGCACGACCGGTGGGGACAGCCGCGTCCTCGAAGACCGTTACGCCGATTTCCTCGCCGCGCGGGAGGCTTTGCTCGCGGGCGAGGACCCGAAACTCGACGACGAGCTGGCCGAAGCGCTGATGCGGTTCCCGATCGGCGTGCTGGCCGACGTCGTCGCCGCCCGGCTCGGCCTCTCCGGACCGCGCTACGTGGCGACCAACGCCTGCGCGTCCGGGTCGATCGCCATGGCCATGGCGATCACGGCGCTCCGCCAGGGGACGATCGACCGGGCCGTCGTCGTCGGCGCGGACCAGCTGAAGGCGACGTCCTACTGGGGCGCGGAGCGCAGCGGGTTCATCGGCCACGACCTGCGTCCCTTCCACGCGAAGCGGGACGGCAGCGTGCTCGGCGACGGCGCGGGCGCGATCGTCCTCGAACCCGCCGGGACCGCGGCCGCCCGCGGTGCCACCGCACTGGCGCAGCTCGCCGGCTGGGGCATCACCTGCGACGACAACCCGCAGCCGATCATCCCGCCGGTGGACGGCGCGTCCAACGCCGCCGCGATCCGGCTCGCCCTCGCCGACGGTGCGCTCGACCCGGCGGAGATCGACTACTTCAACGCGCACGGCACCGGAACCCCGCTCATCGACCGGCTGGAGACGGCGTCGGCGAAGCTGTCCTTGGGGGAGCAGGCCCACCGGATCTCCATGAGCAGCACCAAATCCATCACCGGGCACCTCGCCGCGGCGTCGCCGGTCGTCGAGACCATCGCCACCGTGTTCTGCCTGCGCGAGCAGTGGGTGCACCCGACCGCCCGGCTGGACGAGATCGACCCGGCCCTCGACCTCGACTACGTGCCGCTGACGGGCAAGCCCCGGCAGGTGCGCGCCGCGATCTCGAACTCGCTCGGCGGGGGCGGCACGAACACCGTCGTCGTCCTCCGCGCGCTGGGCACGGACTCATCCCCACGACCGACCGGCGGTGATCCCGCCGCCGAGGTGGACGTCGTGGTGACCGGGCTCGGCGCGGTGAGCAGGCTCGGGGACGGCGCCGCGAGCCTGCGCTCGGCCTACCCGGCCGAGGACGACGCACCGCGGACGTCGGAGTTCTCGGTGCTGGACCACATCGGTGAGGAAGCCGGTTACCAGCACATCAGCCGGACCGCGCAGGTCGGCTTCGGCGCCGCCGCGATGGCGATGGCCGACGCCGGGCTGCCCCGGCCGCTGCCGCTCGAAGGGCCGTTCGCGGCGAAGCGGGTCGCGGTGATCATGGGGACCGCGGTCGGCGGCCTGTCCACCGCGGCGGAAGTGCTCTGCCCGCATCTGCTCACGGATCCGACCCGGATCACGCCGACCATGGCACTCGACCACGGCCCGCAGCTCGCGGCCACGCTGACCGCCCGCGCCGCCGAAAGCACCGGCCCCATGATCACCTTGACCACCGGCCCGACCGCCGGGGTGCAGGCGATCGAGATCGGCCGGGCGCTGCTGGCCGCCGGTGCCTGCGACATCGCCGTCGTCGGCGCGGCCGAGGCGATCGACGACCCGATCCGGCACGCCGCCCAGCTGGTCGCGGGCCATCGCGGACACGCCGACCCGGCCGGGTTCGCCGCGACGTTCGCCGACGGCGCGGGATGCCTGGTACTGGAGCGCGCCGAGGACGCGCGGAAGCGTGGCGCGCCGGCGAAGGCGAGCCTGACCGCCTGCGCGAGCTGGGCGGAAGCGGTGGCTCCCGGCGAGACCGGCGCCTCGGGACCGGCGCTGGACGAGTGCGTCCGCACGGTCCTGCCGCCCGGCGAGGACCAGCCGCACCTCGGCTACCACGTCGGCGGCGAGGCTCCCGACGTCCCGACGCACAAGATCGTCCCCTCCGGGTTCCGGGCCGAACGGCTCGGCCGGTCCCTGGCGGCGACGCCGGTCCTCACCGCGATCGCGGCCGTCCAGCAGGTCGCGCTAGATCCGGCGGCGATGGCACTGGTGACCGTGACGGCGCCGGGCGGTGCCGCGGCCGCGCTGCGCCTGGAAGCGGTCCGCTGATGGCCCGGCGACGAGCCCTCGTGCTCATCACCGAAGGCGCCAGCCCGGAGCTGCTCGACCGCTGGGGACCCGGGCTGCTCCCGTCGTTCCACCGGATCCGGGAGCAGGGCGGCGGCGGGGCGATGCGCGCGGAAATCGTCCCGTACGAGCCACCGGGGCTCTTCAGCGCGTTCACCGGGCGGAACCCTGCCGAGCACGGCTGCTTCTCCTACTGGGCCGTGCACACGCCGGACTACCAGCCGCTGACCCTGGACGGCGCCGCCTCCCGGCATCCGTTCCTCTGGCAGCGCGAGGAGTTCGCCGACCGGACCGTCGGCGTGGTCAACGTCTTCGGCACGCATCCGGTGCGGCCGGTGAACGGCTACAACCTCAGCTATCCCATGCGCGGCACCGTCCACGCCTGCCATCCCCGCGACCTGCCGATCCGGTTGGCACGCGAGGGAATCCGCCCGGTCCACGACGTCACCGTCTGGTTCACCGGCGGCCCCAAGGACCCGTTCGTCGCCGACGTCCTCAACGCCGACCGCCAGCGCGCCGAGGCGGCTTTCGCGATGCTGGACGGGAAACTCGGCGACGTCCCGGACCTGACGATCCTGAACCTGACCGCGATCGACCGGCTTTCCCATGTGTACTGGCAGGAACTCGAAGCGGGCAGCACGGTCGCCGAAGAAGACCTCGCCGTCCTGAAGGCCTACCGGCTGGCCGACGAGGTACTCGGGCGGTTCCTGGACCGCGTCGACGCTTCCACCAGCCTGCTGACGTTCTCCGAAATCGGCTTCGGCCCGCTGCGCGCCTACTGTTCGATCAACGACGTCCTTTCCGCCGCGGGCCTGCTCTCGCTGCGTCCCGGCGGCGGCCCGGATTGGGAGCACACCACGGCTTTCGAGTCGGTGCAGGGCTCGCAGGGGGTCAACGTCAACCTCGCCGGCCGGTACAAGCACGGCCGGGTCGATCCCGCCGACCGGACGCGGGCGCTGGCCGACGTCCAGGCGGTCGTCCGGGCGGCGGTCAACCCGCACACCGGACTGCCGCTGGCCGACGCCACCCCGCGCGAAGAGGTCTACGACGGTCCCGCGCTCGACAACGCGCCCGATCTCGTGCTGACCCCGGCCGACTGGCGTTATCTCCCGCTCGGCGACCCGTTCTGGTCGGGCCGCACCCACCGGCGGCTGCAGAGCGGCTGGCACCGGCACGACTCCGTCTGGGCGGGGGCCGGTCCCGCGTTCACCGCCGGGACGGTCGCGTCCGCGCGCACGGTCGACGTCGCCCCGACGATCGCCGCGATGCTGGGAATCGACCGGGCCGCCGGTTTCGAGGGCGTGGCGCTGGGATGACGGCCCCGACGACCCTGATCCCGCTGGCGATCACCCTCGACACCGACGACGGCGCCTGCGTCGCGGGCGTGACGGCGTCCGGGCGGTGGCTGCGCCCGGAACCGGTCACCGCGGCCGACGTCACCGGCTCCACGCCGCGCTACCGGTTCTTCCGGCCGGTCGCCGTCGAACTGGTCGCGTCGCCGGAACCCGACGCGAGACCGGAAGACCGCGCGGTCACCGGACCGGTGACGGAAACCGGTGCCGCGCTGGACGTCGCGGAACGCGCGGAGCTGCTCGGACGGGTCGCGGACGACTCGGTCGAACTGGCCTTCGCGGGGGAGCGCAGCGCCGGACTCGTGCGTGCCCGCGTCCGCGGCTTCGAGCGGCGTCGCTCCACCGGCGGCCGGTCGTTCCTGCGGCTCGCGTTCACCGATCCGGCGGGCGCCGACCACGACTGGATCGTCCGGGACGTCCGTGCCCTGCGGGCCTTCGGCGGGTCCGGCGAAGACACCGCACTCGCGGAGGCCAGGGCGTGGCTCGCGGCGGCGCCGGTCTTCCTCTCGATCGGGCTGACGAAGCCCAACGGACGGTTCCCCGGCCGGTTCCGGGGCTGCCATCCCCTGGTCGTAGGCGTGCACCCGGCGGACGCGGACCCGCCCGCCTGGCAGAAAGGAGTCATGGATGCGCCCGGCGTTGCGTGAACTGGAGAACGACACCGTCCAGATCGTGCGGGAATCCGCACAGCGGTTCGGCGATCCCGCGTTGCTGTGGTCGATGGGGAAGGACTCGACCACGCTGCTTTGGTTGATCCGCAAGGCCTTCTTCGGGGAAGTGCCGTTCCCGGTGGTGCATATCGACACTTCGTACAAATTCGCGGAGATGTACGAATTCCGCGATCGCTACGCCAAGGAATGGCGGCTCGATCTGCGGGTGCACCGCAACGAGGCGGCGCTGGCGGCCGGGATGGGCCCGACCGTGGGCACCAAACTCGACTGCTGCACCGCGCTGAAGACGAACGCGTTGCAGCAGGCCATCGAACTCGGCGGGCACGACGCCGTCCTGCTCGGCATCCGCGGCGACGAGCACGGCGTCCGGGCGAAGGAGCGGGTGTTCAGCCCGCGCGACCAGTCCTTCAGCTGGGACTACCGGAACCAGCCGCCGGAGTTCTGGGACCAGCGCCAGACCGCGGTCAGCGAGGGCGGGCATGTGCGCGTCCACCCGATGCTGCGCTGGCGCGAGGTCGACATCTGGGAATACGTGGAAGCGGAAGGGATTCCGGTACCCGGCCTCTACTTCAGCGAGCAAGGCCACCGGTACCGCTCGATCGGCTGTGAATGCTGCTGTTCGCCGGTGCGCAGCACCGCCGGGACGGTGACCGACATCGTGCTCGAAGTCCGGACGTCCCGCGAGGGCGAACGAGCGGGCCGCGCCCAGGACAAAGAAGACGCCGCCGCCATGCAGAAGCTGCGTGCTCTCGGCTACATGTGAGGAAGCGATGACCACCCTTGTTGAGCACGCCCCGACGCTGCGTGTCGCGTTCGTCGGCGAGGTCGATCACGGCAAGTCCACCCTGCTGGGCAGGCTGCTCTACGACACCGGCGCGATCACCCCGGACCGGCTGGGCACGTCGATCGGCGACGGCGGCCTCGCGTTCCTGCTCGACGGCCTGGTGGAGGAGCAGGCGGATCTGTTCACCCTCGACACCGCGCAGGCCGTCCTCGAAACCGGGGGCCGCCGGTACGTCCTGATCGACGTCCCCGGCCACCTCGAACTGCTGAAGAACATGGTCACCGGCGCGTCGCACGCCGAGGTCGGGGTGGTCGTCGTCGACTGCCTCGAACGGGCCGCCGAGCAGACCGCGCGGCATATGCGGGTGCTGGCGATGATGGGCGTGCGGGTCTGCGTGGCGACGGTGACCAAGATGGATCTGATCGGCTACGAGCGGCGGGCGTTCCAGGAGGTGGCCGACGAGGTCGCCGGGCTGGCCGACGGCTGCGGGATCGAACTCGCCGCCGTCGTCCCGGTCAGCGCGCTCGGCGGGCTCAACGTCACCGGTGCCGTCGCCCCGGAAATTCCTTGGTACGACGGCGAAGCGCTGCTGGAGACGCTGGCAGGGCTCGAAGTCCGTCCCGCCGGGGAAGGGCCGTTGCGTCTCCAGGTGCAGGGCGTCTCGGCGGGCCGGGTGCTCGGCCGGGTCCTGAGCGGCGTCGCGAAACCCGGTCAGCGCCTCACCGACGGACTCGATCCCGGTACCTGGATCCTCGGCGGGATCGAGCGCTTCGGGGAACCGCCGCTGGACGAGGCGGTCATGGGTGACTGCGTCGGCCTGCTCCTCGACGGCGAGCCGCCGTCGCCCGGCGCCCTGCTGACGCTCGAAGACCAGCCGCCGTCCTGGGGAAGCCGGTGGGAGGCGCGGGTGCTGTGCACCGCCGAGGCCGGGTTCGCCGAGGGGGACCGGTGTGTCGTGCGGCACGCGGGCGCGTCCCTCGCCGGAACGGTCGCGCTGGTCGACCGTCGGTGGAGCAGCGCGGACCCGGAGACGGCCGGGGGAGGCGGCGCGCGGGTCGCCTTCAGCGAGACCGCCGCGCTGCGGATCGACCTCGACCGGCCCGCGGCCGCGGACACCGTCCGCGACTGCCTGCCGCTCGGCCGGTTCATGTTGTGCGACGACGGCGGCCACGCCGTGGGGCTCGGCGTGGTGGACGGGATCACGTCGTGACCGGGACCGCGATGGTCGTCGGACTCGACGGCGTGCCGCACTGGCTGCTGCGGAAACTGGCCGACGACGGCGTCATGCCCGAAACCGGTCGCCTGCTGGGACAAGGGGCCTTGCGCCCGCTCACCGCACCGGTACCCGACATCAGTTCCACGTCGTGGGCGAGCTTCCTGACCGGGACGGATCCCGGCACCCACGGCGTCTACGGCTTCGTCGACCTCGTGCCCGGCGAGTACCGGACGTACTTCCCGCAGTTCCCCGATCTGCGCGCGGAACCGCTGTGGCGCGCCGTCGACCGGAGCGTCGTGGTCAACGTGCCGGGCACCTATCCGGCGCCCGCGATGGACGGGCTCCTGGTGTCCGGCTTCGTCGCCCCCGACTTCAGCCGGGCGGTGTACCCGCCGGAGTGGGCGGACCGCCTGCGGTCCCGGGGCTACGAACTCGACGTCGAGGTCGGTGACGTCGCCGCGGACCCGCTGGGCTTCCTCGACCGGATCGACGCCGTGCTCGCGGCGAGACGAGGGGCGTTCGGGGAACTGCTGGAGGCGGTGGACTGGCGGCTGGCGATCTGCGTGATCACCGAGACCGACCGGGTCCACCACTTCCTCTGGCGCGATCTGATGGACCCGGTGTCGCCGCTGCACCACCGGATCCTGGAGTTCTACACGCGGGTGGACGCCGCGGTCGCGGAACTGGCGGACCGCGCGGGCGACGGCGCGCTGATGATCGTGAGCGACCACGGCTTCGGCTCGGCGGGCACGCAGTTCTACCTGAATTCGTGGCTGCGCGAAGCCGGCTATCTCGAGCTGCCCGCCGACGCGGCGTCGCTCGAAGACATCGACACCGGCACGAGCGCCTTCGCGCTGGATCCGGGACGGCTCTATCTGAACGACACGTCCCGGTATCCGCGAGGCCGGTCGCTGCCCGCGGAGGAACGCCGGGACCTGCTCGACGAGATCACCGCGCGTGTGCTCGCGCTGCGGGTCGGCGAGGACGGCGCGGTGACCGAGGGCGGCCCCGGGCTGCCGGTGGCGGACGAAGTCCTCGACGGCGTCGAGCTGTACTCCGGGCGCTGTGTCGCGGCGGCCCCGGACCTGGTCGTGATGCCCGCCGCCGACGTCCAGATCCGCGGGGCGTGGACCCAGCCGGGGCTGACCGCCGCCTCACCGTTGACCGGCACGCACACCCGTACCGACGCCACCTTCTGGTGCCGCGGTGACCACGGCGAGGGGAGCGTTCACATGCGCGACGTCGCACCGACCGTGCTCGCGTCGATGGGCCTCGATCCCTTGCCGGGGATGGAGGGCGTCGACGTCCGAGGCCGAGTCCCGGCACTGGGCGGGAGGACCCCATGACCGAGCTGTCGCTCGAACCCCGGCGGAAACCGGGCGATTTCGAGATCGCCCTCGATCCGCGGATCGCCGACCCCTCGGCGTTGCGGGTGAGTTTCGTGATCCTGCTCGACGGCGACCTGGTGATGTCGCCGGAACACCTCGGGGTCGCCTACATGGCCTCGACCCTGCGGAAGGCGGGCTTCACCTGCGAGATCAGGGAAGCCGAACACGATCAGCACGAGAAGGCGATCGCCGGGGTCACCGGATTCGCGCCGCGGCTGGTGTGTTTCACCCTCATGAGCCTCAACGTGCCCAGCTGTCTCGCCTTCTGCGAACGCCTGCGGGCCGACCTGCCGGACGTCGTGATCGCCTGCGGCGGCCCGGCGGGCACCTTCACCGGCACGGACATCCTGCGGACCAACCCGTTCGCCGATCTGGTCGCCGTCGGCGAGGGCGAACCGATCATCCTCGACCTCGCGCAGCGGCTGGCGCTCGGCACGGGCGTCGAGGACTGCCCCGGCATCGCCTACCGGGGCGAAGACGGCTCCCTGCGGCAGAATCCGGCACGTCCGCTGGTGCACAACCTCGAAGCACTGCCGTATCCGGCGCGGGACCAGCTGATCGCGCACGGGAACAAACTCGAATACGTCCGGGTCAGCACCAGCCGGGGCTGCGTCGCCCGGTGCACCTTCTGTTCGGCGCCCAACCTCGGCAACCGGGTGCAGGCGGGCAAGGCCTGGCGGGGCGTCGGCGCGGAGCACGTCCTCGACGAACTCGAAACCCTGGTGCGGGACCACCGCTTCCGGACCTTCGACATCATCGACTCGACGTTCGAGGATCCCGACGGCGGCCGCGTCGGCAAGAAACGCGTGCGCGCCATCGCGCAGGGCGTCCTCGATCGCGGTCTCGACATCTTCTACAACGTCTGCATGCGGGCCGAGAACTGGTCCGACGACGACCACGACCTGCTCGACCTCCTGGTCCGCAGCGGACTGGAGAAGGTCAACATCGGGATCGAGTCCGGCGTGGCGGAAGAGCTGCTGCTGTGGGAGAAACGGGCGACCGTCGAGGACAACGTCCGGGTCATCCGGCTCCTGCGGGAACATGGCATCTACCTCGCCATGGGGTTCATCCCGTTCCACCCGTACTCCACCGTCGAGACGCTGACCGAGAACGCGGAATTCCTGCGGGCGCACTCCGGGCACAACCTCCGCCGTCTCACCGAAAGGCTGGAGGTCTACCCGGGTACCTCCATCGCGAACCGGATGAGCGGGGACGGCCTGCTCGGCGAGCGGTACCACACCACGCTCGACCCGTACGACTACACGTTCGTCGACGAGCGGGTGCAGCGGCTGGCCGTGCACTTCGCGTCGCTGTACAACAACGAGGACTACCACGAACGCGGCGTGCTGACCGAGCAGAGCGCGGTCTTCGAGTTCGAGACGTTCAACGTCGTGGTGCAGACGTTCGTCTCCCGCATGTACCGCCGGTTCCACCACCTGCCGGGAGTGGTGGAGCTGCTGGAGCGGTTCAAGGACTTCCTGCACGTGACCCGCCAGGAAATGGGGCAGGCCAACTACGAGTTCTTCATGGACAACCTCGACGACGTCCTCGGTGACCGGCTGGACCCGGCCAAACGGATCCGTCAGCTGGAGGACGTCGAACGGCGGTTCCGGGCCTGCATCGATCGGATCCGCACCGAGCAGTTGCGGATCGGCATGGCCGCCCACCGGCTGGGTGTGGACATCACCGAGATCAGCTCGTCGCTGCCCGAGGTCGCCGGGGGAGGCGCTCCCCGCAGCTACAACGGCGGGGCGCCGACGTGGTGATGGCGGACGTCGCGGTGTGCACCCTCGCCACGCCCGCCCTGCCCGCGCGCGTTTCGGCGCATCCCCGGGTCGCCGTGGCGGCCGGGCTGGTGACCGCGAACCTCGGCATCGAGACGCTGGTGCTCGGCGCGCTGGCGCGGCCGTCGGTCCGGCACGTGGTGGTCTGCGGCCGGGATTCGCGGCTCTTCCGGCCCGGCCAGAGCCTGGTGTCGCTGGCGGCCAACGGCGTCGCCGAGGACGGGACGATCATCGGCGCCGACGGCTACCGGGCCCGGCTGCGGACCCTGCGCCCCGCCGTGGTGGCGGAGTTCCGCCGCCGGATCGCCGTGCACGACCTCCGCGGATGTGAGAACGAACAGGAAGTGCTGGCCACCGTCGCGGCGTTACCGATCATGAAAGAATTCCCGCGAACGAGTGAATTCGACCGGCACGACGTCGAAACGGGCATCGATGACATAACGAGCATCGCCGCCGAAATGGCGTGCAGCGGAGCCGTTCTGGAACAACTTCCCCTGCGGGGCAAAAGATCCCCGATCGCGAGTGGCGGGCAGGGATATTTCGTTGTTTCGCTGGACCGGGCCGCGCGGCGTATCGTGCTGCGCCATTACCGGCCGGATTTGACGACGGGCCACGAAGTGCGCCACCACACTGCCGCGGCGCTTATGACGAGCGTAGTCTCTCACGGGTTGATTTCGGATCCGGCGCACGCGGGCTACCTCGGCGGGGAACTCGCGAAGGCCGAAACCGCGCTGCGGCTGGATCTGGGCTACGCGCAGGACCGGCCGCTCGAAGGCCCGGTCATGGCTTCACGGGGAGGAAAACCATGACGGCGGAATCGTCGCGCGCCGAAACGCCCGCGCCACCACAAACGGCAAGGCCGGTCCTCGTTTTCTGGGGATTGATGCTGGGGCTGCTGCTGTCGACGCTCGACCAGTCGATCATCGCGGCCGCGCTCCCGAGTGTGGTGAGCGAACTCGGCGGACTGGATTCGTTCACCTGGGTGATCATCGGTTACGGACTCGCCCTCAGCGTCACCACCGCGATCTGCGGGAAACTGGGCGATCTTTTCGGCCACAAAAAGATCTTCATCGGTGCCGTCGTCGTGTTCGTCATCGGCTCGTCGCTGTGCGGGATCGCGGGCTCGATGTCGCAGTTGATCATTTTCCGGGTCGTACAGGGAATCGGTGGCGGCGGGCTGGTGGTTTCGGCCTTCTCGCTCGTCGGAACCCTGTTCGGGCCCCAGGACCGCCCGAGGTACCAGGGCTACACCACGACCGTGTTCGCCGTCGCCAGCATCGCCGGGCCGCTCGCCGGCGGGCTGATCACCGACGGCCTCGGCTGGCGGTGGACGTTCTACGTCAACGTGCCGATCGGCGCCGCCGCGCTCGCGGTGGTCGGGACGCTGCTCGTGGCGCGGCGGCCGGAGGGCAAGGCACGCATCGACTTCGCCGGCGCCGCGCTGCTCGCGGGGGTGGCCGTCTGCCTCGCGCTGGTCGCCTCCTGGGCCGGGAGCCGGTACCCGTGGTCGTCCCCGGTGGTGCTGAGCCTGCTGGCGGGCGCGGTGGTGATGATCGTGCTGTGGGTGCTGGTCGAACGGCGCGCGGCCCAGCCGATCATCCCGCCCTCGCTCTTCCGCTCGCCGACCTTCACCTTCGCCAACGGGGTCACCTTCCTCGCCGGTTTCGCCATCCTGGCCACGGTCAACTTCCTGCCGATCTTCCTGCAGGCCGCGTCCGGTGCCTCGGCGACGGTTTCGGGGCTGCTGCTGGCGCCGATGATGTTCGGTCTCGTCGCCGCGTCGACCTACACGGGCAAGACGGTCGGCAAACTCGGCACCTATCGCTGGTTCCCGCCGGTGAGCATGGCCGTGGCGGCGCTCGCGGCGGTGCTGCTCTCCACCATGACGGCCGATACGAGCTGGCTGTTGGTGATCCTCTATTCAGTGGTCCTGGGGGTGGGATCGGGTCTTTCGATGCCCGTCTTCATGATCGCGGTGCAGGGTGCGGCGCCTCCGCGGCACATCGGGGCCGCCACGGCGTCCGTCACGTTCTCCCGGCTCGTCGGCGCCGCGTTCGGCGTTTCGGTGTTCGGCTCGGTGTTCGCCTCGCGGTTCTCCACCGCGTTGCCGGAGCACGTCCACGGCGCGCCCGCCTCGCTCCAAGCGGTCGACGACATTTCGGCGAAGGCGCTCGACGCGCTCCCGCCCGACGTCCGGAGCGGGTTCACCGCGGCCTACGCCGACTCGCTCAGCGCGGTGTTCTTCACCGCGGTGCCGGTGCTGGTGGTGGCACTCCTGCTGTCGCTGGGAATGCGCGACGCCAAGCCGAAGGCCGAGGGCTGAGCGGATGGCACGGGAGGAGAGCGGGCTCCGACAGATCCCCGGCGTCGGGAAGGCCGTCGAAGGCGACCTCGTCGGGCTGGGCTTCCCGACGGTGGATTCCTTGCGCGGCCAGGATCCGGAGCTGCTTTACGAAAAGCTCATGGCCATGCAGGGCGGCTACGTGGACCGCTGCATGCTGTACGTCTTCCGGTGCGCGGTCTATTACGCCGAGGACGGCCGGGAACCGGACAAACTCCTTTGGTGGAACTGGAAGGATCGAGCACGTTGACCTCTACGACGTCCCCGCGGGAAGAACTGCTCGACGCCGGGGTGGATTCCTCGCTCGGCCCGGTCGGTGGCCTGTTCGACGCCACGCACCGCGAGTTCGCGGGCTGGTATCCCCGGCTCTGGGGGCCGCTGGGGGCGCTCGCCAGTTCGGTCGCGCGGCCCGCCGCCGGTGAACGGGTACTGGACGCCTGCTGCGGTTCGGGTGCCTCGGCGGTGCCCGCCGCGCAGGCCGTGGGCCCCGGCGGGCACGTCGACGCCGTCGACCTCGCGCCCGCGTTGCTGGACCAGGGGCGGGACGCGGCCCGCTCGCTCGGGTTGTCGCAGCTGAGGTTCGTCAACGCGGAC
This sequence comes from Amycolatopsis sp. cmx-4-19, assembly GCA_049998115.1. Taxonomy (GTDB): domain Bacteria; phylum Actinomycetota; class Actinomycetes; order Mycobacteriales; family Pseudonocardiaceae; genus Amycolatopsis. The sequence goes on along the minus strand of JAEBEO010000009.1, from coordinate 185,619 downwards.
GTCACCACCTGGCGCCCGGAGGACGGCGCCTACGACCTCGTCCAGTGCTGCTACGGGGTTTTCTTCTTCCCGGAGCTGGACGCGGGGGCCACCCATCTGGTCGATCTGCTGCGCCCCGGTGGGCGGCTTGCCGTGACCACCTGGGTCGAAGGCGGAATGGACACCATCGTGCGTACGGCCCGTACCGCCGCGCTCAAGGTGCGTCCCGAACCGGGGAACCCGTCCGGCGCACCGGATCCGCGGACCCGGATGAACACCGCCGACCGGCTGGGGGAGTGGCTGACCTCGTTGGGTCTCGCCGACGTCGAAGTGCATCAGGTGGAATTCCGGCAGCCGCTGCTCGCCGACGACGCGTGGATGTTCTTCCTCGGCGCGGCGCCCCGGCGTTTTCTCGCCGGAATGGACGCCGATCAGGTGGCCAGGGTGCGCGAGCTGTTTTATGCGGATCTCGCCGAGAATCGGGTTACCCATCTCGACGCGAGCACGCTCATCGGAGTGGGAATCCGCCCCGGCGAGCGTGCTCGCTGAGCGTCTTTATTCGGCCTTGAAATGGGGGTTGTGGATCAGGCCGACGAGATTGCCGTCCGGAGTGCGGACGACGGCAACCGTGATGTCCCCGCCGACTTCTTCGACCCCGGAATGCGAAGTCGCCCCGGCGGCGAGCAAGGCCTGTTCGCCGGCCTCGACATCCTCGACGCCCCAATAGGTGACGGGGCCGATTTCGGGGTCACCGTCGGGATCGAGCGCGAGTTCGTAACCCCCGACCGAGTACCCGACGTAGAAGGGCTGGTCGAAATACGGCTCGACGTTCAGTACCGAAGTCCACCACTTCTTGGCGGCTTTGAGATCCGGCGCCGGGTAGATAACGGTGCGAAGACCGAGGAAATCGACACTCATCTTAAACCCTTCTGTATACCTGAAGATCGAGTCTTGGATGGTAATTCGAAGACACGCTAGCACAGGAAGAACAGGGAGAGATCGGTCCGCCGCGCGTATGCGGTAGCGTCGTCCGCCGACGGACCAAGGAGAGCGTTGTGACAGCACACGATCCGCACGAACTGCTCGAACGGCTGCACGAGATCGGCGCCGGACTGCCGTTCGAAGTGACTTCCCGGCCGATGATGGGCGGGTTCATCGGATACGCCGACGGCAAGGTCTTCGTGTCGATCTCGCCGGGCGGTCTCGGCGTCAAGCTCCTGCCCGAGGACCAGGAACGCGCGCTGGCGCGGCCGGGCGCGACCCGGATGCGCCATTCCGCGGACCAGCCGTACAGCAAGACCTACATCACGTTGTCGGACAAGGACATCGCCGACGACGACGTCCTCGTCGAATGGCTTCTCGTCGCGGCGAAGACCGCGCCGTCGCCGAAACCCCGCAAGAAACGCTGACGCCGGGTTTTCCCGAGAGGTCTGTCCGGTCAGGTCGCCGAGTACCTTCGGATGCCTCGGCTCGCCGTTGTCGAGTCCGGCGTCCTGCCCCGTGTTCGCCTGGGCGGACGTGGCCCTCCACCGCGCGACGGTGGAAGGTCACGTCCCCCGGCTCAGTCGGGCAGGTCGTAGTCCGCGCTGACGGCCACCCAGCCGCCCGGGCAGTACGCGGTCGCGTGGTAACCCGGCTGCGTCCACGCGCTGAAGAAGACCTGCCAGGTCCCCCGGGACTCACACCGGACACCGACGCGGAAAGCGACGTCCCGGCAGATCCCCTCGGCGCGGTCGCTGAGCCGGCCGATCGGGTCGCAGTTCGCGAGCTGGTGGACCGCCGTCCCGGTGCTCGTGACACCGGTGGCGGAGGCGGCGCCCGCACCCGCGGTGGCCAGAGCGGCTCCGGCGATGGGCAAGGCGGCCAGGGCGAGCAGGGACTTTCTCATGGTTCCTCCAGCTTCCGGTTCGGAAAACGGAAGTTAGAGGCCGTCGCTGTCACTTTGCTGTCAAAGAATCACGAACAGTGACAGTGAGGCTGTCCCCGTCCGGTGGGAATCGACGTTCGGCGCCGGAGCCGCGGCCGCGTGGAGCAAGCGCTCCACGCCCTGGCGCTGTCCGGGAAGTGCTCGACACGGCACGGTCGCTCAGCGATGCGAAAGTGGCTTCGCAACGCGTCCCCAGGGCGGTCCGCTTGTCCGCGTGTCGCGATGTGGCAGTTGGATCGCCTGCGCGAGACCGGGACGCGGAGTGGTCCTGATCCTGTCCGTGTGATCGGTTAGGGTCCGGGGTTGTGGAGAGTCTGTTCCTGACCCGGGTGCTGGCCGCGTTGCGTGCCGGTGGCGACGAGGTGCTGTTCGTCCGGAATGGACTGGAGACCACCTACGGGCAGGCGCTCGACCTGATGCGCCGGTTGTACGCGGGGCTGCCCGACGGCGGGGTGGTCGCCATCGACGCCGGCAACCGGCCGGAGACCGTGCTCCTGCAGATCGCCGCTCAGCTGCGGAATGCGACGGTCCTGCTCGTCGCCGCGTCGGCGAGCTCACCGGACAGGCTCGCGGCGGCCTCGGCGGCCGGGGTCACGACGCTGGTGACCGATCGGGTGGCGGGCTGGCCCGCCGACGACACGCGGGTGGTGTCGCTGGACGACCTGGTGGGCGGCGAAGGCGCCGAACCCGCCGGACTGCCCGGATCGGTCACCGTCATCTTCCCCACCGGCGGCACCACCGGTGCGCCGAAACTCATCCGGCACAGCGGGATCTACGACGGGATGGCCCATATCTTCGCGCCGGATCCGGCCGGGCCGGGGCGCACGCTGCTGATCGCGCCGATGACGCACATGACCGGGAACGCCACCGTGCTCGGCGCGCTCCTGCGGCGGGAAAGTGTGGTGCTGCACCAGGGTTTCGACGCGGGTGCGGTACTGGACGCGATCGCGGGGCACCGGATCACCACGGTGTCGCTGACACCCGCGCGACTGGCCGCGATGCTCGATCACCCCGCCATGGCGACGACCGACGTCGGCAGTGTTCGCCGGCTTTCACTGGGTGCCGCGCCGCTCCCGCCACGACGGCTGGCACAGGCGCTCGACGTGTTCGGGCCGGTGGTGGGGCAGGGCTACGGGCTCACCGAGGCGCCGATGATCGCGAGTATTTCCGCGTCGGAGCTCGACGGGAGGCCGGAGCGGCTGGAGTCCGTCGGCCGGATCGTGCCGGGTATGGAGGCGCGGATCGACGACGGGGAGGTTCTCGTCCGCGGACTGTCCATGATGGACGGTTACCACGGCGCGCCGCCGATCGGGGACGGATGGCTGCGGACAGGCGACGTCGGGCGGTTCGACGACGAGGGGTTCTTGTACCTGCTGGACCGGGCGGACGATGTCGTCATCAGCGGCGAGCACGGCACCAAGGTGTACTCGACCGTGGTCGAAAACGCGATCGCGCGGCATCCGCTGGTGCGTGCGGTGGCCGTGTTCGGCGTCCCGGGTGACGGCGGCGAGGGCGAGCGGGTGCACGCCGTGGTCGTGCCGGTTTCCCCGGGCGCGCTGACGGCCGAGGAGGTCCGGTCGCACGCCAGGGAGTTCTTCGGCCGTGAGCATTTCGTACCGTCCGATGTGGACTTCGCCGCCGCGCTGCCGTTGACCCCGATCGGCAAGGTGGACAAGCGCGCGCTGCGGGCGCCGTTCTGGGCCGGGCACCGACGTCACATCGCCTGATCAGGGCGTATACCGATCGTCGGCAGAAGGTCCTTAGACTCGTGCCGGTGGTGGAACCCTCGTACGATCGTGAACTCGCCGCCTTGATGCCCGCCCTGGAAGGGCAGGTGCCGGTCGGCATGACGGCGGATCAGCTGGAGCGCTACCGGGCCTTGAAGTTCCCGTCGATCGAGGAACAGATCGGCGGCCGCCCGGTCACCTGGACCGACCACGAGATCCCCGGCCACGACGGCGCGGAGATCACGGTGTCGGTCATCGCGCGCGAGGACCACCGCGGCGGACCCGGGATCTTCCACGTCCACGGTGGCGGGATGGTGATGGGCGACCGGTTCGCTTCGGCGCATCCGCTCGTCGACTGGGCGCTGAAATACGACGCCGTGGCCGTCACCGTCGAGTTCCGGCGCGCGCCCGAGCATCCGCATCCGGTCCCGGTGGAGGATTGCTACGCGGGGCTGAAGTGGATGGCCGCGCACGCGGACGAGTTGAGGTACGACCCGGACAGGCTGGTCGTCTTCGGCGGGAGCGGCGGGGGCGGTCTCGCCGCAGGCACCACCCTGCTGGCGCGGGACCGCGGCGGCCCGGTCCTTCGCGGCCAGTTGCTGCAGTGCCCGATGATCGACGACCGCGGCGAGACGGTGTCCGCGCGTCAGTACGACGGTGTCGGTGTCTGGGACCGGACCAGCAACCTGACGGCGTGGACGATGGTCCTGGAGGAGTCGCGCGGTACCTCCGAGGTCTCGCCCTATGCCGCGCCGTCCCGCGCCACGGACCTCACCGGCCTGCCGCCGACGTTCGTCGACGCCGGCGCCGTCGAGGTGTTCCGGGACGAGGCGGTGGCCTTCGCGAGCGCCATCTGGGCCGCCGGGGGCGAAGCCGAACTGCACGTCTGGGGCGGCGCGTTCCACGGGTTTCACGACATCGCGCCGGAGACGGCCGTCGCCAGGGCCTGCCTCGCCGCGCGGGAGTCCTGGCTGGAACGGCTGCTCGCCTGACTCGTTCACTCGATCCGGTGGACAGTGGCCGGATCCTCATCTTCGCGCGCTCAGGGGGTACCTCCTACTGGACGAAGGAGGAGACCATGCCCGACAACGAGCTTCCGGGATTCCTGATCATCGGCCTGATCTTCGTCGTCGTGGACGGTCAGGTGCTCTACCGCGGCGCGCGTCGCTATCTGAAAGGGCCGGAAGAAAGCGAGGGCAGCGGTTCCCTGGCATGGATGGTGGTGACGGTCTTCCACCTGGTCGCGATCGGCCTGCTGGCGCTGCTTTCGGTGATCGGGCCCGAATGGTCGGGGTCGACGGCGGCACTGGTGGGGCGGCTGGGCATCTTCCTGCTGCTGGTGGCCGTCGCCCACGTGCTCACCCTCTCCGTACTCGCCCGACAGCGGCAGAACCGCGCCGTCGAAACCCACTTCCGGGAACGTGCTCCCCGGGAACGTACTTCCCGGGAGCCCGTGACCGGACCGGTGCCGACCGTCGCTCCGGTGCCCGGCCAGGAGGGCAATCCGCCGCAGGTGAGCCCGGACCTCGGTGACCACGGCCCCTACCGCGCCTGAGCGCTCGCCGCAGTCGACGGTAATCCGGATGCCCTTCGCACGCGGGCTGGCTATCATCACCGGTGATCATGGAGTGGATCAGCGGCAGATCGCCTGGCTTCGGTCCGGGAGGGCGCGGGTTCGAATCCCGCCTCCATGTCCACCTGGAGTAGTTCAGCGGTAGAACACCCGGCTCGTAACCGGGAAGGCGCGAGTTCGATCCTCGCCTCCAGGTCTCGAAGGACAGGGGGAGACCGGTGGACGAGGGGCAGTTCGGGTACGCGTACGGCCAGTTGCGGCGCGCGCTGCGGCACGCGGGGGCCGATTCGGCGCGGGCGGACCGCTGGCGTGCCGTTCTCGACGGGATGGCCGACGGCACCCTGTCCATCGGCTCCCGCACGCCGGTCGCCGATACCCCGGCGTGGGTGACGCTGGAGGTGCTGCACGGCGGGTTCGCCAGCGGTCGCTACCTGGCGGAAGCCCCTCTGTGACAAGAAGAAACCGACCTGGTGCGGGCATTGCCCGCCGACGCGCCCGGCACGACCGACCGGGAACGGGTGAACCTGTACCACCTCACCGACGAGGGCCAGGAGGCCTTGCTCGGTGCCCTCGCGGCGGGGACGTACCGGATCGACATCCCGGAACACGCCGCGCTGATGACGGTCGCGTGGCTGCTCGCGCACGATCGGCACGCGGCGGCGCTCGACCTCGTCGCCGAACTGCGCCCGCTCATGCACCGGCTGCGGATGACACCGCGGTTCGGGGAACCGTCCGCGCCCACCGGTTCCGTCGTGAAGCTCGCGTCCGTCGGGCAGGTGAAGGCCTCGCTGCGCGCGGTCACCACGCCGAGCGCGATCGAAACGATGCGCACCAGGTTGCGCGAGCGGCCGCTGTACGACCGGCTCGTCGGTCTCTGGTGCGAAACGGTCGAGGGCGAACTGCCGGTGCTTCAGGACGACGGGATCGTCGCGGGTGGCTGGCCGTGCCGTGTCTGGCCCGAGGACTGGGCCGGGCGCCGGGCCGCGTTGCTCGCCGAAACCGAAGGCGTCACGGCACATCCGCGTGCCAACTTCACCCGGTTGCGGGCCGCGCTGGTCGCCTGCGAGGTGGACAGCCGCTCGCTGACCGCGCGCGACGTCGGATGGGTGCGCCGGGCGCTCGCCAACACCGTCGGCAAGCACGGCGCCCCCGGCTCCGAACAGCGGACGGCCCTGCGAGAGGCGGGGCTTTCGGTCGCCGCGTCGCCGACTCGCGCCGAAATCGCCGAGACCGTGGCGGGCCGTCTCGACGCGTATCCGGACGACGGCGGCGTGCCGTCGGTCGATCCCGTAGTGGCGGACGTCGAGGGCCGGCGTGTGCCGGAGAGCCTGGTCGTGAAGGCGACGCGGGCGTGGGAGGCGCCCGTGGACGAACTCGTCGCGCGGGGCGTGATCACCTCGGGCGAGGTGCTCGCGATCGTGCTGCCGCAGATCACCGCGTCGCTCCTCGCGGCGAACATCGAGGATCCCGCGCTTTCGGCACTGTATGCCCACACCTACGCGGCTTTCCGGCGTCGTCGCGGCTTGCTGGTGCTCGATCTGGCGACGCAGGTCGGGTTCACCGAACTGCCGTGGGTGGCCGCGCTGGGACCGCTGCGCGCACACCGGCGTGACCACGCCGAGGCCGCACGGCAGACCCTCGCGCAGACCACGATGCTGGCGCTGTCCGCCTTCCCGCACGCGATCCTGCCGAACCCGCTGATGCGGGAGTTCGGCGCGCTCGCCAAGCAGGCAGGGTTGCGCCTGCCGCTGGTCGAGGAAGTCGCGGCGGACATCTTCATGGGCACGTTCACCCTGAAGTTCCGCGACGCCGCGGTGGTCGCGAGCCGGGTCATGGCGGGGTCGCTGTACGCGCGCTATTACGACCTGCCGGAGGCGTGGTCCGAGGAGGGGACCACCACCCGGTGGGGCCGGAAGACGGCGGACGACTTCGCGAAGGTGTGCAAGGACCGGGCTGCGGAAGCACACCGCGGCCGGGTGTCCGGAGTGGCCGCGAACGGCACCGTGCTGGAACAGGGCCAGATCGTCACGACGCACAACCTGGCCGTGCTGGCCGACGGGCTCGGTCTGTGGGACCGGCTGACCGTGATCGCACCGGACCTCGCGGCGCGTTCGCTCGGCTGGGCGCTGCGCCGCACGGCCGTGCCCACCACCGACCGGCACGCCGCGCTGACGGCGGTCAAGAACTCGGCCTACGCGTGGCGGCAGGGGATCTTCTTCCTCAGCTTCTGCGACACCGAAACCCAGCGGACCACGGTCGGCTCGCTGCGTCCGCTGCTCACCGGCACCGACCTCGGCGAGGCCGTCGAAGGCCTCGCCGCCGTGGTGGCGGGCCATCGGTTCGACGCGGACGGGACTGTCCACAAGGGACGACGGTGGCTCGGCTGGGGTGGCGGGCGCTGGGTGGCCGGACCTCCTGGATGACGGTGGATTCCACAGTCACGCACGACAGTCCCTGTCACCCCGGTCGGCGAGCACGACCGCCGCGGGTAGTCGCCTGCTCGCGGCGGTGACCCCTACGCCAGCAGTGCCCGGTAGGTCCGTTCGGCCCGCGCGGCGGCGGCGTGGTTGCCGGTGTGGGCCTTGGCCGCGGCCAGCAGGGACCACAGCCGGTTGTCGAGTTCGTCGATGGTCACGCCGCGTTCGCAGATCTCGACGGCTTCCGAGGCGTCTCCCCGGTTGAGGGCGGCGACGGCGAGTGCGGCCGCCGCGCCGGCGGCTTCTCCCCGGATGGCCTCGCGTCTGGCGAGGATCCATTCGGCCGGGCCTTCTTCGGCGAGCAGTTCGCCGCGGTAGAGGTCGAGGATCCGGTGCCCGAGGAGGGTGACGGTCGCCGGCTCGCCGCTCTGCCTGGCGGTGCGCCATTGCCGGACGGTGTCGGCGAAGTCGACGACGTCCACGACACTGCCGGCGGGCAGGCGCAACAGGTAGGCGTTGCCGTGGCGCAGGATTCCGGACCCGGCGGGCAGCCGCTCCCGCAGCAGCGCGCGGAGACTGGAGACGGCCACCTGGAGCCGGTGTTTCGTGCGCTCCACGGGACAGTCCGGCCACAGTGCGGTCATCAACCGCTCGTCGTGCACCGGTTGTCCATAATGGACGGTCAGCATCCGGAAGACCTGCCGCGCCTGTGCGCGCAGACCGCTCAGATCGATCTCGGTTCCGGCCACCGCCAAGGTGTAGCGGCCGAGGCAGCGCAATTCGACCGGGACGGGGGGAGCCGGGGCCACCGCGACCACCCGCGACGTCACGCGGGTGCGCAGGACGGTCAGCAGCCTGCCCTGCCGGTCGACGGCATGCTGCAGCACCGCGTCGGCGGCCGAGCGGCGCAGGTCGGCGTCTTCGGTGACGGCCCGCGGGTCGTCCTCGCGTTCCAGCTCACCGACCAGCAGCGCCCGCAGCCAGGTCTCCGGGACCCGGGCGCCGAGGGACCGCGCGGCCGGTATCACCGACTCCAGGACGGCGACCGCGTCCTTCCCCGCCCGCAATTCACCGACGGCCAGCAGCCAGCCCGCCAGCATCGCTCCCCAGGCGTCCCCGACCGAACGGCATTCGTCCACGATCGCGGCGGCGTCGGCACGGCGGTCTTCGTCGACGACGGCGGTCGCGGCGCGCGCCAGCCTGGCCAGCCACAGCCAGCCCGCCCGTTCGCATTCGGTGGCGAGGTCGGTGAGCCGGAGGGAACCGGCGGTGGTCTCCAGGACCGCCACCAGCAGCCGGGCGGCCAGCGACACGAACGTCGTCGGGCCGCCGGTCAACGGGACGGCGATCTCGACCGCCGTCTCCGGTCTGCCGTCGAGCAGGGCCGCGACCGCCCTGCCCAGCGCCCACCCCCCGCTGTAGGCCGGTACGGCCCGGTTCAGCAGTTTGGCGGGCTGACGGCGGACCGCGTCGGCGAGATGCCCGTTGATGTCGTCCACGAGCGGATGGCTCGCGTGGCCGAGCCAGCACGCCACCCCCGACCGTTCCAGTGCGCATCGCCAGCGCAGGGCCGGGTCGGGCAACCGCGCCTCGGCGTCGGCGTACCGGTCGTGCGCCGCCCGCAGCCTGCCTTCGCCACGCAGACGGCGCGCGTCGGCCAGTGCCACCCACGGGTCGTCTTCGAGCAGCGTCGAATCCGGGGCGCCGCCGCCGGTCTGGACGCCGAAGCGATGCAGGACCGCCGCCGCGGCCACCCAATCGCCCGCGTGGGCCTGACACCGGAACGCCTCGGCCCAGTGGCCCGCCCCGGTCAGGTGCGCCGCGGCGGACCGGTAGGCGCTCCGCGCCTGCTGGTTGCCCACTCGTTCCAGGAGCAGCTGTTCCAGATACTGCCGGAGCAGGAGGTGGAACCGGTGGGCCCCGCCACCGTTGCGTACGCGGAAGGTCAGGGCCTGGCGCGCGGTCAGCTCGGCGAGGTCGTCATGGCTGCCGCTCCGGCCGAGCGCGACGTCGCACAGCGTCCCGTCCAGCACGCCGAACGGGCTCGCCGCCACCATGAACTCGCGCAGCGCGACGGGCAGGGGAGCGAGCACTTCACGGCCGAGGAACTCCGCCAGCCGAGGCGAATGAGCCAGCGGCGACGCGAACGCGGCCGCGCGTTCCGGCGACGGCAGCAGGACGGTGTCCAGGTGCAGCAGCCGCGCCGCCGCGGCCAGGCCCTCGATCCGCGCACACAGGGCAGCGGCCTCGTCCGTGGTCAGCGGGACCCCGTAGACCTCCGTGAACAGCTCCTCGACTTCCGAAGCGCGCAGCCGCAGGTCTTCGTAGCCGACGCGGGGCGCGTCACTCGCGAGACCCGCGATCCGCTCGTCGCGTCCGGACAGCACGAATCGCACCCCGGCGGGTGCTTCCGCCAGCAGCCGGGCGAGTTCCCGCTCGCCCGGCGTCCCCAGGAGCCGATGCGCGTCGTCGGCGTGGACGACGAAAGTGGCCGGGTCCCGGTCCGCGATCGCGCCCAGCAAGGCGTCCGGCGTCATGCCGGGTGGGTGAGGCAGGACGGTCAGCCCGGCCGGGGTCTCCGCCGCGAGCCGGCGCAGCAACACGGACTTCCCCGAGCCGGCGGGACCGATCACCAGACCGACCCTGGCCGATGTCACGAGTTCCGCCTTCGTCATCAGGTCGTCGCGGCGCAGCAAACCGGTCAATCGTGGCTGTGCGTGGTCGAGAGGTGCGAAGTTCACGATATCGAGTCAAGGTCGGGGACTGGCCGGACACGACAGGCAAAGTACGGACCCGCCTACGGTGTTCGCGCGGGCCGGTTTGGGGGTGTCCGTCCGATGCCGGGGTCGGTGTTGGGGTGCCCGCATTCGTGAAGTGGCGTCTCGTCGGCTGGACACTAGGCTCACCCATATGCCGGAGCCCCCCTTACTCGAAAGAGACCAGGAATTGGTGGCCTTGACGGCCGCCGTCCGTGCCGCGTCCGGTGGCTCCGGGTGTTTGACCGCGATCGTCGGTGCGGCCGGTCTCGGCAAGACCCGGTTGCTCGCCGAGGCCGGGCGGGTCGCTTCCCGCAAGGGATTCGACGTTTTCACCGCGCGTGGCCTGGAACTCGAGGGCGACATCGCCTTCGGCCTGGTGCGGCAGATCTACGAACCGCGTCTCCGCAGGAAGGGACCCGCCGACCGTGAGCGGCTGCTGGCGGGCGCCGCCGGAAAAGCCACCGCGGCCGTGCTTTCGGATACCGCGGACGACATTCCGACATCGGGCGATTTCGCGATACTGCACGGACTCTTCTGGCTGACGGCGAATCTGTGCGAAGAGGCGCCGGTCGCGTTGATCCTGGACGATCTGCATTGGGCCGACACCGCGTCGCTGCGATTCCTGGCCTATCTGCTGCCCCGGATGGGCGCCCTGCCGATAGCCGTCATGGTCGCGCACCGGCCGGAGGAGCCGAACGGGCCACAGCACTTGCTGAACCAGATCGCCACCGACATGGGATCCACCGTGCTGCGGCCCGCGCCGTTGACCGAGGCGGCGAGCGGTCGCCTGGTCCAGCGCGTGCTGGCCGGGAACGCCGAGGCCGCCTTCCTGCGGGCCTGCCACGTGGCGACCCAGGGGAACCCGCTCCTGTTGCAGGACCTCGCGGCGACCTTCGAGTCGGAGGGCCTCGTACCGTCCGCCGACAACGTTGGCATGGTCGATGTGCTGGGCCCGCGCGCGGTCGCCCAGCGCATTTCGTTGTGGATGAACCGCCTTCCGGGTGAATGCACGGCTCTCGCGGAGGCGGTCTCGGTCCTCGGCGACGGCGCCGCCCTCCAGACCGCGGCGGCACTGGCGGGGATGCCGACCGGCGTCGCCCTGCGGTCCGCGAAGGAACTGGAACGGGCGGACCTGTTCCGGGTCGGGACCGAGAGTGTCTTCGCCGACGGCGTCCAGCGTGTCCGGTTCAGCCATCCGGTGGTACGCGCGACCCTCTACGAGATGATGGACCCGGCGGCGAGGGTCGACGCGCATCGCCGCGCGGCCGAACTCCTGGGTGCCTCGCGGAGCACGGCCGAGCAGGTGGCGTCCCACCTTCTCCGGCTGCCGCCCGCCGCGGACGAGGACGTGGTGCGCGTACTCCGGCGGGCGGCGTCGGAGGCCTTCGCGCACGGGTCCCCCGACAGCGCCGCCACCTACCTGCGCCGATGCCTGGCGGAACCACCCGCCGCGCGTGACCACGCGGACGTGCAGTGGGAACTGGGCAAGGTCATGACGCTGGTGGACACCGCGCGCGCGGCGGACGATCTGCGGACGGCGCTCACCCTCGCCGCCGTGCCCCGGCGGCGGGCGCAGGTCGCGGTCCTGCTCGGCACGGCGTTGATCTACCTGTTCAGGTTCGAGGAGGCCGAGCGGGTCTGTCTCGGCGCGCTGGCCGATCTGGGCCCGGAGGACGAGGCCCTGCGCGATCAGCTGGAAGCGAACCTCCTGCTGATCCCGATCCTGCAGCCGGACCGGCAGGACCTCGCCGATCGACGGCACGCCGTCCGGCCGATCAGCGACGAACTCGGCCAGGGTGGCGGTGCGCTGGACTGCCTGCTCGCCGCGCACCGGGCGTGGCGCTGCGATCCGGACGCCGTCGCGATCGCCTTGCGGGGACTGCGGAGCGGGGGAGTGATCGACCAGGTCTACCCCGAGACGATCGCCGTGCCGGTCGGCTGGATAGTGCTGATCCACGCCGACCGGGACGAGGCGATCGCGAGTATCGACGCCGCGGTCGCGCGCGCCCATCAGTACGGGAGTGTGCACGGTCTCGCGACGGCGCACGTGCTGCGCGGAGTCGCCTGGCTGTGGCGAGGGCAGCTCGCCGAAGCGGAAGCCGACATCATGGCCGGTATCGAGAACGCCGACTCCGCGCGGCTGGAACTCGCGACCTTCCTGGCGCAGTGCTTTCTCGCGGACACCCTCATCGAACGCGGGCGCCTGGACGACGCGGAGGCCGCGCTCGACGCCTTGGGCATCCCGGAACCGGTCCCTTCCCTCGGCCCGATGTTCTGGTACCTGGACTCCAGGGCCCGGCTGCTGCGCCACCGGGGCAGGATCGAGGAGGCACTGGAAACCGCGCTGGCGACGGGGAAACGGCTCGCCATGCACGACGCTCGGCGAGTCCCGTCCTTCAGTTCGTGGCGGCTGGAGGCGGCGATCTGCGCGCATCTGCTCGGCCGTGACGCTCGGGCGAAGACCCTGGCCGACGGCGATCTCCAGCTCGCCCGGCAGTGGGGTGCGCCGCGGGCGCTCGGCCGGGCGCTGCGGGTGACGGGTGTGGTGCGGGGAGGGCCGGAAGGGACCCGGCTGATCCGCGAGGCGGTCGACGTGCTGGAGCGGTCGCCTGCCCGGCTCGAATACGCGAGGGCGCTGGTCGACCTGGGGACGGCGTTGCGGCGCGAGGGACGCCGCGTCGAAGCCCGGCGGCCACTCGTCCTCGCCGTCGAAATCGCCGAGGCGGCAGGCGCGCTTCCCTTGCACAACCAGGCCCGGGGCGAATTGAGAGCAGCGGGCGGGCGGCCACGCCGGACCGGGGCCACCGGACCCGCCTCGCTGACGCCGAGCGAACGCCGGGTCGCCGAACTGGCGATCGCCGGAGGCACCAACAAACAGATCGCCGAGCAGTTGTTCGTCACGGTGAAGACCGTGGAAGTCCATCTCACGAACGCCTATCGCAAGGTCGGCGTCCGTCATCGCGAGGAACTGGCGTCCGCGCTGACGCCGGAGAAGTAGATGTCCGGGCGCGCGAGCCGCGGCGGCGGCAATCTGCCGGTGACGACCACGAGCTTCGTCGGACGCGACCGTGAACTCCACGAGGCTCGCGGGATCCTGCGTGCGCACCGGGTCCTGACCCTCGTCGGCGGGGGAGGCGTCGGCAAGACCCGGCTGGCGACCCACCTCGGCGCGAGGATGGCGCGGGATTTCCCGGGCGGTGCCTGGCTTGCCGACCTGGCGCCGCTCACCCCGGGATCCGACGTGGCCGCCGCGCTGCCGGACGGATCCCTCGATCACGCGAATTCCCTGCTGATCTTGGACACCTGTGAGCATCTGCCGGACGAATGCGGCACGTTCGTCGGCGAGCTGGTCAAACAGACGGGGATCCGGATCCTGGTCACCGGGCGTCGTCCGCTTGCCGTGCTCGGCGAGCACCTGCTGGAGGTGAAGCCGTTCGGGACGCCGGACGCGGTCCGGTTGTTCGCCGAGCGCGCGCCGGGTCTTGCGCTCTCGGACGAGACGGCGCCGAAGGTGGCGGAGATCTGTTCCCGGCTCGACGGCCTCCCACTGGCGATCGAATGGGCCGCCGCCCGCCTGCGAGCCCTTTCCCTGCCGGAATTACTGGCAGGACTGGACGACCCGGCGCGAGTGCTGGGCCTCGGCAACCGGATCGGGCCGTCCCGGCACCGTTCGCTCGCGGCCCTCTGTGCCTGGAGCCACGCGCTGTGCACTCGGCGCGAACGCGAGCTGTGGGCCCGGTTGTCGGTGTTCGCGGACGGCTTCGACCTGCCCGCGGCGGAGTGGGTCTGCGGCGGCGACGGCATAGCGGTCGAGGACGTCCTCGATCTCGTCGCCGGGCTGGTGGACAAGTCCGTGGTCGTCCGGACCGGCGATCAGACCTACGTCCTGCCGGGGATCGCGCGCCGGTACGGGGCACGACAGTTGCTGCGGGCAGGGCAAAGTGAGCATTACGGAAGGCGTCACGCGGAGTTTTTCCAGGACCTGGCCGAGTCCGGCGTGCTTCGGCCGCGCACGCCGTTCGGCGACTCCCCGGCGGCCGGGACCGCCGGCTCCGGGTTGACCCCCAGGGAGTACGAGGTCGCCGAGTTGATCCGCGACGGGCTGACGAATCAAGCCATCGGCGGGGAACTGGGCATCTCGAAGCGGACGGTGGAATCCCATGTCGTGCGCATCATGGCGAAACTGGGCTTTCTCCGGCGCGCGCAGATCTCCGCCTGGATCGCGGGCGAGGACTCGGGGCGGGTCACGCCGTGAGGCGCCGGTGTTCCGAGGCCCAGGCGGCGATCTGGGCCCGTGCGGTGAATCCGAGTTTGGTGAGGATATGGCCCACATGCGTCTCGGCTGTCCGGCGGCCGATGACGAGCGATTCCGCGATCTCCTGGTTGCTCAGCCCACCCGCGACCAGATCGGCGATCTCGCGTTCCCGCGAGGTCAGCGGAGAGCCGTCCCGGCGGGTGCGTCCCGATGTCTTACCCGGCTTGTTCTGCGCGGCATAGGCGATCGCCTCCCGGGCGGGTGACCGGGCACCGACGCGATAGGCGGCCTCGAACTGGTCCTTGCCCAGGGCCGTGCGGACGGCACGTTCACAGCGATTGTGGTGCGCACGCAGGTGCGCGAGGCCTGAAAGCCGGCTTCCGATCGTCTGTCTCGCCGCTTCGGCGGCGCCGAAAATCCTGGCCGCACGGACGTTTTCGCCCGCGTCGGCGGCTGTCCACGCGAGCGTTTCGAGACACAGCGCGACCAGCCAGCGTTCACCCGCGTCCGCGCCGATCCGCAACGCCTGCGCCGCGGGTTTGGCCGGGTCGCCGTGATCGCGCCGGAGGAACCGTTCGATCGCTTCGTACCAGAGCAGGTAGCCGTTCGAAACCGTCCCCTGTCCCGGACGAAGCCGTGTCCTGACGCGCTTGAGGGAGGCGAACGCGGCCGGATCCCCGGCGAAGCAGCGCGACATGACCTGCTGGAACAACGACAACTTGGCGCTGTCGTGGTCGCCCGCTTCCCGGTGCAGCTTGATCGCGTCGCCGAAGCCGGTGACGGCCCCCGCCGGATCACCCTCGAACAGATCCGCCAGCGCGGAGATCTGGACTGCGTACGCCGCCGCCGACGCGTCACCGACGTCCTCGGCGATGTCCCGGCAAGCGCGAAGCAGGCCGCGCGCGGCCGGGGAGTCGCCCTGCAGCAGGGCGAGCCAGGCGTTGACCGACAACGCCTTCGCCCGGGCGGGCGTCGGTTCGGGAGCGCGGTCGAGCACCCTGTCCAGCCACCGGCGTCCTTCGCTCAGCGAGCCGCAGGCCCGCCGGTGAGCGCAGAGCGAGGTCGCGAACTCCAGTGCGGCCGCCTGCCCGCCGTCGCAGTCCAAATAGGACTCCAAGGCCAGGCGCAGATTCGCGTTCTCCACCTCGACCCTCTTGTACCAGGCGAGCTGATCGGGGCCGGTCCAGCCGGCCTCCGCCCGCATCGCCAGGCGTTTGAACCACTCGCGGTGGCGCCGCGCCATCGTCTCCTGCTCGCCCGTCTCGGCCAGGCGCTCCTTGCCGTACCGGCGGATCACCTCCAGCATCCAATACCTCGTCCGGCCACCCGTCTCGGTGCGGCCCAGGATCGACTTCTCGACCAGGCCGGACAGCACGTCCGAGAGCGCGACGCCGTCGACGGCGGCCACCGCTTCCGCCGCCGGCAGGTCGAAGCCCTCCGCGAACACCGAAAGACGTGCCCACACCGTGCGTTCCGCCGGTGTGCACAGGTGATGGCTCCAGTCGACCAGGGCTCGCAGCGTCTGCTGCCGTTTCGGTGCCGCCCTGTTTCCGGTGGTGAGCAAGGAATAGCAGTCGTCGAGCCGGTCGAGCAGGTGCGGGAGCGAGAACGTCCGGGCCCGGGCGGCGGCCAGTTCGATGGCGAGCGGGATACCGTCCAGCCGTCGGCAAAGCTCCACCACCTGGGCGCAATTGCCCTCGGTCACGGTGAAACCGGGCAGGACCGCCTTCGCCCGATCGGTGAACAGGGTGACGGCCTCGTACTGTCCCAGCATTTCCGGCGTCAGGTACCCCTCCGCTCCGGGGACCGCCAGTGGTGCCACGTCCAGGGTCCGTTCGCTAGCCAGGCCGAGCGGCTGCCTGCTGGTGGCGAGGACGCGCAACCCCTCGGACGCCGAAAGCAACCTGTCGGCGAGCACGGCACAGGGGTCCAGCAGATGCTCGCAGTTGTCCAGTACCAGCATCATTCGTTTGTGGGCAAGGAAACCGGCGAGATCCACCCACGGACGGCGTGCGCCGACGTCCACTCCGAACACGGCCGCGACCTTGGCCGCGACGTCGTCGGTGTCCTCCAGTTCGCCGAGTTCCGCGAGCCAGACGCCGTCCGGGAACAACCGGCGCAACCCGGTGGCGGCGCGCAACGCCAGCCGGGACTTCCCGACCCCGCCCATCCCGGTCAAGGTCAGCAACCGTCCGCCGCCGAGCGCCCGGCGCACTTCGGTGAGTTCGCGCCTCCTCCCGACGAAGCTGGTCGCCTCGGCGGGTAACGCGGGCGCGCTTCGGTGGGGCGCCGAGGTCATGGGCGTCCTCCTTGGCCTCGCCGACTGCGGGGGGACTGGCGGATCCTCAGTGACGATAGTCGATGAACCCTAGGCTGATCGGGCGAAACCGGCTGATCCGGACGCGTCCGCACGAACGGCCGAACGGTCCCGCGAATTCGAGATCCGGCCGTGACGTGGCGGTTCAAGGGGCCGACGGTTCGGGCGCGGCACAAGCGACCGGCGCGGGCGCGGCGCCGAGCAGACCACCGACGACACCCAGCAGCGACCCCGCCACCGACGTGACACCGCATAGGGTTTCCTGAGGCGCTTCGGTCGGCACGGCAGGCGGCGGCACGGGCGGGCTCGACGGGGAAGTGGGAGCCGGTGCGGGAGAAGGACGCTGAGTCTCGGGGGGCGGCTGACCCGGCGTCGGGGAAGGCGGGGGAGCGGAAGTGACCGGCGGGACGGTGGCCGGGAGCTGAGGAGCGGGTGCGGAAGCAGCCCGCGCCATCGGTTGCTCGTCTCGGGACTGTGCGGCCATTCCGCCGCTGTAGGTGGTCATCCAGGCCAGCACCAGATTGAGGTAGCTGGTGGAGTGGTTGTAGCTGAGGACGGCCGCCGTCAGCCCGCCGGACGTGGCGAGATCGCGGCCGCCCGCGCAGAGATACCGGGCGCCCGCCAGCGTGGCGTCGTACATGTTGTGCGGACTGGCGACCGAGTCGCCGTTGCCGTCCGACGCCCAGCGCGCCCAGGTGCCGGGGATGAACTGCATCGGCCCGACCGCGCGATCCCACACCGGGTCGCCGTCCCAGGAACCGCCGTCGGTGTCGGAGATCGCCGCGTACGGTCCGCCCTTGAGCACCGGACCGAGGATCGGCTGGACCGTGGTGCCCGCCGCGTCGAGACGACCCCCGCGGGCGTGCCCGGACTCGACCTTGCCGATCGCGGCGAGCAGGGCGAGCGGGACGTGGCAACCCGGCTGCCCGGCGTTCATCCGCGACTGGGCCGACCGGTAGGCGTCGAGCACCATGGCCGGGATCCCGTTCGTCCGCGCGACGGAGCCGCCGTCCCCGAGGCGCGGCACGGGTGGGAGCGGCAGGCCGTCGGCGATCGAAGGAAGATCGCCCGACGGCGGCGGCGCGGTGGGCGGGGTGTCGCCGTCCGCGCCGTGTGGATGCTCCGGCTGCCCGGCGGGCGGCGGGGCCGGTGGGGTGGACCCGTCGGCAGGCCGGACGGCCGCGGGCGCGGCGGACGCGCCCACCGCGATCAGCAACGCCGCGGAGAGCACGAGAAGGCTCACCGGCGAACGTCTCGGGACACGCTGTTCGTCACTCCTCGAATCGTGCAAGACGATTCACCCCTCTCGGTCACGAAGTGCTCAGATCAATCCTTCTTGCAAGGCGAATGCGACGGCGTGCGTCCGATTGCGCAAATGAAAACGGCTGACCACGTCGTGCAGCGTGTTCTTGATGGTCCGTTCCGAATAGGACAGCTCCTCGGCGATCTCCTTGATCTCCTTGCCCTGCGCGATCAGCCGCAACACGGTCGCCTCCCGGTCCGAGATCCCCGACAACCGCCAGCCGCGCGGTGCCAGCACCTGGTTCTGCAGCCGGGAAACCTGGTCGAGCAGCCGCCCGAGCAGCCTGGGGGACAGCACGCCCTCCATCGCCGCGGCGTGCTCGATCGCCGTGGTCAGCCGCTCCGGCGTCGCTTCCGATCTCGAAACCACGCCGCAGACCCCGGCCTCGACCGCGGCCAGCAAGGCCGCGTCGTCGGCGGTGGAGAGCACGGTGATCACCCGGGCGGCGCTCACCGTGCGCAGGGTCCGGATCAGGTCGATGGCGGGCGGGTCGATCACGTCGACCACCGCGATCGCGACGGCGGGCTCGTCCTCCACCATCGTCAGTTCCGGCCGGGACCGCAATTGCGTGATGACCCCTGCCTCGGAGATCGGGTCCAACCCACGTACGTGGACCGGGATTCTCTGCTGCATGACCCCACCGCCTCCTTCGCCCTCCAGGGCAATCGCGACTGTTCTCTCAGGACAGTCTTCGGCGGCCGCTCAACAACGGCTCAACACGACGGTGGGACGCCGGGGAGTAGCGGGTCGGCGTGCCGGTGTCGCGGTGACACTCGCCGCGAACCTGACTTGCAGGACCCGAGCTAGGCCTGCTCGATCCGGTCGAAAACCGTCTCGACGAGACCGGGCACGATCTCCCTGATCTCCTCGACGGAGACGATCCCGAACAGATGGCCGACGGTCTTCTTGTCCCCGGTCCGCGTCTTGAGTTCGTCCGGCTTCAGGTCCGTCCAATCGTGATGGACGGTGCGCCCGTCGTCGGAGCCGTGGCCTTCGCGCATCTCCACTTCGAAGGTCATCAGCGTCCTGGCCAGATCGCGGTCGAACGGGATCGTCGGCCCGCCGCCCGCGTCCGGTTTCGGCAGGAAACCCGGTGCCTGTTCGACGACGTCCGCCGAGGCCTGCATGGCGTCGCTGACCATACCGAAGCCGTCTCCACTCGAAAGGCTTCCCGCGACGCCCAGGACCATCGCTTTGAACGCCGCGAGCGTGCCCGTCCGCAGGCCACCCGCGTCGACGACGTCCTTGCCGCCCTCCCGCCGCACGCTGACCGGACGCACCTCCACGGTGAAGTCCACGCGCATGTCGTTGTCCCCGACCTCTTCGTCCCGGACCACGAACACCTTCCGGCTGTTCTGGTCGAACCAGGCCATGATCTCGGCGAAGGTGCCCACGAACGACTTCGGCTGGTCGGAATAGTAGAAGTCCAGCTGCGGCGCGCCCTGTCCGGACCCGAGTGTTCCCTGGTGTGTGGGAGCGGGGGCGGGATGCCAGCGGTCCAGGCTCTTCATCGCGTCGCCGCCGACGTTCTGGAAGTACGTCAGCTTGATCACGCGCAACGCGGTCCGCGGGGCGAGGTTCGCGGCGACGAAGGCCTGCAGCCCCGGTCCGTTCCTGGTCCGCACCAGCCGGACGGCGGGATGCGCGCCGCGTCTCGCCAGCTCGGCCCGGAACTCCTGCGCGAAATAGCCGAGGAACCGCTCTTCGGCCTCGGCGTTCGCCTCCTGGGCAGGGTGCATCAGGTCACTCCTTCCGTTGCGTGGTCGCGGATCAGGCCCCGGCGAACAGCCCGTCCGTGATGACCTCGGCGAGGCGTTCGGGCGCCAGACCGCCGAGTGCTTCGCCGAGTTCCGCCTCGGTCATCCCGAGGCTCTGCGCCAAGGCGGGAAGTCCGGCCAGGACCGTCGCCGCCGCGGCGACGGCGGCCTCGGTGACGAGGTCGCCGACCGTCCGCAGTTCCTCGGCACCGACACCCGCTTCGAGGAGCTTCTTCCTCGCCGGAGCCTGTCGCACGGCCTGTTTGAGCATTTCGGTCACCTCGCCGCTCGCCGGGGGGAGCGGCTTGCCCAGCCCGCCGAGAGCACGGACCAGTACCTCGGTGAGTCGCTCGACGTTGTTCGTCGCCACGGCGGTCAGCGCCCTTCACTCAGGTGATCGGGCGGGAACGCCGACGCACCGCTCTGCGCGGTCCCGAGACCGAGCAGGTGGTCGTCGATGTCCTTGATGATCGCCTTCATGTCCGCGCCGGTGACGGCCTGCGCCACCGAGATGTCGAGGTGGCTGACGAGATGCGCGACGACCTTCTGCACCACGACCTTGACCAGGTTCAGCGAAAGTTCCTGGGTCATGTCGACGGCGATCTCGTCGGCGTTCACGGCCATCGTCGCGAGGAGTTCGCGGACGTCCACGACGTACTGATGGTGACCGGGGTTGCTCTCCGCCGTGTTCTCCCGGATTTCGTTCGCCGCCTTTTCCTCGTTCTCCCTCAGCGCGGTCTCGACCGACGCGATGAATTCATCCGGTGCGTCGTTCACCAGGAAGTCCCGCGCCTCGCCGCGGACGATCTCGAGTTTCTGGTCCACCTCCTCGGCGGTGACGGTCGCGGCCGCGCTCACGGACGTGCCGGCGACGGCGATCAGTTCCGCCTGCTTCGCCGCCTCGGCGATGTGCCGCCGGAGTTTGACGACCCTTGCCTTGAAGTAGCTTTTGATCAGGGGCTCGGTGGAGGTCCTGATGAACTTCCAGCCCGGGATGTTGGTCGCCGGGATGGCGATCACGTCGAACGCCTTCGAGACCAGGTACTGCTGCTCCCCGCAGACCCGCTCCGCGACGAGCGCGGCGTTGGTGTCGAGGAGCTGATACGCGTAGTCCGGCCCCTTCTCGTCCCTGAGCTCGCCTGCCTTGGCCTGGACCAGCTTGCGGTCGGCCGCGCGCTTCAGCACGTTCACGACGGCTTGGAGGGCGGCCATCATCGAGCCGACACCCAGGTCCATCCCCGGGACCGAGAGGGTTCCGAGGGTGCCGAGGATGACGCCCAGCGCGGAGAACGCGCCGGTCACGAGTAGGCGTTTGCCCCTGTTTACCTGGGCGTCGGCCGCCGCTTCCCAGGCCCCGGAGTCCACCTGTTTCTTGATCTCCGCGCCGACCTTGAGGAAGATCGTGTTGTATTCGTTGAAGCAGCGGGGGATCTCCGTCAGCACCTGCTTGTGCTGCTCCAGCTGATCCGGGGTCTGGGCGGCCAGGATATTGGCGGCCAGGTTCCCGACCTTCCCCTGCATGTTCCCGGTCCATTTGACGCTGAATTGGTCGAGTCGTCCCGCCAGCGTGGTGATTCCGTGGCCTTGGTCGAGTACCCGGATCCATTCGTATTCGTCGCGGAGTTCCTTGATCTCGGCGACGAGGCGATCGGTGACGTGGAGGGTCCGCAGGAAGTTGCCGGCGACGCCGCCCTTGGTGAGCTCGCTCGACAGCCGCCTTTTCTCCTCGTCGAACTCTGTCGGGGGCTGGATCTGCCCGATCTGGGCGGGGTGCGCGTTCGGGTCGGCTTGCGCACGCGGTTTGAAGGTCCCCCCGCCTTTGTGCTCCGCGTCTTTGAGGGCTTGCCGCATGAGGCGGGCCACGGAACCCGGGTCGGCCATCTTGAGGGCGTGCACGAACCTCTTGCCGCTTTTGCCGATGCCTTCGATGATGACATCGGTGAGACCGGCGATGCTTTTGTCGTCGAACTTCTCGGGCATCGGACGCGCTCCTTTCGGTCGGACTGTGCTCAGCTCGGGTTCTGGACCGCTTGCAGCGCGTCCTCGATCGCCTTCTCGATGTCTTCCGGCTCGAAGTCGCTCAGGTCGAGGCTGTCGTCCTCACCGAGAAGGGAGATGATGTCCTCCGCGATCGTGTCGAGTTCCGCGATAATCTCGGGTGAGAGTTCCTCCGGGGCGGCGTCCGGCTCCGGGAAGGCGACCCCGTACGCCTGGAGGGTGGCGATCCGGTCGGGCCCGGCGGCGTCGATCTCGTCGAAGAAACCGGTGACGGCGGCGATCAGGTCGGCGCGTCCGCCGGACGCCTGCTCGACGAGGGCGGCGACCTCCTCCTTGAACTCGGGCCAGGTCTCGTCGGTCCGGTCCCACTGCCCGGCGACCGTGGTGACCTGTTCGGCGATCCAGGGAAAGGTCTCTTCCCGGTTGTAGGTCGCGTCTTCGGTTCCCCCGGGGGACGCCGCGGCGGCGACGGTGATCCCGTACGCCTGGAGGGTGGCGATCCGGTCGGGTCCGGCGGCGTCGATCTCGTCGAAGAAACCGGCGGTGGCGGCGATGAGGTCGGCGCGTCCGCCCGACTGCCGATCCGCGTGGCCCGCCACGGTCTGCCGGAAGCCGGGCCAGCTCTCGTCGGTGGTGTCCCATTCGGCGATGACCGCGTTCACGAGCGCCATGACCCAGGGGAACGCCTCGTCGCGGTCGTACGCCGCGGCGGGCTCGGCGGCGTCCTCTTCGGCCTCCGGTTCGGCGGGCGCGGCTTGCCCGGCGACCCGGTCCACCGCGGCGGCGAAGGCGTACCGCAGGTCGTCGGCGCCGTCGCGGCACAGTTCTTCGACGGCGTACATCTCGCGTTCCTCGCGGAGGACCTGCTCGAGGGCCTCGACTTCGTACTGATCGACGTCCTGCTGCTTCAGCGCTTCGACGAAAGCACCGAAGTCCTCTTTGTTCTCTTCGTACGCGGCGCAGAACGCCGCCGACCATTTCTCCGGGTCCGACTCGATCGTGGGCGCCGCGGCGACCACTGCGTCGAGTACCGTTTCCTCCACCATGCGCCCTCATCTCCTTTGTCCGACAAGCTGAAACTACGATCGCGCGGATCGGGCCGACATACCTGCGAAGGCACCGGTGCGGGCAGGTTCGCCTGCCCCGCGCCGTCAGTCGCCGGGCCACCACCGGTGCAGCATCGAGTTTTCGTCGCGCCGCTTCGCCGAAGTCGCGGCGAGGGTGAGCGTTCCGAGCAGCAGCAGGCTGACGCCCATGCCGATCGCCACGGCGGGGGACGCGCCGGTGTTCGGCAGGTTCCCGCGATTCCCGGTGCCGGCGGGTGTTTTCGTCCCGCGGCCCGGCGTCTCGACGCTGCCGCCCGCGTTCCTGGCGGCGCCGTTGTCGCTCCCCGCGGCCGGGGCGGTGGTGCCCCCGGTGGCCGGCGTCGAAGGCCGCGCTTTTCCGGGGGACACGGAGACGGTCGCCGCGTCCATCCCGGTCAACGGTTCGCCGGTGTCGGCCGTCCCGGCGAGCGGCGTGGCCGTGAAGGACGCCGTGTTCGTCAGCTCGGTGGCGCTTTCCTCGGCGGGGACGGTGAAGGTGCAGCGCACGCCGTGCGCGGCGCCGATCCGCAGACCGTCGTCGCCCACCGTGAAATCACAGTCCCTCGCCCGGTCGTTACGGACCTCGACGGTCAGCGGCACGTCGCCGATATTGCGGACGGTCACCGAGAAGTCGACGTCCTCGCCCCGTTTCGCCTCGGGCGGATCGGCCGTGGTGGCAATGGCGATCGCGGGGTTGATCACGGTCACCCGCAACGGTGGGGTGCCGACGCGCATCTCCCGGTTCGCCTGGTCCACGGCCGACGCCGTCGCCTGGTTGTCGAAGGACCGGTCGGGCGTCGCGGAGCACTGGACCGTCGCCGACTGGCCGGGGGCGAGCGGGGGGAGCGGTGTCGGCTTGCAGTCCGGCAGCGTCGGGCTGGCCACCGCGATGTTCGACACCGGACCGTCCTCGGCGGTGCCGGTGTGGCGCACGGTGAAGGTCACCGTGGTCCGGCCGCCGACGCGCACGGTCGACGGGTCGGCCGCCTGGGAAAGCGTGATCAGCGGTGCCAGCACGGTGATGGTGACCGGGACCGCCGTGCCGGTCACCGGATCGCCGTTGACGTCCGCCGCCGTCACGGTGGCCCCGATCGGGATCTTCCCGGCCCGCGACGGCCGGGCGACACAGGCGACGGCCGCCGATTCGCCGTGATCCAGCGCCGGGATCGGCGGCGCGGCGCACAGATCGGCCACCGAAGCCAGCGCCTTCGTCAGAGCCTCGTCGGGTTCGTCCCCGGCGTTGCGCACCTCGAACGTGAGCTCGACCGTGTCGCCGAGATAGAGCACGTCCTTGTCGACCTTGGTGACGACGGTGATCGCCGGATGGATCACGGTCACCACGATCGGCTGGCTCGACACCGTGACGCCACCGTCCTCGGCGACTCCGGTCAGCCGGCCCGAGCTGGTGAAACTCGCGGCCGGAGCCGTTGCCACACAACGGAATTCCATCGGCGTACCGGCCGTCAGGGTCGGTGACGGCGCGGAACAGCCACTGGCCGCGGAGTCGGTGTAGGTCACCTGGGTCAGGTCGGTCGCGGTGGTGTTCAGAAGGCGCACCGCGAACGTCACGTCCGCGCCCTCGCGCACCACCAGCCGATCCGGCACCCGCTCCACCGCGTAATCCACCGGAGTCACCCGGACGGCCGCGCTCGCCCCCGCCCGCACGGTGTTCTTTCGGCCGGTCGTCCCGACGAGGTACGTCCCGGCGACCGAGGCCTCGGTCGTGAACCCCGGTACGACACGGGCGGGCTGGAGGCAGGTGACGTCGGTGGATTCGCCGGGTTCGAGCGCGCGGAGCACGGGTGGCGCGCAGCGGATGCCGTCGTCGGCGGTGTCGGGGTTGCCGTCGTTCCGGGTGACGAGGTCCAGGTCCAGATCGGTCAGCCGCAGGGCGCCCTCGTTGCGGATCCGCAGCGCGAAGGTGGCCATGTCGCCCTGCGCGACCGGCGAGGCGGGTCCCGTCATGGTGAGCGACACCGCCGGCGCGATCGTCTCGGCGAGCACCAGGCTCTGCAGGACCACGAAGTCGCCGACACTGCTCACGCCGACCTCGATGGACCCGTCCTCGTTGTCGGCCAGCGCCGGTTTCACGGTCTTGACGTCCACACTCAGGTTGTTGGTCGTCTGCCCGGCGGCCCCGATGGCGCACGAACGGAAGAAGTCCGCCGCGGAGGGGTCGCCCGAACAGGGTTCGGGTATCGCGACGCCGTCGACGACGAAGTTCTCCTCGCCCTGCCGCCAGTCGCCGTCGAAGCCGGTCAAGCCGATCTTGACGTCCGCGGTGGACCGCTTCGGCGACACTCCCGGCAGCGTGACGCTGGTGCCGGTCAACGTCGGCGCCAGACCGGGCAGCAGCCCGGCGACCGCGTTCACCGGCTGCTCGATCAGCTTCGGCAAGGTGCCGGGCAGCAGTGGTTCGAGCAGGCCCGGCAGCAACGCCGCGCCGCGGGGCAGGTCCTCGGTGTAGATGTCGACGACCCGGGGGTTGAGGTAGGGGACGACGGGTTCGCCGTAGTCGAAGACCAGCACGATCGACCAGCCACCCGCGCAGCCCGGCCCGCTCGGCGCCCAGACGTTGCTCACCGAAAGCTTGATCGGCCCACCGGTCGACACACCCTCGAACGCGGAGGTGACGTCCGCCCAGTCGGTGTAGATCCGGCTGGCCTCGGTGAGGCCGTCCGTGGTGGTGAAATGCTCCGGAGTGAGGTCGGCCGGCCGGGGTCTGCCACCGTCGACGGCGATCCGGGGAGCCTGTCCGGCGGGTTCCGGCGCCGCGGGCAGCGGGGGAGCCTCGCCCTGCAGCAGGATCGGGCGCGTGCAGTTGACCCCGGAGAAGCCCAGGAACGTCCCGGTGTGCCCGCCCCAGTTCAGCCGCGCGTGCCGCACCTTGGCCTTCGGCGGGATCGTGATTTCGGCGCTGCTGGAGTTGAACGAGTCGACCCGGCCGTCCTCCTTCGCCTGGTGCAGGTAGTAGCCGTTGTTGTTGCCGCTTCCCGCGCCGCGGTTCCTGGTGGCGGCCGCGCAGTCGGCGGGCGGGTTGTCCCCGGCCACTTCGTCACCGACCGGACAGCGCAGCACGCTGTTGCCCGCCATCAGCGCGTCCCCGTACACCGAGTCCCGGTAGGACGGCTGCACGGCCGGGCTCGGCGAAGCGGCGTTCTCCTGCGACACGTGTTCCACCGGCGCCGGGCCCGCCGGTTCGTCGTGCCCGATCGCCAGCAGCGGGATCGCGACCACCAACAGCAGGAGGACGGCGATGGGGTAGCGGATCATGGATGCGCTCCTCGGGCTCTCAGTGCTCGGTGATCGAGGTGCGTCGCCAGCGGGCGCGGGTCACTTCCGGCAACTCGCGCACGGTGCTGTGGACGTCGAGCTCGGCGGTCCGCACCGGGGGCTCGGCAGGCCGCAGCCGGGACGGCTGGACCGGGGCGGTGACCGTCAAATCGACCGCGGTGCGCATCGGGACGCCGAGCGCGGCCCACAGGTCGTGACCGCGTCCGCCCGGTGTCCAGCCGAGCCGGACCGGCAACGCGGAGCCGGCGTCACGCAGGCAGCCACAGAGGAATTCCGTGCCGAGCGCATCGTTCTCGGCGTGGGCGCCGATCACCGCGCCGAGCAGTTCGTGCTCCTCCTGGGTGTCCGACGCCCACGCGGTGACCAGATAGGACAGGTGATAGGTCCGGGGCGGGGCGACCGTCCCGGTGACCCTGCCCTCGGCGTTGTGGACGCGCACCCGGGCGGCGGTGACGCCGTCGAGGTCCTCGTTGATGCCGTAGAGGAAGACGTTCACGATCCCGGCACGTTGCGGTCTGCGTTGCATGTCGGCGAGCAGATGGGGTGGGTCGAAGCCGACCACCGTACCGGGCGACAGTTCGGTGGTCAGCCATTCGCGGAGTGAGGAAGCCAGGTCAGCCAGCACTTCCCGAGTCTCGGACACCGGGGGAGGCGGGGACGACGGTGCCGCGGCCCGTCACGCGGTCACTCGGCGTTGCCCCCGAGTGCAACCGCCCCTGACCGCGACAGTGCGCGTCGGCCCCGTCCCGGCGGTGATCCCGGGTGCCAGCCTGGAGGGCACTTCCCTCATCAGCCCGTTCGAACTGGGAGAATCGATGGCCAACTATCTGGCGCCAGGTGTGTACGTCGAAGAGGTGTCGTCGGGATCGAAACCCATCGAGGGTGTCGGCACCGCGGTCGCCGGATTCGTGGGATTCGCGGACAAGGGCCCGGTCGCCGAACCGACCCTGGTCACCAACTGGACGCAATTCACGCGGACCTTCGGCGGCTTCGTCGAGGGCGCGTACCTCGCGCATTCCGTCTACGCCTTCTTCCTCAACGGAGGCGGCTCCGCCTACATCCTCCGGCTCGCGACGGGCGAGGACGACGTCAAGCCGCGGCTGGGCGCGGCGCTCATCCCCGCCGCCGGTGACGACGGGCGTCACGCGTTCGAAGTCCGGGCGCTCTCGCCGGGCGCCGACGACGGGCTGACCGTCTCGGTCGGCGCGGCCAGCGAACCCGCCGACGGCGCCTTCAAACTCGACGTCCTGCGCAACGGCAAGGTCGAGGAGTCCTTCGACAACGTGACCGTGAAGCGCGGGCCGAACAACGTGGCCACCGTACTGGCCAAACAGTCGAAGCTGATCACACTCGAACACGCCAAGAACGGCACGTTGACCGCGCCCCGCAAGGACACCACCACCGCGCTCGCGGTCCGGGAGCCCACGCCCCGGCGGGTGCCCGTGACGGAGTACGTCGGCGACCCGATCGAGCGCACCGGGATCGGCGGTTTCGAGGCCATCGACGAGATCACCATGGTGCTCGCGCCCGACCTCATGTCCGCGTACCAGCGCGGGATGATCGACGCCGACGGCGTCAAGGCCGTGCAGCTGGCGATGATCGCGCACTGCGAGCTCATGTCGGACCGCGTCGCGATCCTCGACCCGCCGCCGGGACTGAACTCCAAGCAGATGCGGGACTGGCGCGCCGACGTCGCGGGATACGACACCAAGTACGCCGCGCTCTACTGGCCGTGGGTGCAGACCCTCGATCCGACCACGGGCAACATCTTCGCGTTGCCGCCCAGCGGGCATATGGCCGGGATCTGGGGCAGGAGCGACGAGACCCGCGGCGTCCACAAGGCTCCCGCCAACGAGGTCGTGCGCGGCGTGGTCGGGCTGCAGACCGTGATCAGCCGGGGCGAACAGGAACTGCTGAATCCCCTGGGCGTCAACTGCATCCGGGCGTTCCCCGGGCAGGGGATCCGGGTCTGGGGCGCGCGAACGCTGTCCAGCGATCCCGAATGGCGTTACATCAACGTGCGGCGGCTGTTCAACTACGTCGAGGAGTCCATTCTCAACGGGACGAACTGGGTGGTCTTCGAACCCAACGACGAATACCTGTGGACCGCCGTCCGCCGGGTCGTCGGCGCGTTCCTGCAACGGATCTGGCGCAGCGGAGCACTGGCGGGCCGGGCGGCGGAAGACGCCTACTACGTCAAATGCGACGAGGAGAACAACCCGCCGGAATCACGCGACGCCGGGCATCTGTTCATCGAGATCGGGATCGCGCCGGTCAAACCCGCCGAATTCGTCGTCTTCCAGATCTCCCAGATGCCGCACGGCGCGGCGCTCGAGGAATGACCATCGGTACCGAACCCAGGAGTAGTGAACGATGACCAATCCGATGCGCTCCCAGACCGCCAAACTCGACACGACGAACACCCTGGTCAGCGCGGCACGGTTCGTGATCCAGTTCGACGGGCAGAACAGCCCGACGAACAACGGGCTCGCCTTCTCCGAGCTGACCGGCATCACCTCCGAGGTCGAGGTGACGGAATACCTGTCCAGCAACGGTTCCGGTATCTCGCTCTCGAAACAGTTCGGCAAGACCAAACCGGCGACCGTCACGCTCAAACGCGGCGTGGACACCGACCTCACCTTGTGGACGTGGCACCAGCAGGTCCTCCGGGGAGACCCGGCGGCCAAGAAGAGCTGTTCGCTGATCCTGCTCGACTCGGCGGGCCTGCAGAAGCAGTCGTACCACCTGCTCAACGCGTGGCCGCAGAAACTGGACATCGGCAACTTCAAAGCGGGCGGCAGTGACGCGGCCGTCGCGACCGTCGTCATCGTCTGCGAACAGATCGACGTGGACAACCACACGTCGCCGAACAAATGACGGCCGCCGTCGCCGAGCACCCGGCGCTGCGGACCGAGTACCCGTTCCAGCTGCCCCGCGGTTTCGTGGACGAGGAGGGCCGCGTCCACCGGGAAGGCCTGCTGCGGCTGGCCACCGCCAAGGACGAGCTCGTCGCGCAGGCGGAACCGCTGGTGCGGCAGACCCCGGCGTACCTGTCGATCTACCTGATCATGCACACGGTGACCAGGCTCGGCACGTTGCCCACGGTCGACAGGTTCGTCGTCGAGCACCTGTTCGCCTCCGATCTCGCGTTCCTGCAGGACCTCTATCGCCGGGTCAACCAGCAGGGCCACACCGAAGCCGAGGTCGCCTGCCCCGACTGCGGGCACCAGTTCCTGATCGACGTGGCGGGGGAGCCGCCGCCATGACCGAGACGACGGACCGCCTGTGGGAGGAGATCGTCTACATCGCCTACCACCTGCATTGGTCCTTCGAATCGATCCTGGATCTCGATCACGCGACCAGGGCGAGGGTGATCACCGAGATCGGCGCCATCAATGCCCGCCTCGACGAGGCGGTCCGGGAATACTGAGAGGAGGCCACCGATGGTCCGCTGGCCGTGGCGCCGAACTCGTCCGCCGTCCGCCGGTGCGATGGTTCCTGGTCCGGTGGTTCCCGCGGACGGGCCGCCGGTTCGCCACCGATCCGCTTGGCGGTCGCTACCCCCGATGCCGGCCACCGTGTCCGTCCCGGCGCCGCTGACCGTCCGCGGCGGGCCGATCGGGGTATTGCACCGGCTGTCGGTGCGGTCGCTGAAGGCGCGCACCGGCGGGCCCGCCGGACGGATCGGCGGGATCGTCACCGCGATCCCGGTCGGGCACGATCTCGTCGACCTCCCGCTGCGGCGTCCGAGAGTCCGAAAAGGACAGTTGGCCGCCGAGCCGGTCGTTCCGGACGGACCGCCCGCACCACGACGTGTCCCGGCCCGGACGCTCTCGACGCCGTTGACCGTCGCGGAGGTGACGGAACCGCGAGCACCGGCGTCGCCGTGGAAGTCGTCCGACTTCGTTCACCTGGCATACAAGGAAAAGGACCGGCAGCTCGCCACCGCGTACGCCGAGGTGAACCACGAGCCGCGCCCCAAGCCGAACCGGCGCCCGGCACCCGAGGCTTCGCCTGAACCGGCCCCGCCTGAACCGGCCCCGCCTGTGCCGAGGCGGCCGGAACTGCCGCTCGCTACGCCGGCTTCCCGGCCCAAGCGCGCTTCGCTTGCGGAGAGCAGGCGGATGGGCATCGGCATCGGCAATTCCCGTCCGCCGTCCGTGGCGCCGGAGAGCGCCGACGAGATCACTCCGGAGCTCAGTGATCTCGCCAATGAAGGAACGGGGACGGCGAGTGTCCCCATCCCTTCATGGACAAACCCGATATCGCCTGCGGAAGTCCCGTCGCCGCAGAACGGCGACAGCTCGCACCTATCGCCCGATGAGCCGGGGGGTTTGCTCGAACGTGAGCGAGACTCGTCGGCTGGGCAGGTGGATTCGGACCGTCAGGCGAGAGTCACCGCCGAGGTGAGTACCTCTGCGACCGCCGAGCCCCCGTTTCACGCCCGGGAGTCCGTCGCTCGTGAAGACCCCGCCGGTTCGGCCAGTGAGGCGAATCCCGTGCGGGCACCCAAGACCGTCGCGCCCGCGCAACCGATCGGATCGAAGAGTTCGGACTCGGAGCCGAAGTCGTCCGAGCGTCCGGCGCCGAGCCAACCGGCTGCGCCCACGCCGAGTACCGGGAATGCGCCCCGTCCGGAGCTACGGGGACCGTCCGGTGGGCGGGCTTCGGCCGCGCTGGTCTCTCCGATCGGTCAGGCAGAGCCCACCTCGGCCCCAAACCAACCGGCTGCGCCCGCGCCGAGTAAGGCGAATGTGCCGGACCCGTCCGCTCTGCGGGCTCCGGGCATGCCGGTTCCTCCGATCGGTCAGGCAAGCTCGACCTCGTCCTCAGGCCAACCGACAGTCACACGCTCGACAGCGTCCGCGACGGGGCCCGTGACCACGCCCCGGCCGGTGCCATCGAATCCATCGGAGCGGTCGACTGTGCGGTCTTCGACCGCGTCGGTTCCTCCGGTGGGCCGGGCAGCGTCCGCTTCGGTTTCAGGTCAGCCGACGGTGTCCGCGTCGGGGTCTGTGACGGTGCCGTCGGACTCGCCGGTGCGGGTTTCGGCCCAGTCGGTTCCTCTGGTGGGCAGGGCAGCGTCTGCTTCGGTTTCAGGTCACCCGACAGCGTCCGCACCGAGGACTGTGACCGCGTCCCGGCCGGCGCCATCGGACCCACCGGAATCGCCGACTGGGCGAGCTTACGTCGCGCCAGGCCCGCTGGTCGGCCGGGCAGAGCCCGCCTCGGCTCCGAGTCAGCCGACAGCGTCCGCGCCGGGGACTGTGGCCGCGCCCCGGGTGGCGCCATCGGACCCGTCGGAGCGGCCGACGGAGCGGGCTTCGGCAGCGTGGGTTCCTCTGGTGGGCCGGGCAGACCCTGCTTCGGCTTCAAGGCAGCCGACAGTGCCAGCGCCGAGTACCGCGAACGTACCCCGGCCGGCGCCATCGGACGTACCGGAACCGTCCACCGCCCGCGCCGATCCTCGCGCCCAGGCGCCCACTCCGGCATCGCGGCCGGACGGTCCGCCCCCGCGGTCGCCGCTCTCCGGATCTTCGGAGCCCCAGCGGCCGGCGTCCTCAGCCACACCTCGGCCACAGCGCCGAAAAGCGGCCCACCCGATCGCGCCTCAACCGGAGAGGACGTTCACCGTCCCTCCGCAACTCGCGCCGGGCTCTACCGACGGTCCGCGCGACACGGTCCCGGCGGTGATCGACACGGTCGTCCCGGCCGCGTTGATCGCGCCTTTGAAGCAGGCCCTCGGCGTCGATGTGTCCGATGTGCGGGTCCGCCGCGGCGAGGAGGTGACGGACACCGCCCGCCGTCTCGGCGCACGCGGTTTCACCGCGGACGAGGTGGTGCACGTGCCCGACGGTGCCGGGCCGTTGGAAGGCAGGGAGGCGGCACCGTTGCTCGCGCACGAGCTGACCCACGCCGCCCAGCAGCGGCATTTCGGCACGGCGTTGCCCGGGCTGGAAACGGTGGTGGGCAAGCGGTTGGAGGCCGACGCGGTCGCGGTCGAGCAGTGGGTGGCCGACGGGGCGAACGGCTCCGCGCCGCCGGTCCGCGGTCATGGAGGGCCGTTGCAGCTCGCCCGCGACGAGCCCCGAGACGTCCTCCCAGACGAAGACCCAGAAAACCCAGAAGACGAAGAGGACGAAGACGGCGAAGAAGCGGAACCGGCCAAGGACAAGCGAAAGGGCAACAAGGAGACGGAGTACGGCCCTTTGGACTGGGGCAACGTCTCGAAGCCCGGAGGCGAGGAGAAGACCAGCGAGTTCCGGCGGATGACCGGGCTTCGGCTGCCCGTTTTGTGGGGCAGGTCGTCGAAACCGGCCGGTGAAGGCGTTCTCGCGGGCTTCCGCCGCAGGACCGGCGAGGACCTCGCTCTCCCCGAATCCTGGCAGACGTCGGCGGCCACGACGCGCGACGAGATCATCGCCGAACAGCTCGGGACGGCGGGCAAGGACAAGCTCGAACTGCCGTCGTCCTGGCAGACGATGCCGGACGATTCGGCGGCCGGGGTGCTCGCCATGGCGGCACGGATCCGGCGGCAGCAGGACCAGGCGGAAGACGAGTCCGAAAAGGACAGTGGCCTGCCACCAGGTGACCGCAAAGGGCGTCCGGGCGCGGGGAACGCGGACATCATCGGCGAACTCGCCGACAATCCGCCCCGCCGCTGGCTGGACCTCGACGACCCGGACCAGTTCGAGGAGATCGCCAACCGGATCTACACCACGCTGCACAGCCGGATGCGGTTCGAAATGCTCGTGGATCGCGAGCGGTCCGGCACCCTGATGGATTTCGGCTGAGGAGACGGAGATGGCAGAACCCAAGACCCCGCTGGTGCTCAGCCAGGGTACCGCCTACCGGTTCGTCGTCAGCACCGGTTCACGGGACCTCGGTTCCTGGGCCAAGGCTTCGGACATGGAGATCAAGTGGGGCCTGGCCGAACACTGGGTCGGTGACTCCGACCAGTACTTCAAGTACGCCGGGGTGCCGAAGTACGAGTCCGTCAAGTTGAGCCGGGCCGCCGATCCGGTCGGCACGAAGGCGGTGCAGGCATGGCTCGACGAGGTGCATTCGACCGGGGGGAAGCCCGAGGACGGCGCGATCGAGATCATCGACGCGGGCGGCTCGGTGGTGGTCGGGTGGACGATCCGGGAGATGTTCCCGATCAGTTGGAAGATCTCCGACTTCGACGCCAGCGCCGGGAAGGTCTACCTGGAGACCCTCAAGATCGCCCATTCCGGCCTGTTCAGCGCGGCCAACCGCGCCCGTCCCGCCTAGCCCAAGGAGCTCGCGATGTCCCCTCCGGATACCCCTCTCGCCCTCGGCATGGCCATGCGGTTCGAGGTCGAGGCGGCGGGACTGAACCTCGGTCTCTGGTCCTCCTGCAAGGGACTCGAAGTCAAGACCAAGCTGCACAAGGCCTACAACCCCGGGAACTACTCCTACGAGCGGATCCTGTTCGCCGACATCAACTACGCCACGGTAAAACTGGAACGGGCGATGGAGAAGTCCGCCAGCGACTCGGTGCGCAAGTGGCTGGAGCTGTGGTGGCGCCCGTGGGCCCAACCGGGAACCAACCCGCTCGGCGAGATGATCGAGTTCGGCACCCCGATGACGATCAGGCTGCTCGATTCGCAGTGGAACGAGGTCTCGTCCTGGACACTGCGCAACGCCTATCCGTCCGCGTGGGCCGGGCCGTCCCTCTCGGCCACCGACAGCAAGGTCGCCATCGAGCGGCTCGAAATCGACCACGAAGGATTCCTCGACCTGACAGGGATACCAGGGCTATGAGCGGAATCAGGAGCAGTCTGCTCGACATCGTGTCGGGCAAGGTGCAGACGGCGAACCAGTTGCTCGGACTCGCCGGGGGCTGTGTACCCGCCTCGCTCGCGGCGGACGGGGTGCTGCTCGACATCCCCGTGTCGTTCAGCCTCAACCCCAAATCGGTGTCGATGACCAAGACCAACAAGACCGAATCCGACCGCGGTGTGATCACCTCCAAACTGGAGGACGCGATCAAGGCGACCAGCAATATCCGGCTCAACCTCGGCGAGGCGTACCTGACCGGCGCCGGCTTCACCACGATGGCCGTCGATCAGCTCATCGAGTGGGCCACGCCGGCGAAGATCACCCCGGCGGAAGCGCTGGAACTGGGCAATTCGTCGGCGCTGAAGAGCGCTGTCGACACGGTGATCATGAACAAGGTGAAGAACGGTCTCGGCACCAGCGGATCCTCGTCGTTCCCGGCGCCGTCCTCGACGATGCAGCCGAGCCTGAAGGACTTCTGGTCCTCACCGGTCTACTACAAGCTGCCCGTCCTGCGGTTCATGTGGGGGATCGGCGCGCCGTTCCACAACAAGCTGGTCAACCTCGAAAAGGTGACCGTCGACTACCAGCGTTTCGACTTCACCGGGACGCCGGTGTGGGCGAGGGTCGCGCTCACCCTGGTCGAGTTCACCCGCGAGCCGCCGCCCACGAACCCGACGTCGCGCGGCGTGCCGGGCCGTTCCAGGCATGTGGTCACCCAGGGCGAGAACCTCATGCAGATCGCGCATCGCGCCTACGGTTCGCCCAACGCGTGGCGGCGGGTGGCGGAGGCCAACGGCATCGACGACCCGCTCCGGGTCAAACCGGGCCGGTCCTTGATGCTGCCGCCCGCCGACCTGGCGCCGGAAAGGGGATCCGCGTGACCGCCCCCGAAGAGTCCATCGCCGACACCGAGCCGACCATCCGGCCCACTGTCCTGGTCAGCGGCGTGGTCCTGCCCGAAGTGCTCTCGGCCCGCCTGATGCGGGTGGTGGTCGACAACGACATGCATCTGCCGGGCATGTTCGAACTGACCTTCGTCGACATGACCGGCCAGACCATGGCGGAGGCGGGTATCGAGATCGGCACGCTGATCACCGTGTCCGCCATGGGGCAGGGGGCGACACCGACGGTGCTGATCACCGGTGAGGTCACCGCGATCGAGGGACAGGTGCAGGGCGTCAGCATGCGGACGGTGGCCCGCGGGTACACCGGCGCGCACCGGTTGCAGCGGGCCAGACGGAGCCGCAGCTTCATCAACGTCACCGACGCCGACGTGGCCAACCAGATCGCCGGGGAGGCGGGCCTGTCCATCGGCCAGGTGGTCGCCACCAGCACCACCTATCCCTATCTGGCACAGGTGAACGAGACCGACTGGGAGTTCCTCACCACCAGGGCACGGGAAATCGGTTTCGAGACGGGCGTCGCGAACGGGCAGTTCTACTTCCGGCCTGGCGTGGACAGCCTGATCTCCGCCGGGGCCGGGGTGGAGGGCTACCTCCGCAGCGTCGAGGCGGGTGTGGCGGGACTGAGCGAGGCGGTGCCCGTGCGGTTCCCGGACGACCTGATCAGCTTCCGGCCCCGGTTGTCGGCCGGGAACCTGACCCCGGACGTGGAGGTCCGGGTGTGGGATCCGATGAGCCGGACGGCGGCCGCGCAGACCTCCCCGACCCCGGTCGGGGAGGGACCTTGCCCGATGGGGCTGGGTGCCCAGTTCACCTCCGGCGGCCTGATCTCGGGCCTGAGCGGGGCGATCGACACGATGCAGGGTTCGGTGACCTCGCTCAGCGGCTCGGGGATCACCGCCGGGATGGACGCGGCGGAGAACGCCGTCCAGGACGCGGCCTCGCAGCTCACCGGCGGCGTACTCGGCTCCCCGATCGGCTTCCTCGGCGCACCGCCGAGCCCGACCGCGCACATCGTGGTGGACCGCCCGGTCGCGGACAGCACGACGATGGAGACGGCGGGCCCGCTCGCCGCCCGCACCGTCGGCACCGACTTCGGCAGCACGTTCGCCGAATGCGAGGGGGAGTCCAGGGGCAACGCCGCGATCCAGCCCAACACGAAGATCGAGATCCAGGGTGTGCAGACGATCTTCGCCGGCAAATGGCAGGTGTCGAGGGCACGGCACATCTTCGACGATTCCGAGTACGGCTACCGGGTCGTCTTCTCCGCGCACGGCAGGCAGGACCGGACGATGGTGGGACTCAGCGCCAACGCCGGGCGGCGGCCCGCCCGGAACCCGGTGCTGAACGGGGTGGTCTGCGGGGTGGTCAGCGACTGCGCCGACCCGCTCGGCAAGGGCAGGGTGAAGGTCACGCTGCCCTGGCTTTCCCCGACGTTCTCGACCGACTGGGCACCGAACATCCAGTTCTGCTCGGGTCCGCGCAGCGGCGCGATCTTCATGCCGGAGATCGGCGACGAAGTCCTGGTGGCCTTCGAGTTCGGCGACGTGCGCCGCCCCTACGTCCTGGGCGCGATGATGAACAACCACACCCAGTGGAGCATCGCGCAGTCCGGCCCGATCTTCGCCGGCGGGCTGGCCGGGCTCGGCACCGCGGCCGTCGGCATGGCCGCGCAGGCCGCCGGCGCCGCGTTGCTCGCCCCGCTGGGACCGGCGGGCACGATGGCGGGTGCCGCGATCGGGACCCAGGTCGGCAACGAGATCAACAACGAACTGGTCCAGGCGGCGTCCGGCGCCACGATCGTGCCCGGCATGGTCAGCGAGGTCCATCACCGCGGTTTCGTTTCCAGCACGGGAAACGCGCTGCTGTTCTACGACGTGCCGATGATCCCGCCGTTGCCGACAGCCGCCGACGTCGGCTCGGTCACCGGCGAGTCGATCGACGCCGGCGGGGGCACCGACTCGACGTCCTTCGACGTCGTGCCGCCCACGGCGGGCGCGATGGCGTCAGCGGTCCGGCTCGGCGCGCAGGACGGCTCGACCGGCCTCACCATCGACCAGGTCAACGGTGGGGTCAACCTCACCGCGACCCTGGCGCTCGGCGGGGCGGCCACCACGCCGCCGAACATCAACATCAGCGCCGCCGACGGTTTCGTGAACATCGGCGCGGGTGAGGCCGGGACGATGCTGATCGACGGCGGGCTCAACCTGATCATCAAGTCCAGTGTGGCCATCACGCTGGAGGCACCCGCGATCAACCTGATGGGGATCCCGTTCGTCAACGGCGTCCCGATCCCGATCTGAGAAGGAGGCGAAGGTGATCGACGACGATTTCATCGGTCGTGGCTGGTCCTTCCCGCTCGACATCACCGCGAACGGCACCATCGCCACCATCGGCGGGCCGCGCAAGCTCGAACAGGCGATGTCGCTGGTGTTGTCGACCTATCCCGGCGAGCGGCCGTTCCGGCCCAAATTCGGTTCCCGGCTGCGGGACTTCGTCTTCGAGAACGCCACACATCTCGTGTTCACCGGGATCGAAGGCGAGGTGCGCCGGGCCCTGACCATGTGGGAGCCGCGGGTCACGGTCGGCGACATCGTCGTCTACCCGCACGCCGACCACGAGAACCTGCTCATGATCGAGATCGGCTACCTGGTCAAGGGCGAGAACGACGAACGCAACCTGGTCCATCCCTTCTACACCATTCCCGACGAGGTGGACTGATGGTGCTGCCCGCTCCCGACCTCGACGACCGCCGGTTCCAGCAATTCGTCTACGACGCCAAGCGTTACGTGCAGCAACGCTGTCCGGAGTGGACGGACCACAACGTGTCCGATCCCGGGGTGACGCTGATCGAGGCGTTCGCGTCCATGACCGAGCACCTGTGCTACCGCCTGAACCGGGTGCCGGACAGGCTGTACGTGAAGTTCCTCGAACTGCTCGGTCTGCGCATGCTGCCGCCCACCCCGGCGGAAGCGCCGGTCACGTTCTGGCTGTCCACCCCGGCCCGGGCCCCGATGGTGATCAGGGCGGGGACCCGGGTTTCGACGACCCGGACCGAAAGCGAGGAGGCGATCGTCTTCTCCACCCTGCGCGATCTGCCGATCGTGCCGACCGCCATCTGCTCGGTCCGGCGGACGACCGGCCGCGGTGTCGCCAGTTCGGACCTCACCCCGGCTTTCGAGCTACGGGAGGAGTTCCCGGCGTTCGACGACGTTCCGCAGCTGGACGACGCCCTGCTGATCGGGCTGAACGAACCGGCGCGGAACTGCGCGGTGCGGCTCGACTTCCTCGGCGACAGCGCCGGTGTCGGCGTCAACCCGCTGCATCCGCCGCTGGTGTGGGAGGCGTGGACCGGCGGAGCGTGGGCGGAATGCCAGGTGACGACGGACGAGACCGGCGGGCTGAACCGCTCCGGCCGCATCGTGATCCACGTGCCCGGCGGGCACGAGGTGAGCGTGATCGAGGACCAGCGGGCCGCCTGGGTACGGATCCGTGTCATCGAGCCGTTGCCGGGGCAGCCGACCTACAGTTCGTCACCCGTGGTGCGCTCGCTCACCGCGGCCACCGTCGGCGGCACCGCGAAGGCCCTGCACGGCGAAATCGTCGAGTTCGAGGAGCTCGGCGAATCCGAAGGTGTTCCGGGGCAACGGTTCCACCTGAACAACACCCCGGTGCTCGCGGGGGAGCACGGCGCGATACTGGAGGTCGCCACCGACGACGGCTGGCAGCGCTGGACGTCGGTCGAGAACTTCGCCGGCAGCGGACCGGGGGACCGGCATTTCGTGCTCGACCCGGTCGGCGGCGAGGTCGAGTTCGGCCCCGCGATCCGGCTGCCGGACCGCAGCCTGCACCAGTACGGCGCGGTGCCGCCTCGCGGTGCCGCGGTCCGGATGCGGCGCTACTACTGCGGCGGGGGTGTCCGCGGCAACGTGGCCCGCCTGGCGCTGGACACCCTCAAGGCGTCGATCCCGTTCGTCTCCGGAATCGTGAACCTGCACCCGTCCTCCGGGGGCGTCGACGGCGAGACACTCGAGGAGGCCAAGGCCCGGGGGCCGATCATGCTGCGCACCCGCAGCCGCGCGGTCACCGCGGAGGACTACGAGGCGATCGCCAGGGAGGCCGCTCCCGAGGTGGCCCGCATCCACTGCTTCACCGCGGGTGAGGACGGCGTGCCCAACGGCGCGGTGAAAGTCCTCGTCGTCCCCGCCGCGGCGCACCGGAACGGGCAACTGCTCTTCGCCGATCTGGTGCCCACCGAGGGAACACTCGAGCGGATCGCCGTGCGGCTCGAAGACGTCCGCCTGGTCGGCACGCGCGTCATGGTCGAACCGCCCCGCTACCGGGGGATCACCGTGGTCGCCCGGCTCGTCGCCCGCACCCGGCTCGACCCGGACGAGATCCGGGCGCGGGCCTTGGACACGCTGTACGGCTATCTCAATCCGCTCACCGGCGGGGACGACCGTGCCGGCTGGGAGTTCGGCCGCCGGGTGTCGCACGGCGAGGTCTTCGCCCTGCTGCAGTCCGTCCAGGGCGTGGACGTGGTGGAGGACGTGCGGCTCTACGGCGCCAACCCGGTCACCGGCGAACGCGGCGAGGAGGTGACCCGGCTCCCGGTCGGCCCGGGCGGGCTGGTGTTCTCCTACGACCACCAGATCCGGGTGGAGCGGTCATGACCATCTCGGTCGAGCGGGCGATGCCGTCCCCGTACCCCCTGATCGGGCAGCTGCCCGCCGTGTTCGGCGAGAGCGAGTTCGCCGTGCGCTGGACCGAGGCGTTCGACGACGTCCTCGCCCCGATCATCAACGTCATCGACTGCGTGCACGGCTATCTCGATCCCCGGCTCGCGCCGGAGGAGTTCGTCCGGTGGCTGTCGAGCTGGTTCGGGGTGCTGCTGGACGAGAGCTGGCCGATGGCCGCGCAGCGGGCCGTGGTGGCCGAGGCGGTGGACCTGTTCCGGATGCGGGGCACCATGGCCGGTCTGCGCCGTCACCTGGACATCGTCGTCGACGGCGATGTCGAGATCACCGAGAGCGGCGGGACGTCCTGGTCGATCCGGCCGCGCCCGGATCCACCGACCGACGTCGACCACTGGGTGCGGGTGGCGGTGCGGCCGCGTGATCCGGGGGCGTTGTCCGACGACGCCGTCGCCGCCGTGATCCGCGCGGCGAAACCGGTGCACGTCAGTCATTCCCTGGAGGTGATCGGATGATCATCTGCACGATGTGCGGCAACCAGAACGACGACAGCTACGCCTTTTGCGGCGACTGCGGGAAGTTCCTGGAATGGAACGGCGAGAAGATCGCGCCGCCGCCCGAAGTCGTGGTCGTGGTGGAGGAACCGCCCGCCCCGGTCGAGCAGAAGCAGACGTGGTGGCAACGAGTGCGCCGCCGGATCCGGTCCTGGCTGCCCGAGCGGGTGTACGTGGAGAAGAGGCCGAGACCGGGCGCGACCGCCGTGGCGGCGTGGTCGGGCGGTGAGGTGCCGGTGGCGAAGGAACCGGCCGCCGGGGGACCGGCGAAGTTCCCGCCGCCACCACCGCTGTCGATCGGCAAGGCGCCTCCGGGAAAGCCCCCGCCCCCGCCCCCTCTCCCGGCGAAGGGCAAGGTGCCGCCGCCTCCGCCCGCCGCCGTTAAGGCCGGGTTGCCCCCGCCCCCCGGAGCGGGCAAGGCACTTCCGCCGCCACCGGCCGCCGGCAAGGCGGGAGCACCGCCCCCGCCGAAGAAGACGTTGCCACCGCCGCCGGGGAAGGCATCGC
Organism: Amycolatopsis sp. cmx-4-19; assembly: GCA_049998115.1. Classification (GTDB taxonomy): domain Bacteria; phylum Actinomycetota; class Actinomycetes; order Mycobacteriales; family Pseudonocardiaceae; genus Amycolatopsis. Next base: position 144,768 of record JAEBEO010000009.1, on the reverse strand, counting down.
CCCCGCCACCGCCGCCGGGCAAGGCGCTGCCCCCGCCGCCTGCCACCGGGACCAAGGTGCTGCCCGGACCGGAGACGCCCGCCCTGGACCCGGAACTCGTCGCCTCACTGGCGCAACCGGTTTCCGGCCTCGCCGAGGCGCGCCCCGAGGTACCGCCCGAACTGCCCCCGGCCCCGGCGATCAAGAAGACCAGGGCGATCGTGCGGACCAAGCCGACCCGCAGGCTGGAGCCGGGTGACCTGGTCTGCGCGGTGTGCGGTGAGGGCAATGCCCCGCTGCGCAATTTCTGCAGCCGGTGCGGCGAGTCCCTCGCCGACGCCGGGACCGTCCATCCGGTGTGGTGGCGCAAGATCTTCCGGCGTCGCAAGAAGAAACTCCCGGCGGGGACCAGGCCGGGCCAGAAGGGGACCAGGGAACACCGGTCGTGGCAGCGGAGACTGTCGCTGCGCAGGCTGCGGGCCGTCCTGCTGCTCGTCGGGGTGCTCGTCGGGCTGGTCTACGTCCTGTACCCGCCCTTCCGATCCACCGTGATCGACAACGCGAGGGCGTTGTACCGCAAGGTGATCCCGACGCTGGACCCGGTCCGCCCGTCCGTGGTGCAGTCGGCGACCGTCGTCCCCGGGCACGGCCCCAACCTGCTCGTGGACACCTACAAGGACACGTACTGGTCCGCGCCGCTGTCCGGCGCGAAACCCAAGCTCACCTTCCGGTTCGACGACAGCTTCCTGTTGCGCAGCATCATTCTTCACTCCGGTTCGAGTGACGGCTACGCTCGGGACGGGCGACCGTCGATCCTGCGGTTCACCTACAACACCGGCAAGAGCGAGAACATCCTCCCGCAGGACAGTTCCCAGGCGCAGACGCTCGACCTGACGAACAGCACACTGGTGACCTCGGTGACGGTCGAGGTGATCGACGTCTACAACGGAACCGGGGGGCAGGCCGTTTCCATGAGCGAACTGGAGTTCTTTGCCCTCAAGTAGAACGTGGTGCTCCGTGAAGGCCTCCTTCCCTACCTTCAGAGTAGGGAAGGAGGCCTTCACGGCACTTCGAGGTCCTGAAGGGCACCAGGTTTGCCCTTCAGGTCAACCGAAATCTGGCCGGGTGCTTGGCTCGGCCCACGCTGACCGGGTGGCGCGGGGCGGGCACGCTGGTCGTCATGGCGGTGAGTGCGACTCTGCGGACGACCGAGGTCGAAGTCGCTCCCGGCGCGGCCGCTCGGTGCCATGTGTTGGTACGCAACAACTCGGCGGTGGTGGACCAGTTCGTCTTCGGCGTGCTCGGCGACGCCGAGGACTGGACCCAGATCAAACCGGCGCGGGCGAACCTGATGCCGCAACAGGAAGTCACCGTCGAACTCACCTTCGCGCCGCCGAAGTCCCCGGACGTCCTCGCCGGCGAGCATCCGTTCGCCCTGCAAGTGTCCTCGCGCGAGGATCCCGGCGGATCCGTCGTGCAGGAGGGCACGGTCGTCGTCGCGCCGTTCACCGAGCACGACGCCGCGATCGTGCCCGTGACGTCCTCCGGCAGACGGGCGGGCAAGCACACCCTCGCCGTGGACAATCTGGGGAACCATCCGCATCCGGTGGAGATCACCGCCAGCGATCCGGACGCCAGGCTGACCTTCCGGCTGCGCCCGCACGGCCCGGTACTGGAACCCGGCGCCGCCACCTTCGTCCGGATCGTCGCCCGGCCGAAGAAATATTTCTGGAAAGGGCAGAACCGGCGGATCCCGTTCGTCGTCCAGGTACACGCGCCGGACACCGATCCGATCGAGATCGCCGCCGAATTCGACCAGGCGGCACTGATCCCGCGCCGGTTCTTCTGGCTTTTCGCGCTGTTGTTCGCTTTCCTGCTGATCCTCGTCCTGGTCGTGACGACCTTGCTGCGGCAACGGCCGGTCTCGATCGCGAGTGCCTCGCCACCGGCGAGTTCGACGGCCCCCGCTCCGTCGTCGTCACCCTCGTCTTCGGCTCCACCGACGACGACGTCCGCGAGCCCCAGCAGTTCGCCCAGCACGCCCGCGTCGACGGCGGACGGTTCGGGTGGCACCGACGGCGCGGACGGGACCGGATCCGGTCCGCCGTCCCCGACCACCTTCGTCATCCGCGCCGAGGCCTATCCCCATGTGGGCGGCGGCCCACAGCTTTTCTCCTACGTGCTCCCGTCCGGTCCGCGTCATCAGGTCACTTCGGTCGTCTTGCGCAATCCCGGCGCGGATACCGGGCAGGTCCAGATCCGGCACGGCGGCACGGTCGTCGGCACCTTCGACCTCGCACAGGTGGCCGGTGGCGGACTGACCTTCCGGCCGAACAACCCGCCGCTGGTCGCACCCGGCGAACGGGTCACCCTGGCCGTGGCATGCACGAATTCGCGGGACGCCTGCACGCCGACCGGGGAATTCACCATCACCCCGATTCCCTGATCGGTCGGGCGGCGAAAAGGGCGGCGAGGTCGCGTTCGCCGGAGAATCCGGTATACGTGGAAGGACAGCGCTGCCGGGGAGGACGGCAAGCCGCTGCAGCAAGGGGGACAGCGATGTATGACGCACGTATTGCCGCCGATCAAGTCAGCCCGGCCGCGAAGCCGAAGATCAGGATCCTGTTCTATACGGATATCGTAGGATTCAGTGGCAACAATGGCTTTTCTCTGGGAATACTCCGACAGTTGATCTTGGAGAATCAACCGTTCTTCGCGCAGTTCGAGGTCGATCTGATCAACAGGCACGAAGGCGGCCACGCCGTCAACAAGCTCACGGCCGACGTACTCGGCCGGTACGAACAGGTGTGGTTCTTCGGTCTGCTGCAATGCGATCTGCCGGGGCAGCCGGAGAACGAGCTCGTGGACGCGGAGGTCGCGGCGCTGCGGGTGTGGATGGACACCGGCGGCGGAGTGCTCATCGTCGGCGACCATTCCAATCCGCGGCCGCAGGAAGCGGATCCGTCCCTGCCCGACTATCTGAATCTGGGGCGGGCCCTGGGACACCGGGTGCCGCGAGCGGGAGAACTGCGGGTGTGGAACGACCGGCCGGATTCGAGTATCGAGTTCAGTCACAACACCCACCAGCCCGACCCGTGGGGCTCCGACATCGACACGCCCATTCCGAACGACCTCGACCCGTATCCGCAGGAACTGATCCTGCGCAAGAAGGGCGGCAGGCCGCACGCGTTGTTCCAGGGCAGGCGCGGGCCGATCACGGTCTTCCCGGACCATATGCACGAGGGGCAGCTGCTGATCCCCGAACAGTTCCCGGCGGACGTCTGGCTGTCGGGACGCGCGGGGCAGCCGAAGCCCGAGATCATCGCGCGCGGCACCGACAAACGCGACGGTCAGGTCTACGGGGTGAGCAGCGCGTACGACGGTGCCGCCGCCGGGGTCGGCCGGATCGTCGCCGATTCCACCTGGCACCACTACTTCGACCTCAACCTGTGGGGTTTCCCGAAAGGCGGTGAGGTGCTCGACAGGCTCACCGAGTACTACGTGAACCTCGCGCTGTGGCTGACGCCGAAGCCGGTCAAGCAGGAGGTGAACGCGCAGCTGCTGTACTGGCTGTCGAACAGTCTCAACGTCCGCGCGGTGGTACAGGAGGGGTTCCGGGTGCCGGGGATCACCGCGGCGGGCCTGGTCCGCGAGGTCGGCGGGCAGGGTGTGCTGGACGATCTCGTGTGGCCGCTGGAAGGCACGCCGGGGGTGCCGGAGGAGTTGTTGCTGGGCGCCGTCGTCAAGGAGTCCGTGGCCGCGATGAGCGGCGGGGACGCCGAGACGTTCGACACCGTCGACGTCGTCGAGCGGGGCCTGCGGGCCGGGACCGAGGTGTACGCCGCCGAACTGCGCGCGGCACTCGAGGGGCTGGACGAGGTGACCGCGACGATCACGCGGGGGCTTCGGTAACCCGCTCGTGGGTGGTCCGGGTCCGTCGAACGACCCGGATCACTCACGAGTCACGGCTTTTTCGCCGCACCACCTCGGCGATCCATACAGGCGCGAAGGGGGACGTGCAGTTCGGGGGAGTCGGGTAGTCCTTGAGCACTTCCAGGCGCTCGCCGATGTCGATCGCACGGGCGCGATGTTCCGCGTGCTCGATCCCGATCTGGGCCGGGCACTGGTTCATCGCCCATTTCAGCCGATCCGGGGCGCCCTTCAGTTTCGCTTCGATGACGTCGAGCAGGCCCGGGAGGTCGAGGCCGTCGGGCGTCCTCGCCACGCGTTCGGTGGTCGGCGCCCAGCCGGCACTCGCGACCACCGGATCCGGATCTGCCGACCAGGACAGGCGCAGTTCCTCGGCATGCGGGCTCTTCTTCACCACGTAGTTTCGCGAGCGCGCGCACCTTGCCGACGTTCACCCCGTGATCGTCACCGTGCCTCTCGTTCACCGCGCGGATCCGCGGGTCCTCGAGTGCGGCGAGCTCAGCCATCACTTCGGCCACGGTCGTCTCCGTCGTCGTCAACCTTTCCGTAGCGGGTGGCCATCGCGACCGCGCGGTCGCGCAGGGACGTGCGCAACCATTGTGGGGACAGGACTTCCGCGTTCGTGGCGAGCTGCCACAGCGCCCATTGGGCGTGTCGCCCGTCCTGGAAGGACGCCTCCAGCCGTAACCAACCGCCGTCCTCGGTTTCTTCGGCGCGGATGGCCAGCGCGGTGTCCGCCAGCTCACCTCGCCGCGCCGGGTGCACCCGCGCCTGGACGGTGACCTGGTCGCCACCGGTCCGGAACCGCGTACTGCGTTCCTGCCAGGCCTGGTCCAGGTCGACCCGCTCCGGTCGTTGCGCGGGTTCGTCGAGTTCCTCGGCTTCCAGGACACGGGACAGCCGATAGGTGCGGTCCGCGCCGGATCTCTTGGCCAGCAGGTAACCCTGGCCGCGGACGGTGACCAGTCCGATCGGGTCCACCGTCCGCCATTTCGGGGCCTGATCCGCGGCCGTGTAGTGGATGCGCAGTTTGTGCCCGGCGAACACCGCGCGCCGGATCTCGGCCACGACGGTGTCGGGCACCTCCTCGGCGACCAGTTTGCGTGCCAGGAGGTCGGTCTCCGGGTCGATGAGCAAGCGCTCGGCCGCACCCGCCGCGGTGTCCCGATGGCCTTCGGGCAGCGCGTCGACCACCTTGCGCATTCCCGAAGCGAGCGCGGAACCGAGGCCGAACGCCTGCGCGCCGCGCCGCGATCCGGCGACCAGCAGGGCGAGTGCCTCGTCGTGGTTCAGCCCGGTGAGCTCGGTCTGAAAACCGGGCAGCAGGGCGAACCCGCCTTGCCTGCCGCGTTCGGCGTAGACCGGCACCCCGGCCGCGGACAGCGCCTCGATGTCGCGCAGCACGGTGCGCGTGGACACCTCCAGTTCGCGGGCGAGCGCGGTCGCGGACAGCCGGCCATGCCGGCGCAGCAGGAGCACCAGCGACACCAACCGGTCGGCACGCATACGAAAACTTTACCGGAATACACGACACAGGATGTCGTGTATTCGTTGAGAGGCTCCCCCCATGACAAGCAAGACAGTGGCCACTGAGCCGAACGACCTGGGGAAGTACTTCATCGAACGGGCCAACGCGGGCGATGTCGACGGACTGGTGGCGTTGTACGAACCGAACGCCGTGCTGGCGTTCCCGCCGGGCAACCTCGCGACCGGGCACGCGGAGATCCGCAAGGTGTACGAAGGGTTCGTCGCGGCCGCGCCGGTGCTCGAACCGGGAAGGCAGCATCTGGCGCTGGCGGGCGACGACCTGGCGCTCACGGCGTCCACGCTGACCACCGGTGAGATGGCCGTCGAGATCGCCCGGCGTCAGCCGGACGGGTCGTGGCTGTGGGCCGTGGACCTGCCGGTGTTGGTGCCTTAAGGGGGTCGGCGGTGGGCCCGGCCGGGCCCACCGCCGTAGGTCACCGAGGAGCGGGTCATGAGACAGATCGCGACGATCGGCGTCTACGGCTTCACCGCCGGAACGTTCATCGAAGAACTCACCAACGGGGGAGTGGGATTACTGCTCGACCTCCGTCAGCGCCGCGGCGTCCGGGGTCCGGACTACTCCTGGGCGAACTCGGTGCGGCTCCAGCGTGCGCTCGCCGAGGCGGGCATCGGCTACCGGCACGTGAAGGACCTGGCGCCGACGACGGAGTTGCGGCGGGTGCAGTACCGCGAGGACGACCGTCAGGGCGTGGGCAAGCGGAACCGCGTCTCGCTCGCGGCCGAGTACGCCGAGCGCTACACCCGCGAGATCCTCGACCCGTTCGACCTCGCCGCGCTGGTGATCGGGCTCCCGGACCGGTCGGTGACCGCGTTCTTCTGCGTCGAGCGAGACCCGGAGGCATGCCATCGCTCCCTCGCGGCCGCCCGCGTGCGTGCCGAGCACGGCCTGCCGGTCGTGGATCTCCGCCCGGCGTCGTATTCCGGTGGCGGCACCCGGTCCCGGGGGGTTCCCTCAGGGGCGTGACCAGCGACTCCGCGCCGGGCGCGGTCGGCGCCGGTGCCGGACTGGGCGGACATCGCCCCGGTCACGCACGCAGGTGTGGACAAGGCTGATGCCACAACGAACACGCGAGACTCGCAGCGCCGGTATCCGGCCGCCGCGAGTGCCGTCGTATGGCCGTCAGCTTCCGAGCAGTTCGGGCTCCCCGCCGTGAGGTAGCCCTTCTCGAGTCACGGAGCCGTCCATCGGGAAACCGATGGGCGGCTTTTCTGTCGCCCTTGCAGCCCGACGGAAGAGGCAACGCGCTCAGAACGCGTCCAGTCCAGGTTCGAATCCTGGACCGGGAACCGAAGACGCGTCGCCCGGCAACGGTCAGGTGTGCGCGGCCCGGTAGATCCGCATCGCGGCGCGAACGTGGTCCTCGGCGGCGTCGCGGGCGGCTTTCTCGTCGCCCGCGACGATGGCCCGGCAGATGTCCTGGTGCTGGCTCAGCACGGTTTTCGCCCAGTCGCCGTCGGACAGGTTGGACACCGTCGAAACCGCGATCCGGTCCCAGACCCGGTGCAGCGCGTCTTCGAGGAACGGGTTCTTCGGGATGTCGACGAAAGCCCGGTGGAAGGCCATGTTCGCGCGCGCGGAGCGTTTCGCGTCCCCGTCGTCGACGGCGCGGGCGACCTCGTCGGCGGCGTCCTGGAGGTCGCGGATCACCGCGGGGGCGACGAATCCGGCGGATTGCCGACGCGCGGCGTGTGCCGCGGCCAGTCCCTCCAGTGTCGCGCGCAGATCCTGGACTGGTACGAGGCCGCTTCCGCGACGGGGTGAAAACCGCGCACGTGTCCGGCCGGCTCACCGCCCTAGGACTCGCCACTGATCCGCGCCGAGCCGACGGAGGCCGCGGCGATCGTCCTGGCGGCGGTCTGCGTCGACGAACTGGAAGTCAGGCTGGTCAACGAGGTCTGGTCGAGCGCGTGGACGACGAACTCGTAGGTGTTCACCGTCGAGGGCGAGCACGGTCCCTGGTAGCCGTACAGGCTCGCGCTGCCGCGGTAGTAGATCTGCCTGGCCCCGGCGGGGACCGCGGGCCGGTACGCGTGCTCGACGTTCTGGGGCAGCGAGGTCGCGGCCACCGGGATGTCGTAGATGACCCAGTGGATGAGGTTGGCGTTGTCGAGATCACGCATGACGATCGCGTAGCTCTTGGCGGCGGCGGGAGCGCCGGACCAGGAGAGCGGAGGCGACTCGTTCCTCTTGGCCGGGTCGTGCCCGCCGCCGCTGGTGCACTCGTGGACCTTGGGGATCACGCCGCCGTTGACGAAAGCGCTGCTGGTCAAGGCGAAGGCGTTCAGGTCCGGCGACGCCGCGGCGGGGGAGACGGTGGCGGCCAGGGTGACGAGCAGGGCGCAGAACACGATGCTGGTGCTTCTCACTGGAGGCTCCCGAGGCTGTTGGTGCGCTGAATCCAGCGTAGGCATCCCGGAAGCGCTTGGCAGCGCACTTTCCCGGGCAAACGCGGTGTATTCCAGTGGCGCACGAGCACGGAGACGCAGATCGCCCGCGCGGCGATGAGGTCCGGACCGCGTGATTCGGGCGCTGGGCAGCGTTACCCGGCTTGGCTACGATCGAAGCACTTCCCCGGCCATCGGAGGCCCCATGAGACCGCCTCGATTCCGCAGCCTGCTCGGCCTTCTCCTGTCCTTCTGCCTGGCCGTGACGCCCGCCGCCCAGGCGGCCGCCCCGGCCCCGCTCGGCGGTGGGAGCCCCTTGGAGACCGGCACTTCGTCTCGCTGCACCGCCGGATTCGCCGCGCTCGCCGGAACCACCAGCTATCTGATCGCCGGCAGTTCCTGCGGCAGGCCGGGTGACACCGTCCGCAGCGCGGGCCGGGTGGTCGGCGTGGTCGCCGCGGCGCCGATGCCGCCGACCGGCGCGATCGTCATCCGGGTGACCAACACCGTCGACTGGCGGCTGGTGGGATCGATTCCGCCGGTCGACCCCAGGGTGACGATCACCGGTTCGGCCGAGGCCCCCGTCGGCGCTTCGGTGTGCAAGTACGGCGCGACCTCCGGCTGGCGGTGCGGGGTGATCCAGGCGAAGAACCAGACGATCACCTTCCCCGAAGGCGCTCTCCACGGCTTGACCCGGACGAACGTCTGCGCGGAGCCGGGGGACAACGGCGGACCGTTCGTCAGCGGGACGCAGGCCCAGGGCGTGCTGGTCGGCGGAAGCGGGAACTGCGCCAGTGGCGGCACTTCCTACTTCCTGCCGGTCAACCGCGTCCTTTCGGCCTACGGGCTGACCATCCTGACCGGGCGCTGACCCGGTCACGTGGCCACCCCGCTTCCCGAACTGGCGATCGCAACCGGTCGACACCCGAGAGGTGACCGCGAAAACCCTGACCGTGAAGAACAAGGACTGGGTCGACCTGGCGAAGGGTTACGCGACCGATTCCCTGGGTGGCGACCGCTTGGACTTCTTCGTGCGGATTCTCGACGACCCGAACGTCCTGGAACTGTTCAGTGCCTCCGATACGGCCGCGTTCGCCCGGGTCGACGGTGATGTCTCGAAGCAGAGTTGTTTCACCGCTTTGAGTTCCCGGCAGGACCGTGGGATCAAGGCGATCCCGGAGCTGATCGGCCGGTGGGTCTGCGTGCGCACCTGGGACAACGCGCTCGCCGCGATCAGGATCGACAAGGTGGACCCGGCCGCCGGGGCCCTCGATCTGTCCTATGTGGTCTGGAACTAACGGCTCGCCCGCCGGTCGAGGACGGCGAGAACCTGTTCGCACCACAGGATGTTCTCCCGCTCGAAGGTGATCCCGCGGGCGAGCGTCAGATAGGGGCCGACACGCGGTGCGGTGGCGAGGAAATCCGCTTCGGCGGACTCGCCGAGAAGACGTTCCCGTAGCCGCTCGAACCGTTTGAGTTTCGTTTCGGCGGCGGCCATCCTGCCCGCGACGGCGCGCCGGACCGCGTCGGCGTCGCCTGCCTCGATCGCTTGGACCTGCACCAGGAGTTCGTCGCGGATCGCAGTCGGTTTGGGCTCCCGCGTAGTGAACTCCGCGAGCTCGGCCGCGCCGGTGCCGGTCAGTGAGAAGAGCCGTTTGGTGGGGCGGCGCGCCTGTTCGACAGTCCGGGCCGTCACCACGCCCTGCGACTCCATTCTGTCCAGTTCGCGGTAGAGCTGCTGCGGTGTCGTGGTCCAGAAGTTGGCGACGGACGCGTTGAAGCTCTTCGCCAGGTCGTAACCGGACGCCTCGCCCTCCAAGAGCATCGCGAGGATCGCGTTCCGCAGTGCCATGTGCCGAGCGTAGTCAACGAAGGTACTAGTCGCAAAGTTGAATATGAACTACGCTCGGCCGGACCTATTCAACAAAGTGACCATGAGGAGTTCGCCATGCTCACGCTCCGGCAGGCCGTCGAGGCCAAGGACGCCGCCGCGCTCGAGGCGCTGCTCGCCGACGACGTGGTCTTCACCAGCCCGGTGGCGTTCAAGCCCTATCACGGCAAGGCGCTCACCGCGGCGATCCTGCGTGGGGTCCTGCGGGTGTTCGAGGACTTCCGCTACGTCCGGGAAATCGCCGACGGCCCGCATCACGTGTACGAATTCGAGGCGACGGTCGACGGACTGCGGATCAACGGGTGCGACCTGCTGACCTTCGACGACGAGGGCAAGATCACCGACTTCAAGGTGATGGTCCGGCCGCTGCGGGCGGCGGAGGCACTCGCGGCACGCATGGGCGCCCAGTTCGAAGCCATCAAGGCCGAGGCGGTCAAATCCTGATCCATGGCCGATAGCGGGAGGCTTGTGCACCGGCAACCCCGACGTCTTCGCGGATGTTCCCGGCCAGAGCGACGACTCGGCCGCGTTGCTGGCGCACCGGCGAGGGTGCGACGACCGAGGTTTCGATGCTGGAGTCCACCGTGGAATGGCTGGGCTTTTCGACTGTGCGGAGTGCGATGTCGCCGTGGCCGCCTGCCCCTCCCGCTGCCCAGCTCAAAGACGTCTGCCAGGTCATCGAGGATCCGCAACCACGGGCTCGCGATCGCTGGCGCGAAGTCGGCACCGAATTCGGCGAAGTCGACGCGTGGCTTTCGCCGAGTCCGGTGTGGACGCCGACGCCCTCATCCAGCGAGGTATAGCTGCGGAATCGGAGTGATTCGGGGCGAAAGTGGAAAGAACACACTTCCCCGCCCCCTTCAATTTATAGCGCACCCCTGGGCTTGCGGCAAGGCCCGGGTCATGCTCCACACTTGCCCCGGTCGAACTCGGAAACGCGGGGAAATGGGGATTGGCAAGTGCGCTTTTTGCTGACGACGTGGGGATCACGCGGGGATGTCGAGCCGCTGGTGGCGCTCGCGGTGGCGTTGCGGGGGCTGGGCGCGGAGGCACTGGTGGCCGCGCCGCCGGACGACGATTTCGAAGTACTGCTGGCGCGTGCCGGGGTTCCGCTGGTGCCGTTGGGCCCGTCGGTGCGTTCGGTGGTCGCGAACCCGAAGCCGCCGACCGGGAAGGACGCGTTCCGGCTCGCACCCGAACTGGTCGCCGCGAGGTTCGAGACGCTCGGCGCGGCGGCCGAGGGCTGCGACGCGCTGCTGGCGACCGGCCTGCTGCCCGCCGGTGCGCGGGACGTGGCCGAGAAACGGGGTATCCCGTACGTGTACGCGGCCTTCCACGTTTTCGGCTTGCCGTCGCGACATTTCGCGCCGGGACTGCGGCCGGGCACGCCGTCCCCGGAGGGCGAGACCGACAACCGCGTGCTCTGGAAGCAGGACGCCGACCGGGTGAACGATCTGTACGGTCCGGCCCTCAACGGTCACCGAGCGGAGATCGGCCTGCCGCCGGTGGACAACGTCCGCGATCACGTCTTCACCGACAGCCCGTGGCTGGCGGCGGACGCGACGCTGTGCCCGTCGGAGGGCAAGACCGACCTCGACCTCGTGCAGACCGGGACATGGGTCCTGCCCGACGACCGCCCGTTGCCGGAAGACCTGGAGGCTTTCCTGGACGCCGGTGAGCCACCGGTGTACGTGGGTTTCGGCAGCATGGCCGCCTACGCCCCGAAGGACATCGCCCGGAACGCCATCGAGGCGGTCCGCGCGCGGGGCCGGCGGATCCTCCTCGCCAGGGGCTGGGCGGGACTGGACGCGATCGACGACGCCGACGACTGCTTCGTCGTCGGCGAGGTCAACCAGCAGGCCCTGTTCCGCCGGGTGGCCGCCGTCGTGCACCACGGCGGGGCGGGCACCACCACGACGTCGTCCATGGCGGGCGCGCCGCAGGTGGTCGTGCCGCGGATCGCGGACCAGCCGTACTGGGCCGCCCGGGTGGCCGAACTGGGCATCGGCTTCGCGCACCAGGACCCGGACCCGACGGCCGATTCGCTGTCCGCCGCGCTCGCCGCGGTGCTGACCCCCGAGACCCGGGAGCGGGCCGCCGAGGTGGCGGGCACGATCCGGACCGACGGGGCGACGGTGGCCGCGAAGCTGCTTCTGGACGTGGCCGGGAGGTGACCCGCAAGGCCACGCCCTGACTGCACAAGGGGGTCGTGAGTGGTAAAGAGCGTTAGAACGACCTCTACCACTCACGACCCGCTGGAGGCGTGTCGGCTCTCGTCGGCCAGGGCAACCGAGCGCGTGACCTGCGGCAACCGTCACCACTTGCGACCAAGGCCTGTCCAAGATCACCTCAAGCTCCGTGGCATAGGGTTCTAATCCTCATCGCCCTCCTGAAACCACGCAAATGGGCTGAACCCGCCCTCCGGTAAGTGGCCGCCACTGGTCGACGGCTGACAACGTCCAGCCCCGGACGCCGGAGGCCACCACACCGACGACCTTCCGCCAGTGGTGCGAGGAGGTGCTCAAGCCTGCCGTGCTCAGCTGAAGACGACCGAGCGCAGCAGGAGCCGGTCCGAGCCGCGGCCGCCGTTGGGGCGCAAGGAGAAGTAGGCCTCTCCTGCGCAATCGTCGTCCCTGAGCACCACCGCCGTCGAGTCGGTGTCGTTGCGCGGCCGGAACGCGTCGGCGTCCCAGTCGGCGATCTCGGTGATTTCGATGCATTCCCCGCTCGGCGGATCGATCAGGTTGCCGATCTGGATTTCCCCGTCCGCGTCGTATCAGCGGTAGGTGAACTCGCCATCCGCGGCGAAGGCCGTACCGGGGACCGTGAGGAACAGGGCGATGGCGCTGGAGACGGCGAGCAGGACAGTGCGTGTCCGCATGGTGGTTTCCTTTCGAGGCAACGCCCTTCGACGGTAGGGCGATGATCGGGATCCCCGATAGGGCCCGGGGGCACGGCAACCCGCTTGTGCCGACGGCGGACCTGATCGTGGGTCCGCCGGGCACAGGCGGTGATCTCGGCGTCCTCGCCTGGAGGAACTCCAGGTTTACGATCGTGATCATGCGATTCGCCGTCAAAACCTCGCCCCAGGACACCGTCTGGGCCGGCATGCTCGCCGTGTGGCAGGCCGCAGACGAGATCGAGCTCTTCGAATCCGCCTGGACCTTCGACCACTTCTATCCGATCTTCTCCGATCCGACCGGTCCTTGCCTGGAAGGGTGGGTCACGCTCACCGCACTCGCCCAGGCCACGAACCGGCTCCGGCTGGGCACGCTGGTGAGCGGGATCCACTACCGCCACCCGGCGCTGCTCGCGAACATGGCCGCGACGCTCGACGTCGTTTCCGGCGGGCGGCTGGAGATCGGGATCGGCGCGGGCTGGAACGAAGAGGAATCCGGCGCGTACGGCATGGAGCTCGGTTCGATCAAGGATCGGAGCGACCGGTTCGAGGAGGGCTGCGAGGTCCTCATCGGACTGCTGACCCAGGAGACCACCACCTTCCAGGGGAAGCACTACCAGCTGACCGACGCCCGGTGCGAGCCCAAGGGCGTGCAGAAGCCGCATCCGCCGATCTGCATCGGCGGCAGCGGTGAGAAGCGGACCCTGCGCACCACCGCGAAGTACGCCCAGCACTGGAACTTCGTCGGCGGCACGCCCGAGGAGTTCGCTCACAAGCGTGACGTGCTCCACCGTCACTGCGCGGACCTCGGCCGGGACCCGAGTGAGATCACGCTGTCCGCGCACGTGCGGCTCGACCCTGACAACGACTACGCCAAGGTCGCGGCGGAAGCCGAAGCACTCGGCGAAGCGGGTCTCGACCTGGCGATCGTGTACCTGCCGCCGCCGCACACGCCGTCGGTGCTGGAACCGCTGGCGAAGGCGCTCGAACCGCTGCGCTGACAGCGGACGGAAACGACCGGGGCGGCACCTCCGAGAGGAGGGGCCGCCCCGGTCGCGTTCGCGGGGCCATTGCGGAACCTGGTCGTTCCGCTATACGGTGACGGAACTAGAACAGGTTACAGTTCTGCGGGCTGGCGGACCGAGGAGCGGAAATGGCGAACAGGGCGCCGCGCGGCGACGAGGCCGACTACGTGGTCGTCGGGTCGGGCAGTTCGGGAGCCGCGATCGCGGGCAGGCTGGCGGAGTCGGGTGCCAGCGTGATCGTGCTCGAAGCGGGTAAGAGCGACGAGAAGCTGCTCGTCAAGAAACCCGGGCTGGTCGGGCCGATGCACGCGGTGCCCCAGCTCAAGAAGCCGTTCGACTGGGGCTACTACTCGGTGCCGCAGAAACACGTTCTCGATCGACGGATGCCGGTGCCGCGCGGGAAGGTGGTCGGCGGCTCCAGTTCCATCAACGGCATGGTGTACGTGCGCGGCAACCGCGCGAACTTCGATTCCTGGGCCGCGGAGGGCAACGAGGGCTGGGACGCCGACAGCGTCAACGCCGCCTACAAGCGCATGGAGGATTTCGAGGACGGCGAGAACGCGTTCCGGGGCGCGGGCGGGCCGATCCGGGTCACCCGCACCAAGATCCCCCAGGAGGGGACCCTGCAGTTCGTCGAGGCGACCGCCGACGCGATCGGCTGCGAGATCCTCGACGACTACAACGCCGAGTCGCAAGAGGGCGTCAGCCGCATGCAGCAGAACGCCGCCGACGGCCTGCGCTACAGCGCCTCGCGCGGCTACCTCCACCATCGCGCGCCCCGGACACTCGAAGTGCAGTCCGGCGTGCTGGCGAAGAAGGTCGTGATCGAGAACGACCGCGCCGTCGGGGTCGAGGTCGTCGACGCGGACGGCACCCGGCGCACGGTTCGCGCCGGGAAGGAGGTCATCCTCTCCGCCGGATTCGTCGGCTCCGCGCAGTTGCTCATGCTCTCCGGCGTCGGCCACGCCGAACACCTCAAAGAACACGGCATCGCCGTCGTCGCGGACCTGCCGGTCGGCGACAACCTGCACGACCACATGTTCCACGCGCTGACCTTCACCGTGTCGTCGAGCAAGAACAGGGGCACGCCGCCGTATTTCGCGCGCGGCCTGGTCAAGGAACTGCTCAAGCCCGGGACCACGTTCCTGGCGAACTCGGTCTTCGAGGCGGTCGCGTTCCTCAAGACGTCCCAGGCCGCCGACGTCCCCGATCTCCAGCTGCACCTCCTGCCTTGGGCGTACGTGACGCCCAACCAGGACGCGCCGATCCGGCACGACGTCGACAAACGACCCGCGCTCACCGTGCTCACCACGCTGATCTACCCGAAGAGCCGCGGCACGCTCCGGCTGGCGTCGGCCGACCCGGCGGCGGCGCCGCTCATCGACCCGCAGTACCTGGCCGACCCGGCCGACCTCGAAGTGCTCGGCGAAGGCTCGGAAATGGTGCGCGAGATCTTCGCGTCGAAGGCGTTCCGGGGTTCGATCAAGGAAGAACTCCACCCTGGCAAGGGGGTGCGGGGACAGGAGCTGCGCGACGCGATCCTGAACCGCGCGACGTCGGTCTACCACGGTGTCGGCACCTGCCGGATGGGCGTCGACGAACTCGCGGTCGTCAGCCCCGACCTCAAGGTCCGCGGCGTCGAGGGACTGCGGGTGTGCGACGCCTCGATCATGCCGTCGATCACCGGCGGCAACACCAACGCGCCCGCCATCATGATCGGCGAGATGGGCGCACAGCTCGTCCTCTCGGACAACTGACGGAAAGAGGGCCATGACCGTCACGCCGCTCGCGCTCACCCGTCCGGCTTCGACCACCGACGCGTTCCTGCGACGGCTCGTCGAGCGAGTGCCGGGTTCCTCCGGCTCGACCTGGAAGCTCACCGAGGTCTACACCGGCGACCTGCTCGTCGAACTGCCGCAGTCGACGCCGTCCGACATCGAGCGGGCCTTCGCCGTCGCACGCGCCGCGCAGGAGAAGTGGGCCGCGACGCCGCTCAAACAGCGGCTGGCGGTGTTCGACCGGGCGCACGCGCTGTTCCTGGGCGCCGCGCCGACCGTCACCGACCTCATCCAGGTCGAGAGCGGCAAGAACCGGCGGATGGCGATCGAGGAGACCTGCGACCCGTCGATGGTGATGAGCCATTACCTCAAACGGGCCGCCAAACTGCTGGCGCCCGCCAACCGCGGCGGGCCGGTGCCGTTCCTGACGACGTCGACCGAGATCCGGCGGCCCAAGGGTGTCGTAGGCATCATCGCGCCGTGGAACTTCCCTTTCGCCACCGGCATTTCCGACGCGATACCGGCGCTGATGGCAGGCAACGCGATCGTGCTGAAGCCGGACAACAAGACCGCGCTCTCGCCGCTCTACGGCGTTCAGCTGCTGGAAGAGGCCGGCCTGCCGAAGGACCTCTTCCAGGTGGTGTGCGGCGAAGGTCCCGACGTCGGGCCCACGCTCATCGACGAGGCCGACTACGTGATGTTCACCGGGTCCACCGCCACCGGAAGGGTGATCGGCGAGCGGGCCGGCAAGAATCTCATCGGCTGCTGCCTGGAACTCGGTGGCAAGAACCCGATGATCGTGCTGGAAGACGCGGATCTGGCCGAGGCCGCGCAGGGCGCGATCTTCGGGGCCTTCGGCAACACCGGCCAGATCTGCATGCACATCGAGCGGATCTACCTGCCGGAGTCCCGCTACGACGCGTTCAAGAAGGCGTACGTGGCCAAGACCGAGGCGCTCGACGTCCGCGCCGCCTACGACTTCGGCCCCGAGATGGGGTCGCTCGTCTCCGTCGACCACATGCGCCGCGTCAAGGCGCATGTCGACGACGCCGTCGAGAAGGGCGCCACCGTCCTTTGCGGAGGGAAGCCCCGGCCCGATCTCGGTCCCGCGTTCTTCGAGCCGACCATCCTCGAAGGCGTCACGAAGGACATGCTCTGCGGCGTCACCGAAACGTTCGGACCCGTTGTCGCACTGCACAAGTACCGCACCGTCGACGAGGCCGTGGCGCTGGCCAACGACACCGACTACGGCCTCAACGCCTCGGTCTGGGGCCGTGATGTCGACGCCGCCCGCGCGGTGGCCGCGCGCATCGAGTCGGGCAACGTCAACATCAACGACATCCTCGCCACCGCGTACGCCTCCAAGGGAACGCCGTCCGGAGGGGTCAAGAGCTCCGGCGTCGGCGCCCGCCACGGGGACCAGGGACTGCTCAAGTACACCGACGTCAAGAACCTGGCGGTGCTCAAGAAACAGGTCATGGGTCCCCGCCCCGGCCAGGCCTACGAGAAGTACGTCGAAGGCATGCTTTCCGGGTTGAAGATGATGCGGCGGTTCCGTATCCGCTAGACCTCGTCGGTGTGCTGCGGTGCCGCGAGCAGGGCGACGCCGCCGAGCCCGACGACCACCACCCGCACCCCGCCGAGCCAGGCCGCGCCGAGACTGACGGCCAGTTCCACGAACGCGGCGATGGTGAGCGCGTTGAGGACGCGCGATTCGGAGACGCCGATGGCGGGATCGGTCGTGTACGCCGTCGCGAAGGTGGTGACGAGGTAGTGGCCGCCGACGGCTTCCAGGTCGTCCGGACGGCGTACAGGATCGGGACGCCCCGGCCCCAGGCGGCGAGCATTGTGGTCCCGCCGGAACGGATCACCGGGCCGATCACAGATCGTCCTCGCCGACCATTTCGCGGAGCTTGTGCAGGGCCCGGTGCTGGGCGACCCGGACGAGGCCGGGACTCACCCGCAGGACGGCGCCGGTCTCGGGGGCCGACATGCCCACGGTGATGCGCAGCCGGAGGATCTCCTGCTGGATGCCGGGCAGGGTGCTCATCAACCGGGTCAGCCGGTCGTGGCCGTCGGCCGCGAGCACGTGCTGTTCGGGTTCGTCGGGCTCGGGGGCGGTGAGTTCGGGTACCTCGGGGGTGGGCTCGGAGCGGTCCCGGGCTCGTCCCCGGAAGGCGGCGGCGACCTTCCGGGCGGCGATCCCCAGCACGGCCGTGAGAAACGGGCGGCCGGTGGTCGGCGCGGTGGGAAGCCCGGCGAGTACGGCGAGGCAGGTCTCCTGTGCGACGTCGTCCGCGGTGATCACGCGCACTTCGGTCCCGCCCATCCGGCTCCGGCAGTAGTCCGCCACGACCGGCTGCACGATGCCCATCAACGCCGAAGTCGCGGCGGGGTCACCGCCGCGGGCACGCGGGACGAGGGATTCGAGATCCGCCGTCAGCGCACCGTTTCCGGGAGGCAGAACCGTCCCCGGCGAGGTGCTCTCGCCGGGGACGGTCCAGGTCAGGCGAGTTCCCAAAGCGCGGGAACGTTCGGCGGCTCCCAGCCGGGCATGGACGTATGCGGCTGGATCACGCGGTAGGTGCTGCCGCCGTACGTGGTGGTCGCGCCCGAGCCGTAGTAGGTGTACGGCGCCCAGGTGCCACCCGGGGGGTTCGACGTCGTCGGGCTGGTCGTGGTGGTGGAGGTCGGCGCCGTGGTGGTGCTGGACGGCGGGGTGCCGGTCACCATCAGGCGCAGGCTGTAGACGCTCAGGATCTCCGAGACCGGCTGGAAGTAGATGGTGCCGCCGGAGGTGCAGTCGCCGGAGCCACCGGAGGTGACGCCCTGCGCCTGGTCGCCGGTGATCCACGAACCGCCGGAGTCACCGGGCTCGGCGCAGACGTTGGTCCGGGTCAGGCCGGTGATGGTGCCCTCGGGGTAGGTGACCGAGGTGTTCTTCTGCAGGATGGTGCCGCAGTGCCAGCCGGTGGTGGAACCGGACCGGCAGACCGACGAGTTGACCGGGGCCTCGGTCGAACCGGCGACCGGCACGGTGCCCGGGTAGCGGTTGACCAGCGCCCGCGGGGTGTTGCCCGCGTCGACGCGGACCCAGGCGTAGTCGTTGCCGGGGAAGCTGGAGCCGACGACGGACCCGCTCGGGTTCGAGGTGCGGGTACCCGCGGTGCCACAGTGGCCGGCGGTCACGAAGCCGCCCTCGACCGGGAAGCCGATGGAGCAGCGGCCTGCGCCGAAGGTGTAGGCGTTGCCGCCGATGACGTCGATCAGCGCCCGGGGTGTCTCGGTGCTGGTCTCGACCCGGACCACGTCGCCCTGGACACCGGACTTGGCCGCCCACGACTTGGCCGCGGTTTCGCCACCGGCGTTGGCCAGGACGACGATCGAGTTGGTGGTGACGTCGGTGTACCAGCCGGGCACGGTCTTCGGCGCGCTGCCGGACTTGGCGTCCAGCTGCAGCTTCGCGGCGTCGAGCTGGCCGGCGCTGCGGGCGACGGTCTTCGGGGTGGCGCCTGCCGCGCGCACCAGGTCGGCCTGTGCGGCGTCGGTGACCGCGACGGTCAGCGTGGTCCCGCCGGCGTCCAGCCAGGATCCGGCGTAGGAGGCGCCGAGCTGCCTCTTGAGGGTGTTGTCGGTGACGCCGGCCCGCAGTTCGCTCGCGAGCCGGACCTTGGCCTGCTCGGGACTGATCTTCAGGTCCCGGGACATCGCGGCCAGCATTTCCGACTGTGCCTGGTCTGCCGAGGTGACTGGTTGACCGGCGCTCGCACTCGGGGTCAAGGCGATGGCGGTGACCAAGCCTGCCCCGGTGATGGCCGCGGCTGTGGCGGCGAGGATCTTTCGGTTCATGTCAACGCTTTCCTCGAAACGGGCGGGGGGAGGGGGATTCGTCCCCGACCGTACGAGGCACACCAAGCAACTGGTACATACCATTTGGGTCATATCGCCCGGCTTGAGCGCCGGGCGATATGACGTTCGATCAAGCGGGTCCGGCAGGTGATTCCGTTGCCCTGCAAGGGTTTCCTGAACCGGATGCGAGGCCGGACCGGTATGTCCGGTTCGGCCGTGCCGAGACGTTCTCGTCGTCAATACCGTACTTTTGAGGGGTATGGCAAAGGGAACGCCGGAACTTCTCACTGGGTGAGGAGAACCCTCCTAGCCGGAGGTGCAGCGATAGCTCGCCGCGACGGCCGGGTCGCCGTGACCGCGGTACCGCGAGACCAGCGGGTACGGACAGAGATCGCGGGTGCGGGTCTTGTCCTGGTTCGCCGCGGGCAGGGTCGCCGGGGCCTTGCCGTGCTCGACCCAGTCGACGAGCACGCCGAGCGCGTTCGTCGGCGCCGCGCCGGGCCCACCGGCGCAGTGCGTGACGCCCGGCGCGAGGAACAGCCGGTAGAAGTCGTTCACCCGGTGCGCGCCGCCCAGTGCGCGGTCCACCTCGCGGCGGTACTGGACCGTGCCGCCCGGCGGGATCAGCTGGTCGTCGGCGCCGACGAAGGTGATCAGCTTGCCACCCGCCCGGCGGAACCCGGACAGGTCGGGATCGGAGGTCCCGATGACGTCGTCGAATTCCCGCACCGACTGGCGGAACACCTCGGCGAACTGGCGGTAAGTGAGCTTCGACAGGCGCCGAAGGTCAGCTTGTCGGCCGAGGTGAAGACCGCGCTGCGGCGCGTGGCTGCCCGCGAGGGTGATCAGACCGCGATTCGGTTGCTGGCCGAGCTGGAAGCTGAACCGGCCGAAGGCTGTTTCGCCGCGCTGAAACGCCGTCTCGACGAGCAGAACATCACGCTCGAGTTCGTACTGGACAAGTCGGTCGGGCGCGAGTATCCGCGATCTGTCCGAAGTGGACTCCCCGATGCGGTCGGCGATCGGCGCGGTAGCGCTGCACTCGGGTGTGGTCGGTCTGGCCAAGGTGAAGTACGGGGCACGGCCGACCGCGATTTGTGTCGATACCGCGACCTTCCGGGCCTTCGTCTCGTTCGGCGCCCGGGCGTAGACCACCGCGAACAGGGGCGGAAGGTCCCGAGTGATCGACCGCGCCAGCTTGTGGTTCAGTGCCTTACCCACGGACAGACCCCCAGCATCTCGCCAGGTGGTGGTCACTATGGGACCCCTTGGTGTGCACACCGAGTCTAGCCGACGAGCCGCGCGACGCAGGGAGCCTAAACGCGGAAATCGCGGGCGGACGGGACCAGGGCGGCGGCCGCCGGGGCGGCGAAGCAGACCACGGTGCACACCGCCAGCACCGGGACCGCGCCGAGCCAGTCGATCGCGGGTGCGATGAGTGCGAGCCCGGCGGGTGCCAGTCCGTAGGAGAACAGGAAGTCCAAAGAGGACACGCGTGCGAGTTTGCCCGGCTCGACTTCCCGCTGGGTCGCGGTGAACCACGGGACGTTGAACAGTTCGATGCCCAGTCCCGCGACGGCGTAGGCGGCGACGACGAACGCCGGGTGCACCGGGAGCAACAGACTCAGCGGGGCGAAGCCGTAACAGCCGAGTCCGATCAGGGCTGCCCAGCCCTGTCGGCGCGGACGTCGGCGTGCGATGACGACGGCGCCCGCGAGCGCGCCGAGCGTGTACGCGGTCAAGCTGCCGGCCAGGACGGCTTCGGTGTCGTAACGATCGCGGCTGACCAGCGGCAGCACGACGCCGGTGGCGGAGTAGCCGGTCGCGATCACCGCCGTCAGCGCGCCCAGTCCCACCAGGAACCACGGGTGGCGCCGAGCCTCCCGGAGGCCGTCGGCGAAGTCGCCGAAGAAGCGGGTCCCGGTGGTGACCGGGGCAGGTGTGAAAGTCCCCGGGGGCGGGATCAGGGCCGCGCCCAGCCACAGCACCCCGGTCCCGATCACCAGGGCCGGGGTCGAGGCGACCACGGCGAGCAGTGCGGTGAGGCCGGGTGCGACCAAAGTCGTGACCCGTACCGCCAGTGTCATCGCGGCATTCGCCTGCTGACGCTGGTCGTCGGCGATCACTTCCGCGGTCAGTGCCTGGAACGCCGGGCGGCACGCGCCCTGTCCGGCCCCGACGACGACGGCGGCGGCGGCCATCAGCAGGACGGAACGCCCCATCCCGACGGCGATCAGGGGAGTGGCGAGACCGGCGACGAGGCCCGCCCAGAACACCACCCGACGGCGTGAGTGCCGGTCGGCGAGGACTCCGGCCACCGGCACGGCGACCAGGAAACCCGCGGTCCGCGTGGCCAGCACGATGCCCAGCTCGACGGCCGAAAGCGAGCGTTCCAGCACGGCCAGCCCGAGGATGAACGGCAGTGCCCAGGTCGCCAGCCCGGAGGCGGTGTTGCCGGTCCAGAGCCGGGCGAACGACAGGCTGCGGAATACGGTCACGGGCACATCTGATCACAAGCGGGGAAGATGCTCGCGAGGCGAGACGCGCGACACGGGGCCCCCTCGCGTTCTACTCTGCCTCCCGTGCGCATGCTGACCCCGGACGGAGGCCCCGCTCGGCGCCTCCGCGGCGGGGCGGTGGGCCTGCTGACCGGCATCCTGGCGACCGGCGCCCACCTGGGCGCCAGCGGCCGCGTTCCCGACCTGGGCGTGGTCGTGCTGCTCGTCGTCCTGCTGAGCTGGGTGGCGTACGCGTTCGCCGGCCGCCAGCGAGGTCCTCTCGCCATCCTCGTCCTCGTGGGCGGCGGACAACTGGCGATGCACGCTTCCCTCGGTTTCCTGTCCTGGGAAGCGCACTCCCACCACGCCGGAGCGCCGGGGAAGGGCCCGCTCATGACGGCCGGGCACGCGGTCGCCACCCTCACGGCCGTCGCGGTGCTGTCCGGGGCGGAACGCGTGGTGTTCACGCTCCTGAAGCTGATCGCCTCGGTACTCCCGCGCCGCCTGTCGCAGCGGCCCGCGACGGCGCCGCTGCGGATCCGCGTCCCGCTTGCCGTGGAGCATGCCGCGACCCAGGCGCTCCTGCGTGACGTCCTTTCCCGGCGCGGTCCGCCGGTGTCGTTCGCCTGATCCCCGAAACCCTGCCGGGACCCGTGTCGCGGCAGGGCCCAGCACGCGTGCCGTGACGACCTCCGGCGCGCGGCGAAGGCGCACGCCTCCCCACCAACGCCTCAGGAGTCCCCCATGGCAACACGAACCGAACCGACCACGAGCCCACCGCGCGCCTCCTCCTGGCGCGGGCTGTTCCTCCGGCTGCACTTCTACGCCGGCGTCCTCGTCGGCCCCTTCGTCCTCATCGCCGCGCTGACCGGTGTGCTGTACGCGGCGACCCCGCAGATGGAGTCCTGGGTCTATTCCGACCAGTTGCGGGCACCCGTCGGCCTGAACCAGGTCTCGCTCGCCGACCAGATGAAGGCGGCGCAAGCGGCCAACCCCGGCGCCGAGCTGGTCGCCGTCCGTCCCGCGCCCGAGCCGGGTGACACGACCCGGGTGCTGTTCGCCGAGGACGGGCTCGGCGAGTCCGAACGCCGCGCGGTCTTCGTCGACCCCGCCACCGGGCAGGTGCGCGGGGACCTCGTCGCGTACGGGTCGAGTGGTGCCCTGCCGCTACGGACGACACTGGATCAGTTGCACCGCACCCTGTTGCTCGGTGAACCGGGACGGCTCTACAGCGAACTGGCCGCGTCCTGGCTGTGGGTGGTCGCGCTCGGCGGCCTCGTGCTGTGGGTGAGCAGGCGTCGTGCCCGCCGGAGCGAGAAGGCCGCGAAAACCGAGTCCCCGCGCGGAAAAGCGGTCCGCAAGCACGGAACGGTCGGCCTGTGGGTGCTGCTCGGCGCGCTGTTCCTTTCCGCGACAGGACTGACGTGGTCGGCGTACGCGGGCGAGAACATCTCGGCGCTGCGTGCATCGCTCGGCTGGTCGACCCCGGCGCTGAAGGTGACGGGCACGGACGAGCACGCCGGGCACGCGGGTCACGGGGAGGCGCCCGCCGCGCCCGCACCCGCCCGGCCCGAGGCCGTGGACGCGATGCTGGCCTCGGCCCGTGCCGCCGGGATCGACGCCGCCTCGGTGGAGATCGGGCTGCCCGCGAAACCCGGATCTCCTTGGCAGGTGGCGGAAGTCGAACGCGGCTGGCCGACACAGGTCGACGCCGTCGCCGTCGACGGCACCACCGGTCAGGTCCTGGGCGAGGTCCGGTTCGCCGACTATCCGGTGATGGCGAAACTCGCCCGCTGGGGGATCGACGCGCATATGGGCGTGCTCTTCGGCTGGCCCAACCAGATCGCGTTGCTGCTGCTCGGCGCCGGCCTGGTCACGCTGATCGTGCTCGGCTACCGGATGTGGTGGCGGCGCAGGCCGACCCGCGCCACCGGGATGACCTTCGGACGGCCCATCCCGCGCGGGCAGTGGCGCAAGGCACCGCCCGCGTTGGTGATCGGGCTCGGGGTACTCGCCGCGGCGATCGGCTGGTTCGTCCCGTTGTTCGGCCTCAGCCTGCTGGCCTTCCTGGTCATCGATCTCCTGCTGGGGCTCCGGTCCGGCGACCGGGCCAAACCCGAATCCACCGATATCACCGTCTGACACACGAACGCATAACGGACCGGCACCACCGTTGGGCCGAACCGGTTAACACGAAATGAGGAATCGCCGGCCGACCCGGCCGGATTTCGCCGTTCTTTGTCACCGTTCACCTGCGGACGCGGCGAATTCCCGGCCGGGGCACCGGAAACTTGCCCACCGCGAGAACGTCCAACCCAGGGTGACGACCTGTCTATAGTGAATGCTCCGCGTCGGCACGGCCGGCGATTCAGGCGTATTCCGGGGGACGGGGGACGATGTCTGCTGACACCGCGACCTTGTCCGGCGTGGGGCCCGTCGTCCGCGGCCTCGTCGACGAGTTGCTCGCCCGTCCGGACGGCCAGAGCCGGGCGCTGCCGATCGTCGTCGCGCTGGGGCCACGCGGAACGGGCAAGACCGCTTTGCTCGACTCGGTGGCCCGGCGCTGTGAAGAAGTGCCGCACGCCTCTCTCGATTTCGAGCGGCACGACCGGGCGAACGTCCAGCCGCGTGAATTGCTCGGACATCTCGCTTTCGATCTCGGCCGCCGTTGGAAACAGTTCGGCAGACTGGCTTTTCCCCGGCTGTGGTTGTGCATGCTCGTCCTCGGCGCGCCGATGGAGCTGCACGATCGCCGCGCCGCCCTGCGCAAACTGCGGGCGCTGCTGGCGGAGAACCGGCCGCTCGAACAGAACCGCGAAGCGATCGTGGACGTCGTGCGGCTGGCGGGCGGTGTCGCGCCTGCCGGAAGCCTCAAGGGCTGGCCCGAGGCGACCGACCTCCTGTTGCGTGGTCTCAGCTGGTACGACCGCAGACGGCTGGTCGGCAAGATGAAGGTCCTGCCCGCCGGGGCGGGCGATCACGAGGACTTCCTGATCGAGATCGCCAAACACGCGCAGGGTGACGACGAGGACCGGGCCACCGTCGACGCCACCTTCTGCGACGCGTTCCTCGCGGACCTGCGCCGGAACTACTCCGGGCTCAACCGGTCCCGGCGGACGCTCAACAGCGTGATCCTGCTCGACAACGCGCATACCCCCGGCGGCCGGGACTTCCTGCACGCCCTGACCGAGGCACGCCACCGCGCGGGTGGCGAAGCCGATCCGCTGGCCGTACTCGTCACCAGCCGGAACTGGAATCCGGAGTGGAACGAGAGCTGGTCGCTGCTGACCCGGCATCGCGGCACCCCGGACCACCGGCGCCCCACCGCGCACCGGACCAACGGGCTCCGCAACCCCGCGCCACGTCAGCCGTCCGAGGTGGAGGCCGACTGGCAGCCCGGCCCCGACCGGCCGGAGTCGCGGTGGCATCCCTGGTACCTCCTCGAACTGGGCACACTGTCCAAAGAGGACGTCGTCGATGTGGCGGCAGGCAGCGACATCCACCCGGCGTCGCGGATACCGCGGTTCCTGCACCGCCTCACCGACGGGCATCCCGGCGGGCTCGCCGGCGCCATCGCCGCGCTGGCCAGCCAGTACGACGCCAGGGAACCCGGCACCCTGCGCGCGACGCTGCACACCCCGGTCACCGAACCGGACGGCTCCGGCGAGCTCCTGCTCGACCGGATGCGGGACTACCTGCTGCAGGACTTCTCCGCGGCGAGCCAGCAGGAACTGGTCACCGCGAGCGCCGCGCTGGACGTGGAGATGTTGTTCCACCGGGAGATCCTCGATCTGCGCAATCCAGCCGGGGAGGGCGCGCTGTTCAAGGAACTCGGCGACCGGCTGTGGCTGCGGGCGGAGCCCGGTGTGGAACCGCGGTACGTGCTGCATCCGTGGCTGCGGCGGATCCTGTTGCAGGAACTGGCTTCCCGGGGTGAGGATCATCCGCTCAACTGGGAACGGGTGCACACCCGGTGCCGCGACCACTACGAGAAGAACGGCCGGAGCGTCGCGGCGCGCTACCACGATCTCGCGCTGGAGAACGTCGCGGCGGCGGTCGAGCACCTGCGCCGCCCGTTCGACGGGACACGGCACGCCGAATTCGACGCGGCGACCGCCGAGACCTGGCTTGCCGAACTCGACATCATCACCGCGGCACCCAACCGGCTGGCGAAGAAGTCCGAACCGTACGACCAGGTCGAGTTCCATGTCGGCCGGGACGGTGACGAACTCGGGACCACGCTGGCCTGGCTGATCGTCGCGCTCTGGATCTCCCGTGACCCGCTCGGCGACCCCGGCGGCACGCTGGACTCGACGATAGAAGGTGGTTTCCATCAGCTGGCGCAGGGCAGGGGCCGGGGATCGATCCTGTTGCACGAACGGGCGGAGGGCTACCGATGACCGGGCCGGGTGACCGGATCAGGGCACCCCGGCCGACGTGGTCGAAATGGCTGCTGGCCGGCGGCGGAGTGCTCGCCCTCGCGATCGTGCTCGTCGCCGCGTTCGTCGTGGTGCCCGCGATCAGCGAGGCACGCCGGACCTGCGGTACCGGGGTGGAGAAACGCGGCGACACCGGGGAATGCGTAGGCGTCACGGACGGCAGTTACGTGTTCTCGCCGGAAATCCAGGACGTCGAAGAGCACATCCGTGCCGAAAACGAGGCCGTCGCCGCTTCGGGAAAGCCGTACGTCTCGATCGCGGTCTTCCTGCCGATGACGTTGGCCGACCACGACATCCTGTCCTTCGAGTGGGTGCGGCATCAAGTGCAGGGCGCCTACATCGCGCAGCACCGGGCGAACACGACGCAGTCCTGGGGCAGCGTGCCGCTGGTCCGCCTGCTCCTGGCCAATCCCGGCAGCCGGCTCGGGCAGTGGGAACCCGTGGTGGCGGATCTCGTCGGCCGGGTCACCTCCGAACGGCTGGTCGCGGTGACCGGGATCGGGCTGAGTCTCGGTACCGCCCGCGACGCGGTCCGGCGGTTGTCCGAGAACCGCATCCCGGTGATCGCCTCGCAACTCGCCGCGGACGAGTTCTCCGAGATCCCCGGTTTCATGCGGGTTTCGCCGACCAGCTCCACCTATGGGCTGGCCGCGGCGAGCTACGTGAAGCCGACCGCGAGTACCGCGACGATCGTGCGGGACGTCAACCCGGGCGACCTCTACCCGAAGACGCTGGCGACCGCGTTCACCCGCAGATTCGCCGACGACACGCACAAGATCGTCGGCCGGACCGAGGAGTACGACTCCAGCCTGCCCGGGATCGAGAACACGTTCCTGCAGATGATGCCGAACATCTGCGGCAACCAGCCCGAGGTGGTCTACTTCGCCGGGCGCGAGAGCCACCTGACCGCCTTCGTCGCCGAGCTGGCGCAACGTCCTTGTCTCGACCGGCAGATCACGGTCCTGACCGGTGACCTCGGCCTGATCGGGCCGCCGGGCCCGGAGATGCAGCGGGGGTTGCGGACCAACGTCACGGTGTTCGCGCCGGGACTGGCCCACCCCGAGGCGTGGACGAGGGAGCCGCAGGCGTTCAACCCGACCGCCGTGGCGAGTTTCCAGGAACCCCAGTGCACCGGTTGTTTCCGCGCGGTGTTCCCGCAGGAACGGCTGGACGACGGCGTGGCGATCCTCGCCCACGACGCGGTCCTCACCGTCGTCTGGGCCATTCGCGGCATTCCCCGGCTGGCTCCGGCGCAGGCGACGGCACAGGACGTGCTGCAAGCGAGGAACCGGCTCCACGGCAAACTGGCCGTACCGGGCGCGAGCGGGATGATCTCCTTCGACGACAAGGGCGATCCGCTCGACAAGGCGGTGCCGATCCTCCGGGTCCGGCTCGACGAGACACCCGAGTTCGTGCGGTTGTCGGCACCGGATTCATGACCTGATCCCGACGCCGGTCAGGTCGGCGCTCGCCGTCCACAACCGGTCGGCGAGTCCGGCGTCGGCCAGCCTGCCGCGGACCGGTTCGAGCCGGGGTTCCCCGCGCAGGCCGAACACCCTCGGCCCGAACATCTCCCCGCCGCGCACGTCCGGATCCAGTACCGCGCGGACCGCCGGCCAGGCACCGGCTTCCTTGCCGTGCAGGAGAATCCCGGCGGGGAACTTCCGCCCGCTCGGCTCCGGGTGCACCGGGCGGGGCGGCGTCAGGGAGTCGAGTGCGCCACCGGGATGGTCGACGACGCTCAGTATCCCGCTCCCGGCCGCGCGCAGCCGCCGATCGAGTTCGAAGGCGAACAGCATCTGCGCCTGCTTCGAACGCGCGTAGGTGCGCTTGGGCCGGTAGTCCCGCTGGTTCTGGAGATCGTCCAGGTCGAGTTCCGCGGACTTGCCCACGAAACTGCCCGTCGTGACGACGCGCCCACCCGCCTCCATCAGCGGCATCAGGTGGTGGACCAGCACGAAATGCCCGAGGTGGTTGGTGGCGAACATCAGCTCGTTGCCCTCGGCGGTTTCGCGCCGGGATGGTTCCTCCAGCAGGACACCCGCGTTGCAGACGACCGCGTCGAGCCGTTCGATCCCGAGTGTGTCCACGGAGGACTTGATCGACGCGAGGTCGGCGAGGTCGAGTTGCAGATGTCCGAGCCGCGCGTCCGGGACGCGGGACCGGATCGACGTCAGCGCGGCGTCGGCCTTGGCGGCGTTCCGGCTGCCGAGGAGCACGGCGGCCCCGGTCCCGGCGAGCTGTTCGGCGACGAAGTAGCCGATCCCCGCGTTGCCCCCGGTGACGAGGAAGGTCTTGCCCTCGGCGCGAGGCGGATGGTGGACGTCCCAGTGCGGCATAGTGGCCCCTAGTTCAAAGTCGTAATGATTCGAATATACATACTCTCCGAGTTCGGAGTGAGTCCGATGTAGGCTGACCGCATGGGAGAGCCAGGCAGACGTGAACGCAAGAAGGCGGCGACCCGTCATGCCTTGTCGACGGCGGCGCGGGAGCTGTTCCTGGAGCGGGGCTTCGACAACGTCACCACCGCCGAGATCGCGGACGCCGCCGACACGGCGGTGTCGACACTGTTCGTCCACTTCCCGGGCGGCAAGGAGGCGCTGGTCCTCGGCGGCGGGCAGGAACGTGAGAAGGCGCTGGCCGCGGCGGTGCGGGATCGCGCGGACGGCGTCTCGATCCTGGACGCGCTGCGCGACTTCCTCGCGACCCGCGGCCCGTTCGACCCGGCGCCCGATCCGGTGTCGCGCCAGGTCGCGGACCTCGTCGTCGCCACCCCGGCGTTGCGTGCTTACGCCAGGACACTGTGGACCGGCTGCGAGTCGGCGCTGACCAGGGTGATCGCCGAGCAGACCGGACAGGACGACTTCTCCGTGCGCCTGCTCGCCCGCTACGTGCTGGAGATCCCCGACCTGGCGGGCACGGAACCCGATCCGCCGGCCGCGCTGGACGCCGCTTTCGCCTACCTGCGACGAGGCTGGCCGGGACTGACCTGAAGTGACGAAGGGTCTGTTCCCGCCCGCTCACCCGCGGTGGGGTGGGGGTTTCGGGCCTTCAGGTACTCGATCACCAGGTCGCCCAGCATCCTGCGGTAGTGGGCGCGACGGGCCGGGTCGAGCATGTCGAGGCCGTAGTCCTGCATCGAACATCCCCTTCACCGACGTCGACGGCTACCCGTTTCCGCCACCTTGCGGCGCCACCCGGAACTCCACCGCCGTCCGCTCGTCCGAGACCGGCGCCGACCCTTCAAGGACGAGTCCGCACTCGGCCCCCATCCTGCCCAGTTCCTCGACCGTCCGTTCCCGGCCGGCGTAACACATCAGCATGAAGAGGTCGGTCGCCGTGTCGGCGCCGCGGCCCCGCACCAGTTCGATCACCATGACCCGGCCGCCGGGAGCGGCGGCCCGGCCGCATTCGGTGAGGATCTTTCGGGCATGCTCGTCGTCCCAATCGTGCAAGATGTCGGACAGGACGTACACGTCGGCGCCACCGGGCATCGGGTCGAAGAAGCTTCCGGTGATGGTGCCCGCCCGATCGCCGAGCCCGGCCTCGGCGAACCTCTCGGCGGCCGCGGCGGTCGCCGGTGCCAGGTCGAGGACCCGGCCGCGGACGCCGGGATGGGCCTCGAGGATCGCCGCGAGGATCGTGCCGTTGCCGCCCCCGACGTCGACGATGTCCGGGAACCGGCTCCAGTCGCACCGTTCGGCGACCTGCGGCGCCTCGCGCTCGATACGCCACGTCATCAGGAAGTCGAATGAGCGCCGCAACTCCGGATCGAGGTCGACGTCGGCCCAGAAGTCGCGTCCGTAGCGTTCGGCGTAGGCGGGTTTCCCGGTCGTGATCGTGCCGAGCAGGTCCACGAACGCGAGTTCCGCGCGACCACCGGCCGCGGTGATGTCGAGCAGCGGCCCGAACTCGCGCATCTGGTCACCGAGACTCGTCGGGCGATAGCGGCCGGACGCCGTGTCGAGAGCGAAGACGCCCACCGACACCAGGTGATCGAGCAGGCATTCCAACGGACCGGGGGACGTCCCGGTCGCCTCCGCGAGGTACGCCGCGGTCTCTCCCGCGCTTCCCATGCGTTCGGTGAGGCCGAGTGTCGCGGCCACACGGATGGCCATCGGGGTCGCCAGGCCTGCCAGGTCCAGGATCGAAGATGTCACCATCGTTCGAGGCTAGCCAGACTCTCTCGAAAACCGGACCAGAAGACTTCCCCGTGGCGGGTGTCGCGAAAGCCACTTTCGCAACGTTGAAGGTTGCGAAAGTGGCTTTCGCAACACCATCCACCGGGCTCAGAACCCGATCGGCAGTCCCGCGTAGTTCTCCGCCAGTCCCGTCCTGCCCGCCTCGCTCCGCGCGAGCCAGCGCAGTTGCGAGAGCTGCAGCTGCGCGTCGAACGGATCCTCCGACCGGTGCAGCATCGTCGTCATCCACCACGAGAAATGCGTACACCGCCAGACCCGGCGCAAGGCGGTGTCGGAGTAGGCGTCGGCGAGCCTGGGATCCTTGTCGCGTACCAATGCCGCCAGTGCGGGCGCGAGGAGGGCGACGTCGGCGACGGCGAGGTTGAGGCCCTTGGCGCCGGTGGGCGGCACGATGTGGGCGGCGTCGCCCGCCAGGAACAGCCTGCCGTGCCGCAAAGGCTGCTGGACGAAGCTGCGCATGGGCAGCACGCTCTTGTCCATGATCGGCCCCGGCGTGAGGGTCCAGCCGTTCTGGCCGTGGCCGAGCCGTGCCGCGAGGGCTGCCCAGATCCGGTCGTCGGACCACGCGGCGACGTCGGTTCCGTTGGGCACCTGCAGATACAGCCTGCTGACAGTGGCCGAGCGCATCGAGTGCATGGCGAAACCGTCGGGATGCCAGGCGTAGATGAGCTCATCGGTCGACGGGGCGACGTCGGCGAGTACTCCCAGCCACGAGTACGGATAGGTGCGTTCCCAGGTCTGTTTCGCGGCGTCGGGGACGGCGGTGCGGCACGGGCCGAAGGAGCCGTCGCAGCCGACGACGACGTCCGCGTCCAGGCGTTCCGCTGTGCCGTCCGGGCCGGTGAAAGTGACGTAGGGATGTCCGGTTTCCAGATCGTGTACGGCGGTGTCGCTGACTTCGTACCGGATCTGCTGGCCGTCCGCCTCCCGTGCCTTGCCGAGATCCTTGGTGACCTCGGTCTGGCCGTACACCGTGACGCCGCGCCCGACCAGGTCCATGAAGTCGAGGTGATGCCGTTCTTCGGGCCACTGCAGGTAGATGCCGCGGTGCTCGTCGCCCTCGCGGTCGAGCCGGTCGCCGAGTCCCGCTTCGCACAGAACGTCCACTGTGGACTGTTCGAGGATGCCCGCCCGGATCCGCGCCTCGACGTACTCCCGCGAGCGGGTCTCCACGATCACCGATTCGACGCCCGCCCGGCCGAGCAGATGCGACAGGAGCAGTCCGGCGGGGCCGGCGCCGACGATGGCGACTGGGGTGCGCATGACAGGAGTCTGCGCGCCTGCCGACCGATCGCCTAGTGTTCCCTTTCGCTCAGTGAAACCCGCAGGCTGCGGCCGATCCCGGCGGCCGCGACCTGGAGTCCCGCGACGAGCCGCGCGCGGCCACGGCTCAGATCCGGGACGACCAGGCCGAGTGCCGCGACGACGTCGTCCGTGGCGGACGGCCGGATCGGGACGGCGACCGAGCACGCGCCCCGACTCATCTCCTCGATGGTCTGCGCGTGGCCCTCGCGGCGAGCCCGCCGTAGCTGCTCGCGCAGCCGTCCGGGCTGCGTGATGGTGTACGGCGTGATCCGTGTCAGGGACGCGAGCACCTGCTGCTGGACGTCCTCCGGCGCCCAGGCCAGCAGGACCTTCCCGACCCCGGTGGCGTGCATCGGCAGCCGCCCGCCGATCCGGCTGACCACCGGCACCGACGCGTTCCCCGACAGCCTGTCGAGGTAGAGCACCTGGGTGCCGTCCCGTTCGGCGAGGTGCACGGTGGCGCCGGTCGCGCCGTAGAGGTCCTGCAGGAACGGGGCCGCGACCTGCCGCAGTCCGTACTGGACGGGGGCGAGCAAACCGAGGTCCCAGAGCCGCCTGCCGACGGTGTAGCGATCCTCCCGCCGCTCCAGCGCGCCGAAGGTCACCAGTTCGCGGGCGAGCCGGTGCGCCGTGGGCAGCGGCACTCCCGCGCGGTCCGCCAGTTCCGTCAGCGACAGTGAGCGGCTGTCGGCGTCGAAGGCGCCGAGGAGGGCGAACACCCTCGACGTGACGCTCGCCCCCGGTGTGGAGAGGTTCCCGGACATCCGGCCATTCTCTCACTGAGTGGAATCAAGGCATCAGCGCGAGCCCGGCCCACAGGCCCGCGACGGCGAGCACGAGGGAGGCGGGCACGGTGAGCAGGCCGAGCCGGGTGAACTCGCCCAGGTCCGCCGTGGTGTCGTGCCGGTGCAGGATCCGGCGCCACAACAACGTCGCCAGGGAACCGACGTAGGTCAGGTTCGGCCCGAGGTTGACCCCGATCAGCACGGCCAGCACCACCGGCGTCCCGCCCGCGGCGGCCAGCGGCAGCAGGACGAGCACGGCGGGCAGGTTGTTGATCAGGTTGGCGAGGACGGCCGCGACCGCGGCGGCGGCGAGCAGCGCGGGGAACGTGCTCGACGTGGGGATGAGGTGGCCGAGTGCTTCGTCGAGGCCGTTGTCGACGACGGCGCGGACCACGATCGCGAGCGCGAGCACGAACGCCAGGAAGGGAATGCTCGCCGACCGCACGATCGCGGTGGGGGAGGTCCGGCGCCGCGCGAGGGCGCGGCAGGCCAGGACGGCCGCGCCGGCGAACGCGGCCCATGCGGGACCGAGGTCCAGCAGCGAGGTGACCACGAACCCGGCCAGCGTCAGGCCGAGCACGACGAGGACGAACGCGGGGACCTTCTGCCCGGCGACCACGTTGCCACCGCGTGGCTCGGCGGCGAGGTCCGCGGCGAAGAACCGGCGGAACACCAGGTACTCCGTGAGCACGGCGGCCAGCCACGGCAGGGTCATCAGCGCCGTGAAGCGGAGGAAGGAGGTGCCGGTCGCGGCGACGGCGAGCAGATTGGTCAGATTGGACACCGGCAGCAGCAGCGACGCGGAATTGGCCAGATGCGTGCAGGCGTAGGCATGCGGTTTGGCCCGCGCACCCATCCGCGCGGCGGTGGCGAACACGACCGGCGTCAGCAGCACGACGGTGGCGTCGAGGCTGAGCACCACGGTGACCGCGGCCGCGACGGCGAACACCGCGGGCAGCAGCCGCCGCGGCTGCCCGCGGGCGAACCGGGCCATCAGCGTGCCGGCCGCCGGGAACAGTCCCTCGTCGTCGCACAGCTTGGCCAGGACGAGAACCGCGGCGAGGAAGCCGACGACCGGGGCCAGCCTGCCCACCTCGTCGACGGCGTCGGGGATCGAGATCGCCCCCACCAGCAGGACGATCCCCGCGGCGGGGACGGCGGCGACCGCTTCCGGCAGGCCGCGGGGCCGTATCACCGCGAAGGCCAGGACGAGCAGCAGGAGCGCGATGGACACCAGCTCACCGGTGATGCCAGTCAGTGCGAACCTCCTCGCGGTGAAGCCATACCCCGCAATCTAGCCTGGGTAGGCTGCCTCGGTGGGCGAGACGAACTGGGCGGGAAACCAGACCTTCGGCGCGGAACGGATCCTCTGCCCGCGGACGGTCGAACAGGTCCAGGAAGCCGTCGCCGCCGCACCGGCGGTCAAGGCACTCGGCAGCAGGCATTGCTTCAACGACATCGCGGACTGCCCGGACGGCGTCCAGGTCGACCTCTCCGGGCTCGAAGCGGAGGCCGTGATCGACACGGACACCGCGACGATCACGGTTCCGGCGGCGGCCCGGTACGGCGACATCGCGGCCCAGGTGCACGCGGCCGGGTTCGCGCTGGCCAACCTCGCGTCGCTGCCCCACTGCACGGTGGCGGGCACCGTCGCGACGGCGACCCACGGTTCCGGGCGCCGCAACCAGAGTCTCGCGTCGGCCGTGTCCGGTGTGGACCTGGTCACCGCGGACGGCGAGCTGAAGACGTACTCACACCACGACGGCGTGGTCGTCGGCCTCGGCGCGCTGGGCGTGGTGACCCGGCTGACCCTCGACCTGGTGCCCGCTTTCGAGCTCCGGCAAGACGTGTTCGACGGCTTGCCGTGGGAATCCGCGTACGAGCGTTTCGAGCAGATCCAAGACTCGGGCCACAGCGTCAGCATGTTCACGAACTGGGCCCGCGACACGATCGACCAGGTCTGGGTCAAGGGGGCGGGGCAGCCGGGGGAGGACTTCTTCGGTGCCAGGGCCGCGGCCGGGCCGCGCCATCCCGCCCACGCCGCGGGCGTCCCGGCGGGCAACTGCACGCGGCAGCTCGGGGTGCCGGGGCCATGGCACGAACGGATCCCGCATTTCCGGCTGGACTTCACGCCGAGCGTCGGCGACGAGCTGCAGTCCGAGTACTTCGTCCCCGTCGAGCACGCTGTCGCCGCCATGGAGGCGATGCGCGGCCTCGGGCACCGGCTGGCACCCGTGCTGCTCACCTCGGAGATCCGCACGGTCGCGGCGGACGAGCTGTGGCTCAGCCCGTTCCACGGGGGTGACCGCCTGGCGCTGCATTTCACCTGGCGGCCGGAGCGGGACGCGGTCATCGCGCTGCTCCCGGTGATCGAGGAACGCCTGGCGCCCCTCGGTGTCCGGCCGCACTGGGGGAAGCTCTTCCACCAGGCCGCGGACTATCCGCGGCTGCCCGACTTCCGCGCGCTGGCCACCGGACTCGACCCGGGCGGCAAGTTCCGGAGTCCCTTCGTCCGGCGGCACGTCTTCGGGGAGGGCTAGTCCGTGTCCCGCAAGTCGCCCATCGAACGGACTCACAGGACACGGCCTAGTCCGATTGCGACCAGGCCGCCACCGGCAGCGAGAGATACACGCCGACGTCGTCGATCCCGGTCGCGGACTCGATACTCGTGCGCAGCAGGTCCACGCGTTCCTGGCGGTTTTCGGCCCGGCTCGGGAACCCTTTGGACCGGACCTCGACCAGCAGGTCGAGTCCGAAGCGATCGAACGGGCCCGGCTGCCGGAAGCGCAGTTCCACGTCACCAGGCTGCAGATCGCCGTCGTAGGGCTCTTCGGGGCACTCCACCGCGAGGGACACGAGATGCGGCAGGACCGAGCCCAGCTCGCGCAGCTTGGCTTCGGGAAGGTGAGGCGCGTAGGTGATTTCCACGAGTGGCACGACGACCAGTCTAGTGCTGATATCCTGGCCGCAGTTGCTTGCTCGTACGGGCGGATCCCCGGTGGCTGCACTGCGCGAAGGACCGAAGACCCCGAGGAGCGGCCGTGTCCCTTCCCCTCGCCCGTCGTATGGACGGCGTCACCAGTTCCCCCGTGCGCGACCTGCTCGCGCTCACCGCCCGCCCGGGCGTGATCTCCTTCGCCGGCGGGATGCCCGCGCCCGAACTGTTCGATGTGGACGGCCTCCGCGCCGCCTTCGACCGGGCACTCGCCGACGAGCCTGCCCGCCGCACCCTGCAGTACTCGCCGACGGAGGGTAACCCGCGGCTGCGCGCACTGCTCGCCGAGCGGCTCACCGGACGCGGCCTTCCGGCCACTGTGGACGATCTGCTGGTGACGACCGGTTCGCAGCAAGGACTGCAGCTGCTGAGCACCGCGCTGCTCGATCCCGGTGCCGTCGTGCTGGTGGAGCAGCCGGTGTACCTGTCCGCCCTGCAATGTTTCCAGCTCGCCGAGGCGCGGATCGTGCCCGTTCCCGGCGACGACGAGGGGATCGACCCGGCCGCGCTGGACGAGATCGCGGCCAGGGAACGGCCTTCGCTGCTCTACCTCGTCCCGACGTTCTCCAATCCGTCCGGCCGCACGATCGGCCCCGGACGTCGTCGCGCGCTCGCCGAAGTGATCGCGCGCCACGGGTTCTGGCTCGTCGAGGACGACCCGTACCACGAACTGCGCTACCGCGGCGAACGCGAAGAACCGCTTTCGGCGCGTCCGGAACTCGCCGACCGGACGATCTACCTCGGCAGTTTCTCGAAGGTGATCGCACCCGGAATGCGGCTGGGCTGGCTCAAGGCGCCGCACGAACTCCTGCGCCGCGTCGCGATCCTCAAACAGGCGAGCGATCTGCACACCTCGACCGTCGACCAGGCCGCGGCGGCCGAGTACCTGGCCTCCGCGGATCTCGACGCGCACGTGCGGCGGCTGTGCGAGACCTACCGTGTGCGGCGTGACGCCATGCTGGCCGAACTCCCCGCGAGCACGCCGCCCGGGACCGGATGGACCGATCCCGACGGCGGGATGTTCGTCTGGGTCACCCTGCCCGAAGGCGCGGACACCGACCGGTTGCTGCCCGAGGCGCTGCGGCACGACGTCGCTTTCGTGCCGGGTTCGGCGTTCCAGGTGGGGGAGCCGGACCCGTCGGCTCTTCGGCTGTCGTTCGCCGCGCACGCGCCGGAGACCATCGCGGAAGGACTGCGGCGCCTGGCGAAGGCGCTGGGCTGACAATCCCGGGACCACCGGCGGCGGCCACATCGCGGCGGGGGTCCGGCATCCGATCCTGCCGCGGCGATCCCGTCAGCGCGCGGCCGGGCCGACCCGGTCGCGGAAAGTACGCCGGTAGCTGTCCGGCGGGACACCCACCGTGCGGTTGAAGTGGCGGCGCAGCGTCGCGGCGGTGCCCATCCCGGTGGCCTCCGCGATGGCGTCGACGCTGTCGTCGGTCCGCTCCAGCAATTCCTGCGCGCGCCGGATCCGCTGGACCAGCAGCCAGCGCAACGGGGTGGTGCCGGTGGATGTCCGGAAATGCCGTGCCAGGTTGCGTGAGCTCATACTCGCCTGGCGTGCGAGGTCTTCGACGGTCAGCGGCCGGTCCAGCCGTTCGGTGATCCAGGGCAGCAGCCCGCCGAGCGGATGGTCGTCCTGGTCGGGGACCGGGGCGGTGACGAACTGGGCCTGGCCGCCCGCGCGATGCGGCGGGACGACCAGGCGGCGCGCGACGGTGTTCGCGATCGCCGAACCGTGGTCTGAGCGGACCAGGTGCAGGCACAGGTCCAGTGCCGCGGCCTTGCCCGCGGAGGTGAGCACGCGGCCGTTGTCGACGTAGAGGACGTCCGGGTCGACCTCGACCAGCGGGTAGCGGGTGGACAGCTCGTCGGTGTGCGCCCAGTGTGTCGTCGCGCGGCGGCCGTCCAGCAGACCGGCGGCGGCCAGCACGAACGCGCCGGTGCACAGGGACGCCACCCGGGCACCCGCCTCGTAGGCGGTGCGGACGGCCTCGACGAGGTCGGCGGGCGGATCGACGTCGATGTCGGCCCAGCCGGGGACGATGACCGTGTCCGCGCGGGCCAGGTGGTCGAGCCCGTGCTCGGGCGCGAGGGTGAACCGGCCGACCCGGACCGCCGCCGAACCGCAGACGGCGAGGTCGTACCAGGAGCCGTGGCCGGGCACACCGTTGCCGAAGACCTCGGAGGCGATGGCGAGCTCGAAATGCAGCATCCCGTCGGTGGCGGCGAGGGCGACAGTGGTCATGTCCGAAAGTGTACGCATGATGGCGTTCCAGACACTGTCGGCAGACCGGATGCGTCGGCAGGATGGTCCACAGTGGATCAGCCGAGGGCAGGAGAACCGATGGGTACGGGGTACAAGGTCGCGGTGTTCGGTGCTTACGGGCACACCGGGCGGTTCGTGGTGGCGGAACTGCGCGAGCGCGGCTTCGGGGTCCTCGCCCTCGGACGGGACGAGGGCAGGCTCCGTGCGGTCGCCGGGCCGGGAATCGAGCCGCGGCAGGCCGCGATCGGCGTCGCGGCCTCACTCGACCAGGCGCTGGAAGGCGCCGACGCGGTGATCAACGCCGCCGGGCCGTTCGCCGACACCGGCTCGCCGGTGGTCGAGGCGGCGCTGCGGGCGGGGATCCCGTACCTGGACGTCGCGGCCGAGATCGAAGCGAACATCGACACCTTCGCCCAGTTCACCGATCGCGCCGAGGGGGCGACGATCATCCCGGCGATGGCCTTCTTCGGTGGCCTCGGCGACCTGCTGGTCACCGCCGCGATGGGGGACTGGGCGTCGGCCGACGAAGCGCATATCGCCTACGCGCTGAGCAGCTGGCACCCGACGGCCGGGACCAGGGCGGCCGGGAGGGTCTCGCGTGATCGGCGGGACGGGCGGCGGCTCCGGTTCTCCGGCGGCCGGATCGAGCACCGGGACGACGCGCTGCCGACGCTGGACTGGGATTTCCCCGCGCCGGTGGGAAAGAAGGCGGTGCTGGGCGAGTTCACCATGGCCGACGTCGTCACCGTCCCGAGTCATCTGGCCATTCCCGAGGTGGTCACGTACATGACCACGAACGCGGCGAAGGAGGTCGTCGGCGCCGACACGCCGGCGCCCGCGGCGGCGGACGAGAGCGGCCGGTCTTCGCAGACGTTCCTGGTCGACGTCGTCGTGCGTTCCGGCGGGGAGGAGCGGCGGATCGTCGCGCGCGGGCAGGACATCTACGCGGTCACGGCCCCGCTGGTGGTGGAGGCCGTGCAGCGGGTGCTCGACGGGCGGGTGAAGGCGAGCGGGGTGGTTTCCGCGGGCGAGATCTTCGACGCGGCCGACTTCCTGGCGGCGCTGGCCCCGCACGTGACCGTCGAGAACCCCGGCGACCGGCGCGTTTAGAGGACTAAACGCGGGTGTGGGTGTCGCCGGTCGCCTGCCGGCCGGGGTGGGGCAAGCGCCGGGGCGCGACCTCGCCGGGATGGTGCTCGAAATGCCACCATTCGTTGTCGTAGGTCCGGTACAGCGCGAAACGCGCGCCGTGGTCCTCCAGCCACTGAGCGCCTTCGCGCGGCCGGATGTCCAGCGCGACACCCCGCACGTGCACCGAGTCCGCGGCGGGGAGGACCCGGCGCCGGGCGGCCTCCTCCGATCCCGTCGCGGCGACCTCGGCGAGGAACAGCCGGTGCTGTTCGGCGGCGTCCCGGTGGCCCGAGGTGAGGCCGATCAGCGTGCGGTGCCGCCAGAACGCCTCGGTCCTGGCGGCGGTGAACGCGGCAAGGGTCCCGGCGGTGAGCCCGGAAAGGTCCTCGGCCGGGAAGCGCAGCGACAACGCCCATCCGCAGGCGAGCCGCCGGGCGCGGCCGGGGGAGCGCAGCCAGGCCGGGATCAGCAGCAGTGTCGCGAGAAGCCGGGTGACCCTCGCGAAAACCCGTCGTTCGTTCATACCGTCCACAGTCGGCGACGCTCGTCCCACGCCGATCCCCGGCGCGTCAACGGACGCCGACGGAATTGTCACCGTTCCGCACGGACCACGCTGTGACAGAACGAAGACATTCCGCGGACGCTCCGCGGAAGCGGGACGGGCACGCTGGGGCGTCATGGACGAGCGGATTCCGTCCGGCGCTGCGATAGTCGTCGGCATGCCCAGGGTGCTGCTCATCGAAGACGATCAGGCCGTCCGCGACGGGCTCAGCATGGCGCTGGGCGGTCGCGGGCACGCGGTGGAGGCGGTGGCCACCGGCGAGGAGGGCCTGGCACGGCTCGCGTCGCGGCCGCCGGACGTCGTCGTGCTCGACCTGATGCTGCCCGGTCTCGACGGTTTCGAGGTCTGCCGCCGCATCCGGGCGGCGGGCGACCTCCCGATCATCATGCTCACCGCGCGCAACGACGACATCGACGTCGTGGCCGGGCTCGCCGCCGGCGCGGACGACTACGTGGTCAAACCGGCGAGGGCCCAGGTGATCGAGGCACGGATCCGCGCGGTGCTGCGGCGCAGCAACAAGGCGCCGGCGCCACCCGGGATCGAGCAGCACGGCGACGTCGTCATCGACCGGGCCGGGCTGGTGGTGACCAAGGGCGGCAGGCCCGTCGGGCTCGCGCCGACCGAACTGCGGCTGCTGCTGGAGCTGTCCCATGTCCCCGGCCGGGTGCTCAGCCGCCAGTATCTGCTGGAAAGCGTGTGGGAGCACGGTTATTTCGGCGATTCCCGGGTCGTCGACGCCTGTGTGCAGCGGCTGCGGGCGAAGATCGAGGACGACTCCTCCTCGCCGGTGTACGTGCAGACCGTCCGCGGCTTCGGCTACCGGTTCGGGCCGCTGTGAAACTCTGGGGACTGCGTACCCGGCTCCTGCTGGCGTTCAGCCTGCTCGTCGTGATCACCGCGGCCACCGTCGCCGGCGGCACCTACGTGCAGTCCCGCACCATGGTCCTGCAACAGTCGCAAGACGCCACCGCGCGTGTCCTGGTCGACAAGGTCAGCGCACTGTACCCGCTCGGCCCGCTCCCGCCGAGCGACGGGACGCTGAGCCGGATCAGCGGCGTACTGGCCGATCGCGACCTCAGTTCCCTGGTGCTGTACGGGGACAAGGCGACCGGGAACGAGCAGCTGCGCTCGCTGATCTCTCCCGAACTCGCCGACCGGGTCCGAGCGGGAAACGTTGCCTGGCAACGTGTTGTCGTCGAGGGCACGCCGATGCTGATGGTGGGCACCAGGCTCACCGTCGCGCTTCCGGCCGGGCAGCGGCAGGCGTCGGGTATCGAGGCCTACGTCGCTCGCGACATGGTGCCGGAGGCCTTGAGCATCGACGAACTGGCCACCCGCGCGTGGCTGATCGGCGGTGTGGCACTCGTTTTCGCCATCGGGCTGGCGCTGCTGGCCGCGCGGGGTGTGCTCCGGCCGGTGCGCGAACTCGGTGACGCGGCGCGACGGCTGGGGGAGGGCGACCTGCGGACCAGGATCGACGTCCGCGGCTCCGACGAACTGGCGGGGGTGGCACAGACCTTCAACGAGACGGCCGAAGCGTTGCAACGCCACGTCCGCGAACTGGAACGGATGGAGGCCGACGCGCGCCGGTTCGTCGCCGACGTCTCCCACGAACTGCGGACCCCGCTGGCCGCGATGACGGCGGTCGCGGACGTGCTGGAGCACGAGAAACTGTCCGGGGACGCGGGACTCGCGGCGCGGATGACCATCGACGAGACGTACCACCTGACCCAGCTGGTGAACGACCTCATCGAGGTGTCCCGGTTCGACGCGGGGGCGGCCTCCCTCGCCTTGGAGGAGGTCGACGTCGCCGAGGTGGTGAGGGCGACCTTGCGGATCCGAGGGTGGTCCGACGAGGTGGAGGGCGACCTGCCCGCCGAGGTGTTCGCCCGGCTCGACCCGCGACGGCTCGACGTCATCGTGGCGAATCTGGTCGGGAACGCGTTGCGGCACGGGCGAAAACCGGTCTCACTCCGGTTCGCCGGAGCGGAGGGCTGGATCACCCTGGAGGTCGCGGACCGCGGGCCGGGGCTGGCACCCGAGGTGCTGCCGCAGGTGTTCGACCGGTTCTACAAGGCGGATTCGGCACGCGCGCGCTCCGGTGGCAGCGGGCTCGGGCTCGCGATCGCCTGGGAGAACGCGCGCCTGCACGGCGGGACCCTCGGCGCGGCGAACGGCGCGGACGGCGGCGCGGTGTTCACGCTGCGCCTGCCCCGGCGGGAGGAGAAGGCATGAGGAAGTACTGGCTCGTGCCGTTGCTCGTGCTCACCTTGGCGGGCTGCGGCGTCCGGCCGAGCGCGGTGATCTCCGGGGCACCCGCTCCGGTGGGGCCTGCCAGCGGAGCGGTCCTCTACTTCTTGTCCGGCGGTCAACCGGCGCGGGT
The DNA here is from genome assembly GCA_049998115.1 of Amycolatopsis sp. cmx-4-19. Lineage (GTDB taxonomy): Bacteria > Actinomycetota > Actinomycetes > Mycobacteriales > Pseudonocardiaceae > Amycolatopsis. The sequence goes on along the minus strand of JAEBEO010000009.1, from coordinate 102,915 downwards.
GCTGCGCTCGGTCTCCGAAGAACTGTCCACGGCGAAGACGATCGAGCTGCTCGCCGCCGGACCGGACGAGAGTGAACGGGAACAGCGGTACACCAGCGAAGTCCCGCCCGGCACCGCGGTCCTCGATCAGGCCACCGGACCGGACGGGGTCACCCTGACCCTTTCGGCCGACGTCGCCGCGCTCCCGGCACGCGCTGTCGATCAGATCCTGTGCACCGCAAGGGACTCCCTGATCGGCAGGGCACAGATCACCTTGCGCGGCGGCGGAAGCGAACGCGGTCCGCAGTCCTGTCCCATGCCTGGTTGAGCGGGTCCTCGGCCCTACGTGGCCTGAATCACCGGTGCCGATCCCTCGCCTTGCCCGGTTTCACCCGCTAACTTAGGCAAGGCTAAGCAATCGGACAAGGGTGGTTGTGCGTGGAGGGGATCGAGGGCAAGGTCGCGCTCGTGACCGGGGGTGCGCGCGGGATCGGCGCCGCCGTCGTCGACGGGCTGGCGGGCGCCGGCGCGATCGTGGCCGCGGTCGACCTGGTGGAAGCGCCCGTGCGGAGCGGGGTGACCTCCTACGTCGCGGACGTCGGGGATCCCGCGGCCGTGGCCCGGGTGGTCGGCGAGGTCGAACGCGAACTCGGGCCGATCGGCATCGGGGCGTCCGTCGCGGGGGTGCTGAAGCCGGGGTCGGTCTGCGACACCAGCGACGAGGACTGGGCGGCGACGTTCGCCGTCAACTCCACCGGCGTGTTCACCGTTCTGCGGGAGATCTCCCGGCGGATGGTGCCGCGCCGGAGCGGTGTGCTGGTGACGGTCGGCTCGAACGCGGCCGGTGTCCCGAGGACCGGGATGGCCGCCTACGCCGCTTCCAAGGCCGCGGCGACCATGCTGACCCGCTGCCTCGGCCTCGAACTGGCCAGCTCCGGGATCCGGTGCAACATCGTGTCGCCCGGTTCGACGGACACCGACATGCAGCGTCTACTGTGGACGGACGACAACGGCGCGGACCGTGTCATCGCGGGAAATCCGGAGCAATACCGGGTCGGCATACCACTGGGCCGGATAGCCGATCCCGCCGATATCGCCGACGCCGTCCTGTTTTTGGCGTCCGATCGCGCGCGGCATATCACGATGCAGAACCTCTACGTCGACGGCGGGGCGACGCTGCGGGGGTGATCTCGATGACGCAACAAAGACTATTCGGACTCGTACGATTAGGTTAGGCTAACCGAAACGAAAAGGGTTCGGCGTGTCCGGGGGGTCGCGTTCCGCGTCGGCCTGTGGCACCGCTGGACGGCTTGAGTGCGGGCCTGGCCAGTAGTATTTGCGAAAGGGAATGCTGTCGTGTCCTCACCAGCACCGGCCCGACCCAGGCCGGTCCACCAGGCGGCCGATCTACTGGCGGCTTACCTGCCCGGATCGTTCTACTACTCCTCGGCACGGGGATCCTTGCTGGGCGACGGGGTGTACTCGCCGGTCACCGCGGCGCTGGGCAGGCGAGCCCGCGCCGCCGCCGAAGTCCTCGACGCCGCGCTCGTGGCGGGGGTGACCGACCCCGTCGTGGCCGGGGCGCTCGGTTTCCGGCCCGACGCGCCGAGCAGCCTGGTCGTCCCCGCGGTGGTACGCCGGGCAGGCGCACCCGGCCCCGGCCGCGCGGTCCCCCCGCTCGGCGGCGGTGCCTGGTCGGTGACCCCGAGACCCGCGCCGGAGGTCTACACCGGCGCCGTCGCGAAGGCACTGGAGGAGATCCGCGACGGCGATCTGCGCAAGATCGTGCTGGCCCGCTGCCTCGACGTCACCGCTGGCGACCCCGTCGCCGTGCCGCGGCTGCTCGCCCGGCTCGTGCACGCCGACCCGGCGGCCCACGCGTTCGCCGTCGACGTCAGCGCGCCGGGCGAACCCGCGCCGCGCACGCTGGTCGGCGCCAGCCCGGAACTGCTGGTCTCCCGTCGTGGCGGTGTCGTGACGGCGAATCCGCTGGCAGGCTCCCGGCCGCGCGTCGCCGACGATGCCGAGAACGCCCGCCGGATCGGTGCCCTGCTGGCGTCCGAAAAGGACCGTGCCGAACACGCCCACGTCGCCGCGCAGGTCGCCGAGGTGCTGGGCCGGTTCTGTGTGGGCCTCGACGTCCCCGCCGAGCCCGAGGTGATCGGCACGCCCACGATGTGGCATCTCTCGACCCGGATCAGCGGACGGCTCGCCGACCCCGCCGACGCCGGTTCGTCCGCGCTCGCACTGGCCGAGGCCCTGCATCCGACGCCCGCCGTCTGCGGCGTCCCGACCGTGCTCGCCCGCGACACCATCGCCGCGCTCGAACCCGAGGACCGCGGCTACTACTCGGGTCTGGTGGGCTGGACCGGTCCGGACGGCGACGGCGAATGGGTGGTCACGATCCGCTGCGCCGAGGTCCGCGACCGGACGGTGCGGCTGTTCGCCGGCGCCGGGGTCGTCGCGGGGTCCGACCCGGAGGCCGAACTCGCCGAAACCGGCGCGAAATTCGGCACCCTGCTGCGGGCGCTCGGCCTGGAGGGAGCGGCGTGAACGCCGATCACGTGCCGTGGCCGCCGGAGACCGCCGCCCGCTACCGCGCCTCGGGACACTGGCGCGGCCAGACGTTCGGTGCCCTGCTGACCAGCCTCGCCGAGGCCTACGCCGAACGTCCCGCCGTGATCGGCGAGACCACGCGCTGGACGTTCGCGGAACTGGACGAGCGCGCGCACCGGCTGGCGGCGGGTTTCGCCAGGGCCGGGATCCGGGCGGGTGACCGGGTCGTCGTGCAGCTGCCGAACGTGCCCGAGTTCGCCTCCGTCGTGTTCGGCCTGTGGCGCGCCGGTGCCCTGCCGGTCTTCGCGCTTCCCGCGCACCGGGCCAGCGAACTGCGGCATTTCGCCGAACAGAGCGAGGCCGCCGCGATCGTGACCGTCGGCGAGCACGAACGCTTCGACCACGCGGGAATGGCGAAGGCGGTCGCGACCGGGATCCCGTCGGTGCGCGAGGTGTTCGTCGTCGGCACGGAGGAGTTCGCAGCGCTGGAGGCGGCCACGCCGCGGGCGCTGCCGGACCCGGATCCCTCGGGCGTCGCGTTCCTGCAGCTGTCCGGTGGCAGCACCGGCCTGCCCAAGCTGATCCCGCGCACGCACGACGACTACCTCTACAGCGTCCGCGAAAGCGCCCGGATCTGTGGCCTGCGCCCGGAAAGCGTGTACCTGGCCGCGCTGCCGGTCGCGCACAACTTCCCGCTCAGCTCGCCCGGCCTGCTGGGCGCGCTGCACGCGGGCGCGGCGACGGTGTTCGCGCCGCGGCCCGACGCCGACACCGCGTTCCGGCTGATCGAGGCCGAGGGCGTGACGATCTCCGGACTCGTGCCGCCGCTGGCCGCCGCGTGGACGCAGGCCGCCGCCCGCACCACCCGAGATCTGTCCTCTTTGGACGTCCTGCTGGTCGGTGGTGCGAAATGCGCCCGCGAACTGGCCGAGAAGATCGGGCCCGCGCTGGGCTGCCGTCTGCAACAGGTGTTCGGCATGGCCGAGGGACTGGTCTGCTACACCCGCCTCGACGACCAGGACGAGTACGTCCTCGCCACACAGGGACGCCCGATCTCCCCGGACGACGAGGTCCGTGTCGTGGACCCGGACGATCCACTGTCCACTTCGGACGACGTGGTCGCGCCGGGTGAGATCGGCGCGCTGCTGACCCGCGGCCCGTACACGATCCGCGGCTACTACCGCGCCACCGAGCACAACAGGACCGCGTTCACCGAAGACGGCTTCTACCGCACCGGCGACCTCGTGCGACAGCACCCGTCGGGACATCTCGAAGTGGTCGGCCGGGCCAAGGAGCAGATCAACCGCGGTGGCGAGAAAGTGGCCGCCGAAGAGGTCGAGAACCACCTGATGGCCCACCCCGGCGTGCTCGACGCCGCCGTGGTCGCGGTCCCGGATCCCTACCTGGGCGAGCGCACCTGCGCTTACGTCGTCCCCGCGGCCGGTGCCGAGCCCACCGCGGCGGAACTCCGCCGGTTCGTCCGCGCACGCGGGGTGGCGGCGTTCAAGGTGCCCGATCTGGTGCAGGTGGTGCCGGAGTTCCCGGTCACCGGCGTCGGCAAGACGAGCAAGCGCGAGCTGCGGGCGGCACTGGCCGCCCTGGCGAAGGAGGGATGAAAGTCGTGTCACTGCCCAAGATCCGGCCCTACTCGTTGCCGACGGAGGCCGAGTTGCCCGCGGGACGGGTCGGCTGGAAACCCGATCCCGCCCGCGCCGCGCTCCTGGTGCACGACGCCCAGCGGTATTTCCTGGCGCCGTACGAGGGATCCCCGATCCCCGAGATGGTCGCGAACATCGCCGCGCTCGCCGCCGCCGCCCGCGCGGCCGGGATCCCGGTGTTCTACACCGCGCAGCCCGGGCACCAGACCGCCGAGGACCGCGGTCTGCTCACCGAGTTCTGGGGCGACGGCATCGGCGCGGTCATCGACGATGACCCGGGTGCCGCCGACGTCGTCGACGAACTCGCTCCCCGGCCGGGCGACACCGTGCTGACGAAGTGGCGTTACAGCGCGTTCCAGCGCAGCACGTTCACCGAACAGCTCGCCGAAGCCGGCCGCGATCAGCTGCTGATCACCGGCGTCTACGCGCACATCGGCTGCCAGGCCACCGCGGTCGAGGCGTTCATGCGCGACGTCCAGCCGTTCCTGGTCGGGGACGCGGTCGCGGACTTCTCCCGCGAACGCCACGACCAGGCCTGCGAATACGTCGCCCAGCGCTGCGGCGCACTGACCACCACGGCCGCCGCGCTCGCCGCGCTGGCCCCGATCACCGCCGGAGCACAGCGATGAGCCTGACCGCCGGGAAGATCCACGCCGACGTCGCCGAACTCCTCGGCTGCGATCCCGCCGAGCTGACCGCCGAAACCGACCTGACCGACCTCGGCCTCGACTCGATGCGGATCATGGGCCTGGTCGAGCAGTGGCGGGCCGAGGGGGCGGAGACGCTGGAGTTCGCGGACCTCGCCGAGCAGCCGAACCTGGGGCACTGGACGAAGATCGTCGCCGGGGATCCCGCGTGAGCCGCGCCGACCACCGTCACCGTCACCTCGAACGCATCGCCGAGGTCCGCGCGGGCCGGGAAGCGGAGAAGGTGCCGTATCCGATCCGTGTGCGGCAGGCCGAGGTCGTGCGCACCGAGATGATCGGTTCCGGGCTGCTCCGCGTCACCCTCGGTGGGCCGGGCACGGCCGGCTTCGAGGCGCATTCGCCCGACGAGCACGTGAAGCTGCTGTTCCCGGAGCTGGACCCGGAGCCGAGGCTGCCGGTCCAGGACGGCGACATGCTGCGCTGGCCGAAGCCTTCGCCGACGTCACGCGAGTACACGGTCCGGCGCTACGACCCGGCCACCGGGGAACTCGATCTCGACGTCGCACTGCACGACGGCGGACTCGGTTCCGACTGGGCCAAGGCCGTCGCGCCCGGTACGCCGGTGCACGTCGCCGGTCCGCCCGGTGGGCTGATCGTGCCGCACACCTACGACCGCTACCTGCTCGCCGGTGACATCACCGCGCTGCCCGCGATCGCGCGCTGGCTGGAGGAGCTGCCGCGCACCGCCGCGGGCTGGGCGTTCATCGAGATCGCCGACGCGAGCGAGGAGATCGACCTCTCCGCGCCCGAGGACGTCGAGGTGCACTGGCTGCATCGCGGCGACGCGGCGCCGGGCGGCTCCGACGTACTCGCCCGCGCCGTGCGGACGATCGAAGTCCCCGAAGGCCAACGGCTCTACGCCTGGGTCGCCGGGGAGGCCGGGCAGATCAAACCCCTGCGCCGCTGGCTCAAGCAGGACCTCGGCCTCGGCAAGGCCGATCAGGACGTCACCGGCTACTGGAAGCGCGGCGTCGCCGACTTCGACGACGAGCACGACCACTGACCCACCACCCACCGAGAACACTGAAGACACCGAGGAAATCCATGCGCACCACAAGAACCCGCCGCCTCACCGGAGCGGTCGCCCTCGCCTTGACGGTCGTCACCGCGGCCAGCGCCTGTGGTTCCGGCGACGCCGGGCAGGCGGCCGACAGCGGCCAGACCCGGGTGTTCGCCGCCGACAACGGCCAGATCACCATCCCGGTCTCGCCGAAGCGGGTCGTCGCCACCGGGTACGCCGTGCCCGCGCTGCTCGAAGCGGGTGCCCCGCTGGTCGGCGTCTCCAGCTGGAAACGCGGCATCCCGCTGTTCAACGACCAGGAGCGCAAGAAGTACGACGAGCTGGCGAAGGTCGCGGGCGAGTCGGCGGCGGAGACGAACTACGAGGCCATCGCACAGGCGGATCCGGACCTCATCGTCATCGGCGTGCCGAAGCCGGTGCTCGCCGACATCGACATCAAGCGCCTCGAAGCCATCGCCCCGGTCGTGGCGATCGGTCCGTCGGTGCCCTCGATGTGGCGTGAGCTGTCCCGCAAACAGGCCGACGCCGCCGGCGCGGTCAGCGGGTTCGACGCACTCAAGACCACCTACGACGCCAAGGCCAAGGGACTGACCGACAAGTACAAGTCCGTGGTTCCGCAGCTGAAGCTGGGCCACGTCGGCGCGTACGGCGAGGTCGCCAAGGGCAACTTCCAGCGCGAGTTCAACGGTTCCTGGGGCACCAACGTCGCTCAGGACCTCGGCGCGACCTACTACGGCCAGGTGAAGGTCAAGGGCGGCGGCTCCAAGGACGTCAGCGAGTACCCGTCGATCGAAGAGCTGTCGACGGCGTTCGCCGACGCCGACGCGATCACCTACTCGGTCAACGCCGACGGTGCCGTGCCCGCGCCGGTCAAGTACGTCCTCGACTCGCCGCTGTGGAAGGAACTGCCCGCGGTGAAGGCGGGCAAGGTCTACGCGTTCCGGTACACCGAGGCCGCCACCTACCGGGCCGCGACGTCCACTTTGGACGCCGTCGACCAGGCGTTCGCGCCGCTGCTCAAGCAGTGACCACCACCGGGCGGTCCGCGCTGCTCGGCGCCGCACTGCTCGGGCTCCTCGTGGTCGCCGTGCTGAGCGTCGGCATCGGCGCGCACGCCATCGCCCCCGGCGAGGTCGTGCGCGCCCTGCTGGGCGAGGGGAATCCGAGTGACCGGGCGGTGGTCCTGGACATCCGGATGCCGAGAGCGGTACTCGCGGTCGGGGTCGGCGCGGCACTGGCCGTCGGGGGAGTGCTCGTGCAGGCCTTGTCGCGCAACGCTTTGGCCGAACCCGGGGTACTCGGTGTGACCGCCGGTGCCGGGTTCGCCATCGCGGTGGGGTCGGCGTTCGGCCTCGCCGCGTCGGCCCCCGCCGAACTCGGGCTGGCGGTGCTGGGTGCCGTCGGCGCCTCGGCGCTGGTGTACGCGGTCGGCAGTCGGTCGCCGTTGCGGCTGGTGCTCGCCGGGACCGCGTTGAGCGCCGTGCTGCTGGGCCTCACGCTCGGCCTGCGGCTGCTCTTCCCGGACACCTTCGACGTCTACCGGTTCTGGTCGGTGGGTTCGTTGGCAGGCCGGGAGCAGGCCCCGACGACGGTGCCGCTGATCGTCATCGGCCTGTCGCTGCTGGGCGCGTTCGCGGTGAGCCGTCAGCTCAACGCCGTCGCGCTCGGCGAGACGGTCGCGCACACCCTCGGCGCCAACGTCGCCCGGGTCCGGACGATCACCCTGCTGCTGATCACCCTGATGGCGGGCGCGGCCACCGCGCTGGCCGGGCCGATCCTGTTCGTCGGGCTGATCGTGCCGCATCTGGCGCGACGGGTGGCCGGTGCGTCGATCCCGTGGCTGATCGCGTTCGCCGCGTTGCTCGGCCCGGTGCTGATGCTGACCGCCGACGTCGGATCCCGCGTCCTGCTGCCGACCGGCGAGGTGCCGGTCGCCATCGTGACCGCGTTCCTCGGCGGACCGGTGCTGATCTGGGCCGTCCGCAAATACGGGGCGGCGCCACTGTGAGCGCGCTCGTCCTGCGGCGCGGGCGGTTCTCCGCCCGGCTGGAACGCCGCACCCTCGTCTTCCTCGCGGTGATGATCGTGCTCATCGCCGGCCTGGCCCTGCTCGGGCTCTGCTACGGCGCGGCGTGGGCGAGTCCCGCCCGCGTGTTCGCCGCGCTCGGCGGCGCCGGTGGCGGACCGGGCGTCGTCATCCGCGAATGGCGGCTGCCGCGCGTCCTGGCCGGACTGGTGTTCGGTGCCGCGCTCGGCCTTGCCGGGGCGATCTTCCAGAACATCACCCGCAACCCGCTCGGCAGCCCGGACGTCATCGGTCTCGACGCGGGCGCCTACACCGGCGCGTTGTTCGCGATCACCGTGCTGTCGGGCAGTTCGACGCAGCTGACCCTCGGTTCGGTGCTCGGCGGCGTGCTCACCGCGGTCATCGTGTACGCGTTGTCGCTCGGCGGCGGGCTTTCCGGGCTGCGGCTGGTCGTCATCGGCATCGCGATCAACGCGATGCTGACCGCGCTCAACTCGTGGATCGTGCTGCGTGCCGAACTGGAGATCGCGATCGCTGCCGTCGGCTGGAACGCCGGTTCGCTCAACGGTGTCGGCTGGGACGACGTCGCCATCCCGTTCGGGGTGCTCGCGGTGCTGTTCGTCGTGCTGTTCACCAGGGCTCCGGGGCTGCACCAGGCCGGGCTCGGCGGCGAGCTGGCGATCACCACCGGCGTCCGCTGGGACCGGCTGCGGCTGGTGCTGGTGCTGATCGGGGTCGGCTGCACGGCCACGGTCACCGCCGTCGCCGGGCCGATCGCGTTCATCGCGCTCGCGGCGCCGCAGATCGGACGGCGGCTCGCCCGCACACCCGGCATCGGCCTGCTGCCCGCCGCGCTCACCGGCGCCGTCCTGCTGACCGCCGCCGACCTGGCCGCCCAGATGCTGCTCGCGCCGGAAGCGCTGCCGGTCGGTGTGGTCAGCACCGTGATCGGCGGCGGCTACCTGATCTGGCTGCTCACCAAGGAGGTGCGGCGCACATGAGTGCCCGTTTGACCGCGCGGGACCTCACCCTGCGCTATGGCGACCGGGTCGTCTCGACCCGGCTGAGCCTCGACGTGCCCGACGCCGCGTTCACCGCCGTGATCGGACCGAACGCCTGCGGCAAGTCGACCTTGCTGCGCGCGTTCGTCCGGCTGCTGCGCCCGGCCGAGGGCCAGGTCCTGCTGGACGGCGAGGAGGTCGGTTCGTTCCCCGGCAAGGGGCTGGCTCGGGAACTCGGTTTCCTGCCGCAGGACCCGGTCGCGCCGGAGGACGTCCGCGTCCGGCAACTGGTCGCGCGCGGCCGGTACCCGCACCAGTCCCTGTTCGCGTCGTGGTCCGAAGCGGACGAACGCGCGGTGATCGACGCGATGACCGCGGCCGGCGTCGTCGGCCTGGCCGACCGGCCGGTGCAGGAACTGTCCGGCGGTCAGCGCCAGCGCGTGTGGGTGGCGCTGGTGCTCGCGCAGAAGACGCCGTACCTGCTGCTGGACGAACCGACGTCGTTCCTCGACATCGCGCACCAGTACCAGCTGCTGGAGCTGCTGGCGCGGCTGCGCGACGAGGGCCGCACGGTGATCGCCGTCCTGCACGACATCAACCAGGCCTGCCGCTACGCCGACCACCTCGTCGCGCTGCGGGACGGCCGGATCGTCGCCGAAGGCGCGCCCGCCGAGATCGTCGACGCCGAGCTGATGAAGGAGGTCTTCGATCTCCCCAGTGTCGTCGTGCCCGACCCGGTGACCGGTACCCCGATGGTCGTGCCCGCGCTCTGAGCGCGACCCCCGATTCCTGGAGCACGAGATGGACAACGCGCTGACCCTCACCGGAGCCCAGCTGGGTATCTGGACCGCACAGCGGCTGGAACCCGACTCGCCCTACTACGTCGTCGGCGACGTCGTGGAGATCGTGGGCGAGCGACCGATCGACGTCGCTGTGCTGGCAGAGGCGATCCGGGCGACCACCGAGGAGGCCGAGAGCCTGCGGCTGCGGGTCTTCGAGACGCCGGACGGACCGCGTCAGCTGGTGTCCGCCGAACCGGTGGCGCCACCACCGGTCGTGGATCTGCGTGGCGAGGCCGATCCGGTGGCCGCGGCGCACGACCACGTCGGGGCCGAACGCCGCCGCGTCGCCGGGGCCTGCCGCGAAATGGTGGACCGGCCGCTCTTCGCGCATCTCGTGCTGCGGCTTTCCGAGTCGTACGTGTGGTTCACCCAGCTCGGGCACCATCTCGTCTTCGACGGCTACACCGCCGCGATGCTCGCGCGCCGTACCGCGGCCCGCTACACCGCCGCGGTTTCGGGGAAGGACGTGCCGCCCTCGACGTTCCCGCCGTTCGCGGACCTCGTCGAGGCCGATCGCGCCTACCGGGAGAGCGAACGGTGCGAGAAGGACCGGGAGTACTGGCGCTCACGGTTCACCCCGCTGCCGGATCTCGACGACGGCGGGAACGCGTCCGGGTCGCCCGAGCGGACGGTGACCGCTCGCTCGGTGCTGCCCGCCTCGGATGTCGAGCGGTTGCGGGAGCTGGGAAAACGGGCCGGGACGACCTGGGGTGACGCGCTGATCGCCTGCTATGCCGCGTTCCTGCACCGCGTGCTGGGCCGGACCGACGTCGTGTTCGCGATGCCGTTGATGTGCCGCGAAGGGGCGGCGCTGCGGACCCCGGCCATGGCGGTCAACGTACTTCCGTTGCGCGTGACGGTGAACCCGCGGGACGAACCCGCCGAACTGGTCGCCCGGGTGACGGGTTCCCTGAAGGAGATGCGGACCCATCAGCGGTATCGCGGTGAGGACCTGCCCCGGGATCTCGCGGTGCCGGGCGCGGGCGCGCTGCTGCACGGCCGGGGCATCAACCTGAAGGCGTTCGATCTGAAACTCGGCTTCGCGGGTGCCCACGGCACCATGCGCAACGTCGCCGGCGGGCCGCCCGAGGACATGGGGCTGTCCGTGCTGCCCACCTCGGACGGCGGGCTGCTGCTCGGCTTCGAGGTCGACGCGCGGACCCACGACCAGGCCGCCGTCGACGCCAAGTTGACCGCGTTGCGCTGCCTGATCACCGCACTGACCGAACCGGACGGCCCGGTGGTCGGTGGTGCCGATCTGGTCCCGGCGGGGGAGCGGGCCGCCCTGCTGGAGACGTGGTCCACTCCGGCTCCGGCCGGTGGACTCCCCGGCGTACCGGACCTGCTCGCCGAACTCGACCCCGAGCAGATCGCCCTGGTGTCCGGTGAGGAACGGCTGACCGCCGGTGAACTCGGCGCCCGGGTCCACCGGCTCGCGCGGGCCTTGCGGGCACGCGGTGTCGGCGCCGACGACGTCGTCGCGCTCGCTCTCCCACGTTCGGCAGACCTCGTCGTCGCACTGCTGGCCGTACTCGAAGCCGGTGCCGCTTTCCTGCCCTTGGACCTCGCCCATCCGGTCGAACGGCTTCGGGAACTGGTTGCCGAAGCCGGTGCCGTCCTCACGATCGCCGACGACCCGAACCTCATCCCCGGACCCCGGCTGCTGCCGGGTGGAACCGATCTGTCCACATTGGACACGACGCCGCTGCCGATCACGCGTCATCCGGAACACCTCGCGTACGTCATCTTCACCTCCGGTTCGACCGGTCGCCCCAAGGGCGTGCTCGGGCGCGTCGGCGGGCTGGCGACACTGCTGCGGCATCACCGCGCGACCACGGTCGCCGAGACCGAACGCGCCGCCGGACGGCGATTGCGGGTCGCGCACACCTACTCGTTCGCCTTCGACTCCGCGCTCGACCAGTTGATGTGGCTGCTGTTCGGGCACGAACTTTACGTCTACGGCACCGACGTCGCCCGCGACGTCGACGACCTGCTCGCCGCGTACCGGCGCGACCGGATCGACGTCGTCGACACGACGCCGTCCATGGCCGCGCCGCTGATCGACGCCGGGTTGCTCGACGGCGAGCACGCACCCGCCCTGCTCGTCCTCGGCGGCGAGGCGACCCCGCCCGCCCTGTGGCGCCGTGTCGCGGAGTCCGGTGTCCGAGCCCGCAACATGTACGGGCCCACCGAGGCCACTGTGGACGGTACCGGGTCCTGGCTGGACGACGGCGAGCCGACGATCGGGCCCGCCGTCCCTGGCACCGCCGTCCGGGTGCTGGACGCGGCCCTGCGCCCGGTGCCCGTGGGGACGCCCGGTGAGCTGTACCTCGCCGGACCGCATCTGGCGCGTGGTTACCTCGGGCGTCCGGGCGCGACCGCCGAGCGGTTCCTCGCGGACCCGTTCGGCGCGCCCGGTGACCGGATGTACCGCACCGGCGACCTCGCGCGCTGGGTACCCGGCCGGGGGCTGGAGTACCTGGGCCGGCGCGACGGACAGGTGAAGGTGCGCGGCCACCGCGTCGAACTCGGCGAGGTCGAGGCCGCGCTGGCCGCCGTCCCCGGCGTGCGCGCGGCGGCCGCCGCGGTGCGCGGGCCGAGGCTCGTCGGGTACGTCGTCGGCGACGTCGTCCCGGACGACGTGCGCACGGGGCTCGCCGCACGGGTGCCGGAACATCTCGTGCCCGCCGCTGTCGTCGTCCTCGACGCGCTTCCGCTGACCGTCAACGGAAAGATCGACCGCGCCGCCCTGCCCGCACCGCGAACGGCCGCCGGGCGGACCGCCTCCACCGAACGCGAACGGGTGCTGTGTGCGACCATCGCCGAGGTCATCGGCGTCGACCAGGTCGCCGTCGACGACGACTTCTTCGCACTGGGCGGCGACAGCATCACCGCGATCAGCGTCAGCAGCAGGCTGCGCGCGCACGGCCTCGACCTGCGGCCGCGTGATCTGCTGGCCCGGCGCAGTTTCGAGGCGCTGGCCGCGGCGAGCCGCGAACTCGGCGGCGGCGCGGCCACGCCGGACGAACCCGTCGGCGTCGTGCCCGCGCCACCGATCGTCCGCGCGCTGTTCGACCCGCACCCCGACACCTCGGTCGTCGCCGGGTACACGCAATGGACCGCGCTGCGGCTCGACGAAGACCTCCCGCTCGCCCGGCTGATCACCGGCGTGCAGACGGTCTTGGATCACCACGACGTCCTCCGCCTGCGACTGGAGGACGAAATGCGCGTGCGCGAACGCGGTGCTGTGCGCGCGGCGGACGTCGTCACGGAGGCGACCGGGGAACCGGCGGCCGTCGCGAGGGACCTCGCGGCCTCCCTCGACCTCGAGGCCGGTGTGCTCCGGATCGCGTTACTGCCGGGCCACCTCGTGATCGTGCTTCACCACCTGGCGATCGACGGCGTTTCCTGGCGGATCCTCCTGCCGGATCTGCGTGCCGCCTGTGCGGGAGAAGCGCTGGAGCCCACCGGGACGTCGTGGCGGCAGCACGCGCTGCGGCTCGCCGAGCAGGGCACTGCCGGTGCCCGGCGCGGAGAACTCGACCACTGGCGCGGAGCTTTGAACGGCTCGCGGTTGGGGCACCGGCCTCTCGACCGGAACACCGACACGGTCGCGACCGCGCGGCGATCGGTCACCGTCGCGTCACCGGAACAGACGGAAGCGGTGCTCACCGGCCTGACCACGGCCTACCGCGCCGGACCGGACGACGTCCTGCTCGCCGCGCTCGTGCTGGCCCTCCGGTCGTGGCGCGAGACGCCTGCCGAGGCGGAAACCGTGTCGCTGGAAGGACACGGCCGTGATCAGCACGGTCTCGACCTGTCCCGCACCGTCGGCTGGTTCACCGCCGAGCATCCGCTGCGCGTGCCCGCCACGGCGGTCACCGCGACCGCGGACCTCGACAGCGCGCTCGCGGGCGGCGACGCGCTCGGGAAACTGCTGCGTGCCGCCAAGGAGGCCAAACGCGCGGTGCCGGACCACGGCGTCGGTTTCGGCGTGCTGCGCTACCTCGACCCGCTGACCAGGGACGAACTCGCCGCCGTCCCCGCGCCGGACGTCGTCCTGAACTACCTCGGCCGGTTCGCCGCCCTGCCCGGCACCGGCTGGCGGCTGCCGGAGGAAGACCCGTTCGCGGTCACCGAGCCTCCGGCCAAGTCGCTGGAGCAGGTGCTGGCGCTGAACTGCTTCGTCCACGAGGACGGACGTCCCCGGCTCGCCGTCGAATGGACCGCCGCGGGAGAGGTCCTGACCGGGGAAAGCGTCGAGGCGCTTCAGGAAGCGTGGTCGCGAGCACTGGACGCCCTCGCCGCGCACGCCACCCGGATCGGTCCCGGTGGTGGTGGGCTGACGCCGTCGGACCTGCCGCTGGTCGGCCTCGGCCAGGCCGACATCGACCTGCTGGAACGCCGGGGCCGGATCGAGGACGTCCTGCCCGCGACCCCGTTGCAGGCCGGGCTTTCCTTCCACACCTCGGCGCGCGGCGCCGACGACACCGACGTCTACGTGGTGCAGGCGACGACCCTGCTCAGCGGCGCACTCGACGCCGAGCGGATGCGCGAGGCCGCGGCGGAAGTCCTGCGACGGCATCCCGCGCTGCGCGTCCACCTGCACACCACCGACGCGGGCGAGGTCGTCCAGGTGGTGCCCGAGGCGGTCTCGCTCGACTGGCGGCAGGCGACCGTGTCACCGGAGCGGGTCGCGGACGAATGCCGGATCGAACTGGCGCGCCCGTTCGATCCGGCGGCCCCGCCGCTGATCCGGTTCCTGCTGCTGACGCTCGGCCCGGCCGAGCACCGCCTGGTGCTCACCAACCATCACGCGCTGCTCGACGGCTGGTCGATGCCGCTGGTCGGACGCACCCTGCTCGCCACCTACGCCGAACTCGGCGGCGGCCCGGCGGCTCCGGTCGCCCCACCGCTTTCGGAGTACCACCGGGTGCTGGGCGAACGCGACCCGGACGCGGCGCTCGAAGCCTGGCGCGAGGCCCTTGCCGGTCTCGACGAGGGGACACGGCTCGCTCCCGCCTCCGTCGAGTCCATCGTGGAGCGTCCGGAGCGGGTCACCGTCGAACTGGGCGAGGAGTTCAGCGAGCGGCTGCGGGCCTTCGCCCGGGGACGCGGGATCACCCCGACGACGGTCTTCCAGACCGCGTGGGGGGTGCTGCTCGCCCGCCTGACCGGCCGCCGCGACGTGGTCTTCGGCTGCCCGGTGTCCGGTCGCCCGGCCGACGTCCCCGGCGTCGAGCGGATGATCGGCCAACTCGGCGGCACGATCCCCGTACGGGTCCGGTTCGACGCGGCCGACACCGCCGTCACCGTGCTGGACCGCGTGCACGACGAGAGTGTCCGGCTCACCGAGCACCACCATGCCGGACTGCCGGACATCCAGCGCGCGGCCGGCGTCGGCGATCTGTTCGACACGATGCTGGTGATGGAGAACTTCCCGCTCTCCAGCCGTGCCCGCACCACCCTGGCGCCGGGCCTCGACCTCGTCGGCGTCGACATCACCGACGCCACGCACTACCCGCTCACCGTGATCGTGCTGCCCGGGGACGAGTTCACCGTCGGGCTCGGCTACCAGCCGCAGGCCTTCACCCGGGACGAGGCCGAGGCGTACGGCCGCTGGCTGCGCGCGGTCCTGCACGAGATCGTCGCCGATCCGGCGCGTCCGGTCGCCCGGCTCCGTGCGCTCGACGTCGAGGAAGAACGCGCGATGCTGCGTCTCGGTGAGGGCCCGGAACCCCGGCGCGAACGTGGCGGCATGCTGGCGGAGTTCGGCCGCTGGGTGCGCGAAACGCCCGACGCGGAAGCGGTCGTGTGCCGCGACCGTCGCCTGACCTACGCCGAACTCGACCGGCGCGCCAACCGGCTCGCCCACACCCTGATCGACGCCGGGGTCGAGCCGCAGGATCCGGTCGCCGTACTGCTGCGCCGCGACGTCGACCTGGTGGTCGCGCTGTTCGGCGTGATCAAGGCGGGCGCCGTGCACGTGCCGATGGATCCGGACTACCCGGCCGACCGGTTGGCCTACCTGCTCGACGACATCAAGCCCGCCGCCGTCGTGTCCACTTCGGACGTCGAGGGACTCCCGACGGTGCACCCGGATTCGCTGTCCACCGTGGACACGGATCCGGTCGTTCCGCTCGTCGAGGACTCGCTCGCCTACGTCATCTACACCTCGGGCACCACGGGCAAACCGAAGGGCGTCGCGATCCCGCATCGCGGGATTCCGAGCCTGATCGCGTTGCAGGAGGACATCGTCGGCATCGGGACCGCCGAGCGCTACCTGCATTTCGCGTCGACCGGTTTCGACGTCGCGTTCTGGCAGTTCATGCTGCCCCTGCTGTCCGGCGGGACCTCGGTCATCGCGCCGGAGGAGGTCCGCGTCTCCGGCGACGACCTGCTCGCCTACGCCGCCGAGCACCGCGTCACCGGGCTGAACCTGCTGCCGTCGTTCCTGTCGGCGATGCCCGACGACGCCACCGTCGACCCGGACGTGTTCTTCGTCGTCGGCGCCGAACGGCTCGACCCGGAACTGGCGCGCCGCTGGGGAAACCGGCGCGCGCTGTTCAACGCCTACGGGCCGACCGAGGTCACCATCAACTCGGTCACCTGGCATTACGACCCGGCCGACCCCGGTCCGCTGCCGATCGGCCGCCCGGATCCGGAGGTGCGCGCCTACGTCCTCGACGGCGGACTGCTCCCGGTCGGTGTCGCCGTCACCGGCGAGTTGTACCTGGCCGGGCCGAAGCTGGCCCAGGGGTACGTCGGCCGCGCCGCGCTGACCGCCGAACGGTTCGTCGCCGACCCGTTCGGCCCGCCGGGGGAGCGCATGTACCGCACCGGTGACCTGGTCCGCTGGCGCCCGGACGGCCAGATCGTCTTCCTCGGCCGAGCCGACCACCAGGTCAAACTGCGCGGTTTCCGGATCGAACTCGGCGAGATCGAGACCGCGCTGACAGCGCACGAAGACGTCCGCGCCACCGCGGTGATCGTCCGTGAAGACCGGCTGGTCGCCTACTTCGTCCCTGTCGACGGCGCCGAGCCCGACCCGGCCGCGCTGCGCGGGCACCTGGCCGCGGATCTGCCCGCGTACATGGTGCCGACCGCGTTCGTGCCGCTCGAACGGCTCCCGCTGGGCCCGAGCGGCAAACTCGACCGGGCCGCCCTGCCCGCGCCCGGGGCCCGTCCGGCCGGCGGCCGGGAACCGGCGACACCGGCGGAAACCGTGCTGCTGCGGGTGGTCCGCGACCTGCTCGGCCCCGGCGTGGGCCTGGACGACGGCTTCCTCGAAGCGGGCGGGGACAGCATCGCCTCGCTGCGGGTGGTGTCCCGCGCCCGCCGCGAAGGGCTGCACCTGACCGCGCGCGACGTCCTCGAAGGCGGAACGGTCGCCGGGATCGCCGCGCGCTGCGGCGAACCCGAGCGGGCCGAAGAAGCCCCCGCGGTCGGTGACGCGCCGCTCACGCCGATCATGCGTGATCTGTTGCTGCGGGCGGAAAAGGCGGCCGACGGGTTCTGCCAGTGGGTCGAGGTCTGCGTCCCTTCGGCCGGTGACGTGCCGCGGTGGCGTTCGGTGCTCGACGCCGTCCTCGCCCGGCACGACGTCCTGCGCGCGCACCTCGTCGACGACGCGTTGCGGATCCCCGACGCCGGCGCGGTGACCGCCGACACGGTGCTCACCGCCGTCCGTGCGCGGGGCGCCGACCTGCGGACCCTGCTCGACACCCATGTCGAGCAGGTGACGGCGGCGCTCGATCCGCGCACCGGTCCGCTGGTGCGGGCGGTGCTGGTGGACGCGGGTGAAGACCGGCCGGGACGGCTCCTGCTCGTGGCGCATCACCTCGTCGCCGACGCGGTGACCTGGCGTGTCCTGCTCGACGACGTCGAACAGGCCTTCCAGGGGAACACGCTGCCCCGCCGTGGGCAGTCGTTCCTCGGCTGGGCGCGTTCGCTGCGGGCGGCCGTACCGGCCCGGCAGGACGAACTTCCGTACTGGCAGGCGATCGCGGCCGCGCCCGCGACCCGGCTCGGCCGTGCCGAACTCGATCCGGCGCGCGACACCGTGGCGACCGCGCGGCACCACCGGATCGACCTCGACCCGGAGACGACCCGTGCCGTCCTCACCTCCCTGCCCGCCGCCTACCGCACCGGCCCGGACACCGTGCTGCTGACCGCGCTCGCCCGCGCGATCGGCGCGTGGCGCGGGACCGGGGCCGATCTGCTCGTCGCGGTCGAGAGTCACGGGCGGCCCGGGCACACCCCGGACTTCGCCGGCACCGTCGACCTGGCACAGACCGCGGGCTGGTTCACCGCCGTGCACCCGGCGCGGATCACCCCACCGGCGGGACCGTTGCCTGCCGCGCTGCGGGCGGTACGCGATCATCTGCGTGCCGCGGGCGACGGCCTCGGCCACGGGATCCTCGGTGTCGCGGGGCCGAGACCGGAGGTCGCCTGGAACTACCTCGGGCGGTTCCCGGCGGCACCGGCCACCGAAACGCCGTGGCGGCGACCGCCGGACGCCGACCCTCTCGGGTCGGGCGGCGGTGCGGACCTCCCGTTGCCGCACGCCCTGACGGTCAACGCGATGGTCCCCGACGGCGGCACGCTCGGCATCCGTTTCACCTGGCCGGACGCGTTGTTCGCCGTCGACGAGATCGCCGCGCTGGGCGAGCACTTCCGCCGAGCGCTGGCCGACCTCGCCGCCGATCCGCCCGGACCGGGTGAGGTCCTGCCGCTGACCCCGTTGCAGGAGGTGATCCTGCGCGAGTCCCGTGCGGCGGACGAGGACCCGTATCCGGTGCAGGCCGCTTTCGCGCTGTCCGGCGACCTCGACGTCGAGGCGCTGCGCGCGGCCGTGTCGGCGCTGGTGCGGCGGCATCCGAACCTGGGTGCGGTCTTCCCGCCGTCGCACGAGGTCCAGATCGTCCCCGCCGCCCCCGAGGCCGGGTTCCGTGTCCGCGACGTGCCCGAAGAGGACGCCGAGCGGGTACTGGACGAAGACCTCGCCGAGCGCTTCGACCTGGCGAACGGTCCGTTGTGGCGGGTCACCGTGCTGCGGCACGGGACCGGCCGTCACCGGCTCGTGCTGACCAGCCACCATCTGCTGTCCGACGGCTGGTCCGCTCCGCGCGTCCTCGGCGAGCTGTTCGTCCTCTACGCGGGGAAGCCGCTGCCGGAGCCCGTCCCGCTGAGCCGGTACACCCGGCTGCTCACCGCACGCGACCACACCGCCGACATCAGGGCCTGGCGGAGGGAACTCGACGGCCTTCCCGAAGGCGATCACCTGCCGCGCACCGGCGGAACCGTCGAGCCGGTCGTGTTCACCGTGGACGGCAGGCTCGTGGAAGTGCTGACGCGGCTGGGCGCGGCCCGCGGGCTCACCGTCAACACCCTGCTGCAAGGCGCTTGGGCCGCCGTCCTGGCGACCCGTGCCGGGCGCCCAAACGTCAGCTTCGGGGTGATGACCTCGAACCGGGCGTCCGAAGTGGACGGTGTCGAGGAGATCATCGGCCTGCTGGCCAACAGTGTCCCGGTCCGGGCGAGATTCGGCGGTACCCTCGCCGAGACCCTGGCCGATCTCCAGGCGCGGCAGCAGGCGATGGCCGGGCACCACCGGCTAGGCCTGCCCGAACTCGCGGCGCTGGCCGGCCGTGAGCGGTTGTTCGACAGCCTGCTCGTCTTCGAGAACTACCCGGTGGACCCGGCGAGACTGCGGGAACCCGCACCCGGCCTGACCGTCACCGCCACACGGTTCCGCGAACGGACGCACCATCCGGTGAGCGTCACCGTCGTGCCGGGCGAGAACGGCTGGGAAGGCGTCCTGTACGCACGGGACGCCCGGTCGCTCGCCGACGATCTGGTCCGGTTCCTGCGGGATCTGCCGTCGTGGCTGGACGGCGACGCCGTCGAGTTCGTGGGGGAGCGGTGACCGCGCGCCCGGTCGACGCCACGCTGTGGCGCACGGCGTCCGTCCTGGTGCTGGGCACGTTCATGGCGACGCTGGACAGCACGATCGTCTCGGTCGGCGTCGACACCCTCGCCGAGGAGTTCGGCGCCCCGGTCACCGGCGTCCAGTGGGTGACCACGGCGTATCTGCTGGCCGTCGTCACCGCCGTGCCGGCGTCCGGCTGGCTCGCCGACCGGTTCGGCGGACGGCGGGTGTGGATCACCGCGGTCGTGGTGTTCCTGATCGCGTCGCTGCTGTGCGCGCTGGCGCCGACGTTGCCCGCGCTCGTCGCTTTCCGCGTCCTGCAAGGACTCGCGGGCGGCTTGCTGCCCCCGACCGGGCAGGCGTTGCTGGCGCGCGCCGCCGGGCCGGACCGCATCGGCCGCGTGCTCAGTGTCGTCGGCCTGGTGCCGCTGCTGTCCCCGGTGCTCGGCCCGCTGGCGAGCGGGTCGATCCTCGCGGTCGCCGGCTGGCCGTGGCTGTTCTACGTGAACCTCCCGGTCGGGGTGGCGGCCGTGGCACTGGCGCGGCGCTGGGTCCCGGCCGGAGCACCCGGCGGACGCGGTGAGCGGTTCGACTTCCGGGGCGCGCTGCTGCTGTCCCCGGGGCTCGCGGTCCTGGTGTTCGGGCTCACCTGGTTCGAACGGGGAACGCCGGTGCTCGCCGGAACCGCGGTCGCGATGGGCGTCGTGATGCTCGCGGCGTTCGTCCGGCACGGTCTGCGCGCCGAAGCGCCACTGCTCGACCCGAGACTGTTCGCCCGACCGCCGTTCGGTGTCGCCGCGCTGGCGCTGGTCCTGCTCGGCGCGTCGGTGTTCGGCACGATGTTCCTGCTCCCGCTGTACCTCCAGCGTGGTGCCGGACTGTCCACCTGGGACACCGGACTGCTGCTGGTGCCCCAGGGCATCGGCGCCGCCGCCGGAGCGGTGCTGGTGAACCGGCTCGTCGACCGGATCCCGCCGCGCACCCTGGTGCTGGGCGGGATCGCGCTGGTCGCACTCGGCACCGCCCCCTTCACCCGGCTCGGCCCGGGACTCCCGGACTGGGTGATCGCGGTTTCCCTGCTGTCGCGCGGATTCGGCGCCGCGCTGATCGGCGCACCGGTGATGACGATCGTCTACCGCCGGGTCGAACCCGCGCGGCTGCCCCGGGCCGCCGCCGCGCTCAACCTGCTCAACACGCTCGGCGGCTCGGTCGGCACCGCGGTGCTGGCCGTGGTGCTGCAGGCCCGGCTGGCCGCTCGCGGCCCGGACGTCGCCGCGGCCTTCGCCGACGCTTTCTGGTGTGTTCTCGGCCTCGCCGTCGTGGCGGTCGCCGGTGCGACGCGGCTGCCCCGGGCCGGGGTGGCCGCCCCCGACAAGGAGAGAGGTCATGCGGATGCCTGACCAGGACACCCTGCCCAGTCCGGCCGAGGTGGCCGTGAGCCGCGTCGTGCCGGAAGAGATCACGCGACACCGCGAAACCGTCGCGAACGTGCTCGCCCGGCGCGACTCCCGCCTGCTCGTGGTCGTCGGACCGTGTTCGGTGCACGATCCCGCCGCCGCCGTCGAGTACGCGCACCTGCTGGCCGGCGCGGCACGCAGGTTCGAAGACGACCTCGTCGTGGTCCTGCGCGCCTATCTGGAGAAACCGCGGACGATCGCGGGCTGGACCGGGCTGGCACCCGACCCGGCCCTCGACGGCAAGGGAGACCTCGCGTCCGGCGTTCGGATCGGCAGGCAGTTCCTTGCCGACGCGGCGGCGACCGGTCTGCCGCTGGCGTACGAATTCGTCGACCCGTTCCTGGCACCGTACTTCGCGGACACCATCAGCTGGGGCGCGATCGGTGCGCGGACCGTGGCCAGCCAGCCGCACCGGCACCTGGCGTCGTGGCT
Source organism: Amycolatopsis sp. cmx-4-19 (assembly GCA_049998115.1). Taxonomy (GTDB): domain Bacteria; phylum Actinomycetota; class Actinomycetes; order Mycobacteriales; family Pseudonocardiaceae; genus Amycolatopsis. Next base: position 81,305 of record JAEBEO010000009.1, on the reverse strand, counting down.
GCCGATGGCCGTCGGGATGAAGAACTGTGTCTCCGGCGGCCTGGACACCGCCGTCGCCGCGGTGCGCGCCGCCGGCCTGCCGCACGTGTTCCCCGGCGTCTCGGCGGACGGACGCCTCCGGATCCTGCGCAGCGCCGGGAACCCCGACACCCACCTCGTCCTGCGCGGCGGCCCGAAACCGAACCACCACGCCCACGCCGTCGCCGACGCCCTCGACGCGCTGACCGCCGCGGGCCTGCCGCACCGCCTCGTCGTCGATGCTTCGCACGGCAACAGCGGCAAGGACCACAACCGGCAGCCCGTCGTCGTCGCGGATCTGGCGGATCAGATCTCCGCAGGCAACGAAGCGCTGGCCGGGGTGATGATCGAGTCGTACCTCTCCGACGGCAGACAGGACGTCGGAGCCGTGCCGCCGCGGCCGGACCTGAGCATCACCGACGCGTGCCTGAGCTGGGAACGGACCGTGCCGCTCCTGGAGTCACTGGCCTGCGCGAACGCCGTGCGGCGGATCAGCTCGCCACGGGAGGTCGGGGCACTCTAGCCGCCATCAGTCCTCTAATCGCGGGTATGGCACGCCACGCGCACGGCCACGGCAGTGTCGCGAAGGACGGCACCCCGCCGCGTTTAGTCCTCTAACGGCGATCGGGGTCCTGAAGGGCTTCGAGCGCCTTCTGCATGGTCGGCACCAGCTCGTCACCCATTTTCTCGAATTCCCGATTCAGCAAGGGATCCGCGAGTTTCGCCAGCCCGTGGAACTTGATGGTGGCGTGGTAGCTGACGGTCGTGACGCCGTCTGCTTCGGACACCGTCAGGTCGTCGGTCGACGTCGCGGTCTTGTTGCTGCCCACGAAGACGATCCGGCCGGGTTCGAGCCGTTCGAGACGGTAGGTCAGTTCCGTCCGCTTGCCGCGGAACTCGGACACGTTGTGCCACCGGGTCCCGACGGCGATCGGCCCCGCACCCTGCCGCGTGCAGGACACCGTGCCGGGGTCCCACGCCTCCGCGTGCGCGAAGTCCCGCAGATACTCGACGACGGTCTGCCGGGGGGTTCGGACGGCGATCGTCCGGTGCACGTGGACCATCCGGTCGACGGTACGCAGGTCGGCCGTCACCCGCAGACCGACCGCGGGCGGTCACTTCTTCCAGATGACCGGCTTGTCCTTGTAGCCGTCGCCGTCGCCGTAGGTCGCGCCACCGACGTCGTTGCCGTCCTTGACGGCCTGCAGCCCACAGGTCTCGTAGGTCGCACCGGCGGTCTTGAAGTCCTTCTTCGCCGTCTCGGACTGGCACTTCGGGGTCTCGCCGGTGATGATCACGCCGGTCCCGCGGCCGTCGGGCCCGACCGCGCGCAGCCGCACCGAACTGTAGGTGAGGTCCGTGCCGCCGATGTTCTCCACGGAGACCCGGATGTACACCGGCGTCATGCCCTTGGCCTTGTCGCCGTAAGCGGCGAGGTCCTCCTTGGCGCCCAGTTCGATCGACTTGACGGTGATCGCGACGGTGCCTGCCTTGTCGTTGCCGTATTTGAACGGGACGACGGCGCGGTCTCCGACCTTCAGTTCGGTGCCGGGGGCGGTGGCGTCCGGGTTCCCGACGGGGAGGGTGCCGCTGGTCGCGGGCGAGGACGCGGGGGCCGAGGTGGGAGCGGGCGCCGGGGCGGGTGCGGGGTTGCCCCCCTCTTCCTTCCCGCCGCAGGCGGAAAGGAGCAGCACGGCGGCGCAGCCGGTGGCGAACAGGGCGATGCGGTCGGACTTCATGGATCTCCTCGGACTCCCCGCCGAGTCGGTCACGGCGTTCTCGCCACGCACCGTAATCGCCGACGGGGCCGACCGGTGTGGCCCGTTCGCACCACAAGCGATCACAAATCGCTTACGCCGATCAGCCCATCCTGGATCGCCCGAGCCACGAGCGCGGCCTTGGTCGGGGCCTCCCGGCCGATCTGCGCGTACTTGACCCGGATCCGTTCGAGGTGCGAGTTGACCGTGTTCGGCGAGATCCCCAGCCGGTGCGCGACGAAGTCCTTCGATTCCGACTGGAACCACTCGATGAGCACCTCCGTCTCCCGCGCCGAAAGAGCGGGGCGCCGCTCCGAACGGTCCCCGGCGAGCGCGCCCGCCAGCGACGGCGGCGTGTACGGCCGGTCGGCGGCCGCCGCACGCACGGCTTCGAGGAGGTGTTCCGCGCCTTCGGCCTTGGTGAGGTAGGACAGCGCGCCGAGTTCCAGGCAGTGCAGCACGGTCTCGTCGTCGGCCCGCATCGAGTAGACGACCACGCGGCGGCCCGCCTCGGTGAGCCGCCGCAGGTCGCCCATCGCCGGGGTGGTGCTGTTCAGGTGCAGGTCCAGGATGACGACGTCCGCGCGCGCGCCGTCGCCGATCCACGCCGCCCGGACGTCCTCGCCCTCGGCCACCACGGTGACCGGCGGGGTCCCCGAGGACAGCCAGTGCACGACCCCGGCCCGGACGGCCGGGTGATCGTCGACGACCACCGCGGTCAATGCCGTTCCGTACGCCATTTCGCCTCCATCCACGAGCGCTCTCCCAGCGCGTGCCATTCGACGTCGACGGCGCCGGATCCGTTCGGCCGTGTTCCGGGTTCACCGTCGGTGATCGCCGCGACCCGGATCTCGTCGCCGGTTCGCAGCACGCTGACCCTGGCCTGTGACCGGGCGGCCACCAGCGCGGTCATCAGCGGGGTGGTCAGTTCGCGGCGGACCGCCGTCGGCACGGGCGCCGCTTCGCCGCTGATGGCCAGTGTCACCGTCAGGCCCCGCCGCTCGGCGAGGTCGACGCACGCCGAAACCTCGTGCACCAGCGGATCGGGAACGTCGTCGTTCTCCGCGAACAGCCGCCGCAACTGGGTGGCCGCGAACGCGCACCGCTGCCGGACCGTTTCGTCGCGCGGATCCAGGGTGCGGTCGGCGAGCCCGGCGAGCAGTGGCAGGGTGGCGCCCAGCTGACCGGCGAACCGGCTCCGCTGATCGGCTTCCTGCTGTTCGGCCAGCGCTTTGCGGTGCAGCAGCCGATCTCGTTCGGCCGACGCCTCCGCGGCTTCGCCTGCCCGCCGGTTGACGACGCGGACCAGTGCCAGCGTCGCGAGCTGGAAGGTGATGACACTGAGCCCCACGATCACCACTCCGCCGATCTCGGCCCGGTCGGCGGGCGCGGCGGTGACCAGCCGGACGACGGTGAGCGCCAGTTGCGCGCCGAGCCCGGCGACGGCGGCCGTCGGACGGTCCAGCAGCAGGACCAGCAGATGCCAGCCCGCCAGGCCGAAGACCCAGTGCCGGTCGCCGAACAGTTCGCCCGGCGGCACCGCCCACGTCGCGACCGCCGACGCGGTCAGGACGACGACGCCACCGGCCAGCGCGGCGGGCCGGGGGACCGGCTTGCCGCGCAGCACCCAGAACGCCGCGACCACGAGCACCGCGCCCAGCGCCGCGAAGGCGTAGCCGCTCGCGGTCCCGGTCACCACGGGCAGGCTCAGGCCGACCTGGAGCACCGCCGTCACGACCAGCACCGCGATCCGGCAGCCGCCGAGTACCCGGTCCGCCGTCTCACCCATCGGGCCACACCAGTTCCACCGTGGTTCCCGCGCCGGGCGCGGAAGTCACCTTCGCCCGGCCGCCCGCCGCGGCCATGCGTTCGACGAGCGAGCCGCGGACGCCGCGCCGCTGGGCCGGGGTCGCCGCCGGGTCGAAACCGCGGCCGTCGTCGCGGACCGTGACCCGCACGCCGTCCTCGACCGTCAGCTCGGCCTCGTGGACGCCCGCGTGCCTTTCGACGTTCGCCAGCGCCTCGCGGACGGCCCGCACCAGCGCGAGCGCGGCCGACGCGGGCAACGGCGGAACCGGCGCCCATCGCGCGTCGACCTTCACCCGGGTCTCCGCGAGCACCCCGCGCAACGAGGACTCGAGATCGACCACACTGCCCCGGCCGGACTCGCCGGTGAGGATCGCCAGGTCCCGCCGCGCGTACTCGGCGACTTCGTCGGGGCCGGCGGCCTCCCCGCGCTGGGTGAGCGCGAGAAAGGTGGCCGCGGCCGTGTCGTGCAGGACGGCCAGGTACTCCCGCTCCTGACGACGTCGTTCCAGCGCCAGCGATTCCTCGCGCGCCAGCCGGGCCCGTCGTTCGCGGAGGTGGTCGACCCGCCGGGTCGTGCGCAGTAAGAGAAGGAAGGCGCCGCGCGCGAGCGTCGCTTCGATCAGCACCCGCAGCACCACCGGGAGGCCGTCCTCGAACCCGAGCGGCACCACCTCGATCGCCAGCAGGCAGGCGACGGCGGGCACGGTGACCCGCGGGGGCCATTCCCACTGCAGGGTGATCGCGGTGACGGTGAGGACGTTCAGCGCCCACTGGTTCAGTTCCCCCGCTTCGGACGCGGTCAGGAACTGGGTGCCGCAGATCGCCGCCGCGCGCAGCAGGGTCAGCGCGAAAGCCACCGGCCTGCCCCGGCCGGTCTTCCCGGCCAGCTGCTCGGCCGCGGCGGTGACCAGCGCCAGCGCCAGCAGACCGAAGGCCGGTGGCAGCGCGCCCGACGGCGTCGCGAGCACCCCGAACACGCTGATCACCAGTAGTCCGGCGCCCCGGGCCGGTCCGGCGTACCGGCCGACCACCGCGAGGAACTCCGCTTCGACGGAAGGCTCACGAACGGACGGCACGGACAGCAGTCAAGCAGACGGGTCCGGCCGCCGATCCGGTACCCGCCGCACCGCCAGATCCACGAATGGGTCGAGCGCTTTCCTCGCCCGGTCGGGGGTATTTCCGGATTCCGATTATGATCACCCGGTCGATTGGCATAAGAATCGGGCGCATGCGTGCAAGGCGGTTCGCCGCGATTTCTGCCAGTGCCGCCGCGGCGGTATGCGTGGCGGCCCTCGTCTTCACCGGTGGCGCGGCCGCCGCCCCGTTGCCGGGCGGTTTGGGACCGTGCGTCGGAAGTGAGTGCCCCGGTAAATACCCACCGGTGGGCAACGGCGTATATCCCGGCCGGGACAACGGCATCAACATTTATGTCGGGGGCGATTTCCGAGTACGCGGCGCGGCCGCGGAAGCCGAAGGGCGAGTCGTCGTTCTCGGTGATTTCGACATGGCCAAACGCCAGGGTGTTTCCGCTGTCTACAACGTCGGCGTGGCCGGGGTCGGTTCCCGGGTCCCGCCGCCGGACGGGGCGGATTTCCTCACCACCGGCGGGAACGTGGGCGTCGCCCGGGGACAGCGGCTGCTCGCCGACGACGGGGTCGTCCGGCACGCCGGCACCGTCACCGGCACGATCGCCGGAACGGTCGTGAAGGACCCGGACGCGGCGAAGCCCTATCTCGGCCTTCGCGAGGAGCTGAGCAAGGCGAGCCAGTGCTACGCGCGGGACAACGCCGTGCCGCGGCCCACCACGGGCACCGCGCGCAACGAGGGAAACCGCACCCTGTTCAGCGGGGACGGGAAGTCCGCGCTGCAAGTGTTCACCGTGGACTTCGACCTGACCGCGGCCAACGGCGGTATGCAGGGCATCGAGTTCGAAGGGATCCCTGCCGGGGCGACGGTCCTGGTCAACATGGTCGGGGCGGAACGGACGATCAACACCTACACCGGCGACCCCGGCGACACGGACCCGATCAACAAACTGCGCGAACATTTACTGTGGAACTTCCCGGACGCCACCAAGGTGAAGATCGCCGGCGGGGCCCAGTTCCAGGGCAGCGTGCTGATCGGTGATCCGGGCAGCACCGCGACGATCACCGCGGCCGGGATGAACGGCCGTTTCTTCACCACCGGCACGCTGGTGCACTCGTCGGAGGAGACCGGCGGGGGCGGGCAGGAGTTCCACAACTACCCGTTCGACGGAGACCTGCCCAGCTGCGGCACCACGCCGACCACGACGCCGTCTTCGTCTTCGTCGAGTTCCACGGACCCGACCAGCAGCTCGACGACGACCAGTTCCCCCACGTCGTCGTCGACCACGACCACGTCGTCGAGCCCGACGACCTCCTCCAGTACCACCACCACGAGCAGCGAGCCCTCCAGCAGCACGACCACGACGAGCAGTGAGCCGTCGAGTTCCACGTCGTCGAGCACCACCACTTCCAGCAGCAGCACCTCCATCAGCACCACTTCGAGCAGTACGACGAGCGGCAAGCCGTCGAGCAGCACCTCGTCCAGCAGCACCTCGCGGCCCAGCGGCAGTACGTCGCGGACGTCGAGCAGCAGTTCGAGCACGACACCGGGACCCGGCGGGACCACCGGCACCACACCGGGACAGCCGGACGCGACCACGCCGGGCGGCGGCCCGTCCGACAGCGGTCCGCTGCCCTCGACCGGCAGTGAGGTCCGCGGCCTGCTGACCGCCGGCCTGTTCCTGCTGCTCCTCGGTGGAGCACTGGTGGCACTCACCATCCGGTCGAGGCGTCGCGACTCCTAGACGAGTCCTGGGTGAGGCGGTCGAGCGCGGTGTCGATGACCTCGCGCCGATCCGCCAGCAGGGCCTCCGCGGCGGTGCGGCCCGTCGCGGCGAGGTAGGCGTCGACGAGCCGGTTGCCCACGGCGTAACCGGCACCTGGCGGCAGGCCGACGGGAGTGCCGCCGTAGCGGGCGGCGGTCTCGTCGCCGTGCACCCAGGCCGCGAAGTTCCGCATGCCGGTGATCTCCAGGCCGGAGACGACCTTCGTGAACACCGCGTCGTCACGTAGATGGGGCACGCCGATACGGGTATGACCGAGTTCGTCGCCGTACAACTGGCGGGCGAACGCGTCGGCCAGCCCTTCGGACACGATCTGCTCGCCGACGGTGACGGTCGCCGGATCCCAGATCATCCCGCCGGGACCGTAGCGGAGGTTGTGGTTCAGCTCGTGGACCGCCGTCGCCTCCAGCCGCGCCAGGTTCTCCGGGTACGGCCAGAGGGTGAGGTAGACATAGCCGGACACGCTGCCGTTCGCCGAGAGCCCCAGGTTCGGGCCCATGAAATGCGCGTCGCCGGGATCGCCCAGGACCATCAGGACGAGGATGTCCGGCACGGTGATGCCGGGCGTCGCCGTGACCTGCGTCGTGACGGCGGCGTCGAGCGCGTGCTGGATCCGGTTCCAGGCGTCGGCGTCGTGCAGGGCTTCCAGTGCTCCCAGGCAACGCTCTTCGTCACGGTCGAGCGGGAAGCCCGAGCTCATCGCGTGCATCGTGGCGAGGTCGACGTCGCCGGGGAAGTACCGGTACATCCCGGCGGCGGGCTCGACCATCGCCTCGAGCAGTGTGGCGCGGTCCGCCCGCGGCGCGCGCAGGATCTCGCCCATCGCCGGGCAGGTGTCCAGAACGGTGATCGTCATGAGGGCGACGCTAGAGGCTCCAGTGGGTGGAGACTCAAGCCTCGTGAGTGGAAGCGACGGTTCAAGCAGGCCGACCGCCCGCAGTGTTGCGAAAGCCACTTTCGCAACCTTCAACGTTGCGAAAGTGGCTTTCGCAACACCGTCCCCGGCGCCTCGTCGACCCGGACAGAACGTGCGCGAGGCTCACTCCGCGAGAAAGGCCGCGACCGCGTTCCGCCCCGCCTCAGGTGGCGGGGTTCTCCAGCCGGGGGCCCGCGGTGACGGCGGTGGCCGGTCCGGCGAGCCCGGCCGAGAGGGCGACGATCACGGCGAGGACGAGCGTTTTCGATCGCATGGAACGATTCTGACCAGGCACGACCGGCCGCCGGGCGCGTTTCGCCCAAGTCGGCCCGATCGGCCGACCCTGAGAACGGACCAGGGGAAAGCCCGGATGCCCTCGGCGCCACCCGCTTCTAACGTCGTGATCATGATCCGCCGGATACTGCTGACCCTGCTCGCCGGGGCCGCGGTCTGTCTCGTGCCCTGGACCATCTACCTCGCGCACACGCTGCCCGACCGGTACGACACCGGCCAGTGGCGCACGGCCTGGGTCGGCTTCGACATCGTCTTGGTGCTCTGTTTCGCGGCGGGCGCCTGGCTCGGGTCGCGGCGACGCCGGGCGGCCGTCCCGCTCCTGTCGGCCACGGCCGCGATGTTGTGCTGTGACGCGTGGTTCGACGTCATGCTCGGCTGGACGTCGGCCGAGCGGTGGACCAGTATCGCCCTCGCCGCCCTCGTCGAGGTGCCGATCGCCGTCCTGCTCGTCCTCGCCGCGCGACGGCTGCTGACCGGCACGACGCCGCGCCGGACGGTGACCTTGCGCGACATCGAGCTGCGGGACGACCCGCGCTACCAGCGCGTGTCGCGCGAGCTTCCCGGTACGGACGCGGACGTCGCGAGCAAGACCGGCCTGGCCGCGAAGGAAGTCAGGGAATGCCTGAAAACGCTGCAGGACAACGGTTTTGTCCGCCGAGGTCGGAAAGGGGAGTGGATCGCGGCCCCGCTGGACCTGCGTGAGCCGAAGCCGGACGACTACGACGGCGCCGACCGCGAGCGCGTGACGGCGTTCCTCGACGCGAAGTACGCGAAAGAGGTCGAACTGCTGACGTGGGCCGCCGCGAACCGGGACGGGTTCGGCCCGTGGTCGACGGCGCAGCGGACGTCGACGCGGCTGACCGAAGCCGAATTCCGTGAACTGGACGCGGAGTACCGCGAGCTGATCGCGCGCTTCGTCCGGCGGCGACGGCGTCCGGTGGAGGGAGAGCAGGAGCTTTCGGTGCGCTTCTACGCCTTCCCGCCACCGGAGGCCGTGCCGTCCTAGGGATGCCGCCAGGCCAGGAATGTCTCCAGCGTCGTCAGCCGGTGTTCCCGCACGGCCAGCTCGATCTCCCCGGCAGGCGCGCTCCTGTCGAACAGGTCGAGGATCTTCTTGTGCTCCCGCACCGATTCGTGTGCGCGGCCGGGGACGAAACTGAACGTCGACGTCCGCAGCCCGGCCAGCCGGTTCCAGCCCCGGTTGACCAGGTCGAGCACCTGGGGATTGGGGCAGGCCCCGAACAGCACGCGATGGAAGTCGCTGTTCAGCGCGGTGAACCGCGACGGTTCGAAATTGTCGAGGCAGGCGGCCAGTTCCGCGTTGAGCCCCTTCGCCTCGTCGAGGGCCTTGGCCGGCAACGACGGCGCGGAGAGCGCGGCGGCGTAACCCTCGACCAGGGCGAGCGTCTGCATCGTGTGCTGGTAGTCGCTCTCGTCGGCCATCGCGACCTGCGCGCCGATGTTGTGCTCGTAGGTCACCAGCCCCTCGGCCTCCAGCCGCCGGACCGCCTCGCGCACGGGCACCGTGCTGACCCCGAGCTCCTGGGCGATCTGCCCGAACACGAGGCGATAGCCGGGGGAGAAGGTGCCGTCGCCGATCCGCGCCTTGATCCACTGGTAGGCGATCTGCGACTTGCTCATCGCGGTCGAGTTCACCGCGTCGCCTGCGGTCACGAGTAGTGCAGCCAGACGGACTTGATCTCGGTGTAGGCGTCGATCGCCCACGGCCCCATCTCGCGTCCCCAGCCCGACGCCTTGTAGCCGCCCCAGGGCGCGGCCATGTCGGGGATCGGCGGCATGTTGACGAACACCGCGCCCGCCCGGATACCGTTGGCGAACCGCTGCGCGACGCCGATGTCGCGGGTCCACACGGTGGCCGCGAGCCCGTACTCGGTGTCGTTCGCCCGCGCCAGCAGTTCGTCCTGGTCGTCGTAGGCGGTCACGGCGAGGACCGGGCCGAAGATCTCCTCGCGCATGATCGTCATGTCGTCGGCGACACCGGCGAACAGCGTCGGCGAGTAGAAGTAGCCGTCCCGGTCGACGGCCTGGCCGCCGGTGACCAGTTCGGCGCCCTGCTCGCGGCCGGTCGAGACGAGGAAGTCGACGTGCTCGCGGTGTTTCGCGGACACCAGCGGCCCGAGCTGGGAAGACTCGTCGATGCCGGGGCCGACTTCGAGCCCCTCCAGCCCCGCGGCCAGTTTCGCGACGAACTCCTGCTCGCGTTTGCGGTCCACGAAGAACCGGGTGTAGGCGGCGCAGACCTGGCCGCTGTTGAGCGTGGCGCCCGCGAGGTTGCCCGCGACGGCGGCGTCGATGTCGGCGTCCGAGGCGATGATGCTGGGTGCCTTGCCGCCGAGTTCCAGGGTGAGCCGTTTGAGGTTCGATTCCGCGCTGGCGGCGGTGATCAGCTTCCCGACCGCGGTCGAGCCGGTGTAGGACACGTGGTCGACGTCGTTGTGCCTGGTCAGCATCGCGCCGACGGCCCCGTCGCCGGTGACCAGGTTGACCACGCCCGCCGGGAAGCCCGCCTCGTGCACCAGCTCCACCAGCCGGATGCTGGTCAGCGGCGTGACCTCGCTGGGCTTGATCACCACGGTGTTGCCGGTGGCCAGCGCGGGCGCGAGCTTCCACACCAGGATCATCAGCGGGAAGTTCCACGGCGTGATCAGCGCGTTCACGCCGACCGGTTCGCGGCGGGTGTAGTGCAGCGTGTCGGGGAAGGACACCGGGTTGGTGGTGCCCTGGATCTTCGTCACCCAGCCCGCGAAGTACCGCAGGTGCTCGGCCGCTCCGGTGACGCTGACCTGGCGGGAGATGCCGATCGGCTGCCCCTGGTCGCGGGTTTCGAGCGCGGCCAGCTCCTCGTGGTGCCGGTCGACCAGTTCCGCCAGTTTGAACAGCAGCGCGGCCCGCTGGACCGCCAGCAGCCCGGCCCAAGCCGGGTCGCTCAGCGCCGCTCGGGCGGCCCCGACGGCGGCGTCGACGTCGGCCGCGGACGCGGTCCCGACTTCCTCGATCACCTGGCCGGTGGCCGGATCGTACGTCGGCAGCGACCCGCCTCCGGCGGCGGTCCACTGTCCGTCGATGAACAAGCGTGTGGCCATGGCAAGCTCCTCCTCGACCGGTGTGTGATCGAGTATCGGGCCCGGTGCGCACTGTGGTCTTGCCCGCCAGGGCACGCCGATTGTCGGCCAGCGAACCGAATCCGCCGGACGCGCTCGCGCCTTGCGAGGGTGGGGGACATGGACGTCATCGTGGTGGGAGCGGGTTCGGCCGGTTCGGTGGTCGCCAGGAGGCTGGCCGACGCCGGGGTGTGGGTGACCCTGCTCGAAGCGGGCGGGCCGGACACCAACCCGGCCATCCACGACCCGTCGCGGGCCGGGGAGCTGTGGCACGGCCCGGAGGACTGGGACTACTACACCGTGCCGCAGCCGCACGCGGCGAACCGGCGGCTGCATCTGCCGCGCGGCAAGGTGCTCGGCGGGTCGCACGCGCTCAACGCGATGATCTGGGTGCGCGGCGCCCCCGCCGACTACGACGGCTGGGAGCTGCCCGGCTGGCGATGGGACGACGTGCGCCCGGTGTACGAACGGATCGAAAAGGATCTGCTCGACGTCGTGCCGAACGAGCCGCTGCACCCGATCCAGCAGTCCATTGTGGACGCGGCCGGGCAGATCGGCCTGCCGTTCAACCCGGACTACAACGGCGACGAACTCGACGGCGTCTCCGTGCAGCAGGTCACGACACGCGACGGAAAACGGCTCAACACCTGGCTCGCCTACGGGCAGCCCGCCGCCGAACGGATGACCGTCCACACGGGAGCGGTGGTCCACCGGTTGCTGATCGAAGGCACCAAGGTGACCGGTGTGCTCGCGGAGATCGACGGCGAGCTGAGGAAGGTCTTCGCCGACGAGGTCGTCCTCGCCGCGGGTGCGCTGGCCTCGCCCGCGATCCTGCTCCGCAGTGGCATCGGGCCCGTGGACGAACTGGAGGTGCACGGCATCGACGTCGTCGCCGAGCTACCGGGCGTGGGCCGGAACCTGCACGACCATCTGCTGTCGCCGGTCATCTTCGCGACCGACCGCCGTCAGGTCGATCCGCCCGCACCCGGCCGTTCGGTGACACAGACGCACCTGTTCTGGCGCAGCCGTCCCGGTCTGGAGGTGCCCGACACCCAGCCGATCCACTTCAGCGTGCCGATGTACGAGCCGTGGATGACCGGACCGGAAACCGGGTTCTCCCTGATGGCGGGCTTGGTCACGCCCCACAGCCGGGGCAGCCTGCGGCTTTCGGGAGCGGACCCTTCGGACGCGCCGCTGATCGACCTCGCCGCGCTGGAGGACCCGGCCGATTTCGAGAGCCTCGTCGCGTCGGTGGAGCAATGCCGGGAGATCGGCCGCGCGGCGGCACTGGCGGACGAATGGGGTGCCCGCGAGCTCTACCCGGGGCCCGGGGCCGACGTGCGCGAGTACGTCCGGCGGACCGCCATCACCTATCACCACCAGGTCGGGACCTGCCGGATGGGCACCGACGACGAGTCCGTCGTGGACCCCGCCCTCGCCGTGCACGGGTTCAGCGGGCTCCGGATCGCCGACGCGTCGGTGCTGCCGCGGGTGACCACGGGCAACACCAACGCGCCGGCGGTGCTGGTCGGTGAGCAGGCCGCGCGGTTCATGCTCTCCCGATAGTGCGGCGCAGCCAGGAGTCCCGGGCGGCGAGCGCGGCCCGGGTCACCTCGCTGTCCGGCGCGAACCGGTCGAAACCGTGGTACGCGCCCGCCCAGACATGCAGTTCGGTGGGCACTCCCGCCGCCCAGAGCCGTCGTGCGTAGTCGACGTCCTCGTCACGGAAGATCTCGGCCGCGCCGACCTCGACGAACGCGGGCGGCAGCCCGGCGAGGTCGGTCGCGGTGGCCGGGACCGCGTACGGCGAGGTCTGTCCATTCAGGAGCGACTGCCAGCCGAACTCGTTGGCCGCCCGGCTCCACACGCCGCGTTCGGCGAATTCCACGGTGGACGCCGAATCGTTGCGGCTGTCGATCATCGGGCACAACAGCAGCTGCCCGGCGAGCGCCGGTCCGCCGCGATCCCGGGCCATCAAGGCGATTCCCGCGCTCAGGCCGCCACCCGCGCTGCCGCCGCCGACGATCAGCTTCGCCGGATCGAATCCGAGCCCGACGGCGTTTCCGGCCATCCAGAGCAGGCCCGCGTAGCAGTCCTCCAGCGGCGCCGGATGCGGGTGCTCGGGAGCGAGCCGGTACTCCACGGTGACCGCGACGAAACCGAATTCCTCGACCAGCGCGACCATCCGCGGCAGGTCGGCGAACCGGTCGTCCAGCACCATGCCGCCGCCGTGGATGTTGTAGAACCCCGGCGCGCCCGCCTTGGCGTGCCGGGGTTTGACGACGGTGACGACCACGTCGGTACCGGGTACGGCCCGGTCTTCCCACACCAGGTCCCGGTCACCGATCGCCTCGGCGCAGGTCGGGTTCATCTCCGCCAGGGCCTGCCGGACGCCGTCCAGCGACCCGGCGCCCAGCGGAGGCCCGGACGGCAGGCCTTCGAGGGCCTCGGCCAGCTCGGGGTCGAAGGCCGTCACGGTCCCTCCGGGTCGACGCTGTCCCGGTCCGCCCAGAACGGTTCGACCAGTTCGCGCAGTTGCTTCGCGCCGACGCGCTCGACGAGGTCGACGGCGCCCAGGTTGTCCTTGAGCTGGTCGGTGCTGGTCGCCCCGAACAGTGTCGTGGTGTTGGCCGGGTGGGTGAGCGTGAAGGCCAGGCACAGCTGTGCCGCCGTCACGCCGAGGTCGCCCGCGATCTTCGCGAGTTCCGGGGCGGAGGCGGCGATGCGCTCACGGATGTCGCCGGGGTCGCGCCCGACCTGACGTGCGCCGCTGTTCTTGCCCAGCAGGACACCGCCCTCGAAGATGTCCGACGACTGCAGCGAGACGCCGAGTTCGCCGAAGACCGCTTTGAACGGCTCACCATCCGGAATGGACCGTCGCGACACGCTGTACTTCAGCTGCGCGATGGCGGGTCCGGGCACGTTCTCGGCCTCGGCGAAGTCGTGCAGGGCGCGGATGGTGGTGGCGGACCAGTTGTTCACGCCCCACTGCCGGATCAGCCCGGCCTCGCGGAGTTCGTCCAGATCCAGCACGAGCTGGTGCAGGTCGGTGTCGTCGCGGCGAAGATCGCCCAGTACCACCAGGTCCGCGTGCTCGACCCCGGCGCGGAACAGCGCGTTGTCCAGCTGGTCGCGCAGATTGTGCTCCGGGTACCCCTCCAGCCACAGCTTCGCCGAAAGCAGGTAGTCGTCGCGCTTGATCCCGGCCGCGCGGACCATGGCGGAGAACAGCACGTCCGTGTACACCGGCGTGGCGCCGGGGAAACCGTAGACACCGACGTCGAACAGCGAGATGCCGGAATCGACCGCGGTGCGCACCAGCGTCACCGCCTCGCGGAAGTCCATCCGGTCGTAGGTGTGCCAGGAGCCGAGGGCGAGGACGCCGGTGAGCGGGCCGTCGCGGCCGATGCGGCGCTGGGGGATGGCGGTCATGAGGTCTCCTAGGGAAGGCGGGGATCGATGACGGCTTTGAGTTCGCCGAGTCGCGACATCGACTCGACGCTCTTCGAGGCTTCGGAGAGCCCGACGGGCGCGCTGAACAGTTCGTCCCAGGGCATCCGGGAAGCGAAGGTGCGGAAGAAGGCCACCGAGCGGTGGTAGTCGGCGATGTCGCCGTTGAGCGAGCCGACGACCGTGAGTTCCTTGCCCATCACGGTGCCGAGTGCGACAGGAGCGGGCGTGGGGCCGGTGGAACCGACGATCGCGACGGTGCCGCGCTGGGCGGCGAAGGCGACCGCTTCCTCGCCGATGGTCGGGCCGCCCGCGAAGTCGAAGACATGGTCCGCGCCGCGGCCGCCGGTGAGTTCCTCGACCCGCTCGACGCGTTCCTCGACGGTGCCGTCGACCGGGATCGTCGCTGTCGCGCCGAAACGCTCGGCGGTCTCGAGCCGATCGGCGGGGCCGCCGATGGTGATCACGTCACCCGCGCCGGAGATCCGCGCGACGGCGGTGGCGAACACGCCGAGCGCGCCCGCGCCCTGGACCACGACCGTCCCACCCGGACGGATGCCGCCGGACCGGGAAACCGCCCGCAGCACGGTCTTTCCCGCGCAGCCGGACATCGAGGCCCAGGTGTCCTTGACGTCGTCGGGCAGCAGGAGTTTGGCCGCGCCGGGCGTCACGTAGCAGTACCGGACGAGCCCGCCGGTGGCGTACGGAAAGACGTCGGAACGCTGGAGGAAGCCGTAGCCGCGTTTCTCGCAGGCGACCGGTTCACGCAGGATCGCGCAGCCGTAACACTTTCCGCACGTCGATTCGGACCAGCCGATGCGGTCGCCCTCGGCGATCTCGCGGCCGAGCGTGTCGACGGTGCCCGGTCCGACGGCCACCACCTCGCCGACCATTTCGTGACCCAGCACCATCGGGAGCATGCCGGGGAAGGTCATCTGGCCCGACCAGATGTGCACGTCGGTGCCGCACAGCGTGGTGCAGGTGATCCGGACCAGCGCGGCGCCCGGCTCCGGCTCTTCCGGGAGCGGCAACTCCCTCAGGGTGAGCGCGGACCCGTGTTCGGTGAGCACCGCGGCTTCGGTTCTGTTGACCATCTTTTTAGTCTACAGTCGTAGGAGAAAAAGTCCAGATCCTGGAGGAACCATGCCGTCGCAACGTATTCGCCCCGCTTCACTCGTGGTTCGCGGCGGTCCCGTGCTCACCTTCGACCCGGCGGGCACCGTCGTGCGGGCGATGGCGGTGCGCGACGGCCGGATCGTCGCGCTCGGTGATGTCGCCCTCGACCACATCGGCCAGGACACCGAGGTGATCGACCTGGCGGGCAGAACCGTCCTGCCCGGGATCAACGACGCGCATCTGCACGCGACGTGGCTCGGCGCCCGGTGGCCGGACACCCTCATCGGTGGCGCCGGATTCACCGGTGGCGAGGAGAAAACGGTGCGCACCGCGGCCGAACGACGTGCCGCCATCCTGCGCGCGGGCGACCTCTGCGCGTCGCTCGGCATCACGAGCTACACCGAACCCGGGTTGGGCCCGGGGGAGACGGGCTGCTTCGGGGCCGAGGTCCTGGAGGAGTACGCGGCACTGGCCGCGGAAGGACTCCTGCGCGCGCGGGTGACCGCGTTGCGGCTGTTCGGGCTGCTCGACGGCGCCAGTTCGCTGGACGGCTTCGAGCGGGGCTTGGCGACGCCGGTGCCCGACGCGGATCCGGAGTGGCTCACCGTGCCCGGCGTGAAGATCTTCGCCGACGGCATCCCGCCGATGCGGTCGGCGTGGACGCATCACTGTTACGCCGACGGATCGCACGGCGCGCTGCTCGTCGACGGTGACGACGACCCCGGACGCGCGGGGAACCTGGCGGCGATGATCGACCTGGCCCATGACGCCGGGATGGTGGTCGCGGTGCACGCCACGGGGGACCGCAGCATCGAAGCCGCGCTCGGGTCGCTGCGTCGCGGGGACCACCTCGTGCACGGCGACCTGGTGACAGCGGGGCAACTGGCACGGATGGCGTCGGCGGGTGTCGGACTGACCACGCAGCCCGCGATCGCGGTGGCCATGCGGGGCATGCTGTCGGCCGCGTTGGGAGCCGAGGTCGGCGCCCGCGCGTGGCCGCTGGCGGAGATGCTGGATTCGGGTGTCCCGCTGACCCTGAGCAGTGACGCCCCGGTGGTCACCCCGGACTGGCGGGTCCACGTCGCCGCCGCCGCCCGGATGCTGGAGGCGTCCGATGTGGACGGTGCGCTGATGGCCCGGCTGCTTCGCTGTTACACGACCGCGGCCGCCGAGCAGGACGGGGCGGCGGAGTGGAAGGGAGCGCTGACCGTGGGCCGCGTGGCCGACTTCTGTGTACTGGCGGCGAATCCGCTCGAAGTCGCGTTCGCGGACCTGCCGGACACCGATGTCGAACTCACCGTGTCCGGCGGCCGCGTCGTGTACTCAGGTCAGCAGCTGCCCGCCGTCGACCTGGAGGCTCACCCCGGTGAGATGGCCGGCGTCGGCGGAGGCGAGGAACAGGACTGACGGCACCACGTCGGCGACGGAAGCGATGGTCCCCAGCGGAATCCTCGCTTCCCAAGCCGCGCGGGCCGCGGTGTCCGAGGCGAATCCGGCGGTCATCGGCGTGAGTACCGGCCCGGGTGCGACCGCGTTGACCCGGATGCCGTGTGGTGCCAGCTCGAGCGCCGCCGAGCGGGTGAGCGCTTCGACGGCGGCTTTGGTGGCCTCGTAGTGGCCGAGTCCGGGAGTCGGCTGCCGGGCGCCGATGGAGGTGATGTTGACGATGGCGCCACGAGTGCCCGCTTCGAGCATGTGTGCGCCGACCGCGCGCGTCATCAGGAACGTGCCGCGGAAATTCACCCGCATGCACAGGTCGAACACGCCGATGTCCAGTCCCACCAAGGGCCCGCCGCCCCCGGCGAGACCGGCGTTGTTGACCAGGACGTCGACCGGGCCGAACCGCTCGGTGACGAGCGCGAGCGCGGCGTCGACCGAGCCGGGGTCGGAGATGTCCAGTTCGACGTGCTCCGTGCCGAGTTCGCCCGCCAGGTCGTGGGCCGCGCCGGCGTCGACGTCGGCGATGACCACGCGGTCGCCCGCGGACTGGAACGCTTCGGCGACCCCGCGGCCGATGCCACTGGCGCCGCCGGTCACCACTACGAGTCTCTTGTTCATTCTACGATCGTAGACTAAAAAGGGTTTCTGTTGCCAGCGAAAGGAAATCTCATGCAGGAGAAGCAGGACGGGCTGGGCTTCGCCACTTCGGTGCTGAGCCTGGGATCGTGGAACACCTGGGACCGCATGGACTTCGACGACGCTGTGCGCCTGATCCGGCACGCGCTCGACGCCGGGGTCACGCTTTTCGACGTGGCCCACTACGACATGGGACCGCATTCCGAACAGTCGCGCACGGACCTCCTGTTCGGCGAAGCCATCCGGGCAGCCGGGATCGCCCGTGACGAGTACCAGCTGTGCGGGAAACTGTGGCTCTGGGACTACCCGAACACCGGCTTCGCCCAGCAGCTCGCGACGTCGTTCGCCCGGATCGGCGTCGAGCGCGCCGAGGCGGTGGTGGTCGGCGACTATTTCGACCGCCCGGACATCCCGCGGATCGTCACCGAGGTGGCCGAACAGATCCGCCTCGGCCGGTTCGACGTCTGGGGCGTGAACAACTGGATCGCCGCCGATCTGGACCGCGCGCTGGAGTTCGCCGAAAAGGAGGGCCTCCCGGCGCCGGGTTTCGCGCAGCTGAAGTACAGCGTGGCGCGACGGTCCATGGCCGAAGGCCCGTTCTACGGTGTCCATTTCGACGCCGGACGGCTGACCCTGCAGGCGTCGGACGTGTTCGAAGGCGGGGTGCTGCTCGGCAAGACCCCGGAACGCAAGATCGGGGCGGACCCGGGCGGCATCCGCGAGTCCATCCGCGACGCCGCGGGCGGTGTGGCCACGGTGGCGGCCGAGTTCGGGGTGACCCCTTCACAGCTGGCGATCGCGTTCTGTCTCGCCTACGAACCGGTGGCGAACGTGCTGTTCGGCGTGAGCGGGCTGCGGCAACTCGAGGACAACTTGGGCGCTGTGCGGCTGGCGTCCGAGCGCGGGGCCGAGGTGCGGGACGCACTCGAAGACCTGTGGCTCGATCGCGCCGTCGCCTCCGATGGCACGCTTTGAGGGTGGCGGCGCGTGTAGGCCCCCTTCCCTCGGCTCAGCAGCCGAGGGAAGGGGGCCTGCACGCGCGGGTGGCCCCTCAGCGCCGGGAGAGGACCCGCTTGGCCAGCCACCCGGCGTAGACGGCCAGTCCGGCGGCCCCCGCCTTGCGCGTCGGGGGCGCCGCGATCGCGAGCCCGATGGCGAGTTCGGTGGCGCCGTTGCGATAGGTCCAGCTGCGGATGTCGGTGGCGAAGGCTTTCCGCGTCACGGGTTCGAAGGCCGCCGGGGCGGCGAAGTGGGCGAGGCCGGTCGCGGCGATGGCCAGGCCGAGTACCTGGCCGGTGCGTGCGGACATGGTGGTTCCTTCCGTGGTGATCAGCCGAGGACGCCGGCGCGGCGCCAGAGCCTCCGGCTCGGGCCCTTGATGAGCCCGATCTCGGTGAAGTGTTCGACGGCCTTGGCCGCCCACGCCGCCTTCGTCCGGCGCCAGTGGGGGTTGGAGTCGGCGGCCTGACGGGCTTCGCGGGGATCGAGCCCGACGGAGGTGTATGCCTTGGGGTGCAGCAGTTCCGACGTCGCGACGAACGCCATCGCGGCGATCGCCCAGCGGATCAGCTCACGGCCGACGCGCCCGTGCCGGGCCCACGCCCGCTCCAGTTCGTCCTTGGCGAAGCCGATATGGCGCGCCTCCTCCAGGACGTGGATACGGGAGATCATCCGGATCATCGGCTGCAGGCTGGGGTCACGCATCATCTCGCGCTGCATCCCGTCGGCGAGTTCCTCGACGTAGATGGCGCCGGCGAACAGCAACGCCGGACCGCAGATCGCGCCGAACACCTTGCCCGCCCGGTGCGCCGAGCGGCTCGGCCGCCGGACGACACCCCCGGTCTTCGCGATCGAGCAGGCGAACATGGTGCTGTGACGGCATTCGTCGGCGATCTCGGTGAGCGCGTACTGGGCGTTGTGCGTCGTCGGGTCGCTGTTGTAGACGTGGCGCACCAGGCCCTGCATGAGGATCAGCTCGAACCAGATACCCGACGCCGCCGCGGCCGCCGCCTCCTGACGGCTCAGCTCGCCGCGCTGCTCCTCGTCGAGGCGGTCCCACAACTCGGTCCCGTACAGGGAGCACCGTTCCGGCGCCTTGCCGTAGGCGCCGTCGACCAGTGGTGCCTGCCAGTCGACATCGATGTCGGGGTCGTAGGAATGCCGCGCGGACGAGCGTTGCAAGCGCTCGGCCACCCGTTCGCTTTCGGTGTTCGCGGTCATGACGACCTCCTCGGATCGGGTTCGGGCAGCGGTCCGCCGCCGTCGGGGATGACCTGGCCGGAATCGCGGTAGGTTACGGCGTCGTGGAAACCGTCGCGCTCGGCGAACTCGCGGAACCAGCGGCCTTCCGGTGTGTGCCGGGTGATGCCGTCGAAGAACGTCGCGAGCGTCTGGGTGCCGGAGAGGCCCATGTTGTCGTAGGCCTGGTTGACCATGAGCTTCTGCATGACGAGCTGGTTCGTCGGCATCCCGGCCATCCGGTCGGCCAGTTCGCCGACGGCGGCGTCGAGCCGTCCGGGTTCCACCGCGTCAAGCGCGAGACCCCAGTCCGCGGCGGTGGTGCCGTCGATGGTGTCGCCGGTGAGCAGCATCCGTTTCGCGCGCTGGGCGCCGACACGGTAGACCCACATCGCGGTCGTCGGGCAGCCCCACACCCGCGCGGGCGGGTAGCCGATCCGCGCGTCGGAGGCCATGATCAGCACGTCGCACGAGAGCGCGATGTCACTGCCGCCCGCGACCGCGTGCCCCTGGACCTTGCAGATCGTGGGTTTGAGCGACCGCCACAGGCTGAAGAAGTCGTCGGTGTTGCGTTTCATCACCCGGTAGTCCTTGACCGGATCCCAGGCCGGTCCCTGGTTCCAGCGGCCTTCCTCGTCCTGCTCGGCGAACTGCTTGAGGTCGTACCCGGCGCAGAACGACCGGCCCTCGCCCTGGACCACGATCACCCGGACGTCGTCGTCCTCGTTCGCCCGTTCCACGGCCTGCCGGATCTCGCCGGGCATGACGTCGTTGATCGCGTTGAGCCGCTCGGGGCGGTTCAAGGTCAGGTAGGCCTTCCGGTCCTGGACGCGGTAGGTGACGGTCTCAGGTGTCATCCGAGCCTCCCAGCGCGCGCAGGGTGAAGGTGACCAGATGGGGGATCGTGTCCGGTCCGCCGTCCCCGGCCAGCGGCCCGACCAGCATCTCCGCGCCCGCGCCGACCAGCGCCGCGGCGGTCGCTTCCGCGTCCTGCGGCGGGAGGAGCCCTCTGGTGACGCCGTCGGCGATGGTCCTGGCGAACACGTCGCGGAACGCGCGGCGGAACACCAGCCGTTCGGCCTCCACCACGGTGTCGACCGGCTCGGCCAGCAACGCGTAGGCGAGTCTCGGCGCCTTCAGCGCGCGGCCGGCGAAGGTCTCGATCACCGCCACCACCCGCTCCCGGACGCCGCCCTCCGCCGCGGCCGCTTCGACGGCGGCGATCTCGCGGGAGACCACCTCGCGGAAGACTTCGACGACCAGGTCGGCCTTGGACGGGAACTGCCGGTAGACGCTGCCGGTGCCCACACCCGCCTGCGCCGCGACCGCGGCCATGGAGCAGCCCGCGTAACCGACCTCGGCCAGCAGCGTGATGGCGGCGGCGAGGATCTCGCCACGCTGGAGGTCCAGTCTGGCCTGCGTCTTCGGGGTACGGCGGTACGGCACGTCAAGGAGTGAAGCACGGATTCCGCACTTCAGCAACCGCCTCCCTCTCGCGTCCCGCAGTACTCGCCTACCGGGACTGCTCGTCCGTGAAGGACTCCTTGAGGGACCCAGGGTCCCTCAAGGAGTCCTTCACGGACTTCAGGTGAGGGGGAAGGACCCCCTCAGGTCAGGAAGTCCAGCACGGCGGCCTTGAACTCGGGGCTCCGCAGCGCCCCGCCGTGGTCGCCGGGCACCCGCACCAGATCCGCCTCCGGAACCAGCTCGACGAGCGTCTCGATGCCTTGGCTGATCGGATCGTCGACGCCCGCCACGAACCGCGCGGGCACCTCGATCGCCCCCGCGACCGGGGTGAACGGTTCGGCGCGCAGATCCTCGACGCACCGGGCGAGAGCGGCGGGATTCCGTCCCGGGGCGGTGATCATCTGCGCGATCATGCCGGTCAGCGGGTCGGCCGGGGCCTTCCCGCCCTCGGCGAACGTCAGCGCCGCGGCGACGTCGACGGCGCCGAACGGTTCGAACGGGCTGACCCCGGCGAGCACCAGGCGTCGCACGGGTGCCTGTGCGGGCAGCTCCCACGCCAGCCGGGCGCCCAGCGAATAGCCGACGACGTCCACTTCGGACAGTGTCCCGACGAGCCGCGCGAGTTCGGCGGTGATCGCCTCGGCGCCCAGTGAACCGGGGGGTGCCGGGCTGGAGCCGTGGCCGGGCAGGTCGGGTACGAGCACCTCGCGGCCCGCCGAAGTGAGCGCGGACGGCCATCCGGTGGTGATCCAGTCGGTGTGCCCGTCGGAGGCGAAACCATGCACCAGAAGCACGGGCGGTCCCGAGACGGTCTCGGGAGCGAACCGGCGCACGGCCAAGGAAGTGGTGGCAGACAACGGAATCCTTTCTCAGCCGGCGGAGGGGCGGCGGGTACGCAGACGCTGCAGTTCGCTCAGCGTCCTGGCTCGGGCGTCGACGGCGATCCGCAGCGACGATCCGATGAGGTTCAGCAGGAACACGCAGGCCATGATCGTCACGCCGGGTGCGATCAGCAGCCACGGCGCCTGTACCAGATACGACCTGCCTTCGGCGATCATGTTGCCCCAGGTCGGGGTCGGGGGAGCGATACCGAGGCCGAGGAAACTCATCGCGCCGTCCACCAGCATCGCCGCGGCGGACAGGATCACCACCTGCACCAGCGCCAAGGGCAGCACGTTCGGGAACACGTGCACGACGAGGATCTTTCCTTTGCTCATCCCGGAGACCCTGGCCGCGCCGATGTAGGCGCGGCCGGCGATGCCGAGCACCCGGCTCCGGATGACCCGGGCGGTGAACGGCGTGAAGATCACCGTCAGCGCGATCAGTTCGGTCCAGATGCTCGCGCCGAGCGAGATCGCCAGCGCCATCGCCAGGATGATCGCCGGGAACGACATCCAGGCGTCCATGACCCGCATCAGCACCGCGTCGGCCGCCCGGAAGAATCCGCTGATCAGGCCGATCACCAGGCCGCTGAACGCCGCGCACAGGGTGATCAGCGCGGACAGCCCGAGCGACGCCCGGCCGCCGGAGACCAGCCGGGCGAGCACGTCGCGGCCGAACGAGTCCGTGCCGAGGGGATGGGCCGCCGACGGCGGCAGCAGCCGGTTGACCGGGTCGGTCGCGCTGACGCTGGGCAGGAAGAACGGCAGTACGATCACGGCCAGCACGATCAGCCCGAGCAGCACACTGGAGATGACCAGCATCCGGTTGCGCCGGAACAGTTTCGCCGCCCGGCCCGCCGAGGGCGCTTCCCGCACCGACGGCGTCTTCTCCACCAGGGCCACGCTCATGAGACACGCACCTTCGGGTCGAGCAGCGCGTACGACAGGTCCACCAGCAGGTTGACCAGCACGAACAGCACCGCGACGAACAACGTCACACCCTGGATGAGCGGGAAGTCGCGAGTGGACACCGCGCCCATGAGCAGGTGACCGAGCCCCGGCACGACGAAAATGGACTCGATGATCACGATCCCGCCGACCAGCATGGCGAAATTGCTGCCCAGCTGGGTGATCAGCGGCATCAACGCGTTCGGCAGGACGTGTTTGGTCATCACCTGCCGCTCGGAGAGCCCCTTGACCCGCGCGGTCCGCAGGTACGCCAGCGGGAGTTCGCCGAGCAGGCTTTCACGCAGGGTCAGCACGAACAACGCGGTCTGCCCGATGACCAGCACGGTCAGCGGAAGCACCAGCGCGGGTACCGCCGTCGCCGGATCGGTGAACAGGTTTTCGTAGCCGCTGGAGGGGAACCAGCGCAATGTCACCGAGAACACCAGCACGAGTACCAGCGAGATCCAGAAGTCCGGCATCGCCATGCCGAGCGCGGACAGCCGGTCCAGCGTCCGCGCCACCGGGTTGCGGGGCGAAACCGCCTGCCAGGACGTGATCGCGACCGACAGGAAGAAGCTGATCACCGTGGAGAGCACGGCCAGCGTCAGCGTCGGCAGGATGTGGTCGGCGACCACACCGAGTACCGGCGCGTGGTAGGTGATCGACGTCCCGAAGTCGCCCCGCAGCACATTTCCGGCCCAGCCGAGGTATTGCTCCCACAGGGTCCCGTTCAGTCCCATGCTCTCCCGCAGCGCGTCCACATCGGACGGACGCGCCGTCGGGCCGAGGATGGCCTGCGCCGGGTCGCCGGGGATCAGCCGGATGACGAAGAACATCATCGTGCCGACGATCACCAGGATGATGACCAGATCGCGCAGCCTGCGCAGCAGCAGACCGGTCATGATGCCAGCCAGGTGTTCCAGAAGACGCGGTAGAAGTCGCCGTAGCCCTTGAGCTTGGGGGAGTATGCCGCGTACAGCCTGGACTGGCTCAGCGTGATCACCGAAAGCTGTTTCCAGGTGAACGCCTGCAGCTTGTCCACCACCGACTTGGCCTGCTCGGGCGTGGTCGACGCGTTGTACTCGGCCATGAGCCCGTCCAGCTCGGGCGAGGTCGATCCGTTCAGCGTGCCCAGGGTGAGCGCGGGCATCTGCGCGGGCGAGGTCAGCGCCGAGTCGAAGAACAGCGTGGTGATGTCCCAGCCGCTCGGTTCCTTCGTCAGCGTGCCGAGCATGGTGGCGAAGTCGAAGGTGTCGATCTTGGTGTTGATGCCGATCTTCGACAGGCTGTCCTGGATCAGCACGGCCCATTTGCCGAACTCGGGGTAGGAGTTGGTGGTGACGATGTGGATCGTCGCGCCGGCGGTGATCCCGGCTTCGGCCAGCAGCTGCTTGGCCTTCTCGGGATCGTGCTTCTTGTAGACCTCTTCACCGGCGGTGGAATAGAACTGCTTGTTGTCGGGGGAGGCGAAGGCGCCGGTCTCGACGGTGAGATCCTTGCTGCCGCCGGTGGCCGCGTTGATCGCGGGCTTGTCCAGCAACAGGTTCAGGGCCTCGCGAGCACGCGGGTCGGCGAACTTCGAACCGGTGTTGAAGTTCGGGATGACGACGTTATCGTTGCCGCCGGGCAGGTTGTGCACCACCACGGCCGCGTTGGCGCGCAAGGTCTCGTACTGGTCGTTGGTGGGCATGATGTGGTCCCACTGCCCGGTCTGCAGGCCGTTGATCAGCGCGTCCTGATCGGAGACCACCTTGTAGGTCACGGTGTCCAGGTACGCGTGCTTGGCGCCGGCCTGGCCGCCCCAGTCCTCCTCGGACCGGGATTTGTAGCCCTGGTAGCGCTCCAGCACCAGCTCGCGGCCGATGTCCCAGCTCTTCAGCTTGTACGGCCCGGTCCCGATCGCCTTGTCCTGGGCGAATCCGGTCGGCGCGACGCCGGTGAGGTTCTTCGCCTCGTAGATCTCCGTGCCCGCGCCGGCGAGTTCGTTGATCAGCGGGTACCGCGGCTGTTTGAGCTTGATGGTCACGGTCGCCGGGTCGGCGGGCGTGATCGCCTCGATGTCCGGCGTGACCAGCTGCCCGGTGCGGTGCACCTGCTGCCACCGCTTCAGGCTCGCGACGACGTCTTCGGACGTCAGCGGGTTCCCGTCGTGGAAGGTGACGCCCTGGCGCAGCTTGAAGGTGTAGGTGAGCCTGTCCGGGCTGGTGGTGAAGTCCTCGACCAGCATGGGCCGGGCGGTGAAGCCCTTGTCGACCTCGAACAGCTTCTCGTACATCATGTTGCCGATATGCGCGGTCACCTGGCCGGGGTTGGCGACCATGTCGAGCGACTGCGGGTCGGTGGGCACCGCGACGTTCAGGTTCCCGCCCGGCTTCGGGGGACCGTCGGCGGCGCCACCGCCCGCTTGCCCTCCCATACACGAACTGAGCAGCAGGACGGTCGTCACGCCGAGCACGGCCGAGGTCAGGGTTCGTCTCATGGGTTCCGCACTCCAGGGTGGGGGTGGGCGGGCAGTTCGGGGTTCGCCGCGAGGAGACGGCGGGTGTAGTCGTGGCGGGGCCGGAGCCGGATCTCGTCCGGGTCGCCGGTTTCGATCAGTTCGCCCCGGTACATCACGCCGACGCGGTCGGCGACCGAGAGCACCAGGCTCAGGTTGTGCGTGATGAACAGGAAGCTCAGCGCACGCGTCCGCCGCAGGTCGAGCAGCAGGTTCATCACCTGGCCCTGCACCGAGACGTCGAGCGCCGAGGTGGGTTCGTCGGCGACGATGAGGTCCGGCTCGGCGGCGATCGCGCGGGCGATCGAGACGCGCTGCCGCTGCCCGCCGGAGAGCTGCGAGGGCAGTTTCGCGGCGGTACCGGACGGGAGGCCGACCTCGTCGAGCAGTTCGGCGACCCGGCGGTCCAGTTCGGCGCCGCGCAGGCCGGTCAGTTCCCGCAGGGGTTCGGCGATGATCCGGGCGGCGGTGTGCCGGGGATCGAGCGAGCTCTGCGGATCCTGGAAGATGAGCTGCGCGCGACGGCGGAACGCGCGTTCGTCGCCGCCGAGGCCGGACGACGTGCACCGGTGTTCGCCGAAGGTGATCGTGCCCTCGGTCGGCGTCTCCAGCGCACTCACCAGCCGGCCGAGCGTGGTCTTGCCCGAACCGGATTCCCCGACCAGGCCGAAGAACTCGCCGGGCGCGATCTCCAGGGAGACGTCCTTGACGGCGTGCACCTCCGGTTCGCGGTTCAGCGAGAACCGGCCCCGGCGTCCGTACACTTTGGACACCGAGTCGATGACGAGCGCGGTGCCCTCGCCGTCGTTCCCCGTGGTCGCGCGGCTGAGCGCCCTGGTCTCGGTCGCGACGGCCGACTCACCGTTCATCGCGGCCTCGAGCAGCGCCTCGGAGATGGTCGGGAAGCCGTCGCGCCTGCTCACCCCGAGCTTCGGCACGCAATCGAGCAGTGCCTTGGTGTACGGGTGTTTCGGTGCGTGCAGAATGTCCTCTTTGGACCCGATTTCGACCAGTTCGCCGCGGTACATCACCGCGATCCGGTCGGCCACCTGCGCGGCGACACCCATGTCGTGCGTGATGAAGACGCACGCGGTGCCGTGGTCGCGGCGGACGCGGTCGAACAGGGTGAGGATCTCGGCCTGCGTCGTCACGTCCAGCGCCGTGGTCGGCTCGTCGGCGATCAGCAGGCTCGGATCGGCCATCAGCGCCAGCGCGATCATCACGCGCTGCTGCATCCCGCCCGACATCTGGTGCGGGTACAGCGAAAGCACCCGGTCGGTGTCGGTGAGGCCGACCTCCTCGAGCAGCCCGCGTGCTTTCGCCTCGGCTTCTCGGTGCAGCGGTGTGCCCTTGCGCGCGGCCTGGCGCGGCAGGGAACCGGGTTTGCGGTAGGCCTCGACGAGCTGCTTGCCCACTCGTTGGCCGGGGTTGAGCGAGTCCAATGCCTCCTGAAAGATCATCCCGATCCGCGGTCCGCGGTAAGCGCGCATCTCGTCGGCGGGAAGCCGGGTGAGATCCACGCCGTCCACGGTGATCTCACCGCGGGTGCGGACCGGGGCGACGAACTCCAGTAACCGGATGACCGACAAGGCCGTCACCGTTTTACCGCTGCCGGACTCGCCGACCACGCAGAGTGTCCGGCCTTGTTCGAGGTCGAAAGAGAGTTCGCGGACCAGTTCGCGTTCGGTCTCGTCGACGATCACGCCGACGGTCAGTTCTCGTAATTCGAGCAGGGTCATGAATCCCCTTTCCCGAGCCCGCCCGAAGCGGGCCGCACTGCCGGGGAACGGGCCTCCGGCGGGGGTAGTTCTACGCATGTTGACACCGGGGGAGTGCGCTGTCAATGGGTATATTCTACGAATGTAGGAAGTTGATATCCGGCAGGTTTTGCCTGGCAGTAGACGAAAACTCGCGCTGGATTCTTTTGTCTACACCTGTAGACTCTCGGCGGAAACGAGCTAAGGAGGGCACCCGTGAGCGGGTCGACCAAGACAGCCGGTCCCGAGCGGATCGTGGACATCGCCGTGGGGTACATGGCGGCAAAGCAACTCTTCGCGGCGAGCCGGATCGGCCTGTTCACCGCACTCGCCGACGGCCCCCTTTCGGCGCCGGAACTGGCCGAAAAGACCGGCAAACCGGAGAAGATCACCCGCATTCTCGGTGACGCCATGTCATCACTCGGTCTGTTGTCGCGTGTGGACGGACGATACGAGCTGGCCGCCGACGCGGCGGAGTATCTCGGCGGTGGCGGGCTCGACCTGGCGCCGTTCCTGACCTTCCTCGACGCCATCAGCTATCCGCACTGGTTGCAGTTCGGTCACACCGCCGATTCCGGCGAGCCCGGAAAGCTGGAGATGGACGACGCGCGCTGGGGCACGTTCATGTCCGGGGTGATGACGTATAACGCCCTGCACGCGAAGATGCTGGCCGGCGCGTTCGATTACGGCCCGCACCGCAAGCTGCTCGACCTCGGCGGGCTTTCCAGCGCCTTCGCCGTCGAGGCCATGGGCGTCAACGAAGAACTGCACACGACGTTCGTCTTCGACCCGAGCTTCGCCGAGTCGGTCTCGACAGCGGTGTCCGAGGCGGGGCTCGCGGACCGCGCGACCGTCGTCGGCGCGGAGACGCCCACGGCCCGGCCGGAAGGCGAGTTCGACCTGGTGATGGTCAACCACGTCGTCCACCGTTTCGACGCGAAGCAGAACGCGGAGATCCTGCGTAACGCCCGCGCGGCCGCGGCGCCGGGCGCGCGTCTGCTGCTGCTCGACTTCTTCCTCGACGACGACGCGCACCAGCGGCCGATCGACGCGTTGCACGCGGGGGAGTACCTGGTCATCGACGGGACGGTCGTCTACCCGGAGGCCGAGGTCCGCGAGTGGCTGAGCGGGGCGGGCTGGCGGGTCGTCGACAAGCTCGCGCTGCCGGGCAGCCCGCGCGTGCTCGTCGCGGAAGCGGTGTAGCCGTGACGCTCGATCCCGCGGTCAAGGAACTGCTAGCCCGCAGCGCGCAGCCCGAAGCGCCCGCCGTCCCGCCGACCGCCGCCGAGTTGCGGGCCGCCTTCGCCGCCTCGTGGCGACGTCCCGAAACGGTCGAAGAGGTCGCTTCGGTCACCGACCACGTCCTGCCGTCGGGTGTCCGGGTCCGGCTCTACCTGCCCGAGGCGTCCGGGCCGGTACCCGCCTTCGTGTGGATCCACGGCGGGGGGTGGACGATCGGCTCGATCGACGAGAACGAGGTCGCGTCGCGCGCGGTGTGCAACGCGGCCGGGGTCGCCGTCGTCGCGGTGGACTACCGGCTCGCGCCCGAGAACCCGTTCCCGGCGGCGCCGGACGACTGCTATGCCGTCGTCGAATGGCTGGCTTCGGGTGGTGCGGGTGCCGCGGTGGACTCGGGGCGGATCGCGGTCGGCGGCGAGAGCGCGGGCGGGAACCTGTCGACGGTGGTCTCGATGATGTCGCGTGACCGCGGTGGCCCGCCCCTGGCCGCGCAGGTGCTGATCTGCCCGGTCTACGGCCATCCGGACGACGGTTACGGCTCGTACGCCGATTTCGCCGAGGGTTTCGGCATGACGGCCGGGGCGATGCGGTTCTTCTTCGAGCAGTACGTGTCCGATCCGGCTCAGCTGGACGATCCGTACCTGCTGCCGCTGCGGGCCTCCGACCTGACGAAGCTCCCGCCGGCACTGGTGCTCACGGCCGAGTACGACGTCCTGCGTGACGAGGGCGAGGAATTCGCCCGGCGCCTGACCGACGCGGGCACCCAGGTGGAGATGACGCGCTACCCGGGGCAGATCCACGGGTTCTACGGTCTCTACACCGACCTGCCCGCCTCGTCGCGCTCCCACCGGCACGTGGCGGATTTCCTGACCCGGGTCTTCGACACCCGCGTTTAGTCCTCTACTTGCGAGAGTTCCGACGCGCACCCGTGTCCGTGAAGGCCTCCTTCACTACCTTCAGGGTAGGGAAGGAGGCCTTCACGGACAGCTGGTCAGGCGTTCGAAGAGCGACTCCAGGTGCTGCCGCTGCAGGGCGATCGTCGAGAACTCCCCGGCGACCAGGCTCATCACGTTCGCCCCGGCGTTGATCAGGACGATCTCGTCCACGAGCTGCTCGTCCGGGGTCGGGGTGACGATGTCGCCGTCCTCGCGCCCTTCGGTCAGGTACCGGTGCAGCAGCCCGCGCCACGACCGGATGTGCTCGAGGTACTTGTCCTGCAGTTTCGGGTTCGTCAGCGACAGCTGCCAGAAGGTGAGCAGGACGCGCCCCGCGGCGATGCGGTCCTCGTCGATCGGCATCGAGGACACGCACAGCTCGCGGAGCGCGGTCAGCCCGCGCAGTTCGTCCAGCTCCACGTACTCGCGCATCATGCCGAGCGCGCGTTCGTAGGTGGCCTGGATGATGTCTTCCTTGCTCGGGAAGTACAGCTTCAGCGCCCCGTTCGCGAAGCCGGCGGCCGCCGCGATCTCGCGCATGGTGGCGGCCTCGATCCCGCCCTGGGTGATCAGATCCCAGGTGACGTCGACGATGTGACTGCGACGCTCGTCGTGGTCGATGATCTTCGGCATCGGTGGCCCTCCCGCACTGGTTCTTCTACCAGTGTAGGAGATCAGTCGCGCAGATACACGCGGTGCCCGGCGAACCACGTTTCCGTCACCTTTGTCTTGACGAGCGCCGACGGGTCGGTTTCGAACGGATCGCGGTCGAGTACGACGAAATCCGCGGACTTGCCGGGGACCAGCGAACCGGTGACGTCGCCGAGTCCCATCGCGCGGGCGGCGGCCAGGGTGAAGGCGTCGATCGCTTCGGCAAGGGTGATCGCCTGTTCCGGCCACAGCGCTCCGGGGAACGTGCCGGTCGGGTCCTGGCGCGTGACGAGGCCGTGGATGCCCTCCCACGCGTTCGGCGACTCGCTGACCGGCCAGTCCGAACCGCCGGCGATCAGCGCGCCGTCGTCGAGCAGCGACCGGTTGGGCTGCATCCGCCCGGCCCGATCGCCGGGCAGCACCTCCGCGATGGCAGCCGGGATGACCCCGGGCACCCACAGGAACGGCGAGATGTCCGCGGCGACGCCCAGCGCGGCGAAGCGCGGGATGTCGTCCGGATGCACGAACTGGCCGTGCGCGACCTGGAACCGCGCCTCGGTGAAGCCTTCGGCACGCACCTTCTCGACGGCGTCCAGCGTCGCGCGCACGGACGCGTCGCCGGTGCAGTGGACCTTGGCCGAGAGCCCCGCCGCGGCGGCCGTGCGCAGCCAGCCTTCGAGTTCTTCGCCGGGCATCGTGGTGGCGCCGTGGTGACAGGCCCCGTGGACGTCGTCCGGCAGATACGGCTCCAGGAACGCGGCGGTCCGCGTGGGCGGGACGCCGTCGAGGAAGATCTTCACGAAGTCCGGCCGGTGGTGCTCGCCGCGGTACTGCCCGGCGACCTCCAGCAGTGCCGTGCCGATCGGGTCGAAACCGAAGATCGGATCGTTGATCAGCAGCGACGACACCACCCACGCGCGCAGTTCGCCCGCGTCGTCGAGCGTCTTCAGCGCCCGCAGGATGTCCGCGGACACCCCGGCGTCCTGGAACGCGGTGACGCCGAACGAATGCAGGGTGCCGATCCCGTGCCGCGACGCCGCCGCGTGCTGCTCGTCGGTGAGCGTCCGCGTCTCGCTCAGCGCCCGCTCCACCGCGACACCGGCCGCTTCGAGCAGGACGCCGACGGGCTCGCCGGTCGCGGGGTCGCGGACGATCTCCCCGCCGGGAGGATCCGCCGAGGCCGCGGTCACGCCCGCCAGTTCCAGTGCGCGGCTGCTCACCCAGCGGTTGTGCCTGCTGTCGTCGGCGAGCATGACCGGACGTCCACCGGCCGCCTCGTCCAGCGCGTGCCGGGCCGAGGACCGGGAGAGTGTACTGACCAAAGTGGACGCCCAGGCACCGCCGACCACCCACTCGTCGGGCCCGAGCCCCGCGGCCCGTGCGCGGACCGCGGCGAGGATGTCGTCCAGACCCGCGTCGAGGCCGAAGTTCAGCTCGAACAGCGCCGCCCGTCCGGCGAGCGCGTGGTGGTTGTGCACATCGACCAGACCGGGCATGACGAACGCGCCGTCGAGGTCGACGACCTCGGTGTTCGGGCCGCGTTCGTGCTCCTCCAGGGACAGCACAAGGCCGTCCTTGATCGCCAGTGACGACGCCCATGGCCGGGAACCGTCCACTGTGTACACCGTGGCATTGGTGAGGATGAGGTCGGCGGTCAAGGCTCAGCTCCCGGCGGGGTCGAAGGCCTCGGGGTGCACGGTGGTGCTCAGCAGCCTGCCGTGCGCGCCGAAGGTGAAGTGGGTGGGAGTGTTCCCGGTGGCGTCGAGTCCGAAAAGGACACCGTGCGAGCGCAACCGCTTGGCGTCCCGGTGGTCGGCGACGGTCACGGACGCGCACGGGATCACCTTCTCCCGCCAAGCGAAGACGTAGATCCCGGGCCGCAGCTCGTAGACCGAGTTCTCGTCGGTGTCGGCGAGGCCCTTCTCCGGCCCGGCGAGGCACTGCCAGGTGTACCAGTGCGGGCTGAGGTAGACGTGCTCGTAGGCGTGCGAGGTGCTGTACACCCACAGCACCCGCCGTCCGACCAGCGACTTGGTGGGGGCGAGCGACTCCCCGCTGGGCTCGATGCCGCCGATCGTGGCGGCCAGGAAGGTCTGCGTGACGCGGGGCGCGGTGTCACCGATCCGGCTCAGCACCAGCAGCGCGCGGCCGCGGCGCAGGTCGAGCAGCAGCGTGAACGCCTCTTCCTGCCGCGCCTGCGGGTGGAACTGGACGTAGTAGAGATCGTCGTCGACCAGGAACGTCTCGCACCGGTCGGTCCCCGAGCCGTGGTAGGTCCACTCGATCCGGGTGCCGGTGAAGGCCGCGGTGAAGGTGGTCCCGTCCTCGCACGCGAGTTCGTAGGACCGGCCGTGCAGGTCGCCGACCGTGGGCGCCTTGTTCGCGTCGAAACCGGGGGCGAGGCCGTCGAGCGGGAGCCAGGTGGAAGTGTCGGACAGGGTCAATTCGGGCATGGGGAAGTCCTAGTGCTCGTGAGCGGAACAGTGGTCGTCGGTGGCGCCGGACGGCAGGTCGAGTGCCGGGTTACGGTCCAGGAAGCCATAGGGGCGCAAGGAGAAGCCGGAGTAGTCGACCGGCATCACCGGCCAGTCCTCCGGACGCGGGATGTGGGTCGGGCCGAACACGTGCCACAGCACGAGGTCGGTGTCGGTGAGGTCGCGGTCGGCGGCGGTCCACGCGGGCAGGCCCGCGCCACCGGGATGCGCGTTCGGCCGGTCGCCCGCCGGGAAACGTTCGTCGGCGTGGTACGGCGTGGCCCACAGGTGCCGGGTGGCGAACGTCGCTCGCTGGTGGACACTCGACTCCGGCTGCGCCATCAGGGTCGCGGACGGCCGGGGGACCAGCTGGTACGCCGTCGGCGAGCCGAGCCGGTTGGTCCGCTCCGAGCTGCGGATCTCCCACACCCGGGCCTTGGCGGGATCGGCGAGCCGCTGTGCCTCCTGCTCGCTCCGCAGCGGGGTTTCCTTCCAGGTGAAGGCGTTGCCGTACGGGTTCTGGTCGCCCATGGGCACGCGCTCGACGTCGATCTCGACGAGCGAGTTGCGTTCGCCGTCGATCGCCACGTCCAGCCGCGCGCAGAACAGGTGCTGGTGCACCGGTGCGAACAGGCCGGGCGCGATCTCGTTGGCGTGCGGGTGTCTCGTCCCGGTGTGCGCGGCGCCGGCGAACACGATGCCGGTGGCCTTCGCCTCCAGTTCGACGGTGCCGTCGAGGTAGAGGTACCAGAAGAAGCCGTAGTCGTAGTTGCCGATGGTGGAGATCGACGAGATCACCAGCCGCCGGGAGCGGCGGACCTCGGCGCGGCCGTCGAGGTCCGTGTGCTTCCACAGGATCCCGTAGTCCTCTTCGTGCATGCAGATCGCGCGCGGGATCTCGACCGGGTGCCCGTGGTCGTCGGCGACGAAGGCCGGGAAGTAGTGGATGACGCCAAGACAGTCGCAGCCCAGCCGCAGGTCGTTGCCGTTCTTGCCGAGCAGGTACTCGCCCGCGTCGAAATAGCTGATCCAGAAACGGCCCGGCGCGGTGTCGCCGTAGGGCACCACCATCTCCGGCACCGAGGCCCGGTGGAGCACCGAACGGTCCTGGAAGCTGATCTGGTGCAGCGTCAGGCCCTCACGGGCGTTGAAGCCGACCCGCAGGTTCCAGCCCTCCCAAGTGACCTCGTTGCCCTCGACGGTGAAGCTGGGCCCCTCGGGCTGCGTGATCTCGATCGGCTTGAGCGTGGCGCGGGCCTGGACACCGCCGTAGCGGCCGTGTTCCGGCGGCACGGGCACGTCGCCCTCGTCCTCGACCCTGAGCACGCGCTGCCCGGTGAGGTCGATGTGCACGATCAGGCCTTCGACCGGATGCGCCCACGGGCTGTCGGACTCGTCGTCCCGCAGGAAGGTCAGCGAGCGGATGACCCGGCCGGTCTCGTCGGGCCTGCCGAAGAACCCGGGGGCCAGAGGAGCGCAGAAGGCGTGCTCGACGCGGTCGGCGAGGCCGCGCCGCCCCATCGCCGCCTGCCATTCCGGGGACGCCTTGGTGATCGACGCGGCGAGGTCGTATTCCTCGAACAGGTACGCGGGCTGGCCGTCGCCGCAGTCCTGGCTGGAGACCACCTCGCGTCCGGCCAGCGAAACGACCACGTCGCGGGCCTGGCCGGTCGCGGTGTCCAGCAACGTGTACTGGATCCGGCGATCCGGGGCGGCTTCGGCCTTGTCCGGCTCCACCGGCAGTACCGCCGGGAACCGCGTGGTCTCGGTCAACTGGCCTTCGTCGGACAGGATCGCGCGGCCCGCGACGAGTTCGTCGGCGGTCAGCGGGTCCCAAGGATGCGGCCTCGTCATGCTTCGCAGTCTTGCGGGTCCGCCCTTGCGGGGAAAGACCGCGAAGGCGTCATGCGGCTGCGGACAAGAAGGATGCACTGACGGCCAACCCCCCGCCGAGCCCCGGACCGCAGGATGACGCCATGCGACTGGATCTCGCGGGCAAGACCGTGCTGGTGACCGGCGCGGCGTCCGGTATCGGCCTCGCCTGCGTCCGGGCGTTCCTGGCCGAGGGCGCCCGTGTCGGCGCCCTCGACCGGGCTCCCCTGCCCGCGCTCGGCGACGACGTCCTGGCGGTCCACGCCGACGTCACCGACGAGCGCTCGGTCGCCGCCGCGGTCGGCGCGGTGGCCGGGCGGTTCGGCGGGCTCGACGTCGTCGTCGGCTGCGCCGGGATCTCCGGCCCGGTCGGCACCCCGGTCACCGAAACCGCAGCGGCCGAGTTCGCCGCGGTGCTGGCGGTCAACGTCACCGGCCAGTTCCTGGTCGTCAAGCACGCCGCGCCATGGCTCACCGAGGCACGTGGTTCGGTCGTCCTGCTCGCCAGCGACTCGGCGTTCACCAGCGCGCCCGGCATGGTGCCCTACGGCGCCTCCAAGGGCGCCGTGGTCGCGATGACCAGGGCACTCTCGGTCGATCTGCCCGGCGTTCGGGTGAACTGCGTCTGCCCGTCGGTGGTGGACACGCCGATGGCGCGCGGCGATCTCGGCGACGTGCTCGACGATCCCGCGTTCCCGGTGCAGGCTCCCGAGGACGTCGCGTGGCAGGTGCTCCACCTGGCCTCCCCGCGTTCGCGGACGGTCAACGGCCAGGCCGTGCTCGCCGACTTCGGCGTCTCGGCCCGTTCCGGTTTTCCCGCTTAGAAAGGACTTCTTCTGTGAACAAGGTTGTCGCGATCACGGGTGGCGGTACCGGTATCGGCGCGGCGGTCGCCCGCCGGTACGCCGACGAGGGTGCCCAGGTGGTGGTGCTCGGACGCCGGCGCGAGCCGCTGGAGAAGGTGGCCGCCGAGACCGGCGCGCACGTCATCACGTGTGACGCCAGCGAACGCGCGGCCGCCGAGGACGCGGCGGCGGAGATCGTCGGCAAGTTCGGGCGGCTGGACGTCGTGGTGGCCAACGCGGGCGGGCACGGCCTGTCCTCGGTGGTCGACACCGGCGACGAGGAATGGGAACTCGCGCTGCGCTCGAACTTGTCGAGTGCCTTCGTGTTCTGCCGGGCGACGCTGCCCTCGCTGATCGAAACCGGCGGTCAGGTGGTGATCGTGTCGTCGCTGGCCGGGCTGTTCGCGGGCCCGAACGTCGCCGGCTACACCGTCGCCAAGCACGCGCTGATCGGGCTGACCCGCTCGATCGCCCGCGACTACGGCCCGAAGGGCGTCCGCGCGAACGCGGTCTGCCCGGGTTGGGTGCGCACGCCGATGGCGGACGGTGAGATGGACCAGTTCGCCGAGGCGGCGGGCTTCTCCGGCGGGCACGCCGAGGGCTACCGCCGGGTCACGGCCGAGGTCCCGCTGCGCAGGCCCGCCGAGCCCGAGGAGATCGCGTCGATCGTGCGCTTCCTCGGCTCGGCGGAGTCGTCCTACATCACCGGCTCGGTGATCGTGGCCGACGGCGGCGCGCACGCCGTCGACCTCCCGACCCTCGCCTTCGAACGCGCCGGCATGGGCTCCTAGCCCCCGCCGGGCGGTCGCGCTCGGCCGACAGTCCGTGAAGGCCTTCTTGAGGGACCCTGGGTCCCTCAAGGAGGCCTTCACGGACTTGCGACAACGTCAGGATTCGCCCAGGTAGGCGGAGTGCAGGGTGCCGGGGGAGTCCAGCAGGTCCTGCGCGGAACCCGCATAGGTGACGCGCCCCGAAGACACCACCAGCGCGTCGCTCGCCACGCCGAGGGCCAGCTGCGTGAACTGCTCGACCAGCAGGATCGCGGCACCCTCCTCGGCGAACCGGGTCACCATCGGCAGCAGCCGGGTGAACACCACCGGCGCCAGGCCGAGCGACATCTCGTCGATCAGCAGGAACGACGGCCGCGCCGCGAACGCGCGGGCCAGCACCACCATCTGCTGCTCGCCCCCGCTGAGCAACGCTGCCGGTGAGTCGCGGCGTTTCTCCAGTTCGGGAAAGAGTTCGAACAACTCGTCGGCCCGCGCCCGGGTGCGCGCGGTCAGCATCAGGTTCTCCAGCACGGTCAGGCCGCCGAACACCGCGCGGCCCTGTTCGATATGCGCCAGCCCCCGGCGTGCCCGGGCGACCCTGGACTGCTTGGTGATCTCGTCCGGTCCGATGTGGACGGTACCGGCCGCGGCCGGTACCACCCCGGAGACGGCCTCCAGCAGACTCGTCTTGCCCGCGCCGTTGGGTCCGACGAGTGCGGTGATCCGGCCGGGTTCGAGGGTGAGGTCGACGCCGGAGATCACCGGCCCCGCGCCGCGCGTGACCGTCAGGCCCGCTATCCGCAAAGCGTTCACAGCAGCTCCGTTTCACCCATGTACGCCTTGAGCACGGCCGGGTCGGCCAGCACCTCGGCCTGCGGGCCGGAGGCCAGCACGCGACCGAAGTCGAGGACGGTGATCGTGTCGCAGACCGACCGCACCAGGTCGAGGTCGTGCTCGATGAGCAGCACGGACACCCCGAACCGCGAGGGGACTTGCCGTAGCCGCTCCCCGAAGGCGACGTGTTCCTCGTGCGGCAGGCCGGCGGCGGGCTCGTCCAGCAACAGGACCCGCGGTTTCGCCAGCAGATGCCCGACGACCTCGACCAGCCTGCGCGCGCCGACGTCCACTTGCGACAGCGGCGTGCGGGCGGCCGGGCAGCCGAAGAAGTCCAGCGCCTCGCCGATCTCGTCGGCGGGCAGCCGCCGCCGGGCGAGGAACTTGAGGTACGCCCCGACGGTCAGCCCAGGCGGGACACGGTCCTGCTGGAACGTCCGGCGCAGCCCGGCCCTCGCCCGGTTCGACGGCGACCCGGTCAGCGGTCTGCCGCCCAGTTCCACCGAGCCGTCCGCGTTCGGCAGGAACCCGCTGATCGCGTCCACCAGTGTCGACTTGCCCGCGCCGTTCGGCCCGATCACGCCGAGCACCCCGTGCTCCGGCACCGAGATGTCCACCGAGGACAGTGCGGCCACATGCCCGAAATGCACGCTCAGGCCGCGCACGGTGAGCACCGGCGGACCGGGGGAGACCGGTTCGACCGCCGCGGTCCCCGCCGCCAGATCGAGTTTCGCGGGCTCCTTCTTGGACCGCCGATACCAGACCTGTCGCACCGTGGTGCCCAGGTTCCCGCCACTGGCCAAGGCCTGGACACCGAGCACGCCGAACACCACGAAACCCCAGTCCTGCGGGATTCCCCAGCGCTTCAGCAGTTCCGGCACCCCGACCCAGAGCACCGCGCCGAACACCGCCATGTCGATCAGATGCGCGCCGGACATGATCGCCAGCACGTACAGCGCCAGCGACTGGATCGCGGTGAAGCTCGCCGGGAACGCGAGCCCGACCTGCCCGGTGAGCAGGCCGCCGCTGATCCCGCCGAGGGTGGCACTCACCGCGAACGCGGTCAGCTTCGACGTCCGCACGCTCGTGCCCGCGGCCGCCGTCCCGCGTTCGGAGAACGCCACCGCCTGCCACGCGCTGCCCCAGCGCCCGCGGCGCAGGAAGTACACGGCCAGGCAGCACAGCACCAGCACGACGACGGCGAGCTGGAAGTACGACCGGTCGTCGGAGAAGGCTTCCGGCCGGTCGACCGAGATGCCGCCGGAGACGCCGGGGAACTGCAGTTGCACCAGGGCGAGGTCGGCCGCGGCGGCGAGCCCGAGTGTGACGACGGCGAGGTTGATCCCGCGCAGCCGCAACGCCGGGAGCCCGACGAGGACCCCGACCAGCCCGGCGGCGAGCCCGCCGAGCAGCAGCCAGGTCAGGAACCCGCCGGGCGCCCGCGCCTCGTTCAGCGCCGACACCACCCAGGCGCCGACCGCGCCGAAGGTCAGCTGGCACAACGAGATCATCCCCGCGCTGCCGGTGACCACGCCGAGCCCGAGCAGTGAAATCCCGGCGACGACCGCACTCATGCCGAGGTACACGAAGTACCCGTCGAGCCCGGCGCTCAGCCCGAAGCCGACCGCGATCGCCACGAGGGCCACCACGAACGGGATCCCGGTGCGTATCCCGCGTCGTTCAGCGAGCCGCATCCCACACCTCCTTGCGCTGCGACCACAGCAGCAGCGCGACGATCACTGCGAACGGCAGGAAATACCGCACGACGGAAAGGCCGTCGACCTGTGCGGCCGCGCCCTGGACCAGGCCGAGCAGCAGCCCGCCCCCGACCGCGAGGTCCAGCCGGCGGAACCCGCCGAGCAGGGCCGCCGCGGCGGCGGGGACCACCAGCATCGCCAGCGACGTCGCGTCGTTGGACTGCGACGGCGCCACGATCGAGATGACCAGGGTGCTGACCACGCCGGTGACCGCCCAGACCGCGACGCTGAGCCGTTTCGCCGGGATGCCCAGCAACTCCGCGGTGGTCGGGCGTTCGGACAACGCCCGGAGCTGGACGCCCGCCGGGGTGCGGCTCAGCACGATCCGGCTGGCCACCGCGACCAGCACCGCCAGCGCGACGGTGACCACGGTGACCTGGCTGATCACCACCCCGCCGACGGTGAGCGCCGGACCGTCGAGGATCGGGTGGAACGGCTGCGGTTTGTTGCCGAACAGGATGAACGACAACGAGATCAGCAGGAGCAGCACCGCCACGGTCACCGCCGAGCGGGTACCGGTGTCCGCCTCGGCGAGCCAGGTCGAGACGATCCAGCCGAGCAGGGCGCTGAACAGCCCGCCGAGCAGGATCCCCGCGACGGTGGCGAGCCAGATCGGCAGTCCTAGGTCGACGGACAGGAACACCGCCACGTAGCAGCCGAACATCCCGGTGGCCGACTGGGCGAAGTTGACCACCCGCACCAGCCGTGACATCAGCGTCAGGCAGACCGCCAGCACCGCGTACAGTCCGCCGGCGGCAAGGCCGGCCAGCGCTCCCTGCAGCATCGTTTCCTCCTACTTCTTCGGGATGCGCAGCCAGTCGTTCGCGACCAGCTCCCATTTGTTGGAGCCGGAGGCGAGCTTGATCGGCCACCCCGCGGTGTTTTCGTGGTGGCTCTCGCCGGGCCCGAAGACGTACGGCGTGCCGACCATCGGATCGGTGATCGGCTTCATCTCGCGCAGCGCCTTGGTCACCGATTCGCGGTCGACGTCGCCGTTGATGCCGCGGACGACCTCGAGGAAGTACTTCGCCGCCAGGTAACCGCCTTGGCTGAACGAGGTCAGCGGGATGCCGTTCTTGGTCATCAGGTCGCGCCAGTCCTTGTTCTGCGGACTGGTCGCGTCGGTGAACGGGTAGAACTCGGCGGGCACGTACACCCCGGCGCCGGCGTTCGTGATGGCCTTGGCGTAGTTCTCGCTGTAGACGCTGGTCAGCAGCAGCCAGGTGACGTCGGTCCAGCCCTGCGCCGCGGCGGCCTTGAGCTGGCCGATGGAATCCGGCTCGACCGGGTTCACCGTGATCGCCTTGCAGCCCGCGTTGCGTGCCTTGACGATGTAGGACGTGTAGTCCGAACCGCCGTAGGGCACGGTCGCGTCGAGGTACTTGAGCTTCTTGCCGGTGATGGCCGACCACTCGTCGATGGCCGCCTGGTACGACGGCAGCGTGTTGCCCGCGATCTCGAGCAGCGCGCAGATGTTGTCGAGCTTCAGCGTTTCCGAGCCGTAGAGCAGGGTCAGCGTCATGTCGTGGTACGGGCCTACGTTGACCGGGGCGATGTTGGGGCTGGTGAAGCACGCCGGGTCGACGCCGATGCCCTGCATCGACAGGATCTTCTGCTGCTCGTAGTACTTGGAGTTGATCTCGCATTCGAGCAGGCTGGACGAGCCGACCAGGGCCACCGCCTCGTCGCGGCCGACGACCTCGCGGGCCGCCGCGGCCGCGGCGGCCGGGTCGCCCTTGTCGTCGAGGGCCTTGTACTCGATCTGTCTTCCGTTCACGCCGCCGCTCGCGTTGGCCGCGTCGAAGACGGCCTTGGCCGCCTGGGAGGCCTCGGGGAAGGTGGCAGAGCCGCTCAGCGCGTTGACCGAGCCGACCTTGATCGGTCCGGTCGCTCCGCTTTCGGCACCGGCGCAGCCCGCGGTGGCGAGGAGGACGGCGGCGGAGAGGGCGACGAGGCGCCGCGCGGGCCTCATCGGTCTTCCGCCGCGTTCACGACGGGCACGGAGTCCACGATCTGCTCGAACGACACGACCTCGCCGCCGTCGAACTTCCACACGTGTGCGACGCGGGCAGTGAACGAGCGGCCGGTCTTGCGGTGCGTGCCCTGATAGGTGCCGATGCCGATCACGGTGTCGCCCGCGTCGGCGAGTTCACCGAGGGTGAAGCCGTAGCCGTCCCAGTCGCCGGCGATCGCGCCGAAGACCTTCTCCTTGACCTCGTCCGGGCCGGTGTAGGTTCCGGCGTAAGGGAAACCGGCCGCCTCCGTCCAGGTGGTACCCGGACCGAGCGGGGCGAGCATGCCCGCCAGGTCTCCCCGGTCGCTCGCGGCGTAATGCGCGGCGATGATGTCTGCATTGGACACTTGTGCTCCTTCAGACCGGTTGCGCGTCGGGGTAGGCGACGGCGCCGAGTGGGTAGATGTGCCCGCCCGCGCGGGAATGTTCCGACCGGCCGTCGCCGGTCAGGCCGAGGAAGACGCCGGTGGTCTTCAGCGCGTAGCCGAGGTCGTGCAGCCAGACGCTGGCCACGGCGATGCGGAATTCGCGGAAGCAGAACAGGTAGAGCCCGTCCTGGAACTTCCACACCGTCGACAGGTCCATGTCGCCGTGGCCGCGCTGCACACCTTCGAGGCATTGCCACGCATAGCGTTGCGAGGAGACGTACACGTGCTCGTAGAGGTGTTCCGGGCTGTAGCGGTAGACGTTGCGCTTGCCGATCAGGTCGCGCGACGGCGCCGGTACTTCGCCGGACGGCGTGCCCGCGTCGGTCGTGCCGGACCAGAATGTCTGCGAGACACGGGGAACGCCCTCGACGTCCTCGGCCCCGATCACCGAACGCACGGCCAGCGCCCGATGCGTCGTCGTGGAGAAGACGACGGTGAGTGCTTCACCTTCCACGCTGGCATGGGGGAGATTGACGAAGAAGACGTCCTCCCGGACGGCGACGGCGTCGTAAGGATCCTTGATGCCGTTGCAGGTAACGGTTTCGGCGTCTTCGAAACGCAGGGCGAGCGTCGTCCCGTCGTCGAGGGTGACGGTGAGCTCGCGCCCCGTCAGGTCCGCGTTCGGCAGTCGGTAGGTGGCAATTCCGGCGGCGAACTCGTCATAGGTGCGCCACTGTTCCTCGGGTGCTTCGGACATGCGGCCATCGTCGAGGGGGCCGCCCGGCCGGGGCCAGCCGTCACGCGCTGGGCGGCAACAACCGGTCGCTCACGGTCAAGCCGCGGCGGACTTCGCTCGGCGAGCAGCCGAATTCCGTCTTGAACACCCGGCTGAAATGCGGCGCGTCGACGAAACCCCACTTCGCCGCGATCGCCGCGACGGGCCGTGAAGCGTGCACCGGGTCGAGCAATTCGCGACGGCAGTGTTCGAGCCGCCGGGTGCGGATCCAGCCCGAGACGGTCGTGCCCTGCTCGTGGAAGAGCCCGTGCAGATGGCGGGTGGAGATGTAGTGCTCGGCGGCGATCTGCGCCGGGCCGAGATCGGTGGAGGAGAGGTTCGTGTCGATGAAGGCCAGCACGCGCCGCATCAGTTCGTGATGCGGTCCCGCTGTCGCGCGGGCGAGGTCGAGTTCGCTGGCGAACAGGGTGGCGAGCAGATCGACGGCGGTATGCGCGAGCCGGACGCCCGCCGGTCCGCCGAGCTGGTCGAGGTTGCTGCCGAGCTGGGCCAGGAAGGGCACCACCACATTGCCCATCCCGCGTTTACCCGACATCCGGACCGCGGTCAGCTGGCCGACCAGGTCACGGGGGAGATCGATGAGCCGCTGCGGGAACATCACCACGAGCGTCCGGAAGTCCTCTTCGAACGCCAAGGAATACGGTCGGTGCGTGTCGTACAACGCCACGTCACCGGGGCGGAGCATGGCTTCGCGGTTGTCCTGCACCAGCAACCCGGTCCCGGACAGGATCAGGCTCAGCTTGTAGTAGTGCCTGTCCGCCCTGGCGATGAGCTCGGGCGTCCGTTCGACGACGTGCGCCGAGGCGGTCACCTCGGTCAGTTGCACGCCGTCGGCGCCACACGAGCGGATGCGGCCGCGGAACTGGTCGCGGTGCTCGCTCGTCACGTGCAACGGCACGAAGGAGTGGGACACCACCGTACGGAAATCGGTGAAATCTCGCGCGACCGTGGTGGTGGTCGGGTCGGCGGTGGCGGTGGTCAAAACGTCACCTCGCAGCATCGGGAGGGTGAATTTCATATACGATAAGCGATACGATGCTGGTGGGCAATGATCGCCGCGAGGTCAGTCGGCCAGGCGGAACAGGTTGTTACCCGGGTCGACGTCGACGGGGATCCGGGTGCCCGTTCCGTAGCGTCCGACGTCCTCGGTGACCAGTCGTGCGCTGAAAGTCAGCACGCCGGGGCCGGCCACCACCAGGCCGACCTCGTCCGCAGGTGTGCTCACCTCGCCGACCCAGATCCGCTTGCTCGAGACGACTTCGGCGGTGGCACGGACGCCAGTCCGATCGAGCCCTCGATGGATCTCGCGCGCCCTGGCGTTCTGCCGGAGGTGCGCCCCGACGGTGCCGAAGCAGCCGATCGTGAACACCGCCCCCATCGCGACGACGACCATGCGATCGTCGTCGCCGGGGTCGAACCGGGTGCTGATCCAGAGCAGCACGGGCCCGATCAGACACATCAAGGTCATGAAG
Organism: Amycolatopsis sp. cmx-4-19; assembly: GCA_049998115.1. Classification (GTDB taxonomy): domain Bacteria; phylum Actinomycetota; class Actinomycetes; order Mycobacteriales; family Pseudonocardiaceae; genus Amycolatopsis. The sequence goes on along the minus strand of JAEBEO010000009.1, from coordinate 38,063 downwards.
AAGCCCATCAGGCAGCCGACGGCCGTGAAGGTGGGCAGCTCCGGGGCTTCATTGCCTTCGCGATCCGGAGTGGTCGTCACGGGCGCGAGAGTAGTGACGGGGCGACTGGATCGGTTCGGTAAAAATGCCCGCTCGACCCCGACCTGTTCGAAAGCGCGGTGAGCCGCCCGGCGAGCGGGTCGTGAGTGGTAAGTGTCGTTAGAACGACACTTGCCACTCACGAGGCTGTTAGGCGAGCGCGGCCGGTAGCGTCTCGAAACCCCGCAGGATCCGGGTCTGCCGCCGCCGCGACCCGCCCACGAGACGCAGGCCGGGGAACCGCTCGAAGATCGATCGCAGCCCGATCTCCCCTTCCATCCGCGCCAGCGAGGCGCCCAGGCAGTAGTGCCGCCCGGCGCCGAAGGAGACGTGGTCGCGCGCGTTCGCCCGGGTGACGTCGAAAGCGTCGGCGTCGTCGAAGATCTCCGGGTCGCGGTTGGCGCCGGCGAGCACCGTGCTGACGATCGCGCCTCGGCGGACGGGTCGTCCGCCCACCTCGGTGTCGCGCGCGCACAGCCGTCCGGTGAGCAGGACAGGCGGGTCGTGGCGGAGGATCTCGTCGACGGCGTTGCTCCACAGTTCCGGGCTCTCACGGAGTATCCCGAGCTGGTCTGGATGCCGGGTGAGCAGCGCGACGCCGTTGCCGAGCAGGTTGACGGTCGTCTCGAACCCGGCCGCGAGGACCAGGCCCGCGGTGGCCTTCAGCTCGCGTTCGGTCAGCCCGACCCCGTCCTCGCGGGCGGCGATCAGCTTGCTGAGCAGGTTGTCGCCGGGATTCTTCCGCAGTTTCTCCAGGTGAAGGGTGAGCCAGGAGTCGAATTCGGCCAGTGTCGCTTCGACGGTCCGGAACGTCCGCCACGGCAGGCCGAGGTCGAGGCTGGGGGCGGCGGCGGCGCCGAGTGCCAGCACCCGGTCGCGTTCTTCCGGCGGCACACCGAGGATCTGGCTGATGACGGTGACCGGCAGGAGCCCGCAGTAGGCCTCCACCAGATCGACGGGGTTCGCCGGGTCCAGACCGTCGAGCAGTTCGTCGGTGATGGCCTGGGTGCGGTGCCGTAGCTGGTCGACCGCGCGGGCGGTGAACACCCGGGTGACCAGCTTGCGGTAGCGCGTGTGGTCGGGCGGTTCGCTGGCCAGCAGCGACGGCGGTTCTATCGGATGGATCAAGCCGGACGCGGACCAGGCGGCGAGCCGGTTGAGCAGTGGGTTGTCCGGGACGAACCGGACGGACTTGAACGCGTCGCTGGTGAGGATCTCCTTGCAGGACGAGTGCCGCGTCGTCACGTGCCCGACCCGTGTGGTCGCGAGGGCGCCGTGCGCGCGGATCTCGTCGAACAGCCCGGTCAGCTCGGTGGTGCCGCCCGCCTCGACCGACAGCCTGCCTTGAAGATCACCCCGGCGGGCCGCGGCTCGGAGTGCCACGCGGGGGAGCGCGTGGTTGACACTCCAGCGCGCCACCGGCTTGGCGAATTCCCCCGCCCGGCGCAGGAAGGTCCGTGCGGGAGCGGTCTTGAGAGCGAACATCAGGACTCCGTCCGTGCGGGGTCCTTCGAAGGTATCGGAACGACGTGTCAGTAGCGACCCGCTCCGACATCTGCGGGCCGGTATGCCGGTCGGTAGAGTTCTGCTCTTGCGGCGGGCCGGGGGTGCTTGTGGGCGGCTACGGGTTCGACATCGCGCTGGTCGCGGTGCTGGTGGTGCTCAACGCGGTGTTCGCAGGCAGCGAGATGGCGCTGATCTCGTTGCGCGAAGGGCAGTTGCGGGCTTTGGAACGGGACGGCCGGGCCACCGCCCGCACGCTGGTGCGGCTGGCGCGCGACCCGAACCGCTTCCTGGCGACCATCCAGATCGGCATCACCCTCGCCGGGTTCCTGGCTTCGGCGACGGCGGCCGTGTCACTGGCCGAGCCGGTGGTGCCGATGCTGGGTTTCCTCGGCAACGCCGCCGGAGCGGTGGCCGTCGCGCTGGTGACGATGGTGCTGACGTTCCTCACCCTGGTCCTCGGCGAACTGGCCCCGAAACGGCTGGCGATGCAGAACGCGCTGCGGTGGGCGTTGCTGGTGGCGCGTCCGCTGAACCTGCTGTCCGCGATCTCGCGCCCCGCGGTGTGGGCGCTGAGTGTTTCGACGAACTTCGTCGTCCGCGCGCTGGGCGGCCGCTCGGAAGCCGATCCGGACCAGATGTCGCCGGAGGAGCTTCGCGAAGTGGTGTCGGCGCAACGCGGCCTCAACGCCGAGCAGCGCATGATCATCAACGGTGCCCTGGAGATCCACGAGCGACGGCTGCGGGAAGTGCTCGTCCCCCGGCGGGCCGTGCTGACGCTGGCGGCGGACCAGGACCTCGAATCGGCCCGTCGGCAGCTGGCGGAGTCGGGATACTCGCGGGCGCCGGTCGCACGCGGCGGACATCTGGACGACGTCGTCGGCGTGGTGAGCCTGCGTGATCTGCTCGAAGACCGGGAAGACCTCTCCGAGGTCGTCAGGCCGGCGGTGGTGTTCCCCGATTCGCTGCGGGTGTCGGACGCGTTGCGGAGTTTCAAGGCCGAGCGGGAGCAGATGGCGCTGGTGGTCGACGAACACGGTGCCGTCGCGGGCATGGTCACGCTGGAGGACCTGCTGGAGGAGATCGTCGGCGAGATCTACGACGAGACCGACCGCGACGTGATGGCCGTCCGTGACGGCCAGGACGGTTCGTTGATCCTGTCCGGCACCTTCCCCGTGCACGACCTCGCCGACGTCGGCGTCGAGCTGCCCGACGCGCCGGAGGGGGAGTACGCGACGATCGCGGGGCTGATTCTCGTGGTACTGGGCCGGATCCCGGAAAAGCCGGGTGACCGGGTGACCGTCTCCGGCTGGACGGCCGAGGTGCTCGGGGTGGAGCACCACGCGATCACCCGGGTGGCGTTGCACCGCGGCGCGCGGCAAGAGCACTGAACCACCGGAGTTGCGCCCGGCGCCTCCGGTTGGCAGCGTGCCCGGTGTCCCACCACGACGGAAGGTGCCCCGATGCCGCAGGACCAGCCCGATTTGAAGCCTCGTTCGCGCGACGTGACCGACGGCCTGGAACGCGCGGCGGCCCGCGGGATGCTCCGCGCGGTCGGGATGGGCGACGACGATTTCGCCAAACCGCAGATCGGGGTGGCGTCCTCGTGGAACGAGATCACCCCGTGCAACCTGTCGCTGGACCGGCTGGCCAAGGCGGTCAAGAACGGGGTGCACGCGGGCGGCGGTTACCCGCTCGAATTCGGCACTATCTCGGTGTCGGACGGTATTTCCATGGGCCACGAGGGCATGCACTTCTCGCTGGTGTCGCGTGAGGTGATCGCCGACTCCGTCGAGACCGTGATGATGGCCGAGCGGCTGGACGGTTCCGTGCTGCTGGCCGGTTGCGACAAATCGCTGCCGGGCATGCTCATGGCCGCGGCCCGGCTCGATCTCGCGTCCGTCTTCCTTTACGCGGGCTCGATCATGCCCGGCCAGGTGGACGGACGGGACGTCACGATCATCGACGCCTTCGAGGCCGTCGGAGCCTGCCTGGCGGGCAAGATCACCCGCGCCGAGGTGGACCGCATCGAACGCGCGATCTGCCCTGGCGAGGGCGCCTGCGGCGGGATGTACACCGCGAACACGATGGCGTCGGTGGCCGAGGCGCTCGGCATGTCGCTGCCCGGTTCGGCCGCGCCGCCCGCCGTCGACCGGCGCCGTGACGGGTTCGCCCACCGCTCGGGGGAGGCCGTCGTCGGCATGCTCCGCCAGGGCATCACCGCACGGCAGATCATGACCATGGAGGCGTTCGAGAACGCCATCGCCGTCGTGATGGCGCTCGGCGGCTCGACCAACGCCGTCCTCCACCTGCTCGCCATCGCACGCGAGGCCGAGGTCGACCTGCGCATCGACGACTTCAACCGGATCGGCGACAAGGTCCCGCACCTGGGCGACCTCAAGCCGTTCGGGAAGTACGTGATGAACGACGTCGACAAGGTCGGCGGCATCCCCGTGGTGATGAAGGCACTCCTCGACGCCGGGCTCATGCACGGTGACGTCCTCACCGTGACCGGCAAGACCATGGCCGAGAACCTCGAAGGCATCGCGCCGGCCGCTGTCGACGGCGAGATCATCCGGCCGCTCGACCGCCCGATCCACAAGACCGGCGGGCTGACCATCCTCAAGGGATCGCTGGCACCCGAAGGCGCCGTCGTCAAGTCGGCGGGCTTCGACGAGTCGACGTTCACCGGTACCGCGCGGGTGTTCGACGGCGAACGAGCCGCTCTCGACGCGCTCACCGAAGGCCGGATCGTCGCGGGCGACGTCGTCGTCATCCGGTACGAGGGGCCGAAGGGCGGTCCAGGGATGCGCGAAATGCTCGCCATCACCGGCGCGATCAAGGGCGCCGGGCTCGGGAAGGACGTCCTGCTCATCACCGACGGCCGCTTCAGCGGCGGTACGACCGGCCTGTGCGTCGGCCACATCGCGCCCGAGGCCGTCGACGCCGGGCCGATCGCCTTCGTCCGTGACGGCGACCCGATCACCCTCGACGTCGCGAACCGGACCCTGGAGGTCGAGATCGACGACGTCGAGGCACGTCGGGAGGGGTGGAAGCCCAAGGCTCCGGCTTACACGCGTGGAGTGCTCGGCAAGTACGCGAAGGTCGTTCAGAGCGCCGCGCACGGGGCTGTCTGCGAGTAAGCCGACCAACGGGCAGGCATCGGCGGTCGTGAGTGGCAAAGACGGTTAGAGCCGTCCTTGCCACTCACGATCCCGTTGAGCCGAACGCCACGAACAGGTGATCCGTACGGCCGAGAGCCCCGAGTACGTAATTCACCCGATGTGCCCGCTACTTCTCGGTAGCAGACTCGGCGACCCGACGATTCCCGCTGCTCCGGAGGTCGACGATGACCGCGTCCCACGCTCCCGCCCGCTCCGCCGCCCTGGTGATCGCCCGTGCGGTCCTCGACGGCGTCCGGCACGCCCTGCCCGAACACGCGCCACTGTTCGACGCGCGGGCCACGGAGTTCGTCGCGTTGCTCCTGGAGCATGACGGGCCCGCCGTCGCGCCGGGTATCGCGGTCGGGGCGGACGCCTTCCGCGAAGCGGGCGTCGCCGAGTACGCCGCGGGCAAGGACCTCGAACGCCTTTCCCGCGCCTACCACTCGGCGGGACGGTGTGCGCTTCCCGTGCTGGCCTCGCTGTCGCGTCAGCCGGGCGCGGGAACGGCGCTGGTGGACACCGGTGTCGAAGCGCTGCTTCGCTGCGCCGACGTCCTGACCCGGCTTTCCACCTCGGCCTACCGGGCCGCTCACACGCCTTCGGTGGCCGAGTTGCGCCGCGATCTGCTCAAGGAGATCGCGAGCGGTCGCCCTCCCGTGAAATGGGCCGCCCTCGCGGCGGAAGCGGGCTGGGTGCCGCCCGCCACGGTCGTCGCCGTCGCCGCGGAACCCGGCGCGGTCCGCGCCTCCTTCGGCCCGGAGGTGCTGGCCGACCTCACCGGCGAGTACCCGTACCTGCTGGTCCCGGACGACGTCGCGATCGGCGGCGTGCTCGACGGCGCGCGGGCGGCGATCGGGCCCGCGGTGCCCCCGGCCGAGGCCGCGATGTCGCTGCGCTGGGCCCGCCGGACACTGGAACTCGTCCGGCGCGAGGTGATCGAGGACGGTCCGCTCGTGCGCTGGTCGGATCACCTGACCACGCACTGGCTCTTCGTCGACGAGGTGCTCACCGGCGCGCTCGTCACCCGCAGCCTGGCGCCGATCGCCGACCTGACCCCCACCGAACGCGCCAAACTCGCCGAAACCCTCGAAGCGATGCTCGCCGCCCGCGGCGGGGCTCCCGAGATCGCGGACAACCTCGGCGTGCACCCGCAGACCGTCCGCAACCGCCTCCGACGCCTCCGTGTGCTGTTCGGCGACGCCCTCGACGATCCGGAGGCGCGGCTCGACCTGCGGATCGCCCTGCGCGCCGGCCCACGGGCCCCCGGACCCGCCCGGCCCGTCACGCCCGCCAGGGCGGCGTGAGCGTCAGTCCGCGGACCGCGTGACCCAGGTGGCGACCTGGACTCGGTTGGAGTAGCCGAGTTTGGTGAGGATGTGGTCGATATGCGTGTCGACGGTGCGCCGGGCGATGCCGAGCCGGTCGGCGATCTCCTGGTTCGTCAGCCCCTCGGCGACCACGTGCGCGATCTCGGTCTCGCGTTTCGTGAGCACCCGGGCGGCCCGCTTCCGGGGTTCGGGGGAGCGCTCGTCGAGGGCATACGCGATGGCGTCGGCGGTGGTCATCGCGGCGCCGTCGGTGAACCCCTTGAGCGCGACCTCCCAGCCCACCGCCGCGGTGACCAGGTCGGTGTCGGCCCGCAGCGGTTCGGCGAACGCCTCGTACCGGGTCGGCCACGCGCCCACCGTGCGCCAGACGTTCATCGAGGCGCCCTGCAGGATCGCGGCCCGGTCGGGACGGCCGGTGCGGGCCGCGCACCCCGCCAGGACGGTGAGCGTGAACCCGATGACGACCCGGTCGTCCACCCTGGCGTGCAGGCGCAGGACCTGTTCACAGCACCGGGCCGCCACGGCGAGGTCGCCCTGGAGGTACTCCGCGGCGGCGCGCGACCACAGCGCCCAGCCCCGCCAGAACACCTCGCCCCGGCGCTCGCAGCGTTCGACGGCTTCGGCGAGGATCGCCCGGCCGCGGTCGATGTCGCCGTCCAGCCAGATGGCCAGCCCGTGGTTGTACCCCGCCCAGAGTTCCGCGCCCTCGTCGCCGTGCGCGCGGAAGAGTTCGATGGCCGCGCCGAACAACCGTGACGCTTCGGGCATGTCGTCGCCGATCAACGCGGCGTAGGCGCGGACGTGGAGCACATACGCGGCGGCGAGTTCTTCGCCGGTCGCCTCGGCTTCGGCGGCCGCCCTGTCCACCATGGACCGATACGCGGGCAGGTCTCCCTGCACCAGGGCCAGGAAACCGGACAGCCACAGCCCGTGCGCCCGCTCCGGCACGGAGGGCGCGGCGGCTTCGTCGAGGCGCCGGACCCACATCCGGCCTTCGGTGTTCAGCCCGCGGACGATCCAGAACTCCTTGACGTCGCGCAACATCCGCAGCCCGGCGGCGGCGTCCTCGGGACCGCCGGTGCAGTAGTCGAGCGCGACGCGCAGGTTCGCGTGCTCGCGGCGCAACCGCCCGATCCAGCCCAGCTGGTCGGTTTCGAGCCATTCGGTCGCGTACCGGCAGGCGAGTTCGGCGAACCAGTCACGATGCCGTTCGCGGAAGTCGGCGGTCGCCCCCATCTCGCCCAGCCGGTCGGCACCGTACTCGCGCACCGATTCCAGCATGCGGTATCGCACACCGCCCGGGTATTCCTCGCGCAGTAGCAGGGATTTGTCGAGCAACCCGTCGACGACTTCGAGGACGCGGTCCTTCGGCAGTTCCCCGCCGGAACAGACCTGTTCGGCGGCGTCGAGGTCGAAGCTGCCGGAGAACACCGAGGCACGCGCCCACAGCAGCCGCTCCGGCCCGGTGCACAGTTCGTTGCTCCAGCCGATCAGCGCCCGCATGGTCTCGTGCCGCTCCGGCCGCCCGCGCCGATCCTTGGTGAGCACGGAAAACCGCCGGTCGAGCCGATCGGCCAGCTGACGCAGCGACAACGCCCGCGCGCGGACGGCGGCCAGTTCGATGGCCAGCGGCAGCCCGTCGAGCCGTCGGCACAGCCGGATCAGCGGTTCGGTGTCCTCCTCGGTGAGCCGGAACGACGGCGCCACCGCGCTCGCCCTGTCCACGAACAGGCGCACGGATTCGTGGCTCACCGCGCGTTCGAAGGAGTCGCCCTGCTCCGGTACGCCCAGCGGCGGCACCGGCAGGACCCGTTCCCCCGCCACCCCGAGGGACTGCCTGCTGGTGGCCAGCACGGTCACCTCCGGGCACTGGCGGGCGAGGGTGTCGGCGAACCACGCACAGCTGTCCACGAGGTGTTCGCAGTTGTCGAGGACCAGGAGCAACCGGCTCGCGTGCAGCGCCTCGACGACCACGTCGATGGCCGGTTTCGCCGAACGGTCGCCGAAGCCGAGCACGTTCGCGACCGTCGGCACCAGCAAGGCGGGTTCCCGCAGTTCGGCCAGCGACACGAACGCGACGTCGTCGGCGGTCGCCTCGCGGTAGGCGGTCGCGATCCGCCAGGCCAGCCTGGTCTTGCCCACGCCACCGGGTCCGGTGAGCGTGACCAGCGGCGACGTCTCGAGCAGGCGTCGCGCTTCGCCTGCCTCGGCGTCGCGGCCGACATAGCTGGTCACTTCGGTGGGTTCCGCCGACCACCCCGAAAGCGAGCCAACTCCGTCCGCCATGCACGTTCTCCCGCGATCGCCCAGACCCGCGACCTCCGTCCGATGTAGACCGGAATCGCCCGGCTGCGGATCCTAGCGGACCCGCGTGTCCCGGCGGGGAGACCGCATCGGCCCCGGGTCGCGAACCGTCTCCGACCAAAGTCGGGCCCGGTCCCGACCGGGGTCGCGGCCGGACTCATCCCGTGTCCGGCCGCGCCGCGGAGCCCGGATCGGCGAAGATGGACCGGTGATCACCGACGCCACGCCGCCGCTCCGGCCGTGGGGGCAGGCCTGGCGGCTGCTGGCCGCGGCCGCGGTGGGGGTGGTCCTCTGGTTCCTCGTCGCGGCGCAGGTGCCGCCGGGGCACGGTGGCCCGAGGGTCGCCTGGCTGATCACCGGCGACCCGCTGATAGCGCTCGCCTGCCTGGTCGCACTGCTCTGGCGGCGGCGTTTCCCGGTCGTGATCACGATGGGCGTCATCCTCGTCTCGACGGCTTCGGTGATCTCCGGCGGTGCCGCGATGCTGGCACTCTGCTCGCTGGCGACCCGGCGGCGGCCGGTGGAGACCGCGGTCGCGGCGGTGCTTTCGGTGGTCACCACGCTGCTCACCGGCGACCTCTATCCCCGGCGCGACGTGCCGGAACCACTCTGGCTGATACTCAGCGTGCCCACCCTGATGATGGGCATCGTGGTGGCGGTGGGCGCCGCGATCGGCGCGCGCCGGGAGGAAGTGCGCTCACTGCGCGAGCGGGCCGAGAGCGCGGAGCGGGAGCAGATCGCCCGCGCGGCCGAGGCCCGGATCCTCGAACGGCACCGGATCGCCCGCGAGATGCACGACGTCCTCGCGCACCGGGTCTCGCTGGTCGCCATGCAGGCCGGGGTGCTGGGGCACCGCGGTGATCTGCCGCCCGAACAGGTCGCGGAACTGGCCCGCGGCATCGCCGACGGATCCCACCAGGCGCTGGAGGAACTCCGTGACGTCCTCGGTGTGCTCCGGGCCGGTCCGGGCGGACTGGAACCACCGCAGCCGTCGCTCACCGACCTGCCCGCGCTCGTCGCGGACGCGCGGGCGCTGGGACTGGACGTCGAATTCTCGGTCGCGATGGCAGGCGAGCCGCCCGACGCGGTCGCGAGGACCGTCTACCGGATCGTGCAGGAAGGGCTGACCAACGCGGGCAAGCACGCACCGGGAGCCCGGGTGACGGTCACCGTCGAGGGGGAGCCCGGTGACGGCGCCGGGGTGACCATCCGCGATTCCGGTGCGGCACGGACGGTCGCCGGGCCGCCCGCGTCGGGTTTCGGCCTGCTCGGCCTCGCCGAACGGGTCGCGCTGGCCGGCGGTGAACTGGACCATCACCGGGATCCGGGCGGGGGGTTCGTGCTCGGCGCGCGGCTGCCGTGGCCGATCCGCGAAGGGAGCGAGTGAATGGGCACCGAGCGGGTACGGGTCGTCCTCGTCGACGACGAGCACCTGGTCCGGATGGCGTTGCGGCTCATCGTGGACGGAGAGCCCGATCTGGTCGTCGTCGGGGAGGCCGCCGACGGGGACACCGCGATCACCGTGGTGAAGGAACACCGGCCCGACGTCGTCCTGATGGACGTCCGCATGCCCGGGCGCGACGGGCTGAGCGCGACCGGGGAGATCCTCGGCCTGCCGCGGCCGCCGCGGGTCCTGGTGCTCACGACGTTCGACTCCGACGAGATGGTGCTGGGCGCGCTGCGCGTCGGCGCGCTCGGCTTCGTCCTCAAGGACACCCCGCCGCCGCGGATCCTGGAAGCCGTCCGGACCGTGGCCGCCGGGGAACCCGCCCTCTCGCCCGCCGCCACCGCCCGGTTGATCGCCGCGGCCACCGGACCGCATTCGTCCGACGCTCGGCGGACGTCCCGCGACTCCGCGCGCGGCCTGCTGGACATACTCACCGACCGGGAACGGCAGACCGCGCACGCCATCGCCGAGGGGCTGTCCAACATCGAGGTCGCCCGGCGGCTGGACATCACCGTCGCGACGGTGAAGGCCCACACCGGCAGTATGTTCGCCAAGCTCGGCGTCGAGAACCGGGTCCAGATCGCCCTCCTGGTCCGCGACGCGGACGGGTGACGAAAGATCCTTCCCGCGTGGTGTCGTATCCGTGGGCCCCCGTTCGACGCAGTGACGGAAGCACTCCGGAACGACCAAGGAGAACCCAGATGCGCACTCTCATCGCCACCGCGTTCGTCTCGCTCGACGGCGTCGTCGAAGGACCCGGCGGGGAGCCCGGCTACCGCAACTCGGGCTGGACCTTCAACGGCGTCGAGTTCGACGAGGCGGCCTACGAGCTCAAGGGCCGTGAACAGGGCGAGGCCACGGCGATGCTGATGGGCCGCGTCAGCTACGAGGCGTTTTCGCCGGTGTGGCCCGGGATGACCGTGGAGTTCGCCGGGTACAACGCGATGCCGAAGTACGTCGTCTCGACGACGTTGAAGGACGAGGACCTGGTCGACAACTGGGGCGAGACCACCATCCTGCGTTCGCTGGACGACGTCGCGAAGCTCAAGGAGACCGAGGGCGGGCCGATCATCCTCCACGGCAGCGCCGACCTGAACCGGAAGCTGTCCGACACCGGTCTGATCGACCGCTACCACCTGCTGCTGTTCCCGGTCCTGCTCGGCGCGGGCAAAAAGCTGTTCAGCGACACCGACAAGGACAAGCAGAGCCTCGAGCTCGTGGAGAGCGAGGCCTACGGCAACGGTGTCCAGAAGCTGGTCTACGACGTCGTCCGGTGACCCGGGCACCGTAGGTAAAGACGCCTGTCACTCCTCGGGGTTGCTTCGGGGGGAGCAACATCATCTCCCCGCATCTTTCCGAAGCTCGTGGGCATCTTTCCCGGTGAGGTCGATCAACGTGAATCGATCACCGAGCGGGAGGAGATGTCATGAACGTCGGGGCGAAGCGAACGGCCGTCGCGGTGACCGTCGGGGGAGTGGTCGCGGGCGGGTTGCTGGCCGCGGGCGGGGTCGCCGGGGCGATGCCCGGTGACCTGCCTTGCGGTGCCTCCGATGTGCTGGTGACGGTGACACCCGATCCGGCGCACGCGGCGGGCCACGAGGCCTACGTCCTCACCTACACCGCGGCCTCGCCGACCACCAACTGCAAGCTCCAGGGCGCGCCCACCGCGCTGTCGTTCGTCGACGACGGGTACGTGATCAAGGGCGTCACCGCCGTACCGGACCCCGCCGCGGCGAACGCGGCGCCGGTGAACCTGCGCGACGGGCATCCGGCCGTCTCGCGCGTCGTGCAGCGTTCGGCCGAGGCGCCGAACCCGGCCACTCCGAGGACGATCACGTTCGACCTGCCGACCGGGCCGGGCGGGATGCCCGTCGTCGCGGAGTGGCCGGCGGGCGCACCGCTGAAGGGTGACACCGTCCAGCTCACCGCCGTCGGCTGAAGGGGAGGAAAACCATGTCCGGCGAGCAGCTCAAGCGTGTTTCCCTGGTGTCGCCGCACTGACCGGCACGCTCGCCCTGACGGCGTTCGGCACGGCCGAGGCCGCCACGCCGAGGTGTGCCACGGCCGATCTCGCGCTCTCCCTGGGGGAGCCGAAGCAGCTCGAAGAGGCGACCGGGCAGTACGACATCCCGGTGACGTTTGAGAACATCTCGTCGCACACCTGCGGCCTGCACGGCGTTCCGGACGTCGACCTGGTCGGCCCGGACGATCCGAACGGGCCCGTCTACCACTTGCCGCGCGACGACAACGGCGTACGCGTCAACGAAGTGCCGCCGGGCAAGACGGCCAGTGCGACCGTCACCGTGCTGACCCCGACGGACGGTGCGGTCGGCAGCGGCGACTCCGTGTCGTGGACGCCGTCGAAGCTGGTCACCATCCCACCGGGGCAGACGGAGCCGTTGAGTGTGGACTGGCCGTCCTCGGTGCCGGTCCTGCGGCAGGACGCCGCCACGCATCCGGGCAGCTGCGTGAACGGGATCCTCGCCGACCCGCTCTGATCCGTGCACCGGGCGCGGTCAGATGGCCGGGCAGGGCCAGGAAAGCCGGACGGTCGTGCCGGTGGGCGTGCTCGTCACCGACGACTCGGGCGCGAAGGCGCGGATGATCGGCAGGCCGCGCCCGCCGTCCGGGCGGCGGCCGTCGCGCCAGCGGCCCTCGTCGGCGACGGTGATCGTGACGGTGCCGTCGTCGTGGGCGGCGGTGACCGTCATGGTGTTGCCGTCGGTGCCGTCGGGGTAGGCGTGTTTCACGACGTTGGTCATCGCCTCGTAGGCGGTGAGCTTGAGATCCTCGGCCAGTTCCCGGGGAAGGCCCCTCTCGAGGGCCCAGTTCGCCAGGAGATCCCGCAACGCGGCGGCCTGCGCCGGTATGGCGGCGACCGCGCGGACGAGCTTCTCCGTGCGCTTGCGAACCGGTTCGTCTATCGGCATCACGGAGTTTCTCCTCGTCATCCGCCGCGGTCCACGACCGCCGGATCCTCACACCAGGCTAAGGCACCGCGCCGGACCCGCGTCGAGTGCCGCACGGGCGGCCGGTCGCCGTCATCGGATATGTTCGGGACTCTCGGTGCACGGATGGTGAGGGAGTGTGACGGTGGCGAGCGGAGACGACGACGTCCGGGAGGTTCCGTTCTCGGCGACGGTCACCAGGCCCGGTGGTACCCAGGTGGTCATCGGCGTGGCGGGGGAGATCGACCTGACGACGTCCGAGGATCTCAAGGAGACCTTCGAAGAGGCACTCGTTCCGATGCCCGGCCGGCTGGTCGTCGACCTCGAGAACGTGGAGTTCTGCGATTCCACCGGCCTCGCGACGCTGGTCGGGATCAACTCCCGCTGTGCCAGCGCGGGAGTGGACCTCAGTTTCCTGCCGTCGCCGACGATCCGGCGGCTGGCACTGAAGACAGGCCTGTCCACGCTGTTGCCGCTCACCGGTCCCTGACGCTCAGGGATTCGGCGCGGACGACCCGTGGGGAACCGCCTGCACGGCCTGTGCCAGATGGCGGTAGACCGGGACGCGGATGTCGACGCCGAACAACTGCAGCAGCCGCAGTACCGGGCGGCTACTCGCGACGACGCCGATCCACCGGCGCTCGGACTGGGCGCGGGCCGCGGCGGCTTCGACGACCCGCAAACCCGCGACACCCATGAAGGCGACGTCGGTGAGGTCGAGCACCGTGGCGGCGGGAAGGTCGCTCCGGAGTTCGTCTTCGAGCCGCCCGGCGGTCGCCAGGTCGATCTCGCCCACGGCGGAGACGACGAGCAGGTCTTCACTCCATCGGATTCTGTCGACGCGCAGCAGGTGGTCGGCGGACGGCCGGGGCCGGGGAATGGCGGCGGAGAGGACGGCCCCGGGGCCGGGGCCGTCGCGGCTTCCCCTGGTGAACGGAAGTCGATCGGTCATGGTGGTGTCTCCCGGAGAGCCGGGGACGAGACGGACAACGGGTAAGCCTGCACAACGGCTGCGCAAGTGAACTCGCCGCCGCGTCGCCCGTGGAAAAGCGGGGCCGCGGACATGCGGGTCGTTCGCGCGGGCTGGTGGACTCAACCTCACGTACCCAACCGTACGCTGCCGGAGGCGGTCGGCGATACGTAGTGGGGTGGATCGGTGAAGGATTCACCAATCCGCATGACTACTCGTTCAGGGCCCTTTCCCAGGCCAAGCCCCATCTTTCCAGTGGGCGCAACGCGTTCAGGAGTTCTTCGCCGAGCGGCGTCAGCAGGTAACCGTCTTCGCCGACCTCGACGATACGGGCTTCGGTGAGTTCGCCGAGCCGGGTGGCGAGCACGCTCGACGACATGCGTTCGCAGCGTCGTCGCAGTTCGCGGAAACCGACCCGGCCCTGGCGCAGCTCCCAGATGACCCGCAATGCCCATCGGCGTCCCAGCAGGTCGAGCGCGGCCATGAGCGGGCGGCCGGTTTCCGACCCGCGGACGGGAGATCCGGGACGCGGGATCGGGTCTTCGGGCATGTCATCCCCTTGTGCTTCGACTTTCGAAGCAGCATAGTGGTTCGAAAGTCGAAGCACTGGGAGTGGTCATGACACGGATCGCACCGCTCGTCCCGCCCTACGACGCGGACGTCGAGCAGGCCCTGCGTAAATGGATGCCGCCCGGCGTGGCGCGGGATCCGCTGGCGTTGTTCCGGCTCCTGCACCGTCATCCCGGGCTGGCCTCGCGGATGCGGGTGCTGGGCGCCGGTCTGCTCGCTCACGGGGAATTACCCGCGCTGGACCGGGAAATCGTCATCGCCCGGGTGACCGCGCGCTGCGGTTGTTCCTACGAATGGGGTGTCCATGCCGCGACGTTCGGCCCCGCCGTCGGACTGTCTCCGGACCAACTGGAAGCGACCGTGTCCGGCGATCCCGCGCATCCGGCGTGGTCGGCACGGCAGCGTGCGCTGATCCACGCTGTCGACGAACTCCATGACACGGCAACGGTTTCCGGTGCTGTCTGGGCCGCGCTCGCCGAGTATCTCCCCGCGGACCAGTTGCTGGAGTTCCTGGTGCTCGCGGGCTGGTACCGGACGATCGCCTACGTGGCCAACGGAACCGGCCTCGACGACGAGCCTTGGGCCGCCCCGTACCCCGGTGTCCGCTAGGGGCGTCGTTCGAGTTCCCTGATGGCGTCCTTCCGTCGTCGTGCGGCCTTCCAGGCGGCGAAAGCGCAGAGGAGCGCCGCGCAGAAGCCCACCGCGGTGAGTGTCCCGGCCCAGACGGCGCCGGTACTGGCGAGAAGGTAGAGCTGGACGACGGCGGTACACGTGTAGACGACCGCCAGTCCCAGCCACAGCCGTTGCGTCATCATCTCCCGTCTCCGTTCCCCGGACACGGGGTCAATCGCGGCGAGCCGGGATTGGTTACAGGGTGTTCGGAAGCGGTGCGCCGGTGCCCGCAGACCGGACGTCACCGGGGCCTGGCGCTCGTGAGTGCGCGGCGACCGGACCGCCTCAGGAATCCGCCGTCCGGAAGAAGTCGACCAGACCGTCCCATGACTGGGAACTCCGCCGCCGCTCCCACCAGGTCCGGAACGGCGTCGAGGCCATCGCGTGCCGCGTGTACGACGTCATCACCGCGCGATAGACGTTCTCGGTCTGGTTCCACGTCAGCCGGTCCTTGCGCCACGCGAGCACGAGCCGCATCCGCATGGGGTCGTCCTTCAGCGGCCGGACGACCATGCCGGGCAGTTCGGGTGCGGTCGGTTCCACCAGTTGCACGGCCTGTCCGGCGGCGATCAGGTGCCGTCCGCCGCCGTTCGGGCATTCGAAGCGGATCCGCGGGGTGAAACCGGCGCGGTGCGTCGCCGCGCGCAAGGAGGTCAGCGAGCCGTCCTCGGGACCGGGCGGGCCGATCCACGCCTCGTCCGCGAGGTCGGCGAGGTCCACTTCCGGCGCGGCCGCCAGCCGGTGCCGTGCCGGAAGTCCCACGAAGACGGGGATCCACGAGAACAGCACCCGGTGCCCGAGGTGCTTCGCCAGCGGCACCCCCTGATCGTCGGACATGGCGATGACGGCGATGTCGAGGGTCGCGCGCGCCAGCGACTGGGCCAGTACCGCGCTGGACGGCTCCACGTGCACGGTCACGTCGAGCCCCGGCAGCGCGTCGTCCAGCCGTTCGACGAACGTGGGCAGACAGTCCATTTGGGACGATCCGAGCCGGAGCGGGCCGTCGCCGAGCGTGCCGAGCAGGTCGCTTTCGAACCGGTCGAACTCCACGAGCAGCGTCAGCGCCCGGCGCAGGGTCTGCTCGCCGACCGGGGTCGGCGTCACCCCGGTGTGGCTCCGCACGAACAGCGGTGCGCCGATCTGTCGTTCGAGCCGCTGGAGCAGGGAGGTCAGCGACGGCTGGGACATGCCCAGCGCGGCGGCCGCCTGCGAGAGGCTGCCCGCTTCGGCGATGGCGCAGATCGCCCGCAGGTGCCGGATCTCCAGGGCCATAGGCGGAGTCTATCGCCGCCGGTCATTACGGACGGGGCCTCGGCGCCGTGAAGGTGCGATCAGGACTCCGACACCTGAAAGGGGAGCCGATGACCGGCGACCGAACCCGTCCGGATCTGCGCGCGCTGCTGGCCGCCAGGGGGTTCCGGAACTGGATCCAGGACGGCTGGGAGCCCGTCGACGACGGCGTCGAGGTGCCGCCGGGTACCGCCGAGGCGGCGGCCGCCCACCGCGACAGGCTGTCCGCAGAACTGCCGGGGCAGCGGATCGCGCTCGCGGCGGGCCGCCCGATCGTGCGTTCCAACGACACCTTCCACGGTTTCCGCCCGGACAGCGATTTCGTGTGGCTCACCGGTTGTCAGCGTGAAGGCGCGATCCTGGTGCTGAATCCGGCGGGCGAGGGCCATCACGCGACGCTGTACGTCCCGCGCCCGGCCGAATCGCACGAGCCCGACTTCGTGGGCGACGCGGACACCAGCCCGTTGTGGGTCGGATCCGCCGCCGGTCCGGCCGCGTACGGTAAAGCACTCGGCATCGAGTGCCGTCCGCTCGAAGACCTGCCGCACGGTCTGCGCGGACGGATGCCGGGCGTCCTGACCGGCGCCGGGATCGATCCGAGCCTGGACGCGTTCGGCCACGGCCACAGCGAGCGGCTGCGCACGGTCCTCGCGGAACTGCGCCGCGTCAAGGACGGCTGGGAGATCGGCCAGCTGCGCGACGCCGTCGACGCCACCGCCCTCGGGTTCGCCGACGTGCTGGCCGCGTTGCCGGAGGCGATCCGCGGCGGCGGGGAACGCTGGCTGCAGGGCACCTTCGACCGGCGTGCCCGGACCGAAGGCGCCGGCCCGGGATACACGTCGATCGTCGCGGCCGGGCCGCACGCGCCGATCCTGCACTGGACCCGCTGCGACGGCCGGGTGACCGAGGACAGCCTCCTGCTGCTGGACGCCGGTGTCGAGATGGATTCCCTGTACACCGCCGACATCACCCGCACCTTCCCGGTCGGCGGCGAGTTCACGAAGGCCCAGCGCGACGTCTACGACCTGGTGCATAAGGCACACGTCGCCGCGCTGGCCGAGGTCCGTCCCGGCCGTGCCTACGGCGACTTCCAGGCGACGGCGTTGAAGGTGCTCGCGGAGGGCTTGCACGACTGGGGCCTCCTGCCGGTGTCGGTGGACGAAGCACTGTCGGCGGACGGGCAGCAGCACCGGCGCTACATCGTCTGCGGGACCGGGCATTTCCTCGGGCTGGACGTCCACGACTGCGCCGCCGCCCACCCGTCGGCCTATCGCGAGGGCACGCTGGCCGAGGGGATGGCGCTGGCGGTGGAGCCGGGCCTCTACTTCCACGCCGTCGACCGCACGGTGCCGCCGGAGTTGCGCGGCCTCGGCGTCCGGATCGAGGACGACGTCGTGGTCACCGGCTCCGGACACGACCTGCTTTCCGGCGGCTTCCCGTCGACCGCCGACGAGATCACCGCCTGGGTCCGGGCGGCCAGGGGGTGAACCGCCGGAGGACCGGGTCCCGGCCCGGTCCTCCGGTCTTCGCTCAGTAGGAGATCGTGTGCCCGCCGAGGATCCGTGCGGCGGCACCGCTCGTCGACAGGCCGGCCGCGGGCCGGTCTTGGGTGAAGTACTCGCGGAAGTCCTGGCTGAAGTCCCGGGTCATCAGGGCGATCGTCCGGTTCCAGTTCCCGCCGTCCGGTCCGTTCGACGCCCACAGGTCCAGCAGGGACGAGCCGACCGGCCCTGCACGGTGTCGCCGTCGTCCCACCCGGTCGTCGGGCCGTCGTTCTCGAAGCTCACCGAGTTCCCGTTGTCGTACACGTAGCGGTAGTCGCCGAGGGCGTAGGCGGCGACGGCGTCGGCGAAGCCTTCGGTCCAGGCGCAGGATTTCGAGCTGTGCTTCTGGACGTAGTGCGGGTTGCAGTCGTCGACCACCGGGAAGCCGCGCCCGTAGAGCTGCCACTGCAGCCAGTGCCCGGCTTCGTGGAGCACGAGGTGCTTCGAGTCGGGCATCGTGTTGCCGAGGAAGACGTACTTCGTGTCCGGGTAGTCCCAGTAGCCGCCGTCGGCGATCTTCGGATCCCAGACGAAGGTCATTTGGTCGCATCGGCCGTCGGACTGGCGGGCGGTCCAGCACGACGACGAGGGGTTGGCGCGCTTCCAGTACAGGACGTTGAGCGTGTCCACGACCTTCCACGCGCGTTGCAGCGTCGAGGGGACCTTCACCGTGCCGAGGTCCTGGTTGCCGGACACGTTCGTGCGGCGTGCCGAGTCGAAGGTGTGCTCGGTCGTGTCGTTCGAGGCCTTCACGACCCGCCACATCGACGTGCTGCTCGACCGGAACCGCACATACGCCTCGGCCAGGGACGCGGGGTGGCACGCGGTGAACCGGCCGTCGGACGCACCGGTGATACCGGTGGCGAGACGGCTCGCCGCGCCGGAACCGGCGCGGCCCCACAGCTCCCAGTTCGCGTTGCGGGCCACCTGTGCGCGGACGGGTTTGGCGGGTCCGGCCTCCGCGTCGAGATGGTCGAAGGCGAGTGTGCCGGTCAGGCACGCGTTCGCGGCCGCCGTCGCCGGTGCGGTGGCCGCGAACGCGGTCAGCCCGAGGGTGGTGACGAGCACCGCGCCGAACGCTCGGAGCCGTCGTCCGGAAGACGATGATCTACGGATCAGCTGCACGGGAATCTCCTCGCTGGAGGGGAACGACGGTGCGCCCGTGACCCTGTGCCGACGGTGACACACCGGCTGGTGAGGAAGTTTCACCGCGACCGGGACGGCCCACCATCGCGTCGCCCCATCGGCCGCGGCTATGCCCTCCCCGCCGAAGGGCATGTCATGATGTCGGCGAACTCGATCGGCAAAGCGAACGATGCACGCGCCGGTCGTACGGTTTGACGAACGACAGGGGAGAAGCGGTGGAGGACGAGACGCCCTCGATCCGGGACATGCTGGCGGTGAACCTGCGTGCGGCCAGGGCGGCGAGGGGGATCTCGCTCTCGGAGCTGTCCCGCCGGTCGGGTATCGGCAAGGCGACGCTCTCGCAGCTGGAGTCGGGCAGCGGCAACCCCACCATCGAAACCGTGTTCAGCCTGTCCAGGGTGCTGGAGGTGGCGATCTCCGACCTGCTCGACCACCGGGCGGGTGACGCGCTCACCGTCGTGCGCGGGACCGACGTGGAAGTGCTCCGAGGGGAGGGTGTCGACCTGCGCCCGCTGCGCCGGATCGAGACCGGCGACGGCGTTTTCGAGGTCTACGGCCAGGTCGTGCGCGGTGACGCGCCGCAACGGTCGCAAGGGCACGTCGGGGTCGAGCACACCGTCGTCCAGACCGGTTCGCTCCGGGTCGAGGTGGCGGGCCGGACCGTCGACGTCGGCCCGGGGGACTACGTCGCGTTCGACGCCCGCGAGCCGCATCGCTACACCGCGCTCGAGGCCCCGGTGCACTCGGTCCTGCTGCTCCAGTACCGCGCGGACGAACGCCTCGACGGCAGGCCGCATCCCGTGCTGAAGGGCTGACTCCCCGGTAGGTGTTGACACCCTTCCGGGAAAGAACCTACGCTCCTACCGTTCGCTTTACCGAACGCTGGAGGGTCGATGAACCGAACGCGGGTGGTGGTACTCGGTGCAGGAATCGTCGGCGCCGCGTGTGCCCGTGAGCTCAGCCGGGCGGGCTTCGACGTGGTGGTCGTCGACCGCGGCCGTCCCGCCGGTGGCACCACGTCCCACGGTGAGGGCAACGTCCTCGTTTCCGACAAGGGCCCGGGTGCCGAACTCGACCTCGCCAGGCTGTCGGTGCGCCTCTGGCCGCGGCTGGTCGCCGAGATCGCCGACGAGGACGCGCGCGCGGCCTCCGCGATGGAGTACGACCCCAAGGGCGGCATCGTGGTCGCCACCACCGGCGACGGCGCCCGCGCCCTCACCGCGTTCGCCGGGACGCAGACCGGAGTCCGCGCGGAACCGTTGTCCCCGGGCGAACTCGCGGCAGCGGAGCCCGCGCTGACCCGGGACGTGACCGCCGCCTTCCACTATCCCGAGGACGCCCAGGTCCAGCCGGCGGGCGCGGCACTCGCCCTGTTGGCTTCCGCGCTGCGTCACGGCGCGCGGTTGCGGGCCGATACGGAGGTCGTCGGCGCGACTGTCCACAGTGGCCGGATCACCGGGGTCCGCGTACCGGGCGGGGTCATCGAGGCCGACCTCTTCGTCAACACGGCGGGCCCGTGGGCCGGGCAGGTGTCGGCGCTCCTCGGCGCCCCGATCGCGATCCGGCCGCGCCGGGGCGAGGTGCTGGTCACCATGCCGATGCCCGGGATGGTGCGGCACAAGGTCTACGACGCCGATTACGTCGGCGCTGTCGGCACCGATTCCGGTGACCTGCAGACCTCCGCCGTCGTCGAGTCGACCTGGGGCGGCACCGTGCTGATCGGCTCGTCGCGCCGCCGGGCCGGTTTCGACGCCACGATCCGGCCCGACGTGCTCGGCGCCATCGCGGTCAAGGCCCTGCGGTTGTTCCCGGCGCTCGCCGACGTCGCGATCATGCGGGCGTACTGCGGTTTCCGGCCCCACGTGGACGACCATCTCCCGGTGCTCGGCGAGGACCCGCGCCTGGGGAACCTGTGGCACGCCACCGGCCACGAGGGCGCCGGTGTCGGGCTGAGCGTGGGTACCGCGCTGTTGCTGCGCGAACTGCTCACCGGCGCCGAACCCGCGATGCCGGTCGACGGGTTCACCGTGGACCGTCCGGCGGTCTTGGCGGAGGTGGCGGGATGAGCGCGCGGTTGTTCCCCCGCGACCGGGACCCGGTGGGCCGCACCGACTCGCCGATCCGGATCAGCGTCGACGGCGAACCCGTGGCCGGGATCGCGGGCCAGAGCGTGGCGGGGGTCCTGCTCGCCGCCGGACGGACGTCCTGGCGCACCACCCGATCCGGCGCCCCTCGCGGCGTGTTCTGCGGTATCGGCGCGTGTTTCGACTGCCTGCTCACGGTCAACGACGTCCCGGACGTCCGCGCGTGCCGCCGGCCGGCCGCCGACGGCGACGAAATCCGTACCCAGACCCGGGAGGACGGCGGATGAGGCAGGTGGTGATCGTCGGCGCCGGACCCGCCGGGCTCGCGGCGGCGGAGCACGCGTTGCTGGAAGGTGCGCGGGTCACGGTGCTGGACCAGGCCGAAGAACCGGGCGGCCAGTACCACCGGATGCTGCCCGAGGCCTATGCCGCGCGGCATCCGGACAGGATCCAGCATGACTGGCCGGGATTCGACCGGCGCCGTCACGTACTCGCTCATCCACGCTGCCGTTGGTGGCCGGGCTCCACGGTCTGGGCACTGGACCGACCGGAGAACCGGGTGCATGTGCTGCGGGGACGGTCCGACGGCGGCGGACGGCGGCGGCTGACCCTCGAACCGGACGCGCTGATCCTGGCGACCGGCGCCCACGACCGCACGCTGCCGTTCCCCGGCTGGGAGCTGCCCGGCGTGTACACCGCGGGCGCGGCACAGGCGCTGGCCAAGGGGGAGCGGGTCGCGGTCGGCGGGCGGGTCCTCGTCGCCGGTGCCGGGCCGTTCCTCTTGCCGGTGGCGGAATCGTTGCTGGGTGCCGGGGCGGAGGTGGTCGCGGTGCTGGAGGCGAATCCGCTCCTGGCCGTCCTCAAAGGATGGTCGGCGCGGCCGTGGCGGCTGGCCGCCCATGCGGGCAAGGCGGGGGAACTCGCGCGTTATGCCGCCGCGTTGGCCCGGCATCGGGTCCCGTACCGAGCGGGCAGCGCCGTCGTCGAGGCCCGCGGTGCCGACCGCGTCCGTGAGGTCGTCACCGCCAAGGTCCGGGCGGACTGGTCGGTCGTCCCCGGCACCGAGCGGACGTACGAGGTCGACGCGGTCTGTGTCGGGCACGGATTCGTTCCCCAGCCGGAACTCGCCGTCGCGGCGGGCTGTGTCCTGGACGGCGGGTTCGTCCGGGTGGACGGCGATCAGCGCACCACCGTGGACGGTGTCTTCGCCGCGGGCGAGATCACCGGTATCGGCGGTGCCGTCACTTCGGCGGCCGAAGGTGCCGTGGCCGGATGTGCCGCCGCCGGCGGAACTCCGGACCGGGCCCTGGTCCGCGCCCGCGACCGGGCGCTGGCCTTCGCCGGACGACTGGCCGCGGCACATCCGATCGGCCCGGCCTGGCGCGGCTGGCTCGACGAAGACACCGTCGTCTGCCGCTGCGAAGAAACCACCTACGGCGAACTCGTCCGCGCGACCCGGGATCCGGCCTGTCCGGGCCCGCACGCGCTGAAACTCGGCACCCGGGCCGGACTCGGCCCGTGCCAGGGCCGGATCTGCGGCCCGACCGTTGCCGAACTCTGCGGCGGCACCGAACGGCACCACCGCCCGATCGCCCAGCCGATCCGGCTGGGCGAACTCGCCGAACCGAAGGAGACTTCCACATGAGCAGTCCCGACCTCGGTGGCGTCGTCGTCGCGACCGCCCTCCCGTACCGGGCGGACGAGTCGGCGCCCGCCGGCCTCGCCGTGGATTACGACGCTTACGCCGCGCACTGCCGGTGGCTGATCGACAACGGCTGCCGGGGTGTCGGCCCGAACGGTTCGCTGGGCGAGTACTCCTCGCTCACCGACGACGAACGCCGCCGGGTCGCCCGCACCGCGATCGAAACCGTCGGCGAGGACGGGATCGTCGTCGTCGGTGTGCACGGCCCCGGGGCGCACCAGGCCAGGCACTGGGCCGAGATCGCCGCCGAGGACGGTGCCGGCGGCCTCCTGTGCCTGCCGCCGACGATGTACCGCGCGAACCGCGGCGAGGTGCTGGCCCATTTCGAGGCGGTGGCGTCGGTCGGGCTGCCGGTGATGGTCTACAACAACCCCATCGACACCAAGGTCGATCTCACCCCGGCACTGCTGGCCGAGATCGCCGCGATCGACAACGTGGTGGCGGTCAAGGAGTTCTCCGGCGACGTCCGCCGGGTGCTGGAGATCCGCGAACGGGCGCCGGGGCTGGACGTGATCAGCGGCGCCGACGACGTCGTCCTGGAAAGCCTGCTGATGGGCGCGACCGGCTGGTTCGCCGGTTTCCCGAACGTGTTCCCCGCCGAGTCGGTGCGCCTGTTCGAACTGGCGACGTCCGGCGAGCTCGACGAGGCACGGGCGCTCTACGAACCGCTGGTGGCCGCGTTCCGGTGGGACTCGCGCACCGAGTTCGTCCAGGCCATCAAACTCGGGATGGACCTCGTCGGCCGCTACGGCGGGCCGTGCCGGCCGCCACGCGGGCCCTTGACCGAGGAGCACCGCGAGCAGGTCACCGCCGACATGCGTCGTGCGCTCGCCTCGCCGGGGGTGGCGTAGGTGCGCTCGATCCGGTCGATCACCGCCGTCGACTCGCATACCGAGGGCATGCCGACCCGGGTGGTGACCGGCGGGATCGGCGTCATCCCTGGCGACACCATGGCCGAGCGCCGCCGGTACTTCAGGGAGAACCTGGACCACGTGCGGCGGTTCCTGATGAACGAACCGCGCGGCCACTCCGCGATGAGCGGCGCGATCCTGCAGCCGCCGACCCGCCCCGACGCCGACTGGGGCGTGGTCTACATCGAGGTGTCGGGCTGCCTGCCGATGTGCGGGCACGGCACGATCGGCGTGGCGACCGTGCTGGTGGAGACCGGCATGGTCGAGGTGACCGAACCGAAGACGGTGGTGCGCCTGGACACCCCGGCCGGGCCCGTGCGTGCCGAGGTCGACGTCCGCGACGGCCGCGCCGAACGGGTCAAGCTGCGCAACGTCGCGTCGTTCCTCGCGGAACGCGACGCCGTCGTCGAGGTGCCCGGGTTCGGCGAGGTGCGCTACGACCTGGCCTACGGCGGCAACTTCTACGCGATCCTCGAACTGTCCCAAGTGGACATCCCGTTCGAACGCGCGGAGAAGGACCGGATCCTCTCGGCCGGGTTGTCGATCATGGCCGCCATCGGCGACCAGCGTCCGCCGAAGCATCCGGCCGATCCGCTGATCGGCGGCTGCCAGCACGTCCAGTTCCTGGCCCCGGGTTCGGACGCCCGTGCGTCACGCAACGCCATGGCCATCCACCCTGGCTGGTTCGACCGGTCACCGTGTGGCACCGGGACGTCGGCCCGGATGGCGCAACTGCACGCCCGCGGCGAGCTTCCGCTGAACACGCCGTTCGAGAACAGTTCGTTCATCGGCACCACGTTCACCGGTGAACTGGTCGCGGAGACCACCGTCGGCGGCGTTCCCGCCGTGGTGCCGGAGTTCTCCGGGCGGGCGTGGATCACCGGCAACGCCACCTATCTGCTCGATCCGGACGACCCGTTCCCGGCGGGGTTCGTGCTCTGACGAAAGCGTTCAGTCCTCTGGTCGCGGTCCATGCATGCGCAACTACCGCAACCAGAGGACTGAACGCGTCAGGGGGAGACGATCGTCCCGCCCTGGACGACGTGCCGGAAACGCGAGGGCTCGGCCAGGACGCCGATGTCCTCCAGCGGATCCCGGTCCACCACGAGCAGGTCCGCGTGCGCGCCGGGGGTGAGCGTGCCGATCTCGCCGGTCAGGTTCAGCAGGTCGGCCGCCGTCGACGTCGCCGAGCGGAGGACGTCCAATGCGGGCTGGACCTCGCCGCGCAGCCGGAACTCGTGGTTCTGGTGCCGGTGCATACCGCCGAGCAGATCGGTGCCGTAGACCAGTTTCACCCCGCCCCGGGCGGCGCGCTCCAGCGCCGCCATACCCGCCCCGAGTACCTCGTCGACCTTGCGCCAGCTCGATTCCGGCAGTCCGTGCTCGCGCCCTTCCTCCTTCAACGCCCAGTAGGTGACCAAAGTGGGCACGAGGAACGCGTCGTGACGGAGGAACAGTTCGACGCTGAGGTCGTCGATCAGGTTGCCGTGCTCGATCGACCGGACACCCAGCTCCAGCGCCCGGTTCACCGCTCGGGCGGTGTAGGCGTGCGCGGCCACGTAACGGTTCGCCGCCTCCGCCTCCTCGACGATGGCACGCAGTTCCTCCGCGGAGTACTGGACCGAGTCGACGCGGTCGGTGGGGGAGGCGACGCCGCCGGAGGCCATCACCTTGATGTGGTGCGCCCCCTTGCGGAGTTCGTCGCGCGCCGCCGCGCGGACCGCGTCGACGCCGTCGGCCACCCGGCCGAGTCCCGCGCAGCACGGGTGGTCGTCGCTGACGTTGGAGCCGCGGGTGCGGCTGTCGCCGTGCCCGCCGGTCTGGCTCAGCGCCCGCCCGCAGAACAGCAGCCGCGGACCCCGGAACAGACCTTCGGCCTGGGCGTCGGCGAGGCCGTAGTCGGCACCCGACGCGTCGCGGACGGTGGTGAACCCGCGGTCCAGCATGGCGCTCATGGTGCGGGCGCTGTGCGCGGTCACGTAGGACGGTGACGACGCCGGGAGCGAACCGAGATCCGCCGTCGACGCGGTCACGTGGACATGCGCGTCGACGAGACCGGGCAGCACGACGGCGCCGCGCAGGTCTTCGGTCCGCACTTCACCGGTGGCGGTGAGACCGGTGCCGATCTCGACGATGCGGCCGTCTTCGCACCGCAGGTCGCCCTCGGTGTACTCGCCCTTGACCGGGTCGAGCAGCCGGGCGTCGCGCAGCAGCAGTGATCCGTTCACGAGGTCTCCTTCAGTTCACGCAGGGCCGGGACCGCCAACGGTGCCAGAGAACGGGCCGCCTCGACGGAGGCGTCGTCGTAGCTGCCCTCGGCGTCGAGGATGTTGAGGACGCCGAGGGTGTTCCCGTCGTCGTCCACCACCGGCACGTTGATCACCGAGCCGCAGCCGAGCCCGGCGATCAGGTCGTGGTCGGCGAAGATCTCGCGCACCGCCGCGCTGTCCGGCCCGAAGTAGGGCTGCTGCGCGGTGATGCACCGCGCCAGCCAGCCCGCGGCCACCTCGACGGTCTTCTCACCGCCCACCGGGTATTCGCGCGGATGGCTGCTGTGCACCCGCCGCAACGCCTGCCGTTCGGGCACCCACGCCAGCACGGTGAACAGCCGCACACCGATCGTGGCGCGAGTCTTGTCCTCCACAGTGGACAGTGAGACGGTCATTCGGTCATCTCCTTCGCGGTCGCCGCGGGGGCGCCGTGTTCGGTCAGTTCTTCCAGGGAACGACCGGCGGTGGAGAGGCCGAAGACGACGACGCACACCACCCCGGCCGCCAGGACTGCGGTGGTCAGGCCGAAGACGCCGGCGAAGCCGAGGCTCGCCGCCGAAAGGCCGATGATCGTCGGGGCCAGGATGCTGCCGACCCGGCCGCACGCGCTGGACAGCCCGGTCCCGCTGGCGCGGATCCAGGTCGGGAACACCTCGGGGGTGTAGGAGTACACGCCGGCGTACGTGCCGTTGAGGAAGAACGACAGCACCGCCCCGGCGAGCGTGATTGACCAGGGCGCGTCCATCTGGCTCAGCCAGAACGCGCTCACCGCCGAACCCGCGAGATAGAGGGCGATGGTGTGCTTGCGGTCGAGCCGTTCGGAAAGCCACGCGGCGGAGAAGTAGCCGGGGATCTGGGCCAGGTAGATGATGATCGAGAACTCGAAGCTCTTCGTCACCGTGATCCCGCGTTCGACGAGCAGCGTCGGGATCCAGGAGAAGAAACCGTAGTAGGAGAACGTGATCACGAACCAGACGGTCCAGATCACCGCCGTCCGGCGCGCCATGGCCGGGCTCCACAGGAACTTCAGCGCGCTGAGGAGGTTGACCTTCGGCGTCTCGGTCACCGGCCGGACCTCGGCCCCGGTGACCGGCGGAAGTGCTTCCCCGGTCGCCTTTTCGACGTCTCGCTCCAGTTTCGCGACGATCTTTTCGGCTTCGTCGTGACGTCCGTTCGCGACCAGGAAGCGGGGTGACTCCGGCAGGGACCGGCGCCACCACAGCAGCATGACGATCGGCAGCGCGGTGATCAGCTGGGCGACCCGCCAGCCCTCCGGTACCGTCGGGACGACGAACCGGCCGATCAGCGCGGCCATGACGAACCCGAACGAGAAGAACCCGGCCAGCGCGCCGACGAACCAGCCGCGTCGTTTGGCGGGCACGAACTCGGACAGGAACGGCGCGATGATCGCGCTTTCGGCACCCGCGCCCGCTCCGGCCAGCACCCGGGCGCCCAGGAAGACCTCGTAGTTCGGGGAGAACGCGGCGATCACCGAGAACACCGCGTAGAAGGCCAGCGCGTACATCATGACCTTCTTGCGGCCGATGCGGTCGCCGAGCAGACCGGCGGCGATCGCGCCGAAGAGGAAGCCGAACGGCGTCGCCGAACCGATCAGCCCGAGCTGTCCGTTGTCGAGCCCCCAGACCGCTTTCGCGCTCGGCAGGAGGAAGGCGACGACGGCGGAGTCCATCCCGTCGAAGGTGTAGCCGAGCCCGCCGATGAACAGGAGTACGTAATGGGGACGGCTCAGCGGAAGCCGGTCCAGCCGTGCCAGAAGCGTCATGGGGAACGCCTTCCGTGGTTCGGGCGAGGAGGAGTGCGGACAACGTATACTGCGTTTCTGTCAAACTGCAATGGTTGTTGCAAGTGGTTCGGCGAGCACGATGCGTTACCGTGGCGCGGTCGAGGGAGGGAACGCGTGACAGAGACGGGAACCGACGACGGTTTCGAGGCCTGGCTTCGGGATCGGACGCCGGAACGCGGACTGCGGCCGAAATCGGCGGCGGTGCTCGAAGTGCTGGTTTCCCAGCCTCGGCGGGCGTCGTTCGGCTCGACGGCGGAGCTCGCCCAGCTCGCCGGGGTCAACGTCGCCACCGTCACCCGCACCGCGCAGGCGTTGGGCTTCGCCGGTTGGCCCGCCCTGCAACAAGAACTGCGCGCGCGGTACATGTCGTCCCTGAGCGCGCCGCAGGTCGCCGAAGAGCACCGGGACGTCGACTCGCCGGGTTCGGCGTCGCTGCGCCGCGACCTGGACGGTCTCGCCCTGCTCAACCGACGGTTCGAGGAGGACGAGATCCGCAACGTCGCCCACGCCGTCGCCGCCGCGCGCCGCACCCTGGTCATCGCCGACGGTAGCTACGCCGCCGTCGGGATCGCCTTCGCCCACAACGCGCGGCTGGCCGGATACGACGTCCACGCGATCACGGCGGGCGACGCCGAACTCGCCAACGCGACGGCGAAACTCACCGGTGAAGACGTGCTGATCGCGATCAGTTTCTGGCGCCTGTACGAAAGCACGGTGCTCGCGGCGAACGAGGCCAAGGCAAGGGGTGCGCGTGCCTTCGCGATCACCGACGCGGCCAGTCCCGCGCTGGCGGGCGCCGTCGAACAGGTGCTGATGGTGCCCGCCGAGGGCGTGACGTTCTTCCCGTCCCTGACCGCGGGGATGAGCCTGGTGCAGGCCATCGTCGCGCAACTCGCCGCCGTCGATCCCGTCCGCACCGGCGAATCCATCGAAGCGGTCGAGGCCATGTGGTCGCGGTTCGATCTCCTGCATCGCCGCCCGGGGTCGGCCGAACGGCCGGTGCCGAAAAGGCCGACCGGTCGAGGCACGCCCGCCGGATGACCGATCCGCCGGACCCCGTCGCCGGGTGATCCTGGTTCCAGGCCGCCGGGACAGGCGGTACGGGATCGAGGAGGCAGACATGACGATCATCGCGACTTTGGGTGCCTACGCAGGCTTCGGATTTCTCGCACTGATGGCGGTGACCCCGCTGCTGGTCGAACTCGACCAGCGCTTCCCGGTCACCCGCCGGGCAAAGCCGGCCGAACGGGAACGCCGGACGTCCGGCCACTTCGTCTCGGCGTGACGCAGAGCACAAAGAACCAGGTGGAATTACCTCACGTGAGTGATTCCGGAACCGCCAAGTCGTAACTTTATGTCGCTTTGTGGAACGCTGAGTGACGTGACCGTGGATTGCTGCTCCGCCGCGAAGCCCGTCGACGCCTTCGCGGAGTTCCGACGCAACGTCGACGAACTGACCCAGGCGTTCGGCGACGCCTGCCGTCAGGGCCGCAGCCCCGGCGACGCGACCCTCGATCTGCTGCAACGGGTCCACCGCGAGGACCGCAACTGGGTCGTCGTCCACCTGACGTTCGCGATCGCCGCGCTGGCCCATCAGCGCGCACTGGACGCCACCACCCGGCCAGGTGGCTTGACGGGTACGCCGGAGTGGGCGTTGTTAGCTTCCGCGAGTGACTGATCCGACCATCTCCGCCGTCGTCGCGGTGTTCGCGGGCTTCGCGCTCGCGATCGTGCTGGCGGTTCCCTACCTCGCGGCGAGCTACCGGCGCCGCGGCGAGGTCGGGCTCTGGCGGGTGCTGCTGGCCTTCGGATTCCTGGTCTACGCGATGTCGCTGTGGACGTACACCCTGCTGCCCGTCCCGGAGACGACGGCGGGCTGGTGCGCCGAACACGCGGCGAGTCACCTGCAAGTGCGCCCGTTCCAGTTCCTCGCCGACATCCGCCGCGAGCAGACGGGCACCGGTCTCCGCTCGTTCCTGCGCAATCCCGCCGTCCGGCAGGCGGTGTTCAACGTCGCGCTGTTCGTGCCGCTCGGCATGTTCCTCCGGCATCTGTTCCGCCGGAACTTCCCGACCACGGTGGCACTCGGGTTCGTGGTCTCGCTGTTCATCGAAACCACTCAGCTCACCGGGGTCTGGTTCCTGTTCGAATGCCCGTACCGGTTGGCCGACGTCGACGATCTGCTGACCAACACCCTCGGCGCCGCCGTGGGTTTCGGCCTCGCCCCCTTGCTCCGGCTGCTGCCGGGGAAGGAGTCGTCGGCGCCACCGGGAACGCCCCGTCCGGTCACCGCTCGCCGACGGCTGCTCGGGATGGCTGTCGACCTGCTTTCCGTGGTGCTGCTCGGCACGACCTTCGGGATCGTGACGATCGCCCTGGCGGGCGAACCGGATACGGTGGTCTCGGCGCTGACCACCACGCTGCTTCCCGCGCTCCTGCTGCTGTTCGTCATTCCCCTCGCGGGCAACGGTGCCACCTTCGGACAACGGGTCGTGCTGCTGCGCCCGATCGGTCCGCCCGGCGGCAAACCCGCCGTGTGGCGGATGGTCGTGCGGTTCCTGGCAGGCTCCGGCGGCTACTTCACCCTGCTCACCCTGGCCTCCGCGGTCAACGGCGGCTTCGAGCCGCTGGCGAACCTGCTGTTCTTCGTCAGCGGCATCCTCGCGATCCGGCCACAGGGCCACAAAGGACTGTCCGGCCTCGTCGCCGGTCTCGAAGTCGTCGACGCGCGGACGCTCGACGTGCCGGCCCCCGGCGGGGACACGGCCGTGCGCACCTTCGGGCTGCGGCGGTTCTGAACCCGATCGGGTTGTTCCGGTCGCTCACGCGAGTCGATGCGCTTGCTGCCGCGGACAGCCCGGAACACTCCTCGCGGTGGACGTGGAGTCGATGGATGACGTGGCCGACTGCCTGCTCTCGGTGGCCTGGAAGATCTTCCCGCTGAGGGGGAAGCCGCCCGCGTGCCCGGAGACCCGTGCCGACGAGATCCGGTCGTTTCTTGTCGACGCCTGTCACGGCGCGGGAATGCGCGCCCGCGAATGGGCGGCCGCGCACGGGGCGGGCACCGACGCCGACCACCGTCCGTTCCTGCGGCTGGCGGAGGTCTGCGCGGATGCGAATCTCTACCTGGGCATGGTCTCCGGCACCCTGGTCGTCGATCCGGAACGCGTCCATCGCCGGTGGGCCGAAATCGAGGCACTGGTCCACGAGGCCCGGGATCTGGCCGGACGCGTCACCGAATTCCTGGACGGTCACGCGGCAGCCCTGGGCGCTTTGGTCGCGAGTGGCGATTCGGGTCGGGGCCAAGGGTGTCGTGAATAGTTGCGGTGGTGACGGACGCCTGTCCGGCGCGACATCCTCGTCGGGGACGTCGTGAGTGGTAAGGAGGGTCGGAACCCAATGCCACGTAGCTTAAGTTGATCTTGGGTGCGAGCTGCGGCGGCTGCCGGACCTGATCGACAGGCTGGACAAGTCACCGGTGGCGGGACCTGGGGCACGACTGTCCACAAAGGACGCCGATTCAGGCCGCGGTGCCCGATTTGGGTGCTGCGCAAGGGGGTCGTGAGTGGTAAAGGCGGTTAGAACGACCTTTGCCACTCACGACCGCTTGCGGCAGGGTCAGGCTCCTGTCTGCCAGGGCAACCGAGCGCGTGACCTGCGGCAGCCGTCACCACTGGCGATCATGGCCTGTCCAAGATCAACGCAAGCTACGTGGCATTGGGTCGGAACCCGTCCTTACCACTCACGACCAGCCGCGGGATCAGTCCTTTTCGAGGGTCAGGCCGTAGCGGTCGAGCACCTCCTTGACAGGCTGGAAGAAGGTGGTCCCGCCTTCGTCGCAGTCGCCGGAGCCGCCCGACGTCATCCCCTGTGCCTGCACCAGTTTCGTGCCGGAGCCCGCCGAGGGACGGCTGACGTACGAACCACCGGAGTCGCCGGGTTCGGCGCACGCGCTGGTCTGGGTGAGGCCCCTCACGATGTTCCCGTTGCCGTAGTTCACGGTCTGGCCCAGCGCCTCCACCCTGCCGCACTGCCAGTGGGTGGTGATCCCGGATCGGCAGACCCTGCCGCCGACGCCGACGACGTCGGCGCCTTCGATCCGGACGTCGGTACCGTCCTCGTACCGGTCGACCCGGGGCGGCGTCGAAACATCGCCGTGGGTGACCTTGACGGTGCCGTAGTCGTTGCCGGGGAAGGACGACTTCGCGACGGTGCCGATCGTGCCGTCGACGCCGTGCACCGTGCCGCCGAGTTCGGTGCAGTGGCCGGCGGTGATCACGTAATGATCGTCGTCGTCATAGGCGTTGAACCCGACGGAGCAGGCGCCGCCGTCGAAATAGAGTCCTTGGCCGCCGATCACGTTCCACAACGGCCGCGGCGCGCTCTTCGCCTGGTCCACCCGGGCCGGGACCCCGGCCGCCGCGACCCAGGCACGGCCCGCCGCGTCACCGCCCACGACCCTGACGACGACTTCGTTCGCGGGTGCGTCGACGTACCAGCCCGCGACCGAGTCGGGCAGGGTCGCGGTTCTGTTGTCCAATGTGGACTGGATGATCTTCAGTTCGGCGGTGCTGTGACGCACCACCTTCGGGATCGCGCCCGCCGCCCGGATCTGTGCCGAGCGGCTCGCGTCGGTGGTCCCGACGACCAGCCGGCCGGTCGTGTCCAGCCAGGAATCGGCGAACGCGGAACCGAGGGAGCCGCCGATCTTCTGCTGCGCGGCGGCCAGCACTGCCGGGCCGGCCCCTTCGTTCAGGACGGGCGTGGCCGCCGATGCCGGGGCGGCGAAAGCGGTGACCGCCGCGGCGGCACCGGCCAAGGCCGTCAATGTGCGCAGAGGACGTCGTATCACGAAAACCTCCATGATTGCGGGAATTCGGTGCGGGACGGGTGCTGGAGAAGCACTCCGCGATCGACGTTACGACAGTGCGTGCCGGGCGAATGCCGCCGTTTGAGGTAGCGTCGGCAATTCCCCTTTCCGGCGCAGTGAAACCAATGTCCTCACGGCCTTGCTCACTCTTGTGAGTGGATACCGCCCGATTTGCCGTCCCCGATTTGTCGAGCGGCGCACGACAATCCGCGACAGCCGTGCGGCATTCGGGAAATGTCACGTTCCCGGCGCGGAGGACGCCATCACCTGATGGTGTCCGCGCGGAACCCGTTCGTCGGCATGGGTGACGAACGGGTCTCTCGCTTTCGGTGACGGCCCGGCTTCGTTGCGCCGAACGTGCGACTTGTGTAACGCGTCGAGCATACGCGCTGACTGATCTCTCGGTGACCTGGCGAGCAGACGGAGGCCATGCATGAAGATCGACCTGTTCAACGAGATCCAGAACCCCCGGCCATGGCCGGGAGGCCACGAACAGCTCAGGTTCTCCCAGGCGATCGAACAGGCCGTGCTCGCCGACGAACTGGGCTACGGATGCTGGTGGCAGGTCGAACACCACGGGGCGGGGGAGTTCAGCCTGTCCTCCGCGCCGGAATTGCTGCTGGCCGCGCTTTCCCAGCGGACGAATCGGATCAGGCTCGGTCATTCCGCCGTGCTCGCGCCGGGGCGGTTCAACCATCCGATCCGCGTCGCCGAACGGGCCGCGACGCTCGACCATCTCAGCGGCGGCCGGGTGGAACTCGGGCTGACCCGCTCGACGATCCCGGAGTGGCGCCTGTTCGGCATCGAACCGGACGAAGCGCGGGCGCAGACGCAGGAGGCGTTCGAAATGGTCCCGCGGATGTGGACTTCCGAACGATTCTCCTGGGAAAGCGACACCTACCGCGTCGACGACGTTCCGGTTTCGCCCCGACCACTGCAGCGGCCCCATCCGCCGCTGTGGCAGGCGGCGGCGAGTCCGGCGTCGTTCGAGGAGGCAGGCAGGCGCGGGGTGGGGGTGCTGGGTACGACGATGTGGGAATCGCTGGAACGCGCGGGCAGGCTGATCGCGCTCTACCGGGCCGCGGCCGCCGGGTGCACCGAACCGGTCGGCGCCTTCGTCAACAACCAGGTCGGGTTCTTCACCTTCGTCCACTGCGCCGACACCGACGAAGAGGCGATGCGCAACGGGGCCGCCGCCGCCGCGGCCTGGTACACGGTGACGGCGTTGACCTTCTTCGAGGCGGCGAGTGAGTTCGTCCGGCTGAACGCCCGGCAGGAGGAACTCGTGGCCGCGCCCGACGGCGGCGGTCTCACTGGCGACTTCCTTCGCGGTGAAGCGAAGAACGTCCCCACGGAGGCGAATCTCCTCATCGCCCGTATCCTCCAGGGCGAAGCCGTGCCGGACGACGAGATCTTCACCGTGCTGAGTGCGCAGGACTCGTTGATCGTGGGCAGCCCGGAGACCTGCCGCAAGAAGCTGCGGGCGTACGCGGATCTCGGCATCGACCGGATGATGTGCCTGCAGCAGATCGGCGGGATACCGCACGACAAGGTGCTGAAGAGCATCCGTCTCATCGGGGAGCTGATCCCGGAGCTGGGCTGAGCGCTCCCCAGCCCGTTGATCGCTTGCCCGGAGGTGAAGCGAGGAGCGCACGGGGCTCCCGAGGCCGCCGCGCCGTCACCGCACAAGGCGCCCTGCAGGAGGGCGAGCACAGTAAAGACGGCCAGCACGGCGACAAGCCGCGCGACCGTCGTCCTGATCCTTCCGCCGGGCACGGGGGAGAGTGAAGGACTCTTTGTAAAGGCAGTGCCAGGGAAGCCGATGCGCGGTCGAGCACCGCTACCCGCGATCCCGAAGTGTGGATCTTCGTGTCGCGGGTGACATCCCCGTGATCACCCGGTCCCGGTCGGGCATGATCGAGACAGGTGACCGGGTTCTCGATGGGTGGATGCTGATGCGCGTTCTGTCGGAAAGCAAGCTGGGCGCGGTGCTGGCCGGCTTGCCCACGCCGCGGCCCCGGGTCGTGATGAGCGGGAACTTCGCCACGCCGAGGCCGGCTCTGGCGGTACTGGACAAGGCGCTGGAGCAGTACCGGCTGTTCGCGCTGAACGCGCAGGACGGGATGCCGGACCGCGAGGGCGTGCTGCTGGAGACGCCGTTCGTGGGGGCGGGGATGCGTGGCCGGGCCGGGCTGCGGTACTTCCCGTCCCGGCTGTCGCTCGTGCCGCAGCTGCTCAAGCACTCGCTGCCGCCGGACGTCGTGCTGCTGCACACGTCCGTCCCGGTGGACGGTGTGGTGTCGCTGGGTACGGAGGTGAACATCCTCCCGGCGGCGGTCGAGGCGGTGCGGGCCCGCGGCGGCCTGGTGATCGCACAGCTGAACCCGCGCATGCCGTTCACCTACGGCGACGGCGTCCTGCCGGTCGAGGAGATCGACTACGCCCTGGAAGCGGAGGAGCCGCTCCTGTCCCCGGTGCCCAGGCCGGTGAGCGACACCGCGAGGACGATCGGCGAGCGGGTGGCCGGCCTGGTGGCGGACGGCGCCACCCTGCAGCTCGGTATCGGCGGGATCCCGGACGCGACGCTGGCGGCGGTGACCGGGAGGCGGGGCCTGGCGATCTGGTCGGAGATGTTCAGCGACGGGGTGCTCGAACTCGACCGCGCCGGGGCGCTCGATCCGGGGGAGCCGGTGACGGCGTCGTTCGTGTTCGGCAGCGCCGCGCTGTACCGGTGGCTCGACCGCAATCCCCGGGTCCGGTTGCTGCGTACGGAAAAGACGAACGATCCCGCGGTGATTGCCCGGCAGCGCGCGCTGGTGTCGGTGAACAGTGCTCTCGAAGTGGACCTGTTCGGGCAGGCGAACGCGAGCCGGGTGCGGGGGGCGATCTACTCGGGTTTCGGCGGCCAGACCGACTTCGTGGTCGGCGCGCTGCATTCGCCGGGCGGCCGCGCGATCATCGCGCTCCCGTCGTGGCATCCGAAGGCCGACGTTTCGACGGTCGTGCCCCGGCTGGCCGGGCCGGTGACGTCGTTCCAGCACAGTTTCCTCGTCAGCGAGCACGGCGCCGCGACCATCTGGGGCAACGACGCGAGCGAGCAGGCACAGCAGATCGTCGACCGCGTGGCCCATCCGGCCGCGCGGGAAGACCTCGTGGTGCGAGGCCGGGAACTCGGGTTCACCCTTCGCGGGTGACGCGGGGGCACCGCGTCAGGCGAGTGCGAGCTGGCGGTCGTGCACCCGGCGCCAGACCGGCAGGGAAACGATCGCGCCGCACAGGCAGAGGAACAGGTCCCACTGGGTGTCCCAGACATCGCCTTGGGTGGCGAGGAAGGCGTCGGCGCTCGCTCCGGCGAGGAGTGCGCTGAACCATTCCACGAATTCGAAACAGACTCCGATCGCCAAGCAGACGCAGACGGTCAGGAACTGGACCCAGCCGCCGGGACGCAGCGGCGTCCGGCGGAGCAGGACTTCGCGCACGGCGACGGCGGGGACGAACCCCTGGACGAAATGGCCGAGCCGGTCGTAATTGTTCCGCCGGGTCCCCAGCAGCTCCTGTGCCCAGTCCCCGAGCGGGGTCTTCGCGTAGGTGTATTGCCCCGCCGTAGCAGAGCACGAGCGCGTGCAGCACCAGCAACCAGCAGAGCAGACGCGTCAACGGGAACTTCTTCCGCAGTGCCAGCACCAACGGCAACCCGGCCAGCACCCAGACGACTTCCAGGAACCAGGTGCCCGGCGATCCGGTCCGCAACCCGGTGACCAGGAGCGCGACGAGCACCACGCCGGCCAGCAGTGTCCCTTCGTACCGGCTGACCCCTCGCACCATCCGGAAACCCTACAGCGAGAGAAGATCGACGGCGTTTTCGCTCACGCAGGTGACCCACGAACGGCTGAGATCGACGGGACTTCGCGCCGGATGCGGCACGGTGGGGAAGTCCTGCAAGCCAGCGAAGGGGATCCGATGCGTCGATACAAGACTCTGCTCGCCGTGATCAGTGCCGTGGGGCTGATGGCCGCCGTCCCGGCGATCGCGACCGCCGCCGACGGAGAGTTCACCTACCGGTATTACGACGAGGACGAGCAGCTCCGGATCGGGACGCTGGTGGACCCGCCCAGCGGCGAGTGTGTGGACATCCCCGAAGTCATCGTCTTTTACGACACCTACGCGTTCCGGCCGCGCAACAACACCGGCGGCAGCGCGACCGTCTTCCAGGCCGGTGACTGCGCGGGAGACGCCTTCTACACGCTCAGGCCCGGGGGCCGCGCGTCGGATCGGCTGCTCCTCCGCTCGGTGGTGTTCAGTTAGACCTCGGAAGGCTCTCTGGTCAGCCGGGTGGGGGGAGCCGGGGTGCGACTTGCCTGGCTATCCGTTCTGCCACGCCGCACATGTCCTGCGGCGGCTGCACCTTGTCTGAGACGTAGATTTCGACCGTCTCGATCATGGCGCGGCCGTTCCCGGTGACGGTCCCGTGTGGGATCTCGACCTGGCAGGCTTCCCACTCTTCCACGACTTCGACGTAAGCCTCTCGCTTTCCCAGTTCGACGCGGCTGCCGCTGTCCTTGAACGGCAACCACTTGCGGTCGAATCGGATCGCCACTTGAGTGTGGTGGTGATCCCAGTAGCATTCCCAGCTACCGAGTGTCGGATCCTGCGCGGCTTGACCGATTATTTCCCGCACCGGCTCGTCGCCGATCGCGCAGGCGTCGAGGTTTGTGAGCATCCCGTCGCCGAACTGCGCGGCACGGCGCGGGACCGGGCCGCGATTCAGTTTGGCGACCGCTTGCGCGGCCACGAGATCGATGTACTCGCAAACGGATGCTTGCCGGTTCCGGAGCTGACGACCGTGGATCCAGACCTCGTTGCCGTCCGGCAGCGGGATGACGCGCTCACATCCTTCTCCGGAATGGCCTGACACGGTACGTACGGCCACCTGGCCCGGTACCGGTGTCTGGCGTGATGGTGACCTCGGGATCGTCAGTTCGAGCCGGATGTCGATGACGTCACCAGTCCCCGGGCCTTTGCGAAGAAGGACACCGCAGGCGTTGTAGTTGCCGGCGGAGTCCAGATTGGCGGTGCCGAACTGCCTGAGCGCGACCGGATCGAGCAAGGCGCAGGGGTCGGCCGTCCGGGGGTCGCCGACATGACCGGCCAGAGACGGCTGCGGCGGTGGTTCCGCCTCTCTCATCACGTAGATCAGGCCTGCGAGCAGAGCCGACACCGTGACGGCCGCCGCGATCGCGACGACGCGCCGGGGTTTGCGTATACGCGGTGGTGACGCGGGGGCGGCATCGTTCGGGACTCCGGCCAGCAGTTCGGCGGTCTGGAGGGCATTCGGGCGTCCGGGTGGTTTACGTCGTAGGAGTTCGGTCAGGACCGGGGCCAGCGGGCCGGCCTGGCGCATCGGCTCC
Source organism: Amycolatopsis sp. cmx-4-19 (assembly GCA_049998115.1). GTDB lineage: Bacteria > Actinomycetota > Actinomycetes > Mycobacteriales > Pseudonocardiaceae > Amycolatopsis. Next base: position 50 of record JAEBEO010000009.1, on the reverse strand, counting down.
AGGGTGTACGCCGTCGCCCGCCGGAGCTGGACGAACGGCCCCGCGCTCGC
>JAEBEO010000008.1:0-316570 GCA_049998115.1 Amycolatopsis sp. cmx-4-19 | reverse complement strand
CTGGTTCCGCCGCCTGCGCATCCGATGGGAGGTCCGCGACGACATCCACGAAGCCTTCCTCACCCTCGGCTGCGCCATCATCTGCTGGCGACGACTCAAGAACCACTCATTCTGTTAGGATTCCTTAGCCCGATTCCCTTCTTCGTGTTTCACTGAAACGGTGACCGAAACAGTCCCGACCGCGCATCCGCACGAACCGCACGAAGACCTCGGCGGCAAGCTGAACTGGCTGCGTGCCGGGGTTCTCGGCGCGAACGACGGGATCGTGTCGGTGGCGGGCATCGTGGTCGGTGTCGCGGGCGCGACCACCGACTCCACCGCGATCGCGACGGCGGGAATCGCGGGCCTGGTCGCCGGCGCGCTTTCGATGGCGGGTGGCGAATACGTCTCCGTGAGCACCCAGCGCGACACCGAACGCGCACAGTTGCGCCTGGAAAAGCGCGAACTGAAAGAGATGCCGGAGGCCGAAGAACGGGAACTCGCGGGAATCTACGAAGCCAAGGGCCTTTCCCCGGCACTCGCCGCCGAAGTCGCGCGCGAACTGACCGAAAAGGACGCGCTGCAGGCGCACGCGGAGGCCGAACTCGGCATCGATCCGGACAATCTGACCAGCCCTTGGCAGGCGGCGTGGGCTTCGCTGGTGGCGTTCACCGCCGGTGCCCTGCTGCCGCTGCTGGCGATCGTGTGGACGCCGACCTCGGCACGGGTCTGGGCGTGCGCGTCGGCCGTCGTGATCGGACTGGTGCTGACCGGGTTCCTCAGCGCGAGACTCGGCGACGCCCGGATTGGGCGCGCGATCGCGCGGAACGTCGGCGTCGGCGCGCTGACGATGCTGGTGACCTACTTCGTCGGGGTGCTTTTCGGGACCACCGTCGGGTAGGGGTGCGACCGGGTCTCCGCCGCGAGCCTGCTCGCGGGGAGGCTTTCGCGGCGCGGGCGATCGGGTCGTGAGTGGCAAGGCGGGTTCTAACCCCATGCCACGTAGCTCACGTTGATCTTGGACAGGCCTTGATCGCCAGCGGTGACGGCTGCCGCAGGTCACGCGCTCGGTTGCGCTGGCCGACAGGAGCCGACCCTGCCTCAAGCGGTCGTGAGTGGGAAAGGTCGTTCTAACCGCCTTTACCACTCACGACCCCCTTGCGCAGCTACACAAAGCACCCAAATCGGGCACCGCAGCCCGCATTAACGTCCTTTGTGGACAGTCACGCCCCGGGTCCGCCGCCGGTGACTTGTCCAGCCCGTCGATCAGGTCCGGCAGCCGCCGCAGCTCGCACCCAAGATCGACTCAAGTTACGTGGCATGGGGTTCTAACCGTCCTTGCCACTCACGAGACCCAACCCGAAGAAAGCGTCAGTGAACGCCCTTCATCAGCTTGCGGATCAACGGAGTCGCCAGCAGGAGCGCCACACCGACCACGATGGCCACGCCGCCGACGATGCTGAAGTACGGCGCCTCGTCGTCCACGCTGTAGTACTCGGCGAGCTTCCCGGACATCGCGGTACCGAGCGAAATGGACAGGAAGTTCAGCGCCACCATCTGCGTCCGGAACGCCTCCGGCGCGAGTTTGGTCGACAGCGAGAGGCCGACCGGCGAGAGCATCAGTTCCGCCATGGTGAACACGAACAGGATGCCTGCCAGCGCGAGCAGCGGGCTCGCGTTCTTGCCGCTGCCCACCATCGGCAGGAACAGCAGGAACGCCGCGCCCATGGTGACCGTGCCGAGCACGAACTTGATCGGCGAGGACGGCTGCTTCGAGCCGAGTTTCGTCCAGATCGCCGCGATCACCGGCGCGAACAGGATGATGAACACCGGGTTGATCGAGTTGACCCACGCGACGGGCATCTCCCAGCCGAACACCGTCCGGTCGAGCCGCTCGTCGGTGTAGGCCGCGACGACGGTGAACTGCTGCTGGTACAGCGAGAAGAACGCCGCGCTCGCGATGAACATCGGGATGAACGAGTACACCCTGGTGCGTTCGTCGGAGGTGATCTTCTTGCTGCTGATGATCACCACGAAGTAGATCACCGAGATGATCGCGACGGCCCAGACGACGACGTCGACCAGGTTCGCCGGGGTGATCACGCCGAACACCACGAGCAGCACGATGGCCGCGACACCCACCGCGGTGCCGGCGAAGACCAGCGGACGCCGCGACGCGGGCAGCGGGTTGGGGATCTCGCCCGCCTTGTCGCCGAGGTTCTTGCGGCCGATCGTGTACTGGATCAGGCCGAGCGCCATCCCGATCGCGGCGAGCCCGAAACCGACGTGGAAGCCGATCTCGCTCTGCGCGAGCCCGGTCAGCAGCGGCCCGACGAAGCCGCCGAGGTTGATCCCCATGTAGAAGATCGTGAAGCCGCCGTCGCGGCGCTCGTCGTCTTTCGCGTACAGCGTCCCGACGATCGTGGTGGCGTTGGACTTCAGCCCGCCACTGCCGATGGCCACGCACGCGAGGCCGACGCCGATACCCGCCAGGCCCGGCAGCACGGCGAGGCTGATGTGGCCGATCATGATCAGGATCGCGCTGTAGAACAGCGTCCGTTCGGAGCCGAGCACGCGGTCCGCGACCCAGGCGCCGATCACCGCCGACAGGTAGACCATGCCGCCGTACGCGCCGACGATGCCGAGCGCGGAGGCCTTCGGCAGTGCGAGGCCGCCCTGGCTGACTTCGTAGTAGAGGTAGATCGGGAGGATGCCGAGCATCCCGTAGTACGAGAATCGCTCCCACATCTCGACGCCGAAGAGGTTCGCCAGCCCTCGTGGGTGCCCGAAGAACCTCGTGTCTTGCTGGACCTCGGTAGAGGTACTCACCATGCCGTCCTTATCGAAGACATCGTTGTCGGTTTCCGCTTGACATGCTAGAAGCCCGCCAGGTGGAACGAGCACCGACGTCGGCGACGATCTTGTGGGATCCGCCATGAAGGCGAGATTTCCGCAGCTGGCGGCGTTAAAATCGCGTCAAGGTGCGCCGGGAAGTCTGGTCGGCAACAGTATTCATCGTTGCCGAAAACCGGAGGATGCCGTGTCCGGCCCGAACCGTCCCGCGAAAGCCGTCGTCGCCGATTTCGCCCGCTATCTCCGCACCGAGACCACCGGTGGGTTGATCCTGCTCGGTGCCACCGCCGTCGCCCTGCTTTGGGCGAATTCGCCCTTTGACGACGTTTACCGCGCCCTTCGCGATTTCCGGCTCGGCCCCGAATTCCTGCATCTGAACCTGACGGTCGGCGACTGGGCCAAGGACGGCCTGCTCGCGCTGTTCTTCTTCGTCGCGGGCCTCGAACTCAAACGCGAACTCGTGGTCGGCGAACTCTCCCGGTTCAAGCAGGCGATCCTGCCGGTGGTGGCCGCGATCGGCGGCATGGTCGTCCCGGCGCTGGTCGCGCTCGCCGTCGGCTGGGGGACGCCGGGGATCGACCGCGCCTGGGCCATCCCGGTCGCCACCGACATCGCGTTCGCGCTGGGCGTGCTGGCGCTGACCGCGTCGAACCTGCCCAGCAGCGCCCGGGTCTTCCTGCTCTCGCTGGCGGTGGTCGACGACCTCGGCGCGATCCTCGTCATCGCGATCCTGTTCACCACGAAGTTCGACCTGGTCGCGGCGGGCGTCGCCGTCGTGGCCCTCGCGTTGTACGCGTACCTGCAGCGCCGTCGCGTCCGCAGCGCCTGGATCTACGTCCCGCTGGCACTGATCACCTGGGTCGCGGTCCACTCGGCGGGTATCCACGCCACCATCGCCGGCGTCGCACTCGGCCTGCTCACCCGCGTGCGCGCCGACGAGGGCGAGGAGCACGCCCCTGCGATCCGGCTCGAACACCGGCTGCAGCCGTGGTCGGCCGCCGTCGCCGTGCCGCTCTTCGCGCTGTTCGCGGCCGGGATCAAAGTGGACGCCGAGTCGCTCGGCGCGGTCTTCACCACGGCGTTGCCGCTGGCCGTCCTGGTCGGGCTGGTCGGCGGGAAACTGGTCGGGATCTTCGGCGCCAGCCTGCTCGCGGTGAAGTTCAAACTCGCGGAGAAACCCCGGGGGATGGGCTGGCGGGACATCGGCGCGTTGTCGATGCTCGGTGGCGTCGGGTTCACCGTGAGCCTGCTGATCGCCGATCTCGCGCTCGACGGGGACAGCGTCGAACTGGCGAAAGCCGCGGTGCTGATCGCGTCGGCCATCGCCTCGCTTTCGGCCGCCGCGATGCTCGTGCACCGCAGCCGCGTCCACGCGCGGGACGATTGAGGACGCGACACTCGCCGGTCCGCCGCGCCCGGGCTGAGGGCACGTGGCACGATGACCGGTGTGAGCAGCCCCAAGCACGAACGCACCGGCCCCGACGGCGTGGGGGCCGTGCCCTACCTCCCCCTGTCGAGCGACGACGACGTGGTAGCGAGCGAGCAGTCCCTCGGGAAGCTCGTCGGCGATGCCACCCAGCACGTCTCGACGCTGATCCGCGCCGAGGTCGAACTGGCGAAGTCCGAGGTCGTCGCGGAGGCGAAGAAGGGCCTCAAGGGTGCCCTCTTCTTCCTGATCGCGCTGGTCATCGGGCTGTACAGCTCGTTCTTCTTCTTTTTCTTCCTCGGTGAACTGCTGTCGGAGTGGCTGCAGCGCTGGGCGGCGTTCGCGATCGTGTTCGGGCTGATGTTCGTCACGACCATCGTCGCGGGCTTCCTCGGCTACCTGAAGGTGAAGAAGATCAAGGCGCCGGAACGCACGATCAACAGCTTCAAGGACACCGCCGCGGCGTTCAAGCCGCACCGGGACGACACGCCCGCCGACCACAGCTGACGGGTTTTCGAGGCGGTGCAGGCGACACCGGATCCGTCGATCGTCCGGCTCGACGGTCCATGGACGCATCGTGACGTCTCGGCGAACGGCATCCGGCTGCACGTCGCCGAACTCGGCGACGGGCCGATGGTCCTGCTGCTGCACGGGTTCGCCGAGTTCTGGTGGACCTGGCACCACCAGCTGAAGGCCTTCGCCGACGCCGGTTTCCGCGCGGTGGCGGTGGATCTGCGTGGCTACGGCGACTCTGACAAACCCCCGCGTGGTTACGACGCCTGGACACTCGCGGGCGACGTCGGCGGGCTGATCAAGTCGCTCGGCGCGCGCAAAGCCCATCTGGTCGGGCATGCCTGGGGCGGCATGCTCGCGTGGACGGTGGGCGCACTGCATCCGCGGCTGGTCTCGTCGGTCAGCGTGCTGGGCGGCGCGCATCCGCTGGCGTTGCGCGGTGCCGTCCGGCGGCCTGGGCAGCTCCGCGCCTCCGGGCATCTGTTCCGCTTCCAGGTACCGATGGCGCCGGAGAAATGGCTGGTCAAGGACGACGCGCTCGCCGTGGAGGAACTGTTCCGCAGCTGGTCCGGTCCACAGTGGACGGAGATGCCGGACTTCGCCGACACGGTGCGGCTGTTCCGGCAGGCGATGCTCGTTCCCGGCGTGCCGCACAGCGCGCTCGAGTACTACCGATGGGCGTTCCGCGCGCAGTTCCGCGGCGAAGGCCGCCGGTTCGGCGAAGCACTGCGAGGCCGCTACGCCGCCCGCGTGCTGCAAATCCATGGCGAGGACGATCGCTGTGTCCTCCCGGACACCGCGGCCGCGTCCCGCCGCTGGGCCCCGGACGCGCGCCTCGAACGCTGGCCCGGCATCGGGCACTTCCCCCATCTGGAGGCCCCGGAGCGCACTTCCGCCGCGCTGGTGGACTTCCTCCGTATCTTGGAAGCATGACCGAACGCAAACCGACGGGCATGTCGTTCGAGTCCTGGGTGGATCGGCAGGTCAGCGCCGCACAGGCGAAGGGCGAGTTCGACGACCTTCCCGGCGCCGGGAAGCCGCTGCCCAAGACCATCGGCCCCGACAGCACGCTGGCCTGGGTAGTCGACAAGGTCCGCGGCGAGGGGCACGACGTCTCGGCGTTGCTGCCGCCGTCGCTGGCGATCGCCAAGGAACTCGACGCCCTGCCGGACACGCTCGCCCGGGTCCGCCGGGAGGCGCGGGTGCGGGAGATCGTCGAGGATCTGAACGAGCGGATCCGCGCCGAACACCGGCGGCCGCAGGGCGGTCCGGTGTTGCGGGCGCGGCCGCTGGACGTCGACGAGACCCTGGCCGAGTGGCGGAAGGGCCGCGAAGCTAGTTAGCGCAGGGACCGGTCGACGTGTTCGCGCTCAGCGCCGGGGCCGTGTCCACCACCGGCCGCACCTGCTCGGACGTCAGCGTGAACCCGGTCTCCGGATCCTCGACGGCCGCGCCGAAGACGACCCCGATGACCTCGCCGTCCGGGGTGATCATCGGTCCGCCGGAGTTACCGCTGCGGACCTGCCCGCGCACGGTGAACACGTCACGCTGCACGGTGTTGGACTCGTAGATGTCCGGTCCGCGCAGGTTGATCCGGCCGCGCACCCTGGCGGAAGTCGCGGTGTACGGGCCGTCGAGCGGGTAGCCGAGCACGATCGCGTCGTCACCCGCCCGCGCGACCTCCTTCCGCAAGGGGAGCACCGGCGCCTGCAGCCTCGGCACCGTGAGCACGGCGACGTCGGCCTCGGGGTCGAAGTAGACGACCCGCGCCGCGAACTTGCCCGACGTCGACTCGATGGCGACCTCGTCGGTGCCCGCGACGACGTGCGCGTTGGTCATCACGCGCTGCGGCGCGATGACGAATCCGCTGCCTTCCAGCGCCCGCGAGCACGAAGTCGCGTTGCCGCGGATCTTCACGACGCTGTCGTGGACCTGCCGCACGATCGGCCTCGCCTGCAGCGCGGTGTCCGGCGGGCCGGTGTCCTGGACGTTCGGCTTCTGGAACGGGTCCACAATGGACGGGAAGCCGGACGCGTCGAGCAGTTTCCGCAGTTCGCTCGGGAAGCCCTGTGCCGCCTCCGGCATGAGGTCGTTGACGTCGCCGAGCACGACCGAGCTGTTGATCGACTTGGCCAGCCCCGGCACCCCGGAGACGGCCGTGAGCGGCGTCGCGATCAGCCACGCGACCACGAACACCACGGCGGCCTGCACCACCGCGCCGAGCGTCTTGTCGACACCGGAAAGCTTGTCGGGGTTGATCTTCTGGCGCAGTCTGCGCCCGGTCCAGACCCCGAGGGTCTCGCCGAGCGCGACCAGGAACACCACCGTCGCCACCGCGAAGGCGACCTTCGCCGCCGGATGCTCGAAGAGTTCGACCACCAGCGGAGCCACCTTGATCCCCGCGAGCGCGCCCAGCACCACCCCGACCAGCGAGGGAAGGGCGATGATCACCCCTTGGAACGCGCCGGACACCCCGGCCAGCAACGCGAGCAGGATCACCAGTACGTCGACCCAGTTCACCGGTGACTACTCCTTCTCCGGCACTTGCCGCCCGTCGACCCGCGCCTGATGTTCGGCCAACGCTACGTCAAGGTCCCGGACGTCGCCGTGGTCCCATTCGCGTTCCCAGCCGCCGAGCGACAACGTCATCGCGAGCAGCCCGCCCGTGAAGCCCCAGACGAACAGGCCGCGGACGTCGAACGCGGGGCCCTTCCAGCCGAACCCCTCGCGCACGACCTGGAACCGGTTGGCCGGGTCGGTGAGTTCCGAGACCGGCACCCTGGCCACCGCGGCCGTCTCCCCGAGGTCGACGGCGTGCACCGGGGACGGCGTCTTCCAGTACGCGAGCACCGGTGTCACGGCGAAACCGGAGACCGGCACGAACAGTTCGGGGAAGATCGCCACCGGCAGGACACCGGACGGTTCGACACCGGTCTCCTCCTCGGCTTCGCGCAGCGCGGTGCCGACCGGGCCGCCGTCACCCGGATCCGCGCCCCCGCCGGGGAAGGCGACCTGGCCCGCGTGCGAGCCGAGGGTCTCGGCGCGGCGCAGGAGCAGCACGTCGGGCCCTTGCGGGCCCTCGCCGAAGAGCATGAGCACGGCCGCCGGCCGGTAGCCGGCGTCGGGCGGCACGCTGAACCGGCTGAAGGTGTCCGCGCCGACGTCCCCGCTGATCTTGACCAGCGGTCGCAGCCAGGCGGGTACGGCGTCCGGGTCCACGAGAGGGCCGGTCATGGTGTCCCTTCCACTGCGGCGCGCACCTGCTCGGTGTTCAGGAACACGCGTGGGTTCTCGATGAGCCGGACCTCGCCGCCCGCCGTGACCAGATACGTCGCGGGAAGGGAGGAAGGGACCTTTAGTGCCGTCCTCGCCGGACCTGACTGCCCGTCGCCGTCGAACACCGACGGCAGCCGGACGCCGAGTTCGGTCAGCAGGCCGAGCCCGTCGGCCCCGGAACTCGCCACCTGGACGAGCAGCACCCGCGCGGCGCCCGGCTGGACGGCGTACTCCTGGAGCAGCGGCAGTTCGGCTCGGCACGGCCTGCACCACGACGCCCACAGGTTGACCAGCACGGGACCGCCGGAAAGCACGCGGGCGAGGTCGACCCGGGAGCCGTCGCCGAGGCATTCGACCTCGACCCCGCGAAGCTGTGCCACCTCACCGGGGCCGGGCGGCGGGCAGGCGGCCGACCCGGCTTTCGCCCGGGCGGCCGTCAGATCTCCGGACGTCTTGACCGGTGCCTTGCCGTCACGGACCGTGAGCAGCGCGACGATCAGGGCCACCACCAGGACGGCGACGCCGAGGGCCAGCTTGGTGACCCTGGTCACCCGCGCGCCGCCAGATCCAGGATGTGCTCGCGTTCCTCGCCCTTGACCAGCTTCGCGGCCTCCTCGAAGTCCGTCGGGCCGGTTCCGTACGAGGGGCACATCTTGGCCAGCGGACAGGCGCCACAGGCCGGTTTACGGGCGTGACAGACGCGGCGGCCGTGGAAGATCGTCCGATGCGAGAGGAGCGTCCACTCCTTGCGCGGGATCAGCTCGCCGACGGCGTGCTCGACCTTGACCGGGTCTTCCTCCGCGGTCCAGCCCCAGCGGCGCACCAGGCGGCCGAAATGGGTGTCCACGGTGATGCCGGGGACCCCGAAGGCGTCGCCGAGCACGACGTTGGCCGTCTTGCGGCCGACACCGGGCAGCGTGACGAGGTCCTCGAGCTTGCCGGGCACTTCGCCGTCGTAGCGCTCCACCAGCGCGGCGCCCAGCCCCATCACCGAATTCGCCTTGGCACGGAAGAACCCGGTCGACCGGAGGTACTCCTCCAGTTCGGCGCGATCGGCTCCGGCGTAGTCGGCGGCACTTCGATAACGCGCGAAGAGCGCGGGCGTGACCATGTTCACGCGGACGTCGGTGGTCTGCGCCGAAAGCACGACGGCGACCAGCAGTTCCAGCGGGGTGGTGAAGTCAAGCTCGCAGTGGGCGTCCGGGAACTCGTCGTCGAGGCAACGCTTCATCCGCCTGGCGCGTCTCACCAATGCGAGCCGGCTTTCACCCTTGCCCCCCACACGGGGGGCATTGGTGAGGGCAGGAGGCACCCCGATAGCCTACGGGCGCCATCGGACGAGCCAGTGGGAGCACCCGCCGGTCGACGGCCGACACGCCAGAGCACCACCTCGGCGCAACGATCGGGGGCGCCATGAGCGAGGATCTGGAGTAATGCACAGTTTTTCGAACTTCCCCGGGCAGGGCGCATGACAGTCTGGTTCGTCATCCTGGTCCCGTTGGTGATCATGTTCTTCGCGTTGTTCATGGAACGCGTGGAAACCCGGCTCAAGCACGTCGCGGTACAGGAGAACGAAGTCGAGGAGTTCCTCGAGCAGGCACAGCCCAACGAGGTCAGGGCCCTTTACGGGCACGGCATCGGGCGCGCGCTCGAACTGTTCCGGCTGCGCAGGCTGGGCGGGAAGGCGGCCAGGCTTCGCGCGCGACGCGTGCGGAGTTAGGCTCCACGTTCGAGCGAGATCGTTCCCGGCACCGACGCGCCAGCGGCGAGCCGACGGGCGATCTCGCCAGCACGCCCTAGACTGACGCGAAAAGTGATCGGCGACACGATCCTCGGCATCGAGGATCGGCGTCGTTTCTCGATGAGGAGGCACCCGAGGTGGACGAAACCCTGGCCCGAGCGGGCATTTTCCAGGGTGTTGAGCCGGCAGCCGCCGAGGCGCTGGCACAGACCTTGGAATCCGTGGAGTTCCCGCGCGGGCATGTCATCTTCAACGAGGGTGAACCCGGCGACAAGCTTTACATCATCCAGTCCGGCAAGGTGAAGATCGGCCGCAAGTCCCCGGACGGCCGCGAGAACCTGCTGGGCATCTTCGGCCCGTCGGACATGTTCGGCGAACTGTCCATTTTCGACCCCGGCCCGCGGACGTCCAGCGCGACGACCGTGACCGAGGTCCGTGCGGTGACGATGGACCGCCCGGCACTGCGGCAGTGGATCTCCACCCGCCCGGAGATCGCCGAGCAGTTACTGCGCGTCGTCGCCCGCAGGCTGCGCCGGACGAACAACATGGTCGCCGAGCTGATCTTCACCGACGTCCCCGGCCGTGTCGCCCGCGCGCTGCTGCAGCTCGCACAGCGTTTCGGCAGCCAGGAAGCCGGTCTGCTGCGGGTCACGCACGACCTGACGCAGGAGGAGATCGCCCAGTACGTCGGCGCCTCGCGCGAGACCGTGAACAAGGCTCTCGCCGACTTCGCGCACCGTGGCTGGCTCCGTCTCGAAGGCAAGAGCGTCCTGATCCTGGACCCGGAGCGCCTGGCCCGCCGCGCCCGCTAGCCCTGCTTCACGCCGACTGCCGCGAGTAGTCCTCTACTTGCGGTAGTTGCGCGTTCAAGTACCGCACCAAGAGGACTACTCGCGGCAGACACAACGAAGAGCCGGGCGCCACCCCCGACGTGGCGCACCGGCTCTTCGCTGTGCGCGGACCATCCCCCGACGATCCGCGCTCCCCGCCCTCCGGAACAAGGCCCCGACCCGTACGCCGGAGGGAGCTGGAGACTGTGTGCTGCGGTACAACCATCCACGGCCATCGGCCGTGAACTCAAGCTCTTTCACTCTCAAGGACGCCATCTGCGTCGATTTGTTGCCCCGAACGACACAGAATTGCCCGACTGTTATTCGATCGTGACGAACCAGGTCGCTCCACGGTCGGCGATACCCGGTAGCGGGGGTGACAGACCTTACCGCCTCAGATCTGGTACTCACGTACCAAAGTGGTCCATACTGGTACGCGTGTCCCAGTCTGTGTCCGCCTCCGCCGAGAGCCACCGCACCTCCCTCGCCGACTACAAAGCCGCGCTGACCGCGCCCGGATCGCGCCGATCCGTCATCGCGTCACTGCTCGCCCGCCTGCCGATCGCCATGATCGGCATCTCCGCGCTGCTCTACGTCCAGCGTGAGACGGGCTCCTTCGCCTCGGCCGGGCTGGTTTCGGCCGGTTCGCTCATCGGCGTCTCCGTGGGCGCGGTCGTCCAGGGACGGCTCATCGACCGCTTCGGACCGACGCGGCCGCTGCTGACGACCACGACGCTCTTCGCGGTGGCGATGACCGCGCTGGTGTTCGCGATCGAGGCACACGCGCCGACACTCGCGCTGGTCCTGCTCGCTTTCGGCACCGGGATCACCGAACCCATGGTCGGCTCCGCCTCGCGGGCGCTGTGGACCCGCCTCCTGCCTCCCGGACCGACGCGGAACGCCGCGTTCTCGTACGAGGCCATCAGCATGGAGGTCTTCTTCATCCTCGGCCCCGGGTTCGCCGGGCTGCTGATCGCCGCGCCGTGGGCGGGTACCGGCATCGTGACCGGCGCGCTGACCATGATCGCGGGCGCGGTGCTGTTCGCGCTGAGCCCGACCGTTCGCGCCTGGGGACCGGCGCCGTCGTCGGGCGGCAAACTGCTCGGCGCGCTGGCGAGCCCCGGGATGCGCACCCTCGCGATCGCCGCACTGGGCTTCGGCGCCGTGATCGGGTTCGTCGAGGTCGCCGTCCCGGCGGCCGCGTCCGAAGCCGGGAACACCTCGATCGGCGGCCTGCTGCTCTCGGCGTGGTCGGTCAGCTCGGTCGCGTTCGGCGTCGCGTACAGCCTGCGCCCGTGGCCGCGGCAGATGGGCCTGCGGCTGCCGGTGCTGCTGGCCGGGTTCGGCGCGCTGGTGGCGCTGCTCGCGCTGCCGGGTTCGCTGTGGGGCCTCGCGCTCGCGATGCTCGCCGCCGGTGCGCTCATCACGCCCCAGTCGACGACGCATTCGGCGGCCATCGAGATCGCCGCGCCGAAGGGCACGGCGGCCGAGGCGTTCGGCTGGGTGCTCACCGCGGTGACCCTCGGGCTCGCCTTCGGGCAGTCGATCAGCGGTTACCTCGTCGAGCACGCGGGCCACGAAGCGGCGTTCCTCGCCGCCGGCGCCGTCGGGTTCGCACTCGCGGCCGTGGTGTGGCTGCTTCGCGGAACCTTCCGCCCCGAGCCGTCCGGAGCGGTCGCCGACGCCCCCGAACTTGTCGGTGCCACCCGCTAACTTGCGGGCATGGACCTGACTGCCGCCACCCGCACCCTCTCGTCCGCCGTTTCCGCCGCCGCGAAGCTGCTCTCGCCCCGTTCCGGTCTGCTCCTGCGCGCCGAGCGGGCGGGGCTGACCGTCGGCGGCAACGACAGCGAACGGGCCGTCCGCCTGAGCAGCGACGCCGTCGTGCACACCGACGGTGCGGTCCTGGTCCCGGCCGGGCCGCTCGCGGAGACCCTGCGCATGCTCGACGACGAGCTGGTGCGCCTGGTCGTCGAGGGCTCGCGGCTGGCCGTCCGCGTCGAGGGCGGGCGGTACGCGTTGCCGTTGCTGAGCCGCGAACTGCATCCCGGGCTGCCGGAGATGCCCCCCAAGGTGTCCGAAGTGGACGGTGCGGCCTTGGCGACGGCGCTGCGCACCGTCGCGGGCACGGCGGCGAAGGACGACGCGCTGCCGATGTTCACCGGCGTCCGCGTGCAGAGCTTCAGCCGTGAGCTGCGGCTGACCGCGTCGGACCGCTACCGGATGGCCGTGGCCACCGTTCCGCTGCGCGCCGAGGGAGAGCCGATCGACGCGCTGGTGCCGGCGGGTCTGCTGGCCGAGACCGCGAAACAGGCACGCGGCACCGTCGGGCTGCACGGCGACCGCACCCGCTTCGGGCTGAGCTGGGCCGGGGTGTCCGTCACCACCGCCGTACTCGACGCGGGATTCCTGTCGGAAAAGCTGATCGAATCGTCCACTGTGGACACCACGGTCGAGGTCGCCGCCGACGCGCTGGCCGCCGCCGTACGCCGAGTGGGCGTCTACGCCGACGATCGCCGAGTACTGACCCTGGAGGTCGGCGACTCGCAGCTGCGGCTGGCCAGTTCGAAGCAGGACACCGGCGAGGCCGAGGAAACACTGAAGGCCGACGTTTCCGGCGGCCGGACCTCGCCTTCGTTCCAGGCGCGGTACCTCTTGGACGCGCTGCAGGGTTTCTCGGGCGAGCGGGTGCGGCTCGACATCCAGCCCGGCCTGAGGGCCTGCGTCATCCGCGCCGTGGAGCCGGGCGATGTGGAGCTGACCTACTACGTGATGCCGATGCTTCCGCGCTGAGCACGGGCCGAAGCTGGTGGGCCCGCGAGGTGTGTCGGTCGCGGCGGTGTTGCGAAAGCCACTTTCGCAACCTTCAACGTTGCGAAAGTGGCTTTCGCAACACCGATGGCCCGCGACGACACCCTGTCCCCTGCTGAATCGAAAAAACTGCCGAGAGGAACGGTCATGGCCCAGTCCCCGGTAAGCCCACCGGCTGCCGTCCGGCGTACCCGACGGTGGTGGAACCGGCCGTGGCTCATCCCGCTAGCGCTGCTCCTGACGGCTTTCCTGGTCTGGAAGGTTCCGCCGTGGCTCGGCGCGGAGCGGGCCCAGCTGCCGTTGAACCCCGGCGTACCACCGCATTACGCGATCATGATCCTCCACATAGGATTCGGTACCATCGCGTTCGCCACCGTCTGCCTCCAGCTGTGGCCCTGGTTGCGCGCGAAGCATCGCAAGATCCATCGGATCAGTGGCAGGCTGTACGTCTTCGCGGGCATGCTTCCGACGGCCGTGCTGTCCGTCGTGCTCATCTTCGCCGGCCCGCTGACCGTTTTCGGGAAGATCGGCACCGCGGTCTGGGCAACGTTGTCGATCTTCACCACCGTGATGGGGTTCATCCGCGCGCGGCAGCGCAGATTCGCCGATCACCGGCGGTGGATGCTGTACAGCTTCGCGATGGTGACGAACGTGATCACCAGCCGCGCGATCGCCTACCTCGTGCTGTACCTGCCGGGAATCGGCCCGGACATCATCTCCTTCACCCAGTTCCAGGTCGAGGGACCGTGGCTCAGCTGGATGGTCAACCTCGCGCTGGTGTACTGGTGGCTGCGCCGGACCACCCGCAACCGCGGCGAGGTCGCCCGAGCGGTCCCTGGTCACGCCAAGGTCGGCTGAACCCGCGTTCCCGGAGAGGACACCGAATGACTGGTAAATACGGCCGGAGTGCGCTCTGGGAGCACTACAACAGGACGCATGTCACCGGCGAGCCCCGCACCGAGCTGGCCGGGTTCAAGTCCAGCGCACCCAATTTCAAGATGGCGCTGTGGGATCCGCGGCCGAACGGCGTGCGCTACCTCAAGACCCTGATCTACAACCTGGCCGAGCGGTTGAGCCCGGCCGCGAAGGACGCACTGCGCCGGATCCGGCACCGTGACGTCGGCGACCCGATCACGGTGCGCGTCGACGGCGAGACGATCTGCCTCGACTACCTCCAGGCCGTCCTCGAACTCGAGTTCATCGGCGGGCACGTGGAACTGGCCGGTGCCAGTGTGGTGGAGATCGGCGCCGGGTACGGCCGCACCTGCCACGCCATGCTGTCGAACCACGACCTCGCGGCGTACCGCATCGTCGATCTCGACAACTCGCTCGCGCTGGCCGAGGCGTACCTGAGGACGGTGCTCACCGCGGAGCAGTTCGCGAAGGTCGAATTCGTGCGGACCGACGACGTGGAGGAGGTCTTCGCGACCACGAAGTCCGACCTGGCGATCAACATCGACTCGTTCGCCGAGATGGACGCCGACACCGTCCTGGCCTACCTGGCCCTGGTCGACGGCGCCTGCCGGTATTGCTACGTCAAGAATCCCGTCGGGAAGTACCTCGACAAGACCCTCGACAGTCATTCGCAGGGTTCCGAACTCGTCGACATGGCACTGAGCACCGGGCTGGTGCGCGACGTGCTCGACATCCACGACAGCACCGAAGTGGCCGAGCACTCCACCAAGTTCGTGGCGGCGTACCGGCCCGGTCCCGGGTGGACCGACGTGGCCGCCGCCAGGGCGTTGCCTTGGAGCTACTACTGGCAAGCCCTCTACCGGCGCGATCTGCCCTGACCTCCTCCGCACCCCGCAGAAAGAGACCGTCATGCCGAATCCGGAAACACGGGACACCCGGCCGCTGGTGACCGTCCTCGGTTCCTCCGGTTTCGTCGGTTCCGCGATCGTGGCGGCCCTGTCGAAGCAGCCGATCCGGCTTCGGGTGGTCGCCCGCAGGCCGACTCCGGTGCCCCCGGACGCGGTGGCCCGGATCGAGGTCCGGACCGCCGACCTCACCGACGCGGCGCAGCTGGACGGCGCGCTCGACGGCTCCGGCACGGTGATCCACCTCGTCAAGGATTCCGTGGGGTGGCGCGGGGTCGAGGAGTCGGCACGCAGTGAGCGAGTGAACGTCGGCCTGCTGCGCGAGGTCGTGGCCCACTTCCGCGCGCACCCCGGCGCCGGGCCCGCCCCGGCCGTGCTCTTCGCGGGCTCGTCGTCCCAGGTCGGCGCGCCGTCCGCGCTGCCGGTCGACGGGCGCGAGCCCGACCGGCCGGACACCCCCTACGACCGGCAGAAACAGGCAGCCGAGGAACTTCTGACCGCCGCCACCGCGGACGGCACGGTGCGCGGCGTCACCTTGCGGCTGGCGAGCGTCTTCGGCCAGGTCTCCCCCGCCGGCCCGCCGGACCCCGGCGTGCTGACCACGATGGTGCGGCGGGCGATCGCGGGCGAGCAGCTCACGATGTGGCACGACGGCTCGATCCTGCGCGACTTCGTCCACGTCCACGACGTGGCCTCGGCCTTCGCGGCCGCGATCGAGCACGCGTCCGCGCTGTCCGGGAGGCATTGGCTCATCGGCACCGGCCAGGGGGAACGCCTCCGCGACGTCTTCGGCCGAATCACCCGGCTCGTCTCCGCGTACACCGGGAAACCCGAGGTGGAGGTCCGTTCGGTAGCACCGCCGGACACCGCGACGCCCACGGATCTGTGCGACATGGTGGTCGACTCGTCGGCCTTCCGCTCGGTCACCGGATGGCGCCACGAGACGGCCCTCGCGGAAGGCCTCGAACGCACCGTCGCCGCCCTGACCGGCTCATCGGCCGTCGACTGACCACCACCGGACAAGCCGAATCGGTGTCGGAGGAAGTGGAATGCACATGCTGGAGAAGAACGAGACCCGGAATTCGACGGCGCAGCTGCGGGAACCGGTCACCGACGAGGGCCGCGGCCTCGTCGAACTGGTCGGCGCGCGTCTGCCCGACTTGGCCGCCGTGGCGGCGGACAACGACCGCGACGGCCTTTTCCCGTCCGATGTCTTCAAATCCTTCGGCAAGGACGGCGTGCTCGGCGCGACCGTGCCCAAGGAACTGGGCGGTCTCGGCGTCGACCGGCTCCACGACGTGGCGTTCACCCTGCTGACCCTGGCCAAGGTCGACGCCTCGACCGCGCTCGCGCTGCACGTCCAGTTCAGCCGCGGGCTGACCCTGGCCTACGAATGGAAGCACGGCACCCCGCAGGCACAGGCGCTGGCGGAACGGCTGCTGCGAGGCATGGCCACCGGGGAGCGGCTGGTGTGCGGGGCGGTGAAGGACCACCACTCGGCGGTGACCACGCTCACCCCGGACGGCAAGGGCGACTGGCTGCTGTCCGGCCGCAAGACCCTGGTGAGCATGGCGCCGGTCGCGACGGATTTCGTGGTGTACGCGCAGTGGCGGGCCGAGGACGGGCCGATCCGGCTGACCGCGCCGGTCGTCTCCCGTGCAGCACCCGGTCTCGACGTCCTCGACAACTGGGACGGGCTCGGCATGCGGGCCTCGGGGACGCTGGACGTCGTCTTCGAGAACTGTCCGATCGCCGCCGAGGACGTCCTCATGCGAGGCCCGCTCGACGCGGCGGACGACGCGGCGCTGGCCGGGCAGACCGTCAGCTCGATCACCATGCTGGGGATCTACGCGGGGATCGCGGAGGCCGCTCGTGACATCGCGGTCGCCTTCGGCGGCAAACGCGCGACAGCCGCCTCGGCGGGCGTACGCACACTGGTGGCCGAGATCGACGCGAGGCTCTTCGCCCTGCGTGCGACCGCGGGCACCGCGCTGACCGAGGCCGACCTGCTGTCCGCGAGCCTCGCCGGCGACCCGGCCGAACGCGGCCGCCGGATGATGCGGGCGTTCCAGTACGCGAAGATGATCGTCAACGAGTTCGGGCTCAAGGTCGTCAACGACTGCCTCACCGTGGTCGGCGGCTCCACCTACGTGAACGCCCATCCGCTTTCCCGGCTCTACCGCGACATCCGCGCCGGCTGGTTCATGCAGCCCTACACCTATCCCGACGGTGTCGACTTCCTCAGCGCGCAGGCGCTCGGCATCACGCAGGACAACGACTACATGAAGGTCCGGGCGGCACAGTCACCGGCCCGCCGGTGAGGGAGCCGGGGCTGTCGGCGACGCTGGACGAGCCGCCGACGGCGAATCGGGTCCGCCGGACCGCCTACCTCACGATCGTCGTGCTGGTGCTCGCCTGGTCGATCGATTTCGTCGACCGGTTCACCATCAGCATGGCGATGCCCTTCATCGGCCAGGAGTTCGGGCTCAGCAAGACCATGCAGGGACTGCTGTTCACCACGTTCTCCGTGGTCTACCTCCTCTGCCAGGTCCCGGCCGGCTACCTCGCGGACCGGTTCGGCGCGCGGGGGCTGATGCTGACGACCCTCCTGCTGTGGTCGGCCTTCACCGGGATGACCGGGCTGGCCGGGAGTTTCGCGTGGCTGCTGGTCGTGCGCGCGCTGTTCGGCGCCGCGCAGGGCAGCTTCCCCCCGGCGTCGTTCAAGGCCATCGCCGAACGGACGACGCCGCGGGCCCGGGGCACCGTCACCGGGGTGGTGATGTCCGCGAGCGGGTTCGGGCCCGGCATCGCGCCGCTGATCGTCGCGCCGCTGATCGCCTCCGTCGGCTGGCGCGACACCTTCTTCTCCCTCGCCGTCGCCGGGGCGGCGATCGGTGTCCTGCTCTGGGCGGTACTGCCCAAACCGTTGCCTGCCCGGCTGACCAGGACCGTGGACGAGACGGGCGGGACACCCCGCGCGTCACGCCGGGAGGTGCTGCGGTCCCTTCAGCTGTGGAAGTTCGCCGCGGTCTTCTGCGCGATGAACCTGCTCGTCTCCGGGCTGATCAGCTGGGTGCCCAGCTACCTGCTGGAGACCAAACGGCTCTCGATCACCACGACCGGGGTGCTCGCCGCGATCCCCATGCTCGTCACGGTGGGCACCACCATCCTCGGCGGCTGGCTGTTCGACCGCTTCTTCCACCAGCGGATCCGCTGGTTCCTCGTCCCCGTCATCGCGGTCACCGCGTTCTTCCTGGCGCTGATGCTCACCGCGTCCAGCGCGGTGGAGTTCACCGTGTACGAAACGCTCGCACTGGGGGTGGCCAGCCTGGGGTCGATGTGTCTCTTCGGGCTGCCGATGCGGGCGCTGCCGACCGAACACGCGGGGATCGGGATGGGCATGCTGAACCTGGGCGGCCAGGTCGCGGCCGCCGTCTCCCCGCTGCTGATGGGCTTCCTGGTCGACCGCTTCTCCTATACGGCGGCCTTCGGGCTGCTGGTCGTCACGACCGCGGCGGGCGCGGTCATCGCCTGCTGGCTTCCACAGGGAACCGCCCAATTCGGCTTCACCAGAACCGACTAACATGCTCCTCCATGAACCCAGACGGAGAGCGAGTGCTGTTCTCGACCTCTCCGGAGTACTTTCCCGCCGCCAAAGCGGAATTGCTCGACCTCTGCGCCGCGGGCCAGGCCGGGCCGGTCGGCGTGCACCGGCTCGGACCGGACCTCGGCAGGCTGTCCGGTCCGGGTGTCCACGTCGGACTCGTCGCCCGGGCCTGCAAGGACCGGCCCGCCGCTTTCGTGAAGCATCTGACCGCCGAGCGTGCCGAGCTGCCGCTGGCCGAGGCCCGCGATCTCGACGCCGTGGCCGCGGCCGTCCAGCAGGTCGTCGCCGGGGTCGACGCGGAGGAGTTCGCGATCCAGGCGTGGGTGAGCGGGCAGAACCCCGCGCCCTACAGCTCCGGGGAACTCGTCCGGCGGTGCACGGAAGCGGTGGCCGACCTGGGGAAGAAGACCGGGCGCGCCAACCTGCCGCGGACCTTGTCCCTGTGCGTCACCCAGGACGGGCTGGTGATCGGGCTCGCCTCCACCGCCGAGCAGCTGAGCGACTGGCCGGGCGGCCGGGCGCGGCTGGCCAGGGGCGACGACCAGATCTCCCGCGCCGAGTTCAAGCTGGAAGAGGCGTTCCAGACGTTCGGCATCGAGCCACCGTCGTCCGGGTCGGCACTCGACCTCGGCGCGAGCCCCGGCGGCTGGACCCACGTCCTCCGGCGTTACGGGGTCGCCGTGTGGGCGGTCGATCCCGGGGACATCGACGGCAGACTCCAGTCCGACCGTGGTGTCCATCACATGCGCATGACCGCGGGGGCCTTCTTCAGAAGCGAACGGCGCCGGTTCGACATGGTGGTCAACGACATGAAGATGGATCCGGAACTGTCGTGCGGGTTGATGCTGGACGCCGCGGAGCGGCTGCGGCCGGGAGCACTGGCCGTGATGACGTTGAAACTCTCCGCGCACCGGCCGGTGAAGACCGTACGCGACTGTCTCGACCTGCTGGGCCGCCGCTACCGCGTGCTCACCGCGCGGCAGCTGCACCACAACCGGCACGAAGTGACCGTCGTCGCCGAATGCCGTTGACCCCCCGCTTCCGGCGAGTGGCCCGTGGTGCATGATTGACCCTTGACATGCGAATAGTCAGGGCCCCGACAGGGCGCCGGACGAGTGGCGATTCGCGGAGTCTATACTGCAGGTCGGCGTCAGAGACGTGTCCTCGATGAGGGCGGCGAAGCTTTGCGCCTGGGACGCGTATCGAAACGGTGAGTCGGAGAGCTCGATGTCTAAACGTTGTGACGTATGCAGCAAGGAACCCAGCTTCGGCAGGCGAGTGGCCCGTCTCGGTGCCCGCGCGCAGAAGCGGCGGATCAAGGGCCGTTCCTCGCGGATGTTCTACCCGAACATCCAGCCGGTGAAGGCCGTCGTCAACGGAACCTCGGTTCGGTTGAAGGTCTGCACCTCGTGCCTGAAGAAGGGCAAAATTGCCCGGAAAACCTCGGCGGCATGATTCTCGCTTAGGTCGGGCGGCCCAGGCTTGACCCGACCTAAGCCTGGATCCGACGCCTGTTCGAACGCAGCTGGATCTCACCGCTCTACCTCATCGTTTGCCGAGGTAGGGCGGTTTTTTCGTCGTCACTCCCACGTCACGCCCGGACGCGGCCCGGTCCGCGCCGGAAGGTTGCGACGCCGGTCGAGTTCCTGCCCTCAGGTACCGGACGATCAAGACCTTCGGGCAGATCCGCGCCGTGCGTGCTCTCCGGGGCAACCCCATTCCGTTTCCGGCGTCTTCCTGACAAAGCTTCGAACAAAGCCGCGATAGGGGTACTGAAATGGGATTCACCGCGAAGAAGACAATCAAAATGGTCATCGTGGGCGGGGCCATCGCCGCCACCGCATTCCTTTCCGCATGCGACGGGAACAATGCCGCCGGAAATAATTCTCCGGCACAGAACGCGCCGGAGACGACGGCCGCCTTCGGGCAGGCGCCGGAGGGCAACCCTCAGCCGGACGCCACCCAGAAGCAGGCAGGTGGTCAGCGGGCGGAAGGCGGCGGCAAGAGTACGCCCACCAAGAAGTCCGGCGGCGCGTCGAACGCCGGCGACGTCAACTGCAGCAAGCACGGCGGCCAGGTCGGCGCGCCCGGACGGCAGCCGATGGACCTGATCGCGGTCGCCGCGACCGACGGCACCACGGTGGGCTGCACCGAGGCGTACAACGTGATCACCGAGTACTTCGAGAAGCTGCCGCAGGCCGAGGGTCCTGGCGAGCGCGTGCTCGACGTCCAGGGCCGGTGGACCTGCGCCCGCCTGACGGAGTCCGGGATCGCGGTGACCTGCGGTGTCCCCAACAGCTCCCTGCAGCTCGAAACCCGGCCCTGACGGCAAGCGGGTTCGGGTCCCGGCGGCCAGCACGGCCGCGGCCCCTTCCAGGACGGCGACGATCTCTTCGCTCCGCCCCCGCAGCGACGCGACCGTGCGTCGGACTACCGGGAGGCTGGGACACCCGTCAGAAGCTGTCCCGCAGCGGGACGGTGATCTGCTTGAGCCAGGTGCCGGTGGTGAAGTCGCGTGCCTTGATCACCACGGCACCGTGGTACACCTCGACCTGGAGCCCCTGGTTGAAGCCGCCGCCCAGGGACACCTCGCCGCCCTTGCCGTCGTCCACCCAGCCGGTCTGCACCGCGCCGGTGTTGACCACGGTGAAGCCTTCGAGGTTGCCGCTGCCCGGGACGACCCGGCGGGTCACCCAGTCGGACAGGGTGAGGTCCCAGTGGGTGTGCCCGGAGAACAGGAACACGTCCCGGTACTTGCCGAGCACCCCGAGCAGCCGGTCGGCCTGGAGGTAGTCACTGAGGTAGAGCTTGTTGCGGGTGCCGGACACGGTGTTCGGCAGCGGGTGGTGGGTCAGCACCATCACCGGCTTGCGCCACCGGTCCCAGTGGGCCAGCCGCTGTTCGAGCCAGGCGAACTGCTGGTCGCTGATCCACACCTCGTCCCACAGTTTCGGGTCGTGGTACTTCGAGTAGTGCTCGGTGCCAAGGCACAGCACCGGCACCCCGCCGAACGAGGTCTCCGAATAGACCGTGTTGCGCCGGGCGAAGTTGTAGAAGCTGCGGAACAGCGAGTCCTCGGTGGTGCCGTTGGGCCAGGTGTCCTGCGCGAGGGTGTCCGGGTCCCGCCACTTCGGCACGTAGAACTCGTGGTTGCCGATGGCCCAGGCCACGTTCCTCGGATGCGGGTGCTTGTCCAGCACCGACCGCACCTGGGCGTACTCGAAGTCGTAGCCGCGCGGGGTGATGTCACCCGCCACGCCGAGACCGGCACCACGCGGATTGGTGACGTTGATGTCGTCCAGGGCCTTGCCGAAGTCGGCGAGGTCGCCCTGGATGTCGCTGAGGATGTTGAACCGGACGGCCGGGCCGAACGGGTCCCGGCCGGGAGTGGCCTCCGCCGGGGTGCCCAGCACGGTGGTCGCGGCCACCGCACCACCCGTGGCCAGCATGAACGACCTGCGATCCATCAGACACCCACATTCAGCTCCACCGGTACCAACGGGCCAAAGGTAGGACGTCTGAGGTGCTCATCGATGACATCACGACAGCCAGGGCATGTACGCGAAGGTAACTTCGGATTCCGGCCGACGGTGCGTGCAGGGGGTTTGGCGTGTCCTCCCGAAGCCAGGACTGGGCCGATCCGAGGCGGTAACATCACCGGGGCCAGCCGAGGCGGCCGATGCAGGCCGGATCGCTGTTCCGCTATTGGGAGGTAGCTTGATGTACACCCCGTCCGCGCGGTCCTTTCCGGAAGCGCTGAGCCCCGGCGACCCGGTCAGGGAAGCGGTGTTCCAGGCCGCCACCGCACGGCTCGACGAGGAATTCGGCGACCGTGTCCGGGTGGACGCGCAGCAGTTCGACCGCCTCGGGCCCTGGGCGTTCCTGCAGGGGACGATGCGCGGCGCCGAAATCGGCCGCCCGTACTACGCCGGCACCGTCTACGAGGCACGCCGATCCGACGGCGTCATGTCCGACGTCTACGTCGCCCTGCTCAAGAAATCCGATATGGGTGCCGACAACGACGCGCGGTCCTGGCGCTTGTCCGACTTCGCCATCGGTCCGACCGATGTGGCCTGGCTGACCTGGCCGGACGAGCACGAGGCACCGCGCGCGTTGTTCGGGTTCTGATCCGCCCGCCCGCCGGCTCAGGCCGGCGGGGTGAGGATTTTGACGAGGCCGCCGCCGCCACCCATGCTGATCTTCTGCGAACCGTCGGGGTTGATGTTGTTCGAGCCGATGAACTGACCATCGCCCGCGTACAACACGACGTGCCCGCCGTTGTTGGAGATCACCACGTCGCCGGGTTTCGCCTCGGAAAGCGGCACCGACCGCCAACCGTCCGCTTCGAGGTTGGCCGTCAGACCGGCGACCGAGGCACTGGCCTGGTTCTTGTCGATCAGGCCTGCCGACTCCAGGCAGCCTGAGACGAAGTTCGCGCAGTTGACGTTGTTGGGCACCCAGGACTGCATCGCGGGCAGCTCACCGCTGCGCTTGAGGTCACCGGCGTTGCGGCCGAGGAACTGCTCGGCGATCTTGGCCGGGTTGTCGCCCCGGGCGTCGATCGGCTTGGCGGGCCGCCCGTCGCCCTGGACACCGGCGACGCCACCGCCGCCTCCCCCACCGCCGCCACCGCCGTCTCCGCCACCACCGTGGTGGACGGGAGACGCGCTGACCCGCGAATCGACGGGGGTGGCGTGGACGCTCGAAGCCGTCGTCTGGCCGGTGTCCGCGGGCACCAGCTCCAGGAAACCGCCCTCGATCTCCAACCCGAGCGGTTTGAGGAGATCGTCGATCTGCTTCTCGGCGTCGTCCAGCGCCTTCTCGATCTCGTCCTTCTTGCCGTTGGAGTCCTTCTCGTTGAGCTGCCGGAGCCGCTCGATGTCGGACGCGGCGGCGGCGATCTCGTTCTCGTCTTCGGAGCTGTTCTTCCGTCGCCGGGCCGCGCCGATCAGGGCGCGGTTGTCCGCGTCCTTGTCGTTGGCTTCCTGGGCGAGCTGCGCGACCTTCTTCTTGACGTCGTCCAGGATCTCGGACACGCGCTGAAGGATGTTCTTGGCCGCCTCGGCCTTGTCGCTGACCTTGTAGCTGGCCTTGCCGAGCTTTTCGAGGTGCTCGGCGACGGCGTCGGCGTCCTTGCCCTCCCATTCACGCAGCACGTCGTCGCGGAAGAGTTTGAGATCGTCCCCGAGGTCGTTGGCGCGGGTGGCGGCTCCGCCGACCTTCGTCGCCTGGTCGTTGACCGCACGCGAGTCGAGCTTCTGGGCTTGCTGCGCGTGCTTGTCGATGGCGTCCATCGACTTCGGGCGGTCGTGCGTCGGGTCGTCGAGCGCGCTCGGTTTCCGTTCGGCGGTAGTCATCGGTAGGTTCCCCTGGTTCCCGTCTTCAGTCCGGTCAGGCCCGCTCGCGACCGGGGCCGTCGAGGGTACGGACACCCGCGGCCTCGTCGTTCCGCATGCGCTCGGCGGCGTTGGCCAGTGCCTGGGACGCGGCGTCGACGAGCTTCGCGGCGGCGGCCAGCTCGGCGTTCACACCCTTGTGGAACCCCTGGACGGTCTTGCCCGAGCTCGCCGCGTTCTTCAGGTCGCCGTACGCGCCCCCCGGATCGCCCTCGCCCAGTTCCTTGCCCGTCTTGCTGAAACCGTCCTTGAGCCCGCCGACCTTCTTGGCCAGCGAGGCGATCTGTTCTGGGTCGAATCGGCGAGTCATTGAGTGGTCCCTCCAGTCCCGGCGCCTGCGCCCGTGCTTCCCGACCCACAGTGGTCTGCGGCGCAGCCTAGGAGTTCACACCCACCCGTGCGCGCCGTTTCGCGAAACGCGATGACGACCTTCGTGTACACCGACGCACCCGGCCGCGCTTCGGTTCCACGTCGTCGGCCGAAGCTCTCCGCGCCGGGAAGATCCTACCTCGGCGGCCGATCCGGGGGCTCGCGCCGGGAAATCACCCGACCGGCGGATACGCGACACTACTCGCGGGTAACATATCGTGGGCGTATCCGGAATCGCATACGCACCGGCAACACCACTCCGCCTTGACTGAAGGCATGACCGACAGCGAACCGGCACGAACGGCGGTCCGCCGCACCCGATCGCCGGCGCCCTGGTCCTTCCCCGCCGTCCCGGGAATGGGAATCACGATTTACGGCTGCGGGCCGGACGAGGCCGTCCTGTTCCGGGAGATGGCCCCCCGCTTCGGCGTGCGGCCGACCATCACCGAGGCCGCGGTGTCCGAAGCCAACGTCGCCTTGGCGTCCGGCAATCACTGCGTCAGCGTGGGGCACAAGACGCGGATCACCGAGCGCACCCTGCGCGCCCTCGGCAAGGCCGGTGTCACGTACATCTCCACGAGAAGCATCGGCTGCAACCACATCGACGTGGACTACGCGAAGAGCGTCGGCATTTCCGTCGAGAACGTCACCTACTCACCCGACAGCGTGGCCGACTACACGCTGATGCTGATGTTGATGGCGGTGCGGAACGCCAAGGCCACGATCCGGCGCGCGGACGTCCACGACTACAGGTTGCCCGGTGTGCGCGGGAAAGAACTCCGCGACCTGACCGTCGGGATCATCGGCACGGGACGGATCGGCGCCGCGGTGATGACCAGGTTGCGGGGCTTCGGCTGCCGTGTCCTCGCGCACGACAGCCGCACCAAGCCCGACCACGTCGCGCTGGACGTTCTGCTGCGGCAGAGCGACATCGTCACGCTGCACACCCCGCTCAACGCCGACACCCATCATCTCCTCGACCGACGGCGCATCGAGACGATGAAGCGTGGCGCGTATGTCGTCAACACCGGACGCGGTTCCCTTCTCGAAACCGGTGCTCTCGTCGAGGCCGTGGAGAGCGGCGCGCTGGGCGGCGCGGCGCTGGACGTCCTCGAAGGCGAGGACGGGATCTTCTACGCCGACCACAGCGACGAAGCCGTGGAAAACGACCTGCTGTCACGACTTCAGAAACTGCCGAACGTGATCATCAGCCCGCATACGGCGTATTACACGGACCACGCGTTGGGCGACACCGTCGCGAATTCCATCACCAACTGCCTGAACTTCGAAAGCAGAAAGCAGCGCTGGATATGAAGATCGGTATTGTGTTCGGGGGCGTCTCCGAAGAGCATCCCGTCTCCGTCAAGTCGGCACGGGAGGTCGCGAAGCACCTCGACCCCGGCAAGTACGAACCGTACTGGATCGGGATCACCGAAAGCGGCACCTGGCTGCTGTGCGACGGCCCGGACGAGGACTGGGAAAACGCGGGCGGGCGCCCGGTCGTGCTGTCGCCGGACCGGAACGTCCACGGCTTGCTCGTCCTGGAGCAGGGCCGCTTCGCGACGATCCGGCTGGACGTCGTCCTGCCCGTCCTGCACGGCAAACTCGGCGAGGACGGTGCGATCCAGGGTCTGCTGGAGCTCTCCGGCATCCCCTACGCCGGCTGCGACGTCCAGGCTTCCGCGCTGTGCATGGACAAATCCCTCGCCTACCTGGTCGCACGGAACGCGGGAGTCGCGACGCCGAACTTCCGGACGGTCACCGCGGACGAGCACGTCGACGATCTCGACTATCCCGTCTTCGTCAAACCGGCCCGCTCGGGGTCGTCTTTCGGCGTCAGCAAGGTGTCCCGCAAGGAAGAACTGCCCGGCGCCCTGGAGGCGGCGAGGAAGTACGACACCAAGGTGCTGATCGAAGAGGCCGTCGTCGGCAGCGAGGTCGGCTGTGCCGTCTTGGGGAACGATCTGGACCTGATCGCGGGCGAGGTCGACCAGATCTCCCTCTCCCACGGGTTCTTCCAGATCCACCAGGAGGATGACCCGGAAAGCGGTTCCGAAAACTCGACGATCACCGTTCCGGCGGACCTCCCGGCGGAGACCAGGACGCTCGTCCAGGAGACGGCGAAGGTCATCTACCGCGCCTTGGGCTGCACGGGGCTTTCGCGGGTGGACCTGTTCCTCAAGGAGGACGGGACCGTGGCGCTCAACGAGGTCAACACCCTTCCCGGCCTGACCTCCTACAGCCGCTACCCGCGCATGATGGCGGCCGCGGGATTGCCGCTGGGCGAAGTGCTCGATCGGCTGGTGTCGGGTCTCGTGAGCCCCACGAGGTCGTGAGTGAAGACCTCAAGCGTCGTGAGCGGTAAAGGTCGTTCTAACCCTCTTTGCCACTCACGACCCACCCGACCGGCGGCTTTCGCAACCCCTCGGCAGCCACCGTTGCCCGACACCCACCACGAAAAGGTTCTCGATGAAGGACGACTTCGTCTTCCTGGACGAACTGGTGCCCGGAATACGCTGGGACGCGAAGTACGCCACCTGGGACAACTTCACCGGCAAGCCCGTGGACGGCTACACGACGAATCGCATCGCCGGCACGAAGACGTTGTGCGCGGCGCTGGAGAACGCGCACGACAAGGCCTCGTCGCTCGGCTTCGGGCTGCTCGTCTGGGACGGGTACCGGCCGCAGCGGGCCGTGGATCGGTTCCTGCGCTGGTCGAAGGAGCCGGAGGACGGCCGGACGAAGCCGCGGCACTATCCGCACATCGACCGGACCGAGCTGTTCGAGAAGGGCTATGTGGCCAGGAAATCGGGCCACAGCCGGGGCAGCACGGTCGACTTGACGCTCTATCACCTGGGCACCCGCGAACTCGCCGCGATGGGCGGCGGCCACGACCTGATGGACTCGATCTCCCATCACGGGGCGAAGGGGGTCACACGTGAGGAAGCACGAAACCGTCGTCATCTCCGTTCCGTCATGGAGTCCTGCGGTTTCGGCTCCTATGAGCACGAGTGGTGGCACTACTCGCTGAAGGACGAACCGTATCCGGCCACCTATTTCGACTTCCCCCTCGATCGGGTGGGGAGGTCGTGAGCCCGGCACCTCGCGTCGTCGTGGCGGGCGGGCATTCGGCCGGGCATATCGAGCCCGCGATGAATCTCGCGGACGCGCTGCGCCGCTTGGAGCCCACGGCGGAGGTCACCGCCCTCGGCACCGTCCGCGGTCTGGACACCACGCTCGTCCCGGCCCGCGGCTACCCGCTCGAACTCATCCCGCCGGTACCGCTGGCCCGCAGGCCGGACCGGGACCTGCTGCGGACGCCGGGCAGGCTGCGCGACTCGGTGCGGGCGGCCGGGGCGGTGCTCGACCGGGTGGGGGCCGAGGTCGTGGTGGGTTTCGGCGGTTACGTGGCCGCGTCGGCGTACCTGGCCGCGCGGAAGCGGGGCCTGCCGATCGTCGTCCACGAGGCGAACGCCCGGCCAGGGGTGGCCAACCGGATGGCGGCCCGGATGACGGAACTCGTGTTCACGGCCGGACTGGGGGTCCGGCTGGGGCACGCCACCGCCATCGGGATCCCGCTGCGCCCGTCGATCACCGGACTCGACCGGCCCGCGGTGCGCGACACCGCCCGGCGGCGGTTCGGCCTGCGCCCCGAAGGGCCGGTCCTGCTGGTCACCGGTGGCTCGCAGGGCGCGGGCACGATCAACGCCGGGGTGTCCGCCGCGGCCTCGGCGTTCCGGGCGGCAGGCGTGCAGGTCCTGCACATCACCGGGCCGCGGCACGTCGTCGCGGTGCCGGACGGCGACCCGCCTTACGTCGTGGTCCCCTACGTCGAGGAGATGCGGTACGCCTACGCCGCGGCCGACTTCGCGATCTGCCGGTCGGGGGCGATGACCTGTGCCGAACTGGCCACCGTCGGCCTGCCCGCCGCCTACGTCCCGTTGCCGCTGCGCGGCGGCGAGCAGCGGCTGAACGCCGAGCCGGTGGTCGCGGCGGGTGGGGCACTGCTCGTCGACGACGACGGCTTCGGCCCGGCCTGGATCGAAGACACGCTCCTGCCGGTGCTCACCGATCCCGCGCGGATCGCGGCGATGTCGGCGCGCGCGTCGGCGGGCGGGGCGGGCGACGCGGACGTCGTCCTGGCCCGGCACGTGCTCACCGCGGTCGCGGCGCGGCGGGAAGCCGCACCGCGACGCGGAGTCCCCCGGCGTCGCGGGGGCTGAGGGTGAGGGTTCCGCCGTGGGCCTGGGTGACGCTCTGGACGATCGCCAGGCCGAGGCCGACCCCCGCGTGGTGGGTCCGCGCCCGGTCGGTGCCGCGTTGGAACGGCTCGACAAGGCGGGAAACCTTGTCCGGCGACAGTTTCTCGCCGTCGTTCTCCACCACGAGCACCACGGTCTTGGGATGCGCGCTGGTCGTGATCCGCACGGCGCCCCGTTCCGGCGCATTGTGGACGATCGCGTTGTGCACGAGGTTCATGGCCGTCTGCAGCAGGAGCGTGTGCGAGCCGAAGGTGGTACTCACCTCGCCGGAGGTTTCGAGGGTGACGCCGTGCTTTTCCGCGAGGGGCAGGAGAGTTTCGGTGGCCTCCTCCGCGATGAGGGACAGGTCGACGTCTTCCCGGTTGAAGGCCTGCTGATCGACCCGGCTGAGCAGCAGCAACGCTTCGGTGAGCTCGATCGCCCTGGTGTTGACGGCGCGGAGCCGTTCGTCGATCCCGCCGGTGGCGCGGTTCGGGTCCTTGCGGGCGACGTCGAGCAGGGTCTGCGTGATCGCCAGCGGGGTGCGCAGTTCGTGGGAGGCGTTGGCCGCGAATCTCCGCTGTTCGGCGTCGTGGGCTTCGAGCCGCGCGAGCATGACGTCGAAGGCGTCGGCGAGTTCGCGGAACTCGTCCGTGTGGCCGGGCAGCCGGATGCGATGGGAAAGCGATCCGTTCGCGGCGACACGGGTGGCGTGGGTGATGCGCGTCAGCGGGGAGAGCATCCGGCCTGCCAGGACCCAGCCGCCCGCCAGACCGAACACCAGCAGGAAGGCCATCATGACGAGCATGATCGGGGCGAAGGCACGCACCAGCAGCGAGCGGTCGATCATGAACCGGTCGCTGTTGGTGCGGATCCAGCCGTCGGGCAGGAAGTACAGGTAGAAGAGCAGGACCGCGCCGAGCAGCAGGACACCCGCGACCATGAGGAAACCGGCGTAGCTGAGGGTGAGTTTGAGGCGGACGCTCAGCCCTGGCTGCCTATCCACGCTCGCCGCCGGTGTCGACGCGGTAGCCGACGCCGGGCACCGTGGCGATCAGCCAGGGTTCACCGAGCCGTTTGCGCAGCGCCGAGACGGTGATGCGGACGGCGTTGGTGAACGGGTCCGCGTTCTCGTCCCACGCCCGTTCCAAGAGGTCTTCGGCGCTGATCACCCCGCCTTCGGCGGACATGAGGACTTCGAGCACGGCGAACTGTTTCCTGGTCAGCGCGATGTACCGGCCGTCCCGGTAGACCTCGCGACGGAACGGATCCAGCCGCAGGCCCGCGATCTCCCGCACCGGCGGCCGGTTGTACGCGCGCCTGCGATCGAGTGCCCGGAGCCGGAGTACGAGCTCCTGCAGCTCGAACGGTTTCGTGAGGTAGTCGTCGGCGCCGAGTTCGAAGCCGGAGGCCTTGTCGTCGAGCCGGTCGGCCGCGGTGAGCATGAGGATCGGCATCCCGCAGCCGGAGGCCACGATGCGGGTGGCGACCTCGTCACCGGAGGGCCCCGGGATGTCCCGGTCGAGTACGGCGATGGCGTAGGAGTTGACACTCAGCAGTTCCAGGGCGGTGTCGCCGTCACCGGCGAGGTCGGCCGCGATCGCCTCCAGCCGCAGTCCGTCGCGGATCGCCTCCGCCAGATAGGGCTCGTCCTCGACGACCAGCACGCGCATGCTCCGATGCTACGAAAAGGCGCATATCGTGCGCATATCGAAAACCGCGTACGGGCCCGCAACACCGCTCCGCCTTGGCTGGCGGCATGCCTTACCGCGACACAGCATTCCGGCCCGCCCTCGGCGAAGCACACGGTGCCGTCCCCGTCCCCGTGACGGTTTTCGACGACGAAAGCCCGGCCGTGGCGAACCTCGACCCCGCGCTGCTCGACGCCTTGCGCCGGGCCGCGGCCGATGCCGCGCGCGACGGGGTCGAGTTCCGCGTCAACGGTGGCTGGCGTTCCCCGGACTACCAGGAACACCTCCTCCGTGAGGCGATCTCGAACTTCGGCTCGGCGGAGGAGGCCGCCCGGTGGGTGGCCACCCCCGTCACGTCCGCCCACGTCTCGGGGGACGCGGTCGACATCGGGCCGCCGTCCGCCAGGGTGTGGCTGTCCGAGCACGGCGCCGGATACGGGCTGTGCCAGATCTACCGCAACGAACCCTGGCACTACGAACTGCGCCCCGAAGCCGTCGAGTACGGCCCCCCACCCCTCTACGCCGACCCGACGCACGATCCGAGAATGCACAGGCCAAGATCACATTGAGCGGGTGCCGACCGCGTGGATAATTCGGCCCATGACGAACGCCGCCCGGGGCGAGACCGCCACCACTTTCAAGGCGCTGCTGAAGGGTCACCGCGTTCGCGCCGACCTCACCCAGGAGGAGCTCGCCGAGCGGTCCGGGGTGAGTGTCCGGGCCATCAGCGACATGGAACGCGGGATCGCCAAAAGTCCCCAGCGCCGGACGATCGAATCGCTCGCCGCGCCGCTGTCCCTGACCGACGAAGAACTGACCAACCTGCAGAAAGCCGCCAAACAGGGCCGGACCCAGCCGATCGCCGCCCCGGTTCCGGCGCCTGCCGGGATCTACGGCTCGCCCCTGATCGGCAGCCTGCCCCCCGACGTCGACGACCTCACCGGACGCGAGCACGATCTCGCCGCGGTGCGCGCGCTCGCCGCCGATCTGAGCGGCGGGCGCCGCCGGTCGGGCCGGGTCGCGGTGCTGAGCGGCCCTCCCGGCACCGGCAAGACGACCCTCGCGGTGCGGGCCGCGCACGATCTCGCGGCCGACTTCCCCGACGGCAGGCTTTTCCTGAAGCTGCGCGGGATGTCGTCCGAACCGAACGATCCGGCGGACGTGCTGCACCTGATCCTGCGCTCACTCGGCGTCGACGCGGTCCACATCCCGGCGGATCAAGAGGACCGGGTGAACCTGTGCCGGTCCCTGCTGCGGGACCGCGCCACCCTGATCGTCCTCGACGACGCGGCCGACGAGGCCCAGGTCCGGCCGCTCCTGGTCGGCGGCCCGCGCTGTCTCACGCTGGTCTCCAGCCGCCAGATGCTGGTGGGACTCGAAGGGGCCAGCCGGCTCACCCTCGACGTGTTCGGTGCGGACGACGCGGTCGCGTTGCTGTCGACCATCATCGGACCCGTCCGGGTCGCCAGGGAACGGCAGGCGGCGATCGAACTGGTCGCGTTGTGCGGACGGCTGCCGCTCGCGCTGCGCATCGCGGGCAACCGGCTGGCGAGCCGTCCCACCTGGCCGTTGGCGCGTCTGGTCGACCAGCTCCGTGACCGCAGCAGGCGGCTGACCACCCTGACCGCGGGCGATCTCGACGTCCGCAGTGTGTTCGAATTGTCCTACCGCCAGCTCACCCCGACCGCCGCCATGGTGTTCCGGCGGCTCGCCGTCGTCCCGGCCGCCGATTTCTCCGTCGGCGCGGCGATGACGCTCATCGAGGCCCCGGAAGAGGACGACGCCGCCATCTTCCTGGAAGAACTCGCCGACGCGAGCCTGCTGCAGACGTCCGAGGAGAACGGCCGGTACCAGTTCCACGACCTCCTCCGGGTGTTCGCGACGGAACGGCTCACCCAGGAGGAACCCCCCGAAGCCGTCAAGGCGGCGGAAGACCGGCTCGCCGGTTGGCTGGTGCGCACCGCGACGGCGGCCGGCCGCTACTTCCAGCCGAGCGACGGGATGAGTCCGCCACCGGTCGCGACGTCGTCGTTCGACGACCACGCCAGCGCGGGCCGCTGGCTCGAAGTGGAGATGAAGAACTGGCTCGCCGCGGTCAAGGGTGTCGCCGCCCGGGGTGAGCACCGGCCGGTCCTCGACCTCTCGGAGTCCATGCACTGGTATTCGGAGATCGGCGGGACCGCGAGCACCTGGTACGACCTGTTCGGACTCGCGGTGAACTCGGCGATCGCGATCGGCAGCAAACGGGACGAAGCGGTCCAGCTGAACTATCTGGCCTGGGTCCGGGCCACCCTGTGCGACCAGGCGGACGGCGCCGTCGAGGCGGCCCGGCTGGCCTGGGACGCGGCGACGGAGGCAGGCGACCGCCGTGAACAGGGCTGGGCACGGGTGTACCTCTCCAGCGCCCGGCTCCAGGACGGCGACCTTTCGCTGTCCCCCGAGCCGTACGACGAAGCGGTGAGCCTGTTCGAAGAAGCGGGTTATCCGCTCGGGCAGCATGTGGCGCGGGCGATGCGGGCCACGTTCTGGCACCGGAGCGGCCGGTTCGACGACGCGGCGGGGGAGTTCGACAGCTGTGTCCGCTACTTCAAGCAGGGGCACGGTGGCTCGCGCACTCCCGTGGACGACACCAGCTACGCGTACCTGCTGCTGCGCTCGGCGCAGAACCTGGCCGCGCTCGACGCACCCGAGCAGGCACTCGCGCAGTGCGAGAAGGCACTCGAACTGTTCCGCCGCCACGGTGCGGCGATGGGTCAGGCCCGCGCCCTCCAGGCCACCGGCAGGTTCCTGCGTCACCAGGGCGATCATCCGAACGCGCGCCGTCGGCTGACCGAGGCCGGGGAACTGTTCGAACGCATCGGGCTGACCCAGGCCCAGATCGACACCCTCTGCGACCGGGCGGCCCTGTCCGACGAGACGGGCGATCCCGCATCGGCACGCGACGACCGGGAACGCGCGCTGTCCCTCTGCGACCGGCTCGGCCGGTCCGAAGGCGCGAGACTCCGGGAAAAACTGGCCGAGCACCTCAACGCCTCCTGATCCCGACGGTCAGGCGGAGGCGCGGGTCAGTTCTTCCCAGGTGATGTGCCCGAGCAGGACGTCCTGGATGGTGTAACGCGGCGCGGGTTCGAACTCGGCGATGGTGGCGGGCCTGCCCGCCCGCGCCATCCCGGCGGCCTTGGCGATCCGGCCGCCGAGTTCACCGGCGTCCAGGTCCCGGATGTCGTCGCGGGAGACGTAGACGGCCACCATGTCCTCTTCGGACGAGGCGGGGCGGCCGGGGAAACCCTTGATTCGTAGCGACACGTCAACTCCTTGGTGTTGAGCGGTTCTGCGACTCTGGAACCAGTAAACGCGACCCGTGTCCCGGTCACCATGAACAACCACCAGCAGAAGCACCGGAAGGAAAGTCCCGCCGGGGACGTGGATCAGCCCGCGCTCCAGACCGGCACGCGGTCCGACGGCGGCTCCAGCACGAAGGCCACCGCGCGCCGGACGACGTCCGGCGCCACCGGCCCCGCCGTCCGCCCCCGGATGTGCCCGAGCAGCCCCGGTTCCGGTGCCAGGCCGTGGTTCTCCAGGTAATAGGTGACGGTGTCGGTCCAGATCCACACGCCGTCGGTGAGGAAGTTCGTCGGCACGGCCGCGGTCCGGTCCGGGTCGAGGACGTCGTCCATCAGGGACGGCGTGACCAGGATCGGCGTGCCACCCGTCAGGTACGCGACGAGCGCCCGCAGTTCCTCCGGGTCCTCCACCCTCGGGTGGCCGGGCGCGAACCCCGGCCCGGTCGCGGGGTCGACGACGTCGAACACCCTGGCCAGGGTGAACTCTTCCGCTGCGGGCACCGGGTACCTCCTGTTGCGGGGCAGGGATGGGCCACCACAGCACACCGCGCCGCACCCCCGGGCACCAGGCAGGAGTGGCGGCAGGAATACCGGCGGCCTAGCGCGCCACCTCGTCGAGCCAGTCCGCGAACACCTTGTCCAGCAGGTCCGACGGGACGCCCCAGGACCTGAGGTTCCGCTCCGCCAGTTCGACCCTGGCGTTCGCCCGCGTGAGGTCGTCGCTGACGCTGGAGGTCTCCCCCACCCGCTCGGGGCGGTCGGCCAGGGCCCGCCGGCGCTCCAGCACCGCGTTGCGGGCCTCGCGCGCCCAAAGGACGTTCGCCAACGCTTCCCTTCTCGTCCCCGGGAAGCCGGGCCTGATGGCCCCCACCCAGTACCGGGGGGCTCTGTCTTCGAGCATCCGCAGCAACATGGCGACGTCTTCCGCCTCCGCGAAGCCCGTCGGGAAGAACCTGTCGAGATACTCGTCGAGCCCCTGGGCGGCGAGAGCCTGCGACTCCACCTCGGTCACCGTGTCGACGACGTTCTCTCCCGCGTCGGACGTCAGGTCGGCGACCGAACCGTCGTGGACCGACTCCGCCGCGTCGGAGAGCTGCTCGAGCTCATCGGTGACAGCCTGGTCGAACAGGGCGGCCAGCTTCAGATACTTTTCTTCATACGGCGGCTTCCCGCCCTCACGTGGCTCTTCGGAATAGGCGAACCGGTGCTCGTCGGCCACCAGTTCGTGCCTGCCGTTCACGAGGGCCACGCCACGCAGCTGATCCCAACCGCCCACCACCTTCCCGGAGGTTTCGTTGAGGTACTCCGCAGCCGCGCTGTAGGAGGAGAAATCCGCTTGGTAGTACTGGTGGAAATCGCGGAACAAGCTCCGTACGTCGGCGGCGGTCGGAGTACCACCGTCCGGACGCCCGACACGCATGGCGAGCCTGCGCACGTCGTCGTACACACGCTGCGCGGTCATGTTGTCCTTGTCCCGGAAGTAGTAACCGAACGGATCCGAGTCGACGAACTGACGAGCGATCTCGAAATCGCGCCGGCTCGCCCACAGGCCCTCGTGCCGGTTCATGTACTTGACCGCGCCGCTGTGCTCGGGTTCCCGGTCATGGCTGACCTGGGCATCGCCGTATTGGTTCTTGGAATTCACCTTGTCCATGTCGTGGAACAGGATCGCCTTGACGATCGCTTCACGGCGGACGAATCGCCCGGCGTCCTCCTGGCCGGAGGTCAGCGCCAGGTACCGGCCGAGCACCATCTGGGCGTGCTCGTCGAAGGTGGCCGGTCGCTGCGCTCCCTCGGCGCGATCGGGCCGCCCGGCCTCGCCGGCCCGGCCGGGCTGGGGCTTGACCGTCTCCCGGTACTTGCGCGCCAGCTTGTCGAACTCGTCGGTGACGCCCTCGTCCAGGGCATGCAGCAGCTCGTCGAGGATCGCCCGGCCGGAAAGCGCGCTCGGGCTGTCGAGTTCCCCGCTGATCGTTTCCGTCAGCTTACGGCCGATGGACTGGTGCCGGGTGAAGACGTCCTTGTCGTGCATCCGCGTGTAACCGAGGATGTTCCGGTCTCGCCAGCTGGCGTACTCGTTCGCGTAAGGTGCGCCCTCGACCGCGCCATCGACGACGCTGCTCCGCCGGGTGTCGAAGTCGAGTTTGATCCGGCGTTCGTCGGTGGCGATGGCGGAGCCGATCTCGGCCTGGGTGGCGAATTCCGGCAGCTTCCGCATGAACTTGTCGGCCTCGGCGCGGCTCACCGGGGTGAACTTCACCTCGTCCAGCAGGTTCGGCTGCTTCAGGAGTCTCCCCAGCTCGTCGGCGAGCTTCCGGCGGAAGTCCGCGTCCCCGAACTTCGCGGAACTCTTGTTCGTCAATTCCTTGGTCAGCGCGGCGGCCACGTCCGGCAACTTTCCGGCGAGGTGTTCGCGGAGCTTCGTTTCGTCGCGCCCGACGAGTTCGCTCTGGACGACCGGCTCGATCGCCTTGGCCAGGATCTGGTCCTTGAACTGTGTCGCGAAGGAATCGGGGCTGATCGTCACGGTCGCTTCGCGCACGAGCTTCTTGAAGGCCAGGTTCTTCGAGAGTTTCGCGGCGATCGCTCGGGTGAACTCGGTCGCCCGGTAACCGGTGAGGAAGCTCTTGGGGCGCTTCTCCTTCACTTCGGCCTTCACTTCGGCCTTGGGCTCTGCCGCCGGACGGCCGTTCTCCTCGTCGTCCTTCCTTTTCTGCTCTTCGGTTTTCCTTTTCTTCTCTTCGGCCGCCGCCTTCGCGGCTTCCTCCTTCTCGTGCGCGTCCTCTTCGATCTCCTGCGCCCACTCCCCGGTCAGCGCCTGGAACCGTTCCGCGACGACCTCGGAGACGATGGCCTGGACGTTCCGCCCGAATTCCCCTTCCCTGACCTCTCGGCCGAAGGCCGTTTCCAGGGCACCCAGTACGGCGTCGGCGACACCGGCACCCGCCCGCCCCGGGATGTCCGGATCCGCTTCGATGGCCGCCTTGATGCGTTCCGGGGTGTCCACCTTGGGCAAGACCTGCTGGTCGTTCGTCTTTTTCGTCGCCTCGACCAGAACCGGCAGCGGAAGGTTCAGGGATTTGTTGAACTGGTTCGTCACGGTGCTCCGCAGGTCGTCCGCACTCACCCGGCCACCGGTCACGGCCCACTCGAGGACGGTGTCCTCCATCAGATTCCAGACTTCGCCGCTGAACTCGTCCACGATCTTCTTGGCCTTGTCCCGCGTGTTGAGGAAGATGTTCATCTCTTCCTTCCGCCGGGCCTTGGTGTTCGGCACGACGCCCTTGGCACCGGCTTCCGTGGCGCCTGCCTTTTCGGGAATGACGTCGGCGGGTGGGATGAAGAAGGCGTCCGGCGAGTCCATCCAGGTGTGATAGTGATTGCTCAACGTCCTCGCCAGGCCCTGCAAGGCTCTCGCGTCATTGCGGAAGTACTTCTGGCCGTCGGCGGTCCAGGTGAACCACGGGTCGTTCTCCCGGCCGAGCTCGGCGGAATCGAAGTCCGGGCGCAGCCCGAGCCGGACGTAGAGATCGGCGATGGACTCTTCGCGGCCCGCGAATTCCGGCATCACCCGCACGTGCCCGCCGACGGTGTAGGTCACGAGCGAACCGGGAAGCGTGTCCTGCTGCAGCTGGGTGAAATGGGAGCCCCGAAGGCCGTACTGATTGGTGTCGCCGTTCTGGTCGACGTTCATGGACAGCTCGTTACCCGACGCCGCGGCCTCGACCACGGACTCCTTCGTGACCTTCGCGAACGTTTCGTACGGCACCAGGAACGACCGCAACATCGGTTGCATATGGGCCGCGCGGTTCGGGTCGGTCTCGTACTTGGCGGTCCACTGCACGGCCCGCAGCGGCCGTCCGCCGCCGACCCAGAACACCTTCGACCCGGTGTCGCCCTTGCGCTGGCCGCTGAACGGGGTGACCACACCCGTCGCGTCCTGGTGCACGTCCTTGTT
This sequence comes from Amycolatopsis sp. cmx-4-19, assembly GCA_049998115.1. Taxonomy (GTDB): domain Bacteria; phylum Actinomycetota; class Actinomycetes; order Mycobacteriales; family Pseudonocardiaceae; genus Amycolatopsis. The sequence goes on along the minus strand of JAEBEO010000008.1, from coordinate 278,715 downwards.
CTCCGAATCGCGGGCGGCCGGGTTGAGGATCGCGGTGTAGAGCCGGACGTAGTGCACGCCCTTGATCGTCTCGATCTCGAACTCGCCGCGGTGCAGCACCTTGTGCCCGTGCTCGGTCAGCAGCACCGTCGAACCGGGATAGCTCACGTTCGGGCGTCCGATGTGGACGTCCTCCCGGGTGCCGAGGTAAGTCTCGGCGCCGTCCGAGTCGGCCCGCAGGATATGCACCGGTCGAGCCGTCTCCGAGCCGTAGCTCCTCCACGTACCGTCCTCGTCGGCCACGTGGACCCGCACTTCCGCCGCTTTCGCGATCGCTTCGAGATCGGTGACTTCCGGGTGGGACCGGGCGAAGACGGCGAGCCGCCGGGCGATCCGGCTCTGCTCCAGCAGCGCCCGGTCCGGCAGGCTGGCCAGGAGGGCCGCGCGGAACGAATCGTGCGGCGTGTCCCCCTCCACCAGGATCGCTTCCAGCCCGTGGATGTCCAGCACTCCGCGCTGGGCGGGAGGCAGCACCCCGCGAGTGAGCACCTTGCCGGGATACGGGCAGGTGATCTCCGCCGAGTTGATGCTGATGGACGACTTCGCCGACAACTCGGACAGGTTCCGGGTGATCATCGTCGGCCGCATGAGGGATTTCACCGGTGACTCGACGACGTCCACAAGGGACTCTTCCGCGACTTCGTCCAGGGTCTCGTCCACGACTTCGTCCACGGTCTGGTCCGCGACCTCGTACGCCTTGGGCAGCCGCTCGAAGCCGGTGGCGTCCATCGTGACGGTGACACTGCGGCGTTCGCGGGCCGTGGCCTCGTCGACCGACAGCTCGAACAGGCCGCGGCGAGCGGAATCGACCGGCCGGTCGATCAGGATCCTGAAGTCCAGTGCCGACAACCCCGCCCCACCCGGGGACGGCAGCCGCTCGGTGAGCGCCGCGCGCAGTGCGTCCCGCACCGCCGCGGCACGCAGTTCACCCATGTCCACCGCGCGGCCGAGCGGATTGTTCCCGTACCGCATACCCACCCGCAGCACGGGCGGCGCGATCCCCTCGGCGGCCCGCCACCGCGCGAGCGTGACCGCGCGTTCGACGACGGATCCCAGCTGTCCCGAGGCGGTGGCGACACTGCCGAGCCGTTCGGCCGCGCGCTCACGGTCGTCGTCACCCGAGACACTGTTCAGCAACCGCGCGTAGTAGTCGGGGTCGGCCAGCCGCGTGACGTCCAACGGCTTCCCGTCGATTTCGATCGACCGCAGGGCACCGTCGCCCACCGTCACCTTCCCGAGCTCCGCCGACTTCTGGTCGAACTCGATCCGGAACCGGCCGCTCGACTCGTGCCCGGTCAGCACCAGCGTCAACGCGTCCTCGAAGAGCGCGTCGTCACCGGTCGTGTAGACCTCGTGGAAGCTCTCGCCCTCGCCGTCCCCGATGAGCCGCAGCCGCAGTTCTCCCCGGTTCACCGGGTCGACCTCCACGATCAGCCTGCCGCGGCCGTCCTCGCTTTCGGCCACGACGGGCCCGAAGTAGTGGTCGAGCTCGGCCCCCGGGTCCCGCTCCCCGATCGGTGTCAGCACATACGTCTCCCCGACCCGGGCCACCGCGTGCTTGCCGACGCCGAGCTGTTTCGCCGCCTGGTCCATCACCTTCGCGAAGGCGGGAACGGCCAGCCCCGCGCCGTAGACCGGAAACGACTCGACGCTCTTCAGTTCGGCCCGGGAGATACCGGCGACGACCTTCGACGGCGAAAGGTCCTCCACGCCACCCCGCTTCGCCGTGGTCACCAGGACCTCCGCGAGCGCGCGAGCACCGTCGACGCGTTCCGAGACGTAGCCCTCCATCGTCGCGAACCCACCGTCGGCATTACGCAACACCGTCTGCCGGGGCTGGCCTCCGATCACGGCCGTCGCGAGGTTCGCCGGGCCCACCACGTCCTGGGACAACGAACTCCCGCCGGTGCGGACCACCCGGACCCGGCGCAGCCCGTCCGGGGCGACCCGCCCGGCCGCCAGCCGGATCGCGCTGCCCACCAGCGCCAGCCGGGCGTTCGCCGCCGACACCACCGCCGGGGAGGCCCGGAACACCAGCTCCCGGCCACTCCCGGTTTCCATCACCAGTGACCCGTCCGGAGACGCGTCCTCGGCGCTCGTGACGGTCAGCATCGGTCCCGTGACGGCGTCTTCCGGCTTGTCGGCCTGCGGGTCGCGGGAATCCAGGTCGAGCGTGATGACGGCGCGGCGGCGGGCTTCCTCCGGCGTCTCCCCTTCCGCGAGCGGACCGCTGTCCCGGCCGCCGGACCGCCGCACGATCTCGATGTCGTCCACGCCGATGAGCGGGTTGGCGTCCGGTAACTCCGCCAGCTGAACCCTGATCGCCTCACGCAGCGCGAGCGCGGTGACGTCGGCGCGCGCCTGACCGGTCCGCACGGCCCGGTCGCCGTCGAGTGACGAGCCGTTGCCGAAACCGGTGACGGTGACCCGGGGCATCGGCTTCCCGTGTTCGGACCGCCGGATCGCGGCGTCGGCGATCCGCCTGGCGAGCGAACGCAGCTTGGGTTCCTGCCCGTCCGGCATGGTCTTGGAACCGGCTTCGAAGTCGATGTTCTCCCGCGACGGGGTGTCGTCGTCGAGCCGCACGGCCCCGGCCAGATCGCCGACGGCTTGCCCGGTGGTGTACCCGGCCGGAAGCTCGTCCGTCCGCCAGTTTTCGCCGTCCTCCACCACGATATGCGCGCCGATCGGGAGCGCGTCACCCTCGGACCCGGTGAGATGCGTCCAGTTCCCGTGCGGCGCGACCACCGGACGCCCCGCCGCGTCGACCCCGACCTGTCCGGTCACCACGAGGTTTCCGGTGCCGGCGGGACCGGGCACGAAGTACACCGGACCGTCCGGGGCGACGGCCTCCACGTCGATCCCGCGGGCCCGCAGCTCGACCAGCACCCGCGCCGCGAACGATTTCCGGCCGCCACTGCCGGCACCGCAGGACGCGAACATCAGCGGTTTGACGCCGTCCCACCGGCCTTCTTCCTTGGCACGGACCAGCAGGGTGGCCACTTCCGCCGGGCTCGACGGCGTGCTCCCGGAGCCGGGACCGCCGTGCACCGGCGCACCGTTCGCGTCGCCGTGCGCGAGGAAGGTGAAGAACCTGTCGTCCGTCGGGTAGCCCGCGACGACCCCGGCCAGCCGCGGGTCGTCCAGCCGGATCCCGCGGTTCCCGTCGAGCGGGACAGCGGTCGCGGCCGCCGGGGCCACCCGCGGGACCAGCGCCTCGAACACGGATTCCCGCACCGAAGTCTCCACTGTGGACTTACGGAGGGCGTCGGCGGCCACGGGCTCGTCGAGGGTCTCGACATGGGCCAGTATCTCCGCGAGACCACCGGTCCAGCCGAGCCGGTCGGCGGTGAGTTCCAGGTGTTCCACGGTGATCGTCGCCCGCTCGGACAAGCGCAGCTCGGCACGGGCGACGTCGGCCAGCGTGCGCGTCGCGGCGAGTCTCGGCACCGTGAACCCCCCACCGGACTCGGCGAGCAGGCCGGCGATCTGCCACATGGCCAGCCCCGCCTCCGCCTCGAAGTTGCCGTAGGTCATGTCCGCGGTCGGCGTCAAGTCGATGTCGAGAGCCAGCAGGAACAGGTCCGAGGGAGTGTCCAACGGCCCGTACCCGATCCCGGCCAGCAGGTCGAGCAACCGTGCTTCGCGTTCGCTCGGCACGCCGGAGTCCCAATATCCGTCCGGCTGGTCGTCCGTACCCTCCTGCGCGACCACGGCCGTCCCGCTCGGACGCGAACCGGCGGCCGCCGTCATCGACGCGCGCACCTCCCGCCGCGCGGCCCGCACGTCGGGGACGGCGGGGGGTAGCGCACGACCATGGGAGAGCGGCCTTGTCGGGATGTGATCCGCGGTGAGCCGTGGTTCCCCGGCCGTGAGGTGCCGCTGTTTCTCGTCGAGCAACCGGTTCAGTTCGCGCTGGAACCAGGACTTCGCGAGCCGAGCACGCCGCATCCCGGTCCGGGTGGCGTGGAGCCGTGAGTTGCCATAGCCCTCGAGGGTCACCTCCGGCATCGGCAACCCGGTGTTGTGCCGCCACAACGCCGTTTTGGCGACGTCTTTCGCCAAGGACGTGAGCCGCCCGGCGGCGATCGGGTCGAGAGCCTGGGTGCCCTCGGCCACCTTGGCGACATCGAGGGTCCGGGCGTTCTCCAGCGGGGCCTGATAGGCCGCGTCGGCGACCACCGACGTGGTGACCATGACCAAGGGATTGGCGAGCAGCGGGGCCTCGCTGGGCGTGTCGACTCCGCCCCAGAGATCGAAGAACGTGTTTCCCTTGGTCTGGTCGTACTTGCGAAGCAGCCAGGATCTGCCCAACGGGGGCAGCCGGTCGCCTGCCAGACCCGCGACAGCCTGCCGCGCCACCGCCCTCGCGTCCCGCCACGTCTTGTTCCCCTCGCGGCGGGAGGGTTCGGTTTCCGCTTCGATGTCGCGCAAAATCCGCAGCGCGTCGCAGAAGCGCCGCTGCAACGTCCCGGGCTCATGACGCTCGGCTTCGGCGTCCAGCCCCGCACCGTGCAGTTCGAGATTCGCCTGGATCGCCTCGTCGAGCAGCTTCGCGCGAAGCTTGGCCCCGCGGGTGATCTCGATCGTGATCTGCGCCTGGTCGTTTTCGGCATTGAGCGCTACCGCCCCGAAGTGGTAGCCCCAGGTCGAGTTCGCCGAAGTCGGCACCCGGGTCGAGTAGACGGTGTGGTAGTCCGGGCCGTTCTTGCCTGGCACGGCGATCGACTGCGCCACATACGCCTCGCCCGGCGCGGCCCACGCGAACTGGTTCACGCCGAGAGCCGCGGCCGCCTGATCCAGCCGGGCGCGGGTGTCCGTACCGGTGCGAAGCGCCCTGCCGTACTCCCTGCCCGGTTGCGGGCTGTTGACCCCCGCGGCCTTCATCCCCTCGGCCACCTGGTGCGGGTCGAGGACCGCACCGGCCGTTCCCGCGAACGCCGTCATCGCGTTCGCGACCTCGTGGGTACCGTGGAAACGCAGCGACCCACCGTCGCGCAGCGGCCCGAGCACGGACGACCCGTCGGTGGAGCGGAACGCCACCTGCCGGGGCGGTCCGCCCATGACCGCACTCGCGAACTCGCTGCACACCGCCGAAGGTGACTCCCGGAACACCGGCTTGACCATCACCAGCGTCTTCCCGCCCACCCGCACCTGGTTGCCCTGGTTGACGACCAGGGTGACCTTGCTACCGACCTCGGCCAGTCTGGCGTTGGCGGCGGCGACCCGCTCCGGTGTCGCGTAGAACTCCCTGAAATGTCCCTGGCGCGACGGCTGGGGCAGCCCGAGCGTGTGGTCCCCCGAGAACTCGATCGGAGGATGCTCGACGACCTCGCGATGGATCACCGGCACCTGGAACGGCGACTCGTCGCTCGACACGACACTGCCCTTGTTGGCGAACCGGGTGAACGGCGGCTCGGATCCGTCCGACTCGATCTCGTACTCGAGCGTGCCTCCCGCCATCACCCTGTCGGACGACGTGACGGGGACGTCGGCGGTCTCCGGGCTGTCCTCCAGGACTTCTTGCAACGCGTCCCAGAATCCGTCCGAGGACCGCTCGAGGGCGAGTTCGCGCAGGTCGTCGAACCCGGCCACCGGACTGTCCACAAGGGACTCACTGGTCTCACTGTCCTCAGCGGACTCCAGGCGCGGAGGCCTCCCCGGTGTGAACCGGATCAGCGGCTCGGCGGCAGCCTCGGCGAGCAGACCCGACGGTAGTGCGGCACGGCCCAGCGGAGTCGTGTGGACGACGGAGCCGAGCAGCGGCGCGTCCCGCTCGATGTCGTCGGTCAGCATCGAACCGGTGGCGCCCGGACGGCGAAGGTGGTGTGAGTCGGTACCGATCAACGACACCCAGCCGTCCGGGGTCTCCGCCTGGACGACACCACCGAAGACACGGTGACCCGCCGGGAGGGTGTCAGCCTGCTCGGCGTACTCCTCCCGGCGCTGGTGGTAGCGGTGGGTGACCCTGACCCGCACTTCAGGCGCCAGCTCCGCCAGGTTCGGCCGCCGCGGTGCGAACCTGGCGGCCAGGCCGATGGCTTCCTCCGGCATACCGAGGTGGACGTCCCAGGTGGTGACCGTGCGGGCGGCCAGCCCGGCGGGAGCTGGCCGGGCGCCTCGAAGCGCGTGGCGGAGCGCGTCCGGGTTCACCGGCCGTACGTCGAACGTGGTTCCGGTGGACTCCGCCGTCTCCTGGAAGCGAAGCTGCGTGGCCTCGTCGACGCCGTAATCCCGCTCGATCTCGCCCGGGGCGGGCACCGGGTCGGCGGCGATCTCCAGGCTGAAAGCGACTTCACCCGGCTCGGTGGCGCTCAACGGGCTGCCGAACAGCGAACGCTCCAACGCGACGTCGGGCCGTCCCCTCCGTCGCTGTTCCAGCACGATGGCCAGCCGCTCGACGAACTCGGACCGCGGCAGGCGCACCGGTTCGCCGTCTTCGCCTCGGCGCACGGCGACCTGCTCACCGAGGTCCAGCTGCCAGGTCCGCTCCGGACCGGCACTGATCCGGAGGGTGCGATTCCCCGGTTCGGTGACGTGATGGAGCAATTCGTCGGAGGTGACTTCGGCCGGTTCGCCGAACGCCGGGTCGCCGGGACCGGAGACCGTCGCCGGGATGATCGTGGACACGAGAACACCGGGTTGCGTGTCGGAGGTGATCACCCGCATCCGGACGTCGTCGCCCACGCCCTGCGCGGAGAAGCGCGACCGCAGCCCGTCGACGGTCGCCGCGAGCCTCGTATCGCCGCGCTGCCCACGCACTTCCACCGGAGGGGGCGTCGGCTGTGCGGCGACCAGCCCGGCGAACTCGTCCAGCTCCGCGTGGGCGGTCGAAGCGGAAACGAGGAGGTCGACCAGGTGTCCCCCTGGCGTGGGGAGGACGTCGGAGCCGAGGGGCGCCCCGGGCAGGGGCGGCGCGTCGTCGAGCCGGGTCACGACCTCGACCGTCGGGGCGACCGGGCCCGCGGTGGACGGCAGCACGATGGCGCGGTCGTCGAACGTGCTCTGCTCCGCGGTGACACCGTTCGCCTCGGCCCAACCGGCGAAGGCATCGAGCGACAGATAGTCGAACCGCGCCTTGATGGGATCGCTCAGCACGAAGACCGGTTCGCCGTCGACCTCGGCCGCTTTGAGGAACATCTGATGATCCACGGTGGACACCCGGACACCGGCCCCGGCCTGCACCCGCGCCCAGAATTCCTTGATCCGGTCGGCGGATCGCAGCTGGTGCGAGACCTGCACTTCCCGATCGGACCACAGGTCGCCACGCGTCTCTTCGCGCGGCTGCAGGGCGAGGTGCCGCGACATCGCCGTCCGGAACGGGAAGTCCTCGATCCCCGTCATCCGCCGGTGTCGCCGGTCGAACACGAGCGGGAGCACGAAGGGGTAGTTCAGTTCCCAAGCACCGGGAACGACCTTCCTGGTGAGTACCGGCACCGCGGAGTCCGCGCCAGGGTCGAGCCACGTCACCCCGGCGAGCTTCTGCGTGACACGCCCCCACTCGGTGGTGAGCCGGGCCCACTCCGCGGGAGCCTGCCGGTTCGCCGCCGCGAGTTCGCGCGCACGGCTCTTCAGCTCGGCGAATCGCGCTCTGGCTTCGGCGACACGTTTACCGGCGACCTCGCCGATCGTCCTGCCCAGCGGACGATCCTTCTTGGCCAGCCGAGCGGCGGGCGTGGTGGCGCGCTCTTGTTCGACGGCGTCGATCACGCCTTGTCCGACCAGCAGCAGACCCGCGATGGTCGGGACGGAGCCGCGGATGTCCGTGATCGTGGCCGACGCCGCGCAGGTGTTCATGAAGTGCTGTTCGTCGTGCCCGGTGGCCGCGAACAGGCTTTCGGTCAACGCGACGGGATTGCCGAGCAGGTCACGGAACAACGGGTCGCGCTGCAGGGTGGCACGGCCGTCGGGGGTGAGGTTGGTCAGTCCCAGCCGGGCAAGGCGCTGCGGGAGCCCTTCGGCAGGTTGGTAGTCGATCCGTTCCACGGCCGAAAAGGGGGTGGTGAACGGATCGCGGCCCCTCTCGGCGTTCAGGGCGAGGTCGCCGAGCACCTGCTGGAGCCGGTCGATCGACAGTGGCTGCAGGACCCGGCGGTCGCGCACGGTCGCCAGCCGGAACCGGGAGTTGTCCGGGACGTCGTGCTCCCGTGACGGCACCAGCGACGCCGCCAGCACCGCGTCGTTCACCAGCGACCGCACCCTCATCCGCGTCACCGGGTCGGCGAGGTTCTCCAGATTGCGGTCGAGCCGGGTCAACGCCTCCGAGATCGCGGGCGAACCGAGTACCGCGTCGACGTAGTTCTCCAGGCGTCCGCCCTCGGCGAGGCCGGACAACTGGTCGAGGCGAGCGCCGAGATCCTCGGTCACCAGATTCGGCAGGTCGTCGAAGACGGTGTCGTACCGGTCCGCGAAGGCGGCCGCCCCGGGTGGCCGGACGGGGGGCGGTCCGAACGAACCGAACGGCAGCGTGCCGGGGATGAGCCGGGTGATCGAGAGGCTGTCGTCCACGGCCCGGTAACCGTCGGGCCGCGGGGTCAGCAGCCTGCCGTCTTCCCCGGCCACCAGCCGGTTGCCGAGCCCCACCACGTAGGCCTCGCCCTCGTCGTCGAGGTCGATCTGCGACCACTGCCCGTCGTCGGTGAAGACCGGCCTGCCCGACGCGTCGTAGCCGACCTGCCCGGCGACGACGAGATCGTAGGAGCCCGCACCCGTCACCCCCGCCCGCGGCACCCCCCACACCCTGGTGGTGGCGGCGTAGGCGGTGGTCACGTCCACTTCGAGTTGGCACAGCACGTCGCGCACGTACTCGTTCGACTCGGCACCGAGACCACAGGAGACGAAGCGCAGGACCCGGCCCGACGGCCACCTCCCGTCGACGTGCAGGACGGTCAGCAGATCGGCCATCAGGTCCGCGGTGAGGGGCGTGCCGAGGAATTCCGGCATCCCGGACCGGCCGACATGGGCGACCACGGTGAAGAAGTAGTCGTCGTCGGCCAGCCCTTGGACGATCTTTTCCTGAAGCTCCAACGTGGTCACGTCGGTGCTCGGGTCGGCGAGCCAGATCCCCGACTCGCCGGGGAGCCCGACGGCGACCTCCAGGATCGACGAGAGCAGTTCCGTCCGCGCCAGGTCCTCCCCCGGCCCGGCGTCGGCGAGGTCGCCGGAGTCCCGCACGGCGGCGTATCCCCGTGCGGTCCGTTCGATCGTCCACAGGTCGCGGGGCGGGACGACGACGCCCGCCTCGTCCGCTTGCTCGGTGTAGAGGCCACGATCGTCGACGACGCGGTTGCGCAGGGGCTCGGTCCCCGCCTGGGCGGGGAGTCCCGGCTCGGCGGGCCGGAACACCCGGTGCGGGCGCAGCACGGGATCGCGGTCCTGGTGGGAGAACGAGCCCGCGTCGTCGGTCACCATCCGGTACTGATCCGCGATCCCCAGGAAATGACCGGTCTCGTGCGCGAGTTTGCGCAGGTCGGAATCCACCGACCACTCCAGCTGGTTCTCCCGGTCCGTCGGCAGCACGTCGATGACGGCGTGCACGTCCGCGGTCGCGTCGGGGAACTCGACCCGCACATGCAGTTGGTCGCCACCGGGCAGGCGGTACCGGTTGTTGAACAGCGAGGCCACCCCGAGGCGCGCACGCTGGCGCAGCCGGACGAGGGCGTCGTCGCCGACCGCCCTGCCGTCGAGGCGCAGCCGGATCGTGTACTCCTGCACCCACTGGCCCCGCACCCGGATCCGGCGAAGGTCGTAGGAGACCTGGCCGCCGATGTAGTCGACCGGGCCGTCGGCGACCTGGCTTTCCTGCAGCCGCATCCCCGGGTAGCGGATTTCCTGGTCCACCGTCACGAAAGGCGCGCCGTCCCGCAGCCGCCGCCACTGCCACGGCGACACCGGTTCCGTCAGCGTCGACCACTCGGCGCTCTCGTCGGCATGCGTGGCCGCGCTGTGCGACCAGGTCCGCTCGTCGTCCAGCACCGGCACGCGCAGCAGGCGCGGGTCCGTCTCGAAGTCCTCGTCCGGCCGGCCGGGCGGGATCCGTTCGGTGGGCACCGGGACGTCGGGGGCCCAGTCGACGAAGAACTCGATCCGGCCGTCCGGCGGGAATTCCGTGGTGCCGGGCGCGGCGAAGGTCAGCGGTTCGTCGATGCCGTCGTCCGTCAGCTTCCCCCGCACGGCCGCCAGCAGCATTTCCGCCATCTGGTCGCGGTCGCCGTCCATGACCAGCGTGACGACGGGCATCGCCCGGTTCTTCGCGTGCCGCCACCGGGCGTGATGCGCCAGCTCCGTCAAGAGCTCTTCGAGGCGGGCCTGCTGCCTCTGCGCTTGTTCGGTGGTGCCGGGCAACGGGTCGAAGTCGAGTTCGGGACGAGGCCGGGTGCGCCGCGGGACGCCGGAGAAGAACGTCGGCGACACGGCCTTCACCGGTGCGTTCAGCAAACCGTCCAGCTGGTCGCACCGCGCGGCGTCGAGCAGGCGCGGATCGCCGTCGGTCACCCCGAGCAGGCCGAGCAGCTGCCCGGCGATCTCTTCGCCGGTCGTCGCGGTGCCGAGGTGCCGGTCCGGCTCCCATTCGGTCACGACGTCGCCCGCGGTGAAGGTGAACTCCGGGGCCGGGTCCTCGACCACCCGGACGAGGAACTGCGACCCGTTCCGCAGCCGGTAGCCGCGGTTGAGCAGGAACTGCGCTTCGCGGATCCGGGCCCGGATCCCGTCGACCTCGGCCCCCGACGCGGTCGGCAACGGGACCAGTCCGATGTGGACGGTGACTTCGGTGACCCACTCCCGGCCGATCCGGACCCGGCGCTGCTGTCCGTCGGCTTCGGTGACCCATCTGGTCAGCGGGGCACGCAGGCGCCGGACGTCGGCCTTCGGCCCCAGGACCTCGGCCCGGCCCGCCGAGGCCTCGGTCATCGTGCGCCGGTGGACTTCGGTGGCGTGGCGGCGAGCGTCCGCCTCCGGGAATCCCCGTGCCGTCAGCTCGTCGTGGACGGCCTGCCAGCGCCGGGCCGCCCGTGACCGGGGCGAGTCCACGCCACCGGAAAGGTGCACGGTCTCCACCCGGGCGGCGGCCCGGAGCCCGCTGTCCGGGACCGCGGGTGCCGTTCCGGGATCGGCGTGCGAGCGCGGCTGGTGCCAGGTGGCCGGACCGCGCTCCGAGCGGCCGAGAAGCTCCGCGAGTTCGGCACGCAGGGCGTCCAACCTGCCCCGCTCCCGCACGACCCCGGTGGCGAGTGCCACCTCGGCGGCAGAACCGGTCACCGGGGTCACGGTGCCGGTCCCCGCGGCCGCGGGCGGCCGGTACAGCTGTTCCATCGACGCCGCGATCGCCCGGCGGGTGGCGGCTTCGACACCGGCCGCCCTCGTCCGCAGCTCGATCCTGCTCCGGACGAGGGCGTCGAGTTCGTTCTCCAGCTCGGCGATTTCGACGGCCATCTCGGCATGGGCCCGAGCGGCGGCCTCGCGATCCGCCGCGCTCGTCCCCCGGAGCCGGGCGGAGGCGTCCCCGCCGTTCCGCCCGGCCGCGGCGGCGGCGAGTTCGGCGTGCTCGGCCCGGACGAGCGTGCGTTTGAGACCTTTCAGTTCGTCTTCACAGGATTCGAGGTGATACCGGCGATCGTCGATCTCGGCGGTGAGCTGGGCGATCTCGTCCTGGACGGCGAGCTGTGCCGCACCGGTGGGCGGCGGGGTGTCCGGCATCGAGAACACCCGGCCCGCCAGCTTCCGCGTCATCCGGTCCAGCCGGGCCGCGGTGTCGGTGATGGCCACCTTCAGATCGGTCTCGGTCAGGTACCGGCCGTCGCCACCGGACACCGCCACGGCCGGAACCGAGGTCGTGACCGGCTCGTCTTCGGCCTCGACCGTCTCCGCCTGGCCGCCGCCGTCGGTGTCGCCGAGCCCGTGGTTCGCCGGAACGTCCACGACAGACCCGGGATCGGCGCCGCCGGGCAACCGGGGCCGCTCGTCGAGCGAAGCCTCACGCCAGCCGCGAAAGGCCTCGTCCAGGCGGTCCGGATCGTTGCCCCAGGCCTGGAGATCGGCCGTCGCCAGTGCGGCACGGTCCCGAGCGGCCTCGAGTGCGGCTTCGACGTCCGCGACGCGCTCGGCGTCCCGGGAACCACCCGCCCCACCCGGCGCGAGCCGGGCCAGCAGTTCCCCGTGTGCCGCTTCCGCGTGGCTCAGTTCTCGGCGCGCGCCGAGCAGGTTCGCCCAGGCGTCGCTTCGCGTCGCCGGGAAGCCCGGCTTGTCCAGCAGCGCCGGATCCGGTGCGGCCCGGCCGTTCGCGTCTTCGTCGAGGATCTCGCTCCAGCGTGTGGAATCCCGTCGCCAAGCCCCGCCCAGGGCGGTGCCCGGCGACACGATCCCGGCGGGTTCGGTGAACTCGCCGCCGGACAGTTCCAGCGCCCGGCCCGGCAGGGCGAGCAGGTCCCAGGCCGAGTCCGGCAGGACGACCGACCGGACGACGTCACCGTCGCGCCGCTGATAGGTGATCGTCCGCACCAGTCCGGCGAGTTCCGGATCGCCGGCGATGGTCTCGAGCGCCGCTTCCCACACCTGATCCGACGACGGGTGCCTGCCGACGAGGGCCTCGACGCCGATCAGGTGGAGGTCGCCGCCGCGTTCGCGCAAGCCGCGGGTGAGGGCGGCGACGACCCTCCCGGCCTGGTCCTCCACGGACCGGAACCGCGCGACCGGTCCCGGCTGGTCGGGCACCTCGGACGGGTCGGCCTGACGCAGGTGGATCACCGTCGGCCCATGCCATTCGGCCGCCCTGTCCACCTCGACGACCTCGAAGACCGAACCCGGCGGCAGGAACCGCTCTTCCTCGTGCGGAACCGCGACGGCGTCGTCGATGACGAACGTGACGTTGCCCGGTTCGCCCCCGGCGATCAGCACGGTCGGTTCGGTGACGAACCGGCCCTTCCGGAACGTGTCCAGTTCGGCGGCCGAGCGCCAGGTGTGCACCGTGACCCGGCCCGGTGTCCCGCCCTCGCCCAGTGCCCGTCTCCGGGCACGCACGATCCTGTCGCGGTGTGCGCGGGTGTCCCGGCTCGCCAGATCCGGCGCCAGTTCGCGCGCCTCCCGGAGCACCTTGCCCAGCGCGAGCCGGTCCTCGATACCGTCCGCGGCCGGGCCGTCGCCGGGGAAGCCGGTGAACGGCGTGCCGATCCGGGTGGGTGTGACGCCGACCTGCCGCAGCTTCACGTGCAGTTCCTCGCCGACCTGCTCGACCTTGAGCACGTCGAACTCGGTCCCCGGCGGGAGCAGGACCTCGCGTTCGCTGGAGAGGTTCGACGCCGAGGCGATGCAGGCGCCGTCGTGGACGTAGGCGGTGACGATCACCGTTTTGCCTCGGTACAGCCTGCCATCGCCCTGCATACCGCGGAAGAAACCGTGATCGGTGTACCGCGTGCCCTCGACGAACAGTCTGTCGGCCGCCTTCATCGACAGGCCAGTGACCCGGGTCACCATCCCGGTGTGCCGCGCCGGGAAGCGGGTCACCGCCGAGGCGAGCAGCCGGGTCAGCGGTGCCGCGTAGGCCGGGCTTTCCTTACCCGCCAGGTACTTGTCGATGTGCTCGGATCGGGTATGCGTGTACGCGCGGATGGCGGCCAGCTCCGCCTTGCCCGTCGACGCCAGCTGCGGGTGGTCCGCCAGCACGTCCGCGACCTGCTCCAGATAGCCCGCCATTTCCGGCAGGCGCAGGAATTCCCGCTCGTCCTCCTCGGTGGCGAGGTAACCGGGCTCCCGTTCGCTGCCGCGGGAAGACGGTCGAGACGGCCGGGGATCGTCCCCGACGAGCGCCTGGGCACGATCCGAAAGCAGCTGGAGATCCCGTGGTTCGAGGACGACGTTGCCGGTGATGGCGGCCGCGGTCATCAGGCCCGGCCCGGTGGCGACCCGGCCCCCGTCGGCCCGGTGCTGGAACACCGGCGCCTCGTTCCCGCCGACGAAATATTCGTCGTACAGGCCGAGGAAATGCCCGGTCTCGTGCGCGAACTGGACCCCGGTCCCGTCCGAAGGCCAGTGCCGCTGGTCGGCCGGGGTGCCGGGGCCGGTCACGAAGACCGTGCCGTGCGCGTCCTCGCGATCGGTGAACTCGACCTCGACCAGCACCTGCTCGCCGCCGGGCAACCGGTAGCCCTGGTTGAAGTGGTCGTCCGTCGCGGACTTGACCCGGTCCTTGAAGTCTTCGATCTCCTCGGGGGACTGTCCGGCGAGGTCGTCCAGCCGCAGCCGCACGGTGTGCAGCCGCACCCGCGCGGGTTCGTGCCCGTCACGGTCGACGGTGAACCGGCGCAGGTCGTAGCCGATCGTCGCCAGCCACGGACGTCCCGACCGGCTCAGCCCGCCGTCCTCGGAGCGGACGGTCACCGCGGCCGTCTCCCGGTGCGAAGCGCCGATGTCCTGCCGCGTGACCGGATTCACGACCCGGTGCTCGACGGCCACCGCCGGGTCCGCCGCCCGCCACCAGTCCCGCGTCGCGCCGTCCCGCGTCCACGGCCTGCCGGACGGCCGGGGCACCGAACGCGGTGTCCCGCCGACCACGAGGCGGACCGCCGGATCGGCGGGCACCGGTGCGGCCAGCAACAACGCCACCGCCCGGTCGGCGCGTGCCGTCAGCTCCTCGGCCGAAGCATCGGTCGGCCGCCTTCGCCGGTCGATCTCGCCGCGCACCCTGGCCAGGGTCGCCGACGGCGGAACCTTGGCCGGATCCGGCTCGACCACCGCGAACGTCCGCTCGATGCCTCCCGAAGCGGTGAACAGCGCGTCGGCCAGTGCTTCAGGATTCCGTGTCAGGTCCTGGAAAAGCGGATCGTCACGCAGGGTTTCGACCACGACCGGCGGCGCGTCCATCAGCAGGAGTTCGGCCAGCCTGCGCGGCAGCGGGGCGTCCGGGTCGTAGTCGAGCCCGCGCCACGGCGACCCCTCGGCGGTGAACGGGTCCTGTCCACTGTGGAGGATCGTGGCGACTTCGGACACCATGGTCCGCAGGCGTCGCGGCGTGACCGGTTCCAGTACCGTGCCCCGGGCCGGCGCCAAGGCCGAGAGCAGCAGGGCGTCGTTGGCCAGTGCCCGCACCTGCCGCGAAAGCAACCGGAGCCGTGCCGGGTCCTCGGCGGTCGCCGTCCGCTTCTCCAGTGCCGTGAGTGCGTTGTCCAGCCGGTCCAGCCGGTCCAGCGGAAGGCCGGATACGGACCCCGGGGTGAGCACACCGGAGCCCGCCAGCCGGGAGAACTCGGCGACGGCGGTCTCGAAATCCGTGTCGGACAAGCGGAAACCCGGAAGACCCGCGGTGGTTTCATGATAGGCCGCCCTGATGTCCGCGATCCGGAGAGGCTCGTCGCGGCGAGCCGGGGCCGCCGGGACGGAACCGGTCGGGAAGGCCGCGTCGGACGGCCGGACCGTGATGTGCGGGGCACCGGCCCGGAGCGCGCGTTCGAGGTCGGTGGGCCCCGGGACCCAGCGCCCGGCGTGCGGCGCGGGTGCCCCGCGGACCGCGGAGTACACGTCCTGCACGAAGGTCGTGCAGTTGTGGCTGGTCAACCGGTAGGGCCGGGCCGCGAGGGCGAGCACCCGGCCCAGCCCCCGGACGACGTCGTTCGCGCTCACCAGGTACTCCGCGGTGAACGTGGTGGGCTTGTCCTCCGCCTCGATCACGGAGACCGTGCCCGGTACCGTCGCCCACCGCGGCGAGGGCGGGTGCTCCGGCGCGAAGTCGACGAGGGTCCCGGGGCCGAAGGGATGCTGGATCTCGATCCAGGCGTGGCCGGTGTACTGGGCGGCGATGTCCCGGTGCCGGGTCTTCACCTGGAACCGGAACAGCGGCCGGTCCGCGTTCAGGACCCGCGCCCGGTCGAGGGCGTCCGGGAGACCGGACGCCCCGAGTTCCCGCGCGACCGTGCGTTGCCGGACCAGTCCCGAGGCCTCGGCCTGCTCGTCGAGCCAGTTCTGGACCGACTCCCCCGGCGGGACGACGTCGCCCGGCCCGGGCCGGGCGAAACCGATCGTCGCCGACTCGGCCTTCGTGTCGTCCTGCTGGTAGGCGACCCGGATCGGCAGGTGGCCGAGCGAGAGGCCGTGGCCGGCCGCGGCGGCCTCCAGGGCGGTGCGCAACGCGTCTTCCAGGTTCGTCCCCCGCCGGAGGGCAAGGTCGCCGTCCTGCCCCCGCTTCACGACCAGGGCAAGGTGCCGTCCGGCCTGCGGCCGCGTGCGCAGTTCCTCGGCGAGGGACCGGACGAACCGCGACAACCCGCCGACGGCGACCGGGTCGACGACGTCCGAGCCCGGGAAGAAGGACACGCCCGTATGGGGATCCGGCGTTGCGGCGTCCGACGGCTCTTCGATGCCGCCGATCGCGTCCCGCAGCCGTCGCCCGAGGTCTTCGGGCCCGGTCACCAGCCATCCGGCGGACGGCGCGGGCGTACCGGTGGCGCGTTCGAACAACCCACCGGCGAAATGCAGCGAGTTGAACGACAACGCCCGGTGCGGGGTGCGCAGGTGCCGCAACGCGTGATCCAAGGCCCGCAAGGTGTCTTCGGGCGAGACCCACACCTCGTAGCTCGCGGTCGCGGTGTGCCCGGGGTCGCCGATCCGCACCGACGGGGCTTCGCCGTCCGACCGGTGGAATCCGATCGATTCCTTGACACCGTCCGGCAGGGTGAACTCCACCCAGGTGTGGCCGCGGGTGCCGACGAGGGCCGAAAGCCGCGGCGCGGGACCACCGGGGTCGACCGACAACCGCATCACGATCGTCTTCACGGTCGCCGTGTCCAGCGGCAGGTGCCGGTCGAGATACGCGACCAGCGGCGACGAGGTCCAGGGTGCCGGGTCCTCGCCGAGCCGGGTCGCCGTGCGGGACAGCCAGGACGTCGCCGTCTCCCCCGGCAGGAGCCCGAGTTCCGCACGGGGGTCGTCGTCCTGCCGGACGAGCGCCAGTGTCACCGAACGCCGCCGCTGCCCGGGATCGGCCGACGTCAGCGGTGGAAGGTCGTCCCGGCGCGCCGCCACCGTCTTGATCACCAGCGGCGCCCCGTCCCCGGGCGGGGAGGGCACCAGGGGCCGCAAGGCCGCCGCCACGGCGTTCGCCCTGGCGAGCGCGGTGTTCCGGCCGTTCTTCGCGTTACCGAAGCCCGTGACCTGGAGCCATCGCGCGGGGTCGCCCGCAGCCGGGATCCACGCGGCGAAACGCCCGACAGCGGCGAGGGAAACCTCGTCGAGGACACGTGATCCCTTGGCGAAGGTGATCACCGTGTCGACCGGCTCCGTGCCCACTTCGTCCACTTCGCCGGGGTGTTCGGCGATCTCGACGAACTCGCCTTCCTTGTCCACGTTGATCTCGGCGAACAACTTGACGAGGTTGATCGTCTCGGTCGGGGCGTAGACCGTCCGGTCGTGACCCAGCCTCTTCAGCTCCCGGCGGAAGTCGTAGCCGCCGCCACCGGGTTCGTTGAGCCGGCCGGATTCACAGGCCAGCAACACGATCGGCGCTTCCGGCCGCGATTCCAGCACCTCCCGGAACCCCCCGTCACCGAGGGCGAGCGTGGCGAATTCGGCGCCGGTCACCCGCTTCGCGAAAACACGTCCTTCCACCTTGAGCCGGAACAGGTTCGGACCCGAGTGGAGGTACAGGAAGATCGGTTGCTTTTCGGCGTCCCGGGAAACCCAGGGAGCGGGCCGTTTCACCGACGGAGGTGCCGTGAGGGCAGGCTGGCCCGCCGGCCGCGGGAGCAGGACGTTGTATTCGACGACCGGTCGCCGGGCACTCGTCGCCGCCCACGTGGTGGCGGTCTGGCCGTCGTTGTTCTTGCTGGGGAAGGCGGTTCCGACGAGGGTGCCGCCGGCGCCCGCCATGACCTCGGTGACGGCCTGCTGCCCGGTGACCGGGACGGGCCGGGAAGGCGTCCGCGGGTCGAGGTCGCGGGTCGCCAGGAACTCCCCGCCCGCCGTCCGGACGATCCGGACCGGCCGCCGCCCGGCGGGGCCGAACCCGAGGTCGTCCCCGTTCTCGGTCACCACATGCAGCCGGACCCCGAAGGCGTCGGCGATCTTCGCCGACGTCGTGTCCCGCAGCGTCGTCCCCAGTTCGCGCAGTTTCGCCTGCCGTGACGCCGATTCCGGCGCGACACTGGCGGCGAGCGCGGCCACCAGGTTCCCGGTCACCGTCGTCCCGCCGACCGGCACCACCGTCTTGCCCAGCCGGGCCAGGGTGTCCCGCTGCGCGGTGGTGAGGGAGGTCCGCGGCGCGACGACCTGCCGGGCGGGGGTGGCGGGTGCGGTCCCCGGCAGCTTGTCGCGGCCGGGGTCGGCGAGGCGGTACCCCGGTCCGAGCTGGCTCTGCAGCACCTGCTGGATCGTCCAGGCGTGGCGGGGCAGCAGTTTCGGTGTCACACCGGGTTCGACGACGCCCTTGCCCATGATGCTTTCGTCACCGGTGACGACCCCGGTCGTGCCGTCGTCCTCGCGGCTGAGGAACACCCGGTCCTTGTCGTGCTCCTCGTCGCCTGCGCCGAGGTAGTGCAGCAGCTCGTGGGCCAGTTCCTCCGGGGTGGCGTCCGTGCGCCAGGTGGTCTGGGTGGTGCGTTCGTCGTCCCCGACGACGACGTCGTACGCGCGGTGGCGGGGATTGCCGTCGCCGTCGGTCAGCCTGTCGTCGGTGAACTCGACCCGGACGTGCAGCTGGTCGCCGTTAGGCAGGCCGTGGCGCCGGTTGAGCAGCTTCTCGACACCGGCGGTGGCGCGCTCCCGCAACCGCGCGAGCTGCTCGTCGGAGACACCGTGGCCGGGCACGAGAGTGATCGGCACGGTGAACTCGGTGACCCCGCGCCCGTCGACCTCGAACCGGCTGACGCCGTAGCGGATCACGCCGTCGTACCGTTTGTCCTTGCCCGTCAACAAGGTGGTGAGGACGTCGGCGGTCTCGGTGGCCACCGCCCGCCTCGGCGTGGTCGCCCGCAACGGCTCCCACCGCGCCGGGTCGAGCGGCTCCGCGATCGAGAACCAGGGCGCGTCGGTGGCCCGGCTGTGCCGCCACTTCTCGTCCTCGGGGGACCCGGGGGGAGCGGTGAGCCTGGCGAATTCGGCGTCGAGCGCGCCCTTCGCCAGCCACCACGAATCCTGTTTGGCGTCCACGAAATCCAGCCACGCGGCCTGCAGCGCGGCCTGGGTGCGGATCAGCTGACCGGTCGCGGCGACGCGTTGCTCCCGCGCCTCCTCGGCCTCGTCGTGGACGACGGCCAGGGCCTCCCACCGTTCGTCCAGCTCCGCGCGGAGCAGGTCCCGGCGCAGCTTCGCCTCGGCCCGTTCCGTCGTCAGCCGCTCCACGGCGCCGGGGTCCTGCGCCCGCGCCAGTTCGGAGGAGAGCTTCCGGAAGGTCAGCGTCGCTTCGCGGGCGTCACGAGTGAGGGCGTCGAGGTCGTCCTTCCCGCTCTCCAGGTCGGCCAGCCGCGTCTCGACGGCGTCGGCGGCCGAGGACACCCGCGTGAAGGCGAGCTGGGCGGCTGCTGCGACGGTTTCCGCTTCCCGCAGGGCTTTCTCGGTCTCGCGGGCGAATTTGTGCTGCCGCTCCTCCAGCGTGCCGGGGCGGCGTACGCGTGCCGCGTCGACCGTGGCGCTCCAGTCGACGTCGAGCTTCCCGACCAGCTGCTCGGCCTTGCGGCGGTGTCCCTCGGCCCCGACTTCGGCTTCGCGCCACGCCTTCGCCGTCCGGGCGACCCTTTCCTGACGTGCCTTCAGGACACGCGGCACCTTCTGCCCGGTGACGTCCGCGAGCTTGCCGATCGGCATCCGCACGTCCGCCGACGCGGGCAGCGAGACGTCGACGACCTCCGTGCGGCCGCCGACCTTGACCACGACCCGGTAGTCCACGTCGAATCGCACCAACGCGGTGCGCCCGACCGGTTTGAGGTTCGCGACCGCGGACACCGTCGTCCCGTCGACCGTGGCGTCCGCGGGCTCACTCGTCCAGCGCGCGTCGACGCCGGTGAGCAGACCGCCCAGGTTCCGCGACTCGTCGGCGGGCGTGACCGTCGGCCCGGTGACACCCATTTCCCCGACCTCGACGACCTTCCGCTCCGCCGAGCGCGCCGCCGTCGAGTTCGTCGGGTTCTCCAGGTTGACGCCGTCGCTCAGCGCCACCGTCCGCGGCCGGACGAGCCGGGCGTGCACCTCGACGTCCGCTTTCTTGCCCCGCACGACGGCCGCCTCGCGCAGGGTCGGCACGGGCAGGCTTCCCGTCGTCATCGCGGGCAGGAAGGCTTGCAGCAACTGAGGACTCAGGCTCGACCAGAGCGCGTTGACCGAGCCCGTGCCGTAGCCGGTGATCCCGGTGCCCGCCCCGGCCCTGGTGAGCGTGTCCCGCACGACCGTCCGCAGCCGCTCGGCGGCGCGCACGGACTCGACCGACGCCATTTCCGGCAGCGTGGTGACCGTGCCCTGCCGCCACCGCGCCAGCGCGGCGGGGGTGGCGTCCTCCGCCGACAGCCCGACCGGCCCGGCGTCCTCGCCGGTGTCCGGCCGGTTCCCGGTGCCCGCGGTCAGGTTGTCGGCCAGCAGCCGGATCCCGAGTGTCCGCTCGCCGGTGGCGGCGGCCGCGACGATCTCGTCGTCACGGCGTACTTCGAGGGTGAACTCGACCGGGACGTCGAACAGCGCGGCGGGTCCGGTCCCGGTCCGCAGATGCGTCTCCTGTTCGGTGAGGACCTCGGTGGTGGTGGTCGTCTTGATGGCGCCGACGCCCTTGGTGGCGGCACCACCGACCGACGTCGTCGCGCCGCCGTTCTGGTACTTCTCCTGCCCACCCGCCCGCAGCGCGGCCGACCACGACGTGGCCGTGCCCTCGGCCCGGATCTTGCGCACCGCCCGGACGGTGCTGTGTTCGACGGTCCGCCCGTCGTTGACGACCTCGCGGAAAGCCGGTTCCCCCAGCGTCTTCGCCGTCAGCAGGAGCTGATACCCGCTGTCGGTGAACAGTTTCGGCAGGTGCGTGTGCAGCGGGATGCCGCCGTCCAGCGCGCTGTCCACCAGTCCCTGCACACTGTCCGGCGAGACGAGGTCACTGAGCCTCGCCCAGTTGTTCATCGCGTCGTCCAGCGACACGCCCGGCAGCAACGGCACCTTGGCGTCGGCCAGCTTCGCGGACAGTTTGGGTACGAGATCGGACAGGTCGGGCAGCCGCTCGACGGCGCCGAGCCCGAGCGCGCCCGGTTTCCCCGGTGACAGGGTCGCGGGCGCCGCGAGCCGTTCGTCCCGGTCACGCGGGCCCGCCGGTTTGGCGGGCAGGAGACCGTACTCGCGCGCCTGGTCCTCGGTGAGCCATACCAGCGCGGCGCCGGGGAGGTCGACGAAGCGGGCGGCACCCCTCGCGTCCGGACGCAGCAACGCGGTCTGCTGCCGCGACTCGGCGAGCACGGTGAAGGCGATGTCGAACCGCGCCAGCACCCGCGGCGTACCGGCCGCGGTGGTGACGTTGCGGTCGACGGTCGCGGAGATGTCGAGCCCCTCGGCCTTGGTGGTCGTCTTCGCCCAGGGTTTCGTGGTCAGGCCGCCGGTGGCGGAGGCGTCGGGATCGCCGGTGACCGAGCCGGTCGCCGCCACGCCCACGGTGACCGCGGGTCCCTTGCCCTTGCTCTTGCCGCCGTCGAAGCGGTAACCACCCGAAGTGGACCGCTCCCCGGCCGCGTCGTCGGCCACCCGGACGAAGGTGGGGTTCGCCAGCCGGGCGACGACACCGATCCGGCCCACCCGGTCGGCGAGACGGCGGCTGTGGACGAGGTCGGCACTCACCGCGCCGTGCGTGAGCGAGCGCAGTGCCGCCTTGATGTTGTCGGTGCTGAGCATCGCCTGGACGCCGGTCCACGCGTCGCTGCCGGGCAGCACGAGCGCGCGGTCGCCGTCGGAAACCTCCACCAGCGCGTCCATCGCCGCGGAGGCGACGTTCCCGGTGTGGGCGATGCTTTCCACGCCGACCCACTCGCCGACGGCGGGCGGCGCGAGTGCCTCGAAATGGCCGGTGATCGATCGCGGCGGTTCGAGCTCCCGGATGCGCGGCGCGCCCGGCGCGAACTTCGCCGGGTCGGCGGGCAGGGTCAGGCTGTCCGACATCCACACGGTGAAGTTCGCCGGGAGCAGGAAGGGACCTTCGCCCGTTTCCTCGGGCGTCGACCAGATCCGCCGGACCTCCGGCACCTGTGTCCCCGGCGGTCCGGGCAGTGTCTGCCGGACCATCGCGTGCGAACGGGAGAAACCGGTGATGGAGACGACGAACCGGCCCCGATGCGCGAAACCCTCCGAGTCGGGGCTGCCGATGGTGAGGTACGTCGATTCGGCGACCGGGCCCGCACCGGTCCGGGCACCACTGCCGCTGCCGTACTTCGCCGAGCCCGTCACCGTGGCCCCGAAGGTCACCTTGCCCTCGGGCCCGGCCGTCCAGCCCTTGCTCGTCGCCGACGACGCGCCCAGCGCCGGACCGGTGGTCGTGGCGTTGCGGACCACGCGTCCCGTCGCCTGTCCCAGGTGCTCGACGCTCTTCGACTCCAGCCGGACGGTGACGGTGACGTGGTCCTGCCGGAGTTTGCCCTGTCGTTTGAGGGTCACCGACACCCCGGCACCCAGCAACGCGTCCATGCGGTTGCGCAGGGCCAAGGGTGAAAGGGCCGTCTGCAGCCGGTGCTCGTTCGCCAGCATTTCCAGGGTCCGCGCCGCGCCCTTCGCCGGGGCACCCTTCTTCCGGTCCCAGCCGGGCAGCAGATCGGCGTACCGGCCGCTCTCGGTGAACTTGCCGCGGATCTCGGACAGCACGGCGTCGGCGCCGTCGAACTCGCCGACCCGCACATTGCCCGCGGCGAGGCCGGCGGCCAGCTGCGCGGGCGGGAACTTCTTCACCGACGGCCGGGTCAGGCCGTCACCCGTGCCGTCCGGGACCGGCAGTCCCCGCACCGAGGCCTCGGCCATCCCCACCCTGGCGAACACCGTCGCCGTGGTGCTGGTTTCCCGGCCGTCGAGTGCCTGCACGACGATCTCGGTCTCGAACCGGTAGAGGCCGATGTCGCCCTTGAGCTGGACACCCGACTTCGCCGTCGACGTCCGGCCGGACACGGCGGTGTCCACCGTCCGCGCGGAGTAGCCCACGCCGACCCCCGCCGCGACGCGCGCCCCCTGGACACCGCCGCCGCCGCCGAACGCGACGGAGGCGTCGAACCCGCGTTTGGTGAAGGCCGAAACGGTGGAACTGGTGGTCGCGGACTCGTGCAGCCGCAACTGCGTCGCGACCGTCGGGCCGACGAGTTCGGCCTTGGTCAGCACGGCCTTCATCCGCACCGCCCCAACCTTGCCGCCGTCCGCGCTGAGCAGGGCGGGAGAGCTGACCCAGCCTTCCAGCATGGCGCCGAAATTCTCCCGGACACCGGCGGTGCCGAGGAACGCGCGCAACGCCTCCCGGCCGGGGGCGCCGAACGCGGTGACCGACCGGTGCAGCAACCCGGCGGTCCCGGTGAACACGTCGTCGCCGAGATCGGTGACCGCCTCGGGCACCGGGTTCGGCAGCTTGCGCCCGACGTCTTCGGTCAGGTCCTTCGCACCCAGCCCGGCAGGCGGGGTGAGGCGGAGCAGGTCGTCGGGGACGCGCACGGTGACCTTGCCGGGAACCGGACGGCCCCGGCCGACGGCGTTCCCGGTGTGGTCGTGGACGCTGACGGTGAACTCGACGTCCCGGCCGACCCGCCGGGACCCCTCCCCGGAACGGATCGCCCGCTGGTCCGAAGTGGACATCGCGACGGTCTGCGTCGCGCCCGGCGCCGCCAGCGCGGCCTTCCCGCCGACGGTCAGATACGGACCGGCGACCGGTGCCTGCACGGTGACGGCCGTCCCGACGTCCCCGGCGTGGAGGACGGCGAGGTTCTCCGCGTTCGCGGTGCCACCCTGGACCGTGAGATCCGCCTTGGTCTTCTCCCTCGGCTCACTCACCACGTCGCCGCCGAGGGTGGCCCGGATCCGGACCTCCCGCCAGCCCTTCCCGGTATGGATCGGGAAGTAGAGACCGCTGAGCGCCGACTCGAAATCGTCGTGGACGGCGTCGCGGATCGCGTCGAGCCGCGACGGCTCGGCATCGGGCAGCACCCGGGCCAGCTCGTCGCGGAGTTCGCCGATCCCCTCGACCGAAAGCACCGGCGCCGACCCGAGGGCCTGACCGGTGGCGAGGAACGGCGGCAGGTCCGCGAGCTTCAGCTCCTGCTCGTCCTTCGCGGTGTCGTCGTCGGTGCTGGTGGTTTCACTCGCGGGGACGTGCGCCGACAACGGGTCGGCGTAAACGAGCTTCGGCGGCTGTCCGGGATCGAAGCGGATCAGCGGCTCGGCGTCCTCCGCACCCTCCTGATGGCGCTCGACGATGTCGGTGAAGATCTTTTCCTGGAACTCGCCCTGCGGCGACCAGTACATATGCGCGCCGTGCTGCACGCCCATGTTCCGTTTGGTCAGCAAGTCGACGACGTCGTTGTAGTCGGACGTCGTCAACGACGCACCGTCGTCGACACATCGGATGTGGTAGACGTCGTGATCGCCGGTGATCGGGCGGAACTCGCCACTCCCGGTCTTGGCCTGGACGATCCCGTCCACCACCCGGTACCGGCCCTGCGCCGCCAGCCCGGCCATCTCGTCGGCGAGCGCGGAGAACTCCTTGCTGCGATTGGCGAACCGGGCCTCGACCTTCTTCCGCGTCTCCGGCGGCAGGTCCGGGAGGTTCTCCGGCAGCCGCGGTGCGAAATACCCGACCAGGCCGATGGAATCCGGCGACGCGCCCAGGTGCACGTCGACTTCGCCGACCGTCTTGGCCTTGATGTCCTTCGGCTTCGGCACCGCCCCCGCTTCGAGCCAGCGGACCGAATCCGGATTGGTCGGCCGGACGTCGAACACCACGTTCGACCAGTCGGCCAGCCACTGGAACCGTTGCTGGTTCACCAGCGGGAAGCCGAACTCCTCGACCAGCCGGTGCGGCGTCAACGGTTCACCGCCGTCGGGATGCGGCGACGTCCACTCCTGCTCGCGCAGCTCGACCGGCCGCGGCGCGGGTGTGATGTCCAGCTCCAGACCGTCGAAGAGGTCTTCCACGAAGGGCTTGCCGAGATCCAGCTCGATCGCGGGTGCCGGGGCGTCCCGGTCTTCGGTCTCCCCGGCGACCTCGATCTCGTCGGCGTCCGTGTGGCTCGCGGCGGCGGCCGACGTACTCGCCTGCTCCTCCGAGCTGGTGCGCACCGGGGCGGGACGGGTACGCGGTCGTTCTTCGTCCTCCGTCCGGTCCTCGCTCACCGCACTCCCCGACGAGGTCCGGACGGCGGTGGGTGCGGACTCCGTCTCGGTGTCCGAAGTGGACTTCGTGGCGGGGGTGGACTTGCCGTCGGAGACGGTCTTCGTTTCCGACGGCGGTTTGGTCTTGGCCTCGGGGGTCGGCTTGGTGTCGGAGGTCGTCTTGGTGTCCGAAGAGGTCTTGGCGTCCGAAGAGGTCTTGGTGTCCGACGTGGCAGTCGTGCCCGGAGTCGGCGCGCCGCCGCTCGTCGTGGGCGTCGTCGGCGGCGTGCTCGTCGTGGGCGTCGTGGGCGGCCCGCTCACCGGACCCGAAGCCGTCGCGTCCGACGCGCCCTTCCCGCCGAGCGACAGATCCGCCGGGGGCCCGCCGAGCGAGCCGAGACCGAACTTCTCCTTGATCGACGTGACGGCCGAGTCGAGCGCCCGCTCCCCGATCCCCTCCAGTTTGTGGCTGACGGCACCGCCGACCACACCGCCGACGAAACCCATCCCGTATTCCTGCGCGGACACCGTCTCGCCGTTGAGAGCGGCCATCGCGGCCTGGCTCATCACGCCGGAAACACCCTCGAAGAGGAACGTCGTGCTGAATTCGGCGCCCCGGGCGAGGAGGTTGCCCCCGAGCTTGTCGGAGACGTTGCGGGTCAGGACGTCCGGCACCTTGTCGGTGAGCAGGTCGACGGCGTCCTTGCCCAGTTTGTCGCTGTGCGGCGCGAGGACGTCGCGCAGGCTGTCGTTGAACGCCCCGCTGCCGTTCACGCCGTGCTTGCCCCAGTTGTCCGCGAACGTACGCGCGTAGTCCCTGCCGAGCTGCCGTGCCGCGTCGTCGCCGAGCGTCTTGCCGAAGGCGGTGCCGAACCGGTCGGCCACCTCGTCACTGAAGCCCTCGACGGCCCGTTTGGTGAACGCGGTCGCCGGATCGGTGAGCTGCTTGCCCGCCCGGTCGGTCAGCGTACGGCCCATGTCGCGAACCCAGTTCTCGGCGAGTTCGTCGCCACCCGGCAACTTGAGATCCTTGACCAGCTTGAGCAGGTCGTCGGTGGCGATCTTGCCGAAGTCCTTGCCCAGCAGGCTGCCGACCTTGCGGCCCAGCTTCTCGCCGAGCTCGCCGACGGCGCCGCCGAGCACCCCGCCGATCGCACCCGAGATCGCCGTCTGTTTGGTGGCGTCGTCGTCCCATTCGGTCCGCTCGTGCTGAAGCCGCTGCACGGCGACGTCGATGAGCAGTCCGCCGGTGACACCGATGAACACCTCGAACACGATGGCCCGCACGAGCATCTTGAACAGGGTGAGCAGATAACCGCGGGTGAGGGCGTAATGCCAGGTGATGTTCGCGAGCGACGCGCCCGCGGTGACGGAAGCGAGGGCGTACTCCATCGCGATCTCGTACGCCAGCAGGAAAAGCTGGCCGATCGCGGAGTACTTCGCGTACTCGACGTCCAAGGCGATCTTGCGGCAGCCGTCGGCGACCCCCTTGGTCCCGTCGGCCAGTTCCTCCAGCACGTTCGGCGAACCGTTGGTGAGCGGGGCCATGCTCTTGTCGAAAGCGTCACCCGCCTCGGGCATCGACAGCTTGTCGTCGATCGCCCGCTTGACCCTGGCGATGTCGCTCGGAAGTTCTTTCAACAAGTTCGTCGTCGCGTCGTACTCCTCCGCCGCCCGGCGGAACTTGTGCTGGTTCGCGGCGGGCCACGAGACGCCGAGGACCTCCAGGAGCGTGCGCGCCCACTCCGGCACATCGCCGAAGTCGCTGCGATCGACCTTGATGGGCACGCCCTGCCTCCGATCCTCTTCACCGAAGACAACGCGGCCCGACCGCCGAACGGTTCACCGGCGCCACCCGTGGACAGACAGGCAGGCGGGCAGTGTCGCGAAAGCCACTTTCAGGACGTCTGATGTCCCGAAAGTGGCTTTCGCGACATCGGGATTGCGAGGCGGGGGGGTCGGTACCCACCGCCCGTCCAGAGCCGTCAGGCCTGGCACTTGGCCTTCACCGTCGCCGCGCCATGGTGCGCGTAGGTCTTGGTGGAACCCGACCAGTCCCGGCCCCGGTTGAGCAGCTGCACGGCCAGCTTCGCGCCGTTGATCCGGAAGGTGCCGACGCCGACCCACCGGCCGCGGTTGGCGTTCTGGTCGATCTGGAACGACCCGACCGGCGTCCCCTTGTCCACCGCGAACCGGTCGAACACGCGGTACACCGACGGGCTCCCGCCCGCCACCGTCGCGTCGCCGT
Organism: Amycolatopsis sp. cmx-4-19; assembly: GCA_049998115.1. GTDB lineage: Bacteria > Actinomycetota > Actinomycetes > Mycobacteriales > Pseudonocardiaceae > Amycolatopsis. The sequence goes on along the minus strand of JAEBEO010000008.1, from coordinate 251,150 downwards.
TCGGGACGAACACCGAGACCGCGCACGAACCGGTGGTCACCGGGCCGGTGTTGAACGTCCACAGCCCGTACGCGCTGGGGTCGTCCTTGTTCGCGTCGCCGGACATGGGGATGGAGACGAACGCCGAGCCGCAGCCGCCACCGCCGTGGTTCACCCAGCCCGCTTTGCCGTCGCTGTAGGCGCCGACGCCGGCGAATCCGGTGCCCCCACCGCATCCCTTGCCCGCCATGCCCTCGTAGGAGACCGTCTTCGCGGCCGGGGCGGGTGGTCCCTGCGGCTGCCGCGGGGGCGGCGGGGCCTGGTGCTGCGGCACCGGAGCCGGGCCTCCCCCGGCGGGCGCGGGGGGAGGCGGCCCGCCGGGCAGACCGGCGGTGCCGGGATCGGCGGCCGCGCCCGCCTGACCCGCCGGGACGCCTCCTGGCGCCTGGCCCGGCAGCTGGGCACCGGGCGGGCCGACGGGCATGCCGCCGAGGTCGGTGGGCGGAGCGGCCAGGCCCGGCACGAATCCGCCGTCCGGCGGGAGATCCTTCGCGTAACCCGCCGCGTTGGGTCCTTCACCGGGCCGGTCGCCCGTGAGCAGTCCGCTGAGCGCCAGCGGAAGGGCGACCAGCACGACACCGGCGACGGCCGCCGCCACGATCACCGGTTTGGACATCCGGCCCGGCGGCGGCGTCGAGGACTCGACCTCGGTACCCGCCTCCACGACCGGTGGTACGGCACCGGCCGCGACGGTCTCGGCGTCCGGGGACGGCGTGGTTTCCACGTCCGCCTTCACTTCGGTGACGGCCGGCGCCGTCGCGACCGCGACGCCGGTGGACTGTTCTGCCTCCGAGGGCATGGTGCTCCCGCTTCCTTGCTCGCTAGCGCTTGAGTCCGTTGTGGACGTTCACGATGTTTTCGTTTTCCGCGATGGTGAGCTTCGCCGCCATCCCCTTGGTCACGGTGGTCTGGTTTTCGACGACCTCGCCGATCGCGACGAAGGCACCCTCGATCTTCGTCACCGGGTCACCGAGGTTTTCCTTGATCTCGGTTCCCATCTCGTCGTCACCGGCGGCCTCGAAGATCAGGTCCCGCCGGTCCGTGCCCAGTGCGCTGATCCTGCGCATCTTTGCCCCGATCTGCTGATACGCCTCGGAAAGTGTCTGCATTGCCCTGGGGTCCGCTCGGAAATCGGTCATCGTCTGCTCCTCATCCCGTGCTGCCGCCGGTGGCAGCGCCCTCGCCGAGTCCGGAGGTGTAGTCGCGCTGCGGTTGCGAAGTGATTCGAGTACTACCGGGCCCGCGAGTACGGGTCCTGCGTCTGCCGAGTACTCCCGGCGCGACCGTCGGATCGGTGCCCCAGGTTTCCTCGTCCTCGGCGAGCCAGGTCGTCCGGTCGCGTTCGCCCTTCCCCTGTCCGGCACCACCGGTACCGCCCGCGCCGCCCGCCGAGGGCGGATAGAACGGCACCCCGTTCCCGGATCCCGCCCCGCTTTTGGGACCGCCGAGCGGCGGGCCCGCGGTGGACGTGGTCGCCGGTTTCCCGCCGGACGGCGGGGCGAGCGACGACGACAGGTCCGAAGACACCCCGATCCGGCTCCCGCCGAGCGCGCCCGGTCCACTGTGGAAGTTCGACAGCGGGTCGAATTTCGACATGGTCAGGGGCATCGTGTCGGGTGCGCGCAGGGGCGGGAGCGGCGGCGGTGTGCGCCGCAACGACTTGAGGTACCGCTCCATCGCCGATTCCCCGGCATTGCCGGAAACCTTGGTGCCCGGCGGCGGGTAGGCCTTGCGCAGCCGGTCTTTCTGTTCGAGGTTCCCGGTGTTCCTCGGCCCGACGATCTCGCCGTTCCCGTTCACCCGGGAGCCCGGCGGGACGATGATCGGCCTGCCGTCGGAGCCCAGGACGGGTTTCCCGTCGGGGCCGATGACGACGCCGTCCCGGCCGACATACGAGCCGGTGGGCACTTTCAGGAACGTGTTCGGCGTACCGGGCGGCGGGAACAGCCCGCCTTTCGGCCCCCCGCCGCCGATACTGGTGAACGGCGGTGGGGGTGGCGGCGGTCCCGACGACGTCGTCGTGGTGACCGGGCCGGTGTCCCCGGTCGAGCCGTCTCCCCCGCCGGGGCCGGCGCCGTCGCTTCCGGGGCCGCTGCCGGGGGGAGGGCCGCCGCCGCGGGAAAGGTCGAGGTGCACCGGGGGCCGGATCGTGGGCAGGTACGGGAGGGACTGCCGGTAGGTCAGGTCGAGCAACCAGGCCACCGCCGACCCGTTGGTGTCCGCGACCTTCAGGTGTTCCTGCCAGACCTTCTTCGCCGCTTGTTCCAGCTTCTCGCGCGGGACGAGGTTGCCTTCGTCCAGCACGCCCCCGAGGAAGGTGCTTTTCGGCCAGCCGTCGCTCTCCCGGTCGTACTTGGGGGGCGGGTGGCTCGCGAAGTCCGCGATCAGTTCCGGGGCCTGCCAGATCGCGCGCACCACACCGCTCGGGGTGGACAGCTCCGATCCCGTCGCGGAGACGGAGAACCCCAGGCCGGTGTCATAGGTGAACCTCTCGCCACCCTGCCACTTCGCGCGACCCTCGTCGAGCACCTCACCGGCGCGCTTCAGCAGGCCGCCCGCCAGCTGCAGCGTCTGCCAGGTCGTGAGGTCCTTGGTCATCTGGGCAACGAGGTCGCGGCTCCCGTGGGCCAGCTCGTCCAGCGCGTTCCAGAACGCGCCCGCACCGGTGCCCTGGAAGTCGTCACCGCGGTGGCCGGTCTTGTCCCGCCAGGTCTCCAGCGGGCCCGCCTGCGTGGTCAGCAGGTTCGCCACCCCGCCCAGGGTGGTCGACGCCAGCTCGAAGGTGGAGTACTTGGCGACGTCGTTCGTGTCCTCCTTCAAGGAGTCGACGACCTTGTTGCCGTTGGTGAAGAAAGGTGCCGCCGCGCCCTCCACTTCCTTGCTCGCGTCGGCGACGGCGTACCAGGACGTGAAGAACGTCATGCCTTCCGCGTGGATCATGTTCGAGGGCACCTTGTTGCTGGGACCGCGAAGGTGCGTGTAGACGCGCCACGTCAGCCACGGCACCCCGACGACGGTCGAACGCTGTGGCACCACGGGAAAGGTGGGGTCGACGGTGAAGATGTTGAGGGCTTCCTCCCACACCCACGTCTTCGGGTCCGGCCCGCCCAGCGCCACGGGGAATCAGTCCCTTCCCCGGCCGAAGGCGTCCGACGGCGCCTCTTTCCACAGGCCCGAGAACATCTTGTCGACCTCGGTGTTGCCCGCCATGGCCGCGCGGAGGTCGTCCCGCTGGTCCATCAGCGGACCGAAGACCTCGACCACGGTGTCCGTCATGCCCTCCTTGGCCCGGCCGAGCACGTCCAGCAACGTCCTGGCGAGCTGTTCCGGCGGCATGGAACGGTACTTCGTGGTGTTGAATTTGATGCCCACCACGGAGTTCTGCGCGTCCACGGTCACCGTCACCATGTGGTCCGCCGAAGTCGCGGAAGACGTCCGTGAAGCGAGATCGGCCTTCGCCGACTCGATCCGGTCACGCTGATCCTTCAGCATGGCCATAGTTTGGTGAAGTTGCTCCTCCAGCCAGTCGGCCATCGTTTCCTCCCTGTCCGTAGTTGCGTTGCCCGCCCGCGGCCCGGCCGCCACGCCTGCGTCCGCCCAGTACCGAAGGCGGGAGTTTCGGGTCGGTGCCCCAGGTCTCCTCGTCCTCGGTCAGCCAGGTGGTCCGGTCGCGTTCGCCCTTGTTCTCGCCCGCACCCGCGCCGGCGCCACCACCACCCGCGGTCGGCGGGTAGAAGGGCACACCGCCCATCCCGTTCTGCTGGTTCCCGTTCCCCTGCTGGTTCTTGATCAGCGAGGGGCCGCCCTCGGTCGTCACCGTCTTGGACGGCGGAGCGGGCGGTTCGTGCCCGCTCGTCGCGCCGAGTGGACCCGGCGCCCCGATCGACCCCACCGACGACCTGGCACCCGAAGATCCATTGTGGAGGCTCGGCGAACCGCCGGACGAGAGCGACGACGACGGCGTATGGGAACCGCTGAGCAAGGTCGGCACCGACGGGGTGTTGTCGCCACGCAGAGACTTCAGGTACTTGTCCAGCTCCGTCTGCTGCGACGGGTCCTTCTTGACCGGCTCCGGACGGGCCAACCGGTCCTTCTCGGCGAGTTTGTCGCCCTTCGGCCCGATGATGTTCCCGTCGGGGCCCACCCTCGAGCCGGGCGGCACGACGATCTGCCGTCCGAGCGGGTCGAGCAAGGGCTTCTTGTCGGGGCCGAGCACGACACCGTCCGGGCCGATGGTCGAGCCTGTCGGCACCTTCAGTTTGTCGTCCGGTTTCGGCGGGGCGGGCGGCGGGTTGCCCCCGTTCCTCGGCGGAACCGGCGGCGGGGTCGGCGGGGGCGGGCCACCGGGAGGCCCCTTCTTGTCCTTGTCGTTCTTGTCGTTCTTGCCGTCCGTGGTGGGATCCGGGACCTTGGGCGGGCCTTTTCCGGAACCAGGCGGCGGTTTGGGCCCACCCGTCGGCGGAGGCGGGACCGGGGGCGGAATCGGCGGAGGCGGGCCCTGCGTGCCGGGCGGAGGCGTGGGCGTCTTGTGGAGATTGAGGCGACGCGGCTCCCTGATCGTCGGCAGGAGCGCCCTGGCGGCGTCGTAGCTCGTGGGGAGCGCCGTGAGGACGGCGGTGGCAGCGACATCGAGGGTGGCTTCGAGGTGATCGGTCCACAGGTCACGCGCCGCGGTCATGAGCCCTTCCCAGAACTCCGGACTTCTGGCGTCCGCCTGCATCTTCCCGCTTCTCGGGAAGCGCTCGGCCCCGCTCCATTCCGACGTCGAAGTCGCGTTGGCCTGCAGGTCCGCCTTGAACCCGTCGGAGTTCCAGATCGCACTCATCGCGCCACCCGGCCAGCAGAGCTGCGAATTCGGCGCCGTCACCGTGCCGAAGAGCGCGGTCGGGTACCCCGTGTTCGTCCCGTTCTTCCACGTGTCGAAACCCTGCTGGAGCTTGCTGAAAGCCCACCGAAGGCCGCTTTCGCCTTCGTTGACGGCCGTGGTTCCGGGATCGTCGACGGAGCGGGCGTTGTTCAGTCCGCCGGAGCGCGTTCCCAGCTGCGCCACGAGGTCGTTGCTCCGGAAGATGACGTCGTCCAGATAGTCCCGGAACGCACCGGCACCGCTGCCCTGGAAGTCGTCACCCCTCTTCCCGGTCTTGCCCCGCCAGGGCTTCAGGTCGGCCGACAGCTTGCCGAGCAGGGTCTTGGTCCCGTTCAGCGCGTCGAAAGCCCGCCCGAACGTCCACGGTTGCCCGAGCGGGTTGTAGTTCGGATCGCCCGGCATCGAAGCGAGGGTTTCGTTGATGTTGCCGTAGAACGTGGCCATCACCGGGTCGAGCCCCGCGTAGTTGACGCTCGCGACGGCCCAGTACTTCATCCAGTGGGTCTCGTTGCACGCGGTGAAATCCCAGCCGTGTGGGTCCTTCCAGCCTTGCACGGCGGACCACACGTCCCACTTGAGCCACGGGACGCCGAGAATGGTGGTCCGGCTGGGCACCTTCAGGGGGGTTGCCGAATCCCTCGTGGCGTCGAAGTAGTTGAGGACTTCTTCCCACGGTGTCAGCGAACTTTCCTTGCCGATCTTCGGGGGCGGGGACGTCATCGCGATCAGGTTCCCGGATTGCCGGTGCCGGGCGGCGCGGGCGTGGCACCGAGGATCTCGCCGACCTGGCTCATGGTGAGTTCGGTGGACAGCTTGATGTTCTCGTCCTCGCCGCTGGTCGCGATCCGCACCGCCTCGGAGATGTTGGTGTCCAGCTGGACGAGCCGCTTCTGGATCAGGTCGACCTGCGTCCACAAGGTGGGCGCCGTACCGGTCTTCCCCTCGTACTTCTCGATCAGCAGTTTGGCGGGCTCCCAGGTCTCCACGCCTGCCAGCAGTCGCCGTTTCCCGGTGGGGTTGTTCGCCGCCAGTGCCAGTTCCTGGACGTCCTTGCTCGTCTCCAGGTCGGTGACCAGCTTCCGCAGCACTTCGGACTGGAACTTCTGCAGAAAGCTGATCGTGATCTTGATGTCGCCGCTGTCCGGCTCGTCCGCCACGCCCCTACTCCCTTTCCGTCGAGCGAACCCGGCTCAGATCTGGAACTTCGCCCCGATGTTCGTGTCGGTGCGCTGGTAGTTCTCGAAGGACATGGCCAGCGTCTGGTGGCCCTTGGAGAACCGGCCCTCCATCGCCTTCGTGGTGTTGTGCCACCGGATCTGCAGATCCGTGTAGGACGTGGCACCCTGACCGACCCAGGTGTCGGTCATCGGCTTGATGGACTGCTCGAGGTCGAGCAGCGCGGCGTCGATCTGCTTGCTCAGCGCGACCATCCGCTCGGCAAGGTGCGGGACGTTGCCGCTGACCATGAAGCCGTCGTGGGGAGTGCTCATGTTCGTTTCCTTTCTGGGACGCGGAAGGGGGATTCAGGAAAGCGCGTGGAAGATGCGGTTGCCCTCGTTGCCGCCGAACGCCGTCAGCGCGCTCAGGTTGACGTTCTCCTCGTTGACGTTCATGGTCTGGTCGCTTTCGTTGACCAGTTCCTTGATCTCCGTGAGCATCTTGAGCACCTGGACGTAGTCGGTCTCCCACATCTCCAACTGGTTGAGGAAGGTCTGGGAGGCGGCGCCCTGCCAGCCTGCCCGCAGGTCACTGCGGACCCCGGTCACCCCCGAGTGGATGGTCTTGCACGCGGATTCACACTCTTCGATGGCCGCGAGGCCACTCTTCATCCCACTGTCGGACTTCTGGAAATGCGTGCTCATCGGTCGCTCGTCCCTTGCTCGCGGTGTGGCGGAGTAGGCACCCGCCATGACGGTCCACCGCAAGGACACCAAGTCCCGGCCCCGCGGACCATGCGGAACGACCGGCAGAAGTTGCCGGTGCCGATTCCTCCGGTCAGGGACCGCAGGTCGCGGCCTCGGGCAGGACCGCTCCCCCGTCACGCAGGGTCGCCGGATCCAGTGCGGCCCCGGTCGGCAGCAGGTTCAGCAACGGCGTCGGCAACCCGTTCGAGACGGCCTGCTCGAAACCGAGCGCCTTCGCGCCGGCCGGGGGAACCGGGTACTTCACGCCCGTGTCGGTCACCAGGAAGAGGCCGTCACCGGCCCGTCCCGACGCGGCCGAAGCCCGGACCAGTGCCCCTGAGCCGGGCCGCACCGCGATCCGGTCGACCCGGGAACAGGGCGTCGCGACCCCGGGCTGGCTCGCCGGTACCTGTCCCGCCTTGGCGAACCGGTCGGTCACCGCCACCTGGGTGCGCGGCGCGTCGCCGTCCGGGGTGACGAGCGCGCAGAGCCCCTGTCCACTGTGGAGTGCCAGCGCCTTGGGCGGGTTCGTCGGCGGCGGCTGCTCGGCCGAGGCCAGGTGTTCGCTGACCACTCGTCCCGGCAGCTGGGCCACCGCGACGTCGCCGCCGCCGTACGCCGCCCGGCGGACTTCGGGGTCGGCGGTCAGCAACCGGGCGTCCAGTTCGGACAACGGGGTCAACCCGGCCTTCGTGAGCACGTAACGTTGCGCGGGTTCGCCCGCGACGGCGTACAGCCTGCCGATCTTGGCTTCCGCCCCGCCGAGGGCCGGTCCCGCCCCGCCGAGGCCGTCGATCCCGGGCGGCCCGAAGTCGGGGCCGGCGGGCAGCGCGTCCAGCAACGCCGTCGGCACCTTGACGGGCTGGAGCACGCCGTCCACCGCGTCGAGCGCACCCCGATCGGCCGCCACTCGATGCCGTTTTCCCTTCCACAGCAGGAAGGTCGCCCCGTCCGGGGTGACCGCGACGACCGCGGCGTCGTCACCGAGCGGGTTCGCCGACACGCCGCCGACACGCAGGGCGGTCGGCCCGGCCTGATCACGATCGACGGCGGTGCACACCTCCCACGGATCGTCGGCGAGGACGGGGAGCGCGTCCGGCGCGCCGATGATCCCCAGCGGTTCGCCGCGCGGGACCTCTTTCAGCGACGCCTCGGAGACGTGTTTCACCGCGAGCTGGTTCCCGGCCACCAGTTTGGCCGAGGCGAAGTTCAGCACCGGCAACAGCTTCCCGCCCACGTAGAGGAAGCGTGCCCCCGAAGAGTCGGAGACGACCAGCGCGCCGTCCACCTTCCACGACTTGTTGCCGCCCGGCGACACGAGCCCGAAAACCAGCAGGCCGACGCAGGCGAGCGCGGCGACCAGCACGCCGATGACGCTGCCGCGGTAGGTCCGCTGCAGGGGGCTTTCGGCCGCGTCGGGATCCACCCTCAGCATCGCGGAGGTCAACCGGCCCAGCATGAACTTGTGCGCCTGGACCTGATCGGTCTTGGAGTTCATCCCTCAGCCCCCGAGCCCGCGCACGAACGCGAACACGCCGAGCAGCCACAACGCGAGCGGCAGCAACGACACCGCGGCAAGGGTCTCCGCGAGATCCGCGAGCCTGCCCCACTGCGGCAGCAGCCGTCGTCCGGGTACGGTCCAGCGCGCCACCAGCACCACCGCGGCCAGCGCGAACATCCCCGCCACCATCGGCACCGGATTCGACACGCCTGCCTGCGAGGCCAGCAGCAGCCGCAGCACGCCGTACGCCCCGGGCACGATCACCGAGAGCCGCTGCCGCACACTGCCCAGCGCGCGGCCGTGCACCAGCAGCAGGGTGCCGAGCACGGCGACGAAGGTGATCGCCTGCCAGGACCGGTCACGGACGACGAACTCGAGCGCGACGAGGCAGGCCATGCCGATCGCGGCGAACAACGCGGTCACGAAGGCGTCCGCGACCCGGCCCTTGCCGACGACCTCGTCACCGGGATGCGGATCGAGTTCCTCCTGCAGTTCCCGCGCGCTGGTGGGCAATCCCGGCAACCGCAGCCCGGAGAGCCGGAAGGCGATCCTCGGGACGAAAGCGCCCAGTAGTACGGCGATCACCGCGATGATCGTCGCCGACGCCGGCGCGGAATCCGCACCGAGCATCATCACCAGCCCGCCGGTGGCGCACAGCAGCCCGAACGTGGCGACCGAGATGAACACCGGCGCGAAATCCGCCACCGCGGCCATGCCGAGCGCGGCGGCTCCGGCACCGGCGACGCAGGCGGCCAGCAGCCGCGCACCGGTCAGCACCGGGCCGTCGGGTCCGTGCGGGATCAGCGACCCGGCCAGTCCGAAGAACGGGACCGCGGCCAGCGCCAGCGCCAGCGCGGCGGGCCGGTCGCCCAGCGCGCGGGCAGCGGTGGCGGAACACACCAGCAGGAAGAAGGCCGCGACCCCGGCGGCGACCAGTGTCGGCCAGGCGACGGGCGCCGACGCCAGCAGCCAGAACGCGGACGACGCGACGGCCAGGACGCAGCCGAGCATCGTCCAGCGCGTCGCGTCCGGGCTCCAGGAATCCGGCCGGGCACGGGCCTCGGTGGACAGCCCGTCGATGATGTCGTCGAAGTGAACGGCGGGCAACTGTTCACGACGCGGTCGCAGATGGAGGGTCTCGCCGTCACGCAGCTGGAGTACGTCGACCGTGGCGTCCTGGTCGAGCGGGGGATCACCGAGCCGCTGGAGGATCCAGCCGTCGTGATCCACCCCCTCCTCCGCCAGGTCCTCACCCGCGTGGCCGAGGATCGTCGGCATCAGGTCGATCAACGGGATGTCCACCGGCACGGCCAGTGCGAAACTGGCCGCTGGGGCACGGACTCGGAGCTTGCACAGTCCTGAAGTGGTCGCCATGGCACACGCCTTCGCTTCGGCGACCAGCGCGCGGATCCGGAAGTGAACCGTCGCGTGGTCGGATTTCGTCACCTCTTGTGGAGCTGCCACCACAGCGCGTCCGAGAGGGAAGGAATCCGGGCTTGAGTGTAATCACATTCCGCAAGGGGCCGCGACGGCCAGGACCGGAAATGCCCGAGGGCGAGCTGAGTATCCAGGAACCGCCCACGCTGCCCGAAGTCCAGCGCAGTGCCGGCGCGGTCATGATGTACCTGCCGATGGCGCTGTCGTCGACGGCGACCGTGCTGCTGTTCGTCCGTCCCGGTGAGAACGGCGCGTTCAGCTACCTGGCCGCCGGGCTGATGACGGTGTCGTCGATGGCCATGCTGGTCGGCCAGCTCGGCCGCAGCGCGGGCGAACGCAAACAGAAACTCAACGACGCCAGGCGCGACTACCTCCGCTACCTGGCGCAATCCCGCCGCAAGGTCCGGGAAGTGGTGACCCGCCAACGGGAAGCACTGGCGTGGCGGCATCCCGACCCGACCTCGTTGTGGTCGCTGCCCGGTACGTCACGGATGTGGGAACGGGACGCGCAGGACGACGACTTCGGGGAGATCCGGGTCGCGCGGGGCCCGCAACGGCTCGCGTGGCGGCTGAACCCGTTGTCCACCAAGCCTGTCGACGATCTGGAGCCGCTGTCCGCGCACGCGCTGCGCCGGTTCATCCACGCCTACGGCACGGTGACCGACCAGCCGGTCGCGGTGTTCCTGCCGTCGTTCGCCCGGATCCTGGTACAGGCCGCCGGGGACGAGGGCGAGCGGATCCGAGCCCTCGCGCGGTCGATGATGGCGCATCTCGCGGTCTTCCACTCCCCCGCGGAGCTGCGGATCGTCGTGCTCACCGCGCCCGAACGGCGGGCCGCCTGGGAATGGGCGAAATGGCTGCCGCACAACCTGCATCCCAGTGAGACCGACGGCGCCGGGGAAGCCCGGCTGGTGGTGGAGTCCATCGCGGAACTGGAGAACGCGATGGGCGACGAGTTCGCCACCAGGCCCGGTTTCGATCCGGACGCCCTGCCCGACAGCCACGAACCGTGCGTGATGCTGTTCGTGGACGGGGTCACCGTGCCGCCCACGTCCCGGCTCGCCGGGGACGGCTATCGCAACACGACGGTCGTCGACCTGTCGTCGGCGCTGTCCATCCAGGACGACCCGCTGACCCTGCGGCTCCGGCTCGAAGACCGGATGCTGAAGCTGATCACCGTCGATCAGCACAACAAGGAGGTCGCGGGCGACCTCGGCCGTCCGGACGGGATCGGCGTCAACACCGCGACCGCGCTGGCGATGCGGCTCGCGCCGTTCCGCGTCGGCGCGCGGCGGAAGTCGGCCGAACCGATGGCCGCCAACTTCGATCTTTCGGCGATGCTGGGCATCAGCGACATCCAGACCTACGACGTCGCGGCGGGCTGGGCGGCGAAACGGCCCGGCGGCAGGCTCCGGGTACCGCTGGGCATCGGCCCCGGCGGCCAGCCCGTCGACCTCGACATCAAGGAATCCGCGCAGGCGGGCATGGGCCCGCACGGGATGCTGATCGGCGCGACCGGTTCCGGGAAGTCGGAGCTGCTGCGCACCCTGGTGCTGGCGCTGGCGCTGACCCATTCGTCGGAGATCCTGAACTTCGTCCTGGTGGACTTCAAGGGTGGCGCGACCTTCCTCGGCCTGGACGGGCTGCCGCATACCTCGGCGGTGATCACGAACCTCGCCGACGAGGCCGCGCTCGTCGGCCGGATGCGTGAAGCGCTCAACGGGGAACTGATGCGGCGCCAGGAACTTCTGCGCAAGGCGGGCAACTACAGCTCCGTGCTGGACTACGAGCGGGCACGGGCGAACGGGACCCCGCTCGCTCCCCTGCCCACGCTTTTCCTGGTGGTGGACGAATTCAGCGAGCTGCTTTCGGCACACCGCGACTTCATGGACCTGTTCATCATGATCGGCAGGCTCGGCCGGTCGCTGGGCGTCCACCTGCTGCTCGCCTCGCAGCGGCTCGACGAAAGCCGGATCCATCAGCTGGAATCGCATCTGTCGTACCGGATCGGCCTGCGCACCTTCTCGGCGATGGAAAGCCGGGGGGTGCTCGGGGTGCCGGACGCCTACCAGCTGCCTTCCGATCCGGGGAACGGCTTCCTCAAGAGCGGCACCGCGGCGCTGGACCGGTTCAAGGCGGCCTATGTCTCCGGTCCGCACCGGGTGGTGCGCCGGAACGTCGAACAAGCCGTGGTGGCACAACAGATCGTGCCGTTCACCTCGAAGTTCGCCGCCCGCGCCGAACCGGTGGCCGAACCCGAACCGGTCCCGGTGGCCGAGCCCGAACCCGAGGGTGCGGTGCCGAGCCTGCTGGAACTGGCCGTCGACCGGCTCCGCGACGCCGGTCCGCCCGCGCACCAGGTGTGGCTGCCGCCGCTGGACGCACCCAGCTCCCTCGACGAACTGCTGCCGCCGCTGGTCGAAACCCCGGAACACGGGCTCACCGCGCCGGAGTGGCCTGGCCGCGGTGCGCTGACCGTCCCGGTCGGCCTGGTCGACCGGCCGTTCGACCAGACCCGCGATCCGCTGCTCGTCGACCTGGCAGGCAGCGACGGGCACGTCGCGATCGTCGGCGGTCCGCAGAGCGGCAAGAGCACCGCCCTGCGCACCCTCGTCACCGCGCTGGCGCTGACCCACACGCCGGCCGAGGTCCAGTTCTACTGTCTCGACTTCGGCGGCGGAACGCTGACCAGTCTCCGGAAACTCCCGCATGTCGGGGGTGTGACCGGACGGCTGGACGTCGAACGCATCCACCGCACCATCGGCGAGGTCACCTCGCTCCTGACCCGCCGGGAGCGGTTCTTCACCGACAACGACATCGACTCGATGGCCACCTACCGGCGCAAACGGGCGGCCGGGGAGTTCGCCGACCAGCGGCACGGTGACGTCTTCCTGGTGATCGACGGCTGGTCCACGATCCGGCAGGACTTCATGGACCTGCTGCCGACGTTCATCGAACTGGCTTCCCGCGGCCTCAACTACGGCATCCACCTGATGCTGGCGTCGAGCCGGTGGAGCGAGATCATCAGCGCCGTCCGCGACCTCGTCGGCACGCAACTCGAACTCAGGTTGGGTGACCCGGTCGATTCGGTGATCAACATGCGGGCGGCGGCGACCGTGCCGAAGCTCCCCGGGCGCGGCCTCACCGACAAGGAACTGCACTTCCTGACCGCGCTGCCGTCCATCGACGGTGTCGACCGCGACGTCGCCGAACACGTCGAGGCACTGGTGGCCCGGATAGCGTCGGCATGGCATGGCCCGCCCGCTCCCCCGGTCCGGATGCTGCCGCCGGTACTGGACCGGGCCGAACTGCCCCCGCCGGACGCGGACATGCGGCTCGCGCTGGGCCTGGACGACCAGCGGCTCGAACCGTTGTGGCACGACTTCGAGGACAACCCCCACCTGATGGTCGTCGGCGACGTGGAATCCGGGAAGACGAACCTGCTGCGGCTCGTCATCGACGGCATCACGAAGCGGTACACCCCGCAGGAGGCCAGGATCATCACGGTCGACTACCGCCGCGGCCTCTACGACGCCGTGCCGCAGGAATACCAGCTGGGCTACGCGGTGTCCGGGGATTCGGTGCACGACATGATCGACGGCGTCGCGCGGGCGGTCCAGACCCGGATCCCGGGCCCGGACATCACCCCGGCGCGCCTGCGGTTGCGCGACTGGTGGACCGGACCGCAGGTGTTCGTGGTGATCGACGACTACGACATGGTGGCGTCGTCGTCGAACGCGCTCTTCCAGCAACTGTTCGACCCGCTGGCCCAAGGGAACGCGCTGGGCCTGCACCTGGTCGTCGCCCGCGGCGCGAACGGCATCGGACGCGGCGCGAACGATCCGTTGCTGCGGCGGCTCGTCGAGGTCAACACCCCGATGATGCTGCTGTCGTGCCCGCTGTCGGAAGGCATCGTGTTCGGCGAGGTGCGGCCGCGCGTCCTGAGCCCCGGCCGCGCGCAATACGCGACACGGCGCGGAACGACCGTGGTACAGACGGCTCTCTCGGCCCACGAAGCGGAGCTCGTCGCGAAGTGACCCGCCCTTTCGCCGCCACCCCACCCCCGCGGCGGCGAAAGGGCTTCCGGCGGCTTGCCCGGCCGCCCGGGTCGTGAGTGGTAAGTGACGTCCCGATGCCACTTACCACTCACGACCCACTCCCTGCCCGGCGCGTTTAGTCCTCTACTTGCGTCTGCACACCCGGCGCGTTTAGTCCTCTACTTGCGTCTGCACACCCGGCGCGTTTAGTCCTCTACTTGCGTCTGCACACCCGGCGCGTTTAGTCCTCTAATGGCGATCGCGCCCGGACCCAGGCGTCCTGAAGGGCCCCTTCGAGACGCTCACCGTCCCCAAAGGACCCTTTGAGACATCGAGCGGCGCACGATGGTCACAACCCCCGCGGATGTCCCGAAAGCCACTTTCGGGACATCAGATGTCCCGAAAGTGGCTTTCGCGACACCGGGGCGACACCGGGCGACACCGGGGCGACACCGGGCGGCGCAAGCGAGGCGACCGGTAACCGGCGCGTTTAGTCCTCTAATGGCGGTTGCGTACGGGGCCGCCTCGCCAGCCCCGCCGACGCCCTCGCGGCACCACCACCGCGGCCGCGCCCAGCAGCGCGACCGCCACCAGCACCCCGGCCACGACGCTCCACGCGCCCTGCCGGGCCGGGCCGAGGTCCGGCGCGGGCGTCACCACGACCGGCTCGCGGCGTGCCGTCACGGCACCGTTCGCCGTCGCGACGGACGTCAGGGCGGCGAGTGGGTCGACGACGGAGACGCCGGCCTGCGGGTACGCGGTGTCCCGCAACCGCCGGGCGAGGTCGGCCGCGGTCGTCTCGGGGCGGTAGGACCGGATCAGCGCCGCAGCGGCTGCCACGTGCGCGGCGGCGAACGCGGGGCCGGCGCCGACGGCGGCGCCACCGCCGGGTCCCCGGCCCACCACGAGGTTTCCCGGCGCGGCAAGGGATCCGGCGACGGAAGCGGTCGGCTTCCCGTCCGGTCCGATGGCGGTCACCGCGAGCACGCCGGGGAACGCCGCCGGGTAGTAGGGCCCCGGCGGGACGTCGCGTGCCGTGGTCACGTCCCGGCCCGCCGCCGCCACGACCAGGGCACCCGCCGCGATCGCCCGCTCGACCGACTGGCGCAGCACGGCATCCGCCTCGGTGACGGCCGGGGCGACGCAGATGATCCGCACGCCTGCCGCGACAGCGGCGTCGAGGCCGCTCGCGATGGTCGCCGCGGTCGCCGCGCCGGACTTCTCCGTACCGCGCACCGCGAGTACGTCCGCCCCGGGCGCGAGCCCGGAAACCTTGGTGCCGTCGGCACGGGAGGCGATCAGGCTCGCGACGACCGTGCCGTGCCCGACGCAGTCGGACCCGCCCTCGCCGACGGGCTTGCTCGGCAACACGGCACCGTCGACGCCGGTGTCCACCACCGCGACGGTCACGCCCTCCCCGTTCGCCAGTGCCCAGAGCCGGTCCGCGCCGAGGTAGGGCAGCTGCCACGGCACCGAGGGGACCTTCTTGCCCGACGCGGCGGTGCACGCCTGCCCGGCTTTCAGCGCCTGCGGGATCTGCGGGAGTTCGGTGTCCTGCGCGGAAGCGAGACCACCGTTCGCGAGAAGGGTGAGTGTCGCGCACGCGACCGCCAGCTGTCGCCTCATTGTCCCAGTTGAGCATTCACCGGCGTCCGCGACCATGAAGAAGCACCGGCAGTTTCGCCGGACCGGTGAACCCGATCGGATCCCCGCCACGTTGTCCAGTGTGGAACCCGAGGGCAGGTTCCGCCCGCAGAACGACGAGGGGAGCGCTCGTGTCACGGCACGTGCTCACGGTGGACCGCGATCAGGGGTATCGCACCATTTCGGCCGCGTTGCAGGACGCGCGCAACGGCACGGTGATCTCGGTGCTGCCGGGTCGCTACGACGAATCGTTGACGGTGACCAAGGTGGTCACCATCGCGGCCAGCGACGCACGCGGGACCGTGGAGATCGTGGCCCGGCAGGGCAGCGCGGTCCAGCTCAACGCCGAGGCCGTCAAGCTCACCGGTCTGGTGCTGCGGGGCCAGCACGAAACCCTCCCTGCCGTCGACATCTCCCGCGGCCAGGCCGCGGTGGAGGACTGCGAGATCATCGGCGCCGCCTGGACGGCGGTGCTGGCCCGCAACTCGGGTTCGCTGGCGATGCGGGGCTGCCGGGTGACCAACCCCGGTGGTGCCGGGATCGTGGTCACCTCGCCCGCGCCCAGCACGATCGAGGACTGCGTCGTCGAACACGTCCAGACCTCCGCCGTGGTCATCGCCGAACGCGGCAACCCGATGGTGCGGGACTGCACCCTGCGCCACGCCAAGGGAAACGGCGTCTGCGCGAACGGGCAGGCGCAGGGCACCATCCAGCACTGCGACATCTCCTCGACCGACCGGCCCGGGATCGCGCTCGAAGAGGACAGTGCGACGAAGGTCATCGACACCACCGTCCGCGACACCGCGAGCGGCGTCTTCATCAGCACGCACTCCTCCCCCGTGCTCGAAGAATGCCGGACCACCAACACCACCGGCGACGGGATCACCGTGGCCGACGGCGCCGACCCGGTGCTGCGCCGCTGCCGCACGGCCAAGACCGGCGGCGCGGGCGTCCGCGTCACCGGGCGTTCCCGTGGCACCTTCGAGGACTGCGAAGTGTCCGACGCGACCGGCGCCGGCATCCACGTCGACGAGGCGAGCGGCCCGGCCTTCAACCGGACGACGATCAGCGGCGGCGCGGCGGAAGGGCTGGTGGTGGCCGGCGGTGCGACGGCCGAGTTCGACAGGCTGGAGATCCGCGACGTCGCGGGCCCCGGGGTCCTGGTGCGGGAGGCCGCCAATCCGCTGCTGCGCCGGGCGACGCTCAACGGCTGCCGGGGCGACGGCATCGAGGTCACCGGCAACGGCCGCGGCCGTCTCGAAGACTGCGAGGTGCGTGACGCCGGGAAGGCCGGGCTCAGCGTCTCCGAAGGCGGAAGTCCTTATGTCAGCACGCTTCGGGTGCTTCAGCCCGGCCAGTCCGGTGTCCTGATCGGACCCGGCGGCGTCGGCTCCTTGCGCGACTGTGAAATCGGCGAGGCCGGTGAGGACGGCGTACTCGTGCAAGACGGCGGTGAGCTGATGCTCTCCCGGTCCACGGTCCGGCGTTCCCGCGGCCACGGGATCCTCGTGGAGGCGGGCGCGCGGGCGAAGCTGACCGCCGACGACGTGAGCGGCAATCGCCGCGACGGCGTCCGGATCGAATCGGCCGAGGCGGTGAGCCTGGTGGACTGCACCACGGCCGACAACACCGGCGGCGGACTCCGGACCACCGTGCCCAACGCCCGGTTGTCGGTGGAAAACCTGACCAGCCGGGCCAACGGCGCGCCGGACACCGACGGCACCACGGCGACCACCGCCGAGGCCGTCGAACCGGGCGCGGCACCCCGGCAGGCCGAAGAGGAAGGCGGACCGCTGGCCAAACTCGAGGAACTGGTCGGCCTCAGCGGCGTCAAGCACCAGGTGAAGACGCTGGTGAACCTGAACAAGATGGCCCGCAGGCGGGCACAGGCGGGGATGATCGCCCCGCCGACCAGCAGGCATCTGATCTTCGCCGGTCCGCCCGGTACCGGCAAGACGACCGTCGCCCGGCTCTACGGCAGCATCCTCGCCGAACTGGGTGTGCTGCGCGAAGGTCATCTGGTCGAGGTGGCCAGGGCCGACCTGGTCGCGCAGATCGTCGGCGGCACGGCGATCAAGACCACCGAGACGTTCAAGGCCGCGCTCGGCGGCGTCTTGTTCATCGACGAGGCGTACACCTTGAGCGCGCAGAGCAAGGGCAGCGGGCCGGACTTCGGCCGCGAAGCGATCGACACCCTGGTCAAGCTGATGGAAGACCATCGTGACGAGCTCGTGGTGGTCGCCGCGGGCTACTCGAACGAGATGTCCTCGTTCCTGCAGTCCAATCCCGGGCTCGCTTCCCGGTTCACCCGGACGATAGAATTCGAGAACTACGCCACCGACGAGCTGGTGACGATCGTCGAGCGGATGTGCTCCGCCCACCAGTACCAGGTTCCCGAGGACACCAGGAACGCCCTCACTGTCCACTTCGGACAGATGGACCGCGGCGACGACTTCGGCAACGGGCGGACCGCGCGCAAGGTGTTCGAAGAGATGGTGGACCGTCAGGCGTTCCGGCTCGCGAACGAACCGGAGGCCGACGATCAGAGCCTGTCGCTCCTGCTCGCGGCCGACGTCCCCGGTGACGCGGCGGCGAACGCGCGGGGCGGCGACGAGGACGCGCGGACGGCGTTGCGGACGAAGCTCGACTCCATGATCGGCCTCGCCGGGGTGAAGGACGCGATCAACGATCTGGTGAACCTGATCGCCACCGCCAATCAGCGACGCCAGGCAGGTTTGCCGGTCCCCGCGATCAGCAACCATCTGGTCTTCGCCGGCGCGCCCGGTACCGGTAAGACCACGGTGGCGCGGCTCTACGGCGAACTGCTGGCCGCGTTGGGCGTGCTGCGCAAGGGACATCTGGTCGAGGTCGCGCGGGCCGACCTTGTCGGCCGCTACGTCGGCCACACCGCCCACCTGACCAGGGAGGCGTTCGAATCCGCGCGCGGCGGTGTGCTGTTCATCGACGAGGCGTACGCGCTCACGCCCGAGGGCGCCACGGGTGGCGACTTCGGCCAGGAAGCGGTCGACACCCTGGTGAAGCTGATGGAAGACCATCGCGACGACACCGTGGTGATCGTCGCGGGCTATTCGGCGGCGATGCGGTCGTTCCTCGCCTCCAACGCCGGTCTCGCGTCCCGGTTCTCCCGGCATATCGAGTTCGAGAACTACACCACCGACGACCTGGTCACCATCGTGCACCGGATGGCCCTGTCGAACGGGTACGAATGCGCGCCGGAGACGGTCATCGCGCTGCGCCGCCATTTCGCGGCCGTCGAACGGGACGAAACGTTCGGAAACGCCCGGTACGCCCGCCAGGTGCTGGAGAACATGATGACCCGGCAGGCCGGACGGCTCAGTACCGCGGGGGCGCCGACCGTCGCGGACCTCCGCCTGCTGTCGCCCGCCGATCTCCCCTGATCGGACCAGGTCCCGGCCGCGCGTCCCCGGCGCCCGGCCGGGGCCGTTTTCGGCGTGGCAGGATTGCCGCGTGGCGACGACCGCGTTCGGTGATTTCCTCCGGTTCTACCGGCTTCGCGTTCCGCTGACCCAGGAGGAGCTGGCCGACCGGACCGGGATCAGTGTCCGCAGCATCAGCGACATGGAGCGCGGCCGGGTCCGCACCCCGCAGCGGCGCACCGCGGACCTGCTGGTCGAAGGACTGGGGCTGGCGGGCAAGGAGGCGGCCGATTTCGCCGGTCTCGCCAGGTCGCGGCGGCAACCGGCGGATACGCCGAGCGAACCGGCCCCGGGCGGCGCTCCCGGGCCCGTCGTCGTCGCCGGACTCCCGCCCCACCTCACCGAACTGACCGGCCGCCGGGCCGAGCAACACCTCCTCGACGAGGTCGCGCAGGCGGCCGCGTCGTCGTCCCGGTTGCAGGTCGCGGTGCTGCACGGGCAGCCCGGCGCGGGCAAGACCGCGCTCGCGGTGGACGCCGGACATCGGCACGCCCACCGGTTCGCCCACGGCTGCCTGTTCCTCGACCTGCGCGGGATGGATCCCGAACCGCTCACCCCGGACCGGGCCGTGCGCCGTCTGCTGCGCGGGTTCGGGCTCGACGAACGGCAGTTCCCCAACGATCCCGAAGACCGGCTCGCCCTCTACCGTTCCCTGCTGCACGACCGCGAAGTGCTGCTGATCCTCGACAACGCCGCCGACGAACCCCAGGTGCGCCCGCTGCTCACCACCAGCCCCGGTTCGATGGTGCTGGTGACCAGCCGGAACACCTTGGCGGGCTTGAACACGCGGCACCGGGTCGCCCTCGACGTCCTGTCCGGCGACGAAGCGGCGGAACTGCTCGGCGTCGTCGCCGGGCAGCGGCGGCTGAAGGCGGAACCGGAGGCGGCGCGGCGGGTGGCGGAACTCTGCGGCGGTGTGCCGCTCGCCCTGCTCATCGCGGGCAACCGGCTGGCCAGTCGTCCTCAATGGTCGATCGCGCACCTCGCCGATCAGCTCGTGAACGAGCGGCGGCGGCTGTCCGTGCTCACCGCCGGTGATCTGCAGATCCGCACCGCGTTCACGCTCTCGTACCATCACCTGGCGCCCGAGACCGCCCGCGTGTTCCGGCGGCTGGCGCTCGTGCGCGGTCCGGACGTCTCCGTCGAACTCGCCGCTGTCGCCGCCGGCAGGCCGGTGGACGAAGTCGAAGCGGCGCTGGAACGGCTGGCCGACGCCAGCCTGCTCGGCATCAGCGGCACACCGGGCCGGTACACGACGCCCGACCTGCTGCGGGTCTTCGCCAAGGAGCGGCTCGAAGCCGTCGAACTGCCCGAGGTGGTGGGTGCCGCGGCCGAACAGGTCCGGAACTGGCTGCTCACGGCGGCGACGAAAGCGGCGCAGTTCTTCGACCACGACCGGGCGGAGGTGACGTTCACCGTCGACGGGCCCGATCCCGTGCACGACCGGGAATCCTCGGCCCGCTGGCTGGCCAGGGAACAGCACCAGTGGCGCGAGGCGTTGCGCGAGGCCGCGGCGCTCGGGGCGCACGAACAGGTTCTCGAACTGGCCGCGGCCATGCACTGGTACTCGGATCTGCGCGGCACCGGCCCGCTCTGGCGCGAGGTCTTCGGCGCGGGTGCGGCGGCGGCCGAGGCGCTGGGCGACGTCCGGTCCGCGGGTGAGCAGCTGAACTACGTGTCGTGGGCGCACTACGCGCTCTGCGGGGATCCGCACGCCGCGCTCGAAGCGCACCGGCGGGCGGTGGCGGCCGCGACCGAAGCCGGCGACCTGGTGACGCAGGCCTGGGCCTGGTACTACGGAGCGGCCATCACCCGGCGGCTCGGCTCCGCGCATGAGGGCGCGCGGTTGTGCGAAAAAGCCGTGGACCTGTTCGAACAAGCGGACTATCCGAACGGTCGTTATCTGGCCCAGTCCCTGCTGGGCAGCATGCAGCACTCCCTCGGCCGGTTCGACGAAGCCGTGGCCGCGCAACGGCAGAGCGAGGCCTACTACCGGGGCTGGGGCAGCGGGCCCGGCAACGACGAACTGCTGTCGATGGTGCTGACGCGGCTCGCCGACAGCCTCGCGGCGAGCGGCGACGTCGCGGCCGCGCTGGCCCTGCTGGACGAGGCCGAGTCGCTGTTCCGCAAGCACGGCGCGACGTTCGCGGTGGCCAACGCACGACATCTGCACGGCCGGATCCTCATCAAGGCGAACCGGCCCGCCGAGGCCGAAGAGCACCTGCTGTCCGCGCTGGCCGAGGCACGCTGGTCCGAAACCAAGATCGAAATCATGATCCAGCTGGCGAAACTCACCGAAGCCGCGGGCAAACCGGCCGAGGCCAAGGCCTATCGCGTGCATGCCCTCGCCGAATGCGCCCGCTACGAAACCCCGCTCGCCCGGAAACTGGGCGGCGAACTGGCCGCCGAACTCGGGGTCGCCTGATCACCAGCCCGCGGCGGTGACCCCTTGGCAGGCCAGGACGTCGGTCATCGCGATCGTCGCGTGATGCACCCGCGACTTGACCGTCCCCACCGGCACGCCGATGGACACCGCGGCCCGCTGCCGGGTGCGATCGAGGCGGTAGACCTGGTCGAGCGCCTCCCGCTGAATCGGCGTCAGCTGGGCCAAACCCTCCTCGACGACACACCTCTCCACGACCTCGTCGGCGAAGTCGGTGTCCCCCGGCAACAGATCGAAGTCGTCGTCCCCGAACAGCACCGGGCGGGCGGTGTCGCGGCGGGCCCAGTCGACGATCAGGTTGCGGGCGACCCGGAACAGCCACGGCCGCGGCGGAATACCCTTCTCGGTAAGGGTCTCGCTGTTGCGCCAGGCGCGGAACAGGCATTCCTGCACGACGTCCTCGGCCCGATGCGGGTCGGCGGGGAGCAGCCGCCGGGTGAAGCGCAACAGGTGCTCCCGGTGCTCGGCGTGCACCTTCGCTAGGAAGGCGTTGCCGTCGGCAGACGGTGCCCTCTCCGCCAGCGACGTCACCTGGGTGCCGCGTTGGCCTGCCACACCGACCTCCCTGCCCTAGTTGGCTTCCTTGGGCTCAATTTCACCGGCAGGGGCGGTTCGCGACCATGAGGAAGGACCGGCAGAAGTGGACGGTGGAGGGTTCTTCCGGTCTGGCGGACGGCTCGCCAGCAGGACGTGAAGGCCTCCTTCCCTACGCTCAAGGTAGGGAAGGAGGCCTTCACGGACGGCGGGCATCGCCCGGAGGCAGGGCAGGCCTACTCGGGCGGGGGTTCTTCCACGGCGGGCGGGACGGACTTCATCGTGTCGATGATGATCTTCCCGGCCAGTCCCGGTGCGCCGTAGGTCGGGTCACTCATGATCTTGACTGCTTTTTCGAGGACTTCCGCGCTTTTGCCGAACCTCTTGACCAGGCGGGGCCGAGATCGCCAAGGTGGCCTCGGCGCACGGCGCGACCCCGGCGCAGATCCGGCTCGCGTGGACGTTGCACCGCGGCGACCACGTGCTCGCCATCCCCGGAACCGGGGATCCCGTGCACCTGGAGGAGAACGTGGCGGCGGGTGCGCTTCAGTTGAGCGAAGACGATCTCGCGCTGCTGGACTCCGTCGCTGCCCCGCTCACCCCAAGTCCGTGAAGGCCCCCTTGAGGGACTCTGGGTCCCTCAAGGAGTCCTTCACGGACTGCAAAGGGGTCCTAGGGGGCATAGGTGAGGCAGTTGGCGGCGTGGTCGCCTCCGCCGGGTCCGATTCGGACGCTCGCCGCCGTGCATTCCAGCGACGAATTGTGCCTGCAATCGGAACGCGAGCAGGCGCCCACTTGTGCTGTCACCCGATCGAGACCGCCCTTGGTGTTGAGCGGGACGAACGTTCCGCAATCGGCGGAGCCGTTGCCCCCGCCGACCGTGATGGCGAAAGCGTGACAACCGTCGTGGTTGTACGAACATCCGCTGACCGTGCACTCGTGGACTGCGGGCATTTCCGTGGTGGTCATGACGACTCCTGCGATTCGTGGTGGTGGTGTCGTTCGGTTCCTCCAGGGTTACACCGCCACCGGCACTCGGCAATTCGGAACCGGGAAGAACCGGAAAGAATCAGCGGCCGGAGAATTCGGCCCGGTATCGAGTGGGTGTCGTGCCCAGTGCGGTGGCGAAATGTTCGCGAAGGCGGGCGGGGGTGCCGAAACCGGATTGCGTGGCGATGATGTCGACGCCGGATGTCGTGGTTTCGAGCAGGTGCCGGGCCCGTGCGAGGCGTTGGGTGACAAGCCAGTTGTGGACGGTGGTCCCGGTCCGCGCGCGGAAGGCGCGCGTGAAGGTGCTGCGGCTCATATGCGCCTGGGTGGCCAGCCGGTCGATGCTCTGCGGAGTGTCCAAATGGGACTGTGCCCAGCTCATCACCCGGGTGAGCGGGTCCTCGTCCGGCGCGGGGACGGGGAGTTCGATGAACTGCGCCTGACCGCCGGGCCGGTGCGGGGCGGCGACGATCCGGCGGGCGACCCGGTTGGCGACGACCTGCCCGGACGTGCGGGCGAGCAGGTACAGGCAGGTGTCGATGCCGGCGGTCGCACCCGCGCCGGTGACGACGTCGCCTTCGTCGACATACAACTCTTCCGGGTGTAATTCCACCCGGGGAAAACGCCGCCGGAACGTGTCGGCCCACTTCCAGTGGGTGGTCGCGGCACGTCCGTCGAGGACGCCGGCGTCGCCGAGGGCGAAGACACCCAGGCACAGGCCGACGACGAGCGCGCCACGTTCGTGCGCGGCACGCAGCGCGGCCGCCACGGGCACGGGTGTCGGCGCGTCCGGATCGGACCACCAGGGCACGACGACGATGTCGGCCTCGGCGAGCGCGTCGAGGCCGGCGGGGACGTCGATCGCGTAGCCCGCGCTCGTGGTCAGACGGCCCGGCTCCGGCGCGGCCACCGTCATCGGCCAGGGCACCATGTCACCCGCCGGGGACTCCGGCCCCCACACCAGCGACGGCACGGCGAGGTGGAACGGGCTGATCCCCTCGAACGCGAGGACGGCCACTCCCGGAGCGCTCATCGATACCTCCCGCGTGGATGTCGGCCGATCCCGACCAGAGCTGACCCGAATCCGTATCCCGATAGTGAATCAGGTCAGCCACGATGGTAGCCGAACCCCACGAAAGCAAAGGAAGACGATGACCAGCACCACGCTCCGCGAGATCAGCGCACTGCCGACTACCCCCGCGAGCCTTTCGGCCGCCACGGTGATCCTCGTGGACTACCAGAACACCTACACGCGCGGCGTGATGGAGCTCGACGGCTGGAAGGAAGCCCTCGACGAGGCCGCCACGCTGCTGGAGCACGCCCGGGCCGAGGGCGCCGCGGTCATCCACGTGATGCACGACAGCGGCGAGGGGAGCCCCTACGACATCCGGCAGGAGATCGGGCAGATCCACGAACGCGTCGCGCCCGCCCCCGGCGAGCAGGTGGTGGTGAAGACCGCACCGAACTCGTTCGTCGGCACCACATTGGGAGAACTGGTCGACGCCGCCGGGCACCAGGACGTCGTGGTGGCCGGTTTCATGACCCATATGTGTGTCACGTTCACCGCGGAGGGCGCGTTCCTGCGCGGGAACACCCCGACCGTGGTCGCCGCCGCCTGCGCCACGCGCGGGCTCCCGTCCGCCGCCGGCCCGGTGACCGCGGCGGACCAGCACCGCGCCGCCCTCGCCACGATCGGCGACCTCTACGCCGTCGTCGTCCCGGCCACGGCGGATCTCGGCTAGGGCGTGTCCTGCGAGTCATGTTCGCGGTCTTCGCGCCGACACGGCCTAAGACCTGGTCTCAAGACTTAAGGGTGTGTCACTGCGTAACCTGCCGGTCCTGGTCGTCGATCGTGGGCAGTCGTGGCGAAGACGACGCAGCAGGGCGGGTCGAAGACCGGCTCTGGGAGCTGATCGAACCCCTGATCCCGTCCCGACCAGCGCCGCGCGGTCCGGGTGGGCGGCCCCGGATCGATGACCGTGCCGCGCTGGAGGGGATCTTGTTCGTGCTCGACACCGGCTGCCGCTGGCGAGACCTACCCGAGCAGCTCGGATGCGGGTCCGGGCACACCGCGTGGCGGCGGTTTCGTGAGTGGCAGGACGCCGGCGTGGGGCCGTCTCTTCAGAGGCGTTCGATGCGGTCGGCCTGCGGGCCCCGGTCGCTCTGACGCACCGTGTACCGGACCCGGTCACCCTTCTGCAGCGACTCCGACCCCACGATCACGGACACGTGGGCGAAGAGATCGTCGCCGCCTGCGTCCGGGGTGATGAAGCCGAAGCCGCGGTCGCCGTCGTAGCGCGCGACGACGCCCTCGCCGCCTCGTACGGGCACGTCCCGCGCCGCCGGCCCTGCGGCCGCGGCAGGTGCCGACCGCTGCGGCGCCGTCCGGGGCTCGGTGCCCCGGACCAGGTGCACGTCGCGGGCCTGCGGACCCTTGTCTCCACTAGCCACCTCGTAGGCGACGCGGTCGCCCTCCGCGAGCCACGTCAGCCCCTCGGCCAGGGCCCGGGCGTGAACGAAGACGTCCCCGGCGCCGGAGTCGGGGTTGATGAAGCCGAAGCCCTTGTCCTCGTCGTACCAGGCCACCGTGCCGTCGGCACCGTCCGCGATACCAGCCGCAGCGGATGAGCCGGCCCCTGCTCCCAGCGGGATCACGTGCCCGGCCTGCGGGCCGCGCTCGCCTTCGACGATCAGGAAGGCCACCCGCTGCCCCTCGGTGACCACGCCGCCGGTCACGATGGCGGAGCTGTGCACGAAGATGTCGGCGCCGCCGCCGTCCGGCGACGCGAAGCCGTACCCCTTGCCCGGCTCGTACCAGGTGACAGTGCCGAGCAGGCCCACGGCGCTGCCGGTGGCCGCATCGGCGGTGACGCGAACGCGCAGCGCCTGGGGCCCGCGGTCGTTCTCGCCGACCTCGAACACGACGGCCTGACCCTCGCGGAGCACTTTCGAGCCGCCGTCCCCGAGGATCTCGGAGGCGTGCACGAACACGTCCGGCGAGCCGTCCTCGGGCGCGAGGAAGCCGAAACCTCGTTCGGCGTCGAACCAACGGACGGTCCCTTGCGGCATAAAAGGCTCCAGGTCGAGAGGGCGGGCACTGGCCCCCAGTCTCTCTGACAGACCTCCGGTCCGTCAGGCCGGGCCCACAGGTGGGCGGTGCGGAGCCAGGGGCGGGCCGTTGGTTCACCTAGCGACACGCCGAGTTTTGAGACCAGGTCCAAGGGCGCCGCCGCCTGAACCGCCACCACGGCCAGTACTGCTCACGCTGCGGGATCCCCCGGACTCCTTCGATCGACCGGTATCTCGTCACGCGAATCGGTCGGTCAAGCTCTCGCGCAGGCCCGCACTCGCCTTGCCGACCTTCCGCCGCAGGTCAGCCAGTGCCGGTGTGGGATCGAGCAGGGCGATGGGGCCGATCCGGCGGCATTCCCGCACTTGCGCCGCGGCCAGGCTGTTCGCTTCGACAAGACCGGCTTTGAGTACGGAAATGGCGAAGAACCTTTCGAGATGGGCCGCGAGCACAGCGCCGGTCAAGAGCACGGACGCGTCGGCGAGCAGCCCGTACAGCAGGTTTCGGTCCGCCTGCCGCGTATCCGACAAAGGTGGTTGCACGTAAGGGAAGTCGACGATACGGACACCCAGCTTCGCCCAGATGGCGATCCGGTCGAACTGATTTATACCGGACACCGCGGAATCCCGCTCGTACTGCTCGGCGGTCATGAGCAGCGGATCGTTCATCTCCAGGAAGACGAGTACCGGGCCGATGCCGGGGAACAGCCATTCGGCGAGTTCCCGGCACGCGTCCACGATTCGCCGCAACAAACCGCGTCCGCGAACACCGGGCAGGACATAGACGTAATTCAAGTTCAGCGTGACGACGGAATATCCGGGAAGCGGGGTCGCGAACACATTCGCGCCGCCCACGGTTTCCCCGTCGAGTTCGGCGAGGAGGACCAGTTCACGGAACGGGCCGAGCCGGGCGGAGATCCGGTGGAATTCGGTTCCGCGATTCAACGCGAGACACTCGACGAAACCCTCGCGGCTTTCCTTCTCGTCCGGCAGGGTGAAGGCCTGGTCGTAGCCCTGGTGGAACGCGGTGAACACGGCGCTCTCACCCTCGTCGCTCGCCGCTATCGTGAGCCCGCGATCGGACGGGAACCTGATCTCCATACGAGGTCCTCCGGCTGGACGTGGCGAGCCGTCCCAGTGTAGACCGGCGCGACGGTTCAAGATGGACTCGTGGCGACCAGGAAGCAGCGGACCGGACGGCGCACCGATGCGCTCTCCAAGGAGCGGATCGTCGAGGCCGCCGTCGCGCTGCTCGACGCGGCGGGCGAGGGCGGGCTGACGTTCAAGGCGCTCACCGAACGTCTCGCCACCGGGCCGGGGGCGATCTACTGGCATGTGGCGAACAAGGGCGAACTGCTCGCCGCGGCGACGGACGCGGTCGTCGTCGCCGCGCTGACCACCGGATCCGCCGAGCCCGCCGGCACGCCGCAGGACGGGATCCGCGCCGTCGCGCTCGGCCTGTTCGACGCGGTCCAAGACCACCACTGGCTCGCCGGCCAGTTCGCCGTCCAGCTCTCGCGCGCTCCGGCGGGACCGGTGACGCCGCTGATCTTCGAAACCCTCGGCCGCCGGATCGCCGCGCTGGGTGTGCCGAGGCAGGATTGGTTCACCACGACGTCGGCCCTGGTGCACCACATCCTCGGCGCCGCCGGCCAGAACGCCGCGAACGCCCACGTGGTCACCTCCGTCACGGATCGCGACGCGTTCCTCGACACCGCGTCACAGGCGTGGAAGGCGCTGGACCCCGGCGGCTTCCCCTTCCTCCACGCCATCGCCGACCAGATGCGACGGCACGACGACCGGGCGCAGTTCCTCGCCGGGATCGATCTCGTCCTCGCCGGGGTCACCGCGCTCCACCCGCCACCGGCTGCCCCCTGAGACCCGGTGCTCCCGTGGCAAAATCGGCGCAATGCAGATCGCGATGCTGGGCCCCTTCGAGGTGCGCACGGACAGCGGCGCCTCGGCCGACGTGCCGGGCGCCCGGTTGCGCGGGTTGCTGGCCGCCCTCGCCCTCGATCCGGGACGCGTGGTCCCGAAATCGGCCCTCGTCGACTGGATCTGGGGTGAACAACCGCCCGCCGACGCGACGAACGCCTTGCAGCGCTTGGTTTCCCGGCTGCGCAAGGTGCTGCCGGAAGGGGCCGTCGAGGGGCAGACGGACGGCTACCGGCTGAAGGTGGGCCCCGACGCCGTCGACGCCGTGCGGTTCGAACGCCTCGTCGGCCAGGCCCGCGGCGCGGCGGACCCTCGGCTCCTGCGCGACGCGCTCGCCTTGTGGCGCGGGGCGGCCATGCAGGACGTCGGTCTGCAGGACAGCGAGGCCTTCGAGGCGGCGGTCACCCGGCTCGAAGGCCTGCGCCTGGCCGCCTTGGAAGACCGGTTCGACGCGGAGATCGAGGTCGGCAAGGCCGACGGGCTGGTCACCGAGCTCACCGATCTGGTAGCCGCGCATCCGCTGCGGGAACGGTTCGTCGCCGCGTTGATGCGGGCCCTCGCCGCGACCGGCCGGGACACCGAAGCGTTGCTCGTCTACCAGCGCACGCGGGAGGCGCTGGTGGACGAACTGGGCGTCGATCCGTCGCCGGAGCTGTCCGCCGTGCATGTCGCGTTGCTTCGGGGCGAACTGGGACGGCGCGAGGAGGACCGCAAGACCAACGTGCGGGCCGAGCTGACCACCTTCGTCGGCAAGGACGCCGACGTCGCCACGGTCCGCGAACTCGTCGCCGGGAACCGGCTCGCCACCCTGATCGGGCCGGGTGGCTCGGGGAAGACCCGGCTGGCCACGGAAACCGCGCGCACGCTGCTCGGCGACACGCCGGACGGGGCCTGGCTGGTGGAACTCGCGCCACTGGGCGCGGACGGCGACCGGCCGGACGGGACGAAGGTCGCGCACGCGACGCTCGCCGCGCTCGGTCTGCGGGACGCGCTGCTCGCCGAGGCGCCCAACGCCGAACCGACCGAACGGGTCATCGCCGCGATCCGCGATCGGGAAGTCCTGCTGATCCTGGACAACTGCGAGCACGTCATCGAGTCGGCGGCGGCGTTCGCCCACCGGGTGCTCGGGGAATGCCGTCGGCTGCGGATCCTGGCGACGAGCCGGGAATCGCTCGGGATCACCGGTGAGGCGCTGTGGCCGGTCGCGCCGCTGGCGGTGCCGGACAAGGACGCCGGGCCCGCCGAGATCGAGTCCTCCCCCGCCGTCCGGCTGCTGCGGGACAGGGCGGGCGCGGTGCGCAAGGACTTCACGGTCGACGACGGCACGCTGACGACGATGCTGCGGGTCTGCCGGGCGCTGGACGGGATGCCGCTGGCGATCGAGCTGGCCGCCGCCCGGTTGCGCACCATGTCCATCGACCAGCTCGCCGACTGCCTCGACGACCGGTTCCGCCTGCTGACCGGCGGCAGCCGGACGGCGCTGCCCCGGCACCGGACGCTGCGTGCGATGGTCGACTGGAGCTGGGAACTGCTCTCCGACGCCGAACGAGTGGTCCTGGGCAGGCTTTCGGTGTTCTCGGGCGGGGCGAGTCTGGAGGCGGCCGAGCGGGTCTGCTCGGGCGATGTCGTCGACGAGTACGAGGTGCTCGAACTCCTCACCGCGCTGACCGAGAAGTCCTTGATCGTCGCCTCCGACGACGGCGCACCGCGCTACCGGATGCTCGGCACCATCAAGGAATACGCCACCCAGCGGCTCGCCGAAGCCGGTGAAACCGAACCGGCGCGCCGCGCGCATCTCACGTACTTCACCGAACTCGCGGAGACCGCCGAGCCACTGCTTCGCCGCGCCGAGCAACTGGAAGCGCTCACCAAGCTCAAAGCCGAGCACGACAACATCACCGCGGCGATGCGCGGCGCGCTCGCGGCGGGCGAGGCGCTGGAGTCGATGCGGCTCGCCGCCGGGTCGGGCTGGTATTGGTGGCTCAGCGGGAACCGGACCGAGGGCATGGAACTGCTCACCGCGGCCATCGGCACACCCGGCGAGGTACCGGCCGAGATCGGGGCCATGGCGTACGGGCTCGTCTCGCTGTTCGTGAACTCCGGGCTGGGCGACGAGCACACCGCGGCGGAGTGGATCCGCCAGGCCTATGTGCTCAGCCAGCGCAGCAAGACCCGCCACCCGCTGATGGGGCTCGTCGTCCCGCTGGAACGCATGCTGCGGGAACCCAACGCGTTACCCGCCTGGGAACTGCTGCTGGACGACGAAGATCCGTGGGTCCGCGCGCTGTCCCGGCTGCACCGCGGCAAGATGCGGATCAACCTCGGCAACGGCGGCCGGGACGCGGACGCGGACCTCGAACGGTCACTCGCCGAGTTCCGGGTCGTCGGCGAACGGTTCGGGATCTCGTTCGCCCTGACCGAACTGGCGGAACGGATCGCCGTCCGCGGCGAGTTCGCCCGTGCGTGCGAGTACTACGAACAGGCGATCGTGGCGATCACCGAGGTCGGGACGGTCGAGGACCTCATCCGGCTGCGGTCGCGGGTCGCGCAGTTGTACTGGCTGCTGGGCGACGAGGAAGCCAGTGCGGCTTCGATGGCCGAGGCGCGGCGGCTCGCCGAACGGGTCACCTGGCCCGGTGCGCTGGCGATGATGGCCTTCTCGCTGACGGAACTCGCCCGCTGGCGGGGTGACACCGGGGAGGCGTCCCGTCAGGTCGCCGTCGCGATCTCCGTGCTCGGGGAAGAGGCGGAACTGGCCTACGTCCGCGCGGTCGTCCACGACCTGCTGGGCTATCTCGCCGAAGACCTCGAAGAATCCCGGCGGCATCGCGCCACGGCCTTCGCCGCCGCGGCCGAGGGAGGGCACTCGCCGGTGATCGCGCGGGTCCTGGTCGGGGTGGCGGAGCTGGCGTTGCGCCTGGACCAGCCCGAACAGGCCGTGCGGTTGCTCGCGGCGGGCACCGCGGTGCGCGGCCTGCCGGACCTCGCGCATCCGGACGCGGTCCGGATCGAACAGACGGCACTGCGCCGCCTCGGCGAAACGAAGTTCGCGGAGGCGGCGCAGGAGGGCGCCCAGACCGATTGGAACCAGCTGGTGGAGATCACGCTCGCTTCTTGAACGTCGAGGACGCCCACAGATAGCCGGCGAGTGCGATCCCGGCGGACCAGCCGAGGGCGGGAAGCACGTCCCCGGCGGCCGGTGCGCCGTTGAGAAGTCCGCGCAGGGTCTCGATGATCGGGGTGAAGGGCTGGTACTCCGCGAACTCGCGGAGGCCGGGCCCCATCTTCTCCGCGGGCACGATCGCGCTGCTGAAGAACGGGAGCATGACCAGCGGCACCGAGGCCAGCCCGGCGGTTTCCGGGCTCTTCGCCGCCAGGCCGAGCGCGACCGTGAGCCAGGCCGCCGCGAAACCCAGCAGGACGACGACACCGAGCACGCCGAGCCAGTCGAGGAAACTCGCCGACGGGGCGAAGCCGAGCAGGAAGGCGACTCCGACGAGCGCGGCGATGGCGACCAGGTTCGTCAGCACGCTGGCGACGACGTGGCCGGTCAGCACCGCGCCGCGGGAGACGTCCATGACCTTGAACCGGTTGATGATGCCCTTGGTCATGTCGGAGTTGACCGCCGTCGCGGTGGCCCCCAGTCCGTAGCAGACGGCCAGCAGCATCAAACCCGGTGTGGCGTAGTCGATGTAGTCGACACCGACGCTGAACGCGTCTCCGAACACGTAGACGAACATCAGCATCATCACGACCGGCATCAGGACCGCGTTGAACACCGACGTCGGATTCCGCGTGATGTGCTTGAAGTTGCGGCGCAGCATGACGATCGAGGGGGATTTGGTACTCACAGTGCTGCCTCCGTGTGGTGGCCCGTCAGGGCGAGGAAAACGTCGTCGAGATCAGGGGTGTGGACCGAAAACTCTTCGGCGCCGAGCGCGTGCTCGTCGAGCCGGTCGAGCAGAGCGCGCAGGGACTTCGTGCCGCCGTCGCTGGGGACCCGCAGGGCCAGCGCCTCGTCGTCGCGGGTGGCGCCGGGGAAGATCCGCGCGGCCGCGTCGAGTTCGGCCGGGGAGGTGAACCGGAGCCGGACGTGCGTCCCGGGGATCAGGCGCTTGAGCTCGGCCGGGGTGCCCTGCGCGACCAGACGGCCCTGGTCGAGTACCGCGATCCGGTCGGCGAGCTGATCGGCTTCTTCGAGGTACTGGGTGGTGAGGAAGATGGTCACGCCGTCGGCCACCAGATCGCGGATGATCGACCACATCGTGCGGCGGCTGCGCGGGTCCAGTCCCGTGGTCGGCTCGTCCAGGAAGACGAGCCGCGGGTTCCCGACCAGCGTCATCGCCAGGTCGAGCTTCCGGCGCATCCCGCCGGAGTAGGTCGACGCGGGCTTCTTCGCCGACTCCACCAGGTCGAAACGTTCCAGCAGCTCGGTGACGACGCGCTTGCCGTCGGTGACGCCGGAGCTCAGGTCGACCATCAGCTGGAGGTTCTCCTGGCCGGTCATCAGCTCGTCCACCGCCGCGAACTGGCCGGTGACGCCGATCGCCGCCCGTACCGCCTTGGCCCCGGTCGCGACGTCGTGCCCGGCGACCCGCGCCGTCCCGCCGTCGGCCTTCATCAACGTGGTCAGCAGGTTCACCGTCGTCGTCTTGCCCGCCCCGTTCGGGCCGAGCAGGGAGAAGACGGTGCCCGCGGGGACCTCCAGATCGATGCCGTCGAGCACGACCTTGTCCCCGAATGTCTTGCGCAGTCCGGAGACCGCGATCGCTGTTGCTGTCATGGGAGCAACTGTGGGCGGCGGGACTGACACGCCCCCGCCACGCCGCTGACAGGGCCGTGTCAGGCGCGTGTCAGTGGCGGCCGTGATGGTGGACGCATCCACCACGAAAGGAAAGACCGATGACGCAGACCCAGGGTCTCCCGATGGACCGCGACGCGGGCCCCTTCGCCCCGCCCAGCCGGATCACCGAGCTGCGCGAAAGCCGTCCGGTGAGTCCGCTGGTCTTCCCCGACGGTCACGAAGGCTGGCTCGTCACCGGCTACGAAGAGGTCCGGCAGATGATGGCCGACACCCGGTTCAGCTCCCGCCTGGATCTCGACATCATCCACGTCCCGTACGAGACGCCCGGGATGCCCGCCCCGACCGAACCGTCCCCGCCGATGCCGGGCATGTTCATCGCCATGGACCCGCCGGACCACGGACGGCTGCGGAAACGGCTCACCGGCGCCTTCACCGTGAAGCGGATGAAGCAGCTCGAAGAGCACATCGTCGAGATCACCGAGCGGCAGCTGGACGAGATGGCGATGCTGACCCCGCCGATCGACCTGGTCAAGGAGTTCGCGCTGCCGGTGCCCTCACTGGTGATCTGCGCGCTGCTCGGCGTCCCCTACGAGGAACGGGACAGTTTCCAGGCCCACTCCGCCCAGTTCATGATCCGGGACCAGTCGCTCGAAGAGAAGATGGGCGCTTACCTCGGGCTGAACACCTACCTCACCGAACTGGTCATCCGCAAACGCGCCGAACCCGAGGAAGACATCCTTTCCGACCTCGCCCGCCACGACGACCTCACCGTCGAGGAGCTGACCGGCGCCGCCTTCCTACTGCTGCTCGCGGGCCACGAGACCACCGCGAACATGCTGGCGCTGGGCACCTTCGCACTCCTTGAGCATCCCGATCAGCTGGCCGCGCTGCATGCCGACGCGGAGTTGCTGCCCGGCGCCGTCGAGGAACTCCTGCGCTACCTGTCCGTCGCCGACATCTTCCTGCGCTACGCCACCGAAGACCTCGAACTCGGCGGGGAAACGATCACCAAGGGATCGACCGTCGTCGTCTCGCTGCTCGCCGCCAACCACGATCCCCGCCGCTTCGAGAACGCGGGCACCCTGGACATCCGCCGCAACGCGCGCGGGTTGCTGGCGTTCGGCCACGGCGTCCACCAATGCCTCGGCCAGCAGCTGGCCCGGATCGAGATGCGCGCCGGTTTCGAGGGACTGCTGCGCCGCTTCCCGGATCTGGCACTCGCCATCCCGTCCGACGAGGTGAAGCTCAAGACCGACATGAACATCTACGGCGTCCACGAACTGCCGGTCACCTGGACCGAGTGATCCCGAGGGCCAGCCGGAGCTGGCGGGCCCACCAGCGAACCTGAGCGGCGGAGTCCTCCGCCGCGGTGCCCGTGAGACCGGCGCTGCGGCGGAAGTCGTTGCCGTACAAGGCTTCCGTCGCCATCGCCTGGTGCAGGGCGGCGACGGCGAGCCGCGTGTCACCGAGGGAACCGCCGTCCGGCCGGAGCGCGTGGAGCGCGTCGACGACCGGGTCGAGCATGCCGCTGCCCGGATCGTGCCAGCCCGCCGCGTGCATCGCCACCGCGAGTTCGCCGTAGCCGTGCTCGTACAGGCCGTGGAGGGATTCGACGAGTTCGAGCAGGTCGGCGTCGTGCTCCAGCCAGGCCTTGAGGACGTCGTCGAGCGCGCCGCGGAGGCGGCGTCCGCCGTGTTTGAGGAGTTCAGCGAGCAGTTGTTCGCGGTTGCCGAAGTGGTGCGTGACGCCGGCGTCGGTCATGCCGACCCGCGCGGCCACCGCCCGCACCTGCACGGCGGCGACCCCCGACTCGGCGAGCAGGGCCGACGCGGCGTCGAGGATCAACCGGCGGGCCTCTTCGGGAGTCCTTCTCGGTCGTGATGCGGTCACGGACGGCACCTTACCTTGATCTGCCAAGGTATCCACGCTACCTTGACACCTCAAGGTAAGAACTGAGGTGAGCACCTTGACCGACATCACCCTCGCCCTGGACGAGGCCACGCTGCGCGGGACGGCGACCGGATCGGGTCCGACGGTCCTGCTGCTCCACGCCGGTGGCGAACAGCGTGGCGTCTGGGCGCCGATCGCCGCGCGACTGGCCGGGCGCGGGCTGCGGACGTCCGCCTTCGACCTGCGCGGGCACGGGGAAAGCACCGGGGAGGCGACCACGCTCCGGTCACTCGCCGGGGACGTGGCCGCGATGGTGAGCCGCGAACCGGCGCCGATCGTCGTGGTCGGCGCCTCGGTCGGCGGGCTGGCCGCGATCGCCGCCCTCGCGGATCCGGCCGCCGCACGGCGCGTCGCCGGTCTCGTCCTCGTCGACGTCGTCCCGGACATCCCGCCTGCCCGGGCGCGTTCCTGGCTCGATTACCGCGGCCTCGGCGGCCGCTACACCTATCTCGTGGAGGACATCCTCGGCTCGGGCCCCGCCCTGCTCGCGACGGCGGGCGCACTGGACGTGCCCATCCTGCTCGTCCGCGCCGGACCCGGCTCCCCGCTCAGCGACGCCGACGCGGACCGCCTGCGCACGGCCCACCGCTGCGTCACCCTGGCGCACGTACCGACGGCCGGACACCTCGTGGCCAGGGACGCCCCGCACGAACTCGCGGACATCGTCTCGGACCACGCGACCCACTGGCTCGCGACCGACGACGTCATCGACAACGCGTTCGCGCTTCAGGAAGTGCTCGGCGCCGAACGGATCAAGCATCCGGGTGGCACCTTGCTCGCCCACCTTCGCCGGGTGCACGCGCTCACGGTCGCATGGGGCGCTTCGCCGCGGACGCGGCTGGCCGCGATCTGCCACGCGTCCTACGGCACGGACGGATTCCCGCATTCGCTCCTGCCCGTCGCCGAGCGGCGGCGCCTGCGGCAGGTCATCGGATCCGACGCGGAAGCGCTGGTGTACCGCTACGGCGCGTGCGACCGTTCACGGACCTACCTCGAACTCGGCAAGGGCGCCCTGCCCGTCACCGACCGCTTCACCGGCGAGACGAGTTCACTCCAAGGCGCCGAACTGCACGACTTCGCGGTGCTGACGATCGCGAACGAACTGGACGTCGCACGGCACGCGCGGCCACCGGCTGCCGACATCGAGCAGCTCCGGCGCCTGTTCGCCGCGCTGGAAAGCTACGCACCGGACGAGGCCGCGGCGGCCCTGGCGGCCACTGACTGAGGGAGACGTGCGGTCACCGAGAAGATGCGGCCCCGACGGCCCGCGCCTGCTGCTGGAACACTTCGGCGACACGTCACTGGACTGATTCCCGAAGAGACAGGCGAAGAATGGACTGGGCGGCACTGAACACACCGGTGATCGAGGAATTCCGGGCCAACGGCGGCAAGGTCGGCGGGCGCTTCGAGGGCTCGGCGATCGTCCTCGTCCACCACATCGGCGCCAAGACGGGCACCGAGCGGATCGCGCCGTTGACCTGTTACACCGAAAACGGCCGGTTGTTCGTCTTCGCGAGCAAGATCGGCGACCCGGCGCATCCGGCCTGGTTTCACAATCTCGTGGCCAATCCCGACGTGACGATCGAGGTCGGCGAGGAGACGTACAAGGTGCGCGCACGGGTGCTGGAGCAGCCCGAACGCGACGAGGTCTTCGCCAAGCAGGTCGAGGCGCATCCGCGTTTCGGGGAGTACCAGGCGAAAACCGACCGGGTCATTCCGGTGGTGGAACTGGTGCGCCGCTGATCGCGTCGAGAGCGGCTCACCCCCAGCCGGGCGGAGCCACCTCCGCCGCGGACGTCCACGGCCCACGGCCGCCGGCCTCGGTCAGCGCGCGGAGCCGGACGTAGCGGGCACGGGTCACTGAAGCCGCGGACCCCGCGCAGCGTCCCCGGATAGTGGTCGAACGAGCGGTTCTCCTGCATGAACACCCCGACGTGCTCGATGACGTCGAGCCCGCCCGTCGGCGCGTCGACGGCGACTTTCGGATGGTCGGGTCACGACTTCGGGAGGCGAAGCGTGACCTTCGTCCCCGCGCCCGGAACAGTCTCCACCACGAGCGCGTAGTCGCGGCCGAACGCCGATCGCATCCGCGCGTCGACCTCACCGAGGCCGGGACCGTCGCCGAAGCGCGGGATCCATACCGGCGCCGTCGTCCTCCACGGTGAGTACCACCTCGGCGTCCGAGTCCCGAGGTGGGGGCCACCCCCCTTGAGTGGCCCCCACCCGGTTTCATCCGGCCCACACCGGCCGGACGGCTTCGGCCCCTACTTCCCGTCGTCGGCGTGTCCCGGCAAGGCGATCAGGGCGAGCACCATGGCGACCGGCCAGAGCACGGCCGCCAGCCAGCCACCCCCGGCGGTGATCGCCATGACCGAAACCGCCGCCGCGATCAGCCCGCCGACGGGCGAGACGTAGCAAAGCCCCAAGGGACCCGCGAAAAGGATCCACAGCAACGCCGCCTTCGCGGATTTGGCCGGTGGCCTGGGTACCGCGTAGCGCCCCGGGCCGGGGACCTCGTGGTCGTCGCCCTGGTACCACCCGCCGGACACCAGCGCCGGATGCGGCGCGAAGAAGACGGGCCGCCTGCCGAACGACTTCGGCGTTCCCGGATCCGGGACCTGGTTCTCCGGCCGTCTCAAGACATTTTCCGCACTTCTCATGACATCCTCCCCCGTCACCGGGTCGAAGCCTGGTGAACTCACCCTCTGCCTGGCACAATCACAGGTTGCGGTTCGGAACTTCCGGGTTGTTTGCCCACTGACCATGGTGACGAGTCGGGGGAGCGCGCGATGCGTCATATGGAACACGGGGCGGAATCGGGTCCCGCGAGACCGGGGAGCCCGGATGACCGGTCCCTCAACCGGTGAAAAAGGGGAACTCGGCACCTGGCGCAGGCTGACGCCGTCCGAGCAGGCCGCGCTCCGCGGCGCCGGGCACCTCAAGGTGTGGCGGCCGGGTCAGATCCTCGTCCTCCAAGGCAGCCCGCCCACCAGCATCTTCGTCGTCCTGCGCGGCTGGGTGAAGATCAGCGCCACCAACTACCGCGGCGAGGACGCGCCGCTCGCCGCCCGCGGCCCGGCGGAAATCATCGGCGAACTGGCCCCGCTCAGCGGACTCCCCCGTTCCGCGACGATGTCGGCGATCGACGAGGTGCACACGCTCATCGTGCCGAGGGACAAATTCCTCGGCGTACTGCGCGCCCGCCCGCGGATCGCCGAAGAGATCTTCCGGACGGCCGCGATCCGTCTCCAGCAGTCGGATCGTCTCCGCCTGGAATCCGGCGGCCCGGACTTCCCGCAGCGGCTGGCCGCGGTACTCCTGGAACTGGCCCTGCAGCACGCCCTCGACTGGTCCGACGAAGAACAGGTCGATCTCCATTTCAATCAAGGAGAACTGGCAGGCTTCGCGCGCGTTTCCCGCAGCACCCTGATCCGCGGCCTCGACGAACTCCGGCGGCTGGGCGTGGTGCGCACCGCACGCCAGCGCGTCACCATCACCCGGCCCAACGCACTCCGCGAACTGGCCGCCGGACGGCCGCCTCCGGACGAGCAAGACTGATCGGTCGGGAAATCTCGGCTATCCTTGGCAGGTTCCAACTCTCGCAACCGTTTCACGGGGTGGAGGGAATCGGCACGATGAGTTCTTTCTCGGCAAGTACGGAACCGGACATCGAGTCCGCGTTGATCGATCTCGACGGGATTCCGCTGACCGCATTACGGGGCCTGGACGACGAGGCGTTCCGCCATTCGGCGCTGCACGTCGTCGAACGGACCAGACATCTTCACGCGCGCTACCGGAGCGCCAACCCCCCTGGCGGCGAGCGGATCGACTGATGCCGCCGTCCGCCGACGAACGGCCCGCTTTCCATCGCCTGCCCTGGCGGGACTTCGACGCACTCGCGCGGCTCCAAGGCGACGAAGACATGGCGCGCCGCCTTCGCCGCGCGGAGCGAAGCCGTCGCAAGCTGCTGATCCACGCGTTGCTGATCGAAGCGGCGAAAACTCCGGACAAGCTCGGACCACTGCCGCCACTGGACTCGGTTTGGGAGCTACTGGCACGAGCCGAAGCCAGAACGCCCAGGGCGGTGAGCCGGATCCTCACCAATCCGTACACCGGGAGCTGGGCGGGGTACACGACCCGTCTGCTGCGCAACTCGACGGACGGTGTCAGTCCACTGTGGATGCACCTGGGGCACGCGCACGCGATCGCGGCGGCCGCGGCGATCCGGGCGGAGCTGGAGTTCGAGACCGAGATCCCGGTGTGGCGAGGAAACGCCGTCTTGCCTTCCCTCGGCATGGCCAGATTCCCCGCCACGACCCCGTTTTCCCTGGCCACCGTGCGAGGCGCGGGCGGCCGGTATTCCATCTCCCACGACGAAAGCACCGTGTGGTTACCGACCTCGTCCGGCTCGGACGGGCCGGAGTGGTGGGAGATCCGGCGGGTGCGCAGTCAGGTCGGGGCACACCGGTTCACCCTGTGGCTGGACGACCTTGATCCCTACCGCGGTCTCTACGAACCGATCCCACCGGAACGGTTGCCCGGCAAGGTCTTCGCCGACTGGCAACGGCTGATCGACGATGCCTGCCGCCTGATCGCGGCCCATGTACCCGAACTCGCCGGGATCATGCCGGTGGGGCTGGTCTCCCTGGTTCCCGAACCGCGCAGGCGTTTCGGGAACAAAAGTGCTTCCACGGGGGAAGCGTTCGGAAGTGCCGTGGTCGGTTTGCCCACCGACGGCGCGGCACTCGCCGACACCCTCATCCACGAATTCCAGCACATCGTGCTCGGCGGGTTGCTGCACCTGGTCGCACTCTACGAACCGGATTCCAGCGAACGGATCTACGTCGCCTGGCGGGATGATCCGCGCCCGTTGAGCGGTGCCCTGCAAGGGGTTTACGCCTTTTTCGGGGTCACGGCCTTCTGGCGGGCACTCGCCGAGGCAGGCGTGATGCCCCGGCGCTCGGCCTTCGAGTTCGCCTATTGGCGCAGGCAGACCTGGCGCACCCTGCACCAGCTGCGCACGGACGCGACGCTGACCACCGCCGGACGCCGGTTCGTCGAGGGTATCGCCGAACGTCTCGGCCCCTGGCAGGACGAAACCGTCCCGGCGGAGGCGAACGACCTCGCCACCGCCGTCGCTCAAGACCATTTCGCCGGCTGGCGTGCCCGGCACCTGCGCCCGAAACCATCCGTGGTCAACGAAGTCGCGGAAGCGTGGCTGAACGGACGTGCCAAACCGCCCGTCACCCTGCATCCGACGGACCTGCCGCCGACCCCGGTCCCGGACGGCTCCTGGTCCCACGCCCGGACGGACCTGATCCGGCTTGCCGTCCGCGGCGTGACCACACCGCGGACGCCGGACATCCCGGGCGCCACCGAGGCCGATTTCGCCTATGTCCGAGGTGATTTCGCCCAGGCGGCCGAGGGCTACCGGGCGGAACTGGCCGAGGACCCCGACCAGCCGACGTCACTGGTCGGGCTCGGCCTCGCGCTGTCCGCGCGAGGCCCGCACCCGGCCGCCCGTGCCTTGCTGCACAGCCCCGAACTCGTCCGCGCGGTCCATCGGAAACTGCGCGTCCTCACCCCGTCACCACCGTCCGTGGAACGACTCGCGGCGTGGATCGGGCAGGTCGTGTCCGGCTGATCGCTACATCAGCATGGGGTCGATGTCGCAGTCGGCACGGGTACCGCGGACCGTGGCCTGCGTTCCCGGGTGCGCTTCGCCGAGTACTCGGCGGTACTTGGCCAGGATCGGCTCCTGGAAGGGGACGGCTTCGTCGGCACGACCGGCGGCAACGAGATCCAGCCCCAGGTTGAAGGCGGCGGCCAGGGTGGTCGGGTGATCCTCCCCGAGTACCTGACGACCACGCTCGACCGCGTCCCGGCCCAGTTCGATCGCCCTGTCGAGTTCGCCCGAGAGGGAGAGTTCGCTCGCCAGGTTGACCGTGACGATGACCGCGTACGGGTGATCCGGGCCGACGCTGGCACGGAAGTACTCGAGCGCGCGCTCGTCGAGTGCGCGGGCGGCCGCGACGTCCCCTTGGAGCCGCAAGGTCACCGCGAGGTCGGCGCTCGCCGCCAAAGTGTGCGGGTGGTGCTCGCCGAGACCGCTCCGGTAACGCTCGAAGGTCTCCTCTCCGAGCTTCTTCGCGGCGTTGAGGTCACCCGAGTGCCGGAGATCGATCGAGTGCGCGAGCGCGCAGGCCATCGTGGTGCTGTGATCGTCGCCGTAAGCGAGCCTGAACCTCTTCAGCGCCTCCGCCGAGAGGACGATCGCACCGGGGTGATCGCCGTCCTTCCGCCTGGCCACCGCGAGCATGAAGTTGTTGGCCACGGAATCGACCTGATCCTGGCCGAAGCGAGCGTGGAAGTTCTCCGTGAGCCGCTCCTGCTGGACCCGGGCCTGTCCATAATCCCCGGCCTCGCGCAGGTCCGAGATCAGCGCGCTGTTGACGCCGAAGGTACGGACGTGGTCTCGGCCGAGGACCTCGATACGCCTCCGGAGCGTGTCCTGATCCTGCTCCGCGGCGGCCCGGTAGGCGCCGGACAAGCGGAGACTGATCGCGTGCTGGTACGCGGCGTTGAGTGTCTCCGGGTCGTCCTCGCCGAACATGCGCTTGGCCTTGTGGTAAACCTCTTCACTCAGCTTGCCCGCTGCGGCGAAATCGCCCTGGGCGCGGAGGTCGATCGTGATGTTCCGCTGGAGCGCGAAGGTTTCCTCGTTCTCTTCACCGGAAACCTGAAGCCGCAGTGCGAGGGTGCGCTGGTTGAGCTCCGCGGCTTCGGAGTACCGGCCGATCGCCCAGAGGTACAGGCCCAGCCTCGACGAGACCTCGAGTGTCTGCGGATGCGTGGGTCCGAGGGTTTCGGTGAGCCGTTTCCGCGCGGCAAGGCCGAGCCGAGCCGCCTCTTCGTGGTCGCCGTACTCGAACAGGTAACGCATCAGGTTGATGTGGAGCTGACGCGGCCAGTCGTCGTCGCAGTCCAGCACGTTCGCGGCGTAGACGTGCGGCAGCAGTTCGCGGTACCGGGACCAGTGCCTGCTTGACTCGGGGTCGTTCGGGTCGAGGGCGGCGAGCAGCTGGTGCGCGCCGTGCTGCATCCGCGCGTGCACCTGGCGGGCCATCACCCGGTTGCGCAGTACCAGCTGGACCAGACGATGCAGCTGGAGGGTGTTGTTGCCGTGGTCGATCTTGGCGAGGCCGTACCGGTTGATGTCACGGATGGCGCGCGCCAGCTTGATCGGCTCGCGCAGGGCCGCGTCGAGTTCCGGCGAGATGGACACCCGGCTGACCCCGGTGAGCAGGTCACGCGAAATCGGTTCCGGTGAGAAGAAAGCACAGATGTGGAGGATCTGGTGCGCCGCCGGATTGCGGGTCTTGAGCTCCTCGAAGGAGACGTTCCAGGCAGCGGCGACGGAGACTTCGTAGTCGGGAGCCGTGGCGGTGTCGAGGATTTCCTCGACCGACTCGTCGAACAGGCGCAGGTACTCCTGAACCGGCATGCCGGTCACCGCACGCCAGGCCGCGGCCTGCTCGACGGCCAGCGGCAGGTCCCCGAGCTTCTCGGCGAGTTCGTCGGCGTCCTCCGGTGCGATGTCCGGGCCGCGGCGGCCGAGCAGTTCGATGCTCTCCTCGCGTTTGAACACCGCCAGTTCGAGCGGGCGCGCGATCCCGGCCCAGTCCGAGTTCCGCGAGGTGACCAGGATTTCCCCCGGGCCGTTACGCGGGAAGAACGGCAGGACGGCGTCCGGGCTCTCGGCGGCGTCGAAGACCAGGAGCCAGCGGCGGAACGGGCGCCCGGTGCGCAGTGCCTCGATCACCGCGGGCACCGCGATATTGGCCTCGGACGCGCCCTGGATGCCGAGGATGCCGGCGAGTTCGGTCAGCCCGGCGCGGATCTGCGTGGTGTGCGCGGCGTCGATCCACCAGACCAGGTCGTAATCCTGGAGGTGACGATAGATGTACTCCGCGGCCATCTGCGTCTTGCCGATACCGCCGAGGCCGTGCAGGGCGGACGGGAGCACGGCGGTGGTGCCGCTGTTGAGCCGCTTGGTCAGCTGGTCCAGCAGCTCGTCACGGCCGGTGAAGTTGGGGTTGCGCGGCGGTACGTTGCCGAACACCAAAGGCGGGTCTTCCGGTTGGCGTGCCGGGAAAGCGCGGGTGCTGCCCGACGCCGACGGGTGGATGATCCTCGTGGTCGGCTCGTTCACTTCGGGCTCACTGAGATAGCGCGTGCGTCCCTCCGTCGCCGGAGTTGAATCGGTGGGACGTTCGGCCGTCTCAGGCATCTTGGAACTCACAGTCTTGATTGATCCAGATTGGGGTAGGACGGGGTCTTGGTCCTGTACCACGTGCCGCAGGCGATCCGCCCGGGAAAGGTAAGGGCCGGAAAGCGCGCGCATGACGGCGCTTTCCAGTTCCACGTCGGCCGACGACTCGAGGGTGAGCACCGGATCCGGCGTGTTGTGCGGGTCGGCAATGGCGTCTCGGAGGTGACCGAGCAGCGGAATCCGGCCACCGAAATGGGTGGCGGCCACCCGGACGACACTGGCCGTTTCCGAACGCCGCGCGCCGCTGAGCAACAATTCCCGGACTGCCTCGGGAAAAGCGAAGACCCCACCTGTGTCCCAAGTGGACTTCCCTTCCCTGAGTCCGGGAGCGTACATGATCCCCGAGAGCAGAAGTTCGAGGAGGTGCTCCAGCCGCGCTTCCGGAAC
This sequence comes from Amycolatopsis sp. cmx-4-19, assembly GCA_049998115.1. Classification (GTDB taxonomy): domain Bacteria; phylum Actinomycetota; class Actinomycetes; order Mycobacteriales; family Pseudonocardiaceae; genus Amycolatopsis. The sequence continues at coordinate 207,819 of JAEBEO010000008.1, read as the reverse complement.
GAACTGTTGCCCTACCAGCTTCGCCACGTCGAGACGGACAGGCACCGCCGCGAGCAGTTGTGCCAAGCGTAGCGCCGGAGGCGAAGCGACACTGCGGAATCGCTGCACTCTTTCGGCGGGTGACAAAGTTACCGGCGGGTCAATGGGATCGGCCCGCACGGGCCGATCGGTGGTGAGCACGACCGTGCCTTCGGTCGCCGCCCCGTTTTCGCCGGTCACCAACCCGGCCCACCACGCGAGCGAGCGCGGGCGGAGTTCGAACACCGGTACCGGGACGGTCCCGGCGGGCACCGCGGCACCGGGCTCGATCCAGGCGTCGGTCAGCCCGAACGCCCACCTGTCGTTGGGGGCCAACGCGTTCGGGACCCGCAACACGGCTTTGTGCGGACTCATCCCGCACCGCCCCCAGAGCCATTCCGGCAGCAGATGCACGACGCTGACCGGCATCGTCCGGCCCCAGCGCGCCAGTACCGGGTAGAGCGCTTCCTGTTTCTGCCAGGCGTCACCGACACCGTCGGTCAGCACCAGCACCACCCGCCGCCCGGACGGGTCCAGGATCTCGTCCGGATCGCGCGCGGGCGCGCCGGGGGTGCCACCGCGGAGAACGAGGCCGCCCTGGCCATTGTCCTTAGCGGTTTCCAACAACCTGACCTGAATGGTTCGGAAAGCACCCACCTGACCGAGTAATTCGACAAACGCGGACACGCGAGGGTGCCACAACGCCATCGAGGGACCATTGTCGAGGACGAGCGTCAGGTCCAGCCAGCGCTCTTTTCTCGATCGGGTGACCGGCCACCACTGTCCGGTCTCGGCCGCCCGGATCGCGGTCGCCTCGACATCAAGAACCACATTCTTGTGTCGTCGCGAAGTGGTCTCGCGTTTCAACGTTCTCAAAGCACGGAAGTAATCCAGGGATTCGGGAAGCGCGACACCGCCCGCCCCCGTGCCGTCCACCGCGGTTTCGGGCAGTGCCGCGGGGACGGCGTCGATCTCGACGGGCCGCCCCTCTTCCTCGACGGGCTGCCCGGCTCGTTCCGGCTGTCCCCGTTGTCCCGGCGACGGGACCGGCGACCGCCGCGGTTCGGCGGGTGGCGGGACGTCGCCACGTTCCGAAGGCGCGTTGCGGATCCGCACATCGTCTTGGGCCGCGGTCTCCGGCTCCTCGGCGGGGGTGTCCTCCTCGGGGGCGGTGTTCTTGGGGGAGATCGCCGCGGCCAGCCAGACGATGTCCGCGACATCGGTCCAGTTCAGGTCCTCGAACTCGAACCTCTTGCCGCTACGGGGAAAGTCGGTCGCCCGCCGCTCCGCCGCCGGGACGGAGCGCGAGTCGGGTGCACCGCCCGGCCCACCCATGTCACCGCACCGTCAGTCGTTGCCAGAGAGCGTCCACGAGCCGGGGCCACGCCTCCTGATCCGGCTGATAAGCACCGGAAGTGGCCAGGTAGACGGCATCGAGCAGCCGGTCGGTCGGCAAACCGCCTTCCGCCTTGCTGCGGTCGGCGAAGTCGCGGACGAGCTGGTCGCGGTGCTCGCCGTTCTGCCCGACCAGGTGACCGGCCACGATGGCGGCGAGCTGGTCGTGGTCCGGGTTCTCGATCCGCAGTTGCAGGCACCGGCGCAGGAACGCGGGCGGGAACTCCCGCTCGCCGTTGCTGGTCATCACGATGATCGGGAAGGCGTGACAGGCGATCCGGCCGTCCCGGACCACGGCGGTGCGCTGCGGGTCCGCGGTGTGCACGGTGACCTCGGGATGCCGGTTGCGTGCCCGCGCCAGCTCCTCGATGGAGAACTCGCCGTCCTCGAACAGGGACAACAGGTCGTTCGGCAGATCGGCTTCCGACTTGTCGAGTTCGTCGATCAGGAGGACCCGGGGCAGCTTGCTCGGCAGGAACGCCGTGCCCAGCGAACCGAGCCGCACGAAATCACCGATCGGCGGTTCCTCCGCCTCGCCGCCGGTCCGCGCCTGGTTCGTCGCCGCGGCCTGCACCCGGCCGATCGCGTCGTACCCGTACAGACCGGAACTCAGCTCGGTGTGACTGGTGATCCCCCACCGCAGCACCCGGCCGAGCCCGAGTTCACGCGCGATCCGGTAGGCGAGACTCGACTTCCCGGTCCCCGGATTTCCCGTCACCAGCAACGGGCGCCGCAGGTAGAGCGCGGCGTTCACCATATTCAGTTCGTTGAGATCGATGTCCTGCTCGGAAAGCGTGAACGCGGTGCCGAGGCGGCGCTCGGACTCGCCGTCGTCCGGCGGCGGCACATCGTGCTCCGGCGGCGGGTCACCGCGATAAGCGCGCCAGGGCGGCGGTGCCGGCAGTAACTGCGCGAGGTCGATGTCGTGGATCGGCCTGCCGGTCCCCCGATATATCCACCAATCGGGTGCATCCGAAAGCGGTGACCGACCGCCCACCGTCACGTCCTGGTCGTTCACGCTCATCCGCGGTATCCCCTTACGGTCGACTCGGGATCAACGGTTGGTCGAGAACAATTACCCGTTTCGGGTCGTCCCACATTACCACCAAATCGTGAGCCAGAGAATTCTTGAACGGTACGGCCGCACCCGAATTCGCCAGTTTGCGGCGATCCGGGAGTTCGATAAAGCCGGTCTCCGTGTCCAATACCCAGTCCAGCAACTCGCGCAGCTTGTCGGGTTCGGCGTCCGGATGCCAGAGGACCACCGGCAACCCACTGCGGATGGCAGTCGTCAGCTCGTCCGGATCGGGACCCGGTTCCACTTGCGGCGCGGGGGGTTTCGCCAGCACCAGCCCGACCCAGTGTTCGTCGCTCAATATTGCGTCGATCGGGTGATCCTCGAAGGACGCATAGCCGGAATAGTGCAACCGATCGGCCGAGGGGTCCTCCACCATCGAGTCCCAGCGAACGTGCCATGCGCGATGCCAATGCCTCGCCCGCATCCTCTCCAGTGATCTTATCCCGAGTCGGTACCCGTACCGCAGGGGCTGGGGCTGACCGGTTCCGTGTTCCTTGGCCCAGCGCTGCACGGGCAAATTGATCAACGTCCTCGGCAGCAGGAATTCCACCGACGCGGACACACTCTGGCCGGACCAGATGCCTTCAGTCTCCAGTATGACGTCGTCGACCCTGAACTCGACCTCATCCAGTGCGATTTCACGGACGTCGCCGAGCGCGGGCGGCCACACTTCCGGGTCATCTTGACGCCAGAATGCGAGAGTGCACCTCGTCGGATCGGCGGAAACCGGTTCCAGCATGATCATCAAATGCAAATGGGGGCGTTCCGGAATCGGCGGCCTGCTCTCTCGTTGGCGGCCGAGCGCGGGGACGAGCCGCAGGGCGCGCGCCTGCTCCCCGATCCACTCGGTGATCACGGCAGCCGTCTCCCCACCCGCGTTCTCGGCCAGCAGCCGCAGGAACGTGATCGCCGGCGGGATACCGTCCGGGCCGGCGTTGAAATCGGTGAGCAGGTGAAACGCGCTCCAGGCATCGGTCACCCCGTCCAGCCGCGGCAGCGGGATCGCCGGACCGAGCGCACGGCTCATCATGACCGCCAACTGGGGGACCTCCATCCGGGTCAGCCGACGTTTCAGGCCCACGAGATCCTTGCGGGGCACCAAATCCAGGACGGCGCTGGTCAGCTCGGGGAGCGACGGATCGTCGATCGACTCCGGCCGGAGAGCGGATGGTTTCGAGACCGCCGTCGTGAGTTCGCCGTGCAAGCGCAAGTAAGCCGTTCCGGTGAAGGTTTTCACCGAAACCGGTATCGGGCTGTACAACTCGGGCAACAGTCCCGGATCCGGCGCGATGACGTCGTCGAAGAATCGCTGGGACGAGATGAAGGCGATCATGCGGTCCGATTCGGCGAAGGCCTCTTTCGCCCAGGGCGCGTCCAGAATGCGGAAAGCGGTGTCGACCGCCTCGCCGACCCACCCGTTGCCGTCGTTCAGTACCTCGCCGGAGTTCAGGCTGACCCGCAGCCGGATCTGCGCCTGTGCAGTCCTCGTCCAGTTGTAGCGGCGGAGGGCGACCGCGATGCGATCCGGCAGGCGATCGGCGACCAGGCTCTTGGTCGTCCCGGGTGGCAACAGGATGAGCGCGCCGTCGCCGCGATCTTCGTGCACGCAGGAATCGAAGTCGACGTCGCTCTCGGCGAAGGCGGTTTTCAGCACCTCGTACATGCCGTTGCGCACGGCGAGCCGGTCGGGGAGGTGCCGGTCCGGGGCGGTGAAGCCCGCGACGTCCACCACGACGATCGTGCGGTCGAGAGCCTGCGTCGGTTGTGCCACTGGCCCCCTCCCAAGGTCCACAGCCCCGAAGTGCGCCCGCGGCGACTCGTCGGCGCTGACAAGCCCACATTATCGCGTCAATCGCCCCCTGGCTGAGTGTCAATTGACAAATAGCCGTCGCTTTCTTCGCCGGTGATTTCCCCACCACGGCACGGAGCCCTCCCCGACCGCGCCGGGGAGGGCTCCGCTTTCACCGGGGGTCAGACGCCGGCGACCTGCTGGATCCAGGGGCGGTACCGGGTGATGTTGGTGTACGCGGTGCTGTTCGACCGGTCACTGGTCGAGGCGACACCGACCTGGCGGCCACCGGAGAACATCGGGCCGCCGGAGTCGCCGCCCGCGGTGATGCCGTCGACGCGGTTCGCGCACACCGCGACGCCGCCGTTGTAGTCACTGCAGCTGACCGAGTTCACCCGGACGGTGGCGACCTTCAGGTAACGGGACTGGCAGTTGATCTCGGAACCGCACTGGCTGGTCGCGCCCCAGCCGTAGACCTGCACGTTCTGGCCGACCGCGACGCTGCTCGTGGTGCCCAGCGGCGCGTAGGTGGCGTTGACCGAGCTCGTCAGCCTGACGATGGCGAGGTCCGCGCCCGAGTGACGGGTGATGCTCGCCGCGGTGGCCATGGTGCCGCCGCTCTGCTGGTCGAGGCTGCCGATCCGGAAGGTGTAGCTGCCGCTGCTGGCGACACAGTGCTTCGCGGTGAGGATGTACTGCGGCGCGATGATCGTCGCGGTGCAGTTCTGCTGGCCGTTGACGAACAGGCGGGCCGCCCACGGGCCGCTCTGCGCGTAGCCGCCACCGATGATCGCCGGCTGCGCCCCGGCGGGTTCGGCGGCGGTCGCGGCGGGGGCGGTCGAGCCGAGCAGTGCCATGAAGGCGGTGCCTGCCAGCAGGACGAGAGAGCGCAGTCGCATGTTCCGACTCATTTCTGCGGCCGACGATCAGCCGCGCCAGTGGGGACGAACGCGCTGATTCTGTGTCGTTCCGACGTAAGCCGGAAACCGACGAAAGTAGCGGCGACTACCTATTTATTTCCGGGACGGCACTCACCGGCCATTGTCTGCGTATGCACGCGTCGATCGCTTAACATACGGAACCGCGACGAAGATCAGACAAAAGTAGGGAATCGCGGATCGGCGAATTCCTCAGCCCGTCGAGAAGCCGCCACGCGGTGGGGGCCGGCCTGGCGGGTGAGCCCGGTGAGACCGTTCAGTTCGATGCCCGGTGTCTTCCCGCTCAGCGCGAGCCTGCGCGCGACGCTGTTCCCCGCCCGGGCTCGCGATCGCGGCGACGTCGGAGTTGCTCCGGGTGCCCGTCTCGGGAACCCGCGCGAGCAGCGCCAGCGCCCCAGGTCGCCGAAGTGGATGACCGGCCGACGTGCGGTAATGAACCGGAGCGCCGGCCTGGCGTCCTGCCAGGACCGATGCGGGCAGCCCGCCGCGGCGATCGCTGGTTTGTCCGGCAGCACGCCCGCAGTGGTCACCAGGGATCACCACCGAAGGTAGTGGAGGCACCCTTCGGTGTCCGGTACGCGGATGTGTTGCGAAAGTGGCTTTCGCAACACAACCCCCGGCCGGACAGCCGACCAGAACAGCAGCTCCCGTGACCAATGCCAGGTAGCTTGCGTTGATCTTGGACAGGCCATGATCGCCAGTGGTGACGGCTGCCGCAGGTCACGCGCTCGGTTGCCCTGGCCGACAGGAGCCGGCCCTGCCGCAAGCGGTCGTGAGTGGCAAAGGTCGTTCTAACCCTCTTTACCACTCACGACCCCCTTGCGCACCTACACAAAGCACCCAAATCGGGCACCGCGGCCCGCATTGGCGTCCCTTGTGGACAGTCGTGCCCCGGGCCCGCCACTGGTGAACTTGTCCAGCCTGTCGATCAGGTCCGGCAGCCGCCACAGCTCGCACCCAAGATCAACTTAAGCTACATGGCATTGCTCCCGTGACGCCAAAGCCACTTTCGCGACATCGCCGTCCCGAGGACCCAGGTTCAGGCGACGTCGCACAGTGACTGCTCTCGAGACCGGACTCGGTGAGGTCGACGAGTACCCGGCGCCCGCGTCACCAAGCCGCGTTCCTCAAGCCTGTCCAACCTCGTGGTCCGGCGCTCCCGGAGATTACCCCGGTCTCAGAGCGCGGACGTTCGTTGACACCCTGTAGTGCCACTGCTCTACTCGGACGCAGGGACGGCACCCGCTTGACCCGTCGCCGCCACGTGGACCTCGTCCGCGTCGCGGGTTGCTTCTGTACGGCCTGAAACAGTCTTCTCGCTTTCCCGGGTATTCGGGTGCTTCGCCCTCCTCGGAATACCCGTTCACCCTCGCACAGAACGGAATTCACCATGACCACGACCGAGAACCGGGTCCGGTCCGCCGCGGAATGGCTGGCGACCGCGAACGACGTCGCCGACAAGCTCGCGGTGGACGCGGCCGAACGCGACCGAAAGAACGAAACGCCGTACCGGGAAGTCCAGCTGCTCAAGGACTCCGGGCTGGTGACGCTGCTCGGCCCGGTCGAGCACGGCGGTGGCGGGCAGAGCTGGGACACCGCCTATCGGGTGACCCGTGCGGTCGCCCGCGGCGACGGCTCGATCGGCCAGGTGCTCGGTTACCACTATCTCTGGGCGTGGGCCGCGCGGCTGGTGGCGACGGACGGGCAGATCGCCGCCGTCGAAGAGTTGTACACGACCAACAATTTCGTCTTCGGCGGCGCGGTCAATCCCCGTGATTCCGATCTAACGATCACCGAGGACGGCGACGAGATCGTCTACAACGGACACAAGTCGTTCTCCACCGGCAGCAAGGTCTCCGATCTGACCGTGCTCGAAGGCATCCTCGAAGGCACCGAGGACCACGTCTTCGCCATCGTTCCGTCCAAACAGGACGGTATCGTCTTCCACGACGACTGGGACAACATCGGGCAACGGCTCACCGAATCGGGCAGCGTGACCATCACCGGCGTCCGTGTCCCGTGGGCCAGTGCCGCCGGGTACGTCGACAAGAAGTTCCATCCGCTGACCTACAACACGCTCAACGTGCCGACGATCCAGCTCGTGTTCACCAACTTCTACCTCGGGATCGCCCAGGCCGCGCTCGAAACCGCGCTGGCGTACACGCGTGAGCACACCCGCGCGTGGCCGTACGGCGGCGACAACAAGGCTTCCGCGGCCGAGGAGTGGTACATCCTCGAGGGCTACGGCGATCTGCAGGCGAAGCTGTGGGCCGCCGAAGCCTTGGCGGACAAGGCGGGAGCGGCGATCTCGGCGGTGCTGCACGCGCCGCGCGGGGAACTCACCCCCGAGGCACGCGGCGAGGTCGCGGTCCTCATCGCCGCCGCCAAACAGCGCGCGATCGACACCGGACTCGAAATCGGCACGAAGGTCTTCGAGCTGACCGGCGCCCGCGCGAGCGCCACGAAATACGGGCTGGACCGTTTTTGGCGCAACCTGCGCACGCATTCCCTGCACGATCCCGTCGCCTACAAACGGCGCGAGGTCGGCGCTTACGCGCTGCTGAACGAACTCCCGGAACCCACCTGGTACACCTGAGTGACCCGGGTGGTGGCCGTGACGTCGGTCAGGGGACCGCCGACCGCCGCGACACCGGTGGGCGGATCCCCGATATTCGCGCAGGTGGTTCCCGCACGGAATGCCCGGTTCTGTGTCCACCGGGCATTCCGCGCGTGGATCACTCCTCGCCGCCCTCGTCACCGCCGTCGAACATGTCGTCCATGACCTCGCCGAGGATCATGCCGCCGACCACACCGGCCGCGGCACCGGCGACCACGCCACCCATCCCCGGGCCACGCCTGCCGTGCCCGCCGTGGTGACCGTGGTGGTCGTACTCGTGGCCGTACTGCTCCTGGTGCCCGCCGAACGTGGCGTGCCCGCCGCCGGACTGGGCGACCTTGGCCAGCCAGCCGTCGATCTCCGCGGCCCAGTCGGAGCGGAACATGCCGCCGCGTTTGTCGGCTTCCAGCACCACCACCAGGTCGTCCGGGCTCGCGACGAAGGTCAGCTCCACCTGGCTTACCCGGCCGGCGTAGCGCGACGGCGGGAAGAACTCGATCTCCTGGAAGAACCCGATTTCCTGCCGGACGCCGTGGAGGCGCCCGGCTTCGACGTCGGCGCTGCGGAACTGGAAGCCGAGCTCGCCGAACGCCTCCAGCACCCGGTCCTGCGAGGCCAGCGGGCCGACCAGCACCGGGTCGAGGTCGCCCTTGTCCGGCGCGCCCGAGATGACGAGTTCGGTCCGCACACCGACGACCATGCCCGGCAGCTCACGTCCGCCGACCGCGCTGATCGGCGTCTCCCACGGCAACGCGAGCCGGAACGGGATCGTGGTCAGCTGCCCGGCCGCGACCTTCACCTTGCGACCGGCGCTGACCCGCAGGAACTCCGCGGTCCCGGCGCGCTCGTGGTCGCCGCGCTCGACCTCGACCCGGGTCACCAGCGAAAGCAGGATCTCCTCGATCTGGGCGTCGTTCGAACCGCCCTGGACGCGGACCTGGCCGGTGATCACCTCGCCCGGGAGGGCGTGCGGCGAGTCGAGCACGGTGTCGACGGACGGGCCGCCGACCCCGAAGGCGCTGAGCATCCGTTTGAACATCAGGGATTTCCTCCGCTGGGTACTGGAACTGGGGTGCCGCGAGAGCGGACACCTCGACTACTACCGAGATCCGCCGCGGCACGCCAGGCAAACCAGGTTAAAACCCCCTAAACGGGCGCGGCGGCACTATTTTCTCAGATCGGCCTGCCGGACGTCGTGCAGGTGGACGACGACGTCGTACGAGCGCCCCAGCGAGATGGCAGCGGGCTCGACCGGGAACAAGGTGCCGATGGTGCGGGTGGGCCGGGCGGTGTCCAGCCAGGTGCGCGCGGCACGCGGCGCGGTGCGGACGTCGAGGTAGAAGTCCTCGTACCGGACCTTGTCGAGGGTGTCCTCGTTCGAGCCGGACGGCGCGGCCGGGACGGCGAACCGCTTCCACTCCCCGCCGACGGCCGTGTCCTTGGACAGGAAGGAACCCTGATCGAAGCTGAACCCGACCGGCAGGTAGTCCCGGCCCAGCGTCTCGCGCAGGAAGGCGCCCTGGGTCTTCGGGTACAGGCCCGGGTTGTCGGTGACGTAGGAGACGTGGCCGTTGTGCGCGGAGAGCACGACCTTGTGGCCGGTCCGCTGCTGCCACCAGGCGACGTTCTGAGCCATCGCCTTGTCCCGCAGGATCTGGTGCGTGGGCAGCGACTTCGGATCGTCGAGGTCGACGGCGAGGAACCGGGCGGTCTGCGCGACGAACCGGGCGTGCTGCGCGGTCCAGTCGAGGGGGTCCGCGCCGGTCAGCCCTTTGATTAGTTCGAAGGCCTGTTCCGCCTGACCCGCGAGCCGCTGTCGCTCGTCGAGGGGTTTGCGGAGGTAGGCGAACGCGTCGTCGATCGGGCGAAGGCCCGTGTAGAGCTGATTCAGCTTCGGCAACGCCGCCGGATGGTGTTTCCGCACGTAGTCGGTGATCCTGGCGAAGAACGCGTCGTTCACCGAGGGCGCGCCGAGATCGTCACCGACGAAGTGCACGGTGCGGCCGGGGTGGGCACGGTTGTAGTCGCGTATCCACCGGATCAGGCTGACGAACTCCTCGCGGTCCCAGGGAGAACCGGTCAGCGTCCGCTTCGCGAGTTCGCGGGCGTCGCCCTTGCCGGTCTGGACGTACTCGTCGATCTCGAGCCCGGCCGACCAGCTCAGCTCCAGCGCGAAGGCCCGGAACCCCTTCTCCTCGACGAGATAGCGGAAAACCCGCTCCTTCATGGTGAAGAACTCGTGGGAACCGTGGGTGGCCTCGCCGAGGCCCACCACCTTCGCGCCGCCGATCATCGCACCCAGCGCCCGCAGGTCGGTGTTGCCGCGCCCTGGCTCGGTCGACCGCAGCGGATGTGCCGCCACCTCCAAGGACCGCACCGGGTCCCGCCAGTTCGCGGCCGCTTCCGCCGCGCCTGCCGTCGCCGGTGCGAGTACCGCCCCCGTGACGACCACCGCGGCCGCGAGCACTCCCCGTCTCGTCCTGTGTTTCCGGTTCCCTGTCATACCGTTCACCCCTTCGCTCGATGTCGAAGACGATCATCGCCCGCGAAACGGCGTCGGCGCGCTGTAGCAGGGCTCCGGCTTGCCCGGGGGAAAACCCCACCCCGACAGGGGGCGGGTGGACCCCGTCGCCGGAGTGTGGGTTCCGGCGAACGGGATCCACCCGCGTTTATCTCCCTCCGCAGCGGTTGTCCGTCACTCCGCGCGCCACAACGCGGGCGTGGACGGCGGCTCCCAGCCGGGCTGGGCGGTGTGCCCCTGCAAGCACACGAAACCGCGACCGCTGTAGGTGACCCGGGCGCCCGCGGAATAGCCGGTTCCCGCCGCCCAGGTCGTCCCGCCGGGCGGGTTGGAGGTCGAGGTGGTGGGCGGGTTCGAGGTCGTCTGGCCGGTACTGGTCGGCCGGGACGTCGACGTCGGCGTCTGCGGCACGTTGAGCACGAAGTCGAACGCGGCCTGCTTGCCGGGAGGCGCGTCGCGCACGGTCATCAGCAGCCGAGGGTCGAAGATCGTGTCGGTGTTGTTGCGCGGCTCGTTGGGGAAGTAGAGCTGCGTGGTCAGCACGGGCCTGCCCGGGGCCTGGACCTTGACGTGGATGTGCCGCGTACGGCCCGGGTACAGGCCGGGCACGATCGTGCTCAGCGAGAACGCGCCCTGGTCGTTGGTGTACTGGTGACCGCGGAAGGTGTACCCCGCGTTGTCGTAGTTGCCGTTGACGTCCGCCTGCCAGAAGTCCAGCAGCGCCCGCGCGATCGGCAGGCAGCCGAGGCCGAAGACGAAACCGGAGACGGTGAGCCTCGTGCCTTGGGTGTTCGGCGTGACGAGCGAAGTGCGTTCCGGGGAATTCGGCTTGAAGTAAGGACCTTCGGTCTGCGCCGGGGTCGGGTCGTCGCCGTCGTCACAGGACGGGGTCAGCTCGGGTGTCTGGCCGCTCGCGACGGTGGTGCGCGCGAGTGCGGGACCGCCGATCAAGGCGACCGGAGCCGCGACACCCGCGGCGAGGGCGGCCTTGAGCACGGTCTTCCGGCTGAGCGTCTTCTCTTCGTCCATACCTGCTCCTCGTGGGGCTTCGGGAATCACCCTCGACGGTATGGAGAAGATCAGCTGCGGACGATGGACTGGCTTGGTCAGTCGTGGTGAATCTCCGGGGCGGCGTCGCCGGTCCGGCGATAATCACCGGGGCTCAACCCCGTTTCCCGCCGGAAGAACCGGCAGAAATAAGCGGGATCCGCGAATCCCACCCGGCTGGCGACCTGACGCACGGTGAGATCCGTGCCGAGCAGGAATCGTTTCGCCTCACGGGTCCGCGCCTCGCGCATCAACTGCGCCGCCGTCCGGCCGGTCGCCGTTTTCACCGCGTCCGTCAGATATCCCGGTGTCACGCCGATGCGTTCCGCGAGCGCGCCCACCGACCAGAGACCGAGATCGGGCCTGCCGAGCAACCGGGCGAATTCCGTTCCCACCGCTTGTGCCCTGGCAGGCGGCCGGGGGTCCGCCAATCCCGGGAGCCGTCCGGCCCGCACGATCAGCACGTGCATCAGGGCGCGCAGCACCGAATCGGTTCCCTGTCCGCCACAACGGAATTCCTCGTCCAATTCGGCGACCAGCCGGGACGTTTCCTCGGCCGCGCGTTCGTCGAGCTGCCAGGGCCGCTGACTCAGCCGACGCAGCGTTTCGCGGTCGGCCGGATGTTCGAGCAGGAAGTCGTCGGTGAACAGCACGACGAATCCGCTGAGATCGCGGGCATCCCAATGGTGCACCTGCCCCGGTGCTATGACCGCCAGTTGCGGTGGCCCCAATTCCCAGCGGGTGAAATCGATGACATGGTCACCGGTGCCGCCGGTGACGTGCACGATTTCGTAGAAGGTGTGCCGATGCGGGAAAGCCGCCCGCGACATCGGCCCGATCGTGTCGAAGGTGCCGACCGAGAACGGCAGGGCATCCGGCGCGCGGACCTCCAGCCGGTGCAAGGGCAATTCCCCCGCTTTCGGCGGTAGGCAAGGCGTCCTGGGCAACACCGTTGTTCCACGCATGGACCGGTCCCTTTCACCACACTGGGGATAAAAAGTCTAGACCAATACGTGGTGCCGTCGCTCCCGACGGAAGTCGTTCGTCGTGAGCGATGAACGCGGGCGGACGACTGATCGCGAATCGTCGACCGTGCCCTGTACAGTCGATCACCTCACCGTCCGTCGAAGGGTCACTCACGCGATGTTCCCGGCCTCGTCGTGGTCGCGTGGGCGGGTCCGGTGGTCGCTCGGCGTACTCGCCGCACTGGCCATGGCGTGCGTCGTGGCCCTGCTGACGGCAGGCCGCTCCCACAGCGACCTCGAGATCTACCGTTTCGGCGTCGACGCGCTCTGGAACGGCGAAGACCTCTACGGCGCCCTGCCGCTTTCGGACGCGGGCATCCCGCTGCTGTTCATCTATCCGCCCTTCGCCGCGCTGCTGCTCACCCCGCTGGCCCTGGTGCCGTGGACCGGCGCGGTCCTCCTGCTGTTCGTGTTCAGCCTGGCCGCGCTCGGGATCACCTTCTACGGGATCACCCGCACGCTGTGGCCGTCCGGCGACCGGCGGAAGGCGCTGCTCGCCGCCTCGCTGGCGATCACGCCGGCGCTGTTCCTGGAACCGGTCCGCCAGACCCTGGGCTTCGGCCAGATCAACCTGCTGCTGATGGGCATGGTCGCGGCCGACTGCCTGCTGGCGCGGGGGCGTTACCGGGGGATCGGCGTCGGCCTCGCCGCGGCCGTCAAGCTGACCCCGATGGCGTTCCTGCTGTTCTTCCTGGTGCGCAAGGACTTCCGTGGCGCGCTGACCGTGCTGGGCACCTTCGCGGCCGCCTCGGCGGTGGCGTTCCTGGTCGCCCCGGAGGCGTCCGCCCGCTACTGGTTCGGCGGACTCGCCGGGGCGTCGGGGATCAGCGGCACGACGTTCCACACCAACCAGACCCTGCAGGCTGTCCTGGCGCGCTTCGGTGCCGACGCCGCCCTCGCGAAACCGCTGTGGCTCGTCCTCACCGGGGTACTGCTCGTGCTGGTGACGGTGACGATGTACCGCTCCGCGCCGGTGACGGCACTCCTGCTGAACGCGGCTTTCGCACTGCTCATCTCACCGACGTCGTGGTCGCACCATTGGGTGTGGATCGCCCCGGCGCTGTTCAGCACCACGGCCCGCGCCGTCCTGGATCGCCGGAAAGCCTTCGTCTGGGTCGCCGTCACCGGCGTCGTCGCCACGGTTTTCGTCGCGGCGCCGTTCCGGTACTTCCCCGCCTTCGACCGGCCCGGCCAGACCTGGACACCCACCCAGCAAGGGCTGGGGAACTGCTACGTCGTCGCGGGTCTGGCCTTCGTCGCCGTCGCGGCCGTGCTCGCGCTACGGAAACGACAGGGAGAACGATGGATCTGAGCGGCACCACCACCCTCGTCACCGGGGCCAGCGGCGGTATCGGCCGGGGCATCGCCCTACGGTTCGCGGAAGCGGGCAGCGCCGTCGCCGTGCACTATCACCGCGACGAGACGTCCGCGCTCGCCCTCGTCGAACGGATCGAGGAGGCCGGGGGCACCGCCGCGGCCTTCACCGCCGACCTGTCCGACGACGGCGAATGCCACCGGCTGGTGGAGGCCGCCGCGGCCTGGACCGGCCGACTGGACACCCTGGTCAACAACGCCGGGGTGCAGCCGGTCGAGCCGCTGCCGGGGATGACGGCCGCAAGCTGGCGCGCCGTCCTCGAAACGAACCTCACCAGCGCGTTCTCCTGCACCCAGGCCGCGGCCGAGGTGATGACCGGCGGCGGCAGCGTCGTCCACGTCGCCTCGATCGAGGCGACCCATCCCGCACCCGGGCACGCGCACTACAGCAGCGCCAAGGCGGCGCTGGTCATGCACGCCCGCGCCGCCGCGCTCGAATACGGGCCGCGTGGCCTCCGTGTCAACTCCGTCTCCCCCGGTCTCGTCGACCGGCCGGGACTCGGCGAGGCCTGGCCGGACGGCGTCCGCCGCTGGCGGGAGGCCGCGCCGCTGGGCAGGCTCGGTACCCCCGACGACGTCGCGAACGCCTGCCTGTTCCTCGCCTCGCCGCTCGCGGCGTGGATCACCGGCCACGACCTGACCGTGGACGGCGGCGTGTCCGCGCACCCCACCTGGTGATCGGGATTGTGTGTCATCTGACGTAGTCCCGCCGTGACGGGCGCGCCTAGCTTGGCGGAAGTTCGTTCCGCACAAGGGGGAAACATGACGCGCACACCCAAGCTCCTGCTCGCCGCCGCAGTGGCCCTCACCGGGCTGAGCACCGGCATCACCGGCACCGCGGCCGCGGCGGACGGCTGCACCTGGGTGCGGGGCAGCCTGCCGCTGCCCGCCGGGAGCACCACCGGCAGCGTGAGCGGCGCCGCGAACGGCGGCTGGTTCGTCGGCGGCGGCTCGACCACCGACGGCATCCGGTGGCACAACGGGGTCGCCGAGAACCTGGGGACGGCGGGCGGCAAGCAGACCGACCTGAACGACGTCAACTCGTCAGGCGTCGCCGTCGGCACCACGTACGCCAACTCCTACGAAGACGGCGGCATCGTCTACCGCGACGGACGGTACGAAAAGCTGCCACTGCCGCGAGGATTCCGGTACGGCAGGGCGAAGGCGATCAACGACGCCGGCGACATCGTCGGGACGGCCTCGTCGTTCGCGGACAACTTCGACCTGATGCTGTGGCCCGCTTCCGCACCCGGCACGGTCCAGCGGATCAACCCCGACCCGGCGGTCTACTCCTCCGTGAGCCCGGTCGACATCGACGAGCAGGGCCGGATCCTGCTCCGCGCCGAAGGCCACGAACGTGCCTACTTCGTCCGCGAGGCCGACGGGTCGCTGACCAAACTCGCGCTGAAGACCGACGACGTCACCGGCTTCCGGGGCGGCCGCGTCTCCGGCGAGGTCTACGAGAACGGCAAGGCCGTGACGGTCGAGTGGGACCTCACCGGGCGGATCGTGCGGCGGCTGGACGTCAGCGCCCGGCAGACCAGCGTCGATTCGGGCACGCTCACCACCGGCACCTACCGGACCACCGACAGGCAGTACGCCGTCGGTGTCTGGGACGGGAGCACGCTCACGCAGACCCTGCTCACCGATCCCGACGGCGAGTTCGCGTCGCCGGTGATCACCGACGACGGCGTGATCGCGGTCTCGTACTACTACACCGGCGTCCTCGCGACGTTCACCCGCACCTGTTCCTAACGGATCGGCGCGCACCCGGCGGTGCCTGCTGTGATGACCGGCATGAACGTCTGGGACAAGCCCCTCCGCCGGGACCGGGCCGGAATGCGGGCCCTCCCCGCACTCGAACTCGGCTCCCGGAACCGGGTGGAGCCCGCCGTGCGCGGCGATGTCCGGGTGTCGGTCTCCATCGGGCCCGCCGGTGAACTCGTCGCGCTCTGGTGCGCCGAGTCCGATGTGGACGTCTTCATGGCGCGGACCACGAGCCCCGGCGGCGCCACCTTCCCCGGGACCGTGTCCGCGCGGCCGGTCGCGGCGCGGATCACGATCGACACGCCGGAGTCCCGGCTGGTGCGGGAACTCGCCGAGGTGTGGACGGCCCACCCGACCGTCCACCCGATGCCGGGCGGCCACGTCCTGCTCGTCGGCGCACGGGCGAAGTGGCGGGCGAAAGGCGCCGACCGCAACGCCGTCCTCTACGACTCCGCCGGGCACGTCGTGGCCCAGGAGACCGTCGGCGACGGCATCGAGCACGTCATGACCACATCCGGCGGCCGGATCTGGGTCGGTTACTGCGACGAAGGCGTCTACGGCAACTACGGCTGGGGTTCCGACGGGCCCGCGCCGCTCGGCTCCGCCGGGCTGGTCCGGTACGGCCCGGATCTCGAGGCGGACTGGAAGTTCCCCGTCCACGACGAGGACCACGGCGGCATCGACGACTGCTACGCGCTCAACGTCGACGGCGAAACCGCCTGGATCTGTTACTACTCCGACTTCCCGGTGGCCCGGATCCAGGACGGCACGGTGACGTACTGGCACAACGACCTCACCGGGGTGAAGGCACTCGCCGTCGCCGGAGACACCGTCGCCCTGTGTGGTGGCTACGGACCGGAGTCCGACCGGGTCGCCCTGGCGCGGCTCGAAGGCGACCGCGTGCGGATCACCGGCCAGTACCGGCTCATCCTTCCCGGTGGCGAGCCGCTCCCCCAGAGTGCCCGCATGATCGGCCGCGGTCGCGTGCTGAATGTCGTCA
Organism: Amycolatopsis sp. cmx-4-19; assembly: GCA_049998115.1. Lineage (GTDB taxonomy): Bacteria > Actinomycetota > Actinomycetes > Mycobacteriales > Pseudonocardiaceae > Amycolatopsis. Next base: position 191,250 of record JAEBEO010000008.1, on the reverse strand, counting down.
CCGAAGACGTCTGGTACCGGTGGGACATCACCCACCCCGTGTGACCTCCGCCACAAGAGCCGATCGGGGCGTGCTTTCGCTCCACTTCGATCTTCACACCATCGGGTTAAGAATTTCGATGGACTTCACCCAAACTTATTGCTTCACGGTTACGGATTGTCGATCACGAGCGCGGTAAACGATTACCGCACCACTCGTGCGCTTCACTCGCGGTCAAAGCACATTCGGACACTCTCCGTCGTCAGGCTGCTACAGTCGGGAATCACCCGGCACAGTTCGCTTTCCGCTGTTTCTCCGGGCAAATCCCACGTTTCCCACGTCGGTTCCCGGCGCAATGTCCAGAAAAGGCACCACTTGACGGATCTCTCCCACCCGTGGATCGTGACCGCGTTCCTCGGGGCCGACCCCTGCCTGCTCGATTCCGTGCGCGCGCTCCGGGCGCGGATCCTCTTCGACCGCGGCCGCCGTCCGGCCTTCCGCCAGGCGGACGGGTCGCCTTACGACGACCAGGATCTCGACTTCGGGGCCTGGCATTTCCTCGCCAGGCGGGAGCCGGACGGCCCGCCGCTCGGCTACATCCGGCTCTCCACCCCCGTTACCGGCGACAGCTTCCAGTCACGTACCTACCTCGGCACCGAACGCTATGAGGAACTGCTTGCCGCGCAAGGCATCGCCGTCCCCGACATGTTCGAACACAGCAGGCTCGTCGTCGAGCACCGGGCCCGGAAGCTCGGCCTCGGGCAGTACCTCAACGCGCTCGCGATCGGCGCCGCGCACCAGCTCGGCGCCCGCGCCATGATCGGGACGTCGGGTACGAAGGACGGCCAGGACCGTTTCCACGAGCAGTTCGGATTCCGCGGTATGCCCGGAACCCGGCGCTACGTCGAGCAGTACACAGAGGATGTCGTGATCATGTTCCACCGCGTCGCCGACGGCGCGGGACGGCACCACGACCTCGTCACGCGGCTGCGCGACGACTTCCCGGCGATCGCGGCCGCCGGGCCGTCGCCGCTGTTCGCCGAGGAGCCGTCCGGGAGGCCGGTGCCCCCCGCGTTCGGCGACGTCTCCGGCCCGGACCGCGACGCCTGGCGGCCGACGCTGCTCGCCCCGCGCGACACCGCGGATTTCCAGGCACTGACGGCGTTGCTGGCCTCCGGCGCGGTCCGCGAGATCCACGACACCATCGACGAGCAGCTCACCGAACTGGTCCGCAGCCGCGAGCCCTCATGCCGTGACAAAGCCGAAATCGGGGCCAAGAAACGGGAACAGCTCGCGGGCGTGGCGAGCTGGGAGTACGGCACCTGGGTCTGGTACCCGTGGTCGCGACGGCTCGTGCACGTGCTGCCACGCGACGAGTTCCGCCTCGTGCGCACCGATCGCAACCGCGGCAAGGTCGACCGCCCCGAACAACGACGGCTGCTAAGCAAGCGGATCGGGATCATCGGGCTCTCGGTGGGCAACAGCGCGGCGTTGACGTTCGCGCTCGAAGGCGTCGGCGGCGCCTACAAACTCGCCGACTTCGACGACTTCAGCCTTTCGAACCTGAACCGGCTGCGCGCGGGCGTGCACGAACTCGGCGTCAACAAGGCGGTGCTGTCCGCGCGCCAGATGTTCGAGATCGACCCGTACCTCGACATCGAGATCCACCGCGGCGGCCTGACCGAGGACAACATCGAGGCGTTCTTCGTCGGCGGACAAGGCGAGATCGACCTGCTCGTCGAGGAATGCGACACGCCGTGGGTCAAGATCGCGACCCGCGAATACGCGCGTGACCTGCGTGTCCCGGTCGTCATGGACTGCAACGACCGCGGCATGCTCGACGTCGAGCGCTTCGACCTCGAACCGGATCGGCCGCTGCTGCACGGGCTGCTCGGCGACATCAAGTCCGTGGACGTCGCCGACCTGACGCGTCAGGAGAAGGTCGACCTCATCCTGGCCATGGTCGACGCCGACCGGATCAGCCCGGAACTGGCCGCCTCCTTCGGCGAACTGGGCCGCACGCTGAGCAGCTGGCCACAACTGGCCTCCGGGGTGGCCCTCGGCGGCGCGCTCTGCGGGGAGGCGGCGCGGCGCATCCTGCTCGGCCTGCCCTGCGCCTCCGGCCGGTTCTACACCGACCTCGACCGCCAGCTCAGCCCCGAACGGAGCACGGTCTCGTGAGCCCGCTGCCCGTCCGGATCGCCGGCACCGGTGTGCACCTGCCGCCGGACATCGTCACCAACCGGCGGCTCGCCGAAACCCTCGACACCTCCGACGAGTGGATCGTCCACCGCACCGGCATCCGCGAACGTCGTTGGCTCGCCCCGGATCTCGCCACGTCGGACATGTGCGTGGCGGCCGCCCGACCGGCGCTCGCGGTCGCGGGATGCACCGCGAGCGACGTCGACGCGATCATCGTCGCGACCTACACCTACGACCAGCCGCTGCCGTCGACGGCGTTGATCGTCAAGGAGGCACTCGGCGCGTACCGGGCGCTCACCTTCGACATCACGCAGGCCGCCTGCGCGAACGGTGTCCAGGCGTTGTTCCTCGGTTCGCTGCTGGTGCAGACCGGTGCGGCGGAGCGGGTGCTGGTGGTCGCGGCCGACAGCGCGTCCCGCGTGACCGATCCGGGCGACCGCACGACGCGGGTCTTCTTCGGTGACGCCGCGGGCGCCGCCGTGCTGGGCCGGACGACGACGCCGGGAGCCGGGCTGCTCGGCTGGGACTTCGGCGCCGAACTGTCGTACGACGTCGAAATCCCGGCGGGCGGCTCACGGCAGCCCGCCGGGGCGACGACGTTCGCGGACAAACGGCACTACCTCAAGATGAACGGCCGGACCGTCTGGGACACCGCGACCCGGTGCCTGCCGGACAGCGTCCTGAACGCCATCGGCCGGGCCGGGCTGACGGTGGACGAGGTGACCCACTTCTTCCTCCACCAGGCGAATCTGAACATCGTCCAGGCCGCGATGGACAAACTCGGCGTCCCGCGCGACCGGGCGCCGATCACCGTCGACACGCTCGGCAACACCGGTTCGGCGGGCGTGTTCACCGTGCTCCACAAGGGCTTCGCAGACGGCTCCGTAGGCGAGGGCGACACGTTCGTGGTGTCGGCGATCGGCGCGGGATTCCAGTGGGGCACCTTGTGTTTCAAGGCGTAGGGGCCGCCTCGACGACCGCTACGGCCGTCGGCAGCCGGTGGACGCGGCGGACGGCGAAACCCGCCTTGCCGAGCAGGTCGCCGAATTCGCGGCCGGAGCGCTCTTCCCCGCCCAGCACGGTCATCATGTAGAGGTCCATGAGGGCGGCGAACCGCGCGTCCTGGCCGGTGCCGCCCTCCTCGACCACCCGCTCGATGATCATCAGCCGGGCCGCGCGGGGCATCGCGCGACGGCAGGCACGCAGCAGTTCCACGCAGCGTTCGTCGTCCCAGTCGTGCAGGATCTGACGCAGTACATAGAGATCGCCGCCGCCGGGGACCTCGCCGAAGAAGTCGCCGCCGATGGTGGTGCAGCGCTGCGCCAGCCCGGCGCGGTGCATCCGCGCACTCGCCGTCGCGGCGACCTTCGGGCTGTCGAGCAGCACCCCCTCGGCGTCGGCGTGCTCGCTCAGCAACCGGGCGAGCAGCGCCCCGTCGCCGCCGCCGACGTCGACGATCCGGCGGTATCCGGAGAAGTCGACCTCGGCGAGCAGGCGGTCGATCTCCAGTTCCTGGTCGTGGGTCTGGGATCGGTCGAACAGGGTCCGCTGCCGCTGGTCCCGGCCGAGATGGGTGAAGAAGTCGACGCCGGTGTGGCGCTCGAACGCGGGTTCGCCGGTGCGCACGGTCTCCGCCATCCCCGTCCACGCGGCACCGATCTCCCCGGCCGCCAGCAACGCCGTCGGCAGGGCCGAACCCGGCGCGCCGGCGCACAGGGCCGCGCCGAGCGGGGCGAGTTCGTACGCACCGTCGTCGCGGGCGGCATAGAGCTCGAAGGCCGCGAGGGCGCGCAAAAGCTGTGCGAGCCGCCGCGGGTCGGCACCCGTGCGGCCCGCCAGCTCGGAGACCGACAGCGGTCCGTCCGCGAGCAGGTCGGAGAGCCCGAGTTCGGCCGCCGTGCACACCGCGCGCGAGAGCAGCTGGCCGAAGACCATCTGCCGGATCTGCACGCTCTCGGTCATTTCCCGCCTCCGTAACGGTTCCAGGCCCGGTGGTACAGCTCGCTGATGAGCGGGTCGGTGCGCGATCGCCGGGCGTGCAGGGCGAACCGCGCCGAATACTTCCGGAACCAGCCCCGTTCCACGTGCAGGAACAACGCGTCGTGCGGGGCCATATGCCGGATGGCGTAGAGCGCGATCGGCGAACGCGACACCGGGAAGTCCGGGTTGCGGACCGCAGCCTCCTCGCAGTCCGGGTGGAACTGGCCGATCATCAGCCCCTCGCCGACGGCCAGATCCTTCAGCCCGCCGTAGCTTTCGTCGATCCCCTGCCTGCCTTCCGCGCCGACGTCCGGCAGCACCACCAGCACGCTGTCCAGCGAGATGCCCGACTGTTTCGGCGGCTCGGTCAGCCGTTTGAACTCGCGCAGCTCCGCGGAGACCAGCCTATGCAGCTCGTCTACGTCACGGCCGTCGACGCCGTAATGGAAGCTGAGCCGGATCGCGCCCGTCTTCATCGCGCCGGGCACGAACGGGCAGACGGGACCCGGCCTGCCGATGTGCTCCGAGGGCACGCTCACGTACTCACGCAACCACTCGAGCACTGTCGACATGTCGATATCCAACCGGTCGCCGCGGGGACGCTCGGGCGCGACCGCGATCTCCGGCATCACCTCGGCTCCACCCGATAGCTGACCGGCAGCGCGGCCGGACCGCGGAAATGCATGCCGGGACGCCACTGGAGTTCGTCCGGATGGACGGCCAGGCTCAACTCGGCGTAGCGCGCCAGGAGACTGCCGATCGCGATCTCGCCTTCGAGCCGGGCCAGCGCCGACCCGATGCAGGTGTGCACGCCGTGCCCGAACGCGAGGTGCTTGGCCCCGGACCGGCGGATGTCGAAACTGTCGCCGTCCGGGACATGCGCCGCATCGTGCCCGGCGGAGCCGAGCCCGAGGAAGACGATGCCGCCCGCGGGGATGGCGACCCCGCCGATCTCGATGTCCTCGGCGGCGAACCGCATACTCGCGTTCATCGCCGGGCCGTCGAAGCGCAGGACCTCTTCGATCGCCGCGGGCACGCGCTCCGGCTCGGCACGCAGCAACGCGAGCTGTTCGGGGTGACACAGCAGGTGGTACACGGTCGCGCCGATGAGGCTGATGCTGGTCTCCTGGCCGCCGAGCAGCAGCAGGAACACCATCGCGACCAGTTCGTCGTCGGACAACGCGTCGCCCCCGTCGCGGGCCACGATGAGATCGGAAAGCAGATCCTCGCCCGGCGTCACGCGTTTGTCCGCGATGAGGGCCTGGGTGTACTCCTTCAGCGACTTGGTCGATGTCTCGAAAGCGTCGCTGCCGGTCGACTGCTCGTCGGAACCGAGGACCGACCAGGCACGGAAGGCCTCCCAGTCACGTCGGGGGACGCCGAGCAGTTCGTAGATCACCGTGATCGGCAGCAGGCCGAGCGTGTCGACGAGGTCGGTGGTGCCCTCGTCGCCCATGTCGTCCAGCACTTCGCCGGCGAGCTGTGTGATGTGCGGACGCATCATCTGGACCCGGCGCGCGGTGAACGCCTTCGAGGCGAGCCGCCGCAACCGGGTGTGCCGGGGCGCGTCACTGGCGAGCATGTTCTTGGTGAGCACGTCGCGGACGTGGTCGCCCGGCAGCGCTTCCGGCGGCAGGAACCGTTCGAGATCCTTGGCGAGGCGGGGATCCGCCAGCCACGCGCGGACGTCGTCGTGCCGCGAGACCAGCCACGCCGGCATGCCCTGCGGCAGCAGGAACCGGTGCACCGGATCATGCTCGCGGAGCCAGGCGTAGGTCGGATAAGGATCGCGGATGAACTCGGGACCGAACAGTTCCCGTGGTTGAACGGACACGCTTATCCCCCTTTGTTCGGCACGCGGCCGCTGATGATCGTGTAAAGCCCCGCCCAGATGACCTTCGTGTGGACGTCTTCGAGGTGTTCGTGCGCCAGGCGCTCGATTTCCGCCGCCCGCCCCAGATCCGAGCCGACGAGCGGCGCCCGGAAACGCGCGTAGAGATTGACGGCCGGGTGGTACCAGCTCCCCCGTGCGGGAATCCCGTCGGCGATCACGACGCTGCCGCCCGGTTTGAGATAGCCGAGGGTGTGGTGGAAGACCTCGGCGGGCTCCGCGGCGCTGAGGCTGAGCGCGAAGACGGCGGCGTCGGCCTCGACCCCCGGATCGAATCCGGCCATGTCCGCACACTGGAGTTCGACGTTCTTCCAGCCCCCATGGGAAACCCGCAGCCGCGCCCGGTCCAGCATCGGCTCGGTCAGGTCGATCCCGATGACCCGGCCGTCGGATCCGACGCGCTCGCGCAGCATCGCAAGCATCAGCCCGGTGCCGCAACCGACGTCGACCACCGTGCCGCCGTCCGGGACGGACACCGTACGCGCGACCAATTCGTGGATCTTCGGACCGGCACCGAATGAGAAGAACGGAAATGCCTTGTCATAGATGGCAGCGGCATGCCGGTAGCGTGGATGCATGGTGCCGAACATTAATCGGGCACACTTCGGGCGGTCATCCTCATGAGTGCGGGACGTCCGCCTGAAACAGTCGCACCTGCGAAGATGCGGCCGACTCGGTACCGCCCGGAGAATTGCGCCAAGTCAGGCAAGCCCTGCATCTGGCGGGGGAGAGATGAGGTGGTCTTGTGGAGAACGTCCTGAAACTGGTGGCGCAACGCCAGGAAGATCTCGATCGGCACCCATTGTTCGAATGGATGAACTCGGCCGATACGCCGGTTCCCGATCCGTTGCTGATCATGCCCGCCATGGCGACGTTCTCGATGGGATTCCGGGACGTGAACAAGTGGGTGTTCCGGTACCCCGAGGCGGCGAACGACCTCGAGCGCGGCATCAACATCCACTCCTTCGAGGACCAGACCCATTCGCGACTGTTCCTCGAGGACTGGAAACTGCTGGGGCTCGACGAAAGCCTGGACTGGAAGGCCAGCGACACCCTGTGGTGGCTCTTCCTCTCCGAGGCGAACGAGGTCGCCCGCGGACACGGCGTGTACTTCCTTTCCATGGCCATCGCCGACACCAAGGATCCGTTGCTGCGGTTCGCCCAGTCGGAAATGATGGAAGCACTCGGGTCGGTCTTCTTCAAGCACGCGTCGAAGATCGCGATCGGCTTCACCGAACGCACCGGAATCGAACTCCCCTACATGGGCCCGTTCCACCTGGCGCTCGAATCCGGACATATGGACTGCGAAGATCTTTTCGTCGAACAGAAACTGGACGACGCGCGGCTCGCCCGAGCACTCGAACTGGCCGACACGATTTACGAGATCTTTTCCGATCAGCTCGACATGTGGATGATCTACGCCGAAAAGTACATTTCGTCCGGAATCACCCCGCGCCCCGATCTGCGGCCGATGATCAACCGCGCCTCCGCGGGTCTGCCGGGGCTGCGGCCGAACACCGGCGGCATCGTGCACGCCAGTCAGGAACCCCTGCAGAAACTGCTGGCCGAACGTCGGAAGCGCAGTGAGGCGCACCCGTTCTATTCGTGGCTCGAGAACCGGGGCGACCGGATCACGGCACTGCAGGCGCTGCGACGGTTCATTCCCATGTGGGCCATGGACGTCATGGGCTACCGCGACCTGAACCGGTACGCGATCCGCTACGCCGAACCGACGTCCGACCTGCACCGCACGGTGAACGCGTGGGTCGACGACCTCGCGACGCACAACACGCTCTTCCTCGACGACTGGAAGCAGCTCGGACTGGACGAGATCCTCGGCTGGACCAGCAGCGACACGCTCGAATTCTGCTACCTGGACGCGCAGACCGACGTCCACCGGCGCAATATCGTCCGGTTCACCGAACTGGCCGCGGGCAACGAGGATCCGTTGTCGCGGCTGTGGCTCATGCACGCGCTGGAGACCAGCGGCGAGCCGTTCTTCCAGCACACCAAGGCGCTGGCCGACGAGGTCGAGGCGCATACGGACGTCCGGCTGGACTATCTCGGCGACCGTCACGAGATCGCGCACCAGCCGTCGGTCTCCCCGCTGGCACTCGACTTCAAGGACCGGCCGATGGACGCGGCGACCCGCGAAACCGTCGCCGAGATGATCGAGACCGTGTTCGACGCGGCCGACGAACAGCTCGAAATCTCCCTCGACGTCGCCCTTTCGAACAAGTTCGGCATCCGGTGAGGAGCGCGACGTGAAGGACATCCTGAACTACGTCGAGGGGAAGGTCGCCGCGCTCGACGACCACCCGCTGTTCGGCTGGCTGGCCTCGGACGAGACGCCGCTCAAGGAGCGGCTGATGATCCTGCCGACCGTGGCCACCGTCGCGATGGGGTTCCGCGACGTGAACAAGTGGGTGCTGCGGTACCCGAACGCGGCGAACGACCTGGAACGCGGCATCAACATCCACACTTTCGAGGACCAGACGCATTCGCGCCTGTTCCTGGAAGACTGGCGACGGCTGGGGCTCGATCGCCGTCTGGGCTGGGACGCCTCCGACACCCTGTGGTGGCTCTTCCAGGCCGAGGTCAACGAGGTCATCCGCGACAAATGCCTGTACTTCCTCTCGATCGCCGCGGCCGACGGGGGTGACCCGCTCCTGCGGTTCGCCCACGCCGAAGTCGGCGAACTGTGCGCACGGGAACTGTTCTTCAAGCACATCTCCGCAGTGGCCGGGCAGCTCGCGGAACGCACCGGCCTGACGATGCTCTACTTCGGCGCACACCACATCGAAGCCGAGGGCGAGGGCGCCGAGGGCGTCTTCGAGTCGGTCGTCCTGGACGACACGCACCGCGAGCGGGCACGCGAACTGGCCGAGGTGATGATCGGGGTGTTCAGCGAGATCCTCGACGCGATCCACGGCTACGTGCTGAAACACGTCGTCACCGGAACTCTCCCGCGTCCTGCCGCTCTCGAACCCCCTTCCGTCGACTCGCGTTCTCGGGGTGCGGTGCCTGCGCCGCTGCGAGCTCGTCGCGACCGGCACGCGTCGCATCCGTTCTACACCTGGATCCGCCACCGCGGCGACCGCGTCCCCGCGATCAAGGCACTGCAACGGTTCCTGCCGATGTGGGCGATGGACGTCCTGGGCTACGCGGATCTCGGTCGCAATGCTTTCCGTTATGCGGAACCGTCTTCGGAGCTGGAGCACGCCGTGAACGACTGGGTCGCCGGGCTGACCGCCCGCACCGGCCTGTTCGCCCACGACTGGAAGGCCCTGGACCTGGACGAACTCCTCGGCTGGGACGCCGGTGACACCCTGGAGTTCTACTACCTCAGCCGGACGATGGACGTGCACCGGCACCACCGGGTCGTCCTGACGCAGCTGGCCACCGGCCATCCCGACCCCCTGCTCCGCCTGTGGCTGACCGCCGCCCTCTCGGCCGCGACCGACGTCTTCCTCGAGGGGACCGCGGTTCTGGCGTCCGAGGTGGAGTCTTCCGGCACCCTGCGACTGGACTACCTGTCCGGTCGCGGCTCCGTGCCCGCCCCGGATTTCGCGGACCTGCCGCTGACGCCGGAGCAGCAGGAGGTCGTGACCGGGATGATCGAGACGGTCTTCGGCTTCATGGACCGGCAACTCGACCTCTCGCTGGATGTGGCGCTGTCGAACGAATTCCGGATCCCTTAGGCGTCTTGGTCGCGGGTGAGCCGCGAACGTGTTGCGAAAGCCACTCTCGCAACGTTGAACGTTGCGAAAGTGGCTTTCGCAACACCAGCCAGTGTCGACACAGGGTCGTGAGTGGCGACGACGCGAAGCCGAAACGCGGGCGGGCGGCCCGACACGCTCGCCGTCCTGACGCCTCGACGTCTCGTGAGTGGTAAGGATGTTTCTAACCGTCCTTACCACTCACGAGACACCGCACTATCCGTCCACTGTAGACAAAAGTGCCCAGGCCGGGGCGCGTACCAGCACCACGACGTGCCGGCCCGGTGATCCCGGCACCGCAGATCGCCACCTTCATGGGGTTCCTCCCTTTCGGTTCAGCGGACCAGCCTGCGCAGTACGGAAGACCGTTCACACTGGCGGGTGATCCCAGCGGCAAAAATGACCTCACCGCGCACCGGCATCCTCGAGAAGCTTCCTCCTCCGGCGGAATTCCTGGAGGGCGAATGGTCTCGAAGTTACGCGTCTTACTGGTCATGCTCGTGCTGCTCGTCCTGGCCGGCGGGCTGATCGCGCTGCTCGTCTCCCTCGAAGCGGGTGCGTTCTGGGTCAAGACACTGCCGATCGCCTTGCTCGTCGGCGGGGCCACCTTCGCCCAGTCGCTCGGGCTGTACAACAAGCCGTCGAAGGAGAAGGCGCCCAAGGACTAGGGACCGGTCCCCGCGTTCGTCGTTATCGTCGCGCCCATGACCGAACTGGGCGCCTACGTCGAGCGCTACGAAACGGACAATCGCCGCCGCGCGCTGATGGCCGTGGTCGCGGTTGTGCTCGGCATGCCCGTCATGGCACTGGGCGTCTTCTTTTTCGTGGCAGGCGAACAGGGCGGGTTCGGCGTCAACGCGGCCTTCCCCGGGATCATCATCGGCGGCGGGCTGGGCCTGACCCTGCTGGGCGTCTCGCGCGCGTGGCAGGCCGCACGACGGCGGGACGAGGTGTTCACCCTGTACGAAGCGGGATTCGTGCACACTTGGGGAAAGACGACCACCGTGGTGCCGTGGAACGCGATCGAGACGGTCACCGACCACAGCAGGAACAACGCCCTCGCCAAGGCCTTCGGCGGCGACGTCAGCTGCCTCGTCAAACTCGGCGACGGGCGCAAGGTGCTCATCAACGGGTACACCGAAGGCGCCGCCGTGCTGATGCACAGCGTTTTGCAAGCCACCGGGCGGCGCTGAGCAGGGGCAACCTTCCGGCCCCGCCGCGCGTTCTCCAGGGAACGAAGGTGGTGGCCATGGCAATCGTCGTCGCGAACGAACTGGGCGTGCGTGCCGTCGTGCTGACGTTGCGGGCCAAGGGATCGGCACTCGCCTTCCGGCGCCGAGGCCATGCCGGAGTTCGACGACCTGATCAGCGGCAGCCGCGACAAACTCCTCGTGGACGCCCTGGCCGAACTGCACGAACGGCGACATCGCGAGCCCGAAACGATCGGGGTGGTCTACGGCGCCGAGCACATGCGCGCCGTCGGCCGGGAACTCCGTGCGCGCTTCGGCTACGTGGTGCGGGACGCGGAGTACGTGACCGTCTTCAGCCTCTGACGGCCTGCGGCGCGAAAGTCTTGCGATAGTCGTGCGGCGAAACGCCGACGACCTTGTGGAAATGGTGGCGCAGCAGGGCACCGGAGCCGAACCCGCAGCGGCGGGCGACCTCGTCGACACCCATCGACGTCGACTCCAGCAGTGTCCTCGCGTGCAGTACCCGCTGGGTCGAAAGCCAGCGGTGCGGGGTGGTGCCGGTCTCGGCGACGAACTTGCGGGCGAACGTGCGCTCCGACATCCGGGCGTGCCGCGCGAGGTCGGCGACGGGGTGTTCGCGGTCGATGGTGTCGAGCATCCAGGTCAGCACCGGCTGCAGGCTGTCGCTGGTGCACTCCGGGATCGGCGTCTCGACGAACTGACGCTGCCCGCCCTCGCGCTGCGGCGGCACCACCATGCGCCGGGCGATGGCGGTGGCCACAGTGGACCCCAGTTCGCGCCGGACGAGGTGCAGGCAGGCGTCGATCCCGGCGGCCGTGCCCGCGCTGGTGATGATGTCGCCGTCGTCGACGAAGAGGACGTCCGGATCCAGTTCGGCCAGCGGGAAGCGTTTCCGGAACCGGGTGCTGTGCCGCCAGTGGTTCGCGCATTTCCGCCCGTCGAGCAGGCCGGCGGCGCCCAGCACGAACGCGCCGGTGCAGACCGAGAGCAGGGTGGCACCCCGGGCCGAAGCCGCGCGGAGCGCTTCGAGCACCGCGGGCGGGTACTCGTCGCGGACGTCGCAGGCCGCCATCACGACCAGGTCCGCGTCCTCGGTCGCTTCGAGCCCGTGTTCCGGGGTCATCGTGACGCCGTGTCCCAGGCTCAACGGCTCCCCCGCCTTCTCCCCGCACACCCGGAAGTCGATCAGTGGCACTCCGTCATCCGTGCGGTCCTCACCGAACACCTCGCAGACGACGCCGAACTCGAACACGGCGAAGTCGTCTATCAGCACCACGGCGACGCTCTTCAGCATGACCGAAGCATAGCTGGCAGGATTTTGACGCACAACGACAGAACAGCCACTTTTGGCAGGATGTCGAGTGGCGCAAACTTACTGCCATGACCGCAATCCTCGTGACCCTCGCCTTCATCGCCCTCGTCACCTACGGCCTCCAGCGCAACCACGCGCGCCAGGGCTACCCGCACGTCGCCGGCAGCGACAGCACCGAAAGCACGAACCCCTCGCAACGCTGGGAAACCCGCCTCCCGGGAGGTGTGGGCAGCTGACCGGGAGACGGCGTTGTCACGCCTGACACGTTCCCGCCGATAGCGCCGCCCGCGCCGACATCCGCCGAGGTCAGACCCCTGATCCCGGGCTCAAACCTCTTCGTCCGCATTTTCTGCCGGTTAGACACTTTCTGGTTAGGGTGCAGTAGTGCAAACGGGCTAACTCGGGCGGAAGGAGATCGCGCCGCCATCGGCGCGTGGCTGAAAACATGAGTGCGCAGGACGGTATACAAGCGGAAGAAGAGGTCGTCGCCGGAAGCGCGACAGGCCTCGCCCAGGCACCGGACACGACAGGTCCGGGGCATACGCCCGACGAACACGTCCCGCTTGACCTGGCCGCCGAGCGGCCCGCCGAGACCGACCGCACCGTTTTCGGTGTGGCGGCGGCACTCGCACTCGCGATCATCGTCTGGGGCGTCCTCGCGCCGGAGAGCCTGGCGAATGTCGCGTCGACTCTCCTCAACGACGCCGTGATCCCTTACGGCGGCTGGGCTTTCGTCCTCACCGCGAGCGGGTTCGTGGTCTTCGCGGTGTGCCTGGCCATCAGCCGGTACGGCCGGATCCCGCTGGGCGGCGACAAGGAACTGCCGGAATTCCGGACGTCGTCGTGGATCGCGATGATGTTCAGCGCCGGAATGGGCATCGGCTTGATGTTCTTCGGTGTGTACGAACCGGTTTCCCACCTCGCGAGCCCGCCCCCAGGCACCGCGGCCCCGAACTCCGACGAAGCCGTCCACACCGCGATGGCGACGACGTTGTTCCACTGGACCGTGCACCCGTGGGCGATCTACGCGGTGGTCGGTCTCGCGATCGCCTACAGCACCTTCCGCAAGGGCCGCACGCAGCTGATCAGCTCGGTGTTCGCACCGTTGATCGGCAAGCGGCGTACCGAGGGCCCGCTGGGCAAGGCGATCGACATCATGGCGATCTTCGCCACGCTGTTCGGGTCGGCGGCTTCGCTCGGCCTCGGTGCCCTGCAGGTGGGGGGCGGGATGGGCGCCGTCGGCTGGATCGACGACCCGGGCAAGGGCCTGCTGGTCGCGATCATCGCGATCCTCACCATCGCGTTCATCGCGTCCGCGGTTTCCGGGGTGGCCAAGGGAATCCAATGGCTGTCCAACATCAACATGGTGCTCGCCGCGGTGCTCGCGGTGTTCGTCCTGGTGGTCGGGCCGACCGTGCTGATCCTGAACATCGTGCCGGGCGCGATCGGCGACTACTTCCGTGAACTGGCGGAGATGTCGGGCCGCACCGGGATGACCGGCGGCGACGAGATGCAGACCTGGCTCGGCGGCTGGACCGTCTTCTACTGGGCGTGGTGGATCTCGTGGACGCCCTTCGTCGGCATGTTCATCGCGCGGATCTCGCGTGGCCGCACGATCCGGCAGTTCATCTTCGGCGTCATCGCGATCCCGAGCATCGTGAGCCTGATCTGGTTCGCGATCTTCGGTGGCGCGGCGATCAGCAGGCAGCGGGCGGGGACGGACATCGCCGGCGCGGGCAGCGCCCAGTCGGCGACGTTCGAACTGCTCGAAACCCTGCCGTGGTTCGTCCCGATCGCGATCCTGGTGATGATCCTGGTGTCCATCTTCTTCGTCTCCGGTGCGGACGCGGCGTCGGTGGTGATGGGCACCCTGTCGCAGCGCGGAACCGTGCACCCGAAGAGGGGTGTGGTGATCTTCTGGGGCGTGCTGATGGGTGCCGTCGCGGCGGTGATGCTGCTGGTCGGTGGCAACAAGGCGCTGACCGGCCTGCAGAACCTCACCATCCTGATCGCGGTGCCGTTCGTGTTCGTGATGGTCGGGTTGTGCGCGTCGGTCTGGAAGGACCTGCGCAACGACCCGCTGATGAAGCAGGAAGACGCGATGATGCTGTCGCTGAAGGAACTGCACGAGGAACGCACCAACGGCCAGGGACGCCGTCGCATCCTCGGCCGGGCGAAGCAGAAGTCCTGATCCGATCCACGTGTGAAGGCCCCCTTCCCTCGGCTGAGCCGAGGGAAGGGGGCCTTCACACGTGTCGGCATCAGTGCACCAGTTGGCCCGGCGTGTAATTCCCGGCAGGCTGCCGGGTGATGACGTTCAGCCGGTTGAAGGCGTTGATGAGGGCGATCTGGGTCACCAGCGCCAGAAGCTGCTCTTCGTCGTAGTACTCGGCGGCGGTGTCCCACGCTTCGTCGGTGACGCCGCTGCCGTCGGCGAGGCGGCAGCCCTGCTCGGTGAGCTCCAGCGCGGCGCGCTCGGCCTCGGTGAAGACCGTCGCCTCCCGCCAGGCGGCGACCAGGTTCAGCCGGGTCGACGTCTCCCCCGCGTGCGCCGCGTCCTTGGTGTGCATGTCGAGGCAGCCCGAGCAGCCGTTGATCTGGCTGGCCCGGATGTTCACCAGTTCCCTTGTCGCCACGGGAAGTTCTGTCGCATCGATGACCTTCACCGCCGAGACGAGGTGCTTCACCAGCTTCGGCGCGAGAGCGGTCTTGAAGAGTTCGAGTCGTGCCTGCATGGGTTTCTCCTTCTCGTCCGGGTTCACTTACTGGGACGAGGGGGCCTCCGGAGAGGTAACACCCAGGACCGCGAGGCGACGTGGATCACTCACGGAGTCGATCGCGACGATGCGGCCGTCGGCGATGGTGCACGCCATCACCCCGGCCAGCTTGCCGTGCTTGTTCCAGGTCGCGATGCCGGGCTTGCCGTTGACCAGCGCGGGACGCACGGTCGCCGCGGCACGGGCGCCACGCTGCGCGCGGGTGGCCACTTCGGCCGAGCCCAGCCGGACGACCACGCCGTGCGCGGTCTCCGAACGCCACGTCACGTCGGGGTCGAGCACCCGGAGCAGGCCGTCGAAGTCTCCTTCGCGAGCGGCCGCCAGGAACGCGTCGACGACGGCGCGCTGCTTCGGTTCGTCGGCGGGACGCCGTCCCTGCACCTTCCGGCGCGCGCGGCTCGCGAGCATCTTGGTGGCGGCCGCGGATTTACCGAGGATCTCGCCGACCTCGGCGAACGGGACGGCGAACAGGTCGTGCAGCACGAAGGCCAGCCGTTCGGCCGGCGCGAGAGTGTCGAGCACCACGAGCAGTGCGAGCCCGACCGACTCGGCGAGCAGCGCGTCCTCTTCGGGTGAATCGTCGATCACCAGCAGCTCGGGCGGGTCTTCGTCGAACGAGTCCTCGGGCCGGGCCTTGCGGGAGCGGAGGACGTCGATGCAGACCCGGCCGACGACGGTGGTCAGCCAGCCGGAGAGGTTGTCGATCGTGTCCGCGTCCTGGCGCGCGAGCCGCAGCCAGGCCTCCTGGACGGCGTCCTCGGCATCCGCACGCGAGCCGAGCATCCGGTGGGCCACCGCCACCAGGCGGCCGCGCTGCTCCTCGAACGCGCTCGCCAGGGTCTCGCCGGTCATGTCGCTCCCTTTCTCGCGCCGAATCCGTCATGGCCATGACGAACACGGCACCCGAAAGGTAACCGTCGTGGCAGGCGCGGTTGGCTCCGACGAGTTGCGAAAGCGGCTTTCGCAACGTCGAGCCGGGCGGCGGAGCAGCCAGCGCGGAGGCGAGCGCGTGAAGGCCTCCTTCCCTTGGCTGAGCCGAGGGAAGGAGGCCTTCACGCGCGGCAAGACCCGCTCAGACGTCCCGGATGGGTGTCTTCACGACCTTCTTCATGCCCGGATTCTTCGTCTCCGGCCGCTGCTGCGGTTCGGCGGTCGAGCCGCCGATGCCGGACTCGATCGCCGCCGTGACGATCAGGTTCCGTTCCGCCGGCGAGATGACCTCGCCGTCGAGCAGTTCCCGCGTCACGGCCCGCACATAGACGACGAACTGGTCGTTCGACGAGTAGTCCGACTCGTCGTCGATCACGTCGTTGATCGTGCAGCCGTCACCGGTGTCGCGGTTCTCGACCTGGCTGTCCGCCGAGCCGAGGATCACGGTGTCCCGGACGTCGGAGTCCGGGCAGGCGTCCGGCCCCGGCGGGGCGGCGACGATGGTGAACGCGCCGCCCTGTTCCGCCGAGACGTTGCCCGCCTTGTCCGACGCGCGGTACGTCAGCGTGTGCGTGCCGAGCACGGTCACCTTGACCGGCGCGGTGTAGTGCGTCCACTCCCCACCGTCCAGTTTGTACTCGATCCTGTCCACCCCGGACCCGGCGTCGGTCGCCGTCAGGTTGATGGTCGCGTCTTCGATGTACGACCAGCTTCCGTCCAGGTCACCGCTCACCACCACGGAAACGGCGGGCGCGGTGCTGTCGTCGCCTTCGACGATGGTGAACGTCGCCGTGCCGTCCGGCGAGACGTTGCCCGCCTTGTCCGTGGCACGGTAGTTCACCGTGTGCGCGCCGACGACGCTCAGCGCGAGCGGCGCCGAGTACGTCAGCCACGGACCACCGTCCAGTTTGTACTCGACCTTGCCGACACCCGAACCGGCGTCGGTGGCCGTCAGGGTCACGGTCGCCTTGCCGACGTAGTTCCCGGCGGGATCCTTGGTGCCGGTCACCTCGGAGGTCACCGTCGGCGCGGTGGTGTCGCTGCTGACGACGGTGAAGTGCGCCATGCCCTCCGGCGAGACGTTGCCCGCCTTATCGGAAGCGCGGTAGTGGACCATGTGCATACCCGATGCGGAAACCGCGACCGGGGCGGTGTACGCGGTCCACGCTCCGTCGTCCACTTTGTACTCGACCTTGTCGACGCCGGAGTCGGCGTCGGTGGCGGTCACCTTGACGGTGGCGGTGTCGAGGTAGTTCCCGGCGCCGTCCTTGGTCCCGGTCACCTCGGACGTCACCGTCGGCGGCGTCTTGTCACCGGGCTGACCGGCGACGACGCTGAACGAGGACATCCCTTCCGGCGAAACGTTCCCGGCCTTGTCCGCAGCGCGGTGGTGGACCATATGCGAACCGACCGCGGAAACCACCACGGGCGCCGTGTACGGGGTCCAGGCGCCGCCGTCGAGCTGGTACTCGACCTTGTCCACCCCGGACTGCGAATCCGAAGCGGCCAGGTTCACCGTCGCGGAACCGACGTAATTCCCGGCGGTGTCCTTGGTGCCGGTGACGGTGGCGGTCACGGTCGGCGGGGTGGTGTCGGGGTTGCCGCCACCGTCGGTGACGATCAGCTCGCCGACCATTTTGCCGTGCCCCTGCACCGTGCAGTAGAACCGGTACTTCCCGGGCGTGAGCGTCACGGTCGCTTCGTGCTCACCGTTCTGCTCGTCGTAAGGGTTCGCGAGGATGTTGAGGGTGACGTCGTGGTTGTAGCCCGGGGTCGACGTGTCGAACGTCAGCGAGTGCGACATCGTCGAGCCGAGGGCTTCGGTGTTCTTGAACAGGATCGTGGTCTCGCCCGCGACCGCGGTGGTCGGCGCGCTGAGGTAGTGGTCGGTGCTGTTGCCGGCGGTCCATTCCAGGGTCTGGACGGGTGCGGCGACGGCGGGTGCGGCGGAGCCCGGCAGCACCAGGCCCGCTATCGCGAGCGTCGCGGTCAGCAGGGCCACGACGAGGGTTCTTGGGGACATCGCAGGGAAACCTTCCGTACAGGGAGACCGGCCGGGCGCGAGGGAGGACGCGCCCGGCCGGTTTTCGCGCTACAGCTGCCGCACCCGGATGTTGCGGAACTCCATCAGGTCGTTGTCACCGTGGTTCTGCAGACCGATGAACCCGCTGACGAACTGCCGGAAGTCGGTCGACGGGTCGCCTGCCCGCGACGAGTTGATCCCCGGCGCGTTCTCGAACTCGTTGATCACGACGCCGTTGCGGCTGATCGTGTACTTCTGTCCGACGACCTTGATCTCGTACTCGTTCCAGGTCCCCTTCGGCTTCACGCCCGCCTGGTCCAGCGGCCGCGGGTCGAAGTTGTAGATCGACCCCGTCTTCTGCGGTTCACCGGTGGCCCCGTCGTACAGCTGGACTTCGTGCCCGCAGAAGATCGCGACCCAGGCCTGCGACGTCTTCGCCGACCCGACGGTGCCGCAGCTGCCCGGTGGACGCTGCTCCAGCGGCGTCCGCGGGTCCGGGAACCGCACGAACACACCACTGTTCGCGCTGCCGCTCGGCGCGATGTCCTTGAACTGCAGCTTCACCGAGAAGTTGCCGAACTGCCGGGCCGAGTACCACAGCATCCCCAGTCCACCGGACGGTCGCAGTGACCCGTCCGGCTGGATGGCGAACTGCCCGGACGGCGCCTGCGACCAGTTGCGGAACGATTCCGCCGTGCCGTCGTAGATCGCGTCGTAGCCGGTGACGCCCTTGTTCCCGATGGGCGACGCGGCGGCCGCGGCGGTGATCTTCTCCGACTCGGCCGAGTTCAGCACCCCGAGGTCACCGAGCCGGTCCACGGCCTGGTCGACGTGGTTGACGAACCCGGCGTGGGAGGTCCACGTGCTCTCGTCGTCGATCATGTCGTCGACCGTGCAGCCACCGCCCGCGTTCCGGTTGGTCACCCCGGTGTCGGTGTCACCGATGGTCACCGTGGCACCGGAATCCGCCACGAGACACCCGATGCTCACCGAGTTCCGCGTGGTCACCGTCTCGCCGTCCGCGTAGGTCACGGTCAGCTTGGCGGTGTACAGCCCGGTGCGCGGGTAGGTGTGCCGCGGATCGGCCTGCGTCGAGATCGTGCCGTCGCCGAACTCCCACTTGTAGGAGACACCGCCGGACTTCGACCCGGTGAAGGCCGCGGTCAGCGGCTTGTTCTGCACCATGGTCGACATCGCCGCCGCGGACGGGGTGGCCTCGCCGCCGGTGTAGCTGATCTTCACCAGCTTCTGGTTGTCCTGCAAGGTGAAGAAGCCGCTGCCGTAGTCGAGCGCGTACAGCGCGCCGTCCGGGCCGAACTCGGCGTCCATCCAGCTCTGCAGCTTCGTGTCGCCGCCACCGGTCGGGATGATCTGCCGCACGGTCTCGGCGAACACCGGCGGATCCTGCTGGGGCACGCCGTTCGGGTCGACGGTGACCGCGATCCGGTTCTGCCCGTTGCTCTGGTCACCGATGAACCACTTGTCGTTCCAGTACGACGGCCACGCCACCCCGCTGTTGGTGTTGACCAGGTCGCGGTGGTACGTCGGCCCGGTCATGACCGCCTGGCCGCCGCCCTTGAGGTAGGGCTGCGTGTAGGTGGCCTCGGCCGCGTTGTACGACGGGACGGAACTGTTGGGACGGTTGGGGAACACCGGCCCGCCGCCGTCCGGCGAGTACCAGATCATGTTCTTCTTGACCGGCGGCAGGTTCACCAGGCCGGTGTTGCGCGGCGAGGTGTTGACCGGGTTGTCGCAGTCGTACCAGCCGGTGAGCACTCCGGCGTTGGTGCTGCTGCGGTCGCGGTAGGGCTGCTTGTTGCCCATGCAGTACGGCCAGCCGTGGTTGCCTGCCTCGGTGATGATCGTGGCGGTCTCGTACTTCGCCGGGCCGAGTTCCGGACTCGGCGAAGACGCGTCCGGACCGACCCACGCGGCGGTCAGCCAGTTGGTCTTCTTGTCGACTTGCAGACGCGAGATGTTCCGCACGCCCATCACGTAGATCTCGGGCCTGGTCTTGTTGCCCGGATCGTTCGCCTCGGGGAACAGGTTGCCCGCCGGGTTGGTGTACGTGCCGTCGGCCTCGGGGTGGATCCGCAGGATCTTCCCGTTGAGGTCGTTGGTGTTGCCGGCGGTGCGGCGCGCGTCCTGGAACGAGACGCCCTTGTAGTCCTCGGTCCAGTTGTTGCCGGAGTACCCGTTGGAGCCCTGCGACGAGTTGCTGTCACCGGAACCGACGTACAGGTTCCCGTCCTTGTCGAACGCCATGCCGCCACCGGCGTGGCAGCAGCTGTGGATCTGGACGTCCCAGGACAGCAGGTCCTTGCGGGTCGCCTGGTCCAGCGTCTGCTTGGCCAAGTCGTAGGTGAACCGCGAAACGGTGCGCTTGCCGATCTGCTTGTCACGGTCGATCGACGCGTGCGGCATCCAGTAGGCGTACATGAAGCCGTTCTCGCTGAACTTCGGGTCCAGCTCGAGCCCGAGGAGGCCTTCCTCGTTCTTGACCAGTTCGTCGCCGCTGCCGCGGTTGCCCATCACCTTGAGCGTGGTGAGCAGCTTCGGTTTCTTGGTGACCGGGTCCCACTGGTGGATCGTGCCGCAGCCGGCACCGATCTCGGGGTTGGTCCAGTCGTTCGGCGCGGGCACCGAGTTGCCGGCGCAGGCCGCGCGGCCGATGTAGAAGACCCGCCCGTTGGGGGCGATGGTCAGACCGTGCGGCTCGCCGATCTGGTCCATCTGACCGGGCTGGTTCTTCGCGGTCAGGCGTTCGACCTTGTAGTTGGCCGCGATGCCCGCCTTGCAGTCCCCGCGGACCATGCCGGTCGTCCACTTCAGCGCACCGAGGAGGTGGGTGCGGAACTGGGCTTCGCCGTAGCTCGCCTCGGTCCGGCCCATCCCGCTGTAGAAGGAACGGCCGCCGTCGTAGTCACGGCACCACGAGATCGGGTGGAAGGCGCCGTTCGCGCCGACACCGGGCTTGTAGGTCGACTCCTCGACCTGCGCGACGGTGTGGACGGTGCCGACCGGGTTGACCTCCCAGTTGAGCCACCGGTCCGTGCGGACCCACTTCTGCGGCAGGCCCGCGGTGGCCGGGTTCGCCTTGTCGAGGACGTCGACCGTGGCCTGCGCCGGGTCCGGCTCGGGCGGCGGCGGGGTGGTCGACTGGTCCTTGAACAGTTTGAAGTCGGCCAGCTGGGTGGCCGATTCACCGGCGTTGGCGGTGATGTTCAGCCGGTAGTTCGCGTACGCCGTCGTGTTGGCGAAGGTGAAGGTGCGGCTCTGGAACCGGTCGGCGAACACCTCGTTGGTGCGGGTGTCCAGGTCGGTCCACGTGGTCCCGTCCTGGGAACCCTGCAGGGTCCAGCTCTTGGGGTCACGGCCGGCGAAGTCGTTCGCCGAGACGAGCGCGTAACTGCTCACCGCGACCGGCGCGGCGAGCTTGTAGGCGACCCACGCGGTGTTCGTGAAGGCCAGCCACTTGGTGTTCTCGTTGTTGTCGGCCAGTTTGTCCTTGCCCTCGTTGGGCGCGTTCTCCGCACTCGCGGTGACCGCCGCGACGGCCTCCGGCGTGGGGCGCGCACCCACCGGGCGTGCCCCGATCAGCCCGGAGAACCACTGCGAACCGTCCTGGGCCCGCGCGGCGTCCGACAGTCCGAGGAAGCCGCCGCCCGCCTTCATGTAGCTCTGCAGCGAGGTTTCCTGGTCGCGGTTCAGGGTGATGCCCTGTGCGGACAGGAAGACGACACCGCGGTACTTCGCGAGGTTCGCCAGCGTGAACACCGCGGGGTCCGAGGAGGACGACACGGCGATCCCGTTGGCCTGGCCCAGGCTCGCGATCGCGTCCGTGGCGCGCAGGACGGGGTCCTTCTGGTCCGCGGCGGTGCCGTGGAAGACCAGGACGTTGATCGGGACGTTCGTGGCGGCCTCGGCGGTCACCGGTGCGATGGCCAGCGGAAGCCCGGAGGTGACGACG
Source organism: Amycolatopsis sp. cmx-4-19 (assembly GCA_049998115.1). GTDB lineage: Bacteria > Actinomycetota > Actinomycetes > Mycobacteriales > Pseudonocardiaceae > Amycolatopsis. Next base: position 169,256 of record JAEBEO010000008.1, on the reverse strand, counting down.
GCGCCGACAGCCAGCGCGGCCAGTGACCGTCTGCGGAGGCGGCGTTGCGAAAAGACTCGTCTCAAGATCTCGCTCCTTTCGAGTCTAGTGGTGGGCATGGGACGAAGCACCGGTGACGTCCGGCTTGGCCGCGGTGGTGCCGTGCTGATGTCCCTTGAACCGGTCGATTGCTTCCTGCGCGCCCGCGGGCATCCCGCCGTCGGCGTTGCGGACCAGGAACACCCCGGACATTCCGTCGTCCGAGTGCTGCTGGACGTGGCAGTGGTACATCCACGCGCCCGGCCCGACGCCGTCACCGGCGATCACCTGGAACCCGAAGGAGTTACCCGGGTCCAGGGTCTTGTTGTCCAGGATCGGGGCGTTGTCGGTCGCGCTGGTGAGCATGCCGGTACGGGTGTCCGCCCAGCGGTGCGCGTGCAGATGGAAGGTGTGCATCAGGTTGCCGTGCCCGATGCAGAGGAACTCGACGCGTTCGCCGAGGTTCGCCTCGAAGATCGGGGTGTTCGGGGCGACCTGGTGGTTGATCCACATTTCGGTGAACACCACGGTGAACTGCTTGCTGGGCAGGAGATCCCCGCGTTTGCGCACGATCAGGCCGCCGTAGAGCCCCTTCATCAGCCCCGTGGTGCCGTGGTCCCCGCCGAACGCGTGGTCGTGGTAGTGCCAGTACCCCGCGCTGCCGGGCATCCAGAAACCGTTGGCCGCCTGGTAAGCCGTCCGCGTCTTCCAGGTGTAGGTCTTGGTCTCGTAGGGCTTGTTGAAGGAATCGTTGAACGGCGAGCCGTCCGACTTGGTGTCGTAGTTGACGCCGTGCGGGTGGATCGAGAGCCGCTGGTCGGTGTTGTTGACCAGCTCGATCACCAGGGTGTCGCCCTCGTAACACTCCAGGAGCGGCCCGGGGATCGTCGGCTTCCCGGGCTCCAGCCCGTAACCGACCCGGGTCGAGCCGGGAACGTAGTCGGCGTACACGGTGATGTTGCGGGTCATCCCGGCCGCCGCGGCGGGTGACGAACCGGCACTGGCCGACACCACGACCGGGGCGATGACCCCGGCCGCGGTGCCCGCGAGCATCGATCTGCGGGACAGCCCGCGTTTGTGCTTGTCCATGGTGGAGTCCCCAGTCAGAAGCGGACGTTACGGAGATAGGTGAATCCGGTCTGGGCGGTGCTCAGGGGATCCGTGGGGTTGTCGTGCTCGACGATGTACTCGTGCAGGTTCGGGCGGGTGCTCCGGAAGATGCGCGGGAAGTCGATGACCCCCTTACCGGGGTCGACCATCTTCCCGTCCGCCGTCCGGTCCTTGACGTGGTACTGCACCACGCGCGGGAAGTGTTGCCGGTACAGGGAAATCGGGTCGACACCGCCTTCCACCGCCCAGAACAGGTCGATCTCCAGGTGCACGTGACGCGGGTTCGTGTTCCTGGTGAGCACGTCGTACGGGCGCACGCCGCCGATGGCCGCGAACTCGTGCGCGTGGTTGTGGTACCCGAGCGGGATCCCGGCCCGGCGGAACTTGCGCGCCGCCGTGTCGAGCCGTCCGGCGAACTGCGTCCAGCCGTCGATGGTGTCGAAGGCCGCGAACGGCACGTTGGCGCGGTTGTTCCCGAGGACCTTCGCGTCCGCGATGGTCTTGTCGAGATCCCCGTCGATGCCCACGTGCGTGGACGTCGCCCGGATGCGGTTCTTGTCGAGCAGACCGCGGAACTCCTTGGCCGTGCGGCCGTAGGTGCCTGCCAGTTCGACCTTCCGGTAGCCGATGTCCGCCAGTGCGGACAGGGTGCCCGGCAGATCGGCCTGCAACGCGGTGCGCAGGGAGTAGAGCTGGATGCCGATCTTGTCCACCGGGATCCGGCCGCGTCCGTGGTGGCTGGATCCCTCGGTGGCGGCACTGGCCACGCTCGGCAGGGCTACCGCCGCGCCGACCGCGACCGCCGCCGTCGCGGCACCCCGCAGGAGTGACCGTCGAGAGTGGAACCGCTCAGCTTCTTCACCGCACATGAAACCGCCCTCACTTCTGGTTGCTGAAAGCCGCGTCGAAGGCCGCCGACGGCTTGTCGAACAGGAGCCCCCGCAGAAAGGTCACGGCCTCCGCCGCGCCCCGGAGCCGGTCCATGCCGGCGTCTTCCCACTCCACCGAGATCGGACCGGCGTAACCGATCGAATTCAGTGCCCGGAAACAGTCCTCCCACGGCACGTCGCCGTGCCCGGTCGAAACGAAGTCCCAGCCGCGTCGGGGGTCTCCCCAGGGGAGATGCGAGCCGAGCCGTCCGTTGCGTCCGTCGAACCGTTTCCTGGTGTCCTTGCAGTCCACGTGGTAGATCCGGTCGGCGAAATCGAGGATGAAACCGACCGGGTCGAGGTCCTGCCAGATGAAATGCGAAGGATCCCAATTCAGCCCGAACGCCGGACGGTCGCCGACGGCTTCGAGCGCACGTTTCGTGGTCCAGTAGTCGTAAGCGATCTCCGAGGGATGCACTTCGTGCGCGAACCGCACGCCGACCTCGTCGAAGACGTCGAGGATCGGGTTCCACCGGTCCGCGAAGTCGGCATAGCCGTCGTCGATGACCGCCTGCGAAACCGGCGGGAACATCGCGACGTACTTCCAGGTCTTCGAGCCGGTGAAGCCGATCACCGTGTCCACCCCGAGTTTCGCCGCCGCGCGGGCGGTGTCGGCCATCTCCTTCGCGGCCCGCTGCCGGACGCCTTCAGGCTCACCGTCGCCCCACACCCGGGAAGGGATGATGGCCTGGTGGCGTTCGTCGATCGGGTCGTCGCAGACGGCCTGCCCGACGAGGTGGTTGGAGATCGCCCACACCTTGAGGCCGTGCTCGGCGAGCAGCTTCCGACGTCCGGGCACATAGTCCTTTTCGGACAGTGCGCGGTCGACCTCGAAGTGGTCACCGGAACACGCGATTTCGAGGCCGTCGTAGCCCCACTCACTGGCCAGCCTGCACACCTCGGTGAACGGGAGATCCGCCCACTGGCCGGTGAACAGGGTGATCGGACGGCTCATCAAGACTCCTCGAAGGTGATCGCGTCTACGTCGAACAAACCGCCGGAACCGCCCTTGAACACGAGGAATAACGGGCCGGTCCCACCGGGGTCGGTGACGGCGGTGGGCAGGAGGTCGGCATAGGTGTCCCAGCCGCCGGTGTTGGCGACGGCGACCGACTGCACCAGCGGACCGTCCACCGCACCCGAGTGGACCTCGATCGTGCCGCCCACGCCGCCGGAGGAGACCCGGTAGCCGATGCCGCTGACGCCGGTGAGGTTCACCGGGTCGAATTTGATCCAGTCCCCGGTTTCGATGTGGCCGACGCGTTTGCCGCCACTGGCGCCCGCGTGCCCGACGACCTCGATCCCGCTGGACTGGGTGTAGAACTCCGCCTGCTTCAGCTTGGGCTGCAGGATGGACTCCGCCTCACCGGTCAGTGCCGGGACACCGCTGCCGCCGTTGTCGGTGTAGCTGGCGTTGATGACGCCGAACACGTTGGCGTCCGCGCCGTGGCCCTCGTCGGCGGGCGTGGCGATGGTGCCTTCACAGCCGGTCGCCCGGCTCAGCGGATGCCCGTGCCCCTCGTGGCCGAGGATGTACTCGACGGTCACCTTGGCGCAGTCGATCGGGTTGTCCTCGGCGTCGGTCACCTCGACCTTGAACGGGACCTTGTCGCCGAAGCTGAACACACTGCCGTCGACCGGCGTCTTGAGCGTCACCACCGGCGCGGTGTTGCCGACGGTGATCACCACACTCGCCGAGCCGGTCAGACCGGTGGGGTCGGTGACCGAAAGCTTCGCCGTGTACTGGCCGTTCGCGCTGTAGGTGTGGACAACCGGTCCCGCTTCGGTGGAATCGGTCGTGCCGTTCCCGTCGAAGTCCCAGGCGTAGGTGAGCACTCCGCCGTCGGGGTCGTTCGTGCCTGCCGGGCGGAACTTGACGGTCAGCGGCGCCTGGCCGGACGTTCGGTCCGCAGCCACCCGGGCCACGGGGGTCCGGCGGCCCTTGGTGTAGTCGATCCGGTAGACGGCGGATTCCTTGGAGCCGCCGAAGTATCCGGTGCCGTAGTCGAGGACGTACATCGCGCCGTCCGGGCCGAACTCGACGTTCATCGGGCGCACCAGGTCCATCGAGTCGAAGAACGGCTTGATGGCACCGCGTTCGCCGTTCTTGCCGACGGCGATCTCCTTGATCCAGCCGCGTTCCCATTCGTAGGCGAAGGTCTTGCCGTTGAAGTACTCCGGGAACTTCGTCTGCGACGGGTTCTTCGTGTCGTACTGGTAGACCGGACCACCCATCGGGGACTCGGGACCGGTGCCGAACTCGGGTACCGAACCGCCGTCATAGGGAATCCACGCCTTCTCGACCGGCGGCAGCTCGGTCAACCCGGTGTTGCGCGGGCTGGTGTTCTCCGGCTTGGCGCAGTCGAAGGGCGAGCCGGACTGCTTGGTGGCGAAGTCGTAGTCGATGAACGGCTGGTTGTCCCCGACGCAGTACGGCCAGCCGAAGTTGCCCGGCTTCTTGATCAGGTTGAACTCGACCGTGCCACCGGGGCCGCGCCGGGGGTCGGCAGCGCCGGCGTCGGGGCCGTAGTCGGCGAGGTGGATCCAGCCGGTCTTGCGGTCCACGGCGAACCGGAACGGGTTACGGAACCCCATCGCGTAGATCTCGGGCTTGGTCTTGGCCTTGCCCTTCGGGAAGAGGTTTCCCTTCGGCACGGTGTACTTGCCCTTGGCGTCGACCTTGATCCGCAGCACCTTGCCGCGCAGGTCGTCGGTGTTGCCGGAACTGCGCTGCGCGTCGTAGACCGGGTTGCGGTCGGCGCGCTCGTCGATCGGGGTGAACCCGTCGGAGGAGAACGGGTTGGAATCGTCCCCTGTGGACAGATAGAGGTTGCCTTGGGCGTCGAAGTCGATCTCGCCGCCCGCGTGGCAGCAGATACCGCGTTCGGCCGGGACCTGGAGGATCTTCTGTTCGCTCGCCAGGTCCAGGTTGTTGTCGGTGCCGAGCTTGAACCGCGAGAGCTGGTTGTAACCCTTGAACGGCGCGAAGTCGGCCGCGGTGCCGTTCTCCGGCGCGTCACCGGCCGGGGTGTTCAGCTTGGGTGCGTAGTACAGGTACACCCAGCGGTTCTTCGCGAAATCCGGATCGATGGCGACACCCTGGAGGCCGTCCTCGTCGTGGTTGTAGACGGGGATCGTGGCGGCGAGTTTGGTCGTGGCGCTGGAAGTCGTGTACCAGACGCGGCCGTCGCGCGAGGTGTGCAGGACGTCGCGGTCGGGCAGCACGGAGAGCGCGATCGGCTCGCCGGTCTTCTCCTCGCCCTTGGCGAGGGTGATCTGGTCGAAGTCCGCGTCGACCGGGGCTTCCTGGGGTTTGGCGCAGCCCGCCTTGCTCAGCTTGGTGGCGTACTTGATGCCGCCCGCGAGATGGGTGCGGAAGGCGGGTTCGGCGTAGGACTCCTTGGTGTGCCCGCCGCCGGTGTACCAGGAGCGGCCGCCGGAGTTCTCGTGGCACCAGGCGATCGGATGGTCGCCCATCGCGCCGTCGCCCGGCTGGTAGCTCTTCTCGTCCAGGCTCGCCAGGACGTTGACCTTGGTGCGCGGGTTCTCGCGGTAGTTGTACCACTCGTCCGTGCGCGGCCAGGTTCCCGGAAGGCCCTGGGTGGAGACGTGGTCGTGGTCCTCGACCTCGACGTTCGCCTTCTGGATCTGCGGATGGGACTTGAAGTACGCCCCGACCAGGTCGCCGTACCAGGGCCAGTCGTATTCGGTGTCGGAGGCGGCGTGCACACCGACGTACCCGCCGCCGCCCTTCACGTATCGCTCGAACGCGGCCTGCTGGTCCGCGTTCAGCACGTCACCGGTGGTGGAAAGCCAGATGACGGCGTCGAACCGCTTGAGATTCGCGTCGGTGAAGGCCGCCGCGTCCTCGGTGGCTTCCACCCCGAAGTGGTTCTGCGCACCCAGTTCCTTGATCGCCCGGATCCCGGTGGGGATCGCCTCGTGACGGAAGCCCGCGGTCTTGGAGAACACGAGCACCGTCGCCGCTTCGTGCGCCGATGCGGTGTGCACCGGCAGCGCGACACCTGTCAGAGCCGTGACCATCGACGTGACGAGCACGCCTAGTCGTCGTTTCAAAGACATAGCTGTGGCGATCCTTTCGTGAGGCGGGGAGGGAAGGTGGCGGTGGGGAGGGGAGGTGGCGGTGGGGAGGGGCCGGGGTGGTCGTGAGTGGTAAGTGTCGTTAGAACGTCACTTACCACTCACGACCGCTACTTGAGTCCCTGCAGTCCCAGCAGGAGCGGATACACCTCCGTCGCGCCGATGCGGCCGGACGGCTGGAAGGCCGGGTCGGAACAGAGCAGCACCGGACCGTCCTCGGTGGAGTCGGGAAGCCGTCCGTGCGAGCCGCGCACCCAGCGCGGGTCGGTCGGGACGACGTCCATCGCGTACCGCAGCCCGGCGAACTTCTTCGCCAGGTTGAGCCCGGCCCGCGCCTTGGCGAACTTGTCCTCCGGGTCGAAGAACAGCTCGGCGGGGTCGTAACCCGGTTTGCGATGGATCTCGACGCCGCGCGCGAAGTCGGGCTTCCGCTCGTCGTCGAGCCAGTAGTAGTAGGTGAACCACGAGTCCGGCTCGGCGACCGCGACGAGTTCGCCGGCGCGTTCGTGGTCGATGCCGTACCCGGCCTGCGCCTCGCGGTCGAGGACCTCGTCGACACCGGTCAGCTCCCCGACGATCGACCGGACACGCTCCACATCGGCGGAATCGCGGACGTAGACGTGCGCGACCTGGTGGTCGGCGACGGCGAACGCGCGTGACGCCCACGGGTCGAGGTACTCCATACCCGCCTGGGTGTAGACCTCCAGCAGCCCCTCGCGACGCAGCGCCCGGTTGATGTCCACCGGCCTGCTGACGTTCGTGATCCCGTACTCGCTGAGCGCGACCACGGTCGCCCCGGCGTTGCGGGCGTCGTCGAGCAGTGGTGCGAGCGCGTTGTCCAGTTCCCGCGCGGCGCTCCTGGCCTGCGGCGCGTCGGGACCGAAGCGCTGCAGGTCGTAGTCCAGGTGCGGGACGTAGGTCAGCAGCAGGTCCGGGCGCTTCTCCCGCAGGATCTGCCGGGACGCGCCGATCACCCACTTGCTCGACTTGAGCGACGCCGTCGGGCCCCAGTACTGGAAAAGCGGGAACTCCCCCAGCGCGCCGGTCAGCTGATCGTGCAGTTCCGGCGGGCGCACGTAGGCGTCCGGCGATTTGCGGCCGTCGGCGTGGTAGATCGGCCGCGGGGTCACCGTGACGTCGGTGCTCATCCCCATCGCGTACCACCAGCAGACGTTCGCCGCCGTGTACCCGGGACGCGCCGCCCGGGCGGTCTCCCACAGCTTCTCGCCGCCGACGAGCCGGTTGTGCTGGCGCCACAGGAAGATCTCGCCGAGCTCCCGGAAGTACCAGCCGTTGCCGACGATCCCGTGCTGCGCGGGCATGAGCCCGGTCAGGAACGTCGATTGCGCGCTGCAGGTGACGGCGGGCAGCACCGTGCCCAATTCGGCCTGCCAGCCGTCGCGGGCGACGGCGGACAGCTTCGGCATGTCCCGCAACGCCTTCGGGGTGAGCCCGACGACGTCGATGACGACCAGCGGCTTCACGCGGGCGCCCCTTCCTTGACGAGGTTCGCCTGTGCCCATTCGAGTTCCGCCGCGATGCCGCCGACGAGGTCACCGGCGTCCGGGAGCACGCTCCAGGTGTAGGTCTCGACCTCGATATGCGGTTCGCCGGGCAGCCCGGCCGCGACCGTGCGCAGGACGTCGGTCGTGGTGGCCAGGGGTGCGGCCGGGGCCTGGTGCAGCGGCATGTGGAAGTGCACGCGCCACGGCCCCTCCCCCGGCAGTTCCGTCCAGGCTTCGGGCAGGTCGTCGGCCTTGTGCACGACACCACCCGAAAGCTCGCGGACCTGGTGCAGATAGCGCGGCTCGGCGAAAGCGGCCAGAGCCTCTTGTGCCTCAGCAGGCTTCTCGACGTGCAGAGCCGCGGAAGCCTGTACCTTGACGATGTCCACATCGGACTCCGCGATCGCCTTGAGGGTCTCCGCCGGGTCGGCGAAGGACACCGCGAGGTGACAGGTGTCCAGGCACAGCCCGACGTACTCCGGGTCGACGCGGCCGGACAGCCAGGCGAGCGCGTCGGCGACAGTGTCGAGCACGCAGCCGGGTTCCGGTTCGACGGCCAGGCGGATCGGCCGGTCACCTGTCGCCCGGATCACGCGGACGACCTGGTCGAAAGCCGCGGCCGCGGCGTGGTCGTCGTGTTCGGTCCACGGTTCACGCCAAGCCAACGGCAGAGTGGAGATACTGCCGTAGGTGGCGTCTTCGGCGAGCAGATCCGCGAGCACGGTCACACAGTCGATCGTGTAGGCGACCCGGCTGCTTTCCGTCCACAAAGGACGGTAGACGGCGTGTTTGACGACCTCGTCGTGGAAACCGCCGTACGGGAACGCGTTGAGCGTGTACACGGACAGCCCGCGCGCGTCCAGCTCCGTACGGAACGCCTTGCGTGCCCGGGCGTCGTCGGCGAGCCCGCGCGCGACAGGCGCGGAGAGCCACAACCCGACGCCGAGCTTGTCCGCGCCCAGCCGTTCGCGCACCGGGAGCGCGTATCGCTCCAGCTGCGCGACGATACCCTCGACGTCCTCGGCGGGGTGGACGTTCGTGCAGTACGAGATCATTTGCGGGCACCTCGCAGGACCGAGTTGCCCTCGAAGGTCACTGCCTCACCGGTGAAGCCGGGCAGCGGGTCGAGGCCGAGGCGGCCGCTTTGGCCGTAGAAGTCGACGGGGTTCTGCCACAGGACCTTGTCGACGTCGGCCTCGGTGAACCCGCCGTCGAGCATCGCCTGCCCGGTTTTGGCGGTCTTCAGGGGATCCGAGCGGCCCCAGTCCGCGGCCGAGTTGACGATCATCTTGTCTAGCCCGTACCGGCGCAGGATCTCGACCATCCGGTGTTCGTCCATCTTGGTGTCCGGGTAGATGGAGAACCCCATCCAGGCGCCGGAATCCTTGACCAGCTCGACGGTGACCTCGTTGAGGTGGTCGACGACCACGCGCTCCGGGGCGACGCCTGCCTCGCGGACGACGTCGAGGGTGCGTCTGGTGCCTTCGAGTTTGTCGCGGTGCGGGGTGTGCACCAGCACCGGCAGGTCGTGTTCGAGGGCCAGCGCCAGCTGCTGCGCGAAGACCTCGTCCTCTTCCTTGGTCATCGAGTCGTAGCCGACCTCGCCGACCGCGACCACGCCGTCCTTGGCCAGGTACCTCGGGAGGACGTCGAGCACCTCGCGGCAGCGGGGGTCGTTGGCTTCCTTGGGGTTCAGCGCGATCGTGCAGTGGTGCCGGATGCCGAACTGCGCGGCGCGGAACCGTTCCCAGCCGATGAGCGCGTCGAAGTAGTCGGTGTACGAGCCGACGCTGGTGCGCGGCTGCCCGAGCCAGAAAGCGGGTTCGACGAGCGCGCGGACACCGGAGGCGTACATGGCTTCGTAGTCGTCGGTGGTGCGGGAGGACATGTGGATGTGGGGATCGAAGATGCGCACGGGTCAGTTCTCCTTGAGGAGGTCGAGGGCGTCGGCGGGCACGTCACGTCCGGCCGCCCTGCGTTCGTCGGCGAAGTCGGCGAGCATCCGTCTGAGCTCGTCGTCCGCACGGGAAGCGAGGTCCGCGACGGCGGCCAGCGGCACGCCGACGAAGACGCATTTGAGGACGCCGTGGCGCCAGGTGTGGTCGTCCAGGAACCGGGCGAACGCACCCATGGCGGCCGCGACCAGGCGGGTGTCGTTGGCCCGCAACGCGTCCTGGGCCAGCTGGACACCGGCGTCGACGACCTCGCCGTCCGGGGACCCCAGCGAGTTGAGTCCCCGCAGCACCCCGCGACGCTCGGCGTCGTCGCCGTAGCGGTAGAGGTCCCGCAGTTCGGCGGCCAGTGCCGGGGAGTCGAGGACGTCCGCCAGCACCGTGACGAGCCGGACGCGTGCCCGGTCGTCGACCGTGCCGTGGACGAGCCCCTGCGGATCGGTGTCCGGTCGCAGCGACGCACGGCCGACCTCCCGGCCGACGGCCGGGAAAAGCGAACCGACGACGGACGGCTTCTCCCGGATCCGGCTTTCCGCCTTGTCCAGCCACGACTGCGGCATCGCCGCGGTCAGCGCCGTGAAGGCACGCCGTGCGGTGTCCGGTGCGGCGTGGCTGTGCCGGGGCAGTTCGACCGCGGCCAGCCCGGTGTAGCCGATCTCCGTCAGCGCGGCGAGGGTCGCGGGCAGATCCAGCTGCCCGTCGCCGAACTCCAGATGCTCGTGGACCCTCGGCAGCATGTCGTCCAGCTGGACGTTCCACAGCAGCGGACCGGCGAGCCGGACGCATGCCGCCGCGTCCACCGGCTCGACGGCGACGCAGTGCCCGACATCGAGCGTGACACCGAACAGTTCCGGTTCGCCGAGCTCCTCGCGCAGGTCCAGGACCTGGCCGAGATGCTGCACGAGATGACCGGGCTCGGGCTCCATGGCCAGCCGGACGTTCAGCCGCGCGGCGTGCTCCAGGACAGCCGCGACGCCGTCGCGCAACCGGGTCCACGCGACATCGGTGTCCACAGTGGACACACCGGACCAGAAGGAGACGCAGTCCGCGCCGAGATCGCCTGCGATCCGCAAGGCTCGCGCCAGGAAGTCGATCCGGAGCGCGGGGTCGTCGGACAGCAGCGTCGGCGAGTGCTTGCGCCACGGGTCGAGCAGGTACCGCGCACCCGTTTCGATGACGACCCGGTTCAGGCCGAGCGCCGAAAGCCGGGACGCCACGTGGTCGACCTGTCGCGCCAGATCGTCGGCGAACGGGTCGAGGTGGTCGTGGTCCAGCGTCAGCGCGACCCCGGTGTACCCGAGGTCCGCGATGACGGCGAGCGCGTCGTCGAGCCGGTGGTTGGAGAACCCGTTGGTGCCGTATCCCAGGTGGAAACTCATGTGGGGCTCACCTTCCGCGACAGCTTGCGGGCGATCGGCAGCGCGGCCGCGACCAGCGCGGCCCCCAGTACCGAGCCCTTGGCGGTGACCGCCGCCTGCAGCGGGACCATGCCGTGGATGCCGTCCTTGGTCGCCGAGCGCACGGACTTCGCCGACGGGTCGCGGACGGCGTCCGCCTGTGCCCGGCCGACCAGCCCCGCGTAACCCGAACCGGCCGCCAGCGACGCCGCGCGATGCCAGCCACCGCGAGCCGGACCGGTCAATGCCAACGTTGTCGCCACGCAGCTCGTGGCGAGCGCGGCGCGGGCCGTCGCCGGATGCGCACCGTGGACTTCCCCGGTCGACAAAGCCGTGACACCCAACGTGTGGACCCCCACCGCCGCCGCCGCGGTCACCGCACGGCGAGTCTCGCCACCAGCGCCCAGCAGGACGTCGAGCGTCCGGCAGGCCGCCATCGCGACCGGTCCGGCCGGAGTCGGCTTGAGCAGGGTGTCGTACGCCCACACCGCCGCCGCCAGCGGAACCGCGACCTTCATCGCCTGACGGCCACCGCCGAGCGCGGCGAGGCCCAGCCCGGCCGCGGTCAGCGAGGCACCGGTGGTGAGCGCCGCGCCCGCGCTCACCCGCCCGGACGGGATCGGCCGCTCGGGACGCTCCACGGCGTCGAGCTTCCGGTCCGCCCAGTCGTTGAGGGCCATCCCGGCCCAGTAGAAGGCGACCGAGGACAGCGGCAGCAGCAGCCTCCGCCCGGTCATCCTGAGCCCGGCGGCGGCGGATCCGGCGACCGTGTCCCCGAGCACCGTCAGCGCCGCGGGCGCCCGGACGAGTTCCACATACGCCTTCACAGGGTTCCCGCCCAGGCGATCAGGCGGGCGGACTGCTCGGCGAAGCGATGTTCGTCGCTGCCCAGCGGATCCTTGAAGAAGAAGCCGAGTTCGGTCAGCGCCCCGCTCCGCCCGGCGGCGTGCGCGGTGGTGACCAGGCGGGCGAGGTCGAGGATCAGCGGCGCCGCGAGTGCCGAATCGAAACCGGTCCAGGTGAACTGCAGGGTCATCCGCGCGCCGAGGAATCCCTCGAACGAGACGTGATCCCACGCGGTCTTGACCTCGCCGAGGTCGGGCACGTTGTCGATGTGCAGCGGCGCGGTGACGTCGTCACCCAGCAGCGCGGCGAGCCCGCGGGCCTTCGATTCCAGCTTGCTGTTCGCGGTCACCGGGTCGGCCAGGGTCTCGCCGTCACCGCCGCCGAGCAGGTTGGTGCCCGCCCAGGAACGGACCTTCAGCGCCCGCGCGCTGAACATCGGCGCGAGGACGGTGCGGAGCAGTGTCTCGCCGGTCTTGCCGTCGGACCCGGCGTAGGGCAGGCCTTCCCGCTCGGCGAGCTGCCGCAGCGCGGGCAGGGTGATCCCGGCGGACGGCGTGAACTCGACGTACGGGGCACCCGCCTTCAGCGCCGCGTAGGCCGAAAGCGAACTCGACGGCAGGACCGCCCGCACCGGATCCGCCAGCGCCGTTTCGAGCGCGTCGAGGTCGTCGTGTTCGGGAAGGTGCGGGCACGGGGCCTCGGTGGAGGACACGTTGACCACCACGACCCGCGCGAGATCGTGCCGGACGGCGAAAGCTCGGATGTCCGCGGTGAGCCGTTCGGCCGCGTCGGCCTGGGCACCGGTATGCGTCGCCGGGTGGTAGCCGTCGCGGATCTCGGCGTCCACTTCGGCCAGTCCGGATCGGACCGCCGCGTACACCGAGTGCCCGAAGACACCGGCGTGCGCCAGCTGTTCGGCGCGCTTCTCCAGCGGGGTGTGCACGATGTCGTGGCCGCCGAGGACCAGGTCGTCCCAGCCCGGCAACGGAACGCGAGCGAACGCGGGCAGTTCGGTGACGCAACCGCCACCGCCCGTCACTCCCGCGCGGAGTGCGAGCAACCCCACCGCGGCGGTCGTGGCGACAGACCCCCTCGCGCCGATCAACCAGATGCCAGTGCGCTCGTGAGCAGGCATTTCTCCACCTTTCCAAACCCGGAACGTCCAACGGGTGCTGATCTTCGGATGGTCGGACGTTTCGGATCGAACCAAGTCGCTGTGATGTACGTCCATGCGACTTTCGGCTGGATCTACTCCTCAGTTACTCCCCTGCGCGGTGACGCCGGGCACAGCGGTCCATCGCGCCTCTTCGGCCGCGCTGCGCTCGACCGCGTCGAGGACCATCTGAACCCTCAACCCGTCCTCGAAGGACGGTGCGGGATCCGTGCCTTCGCCGATCGCGGTGAGCAGGTCGGCGACCTCGTTGGTGAAGGTGTGCTCGTACCCCAGCAGATGCCCCGGCGGCCACCACACCCCGACGTACGGGTGCTCGGGTTCGGTGACCAGGACCCGGCGGAACCCGGCCTCGGTGGCGGGTTCACCACCGTCGAACCAGGACAGTTCGTTCATCGATTCGAAGTCGAACGCGAGGCTCGCCTTCGACCCGTTGATCTCCAGCCGCATCGCGTTCTTGCGGCCCAGCGCGAACCGGGTCGCTTCGAAACTCGCCACGGCCCCGCCGGAGAACCGGCCGAGGAACAACGCGGTGTCGTCGACCGTGACCTGCCCGGTGCCGCCGTTCCCGTCCGGCCGTTCCTTGACGAAGGTGGTGGTCAGCGCGGAAACCCCGGTGATGGTCTCGCCGGTGACGAACTGGGCGGCGTCGACGATGTGCGCGCCGAGGTCGCCCAGTGCCCCCGAGCCCGCCTTGTCCTTGTGCAGCCGCCAGGTCATCGGCGCCTGGCGATCGGACAGCCAGTCCTGCAGGTAGACCGACCGCACGTGGCGGATCTCGCCGAGCGCCCCGCTCGCGACCAGCTTCCTGGCGTGCGCGAGCGCGGGTACCCGGCGGTAGTTGAAGGCCACCATGGACCGGACGCCGTTCGCCCGGGCCTTCGCCGCCGCCTCGGCCATCGCCTCGGCCTCGGCGAGGGTGTTGGCCAGCGGTTTCTCGCACAGCACGTGCTTCCCGGCTTCGAGTGCGGCGATCGCGATCTCGGCGTGGCTGTCGCCCGGGGTGCAGATGTCGACCAGGTCGACGTCGTCGCGGGCGATCAGCGCGCGCCAGTCCGTCTCGACGTCTTCCCAGCCGAACCGCTCCGCCGCGGCCTTGGCCCGCACCTCGTCACGGCCGCCGAGCACGGCGAGTCTCGGGATCAGCGGTGGCGTGAAGAACCGGTGCACACTGCGCCAGGCGTGCGAATGCACCGCACCCATGAACGCGTGCCCCACCATGCCGATCCCGATCGTTTCCTTTGCCGTGCTCATGCCCCTCCTAGATCCGCGTGCGTGTGTCGGGAGTGCTGGTTTACGAGTCGAAGCCGACGTCCATGTACTTGTCGACGTTCTCCTTGGTGACCACCGCGGAGTACGTGGTGATCTCGGCGGGGATCTCGTGCTCGGCGAAGTCGCCCGCGCCCTTGTTCTGCCCCAGCAGCCGTGCGAGCGAGATCGCGGACGACGCCATCGACGGGCTGTAGAGCACCGTCGCCTTCAGCGGCTCGGCGTCGGATTTGATCAAGTTCATCGCGTTCCTCGAACCGGCGCCGCCGACCATCAGGAAGTCCTTGCGGTTGGCGTTGTTGATCGCCGCGATGACACCGACCCCCTGGTCGTCGTCGTGGTTCCAGAGCGCGTCCAGTCTGGGCGCGGACTGCAGCAGGTTCGACGTCTGCTGCTCACCCGACTCCGGCGTGAACTGCGCCGACACCCGCGGGCCGACGGAGAAACCCTGACGTGCCAAGGCGTCCTTGAAACCCTTGCTGCGTTCCTGGGTCAGCGGCAGCGAATCGATACCCGCCACCTCACCGATCACCGGACCGGCGATGTTCTTCGCCTTCAGCTGCTGGGCGATGTAGTTCCCGGCGTTGACGCCCATCCGGTAGTTGTCGCCACCGATCCAGGTGCGATAAGCGAGCGGGGTGTCGAAGACGCGGTCGAGGTTGATCACCTGGATACCGGCGTCCATCGCCTGCTGGCCCACCGCCGTCAGCGCCTTGCCGTCGAACGGCAGGATCACCAGCACGTCGACCTTGGCGTTGATCAGCGTCTCCACCTGGGAGATCTGCTGGTTGACGTCGTTGGTGCCCTCGGTCGCGTTGAGGGTGACCTCACTGAACTTCTGCGCCTGCGCGCGGGCGTTCTTGGTGATGGCGGCCATCCAGCCGTGGTCCGCGGCGGGTGCCGAGAACCCGATGGTGACCGGGGTTCCGGGCGCCGAATCGGCGCCGGCGTTGGCCACGTTGGCGGCGTTGTTCTGTGCCGGTGCCTCGTTCGAGGTGCACGCGGTCAGCAGCGCACCCGCTCCGACGGCCGCGCCTCCCAGCAGGAAACGGCGGCGATGCAGGGATTGTTCGGTCATGACGACTCTCCATCCACGGTGATCAAGTACTCGTCTTGGGTTTCTTCACGGAGCGGAACTGGAGCAGCGCGGCCAGCACGATGATCACGCCTTTGGCGATGTTCTGGATGTCGGTGTCCAGGTTGTTGAGCGTGAAGATGTTGGACAGCACGGTGAAGATCAGCACGCCGATCAGGGTGCCGATGAGCGAGCCGCGGCCGCCGGTGAGCAGCGTGCCGCCGATGACGACCGCCGCGATGGCGTCGAGTTCGTAGAGCATGCCGTTGGTCGAGGCACCCGCGGTGGTGCGGGCGACGACCATCAGCGCGGCGATACCGCAGCACAGTCCCGCGACGCCGTAGACGAGTGCGGTGTGCCGTTTGACGTCGATGCCCGCCAGGCGCGAGGCCTCGGCGTTGCCGCCGACGGCGTAGGTGCGGCGGCCGAAGGTGGTGCGGTTCAGCACCACCCAGCCGATCGCGAACACCAGCGCGAACATCCAGATCAGCACCGGGATCCCGAGCAGGTCACCGCGGAAGAACTCGAGGAAACCGGCGTCGGACACGACCTGCGTACGACGGCCGCTGATGCGTTCCGCGAGGCCGCGGGCCGACACGTACATCGCGAGTGTCGCGATGAACGGCACGATCTTCCCGTAGGAGACCAGGATCCCGTTGACCAGACCACAGCCGAGACCGACCAGGAGTCCACAAAGGATCATCACGAACGGGCCGTAGGACTGGGTGGCCAGGGTGGTCAGCCAGACACTGGACAACGCCACGATCGACCCGACCGAGAGGTCGATGCCGCCCGCGATGATCACGAACGTCATGCCGACGCTGACCACGCCGATGGCCGCGGCCAGCCGGAGGATCGTGGAGATGTTGCCTTCGGTGAAGAACTGGTCGGGCCGGGTCACGCTGCCGACGACGCACAGGATCACCAGCACCCCGGTCAGCGCGAGCAGCCGGGAATCGAGTGAGAAGGCGAACCCTCCTCTTTTGTTGGACACGAGCTTGGGTGGTACGGGTTCCTTCCCGGCGGTTCCCGTACGCACCGACTCGGCTTGGTCGGTCACGCCGCACTCCCCTCGAGAATCACGTCGAGCACATCCGCCTCTGTCAGTTCCGCAGACGGCTTTTCAGCCAGGACATGTCCTTCACGCAGCACCAGCACCCGGTCGGACAGTCCGAGTACTTCGGGGATCTCGCTGGAGACCAGCACGATCGCGACCCCGGTCGCGGCCAGTTCGGCGATCAGCCGGTACAGCTCGGCGCGCGCGCCGACGTCGACCCCGCGCGTCGGCTCGTCCAGCAGCAGCACCCGGCAGCCGCGGACCAGCCAGCGCGCGAGCACCGCCTTCTGCTGGTTGCCACCCGAGAGCGTGCGGATGATCCGCTGGGGGTCGGCGGGCCGGAGATCGAGGCGCCGCAGGCTTTCCCCGGCGTCCTCCAGTTCGCGGGACCGGTCGGAGAAACCGAACGTCGCGTACTTGGCGAGGCTCGCCAGGGTCACGTTGTGCGCGACGGACAGGTCCAGCAGCAGGCCCTGGCTCTTGCGTTCTTCCGGTGCCAGGCCGATTCCCGCCTTGACCGCCGCGGACACGCTGCCCGGCCGGACGACCTTGCCGTCGACCGAAACCGAGCCCGAATCCGGTTTGCGCGCGCCGAAGATCGTCTCCAGCAGCTCGCTGCGCCCGGATCCGACCAGACCCGCGATACCGACGACTTCCCCGGCGTGCACGGTGAGGTCCACGTTCTGGAACTCGCCCGCGGTGGTCAAGTTCGCCACCTTGAGGACCACGGTGTCCGGGTCCACGTGTTCCTGGTGACGCGGGCCGAAGACGGTCTCGACCTTGCGGCCCGCCATCAGCGCGACGAGGTCCGAAGTCGGCGTCTCCCTGGCGTCGAGGCCGGTGGAGACGGTCTTGCCGTCCTTGAGCACGGTGACGCGGTGGCCGATCCGGCGCAGTTCTTCGAGCCGGTGGGAGATGTAGATGATCGCGACACCCTCGGCGGTCAGTTCGCCGACGATGCGGAACAGGTTGTCGACCTCTTCGCCCGCGAGCGCCGCGGTGGGCTCGTCCATCACCAGCAGCTTCGCGTCGTAGGCGAGCGCCCGCGCCATCGAGACCAGCTGCTGCCCGGCGGCGGACAGCTTGCCGACCTCGGTCGACGGCGTGATCTCCGGATGGCCGAGCCGGGTCATCAGCCTGGCCGCCATGGCCCGGGATTCACCGATCTTCGTGAAGCCGAACGACGCGCGCTCGCGGCCGAGGAAGATGTTGTCGGCGACGGAAAGCCCGGGTACCAGGTCGAGTTCCTGGTACATGGTCGCGATGCCGATCTTCAGCGCGGCGACCGGCGAAGGCAGCGTGACCGCCTCGCCCTGCCAGGTGATCTCGCCTTCGTCGGGACGGTGTGCCCCGGCGAGGACCTTGATCAGCGTGGACTTGCCCGCGCCGTTCTGGCCGAGAAGGCAGTGCACCTCACCGGGTTCGACGTCGAAGTCGACCCCGTCCAGTGCGCGGACCCCCGGGAAGGTCTTCACGATCCCCCGGACGGAAAGCAAGGTCATGCCGGCGCCTCCTCGGCCTCGGTGGCAAGCGGAACGAGCGTCGGATCGGCGAAGAGCCGTTCGATGGCCAGGTGTGCGGCCCCGCGCAAGGGGGCGGTGGTGCCCAGCGGCGACGTCACGACGCGGCAGGTGGGTTCGTGGCCGAGCGGCCGCGCGGACAGTTCGCGGCGTACCGGCTCGACCAGCCACTCGCCCAGTTCGGCGAAGTACCCGCCGAGCACGACGACGTCCGGATCGAGCACGTCGACCACGGTGGACACCGCGACGCCGAGCGCGACCCCGAGTTCGGAGACCGCCGCGACCGCGCGCTGGTCACCGCGCCGCACGCGGTGCTTGAGGAGCCCGACCCGGCCGTCGACACCGAGTGCGGGATCGTGCAGCGGGTCGCCCGGCGACGCGGCGCCGCGCAGGACCGCGTTGAGCCCGGCCTTGGTCTCCAGGCAGCCGACGCGGCCGCACTGGCATTGCTCACCGGACGGGTCGACGGTGAGGTGCCCGACCTCGCCGGCGAACCCGCGGGCGCCGCGCAGGATCGCGCCGCCGGAGACGAGTCCGCCGCCGACACCCATCCCGCCGCTGAGGTAGAAGAGTTCGCTCGTCCCGGCGCCGACCCCGGCGACCACTTCGCCGACCGCACCGAGGTTGGCCTCGTTGTCGACCGTGATGGCGTCGACCGGCAGGCGGAGCCTGGCGGCGAGGAGGTCGGCGATCTCGGCGTCTCGCCAGCGCAGGGTCGGCGCGAACCGCAGGACCGCGGCGGCCGAGTCGACCAGGCCGGGGACCGACACGGTGACGCCGACCGGCTGCTCGTCACCCAGCACCTGACCGGCGAGGAAGGCGAGTTCGTCCATGCTCCGGTGGAGTCCGAGGGCGGCGACGTCGGCCGTCTCGACCCGCTCGGCGACGACGCGGCCGTCGAGATCGGTGACGACGGCGGCGAAGCGATCGGCCTCGACACTGAGCGCGAGACCACAGGCGCTGGCGCCGTTGAGCTCGACCAGCTGGCTGGGCCTGCCGTTGCCGCCGGCTCGGAGTCCGGCGGAGCGGACGAGGCCGCGTCCGGAGAGCTCGGTGACCAGGCCGGAGACGGCCGCTTTGGTGAGCCCGCACCGCGCCGCGAGCTGGGTGCGCGACAGCGGTCCCGCCCGCAGCGCCCGCAGGAGCACGGCGAGGTTCGAGGTACGTTTCCCCGCCGGGAACCCCTCGGCGTCGTTCGCCGTGCGTGGGCTGACCGGGTCGAACTGCCCGGATTCAGTCGCGGCCACACTGCCCTCACTTACGAATCGGCCGTAACAAACTTTGTTACTTAGCCAGCGAAAGTAGGGTGGTGCGTGTCACTCGTCAAGGTGACAACAAGACAGAAATGCCCTCCGTCACCCGAATAGCCGTTCGAAACCGTACAGGCTTTCGTATGTTTCGATCAAAAGTCTGTACGATCTTGACGTTGCTAATCGGAATCAGATGGATGCTCACCGTGCCACCGGGAGCCCGCGTTCGTGAGCCGCGTCGACGGCGTCGGCCGTCCGCCCGGAACTAGGCCGTGTCCTGCAAGTCGTGTTCGCGGTCTTCGAACAGACTCACCGGACACGGCCTAGCTGCTGAGGGTGAAGGCCCGGTCCGTGGCCGACCACGCGGCCCCGATGACCCCGGCGGTGTCGCCGAGTTCGGACAGCACGATCGGCAGGTTCCCGGTCGCGAGCGGCAGTGAACGCCGGTAGACGGCGCTGCGGATCTCGGCGAGCAGCTGGTGCCCCAGCTGGGCCACGCCGCCGCCGATCACGACCATGCCCGGGTTCACGAAGCTGACCAGTGAAGCGACCACCTGGCCGAGCCGCCGTCCGCCGTCGCGGATGAGGTTGACCGCACCGAAGTCGCCCGAAGCGGCCGCGCGGCCGACGTCCTGGGCGGTGATCGCGCCGCGGTCCGCGACGACGTCGGCGAGATAGGCCGATCGTCCGCTGCGCGCCAGCGTGAGGCCGTCGCGGGCCAGCGCGGCGCCGCCGAAGTACGCCTCCAGGCAGCCGACCTCGCCGCAGGCGCAGGTCGGGCCGTAGTCGTCGAGCCGGATGTGCCCGATGTCGCCCGCGGTACCGGCGACGCCTCGGTAGACCTTGCCGCCGAACACGATCCCGCAGCCGATACCGGTACCGATTTTGACGAACACCAGGTCGTCGATGGAGCGGGCGACGCCGGCGTGCCGTTCGCCGAGTGCCATCGAGTTCACGTCGTTGTCGACGGTGACCGGGCAGCGCAGGAGGCCGCCGAGGTGGTCACGGACGGAAAACCGGTCCCAGCCGGGCATTATCGGCGGCGCGACCGCCATGCCCTCGGCGAAACTGACCGGGCCCGGCAGGCCGATCCCGGCGGCGATGAGCTTGCCCGGCACCTCTTCGCGGATCTTCTCCGCCAGCGCGGCGACGCGTTTGAGCACGGCGTGCGGCCCCTGCCGGACGTCGCAGTCCTCGACGGTGTGC
Source organism: Amycolatopsis sp. cmx-4-19 (assembly GCA_049998115.1). Taxonomy (GTDB): domain Bacteria; phylum Actinomycetota; class Actinomycetes; order Mycobacteriales; family Pseudonocardiaceae; genus Amycolatopsis. The sequence goes on along the minus strand of JAEBEO010000008.1, from coordinate 148,850 downwards.
ACCAGCACCTCGCACGAAGCGTCGGTGAGGGCGACCCCGACCGACGTCGCGCCGACGTCGACCGAAAGCACCCGGAGGTCACCCGCGAGCCGCACCAGCGTCGAACGTCTGCCGCCCCGGCTCGCCGACGGTCCCGCCGTCTCGACCAGCCCGACCTCGGCCAGCCGCGCCACCTCCGCACCCACCCGGGCACGCGGCAGCTCCAGCCGCTCCCCCAGTTCGACGCGGGACATCGGGCCCTCGTCCCGCAGCAACGTCAGCAACTGGGTCTGGTGCCGGGTTTCGACCATCGGATGCTCCGTGGTGGATGCCGCGCTCATTCAGCCGAGCCTACGGCGTTCCCGCCGGGGTGTCCCGAAGGCCACGGCGGAGGCGCGCCCCGGATATTCGGAACCTCCGCCGCACGCGGGCGGCAAGAAACCCACTAGTCCACTGTGGACGCCGATGCGGCGCGGCGTCGAGCCTCCGCCCGGACCAGGACCCATGACGGGATCAGCACGACCGCGGTGATCCCGGCGATCCACCAGTGGGCGTCCGCGACGGCCTTCGCGGAGCCTGGAGCAGCGGCGACCACGGTCAGGATCGACGTCCCGAAGGACGCGCCGATCCGTTGCAGCATGGCGAAGATCGGCATCGCGTGCGAGATCTTCTCCCTGGGCACCAGCACGAGCCCGGCGGCGAGGGCCGGGGTCGTGGTCAGGCCGATTCCGCAGCCGCGGACGACCTGGACGGCCGAGAGCCACCAGTAGCTGTCGGATCCGGTGAGCAGTGCCAGCGGCACCGTGCCGACGATCGTCACGATCAGCCCGGCGAAGATCACCCGCGCGCCGCCGATCCGGTCGGTCAGCCTGCCCGCGAGCGGGAGGGCCGCCACCGTGCCGAGCGCCAGCGGGGCGGTCAGCAGCCCGGTGCCGACGAGACTTTCGTGCCGGACGTCGAGGTAGTACGAGGGCAGGACGATCATCGCGCCGAACAACGCGATCCCCATGCAGAAGATCACCGCGGCGGCGGACGAGAAACCGACGTCGCGGAACAGGCGCAGATCGAGCAGCGGGTTTCGCGACCGTGAGGCGGTGACGGCGAACGCGGCGAGCAGGACCACGCCGGCGCCCATCGGGACCGGGGCGGACTCCGCGACGCCGTACACGAGCGACGGCAATCCCGTCATGGCGAGGAGCAGACCCGGCCAGTCCAGCGGCCGGGCCTCGGCCGGGATCTCCCTCGGCAGCCATTTCCGGCCCAGCACCACGCTGATCAGCGCGACCGGCACGTTCACCAGGAAGAGCCACGGCACGCCCAGCCCTTCGGCGAGCAGGCTGCCGGACAGCGTGCCGAGCACCGGCGCGAGGTAGATCGGGATGCTCAGCACGGTCATCATCCGGCCGAGCCGTTTCGGCCCCGCCGCCACCGCGAACAGGATCTGCCCGGCCGGAACCAGCAAGCCGCCCGCGGCTCCTTGCAGGACACGGAAAGCGATCAGCTCCTCGATCGACGTGGCCGGCGCGCAGAGCGCGGAAGCCACCGCGAACAGGGCGACGCACCCCAGCCAGAGCCTGGTCGCGCCGAACCGCCGGCTCGCCCAGCCGCTCACCGGGACCATCGCGGCGAGCGCGAGCAGATAACCGGTGGCGATCCACTGCGCGGTGCCGAGCGGCGAGTGCAGCTCCGCCGCGATCGTGCCGAGCGCGACATTGACGACGGTGGACGTGAACATCGACAAGAACCCGCCGATGGTCAGGATCGAGGCCATCCCCCACAGCGCCGGGGTGATGTCCTCGACTTCGCCGCGCCCGATCATCCGATCACCGTTTCTTATCGACGTTAAGGTCTTAACAGTGATAAGATTCGCTTGGGTTGTCAAGTCCGATATGGACCGACAAAGGTGTGCGCATGGTCGTGAGACGGGATGGCTACGTTCGAGCCGCGCTCGAACTCCTCGACGAGGTCGGGCTCGACGGATTGAGCCTGCGCAAGCTCGGGGACAAGCTCGGCGTGCAGGGTCCCGCCCTGTACACGCATTTCAAGAGCAAGCAGGCGTTGCTCGACCAGATGGCCGAAACCATGCTGGACGACCAGCTCGCCCCGCTCGACGATCCCGCGTCGGTGGACGACTGGAGCGAGTGGCTCGCCCGGCGCGCCCGCACCATCCGCCGCACCCTGCTGTCCTACCGCGACGGTGCCCGGTTGCACGCCGGTTCCCGCCCGACCGAGCAGGCCGCGATGACACCGCTGATCAAACCGTTGCTGGAGGCCGGTTTCGCCGAGGAGGACGCGACGCACGCGATCCTGGCGGTCAGCCGGTACACCCTCGGCTGCGCGATCGACGAACAGCAGCACACCGAAGGCGGCCACGACGAAGATCCCGCCGCGTCCTTCGAATACGGCCTCTCGATGCTGATCGCCGGGCTCCGCGCCGCCACACCCCCGTGACGTGGATGTCGCGAATCCGCCAGACGCCGGGCCCCGCTGCTGCTGGACTGACGCCATGACGACCGACGACGCCCGGCTGTTCCGCTCCCTGCACGTCCCGTCGAACCCGCTGGTGCTGGCCAACGCGTGGGACGTCGCGAGCGCCCGGATCATCGAGGACGCCGGGGCCTCGGCGATCGCCACCACCAGCGCCGGCGTGGCGTGGAGCCTCGGCGCGCCCGATGGTGACGTGCTGAGCGGCGGCCTGGCGGTGGACCTGATCGCGCGGATCACGCGGCTGGCGAAGGTCCCGGTGACCGCCGACATCGAGGGCGGCTACGCGAGCGCGCCGGAGGGCGTCACCGAAACCGTCGCCGCCGTGGTGGCCGCGGGTGCCGCCGGGATCAACATCGAAGACGGCCCGCGAGCCCCCGAAGACGTGGTCCCGCGCATCGCGGCGGCCCGCGCGGCGAGCGAGGACCTGTTCGTCAACGCGCGGATCGACACGTTCCTCCGCGGCCTCGGCGGCCTGCCGGAGACACTGGAACGCGCCGCCGCCTACCTCGCGGCGGGCGCGGACGGGATCTTCGTCCCCGGCGTCGTCGACCCGGCCGTGATCACCGCGCTCGTCGAAGGCATCGACGCGCCGGTGAACGTGATGGCCCATCCCGGCACGCCGAGCGTCAAGGAGCTGGCCGCGCTCGGGGTCGCGCGGGTGAGCGTCGGCTCCGGCATCAGCCAGGCCGCCTACGCCGTCGCGCGGGAGAGCGCCCGCGAGTTGTTCTCGACCGGCACGTACTCGCGGCTGGAGGAGTCCGTCGGCTACGGCGAGCTGAACGACCTGCTGACCTGACCCCACGCGCCACCCGGCCACGGCGTCCACTGTGGACAGAACGTCGGTACCGAAACCAGCCCCGAAGCGAGTGCCCCGCTGCTAGGATCGCGAGTGGATGATGTCCGGCCGAAAGGAGAATGGCGTGAGGTGCGCTGTCGAGTCCCCGAGTCGTATGGACCTTTCGACAGCACTGGAGCCATTCCTCCATGAAGCATGTGAACATCGGAATCCTCGCCCACATCGACGCCGGTAAGACCAGCCTCACCGAGCGGCTGCTCCATCGGGCCGGTGTCATCGACCGGATCGGCCGGGTCGACGACGGTGACACCCAGACCGATTCGATGGAGCTGGAACGCCGCCGCGGTATCACCATCCGCTCGGCCGTCGTGTCGTTCGCCCTGGACGACGTGCACGTCAACCTGATCGACACGCCGGGCCACCCGGACTTCATCGCCGAGGTCGAGCGCGCCCTGCGTGTCCTCGACGGTGTCGTCCTTGTCGTCTCGGCGGTGGAAGGCGTGCAGGCGCAGACCAGGGTGCTGATGCGCGCGGTCACGCGACTGCGGCTGCCCGTTGTGGTCTTCGTGAACAAGATCGACCGGGTCGGCGCCCGGCGCGAAAGTCTCGTCACCGAGTTGACCGAACGGCTCGGCCTGAATTGTGTCACCATGCCCGAAAATCCCTCGCCGGGTCTCGCCGAAACGCTCTCCGAACACAACGACGCCTTTCTCGGCGCCTACCTCGAAGACGCGCTGACGACCGAGGACTACCGGTCGGAACTCGTCCGCCAGACCCGGCTCGGTCTCGTCTCGCCGGTGTTCTTCGGTTCCGCTCGCACCGGCGACGGCGTCGACGAGGTGATCGCGGCGATCCGCGACTTCCTCGGCGGAGCGGCGAAACCGGCACCGGACGACGGACCGCGGGCGAGCGTGTTCAAGATCGAACGCGGCGGCGCGGGCGAAAAGATCGCCTATGTCCGGGTTTTCTCCGGTGAACTGCGCGCACGGGAGCTGGTCCGGTTCCATCGGCCGGGTCCCGGCGGGCTGCTCGGGTTCGACGGGAGGATCACCGCGGTCCGGGTCTTCGAACGGGGCGTGGACACCGTCGAAGGCACCGCCGGACCCGGGCGGATCGCCAAGATCAGCGGGCTCGAGGAGATCCGCATCGGCGACCGGATCGGCGTCGCGGACACCGGCGCGGAGGCGACGCACTTTCCCCCGCCCAGCCTGGAAACCGTGGTGAGCGCGGATGATCCTCGCGCGCTGTACGCCGGTCTGCGGGAACTGGCCGAACTGGATCCGCTGATCACCGTCGCACAGGACGACGAGACGCGCCGGATCACCGTGCGGCTCTACGGCGAGGTGCAGAAGGAGGTCATCAAGGAGATCCTCGCCGCACAACGTGGTCTCGCCGTCGAGTTCAGCGAGACGCGGACGGTCTGCGTGGAGCGCCCGGTCGGCACCGGTGAGGCGGTGTGGGAGATCGGGGACGGCCGCAATCCGCACTTCGCCACCCTCGGGCTGCGTGTCGAACCAGGAACACCGGGCTCGGGCCGGACCTTCGGGCTGGCCGTCGAACTCGGCTCGCTGCCACTGTCGTTCCACAAGGCGATCGAGGAAACGGTGGAAGCCACCCTCCTGCGCGGTCTTCACGGCCGGGAGGTCGTCGACTGCGGGGTGACGGTGACCCGCACCGGCTACTTCAGCCCGGTCAGCGCCGCGGGCGACTTCCGCAAGGTCGTCCCGCTCGCCCTCGGCGAAGCGTTGCGGCGGGCCGGGACCGAGGTGCTGGAACCGATCAGCCGGTTCGAGATCGAACTCCCCGCCGACACCGTCAGCCCGACGCTCTCCCGGCTGGCCGAACTCGGCGGGCTGGTGACCGAATCCACGATCCTCGGTGCCCGCGCGGAACTGGGCGGCACCCTGCCGACCGGCGAGGTGCACCGGTTCGACCGGCACCTTCCGGGGCTGACCCGCGGCGAGGGTCTGCTGTCCACGGAAATCGTCGGCTACCGGCCCGTCACGTCCACAGGTAGCGCCGCTCGGGCCGCCCCGTCCCGCCGTACTTGAGGTTCACCCCGGCCTTCCCGGTCGCGACGAAATGCTCGAGGTACCGGCGCGCGCTCACCCGCGCGACGCCGGTCGCCTCGGCGCATTCGCTCGCGGACATCCCGCCCGGCGCGCCGCGCAACGCGGTCTCCACCAGCCGCGCGGTCTCCGCGGTGAGTCCCTTGGGCAGCGAGGGTTTCGCATTCGGCCGCGCGCCGAAGACCTGGTCGACGTCGGCCTGCCCGGCCTCGGCCAGCCGCTCGAGCCGCTGGTGCAGGGTGGCGAAATGGGTGAGCTGATCACGCAGCGCCGCGTACTCGAACGGCTTGATCAGATAGTGCAGCACCCCGCCGCGCATCGCCTGCCGCACGGTCTCCACGTCGGTGGCGGCGGTGATCACGATGACGTCGACGTCCTCGGTCGCCCGCAGTTCGCGCAGCACGGAAAGGCCGTCCAGATCGGGCAGGTAGACGTCCAGCAGCACCAGATCGGGTTTCAGTTCCCGTGCCAGCCGGATCGCGTCGGCACCGGTGTGCGCGACCCCGACGACGGCGAATCCCTCCGCACGGGAGACGTATCCACTGTGGACCTTCGCGACCATGAAGTCGTCGTCGACGACGAGCACCCGGATCATCGCGGGAGCCTTGCCGTGAACACCGCGCCGTCTTCGTTGTGCACCTCGACGGAACCACCCCGCCGGACGCACGCCTGCCGGATCAGCGCCAACCCGAGTCCGCGCTGCCCGTGCGCCGCGGCCTTCGTGGTGAAGCCGTGCTCGAACACCTCTTCGGCGATTTCCGGGGCGACACCGGGCCCGGAATCGCGGACCTCCACCCGCACTTCGTCTTCCTCCTGCCACACGCCGACCTCGATCCAGCCGCGCTCACCACCGAGCGCGTCGAGAGCGTTGTCGACGAGGTTTCCCAGCACTGTCACCAAATCCGTGGACAACCCGTCCTCGACGCGGTCCAGTTCGCCGTCCGGCGCCATCCTCAACCCGACACCGCGTTCGGCGGCAAGCGACGCCTTCGCGATCAGCAGCGCCGCCACCGCCGGGTCGCCGATCCGCGCGCCGACCTCCGCGCGCCACTCCCCCTGCGCCGAGCTGATCCGGCTGACATACCCGCGGACTTCTTCGTATTCCCCGAGTTCCAGCAGCCCCGAGATGGTGTGCAGCCGGTTGCTGAATTCGTGCGCCTGCGCGCGCAGGGTGTCCGTGGCGTGTTTGCTGGCGTCGAGTTCGTCCCGCAACGTCATGAGATCGGTGCGGTCCCGCAGGGTGACGACGGCGCCGCGCCCGTCGATCGGCATCCGGTTCAACGTCAGCACCTTCCCCTGCCGCAGCACGATCTGGTCGGCACCGGTCGCGCGTCCGGTGAGCACGTCACGAATCCGCTCGTTGAGGTCGAGGTCCTCCACCGACCGTCCGACGGCGTCCCCTGGCAACGCCAGCAGAGCGCGGGCGTGGTCGTTCACCAGCGTGATGCGGTGCTGCGGATCCAGCCCGACGACGCCTTCCTTGATGCCGTGCAGGAGCGCTTCCCGGTTCTCCACCAGCGCGGTGATCTCGTGCGGTTCGAGACCGAGTGTCTGGTTCTTGACCCGGCGCGCCAGCAGCAGCGAACCGCTCACGCCGATCACGAGCGCGACACCCAGCACCCGCAGCGTGTTGTCCGGCGAGTCGAGCACGCCGGCGAAGAAGCCCGGCGACTTCGAGCCCGCCGCGACCATGCGGACCACCGCGCCGCCCTTGTCGTCGAGCACCGGGACGTGCGCCACGATCGAGCCGTCGAGTTCGCCGACCCATGACCGTCCGGAAAGGACGGTGCTCCCCCCGATGTCGAGCAGGGACCGCAACTGGCCAGGATCCGGTGACGCGAGCACGTAGCGGTCGGCGTCGGCGATGACGACGAAGTCCACCCCGGAGAAGCTTCGCGCGGTCTCCGCGGGTGCGTTCAGCTCGAACGGACCCTTGTCGAGGTCGCCCACGATGCCCTGCGCGGCGACACTCTCCGCGACCGAAAGCGCCCGGCGTCCCTCGGTCGTGCGGAAATTGTTCCCCGCCTGGACGACGGCCAGCACACCCACCGCGCACAGTAGGCAGGTGACGACGACCAGTTGCCATACGAGGAGCTGGCGGGCCAGCGAACCGCGACCACCCATACGCCACCTCCTCGTGACCAAAAGGACCAAAACAACCATTGGGCCCGCAAGCGGGACAGCACTGTCCACACGAGTGCACCATGTCCAACCACGCGGCAGAGAGGCGGGGATCACAGTGAAGCCCAGTAGCTGGTTGGCCATCGCGGCGGCGCTCGTCGCCGTCTTGCTGGTGCCACCGTTGCTCACTCCGGGCAGCGAGGCCGACGAGGGCACGCAGATCCGGTCGATACGGGTGCTCGTGCCCAACGCGCCCGGCGGCGGCTACGACATCACGGCCCGCACGGCGACCAAGGCGATGGAGGACGCGGACCTGCTCGGCAACGCGGAGGTGTTCAACCTCCCCGGCGCCGGCGGCACGGTCGGCCTCGGCCGCACGGTGGCCGAACGCGGCAACGGCAAACTCGTCATGTCCATGGGGCTCGGCGTGGTCGGCAGCGTGTTCACGAACAAGTCGCCGTCCTCGCTGCTCGACACCACGCCGGTGGCGAAGCTGATCGAAGAGTCGGACATCGTCGTGGTCGGCAAGGACTCGCCGTACAAGACGATCGACCAGCTCATCGCGGCGTGGAAGGCGGATCCGGGCGGCGTCCAGGTGGGTGGCGGTTCCTCGCCCGGCGGCCCGGACCACCTGGCGCCGATGTTGATGGCGAAAGCCGTCGGGCTCGCCCCCAAGGCGGTCAACTACGTCCAGTTCGACGGCGGCGGGGAACTGCTCGCTTCGGTCCTCGGCGGCAAGGTCGCGTTCGGGGTGTCCGGCGTCGGCGAGTACCGCGACCAGATCCAGGCGGGGACACTCCGGGTGCTCGCCGTGACCAGCGAGAAGCGGATCCCGGGCATCGACGCGCCGACGCTCTCGGAGTCCGGTGTGGACGTGAAGTTCACCAACTGGCGCGGCATCGTCGCACCGCCGGGCATCAGCGACACCGACCGCGCGAAGCTGGTGAGCCTCTTCGAGCGGCTGCAGAAGACGCCGCAGTGGCAGGAAGCGTTGCAGCGCAACGGATGGACCGGCGCGTTCGCGCCAGGGGAGCAGTTCGGTTCGTTTCTCGAAGAGGAGAACACGCGAGTGGCAACGGTGCTGAAAGAGCTGGGTCTGGCATGACGACCACGTGGCTGAAGGAACGCTCCGAACTCGGGGTGAGCGTGGTACTCCTGGCGCTCGGCGTACTGGTGCTCACCGACGCGCTGGGCATTCCCACCGACTTCGCCCAGCGCGGCCCGGTGGGGCCGAAGGCGGTGCCGATCCTGGTCGGCTCGCTGCTGCTGCTGGTCGCGGTGCTGCTGGCCCGCGACGTCCTGCGCGGCGGCAAGGGAGAAGCCGAAGGCGGCGAGGACATCGACCTCACCGAGCCGGCCGACATGCGCACGGTTCTGCTGCTGTGCGCCGCTTTCCTGGCCAACGCCGCGCTGATCGGGCTGGTCGGGTTCCCGATCTCGGGCGCGATCCTGTTCTGGGGCGCGGCGTACGCGCTCGGCAGCCGCAACCTGGTCCGTGACCCGCTGATCGCGGCGGGAATGTCCATCGTGACCTTCCTGATCTTCAACAACCTGCTCGGTGTCCCGCTCCCCGGTGGCCCGCTGATGGAGGTGTTCTGATGTTCCAGCAACTCGTCGACGGTTTCGGTACCGCGCTGACCCCGACCCATATCGCGATGGCGGCGATCGGTGTCCTGCTGGGCACCGCGATCGGTGTGCTGCCGGGCATCGGCCCGGCCATGGCGGTGGCCCTGCTGTTGCCGGTGACCTACGGTCTGGAGCCCACCGGCGCGTTCATCATGTTCGCCGGCATCTACTACGGCGGGATGTTCGGCGGCTCGACGACGTCGATCCTGCTGAACACCCCCGGTGAGAGCGCGGCGGTCGTCGCGGCCATCGACGGCAATCCCATGGCCCGCAAGGGACGCGGGGCGCAAGCGCTGGCGGCGGCCGCGATCGGGCATTTCGTCGGTGGCATCCTCGGCACGATCGCGCTGGTCGTGCTGGCGCCGGTGATCGCGAAGCACGCCGTCGACATCGGCGCGCCGGACCTGTTCGCGATCATGGTGCTGGCGTTCATCGCGGTCACCTCGGTCCTCGGCAGCTCCCGGATCCGCGGCGTGGCGTCACTGCTGATCGGCCTCGCCATCGGTCTCGTCGGCCTGGACGAGATGACCGGCCAGCAGCGGCTGACCTTCGGCTCGCTGCATCTGGCCGACGGCATCGACGTGGTCATCGTCGCGGTCGCGCTGTTCGCGGTCGGCGAGTCGCTGTGGGTCGCCGCGCATCTGCGGCGCAACGCGTTCAAACCGATCCCGGTCGGCAGGCCGTGGTTGTCCCGCGCCGACCTCAAGCGGACCTGGAAGCCGTGGCTGCGCGGACCGCTCATCGGGTTCCCGTTCGGCGCGGTGCCCGCCGGTGGCGCCGAGATCCCGACGTTCCTCTCGTACGTCACGGAAAAGCGGCTCTCGAAGCACAAGGACGAGTTCGGCAAGGGCGCCATCGAAGGGGTCGCGGGACCGGAGGCGACCGCCTCGGCGTCCGCGGCCGGGACGCTGGTCTCGATGCTGACGCTCGGCCTGCCGACCACCGCGGTCGCGGCCGTGATGCTGGCGGCGTTCCAGCAGTACGGCATCCAGCCGGGGCCGCTGCTGTTCGAGCGGGAGTCCTCACTGGTGTGGGGCCTGATCGCCTCGCTGTTCGTCGGGCTGACGTTGCTGCTGGTGCTGAACCTGCCGCTGGCGCCGCTGTGGGTGAAGCTCCTGCGGATCCCGCGGCCGTACCTCTACGCGGGCATCCTGTTCTTCGCCAGTGTCGGCGCGTACGCGGTGAACGCGGACATCTTCGACCTGCTGGTGATGTTCGTGATCGGCCTGATCGGTTTCGCGATGCGCCGCTACGGCCTGCCGGTGTTGCCCGCGATCATCGGTGTCATCCTCGGCCCGGCCGCCGAACAGCAGATGCGGCGCGCACTGCAGCTGAGCGACGGCAGCCTGGGCGGCTTGTTCGACACGCCGTTCTCGATCGTCGTCTACGCGCTCATCCTGGTGATCCTGTTCTTCCCGTTGATCAAGCGTTTCCTGCCTGCCCGTCCCACCGCCGACGAGGCGGAGCCCAAGGCCAAGGTGGACGTCTGACCTGCGGGAACACCAGGAAGACCCGGCCTCGACTGCCCCGAGGCCGGGTCTTTCTTTCCCTCCCGAGGGAGTTTCCTTGGCAACTGCTGCCATCGGGCTGGTCCGCGGCGAGACGTGTAACGAAAGCATAACGGCGAGGTCGCGTTTTGAACCGGCTCCCCGTCGGGGCCGTTTCAGCAAGCACGGAGTCAGTGACGCCGGTGATGCCGGTGACGCATCCCCCGGGCTCCGCGCAACGACACCGAACGAGGTGAACAATTTCATGCCCCGTAAACCGAGAACCGCCGGCCGCCACCGCATGGCGCGCCGCACCAAGGTCGCCACCGGCGCCCTCGCGCTCTCCCTCGCCGTCGGCGGGATCGTCGTGGCGAACACGACCGGAACCCCCGACGCCGCCAGGGCCGACAGCGCGGACAAGTCGTTCTTCATCGACATCACGAAGGTCCCGCGCGGCAACAACGTCAACCTCGAGCTCGCGAAGCGAGGCGCACGAGGGACGTTCACCGTCGACTGCGGCCGCAACGAGAACGGCCACTTCAACGGCGACAACTTCATCGCGCAACCCGGCGTCCGCAATGGAGCCGAGCACCTCCACGACTACGTCGGGAACCTCTCGACCAACGCGGACTCGAACAACAAGAGCCTCTCCCGCGCGGGCACCACCTGCAAGAACGGTGACAAGTCGGCCTACTTCTGGCCGGTCATCCGGATCGACAACGACGAAGAGGAAGAAAACGCGGCGGCGAACGACGAGAAGCTCGCCGCCGACCGCGTGGACGCGGCCAAGGACGAGGCCGGGCCCCAGGTCGACTGCCCCGACGTCGCCAGCGAACTCGAAGAGGTCCCCGACCAGGCGATGCCCGCGGTCGACGAGAGTCTCGACAACCTCGACAAGGACTCCGACAACGCGAACAACCAGCTGGCACAAGGAAAACAGGCCGGCCAGGTGCTCGACGAGCTGAAGAACAAGCGGAAGCCGTCGATCAAGAGAATCAGCGACACCATGAAACAGGCGGGCACGCCGGTCGCGAAGTCCGACGACCAGCTCGCCGGATGCGCGGTGAAGCAGAACGGCCAGGGCGGCCTCGACAACGGCGGCCAGAACAGCAACGTCAACGCCGCCGGAGACGTCGAGAAGAAGAAATCCGACGGCAAGGCCGCCGATCTGCCGCCTGCCGACGAGAACAACGAGATCGGCAACAACGAAGGCGAGATCCAGCGCCCCGCGAAGGTGGACCTGACGTTCACCAGCGGCGGTGCCCGCCGGGTCGTCGCGATGCCGAAGTTCCTGCGTGTGCTGTACGGAGACGCGAAGCAGACCACCAACGGCCCGGCCAACGCGCGGCCCAGCTGGACCTGCGGCGGCTTCGAGGACCGGCTCACCGAGCTGTACCCGATCTGCCCGCGCGGCAGCAAGGTCACCCGCGTCCACTCGTTCCCGAACTGCTGGGACGGGAAGAACACCGACAGCGCCAACCACCGTACGCATATCGTGTTCTCCGACCGCAACGGGAAATGCCCGCGTGGCTTCAAGAACGTGCCGCAGCTGCGGATCACGCTGGCGTACGACATCCCGCCGGAGATCCAGGCCGACGGGCACTACGCGGTCGACGCGTTCGCGCAGGAGAAGCACAACCCGCGCTCCGATCACGACGATTTCGCGAACGTCATGTCGCAGCGGCTGATGAACCAGCTCGTGAAGTGCGTCAACAGCGGGAAACGCTGTCGCCAGTAGGTGCCTGCCTGCCCACCGGCAAGTCCGTGAAGCGTGGGACGTGTTGCGAAAGCCACTTTCGCAACGTTGAGGACGGACGCGCCGGTCGGGAGCGAGCAAGTGGCGGACGCCGGGCACGGGCACCGTGAAAGGGACTCTCGGGACCGAAAACGTCCTGAAAGTCCCTTTCCGACACCAAAGAATGCGGGGGCGCGGCGGGGATGACCCGCGCCCCCACCCCCCGCGCCGGGGGTCCGGTTTCTGACCCGGCGTAGGGGTACCGGGCCAGAAACCGGCGAGCGGTCCGGCCTTCCCTCCCTGGAGGCCGGACCGCCCGGTCTGGGGCTAGGCCGTCGTCGACAACCTGCTCACGCGGTCGAAGACGAGCGGCACCGGGACGGCCGGGTTCACCTCGGCCAGTACGGCCTCGGCGTCCAGGCCCGGCAGGTGGATCCAGGCGCTGTCGGCGAAATCCGGGGTGGTGACGCTGATCCGGCCGCAGCGCGCGGGCGGGACCAGTGCGACGGTGAACGGCTCGACCACGTTGCGCCACACCGACTGCGAGACGATCATCCCGGCCCCGAACTTGTCCCCGGTCGGGTCCGTCCGGCACCAGTAGCCGACGGCGTCGTTGAAGGTCGAGGCGCACAACAGCCTGGTCAGTGTGATGTACGTGCGGTGGTACCGGTGGTTGTCCGCCATCGGTCCCATGTGGACGGCGACCCGCGCTCGCATCGGGACGCGGGCGTAACGGTTGCGGGAACGCAGCAGATGGTCCAGATGGAACACGACCTCGCAAAGCTGCCCGACGGTCCGGTCCGGATACGCGACCATCAGGCCGTCCCCGGTCTCCCGGAAGTGACGCGCGTCCCCCGGCGCGAGCCCGACCGCGTTGAAGGAGCGCGAAACCAGCGTCTCCATCTCAGTCTTCATCGGGTCCAGCAGGTCATCACTGGCCTTCGACGAACCCACGATGTCGACGGCGAGCACGGCATGGGTGTGCGCGTTGTAATGACCTGAGGTCAGCACCTGCATCTCTGCGACCCCTCCCCTGATCGGTGAAAACTGGCGGCCAGGTTGCAGTGTTCCCACTCTTCACCGGAAGTTCTGTTCGGAACCGAACAGAACCTGACCACGCAGGAATCATCGCCAGTGAGCTAAGTCACACCTTTTTCCGTGATCACCCGCAACGCCTCGCGGTCGATCACGGTGATCGCCCGGCGGGAACTGGCCACCACTCCCGCCTTCCGGAGCTTGTCCAGCGCCTGCGCGACCATCGTCCGGCCCATCGGGATGAACTGTGCGAGTTCGTCCTGGCTCAACGGGATCCCGATCCGCCAGCCGGCGGGTGTCCGGATGCCACAGACGTCGACGAGGTAGTCCAGTCTCGTCGCGACGCGCGCCACGGCCTGTGGTTTCCACGACTGCGTCCGCTGCCGCTGGGCGAGCACGAACCGCCGCGCGACACTGACGAGCACCTCCCGCATCGCCGACGGATGGTCCAGCAGGAACCGGTTGAACTCGCTCGCCGCGATCCGCCGGACGTGGACCTCCTCGATGGCGACGACGTCGGCCATCCGGATGCCACCGGCGATGACCGCGATCTCGCCGTGCAGATCGCCGGGCACCCCGACGTCCAAAATGACCGTCGCACCCATCCGGTCGGCGCTGGTCACCTTCACGTAGCCGTACCGCAGCAGCATGACGAAGTCGCCGGGCTCGCCGGCCCGCATCAGCGCCTGTCTGCTCTCGTAGGTCTGCGGGGTGCCCATTTCGAGCAAGCGCGCACGGACGGGTTCGTCCAGCCGCTCCAGGAACGGACGTTCTCTCTCTTCGGCGGCCTCCGGGCCCAAACCCACGAAACACCCTCCCAGGCAGTCGTGAACACCTATCGCGGAGAGTAACCGAATCGGCCACCCGATCCGGCGGCGGAACCGTCGTGCGTGGTGAAGATGCCCAACCGCACCAGCTCCGACCTGATCCATTCGGCCAGTCTGTGCAACGGTCCGTCTTCGGCCTCGATGAAGTAACTGTCCACGATCTGGTGTCGCCTGTCGGCGTGCTTCGCCGCATACAACAGCGCTGACCGTACCTCTGACACCTTCAGCGGAGCGACCTTGATCCCAGGGGACGGCCGCACGGTGCTTTTGGCGGCCATCACCGCCAGCACGGCCTCCTCCAGGCTGAACCGGTGCTCCACCGGTACGACCACATGTTCCACGCCTTCGACAACCCGGCGCCCGATCAACGGCATGGTGTCAGATCAGCATGACGCACGGCCGTAGTCTGTTCGGCACCGAACACTCAGCGTGGTTCGACCTTTGCTGTCGCGTGTTCGACGTTGTCCTGGAGCAGCTGGAGGCGGGGTTCGAGCATCACCGGGTCCGGGTTCTCGTCATGCGCGTAGCGCTCCAGCTTCTCGGCGGTCTGCTTCACCGTCACCCGCAGCTCGACGACGGCGTCCGAGTTTTCCCCCCGATGCCGTTCGAGCACGGTGACGGCTCGCTTCAGTGCCGCCGACAGCTCCGACTCCCCGGGCTTCACCGTTTCGATGGCTGCCAGCGCGCGCCCGAAGTGGCTGTAGTGGTGGTCGTACGTGCCGGGCACCGGCACGCGGACCTCCCGCGCCGCCGTCCGCTTGCCGCTCAACACGAAGTACGCGACTTCGGCGGGAAGCAGCACGGCGAACGCGGCCGCGGCACCGAAGAACCACGCCTGCGGATGCGGCACGGTGACCGCGTGCCCGAGCAGGGCGGCGATCAGCGCGAGGACTCCGGCGACGGTGTGGAACGCGCGGTTGTCGTGATCGGCCATGTCAGAAGTTACTGAAGACGTTGACGAACATCTTGTCGATGCCCTGCGGATCGACGGCCTGGTAGCTGCGCGCCTTGGACTTCTGCGCGATCTCGTCGAGTACCTTGCCGTCCGCCTGAGCGCCGTAGGCCATGGTGAAGATCCGGACGGAGTTGTCCAGCCGCTCGGCGTCGACGCTCTGCAGTACCTGCTCCTTGGTGGTCCCGGCCTGGGTGTTCTCGCCGTCGGTCAGCAGGACGATGGCGTTGATGAGGGTCGGGTCGAAGCCGTCCCGCATCTTGGCGTTGGCGTCCACCACGGATTTGTAGAGTGCCGTGTCCCCCTTCGGCGTCAGCTTGCCGACCAGGTCGATCATCGGTTCGCGGACGTCCTTCACCTTGCCGATCGGCATTTTCTCCTCCGGCCCGTCCGACGAGAACGTCCACAGCCCGACCTCGTCCTCGGGATGCAGGAGCTTGAGCTGCTCGACGATCGCGGGTTTCAACAGGTCGATCCGGCGTTCCGAATACGGTTTGTCCTTGCGGTTCTTGTCGAACGGTTCGTTCATCGATCCGGACAGGTCCAGCACCAGCAGGATCCGGCCGCGCCGCTGCGTGTACTCCCAGCCGTCCAGCATCTTCTGGATCTGGTCACCGGTGGGGACCCCGATCAGCGGGGGGTCGGCCTTGTCGGCGTACACGTCCTTGGCCAGCTTGTCGTTCCCACCGCCTTTCGGGTCACGGAAACCGAGTTCGCGGAACCGGTCCTGCTGCGCGGATTCCAGCAGGAACGCGGCGAAGTCCTTGGCCGCGGCACGCTGGTCCGGTGTGGCCTTCGCGGTCGTCAGGAAGGGGTGGTCGATCAGCATCGTCCCCTCCGCCGGGTGGACCGCGACGAGCGGCCGCCTCAGGTCGGCGGGCCGGTCCTGAAGTTGTTTCGGATCCCCGGTCGGCGCGCCGTGGTTGTACAGGTAGACCATCTGTTCCTGCATCGCCATCGCGCTGATGTACGGCGTTGGCTTCTTCTGGTCCTCGTCGTACAGCGTCCGCAGGAAGGCCACCGAATCGTCGCTGTAGTAGGCGACCGACGCCTCGACGCCCCGCACGAACCGGACCGTGTCGGTGGTGTCGATCTTTCCGTAATCACCACCGGTCGCCGCGAAATAGGTCGCGATGGTCGCGGCGAGCCCCGACGTCGACCGGCGCGGATTGTCCTTGCCCAGGGTGAAGTTCCCCCACTGGGCCTTGTCCGCGCCCTTCGAAGCCCAGCCGCCGCTCTGGTTGACCTCGAGTACGTCACGCCAGCCGAGGTTCTTTCCCGGCCAGCCCATCGCCTCGGCCATCGGCTTCGGCATCGCGATGACCATCGGACTCGTCGCGAGCGAGGTCTTCGAACCGGTCTCGATCAGGTCACCTTTGCCGCGCTGGCGCAGCAGATCAAGCCAGAGCGACGAACTCGGCATCCAGACCTGCGGTTCGGGCTGCTTTTCGTCGATGTCGTTCCAGCCGGCGGCGATCAGGTCGAGCGTGGCGCCGGAGGTCTTCTTGTACGCCTCCACCTTCGCGCACCGGCCGCCGTCGAACGTCCGGCCCGCGGCGTTGTACCGCTCGGCCAGTTCGCGGATCAGATCGCCCTTCTCCGTGGAAGAACTCGTCACCAGCCGGACGCAATCGGCCCGGTCCACGTTCGAGGGCGCGGTGACCGTGACCGCGAGCAGGACGATCACCAACGCCCCGGTGAACACCCCGAAGACAAGCGAAAGCCAGCCTGATCTCCGCATTTCCCGCCCCCTCGACGCCGTAGCGCGCAAGTGTAGCTACACCGTCGTTCCCGGTTCTGTTTCCTCGGTCACCAGATCGTAGGTTTCGAAGCTGAAGCGGGCGAGGGTACCCACCCAATTCCGATAGACCTGTAGATCATCGAAGGATTCGACGTCTAGCCGCCATTCAGGTGGAAAGGCTTCGGACAGCGATTTCCCGGCGGAAAGTGCCGAGAACGTCGAGTGCGCGGCCTTCGGATCGGCGACCAGCAGGGTCAGCAGGACGAGCACCGCCCGATACGGACCGCCCGCGAACCGCGTCAATTCCGCGTCGGGAATCCCGATGCGGACGAGCCGGTAGAGATTGACCAGTTTCCGGATCTCCCTGGGGGTGTTCAACCGTTTCCGCAGCACGTGGACGAAATCGCGTTCGACCTCGGTGAGCCGCAGCCGGTCGGGGCGCATGTTGTAGAACGTCGGCGGGGTCGTGTCCTTGACGATGACCTCCACCGGCTCGCCGGATTCCCCCGCCTCGGCGATTTCCCCGTCGTCAGGCCATTCTTCACGTCCGGACGGCTCGGGTGCCCGGCCTTCGATCGGCATCAGGACGTCGATCAGCTCGTCCGCGCCCGCCCCCAGCGGGCGCAACGCGAAGACGATCTGGAAGATCTTGTCGAGGTACTCCGTCTGCCGCGTTTCCCCGGCACCGAACAGTTCTTCGTGCTGCTGGTCGAGACAGCGCCGCAGCCAGCGGGGATCGACGGCCACCACGACGACGAACGCGGGCAGGGCCAGCAGCAGATGGACCGCCGCGAGCACCTCGATCACCTTCGACGGCGGACAGCGGTCGAGATCGTCGATGTAGAGCACGACCCGTTCCAGCGGCGGGTCGCCGAGGCCGTCCGCCGCCTGCCAGTCCTCCCGCGCGGCCACCAGATCGGCGCTCAAGCGCGCGAGGTCTTCCCGCACGCGGGCGAAAACCCCTTGGTAGTCCTCGTATCGGCCGGTCCTCGCCTCTTCGATCAGGTCACCGAGCCGGGTGGCCGCGTCCAGCCGCCGAAGCCGTTCCCCGGTTTCCCGGACCTCGGCCTCGAACCGCTCCGCCCGTTTGTCCACGTCGTACCGCAGCTTGTCCAATGTGGATTTCAGCGGCGCGAGGGCCGATCGCGCGGTGGTGAGTGCCGGGGTCAGCACCGCGCCGAGCGCGACGACGGCCCCGGCCGCGGCGAGGATCGCGTTGTGCCACCAGGCCCAGCCGACGATCACCGCGGCGACGCCGAGCACACCCAGCGCCGCGTAACCCGCGACGGCGAGCCGTCGCCGCCTGCGTTCGGCATGGTCCACTCCGGACACGAGCAGGCGCCAGCGCCAGGTGAGCGGGGAATCCGCCTTGACGGCGTGGAGACTCGCGAGACGGGTCCGCAACTCCTCGCGTTCGGCCCGCACTTCCTCGGCGTCGGCGTGCGTCTCGGGCGCGCCGAGGTTCCGGAACAGATGGTCCACCAGCCCGACCCACAGATGGTCGTCGTGGTACTGCCAGGCGTTGAACCGGATCTGCCGGATCTCGCCGGCGAACACGCTGTTGGCGGCGTCGCCCCGGGAGCGGCGGGCCAGTTCGGCCACCCGGTCCGCCACCTGCCGCACGAAACTCGATTTGCCGGAACCCCAGGGTCCCAGCAGGGCGACGCACAGCGGCGGGCTGGTCTCGCGGTCGGCGATGACCGCGGCGAGCGTGCGCACGTCGTCCTGGAAGCCGATCAGGTCGACGGCACTCTCGACGTCGGGGGTGATCCGCGGCCGCGCCCGCCCCGGCCTGGGTTCGACGAAGCCGGTGCCGTCGATCTGGTTGCCGAAGCGGTCCCACACCCGGATCGTGCGATCGTCCCCGACGGAGATGATCTTCTCGTTGCCCGCGGTACAGGCGATCGCGCGGACGTTCCCCTCGTGTCCCTTGAGGAGGGTGTATTCGGCGGGGTTCTCGATCTCGCGGACGTAGATCTCGCCGACGGAACCGCCGGAGAGCACCAGTTTTCCGTCCGGGCTGAAGGCCAGCGCGCGGACGACCCCGGCGTGCCCGGGGAAGACGAGGGCGGGATCACCCTTCCTGCCCCACAACCGGACCGTCTCGCCTTCGCCGGACAGCACCCGGGCACCGTCGGCCGAGACCGCGACGACGTGGACCGCCGCGGCGCCGCCGAACCGGTAGTGGGAAACGACTTCGCCGTCCCAGAGTCGCACACCGCCGGTGTCGTCACCGGCGATCACGACACGGCCGTCCGGGGTCACCGCGACCGATTCGACCTCCGGACCGCCGGTGCGGAGGGCCCGCGGCGGCACGCCGTCCATCCGCCGGACCTCGACGGTGGTGCCCGCCGCGGACACGGCGAAATCCTTCGCCACCGCGACCGAGAGCGTCCGCTTAATGGTCTGGACCTCTGCGGCCTGTGCCTCGCGACCGGTGAGCCGCCAGTACCGCACCGTCGCGCCATCGCAACCGACCACGTGCCGTCCCGAGATACCCACCGCGAGCACCGGCCGATCGTGCCCGCCCACCACGAATCGCTGGGCCCCGGTCTCCAGGTCCCAGACCCGCACCGTCCGGTCCGCACCTCCGGTGACCAGCCGGTTTCCGTTCACCGCGACCGCGAGGATCGGTTCTTCGTGGCCGGTGAATCGTGCCCTCGTCATAACGGGACAGTCTTCCGTCCGCGTCAAGACAATGGTTAACGACAGGCGACTATCGGCGGGTTCCGTCACGACCTCGCCAGGTCCTAACATCACGCGGAGGCAACGGAGGACTACGCACAGGTCCCGACCTGCCTGAACAAAGTGTCGACACTGCTCCGCATTCCAGCTTGCCTTAAACGCGAGGAGTAAAACGTGCTTCGACGTACCTTCGCCGCGGTGCTCACCGGCGCCGCGCTCTCCATTTCGGTGCTTTCGGCGCCCTCAGCCGGTGCCGCCGAGATCATGGCGACCACGCTGACCTACGACGACAGCCAGGCCGCGGAATTCAAGGACGCCGTGGCCGCCGGCGTCAACGTCTGGAACACCAACGTCACCAACGTCCGTCTCGTGAAGGCGACGCCGGGGCAGCGGGTCAACATCCGGATCGTCGCCGACGACGGCTGGCCGCGGGCCACCCTCGGTCCCGTCCGCCCGAGCGGCACGGTCACCGTGTGGTACGGCAGGCAGGCCGTCCAGCAGGGCTACAACAAGACCCGGATCGCTTCGCACGAACTCGGCCACAGCCTCGGCCTTCCCGACGTGAAGCCCGGCCCGTGCTCGTCGCTGATGTCCGGCTCGACCGGCGGGGTCAGCTGCGCCAACGTGAACCCCAACGCGCAGGAGAAGGCGCGGGTCCAGCAGAACTACGCCGGCACCGCCGTCCAGAGCGCCGACACCGGCAAGGTTCTCGCCGAAGTCGGTTGATCGAAGTGCCAGGGGGTGCCCGCCCGGCACCCCCTGGCCGCTCACCCCTCCACCGTGATCGCTTGCGCCGGGCACAACTGCACGGCGTCACCGACCTCGGCCGGTTCCCGGTCCAGCAACCGGACCCGGCCGTCTTCCTCGTCCTGTTCGAACACCTCCGGCGCGGTCAGCACGCACATACCCGCGCCCACACAGCGTTCCCTGTCGACTTCGAGTCGCATCGCGATCAGTCCCACGCCACCGGGAGCGCGTACACCCCGTAGATGTCGGAGTCCGTCCGCAGCGGGACCTCGTCGGCCGGAACGGCGAGGCGGAGCGTGGGGAACCTGTCGAGAAGCCCGGTGAAGGCGACCTTCATCTGGACCCGCGCGAGCTGCTGGCCGAGGCACTGGTGGACCCCGTGCCCGAAGGACAGGTGCCCGGCGGCCTTCCGGCCGAGGTCGAGCCGGTCGGGCTCGGGGAACTTCAGCGGGTCGCGATTGGCGGCCAGGACCGAGACCGCGACGGCCTCCCCCGCCTTGACGAGCTGCCCGCCGATTTCGACGTCCTCCAGCGCGGTGCGCACCCCGGTATGCGGGATCGCCAGGTAGCGCAGGAGTTCCTCGATCGCGCCGTCGATGCGCTCCGGATCCGCACGCAAGGCGGCGAGCTGGTCGGGATGCCGCAAGAGCGCGAAGGTGCCCAGCCCCAGCATGTTGGCCGTGGTGTCCAAACCGGCCCCCAGCAGGAGGAACGCCATGCTGGTGAGTTCTTCCTCGGTGAGTTCGGTTGCCGTGAGTTCGCCGAGGATGTCGTCGGTCGGCTCGGCCCGCTTGGCCACGATCAGCCGGTAGAGGTACTCCCCCAGCGCGTTGACGGCGGCCCCCTGCTCCTCGAGCGAGGCGTCCGGGCGGTTCAGCGGCGCGACGTTGCCGCGGAAGAACTCGTGGTCCTCATACGGGACGCCGAGCAGTTCGCAGATCATCAGCGCCGGGATGGGCTGCGCGAAGGCGGGCACCAGATCGGCGGTCGTCCCTTGCCGTTCCATGGCGTCGAGGCGCTCGGCGGTCACCTGCTCGACCCGTTCGGTGAGCATCCGCATCCGGCGGACGGTGAACTTGCCGGTCAGCGTCTTGCGGTACCGGGCGTGCTCCTCGCCGTCCATCTTGATGAACATCCCCGGCTGCGCGGGCGGCGGCACCACCATCGCCGCCGGTCCCGGCAGCGGCGAGTGCAGCAGTTCCTGCCGCGAGCTGAACCGCGGATCCGCGGTGATCTCCCGGACGATCGCGTGCCCTGTCGCGAGCCAGCCTTCGTGTCCGTCGGGGTACGTCAGCCGCACGAGCGGGTGCTCGTCGCGCAGCGTGCCGAGTTCGGCGGGCGGGTCGAACGGGCAGCCCCGGGGCCGGTCGAGGGGTATCTCCGCGAGATGGGGTACCGAGGTGGTCATGACTGTTCCTCCCAGTTCAGCAATGACCAAAGGCTACGTTGCGTTTAAAGATTGCTCAAAGTTTTAACATGGCTTTTCATGCATATTAGCTGGTAGATTTCCGGAAATCGTTGCAACGATCTTGTCGATGAATGCAACGATCCGTTGCAATGATTTGCGACTGAACGCACCAGGAGGCACCCATGCCGGGCGGCAGGCTGACCCCGGAGGACCGCCGGCTGATCGCGACCTCGCTCAAGGACGGCCTCGGATACGCCGAGATCGCCCGGCGGCTCGGGCGCCCGACGTCGACGATCAGCCGCGAGGTCGCGCGCAACAGCGGTCACCACGGCTACCGCGCCGAAGAAGCGAACCGGGTGACCGGGGAACGGGCGCGGCGCCGCAAACCACCACCGCGGGCGGCCCCTGTCGTCGCGAACGAATACGGGCGGAACCCGGAGGCCGTCCGCGCCTTCGAAACCGGCTTCGCCGAGATGATGGTGGCGACCGGCCTGCCCCGGATGACCGCGCGGGTGCTCTCCTGCCTGGCCGTCAGTGACGACGGCGTGCTCAGCGCGGCCGAACTCGCCCGGCGGCTCCAGGTCAGCCCCGCCTCGATCTCGAACGCCGTCGGCTACCTCGAAGCACAGGCGATGCTCCGACGGGAACGGGTCGGACGGCGGGAGCAGTACGTCATCGACGAGGAAATGCCGCAGCGCGTCTGGGCCGAAAGCATCCGCGCGAACCAGGAATGGGTCAAGATCGCCAGCCAGGGCGCCGACGTCTTCGGCATCTCGACACCCGCGGGCGCCCGCATGGACGACCTCTCGCGCTTCCACGCGCGCATCAACGACGTCATGCTGGACGTCCGCGTCGCCGTGTACGCCGGCGACGCCCTGACGGCACTCGCCGCCCTCCTGCACTCCGGCCGCGCCCTCTCCGTCCCGGCGCTCGCGGCCGCTTTGGGGTGGCCCACGGAACGGGTCTCGACGGCCTTGCGGGTGGCGGAGGAGCACCCGCACATCGCCGGTCCGGTGACGGTGGTCGCCGAGGGCCCCGGCTTTCGGGCCGTGCCCGCGGTGGAGCGGCTCACCCCCACTCAACTGGCGGCCCTGGGGTCGTGAGTGGTAAGTGTCGTTAGAACGACACTTACCACTCACGACCACCCAGCGCGTCTGGCGGCTCTAGGTCACCTCGCGGATGACCAGGCGTTCCGACGCCCGTTCGATGGCCGCTTCCACGGCTCCGACCCGGTCCGCCAGCAGGCCGACCGCACCGACCGCCCGGCTCATCGGATCCTCGTCGTCCCCGCCGAGTGCCTGCGCCCGCAGGTACGCCGCCTTCACGGCCGCCCACCGTCGCGCCTGGTCGTCGGTCATCCGGCCACGCAGTTCGGCCAGCTTGAGCAGGTTGGCCTCGGCACCCGAGGTCAGCGTCTGCGCCTCGCCGGCGTAGTGGTCGTCGATGAGCGCTTCCAATTCCGCGTCGTTCATCGCGGGTACGATCCGGCCGGCGAGTTTGGCCATGTTCCGGTACGAACCCTGCAGCTGGAACGGCGGTTCGACCCGGGACGCGTCCGCCTGCGCCGCCGAGGCGATGTACGCCTGGTTGTTCTTCAGCACGATCCGTTGTACCTGGATCAGTTTCCGCAGCACGGCGAGGATCTGCTCCAGTTCGGTCGCCGAGTACGCGTGCTTCAGCTGATCCGCCCGGACGGCGCCGTCACCGCGGGCCATCCGCACCAGGACGTCCACATCGGACCGGTCCCGCGAGACCAGCGGGGCCAGCACGGTGTTCGCGGTGAGCGCGTTCTCGATGTAGCTCAGCGCGAACAGGTCTTCCTTGCCCGACAGCACATCGCCGAGGTTCCACACGTCCGCGCGGTTGGCGAGCATGTCCGGGATCCGGAACCGCTTGCCCTGCTCGGTGTACGGGTTACCGGCCATGCAGACGGCGAACCGCTTGCCGCGCAGGTCATAGGTCCGCGTGCGGCCCTCCCAGACACCTTCCATCCGCCGCTGCGCGTCGCACAGCGAAATGAACTTCTGCAGCAACTCCGGCGACGTGTGCTGGATGTCGTCCAGGTACAGCAGCACGTTGTTGCCCTGCTCCAGCGCGAACGAGATCTTTTCGATCTCCTGCCGCGCGGTCGCGTTGGGCGCGTCCGCCGGATCCACCGACGTGACCTCGTGCCCGAGCGCGGGCCCGTTCACCTTGACGAACACCAGCCCGAGACGGCTCGCGACGTACTCCATGAGTGTCGTCTTGCCGTAACCGGGCGGCGAGATGAGCAGCAGCAGCCCGGACTGATCGGTGCGCCGGGCGTCGCCGGTCGCGCCGAGCTGCTTGGCGAGGTTGTCGCCGATCAGCGGCAGGTAGACCTCGTCGAGCAGCCTGTTGCGCACGAAAGCGCTCATCACCTTCGGCTGGTACTCCCCCAGCCGCAGCCTGTCCCGCTCGGCCGCCACCAGTTCGTTGCGCTGCCGTTGGTACGCCCGGAAACCCGGCACCCGGTCACGCCGGAACCGGTGTGTCCTGGCGAGGATCTCGTCGAGCCGAAGCGTCAGGGACCTGTCGACGATCCGCGGATGCGAGCCGAGCAGCCCGTCCACAGTGGCCGAGAGCTCCGCCGAAGAGTCGTACCGGGGCAGGTCGGCAAGCTCGATGGCAACGGCCTCGGCCAGCTCGTCAGCGGGCAGGCCGACGGAGTCCACAAAGGACCTGAGCCAGGCTTCGGCCAGCTGGTGGCGATCGCCGAGGTCTTCGAGCGCGCGAAGGTCCTCGGCGAAGCTCCGGCGGTCGAGCCGGAACTTGTCGAGCAACGTCCGGGCGCCACCGCTGGTGACGAAGCCCGGCGACGCGTCGGCCAGTTCCTCGAACAGGTATTCACCGGCCGATTCGAGGTCCAGCGTCAGCCCGGACGACGTGGCGAACGCGGACATCGCCTCGGTGAATTCTCGCGCCAGCGAATCGATCGCCGTCGTGTGCCCGAAAGCCTCCCGCACCCGCGAGAGCGAAGCCGCCCGTGTCGTCCAGGCGGGCTTCGCCGCCTCTTCGACGCCGAACGCCCAGAACAGCTGAGCCGCCGCTCTCGCGGAGGGCGGGTAGCGCAGCAGTCCGGCGGCGGAGCGCAGCCGCAGCAACTCGGTCAGGATCGCGGTGGCGTCGTGGTCGTGCACGCCGCGCGCGTAACCCTCGTCGTAGCGGTCCCCCGCGACACGCCGGACGACTTCGAGCAGGTCGGCCTCCGGCAGATCCGGCGTTTCGAGCAGGATCGACGTCGCCAGGTACTCCGCCCGATAGACCTCGGGTGACTCCGAGACCAGCAACTGATCCCAGTACGGCCGCGTCGCCTCGAAGGACTCGTCCCGCACCGGGGACCGGTAGTCGGTCCCGGTGATCGCGAACTTCATCCCGCCGTCGTGCGGCACCAGGGTGAGGTCGATGTCCTGCGTGTTGACCGCGAAGGTGTTGCGGCCAAGCCGGATCGTCTCCCCGCCTTCGCCGTACAGGTCGAGCCGGTCGCGCAGGGCGCGGCCCGCCTCCTGACGGGCGGCCTTGACCCGGCCTTCGAGTTCTTCCGCACGCACCTGGTCGCCGAGTTCGCGCAGTTCGGCGACCACGCTGCGCAGCTTCGCGACCATGGGATCGGACGCGAAGTAGGTGTTGATCTCGTCGACCGAACCGAGCGTGCCGACCCTGCGCGTGACGCTCGCGAGGATCCGTTCGGCCGAATCGACCAGCCGGTCCGCGCGGCGCGCCCGTTCGTCGAGCAGCGCCTGCTTGCGCGAGGAGAACGCCTCGTAGACGTCGGTGCGCTTCTCCCCCAGGGAGACCAGGAAATCGTCGAACTCGCCGAACCGCGATTCGAGGTTCTCCAGCTGGAGCAGCAATCTGCCCAGCTGCTCGTCGCACCGGTCCGGGGTGTCCGCGACCGCGAGACCGCCGGTGATGGCCTGTGCGAGCAACGCGAACTCGGCGGCGAACTCGGCCTTGCCCTCGGTTTCCAGCAGTTCCTTGCGCCGGGCTTCGAGGGTGGCCCTTGCCCGGTTGACCCCGCCGATGACCTCGCCGACGCGTTCCAGGATCTTCGTCCGCACCACGGCGTCCGCGATCTCCAGCCCGCCGACGACGTCGGTGAGGACTTCGAGCCCGCCGGACTGCTCGTCGAGTTGTCCGGTGACCGGGACCGCTTCGGCGACCGTCGCGATCGCGCCCGCGGCCTCGATCAGGCCGTCGACCTCGGCGTGATAGCTCGTGAACGCGTCCTCGCCCTGCAGGAACCGTACGGCCCGCTGGGCGGCCTCGCCGAACTCCGTGTCCAGGTCGGCGATCAGCTTGTCGACGCGTGCGGTGTCGACATAGCGCAGCTCCCGCACGGTGACCAGATGCCCCCGGGCGCGATGCATTTCGGCGAGACGGCGCACCCAGGCGTCGGCCGCGTTCAGTGCCTCGCCGCGCACCTTCCGCACGAGCGACGCGGTTTCCCCGGCGGCCTCTTCGACGGCCTCGGCCGCCTGCGTGGTGAGCGAGGTGACCGTCTCGAACTCGTCGAGCACCTGCTCCGCGGTGACGCGGACGTCGGACAGCGGCGAACGCAGATCGCCGAGTTCGGCCTCCCCGAGCCAGTGGTAGTGATCGAAAATCCGCGCGCACGCGGCGATCAGCGCCTCGAAGACGGCCGCCGACGGCGCCATCTCCCCGACCATCCGGCCGATCGAGAGGCAGTCGGAGATGCCGCGGACCAGATCGGCGTTGCCGACCCGCTCCAGCGGCCCGGTCCCGGCCGGCTGTGACGCGGCGTAGGTGTCCGACTGGAACGGCGTCCGCCACACCTGCATCGGGTGCACCCGGCTCGGCTCGTCGGACATCGCGCGGAACAGCACCATCGTGCCGTCGTCGAACAGGGAGTACCCGTGGCACGGGATCGGTTTCGAGACCTCTTTGCGGATGACGTTGTACGGCAGGAGCAGCGAACGCCCCTCGGCCCGCGCGTGGAAGACGTAGAGCACGTCCTCCCCGTTGGGCGAGCGGATCACCCGTTCGAATTCGAGACCGTCCACAGTGGTGTCGAAGGTCTTGCTGACACCGGTGTCGAGGTAGTACCCGCCGGGGAAGATGAGGCCGTGGTCCTCGGGCAGCCGCTGGCACGCCTGCCCGATCCCGTCGAGGCGCACGACGTCCCGCGTGCGGGTGTTGAACACCAGGTACCGGTACTCGGTCTCCTTGTAGGGCAACATCTTCAACAGGATCAGCGGGCCGATCCTGGCGTAGGAGACCTCGGCGTCGGCGAGGCTCTGCAGTGGTTCGTCGACCGGCTCGGAGTAAACGCCCTCGCCGGACTCGGTGTTGTTCTCGACCTTGATCGTCAGGTTCCCGCCGACGGTCTCGACGAACACCTCGTCCTCGATCGAGATATGCGGATGCCGTCCGAGCACGTGGTG
Organism: Amycolatopsis sp. cmx-4-19; assembly: GCA_049998115.1. Classification (GTDB taxonomy): domain Bacteria; phylum Actinomycetota; class Actinomycetes; order Mycobacteriales; family Pseudonocardiaceae; genus Amycolatopsis. The sequence goes on along the minus strand of JAEBEO010000008.1, from coordinate 121,732 downwards.
CTCACGAGCGGTCTCGATCCACTCGAAGTCGTGCGACGGCGGGAAGACGTGATCCCGTTCACCCCGGCTGTCCACATAGGACACCGTGCCGTCCGGGGCGATCCCCCAGCGCAGCACGCGGATGTCCTCGGTCCGGGGACCGATCTGGAACACCGCGAGCAGTTTGCCCTCGACCCGCCGCAGTTGCAGCAGCTTCGCCTGCCGGTAGTACCGGTACAGCTCGGCGAAGTCGCGGACGAACTGCTCGTCACGCAGCAACCCCGGCAGTTCCTCGGCGGGCACGTCGTCGAAGCGGAAGGCTTCTTCGTCATGGCTGAATCCGTGCAGCGAGAAGACGTCGTCGACCGTCGTCTCGGGTTTGAGCCCAATGAAGACGTTGTAACCGAACAACATCCGCCCGCCGACCGAAACGACGTCCCGCGGCACGCAATTGTTCTCGGTGCGGATCCGTTCCGTGCCGATCAGCGCGAGCTGAGCGCTGCCGAAGACCCCGAGCCGCGCGGTGTTGAGCTCGTCCGCGCGTCTCGCCAGTTCGGCGGCCTGTGCGGCGAGCCGGACGCGGAGCACCTCGTAGGTGCCCGCGTCCAGCTGCTCCGTTCCTGCCGCCGGTTCGGTCGCCGTCACTGCTTCGCGGGCGCGAGGGTGGCGACCGACGTCTCGGCGAGGCCGAGCCGCTGCGCCATGGACAGCAGCTCACGCAGCTTGTCGCTGTCCGGGCCGCCTGCCTGCAGCTGCTTGGCCAGGAAGGCCGACAGCGTCAGGTTCTTGACGTCCTCCGTGCTGACCGAGCTGATCAGCTTGGAGAGGTCGTCGGTGAAACTGCCCGAACCGTCCAGCCACGGCTTCGCGAGCGTCTGGACGACGTCCGAGTGCTCGACGAACCCGTCCACGCTCTTGCCGAGGCCGATGGAGCCGATGATCTTCTCGAAGAACATCGTCTCGCCGCCGACGATGTCGATGTCGGCCTTCTCCAGTCCGATCCCGAGGACCGTGGCCTGCGCCTCGGCGACCTCGCGCTGCACAGTGAGCGCGGCGAGCCGGATCTCCTTCTCCGCCTCCAGGCGCAGGCGGTACTCCTCGTGCTGGCGGCTCGCGGTGTCGAGCGCGGCCATCGCGGCGGCCTTCTCCGTGAGACCTTCGGCCTCACCCTTGAGCTTGTCGCGCATCCCGTCGGCGAGCACGATCGCCTTCTCGCGGGCGACGATCGCCTCGGCGCGGCCGACCTTCTCCAACGCGTCGGCGTCGCGCTCCCTGACCTGCACCGCGGCCAGGCCGACGGCGGCCTCCTCGGCCTGGATGCCTTCGGCAAGGCGGATCTTCGCGCGGGTCTCCAGTTCGGTGGCCTGCTGGCGGGCTTCGGCCAGCGTCAGTTCCTCGCGGGCCTTGTGCTTCGACGCCGCCTCCGCGGCCTCGGCGGCCTTGATGTCCTTGACGAGGTTCTGCTGCGCCTCCGCCTCGGCCCGGATGATGATGGCCGAACGCTGACGCTCCGCCTCTTCGACGACGCGGAGCTTCTTGATGTTCTCTTCCTGCTCCGCCACGGTCTTCTCGACCGCGATGCGCTCACGGATCACCTCGGCGATGGACCGCTTCTCGGTCTCGAGTTCCTTGTCCTTGGCGATCCGGGACAATTCGGTCTCGCGTTCGCGGCCGATGACTTCCAGGAGCCTGTCCTTCTCGATGCGCTCGCTCTCGATGGCGATCACGCGCTCACGGTTCTTGCCCGCGACCTCGATCTCACGCTGCTGGTTCTGGTGCTGGACGCCCAGCTGCTCGTCCGTGCGCAAGTCGGCGGCCTGCGACTTGAGCCGCTCCTCCGCCTGCACCTTGGCGATCTCGGCCTCTTCACGCGCCCGCATGGTCTCGACCTCGCGGCGCTGCTTGATCTCCGCGTCGGCCTGCCGCCGCTCCAGTTCGAGGATCGCCTCACGCGCGTCCACGTTCTGGCGGGTGATCTCCTTCTCCTCGCCGCGACGGAACTCGTTGGTGCGCACGTGCTCGATCGCGGTCAGCTCGGTAATCTTGCGGATACCCTGGGCGTCCAGGATGTTCGCGGAATCGAGCTGTGCCATCGGCGTCTGTTCGAGGTAGTCGATGGCCGCGTCTTCGAGGCTGTACCCGTTGAGGTCGGTGCCGATGACGCGGATGATCTGGTCACGGAACTCGTGCCGTTTGGTGTAGAGATCCACGAAGTCCAGCTGCTTGCCGACGGTCTTCAACGCCTCGGAGAACTTGGCGTTGAACAGTTCCTGCAGCGTCGCCTCGTGGCTCGCCCGTTCGGTGCCGATGGCCTGCGCGACCTTGATCACGTCCTCGACGGTCTTGTTGACCCGCACGAAGAACGAGATCCGGATGTCGGCGCGGATGTTGTCCCGGCAGATCAGGCCTTCACGGCCGGTGCGGGTGATTTCCATCGCCTTGACCGAAGTGTCCATGATCTCGGCCTTGTGCAGCACCGGAAGGACGATCGCGCCGGTGAACGTCACGTCCACGCGGCGGACCTTCGAGATGATCAGTGCCTTCCCCTGCGGCACCTTCTTGAACAACCTGGTGATCGTGAAGAGCAAAACCAGGAGGATGACAACTACCACGGCGATCAGTACGCCGGCCCCCACGCTGATGGCACCCATAGTGTTCCTTTTCTGCTTCAGATGTCCAAGGACTCGACCCAGAAGAACTCGCCTTCGGAGTCGTAGTCATAGAGAACTACGCGGCTCCCCGCCGTCAGGTTGCCTCGACCCGCCTGCCGAACGTCCACAATGGCCGAGGACCCGTCGGCGGCGGTGACCTCGGCCTGTCCGAAGTCGTGGGTCACCGACGAGGTCCGGATGACGGCGGCGCGGCCGACGAAGTCTCTCCTGCTCGGTTCCTTCGAGGGACCGAAGACGCGACGCAGTGGCACCACGATCACCCTCGTCCCGAGTGTGCCGAGGACGAGTGCGACGGCGAGCACGCCGACGTCGAACCCGATCCTCGCGGGTGTCGAAAGCTCCAAGTCATCGAGAAGAACCGTCCTGCCAGGCTGGCGAACCAGGTGAATGCGATCAGCAAAGAGAGCGAAAGGGACAGTGGGACCCCGCCGAAACCCGACAGGAGCCCGTCGCCGCCGTCGAAGTCTTCGGTGTCGACGACGCCGAGCAGTGCCAGCAGCCAGTAGCCGATCACCACGATCAGCAGGAAGCTGAAGAGCACGGCCGGAAACCCCAGAGCCGCGGTGACGAACCCGCCCATCGCCGTCGTTCCCTCCCCATTACCCCGGGTCAGGACTATAACCAGGGCGTGACTCCCGGCGGGCGGTTTTCGGCTACGAGTGGGTCACGGTGTGCGGATACGTGCGGCCCCCTGCCGCGTTTAGTCCTCTAGTTGCGATCGGCCTCCGCAAGCGGGCGGCTACTTGCAGTGCCCCGCGGGGCAACGGCGTCCGGAAGGCCGCCCTTGGGACGCTCGACCCTTTGGGATCTCCGGGCGGGAGTAAGCGCCCATGCGGGTGGTCGTGAGTGTTTTGTGTCGTTAGAACGACACAAAACACTCACGACCACCCCGGGCCACGCCCGTCCGCCGCGTTCAGTCCTCTAGTTGCGTCCCCATGCACGCGCAACTAGAGGACCAAACGCGGGAGATGGGGCCGGAAGCCATCCGGTTGGCCCTGTCGCACCACCGGAGTGGCCCCTACTCTCCAGTATTGAGAGTGACACAGGACACACCACGGTCTTGGGAGGCTCCATTGGGGTGGCACGTTCGCGAGGTGATCGACGGGGATCAGCGCGAACGGCGGATCCGCCACGTCACCCGATGTCTGAGCTGCACCCTCATCTGCGTCCATTGTGGACTCCCCACGCGGTTCTCCCTTCCCGCCGGACATCCCGGCCTCGGGGTTGTCGAGCACCTCCCTGGCTCGACAACCCCTGGCCTCCCGGATCTCTCCCTGCTGCACCGGTTCTGCCGGGACAACCTGGCCGCCGAAACCGGCGTCGCGCTCAGGCGCGCCTATCTCGGGCTGGCGACCGAACTCTTCGAAACGGGGCGGCGGATCCGCCGCCACCGAAGACTGGGCGTGCATCCGCCGCGGCCGGGACATCTCGAGGCCTACCGGAAACGGTGGCGAGTGGCCAAAATGCGGTACGCCTGCAAGGCGTGCCGGTACTACGCCGGCTCTCACTGAGCCGTTTCTCCCTCGGAGGACCTGTGCTCGTTCGTCTCATCCTCGGCTTGCTCATCACGGTCGTCGGCCTCGGTTTCGCCGCCCGCCGCGCCGCCTGGCTCTACCGCCTGATCCGTTCCGGCCAGCCGGACGAGAAACGCTCCGACGTGATGGCCACCCGCGCGAAAACGCATCTGGCCGAGGTCTTCGGGCAACGCAAACTGCTCAAATGGTCCGTCCCCGGGCTCGCGCACCTGTTCACGTTCTGGGGTTTCTTGATCCTCGGCTCGGTCTATCTGGAGGCCTACGGCGCCCTGTTCGACCACGACTTCCATATCCCGCTCATCGGGCATTGGGCGGTTCTGGGGTTCCTGCAGGATTTCATCGCGGTCGCGGTGGTCGCCTCACTCGCGGTCTTCGCGGTCATCCGGATCCGTCAGGCACCCGAAAGGAAGGACCGCGCGTCCCGCTTCTTCGGCTCCCACACCGGCGGCGCGTGGTTGATCCTGTTCATGATCTTCACCGTGATCTGGACGATGTTCCTCTTCCGCGGCGCCTCGGCGGCGGTCGGCGTCTTCCCGTACGAGTCGGGCGCGTGGGTCTCCCTCGGCGTGGGCGAACTTCTGGAGCCGCTCGGAGCGTCGGTCACCGAACCGCTGGAGACCGTCGGACTGCTGCTGCACATCGGCGTGATGCTGGCGTTCCTGTCGATCGTGCTCTACTCCAAGCATCTGCACATCTTCCTCGCACCGGTCAACGTCACCGCCAAACGGCTCCCGGACGCCCTCGGCCCGCTGCTGCCGATGGAATCGGCGGGCAAGCCGATCGACTTCGAGGATCCCGGCGAGGACGACACCTTCGGCCGGGGCAAGATCGAGGACTTCACCTGGAAGGGCATGCTCGACTTCGCGACCTGCACCGAATGCGGCCGCTGCCAGTCGCAGTGCCCGGCGTGGAACACCGGGAAACCGCTGTCCCCCAAGCTGTTGATCATGGATCTGCGCGACCACCTTTTCGACAGCGCGCCCTACATCCTGGACGGCAAGGAGGCGCCCGAGGAGCGCCCGCTCGTCGGCAAGAAGGAGGACTTCGGCGTCATCGACCCGGAGGTCCTCTGGTCGTGCACCACCTGCGGCGCCTGCGTCGAGCAGTGCCCGGTGGACATCGAGCACGTCGACCACGTGGTGGACATGCGGCGGTACCAGGTGATGATCGAGTCGGCGTTCCCGAGCGAGCTCGGTGTCCTGTTCAAGAACCTGGAGACCAAGGGAAACCCGTGGGGTCAGAACAACTCCGACCGCCTCGCCTGGACGAAGGACCTCGACTTCGAAGTGCCGGTCTTCGACGGTGAACTCGCCGACGACGTCGAGTACGTCTACTGGGTCGGCTGCGCGGGCGCGTTCGACGACAACGCCCGCAAGACCGTCCGTGCCACCGCCGAACTCCTGCATCTGGCCGGGGTCGAGTACACGATCCTCGGCACCGACGAGTCCTGCACCGGCGACCCGGCCCGCCGGTCCGGCAACGAGTTCCTCTTCCAGATGCTCGCGCAGCAGACCGTCGAGACGCTCAACGCCGTGTTCGAGGGCCGCGAACCGGGCACGCGCAAGATCGTCACCACCTGCCCGCACTGTCTCAACACACTCGGTCGCGAGTATCCGCAGCTCGACGGCAACTACGAGGTCCTGCACCACACGCAGTTGCTGAACCGGCTGGTCCGCACCAAGAAGCTGACCCCGGTCAAACCGGTCGACGCCGGACCCGTGACCTATCACGACCCCTGCTACCTCGGGCGTCACAACAAGGTCTACGAGCCGCCGCGTGAACTCGTCGGCGCGACCGGCGCGACGCTGAGCGAGATGCCCCGGCACGCCGACCGCTCCCTCTGCTGTGGCGCCGGCGGCGCGCGGATGTGGATGGAGGAGCAGATCGGCAAGCGCATCAACCTCGAACGCGTCGACGAAGCACTCAGTACGGACGCCGAAACCATCGTCACCGGCTGCCCCTTCTGCCGCGTGATGCTGAACGACGGCCTCGTCCAACGGCAGAGTGAACAGCGGGGCGAGAACGTCACCGTGCGCGACGTCTCCCAACTCCTGCTGAAGACGGTGAAAGAACGCGACCGGACCGCCACGGAGATTTAAGGCACACGTGAGTTGGAAGTTCGGCACACCGAACTCTAGACTCACGGGATGGCGAATCTGGTCAAGGCCGTATGCGCTCTGGCGGTGTCGACGCTCGTGCTGAGCGCGTGCGGCGACCCCGGCGGCCGCACGGACGACAAGCGGCCGGTGGTGCTGACCACCTTCACCGTCCTGGCGGACGTCGCCTCGAACGTCGCGGGCGACAAGCTCCGGGTCGAGTCGATCACCAAACCCGGCGCCGAGATCCACGGCTACGAGCCCACCCCGGACGACATCAAGAAGGCCGCGAAGGCCGACCTGATCCTCGACAACGGCCTGAACCTGGAGGCCTGGTTCGCGCGCTTCGTCTCCGAGAGCGACGCGCCGCACAAGGTGGTCAGCGAAGGCGTCGAACCCATCGCCATCGGCGAAGACTCCTACCAAGGCAAGCCGAACCCGCACGCGTGGATGTCGCCGAAGAACGTCGGGATCTACGTGGACAACATGGTCAAGGCGTTCAGCGAACTCCGCTCCGGCGACGCGGCCACGTTCAAGGCCAACGGGGACGCCTACAAGGCGAAACTGCAGGCGGTCCAGGACGAGATGACCGGCGCGCTGAACGGCCTGCCGAAGAACGAGCGTGCCCTCGTCACCTGCGAAGGCGCCTTCTCCTACCTGGCACGCGACACCGGGCTGACCGAGCAGTACATCTGGGCGGTCAACGCCGAACAGCAGGCGACGCCGCAGCAGATCACCCGCGCGATCGGGTTCGTCAAGCAGAACGAGGTCCCCGCGGTGTTCTGCGAGTCGACCGTCTCCGACGCCCCGATGCGTCAGGTCGTCTCCGCGACCGGTGCCGCGTTCGGCGGTGTCCTCTACGTCGACTCCTTGTCCGGCCCCGACGGTCCGGTGCCGACCTATCTCGACCTCATCCGCCACGACTCGAAGACGATCGTGGCCGCACTCACCGGAGCGAAGCCGTGATCCGCGTCGAAGGCGTCACCGTCCACTACGGCGACGTTCTCGCCCTCGACGGTGTCGACGTCACCCTCGAACGAGGTCGCGTCTGCGGGCTGGTCGGGATGAACGGCTCCGGCAAGTCGACGTTGTTCAAGACGATCATGGGCATGGTCCGGCCGGATTCCGGCACGGTGTCGGTCGACGGCGGCCCGCCCGCCCGCGCCCGCAAGACCGGTGTGCTCGGCTACGTGCCGCAAAGCGAGGACGTCGACTGGTCGTTCCCGCTTTCGGTGCGCGACGTCGTGATGACCGGACGCTACGGCCATCTCGGGTTCACCCGGCGGCCGCGCCGCGCCGACCACGAGGCCGTCGGACAGGCACTGGAGCGGGTCGAGCTGACCGAACTCGCCGGAAGGCAGATCGGGCAGCTGTCCGGCGGGCAGCGTAAACGCGCGTTCGTCGCCCGCGGTATCGCGCAGGGCGCGCGGGTACTGCTGCTGGACGAGCCGTTCGCCGGGGTCGACAAACGGTCCGAAGCCACGATCACCCGGCTGCTCAAGGAACTCGCGGCCGACGGCGCCGCCGTGCTGATCTCCACGCACGACCTGCACGCACTGCCGGGCCTGGCCGACGAGGCGATCCTGCTGATGCGCTCGGTACTCGCGCACGGCTCCCCCGGCGACGTGCTCCGGCCCGAGAACCTCGCGCTGGCCTTCGGACTCGATGTCCTGCAACGGGAAGAAGAACCCGCGTGAGTCTCTACGACCTGTTCCTCGAACCGCTCACCTACGACTTCATGGTGCGGGCGCTGGCCTCCACCGTCGTCGCGTCGCTGGTCTGCGCGGTGCTCTCCTGCTGGCTGGTGCTGATCGGCTGGTCGCTGATGGGCGACGCGGTCTCGCACGCGGTACTGCCCGGCGTCGTGCTCGCGTACATCCTCGGCGCGCCCTTCGCGCTGGGCGCCGTCGTCTTCGGGTTCCTCGCCGTCGCGTTGATCGGCGTCGTCCGCGACACCAGCCGCGTCAAGGAGGACGCCGCGATCGGCATCGTGTTCACCACGCTGTTCGCCCTCGGTCTCGTGCTGATTTCGGTGACACCGAGCCAAACCGACCTCAACCACATCATCTTCGGCAACCTGCTCGGCGTCGACGGCTCGGATCTGGTCCAGATCGGCGTCCTCGGCGCGATCACACTCGCGCTGCTGGTGCTCAAACGCCGCGATTTCACCTTGTACGCCTTCGATCCCACGCACGCGCACGCCATCGGCCTGAACCCGCGGCTGCTCGGCGCGGCACTGCTCGGGCTGCTCGCGCTGACCTCGGTGGTGGCGTTGCAGGTGGTCGGCGTGATCCTGGTGGTCGCGATGCTGATCATCCCCGGCGCGACGGCGTATCTCCTGACCGACCGGTTCGGCCGCATGCTGCTGATCGCGCCCACGTTCTCGGTGCTCGCCGCCGTCGCGGGGCTGTACCTGAGCTACCACCTCGACACCGCCTCCGGCGGGATGATCGTGCTGGTGCAGGGCGCCGGGTTCACGCTGGTGTACGTGTTCGGGCCCCGGCACGGGATCGTCGGGAAGCGGCTGGCGAAGCGGCGGCGGGAAGCCGTCCGGGCGGCGTAACCGGACAATCACCGCGCGCGCTGTGTCACTCACGACACACCGGCCTGACCGTCTTCTTAGGTTAGGCTCGCCTCATGTCTACGGAAGACGCGCTGCTCACCGGCCACGACCTGGTGCTCGCGCACCACGAGCGGGCCGTGGTGGACGGGGTGTCCCTGTCGCTGCGCGCCGGTACCGTGACCGCGCTGGTCGGGCCGAACGGCTCCGGTAAGTCGACGCTGCTGCGTTCGCTGGCGCGGCTGCACAAGCCCCGCGAAGGCGGCGTCCGGCTGGGCGACCGCACCGTCTGGGGCGGCAACGCGTTGTCCGGCAAGGAATTCGCCCGTCAGGTCACCTTGCTGACCCAGCACCGTCCCACGCCCAGCGGTGTCTCCGTACGCGACGTCGTCTCCTACGGCCGCTACCCGTACCGCTCCGGCTGGCGCGGGGTCGACGTCGACGGTGCCGCCGCGATCCGCCGCGCGATGGAACTCGCCGGCGTGACCCCGATGGGCGAACGCGGCGTCGACGAACTCTCCGGCGGCGAGCTCCAGCGTGTCTGGCTCGCGTCCTGCCTCGCGCAGCAGACGTCGGTGCTGCTGCTGGACGAACCCACGAACCACCTCGACCTGCGCTACCAGGTCGAGATCCTCGACGTCGTCCGCGATCTCGCCAACGAAGGCGTCGCGGTCGGGGTGGTGCTGCACGACCTCGACCACGCGGCGGTCATCGCCGACGAGGTCGTGCTGCTGAGCGAGGGAACCATCGTGGCCACGGGTGACATCGGCCAGGTCCTCACCACCGAGCACCTGTCCCAGGCCTACGGCGTCACCGTCCACGTCGCGAACGACCCGGTCACGGGCGCGATCCACTGCAGGCCACTCGGGCGGCATTCGCCCCGGCCCGCCTGAGAGAAAATCCAGGAAGAACCATGCGTTTGCCGACCCTCGCCGCCCTTCTCACGACTGCGGCGCTGCTGCTGTCCGCCTGCGGCACCACCGAGTCCCCCGCGGCCGCGCCGAGCGAGTCCGCCGCCGCGAGCGGACCGGTCACGGTGACCGACGCCCGAGGCAAGGCCGTCACCCTCAAGGCCCCGGCGAAGCGCGTCGTCGCGCTCGAGTGGGGCGAGGCCGAGATGGTCGCGTCACTCGGTGTCATGCCGGTCGGCGCCGCGGACGTCGCGGCTACAACGTCTGGGACAAGGCCGTCCCGCTGACCGCGGACGTCAAGGACGTCGGCAAGCGCAACGAGCCCAGCGTCGACGCGATCGTCGGGCTGAACCCCGACGTCGTCATCATCGCCGACGAGCGCGACTCGACCCTGGTGCCGCAGATCGAGAAGTACGTGCCGGTCGTGGTCACCAAGTCCAGCGACGCGGCCCGGAACTTCGACCGCCTGCGCGAGGACTTCAAGCTGATCGCCAAGACCGTCGGCAAGGTGTCCGAAGCGGACGAGCAACTGTCCGAAATGGACGCGAAGCTCGCCGAGGGCAAGAAGACCGTCGAGGCCAAGGGTGCCGCGGGCACGCCGTTCCTGATGGCCGACGGCTACCTCGAGGGCAGCACCGTCAGCATCCGCCCGTTCGGCAAGGGCTCGCTGGTCTCCGACACCGCCGAGGCCGTCGGCCTGAAGAACGTGTGGACCGGCCAGGTCGACCCGCAGTGGGGCCTCGGCCAGACCGACGTCGAGGGTCTGACCGCGATCACCGACCCGAAGACCGTGCTGTTCTACAGCGCGTCCGAGGAGGACGTCTTCACCACCGGCCTCGCGCAGAACGCCGTCTACCAGCGCCTGCCGTTCGTGGTCTCCAAGAAGATCCACAAGCTGGAGTCCGGCACGTGGACCTTCGGCGGCCCGAAGTCCGTCATCGCCACCGCCGACCAGCTCGTGAAGACCATCACCGCCGGATGATCAAGGAAGTGCGTGCGCCGCTAGCCGTGCGCACCGCGGTGGTGTCGGCGGGACTGGTCGTGCTGATCGCCGTCCTGGCCGGCATCCACCTGACCCAAGGCACCTCGACGTCCGGCCCGCTGGACGTGGTGAAGGCGATCTTCGGGCACGGGGACGCGCAAACCCTTGCCGTACTGGAGGGTTCGCGCGTCCCGCGGCTGCTAGCCGCACTGCTGCTCGGGGTCGCGCTCGGTGTCGCGGGCGCCGGAATGCAGTCCGTGGCACGGAATCCGCTCGCCTCACCCGACACGCTCGCGGTCAACGCGGGCGCGCATTTCGCCGTCGTGGCCATCTCCGCGTTCGGGCTTTCGCTGCCGCTCGTGCCGGTGGGCGGGGCGGCGTTCGCGGGTGGGCTCGCCGCGGCCGTGATCGTGCTGGGCCTGGCAGGCGGCGGATCGGCGAGTCCCCGGCTGGTGCTGGTCGGTTCGGCGGTGCTGCTCGCCATCCAGTCGGTGACCATCCTGCTGCTGCTCATGTTCGAGCAGGAGACGTCCGGGCTGTTCGCCTGGGGCAGTGGTTCGCTCACCGTGTCCGACTTGCGCGCGACCGGCCAGATGACGCCGATCGTGGTGGTCGCCGTCGCGATCCTCATCGCCATGGGGCGCAAACTCGACGTCCTCGCCCTTGGCGACGACAACGCGACCGTGCTCGGCCTGCGCGTGCGGGAAACGCGGATCGGCGCGATCCTGCTGACCGTGGCGCTGACCGCGGCGGCGGTGACCGTCGCCGGACCGGTCGGGTTCGTCGGGCTGAGCGCGCCGGTGATCACGAAGCTGCTGCTGCCGATCGCGAAGCATCGCGTGCTGCTGCCGGTGTCCGGGCTGGTCGGTGTGGTGACGGTGCTCGGCGCCGACGTCGCGCTGCGGGCGATCATGGGTCCGGCCGCCGCCGTGCGGGTGCCGACCGGCGTGGTCACCACGATCATCGGCGCCGTCGTGATGGTGTGGCTGGCCCGACGCGGACGGGGCAGCGGCTCACGCCGTCCGGCTCCGGCCGGGCGGGTCGGCCTCGCCGGATCGAAGCGGCGGCTCGCGCTGATCTCGGCAACGCTGGTAGTGCTGCTCGTCGTCGTCCCGGTCGTGGGCATGCTGCTCGGCGACCGCGTGGTGCTGCTCGGCGACCTGATGAACTGGGTCACCGGGAACACCGGGACCGCGCTCACCTTCGTCCTGGACCAGCGGCTTCCGCGGGTGCTCGCCGCGCTGCTCGCCGGTGCGGCGCTGGCGGTGTCCGGTTGCGGTATCCAGTCGGTCAGCCGCAACCCGCTCGCCGAACCGGGTCTGCTCGGCATCACCTCGGGAGCGGGGCTCGGCGCGATCACGCTGATCACCCTCGTCCCGGCCGTCGGCGCCTGGGAGATCGCGGGTGCCGCCGGTGCCGGCGCGGCGATCGTGTTCGCGCTGGTCTACGGGCTGGCGTGGCGGTCCGGGCTGGATTCGGACCGGCTGGTGATCATCGGCATCGCGGTCTGGTCGGCCGGGATGGCGCTGATCACGCTGCTGATCGTCGTCTCGGATCCATGGAACTCCGCCAAGGCGCTGACCTGGCTTTCCGGCTCGACCTACGGCCGCACCCTGGAGCAGGTCGCGCCGGTGGCGCTCTCGCTGATCGCGTCGACGCCGTTGTTGTGGATCAAGCACCGCGAACTCGACCTGCACGCTCTCGACGAGGACACGCCGCGCGTGCTCGGGATGCGCATCGAGCGGTCGCGGCTGGTGGTGCTGACGGCGTCCGGGATCCTGGCGGCCACCGCGGTCTCCGCGATCGGCGTGGTCGCGTTCGTCGGGCTGGTCGCGCCGCATCTGGCGCGGTCCCTGGTCGGCGGTCGGCACGGCCGCGTGCTCCCGGTGGCGGCGGCACTCGGCGCGCTGCTGGTGAGCCTCGCGGACACCCTCGGGCGGACGGTCATCGCGCCCGCCCAGATCCCCGCCGGCCTGGTCATCGCCATGGTCGGGACGCCGTACTTCGTCCTGGTGCTGTGGCGGACCCGGCCCTAGAAGTCCGTGAAGGACTCCTTGAGGGACCCTGGGTCCCTCAAGGAGTCCTTCACGGAACTGGCTACAGGGTCTTCTGCAGGTGGGTGGCGAGGAGTCTGGTGAAGCGGGCGGGGTCGCCCAGTTCCCCGCCCTCGGCCAGCAAAGCCATGCCGTAGAGCAGTTCGGCGGTCTCGGCGAGGCTTTCGGACTCGCCGTTCTCGGCGAACGACGACCGCAGCCCGGCCACCAGCGGATGCTCCGGGTTGAGTTCCAGGATCCGCTTGATCTGCGGCATTTCCTGGCCCATCGCGCGGTACATCTTCTCCAGCGTCGGGGTGACGTCGTTCGTGTCACCGACGATGCAGGCGGGCGACGTCGTCAGCCGCGACGAGAGCCGGACCTCCTTGACCTGCTCCGCGAGCGAAGTCGTCAGCCAGGTCAGGAGGCCGGAGAACTCCTCCTTCTGCTCGTCGGTGGTGTCGGAGTCGAGTTCGACCTCGCCCTTCGCCACCGACTGGAACTGCTTCTCCTCGAAGCCCGGCACCGCGTCGACCCACATCTCGTCGATCGGGTCGGTGAGCACGAGCACCTCGTAACCCTTGGCCTGGAACGCTTCCAGATGCGGGGAGTTCTCGATGGCCTGCCGCGACTCACCGGTCAGGTAGTAGATGTGCTCCTGGCCGTCCTTCATCCGCGCGACGTACTCGCTCAGCGACGTCAGCTTCTCCGGGTCGTTCGTCGAGGCGAAGGAGCAGATGTCGAGGATCGCGGTGCGGTTCTCGTGGTCGTCCAGCAGGCCTTCCTTGACGGCGCGGCCGAACTCCTTCCAGAACGTCTCGTACTTGTAGGTGTTCTCGGCGGCCATCAGGGTCTTGACCGTCGAGAGGACCTTCTTGACCAGGCGACGGCGGATCAGCTGGATCTGCCGGTCCTGCTGCAGGATCTCCCGCGAGACGTTGAGCGAGAGATCCTGCGCGTCGACGACGCCCTTCACGAAGCGCAGGTACTCCGGCATCAGCGCTTCGCAGTCGTCCATGATGAAGACGCGCTTCACGTACAGCTGCACGCCGCGTTTGCGTTCCCGCATGAACAGGTCCAGCGGCGCGTGTCCCGGCAGGAACAGCAGCGCCTGGTACTCGAAGGTGCCCTCGGCCTGGAGCCGGATGGTCTCCAGCGGGTCGTTCCAGTCGTGCGCGACGTGCTTGTAGAACTCGTTGTACTCGTCTTCGGTGACGTCGCTGGACGAGCGGGCCCACAGCGCCTTCATCGAGTTGACCGTGGCGACCTCTTCGCCTTCGGTCATCCGGATGGGCCAGGTGATGAAGTCCGAGTACTTCTTGACGATCTGCTTGACCTTGGCGGCCGACGTGTAGTCGAAGAGCTGGTCTTCGGTGTCCTCGGGTTTGAGGTGGAGGGTGACCGACGTGCCCTGCGGCAGGTCCGCGACCGTCTCGATGGTGTACGTGCCTTCGCCCTCGGACTCCCACCGGACGCCCTCGTCCGAACCGGCGCGGCGGGTCAGCAGCGTGACCTTGTCCGCGACCATGAAGCTGGCGTAGAAGCCGATCCCGAATTGGCCGATCAGATCCTGCGAAGCCGCGGAATCCTTGGTTTCCTTGAGCTTCTTCAGGAATTCCGCGGTGCCGGATTTCGCGATCGTGCCGATCAGGGCGACGACGTCGTCCCGGTCCATGCCGATTCCGTTGTCCCGCACGGTGAGCGTGCGGTTTTCGGGATCGGTGTCGATCTCGATGTGGAGGTCGTCGGTGTCGGCCTGAAGATCCTTGTCACGGAACGCTTCGAGGCGCAGTTTGTCCAGTGCGTCGGAGGCGTTGGACACCAGTTCGCGCAGGAAGGTGTCCTTGTTCGAGTAGATCGAGTGGATCATCAGCTGAAGCAGCTGACGTGCCTCCGACTGGAACTCGAGTGTTTCGGCAGAGGTGGTCACCCGGCGATATTACCGAGCGCGGATCCGGCTCAGGCCAGCCTCTCCCGGGCCACCGCGGTCAGGCCGTCACCGGTGGCCTGTTCGATCGTCGCGACGGCGGAACGGCCGGTGGCCTCGACGGTGGCGATCACGTTGCCGAAATGCGGCCCCGACGTCTTGGTCCAGTCGAGCGGGAGCGGCGCGACGCCGCCCCGCCGGGCCCACCGGCGGGCGAGGGACGCGGGCCAGGGCGACCAGGTGGCCGCGAAAGCCGCGCGAAGCGGCCGTGGCATCGCGTTGTGCACCGGCGAGCAGGTGAGCTGGTAGACCGTCGAGGTCACCGGCTCGGGATAGCGCGCCTCGGCGATGTAGGCGTGGTGGACGTCGCCCGACAGCACCGCGATGGTGGCAGGCGGATCGTCGCACCGCCCTTCACGGGCGATCATCGCGGCGAGCCGGTCGAACGAGGCACGGAACGCGGCCCAGTGTTCGAGGTCGCCCGCCTGCCGGATCTTCTCGGCGAGACGCCCTCTCCAGCCGGGACGATTGGCCGCCTGCTCGTTGAGCGACTGCAGGTGGGAGATCACCGGCGGCAGCAGCCACGGCAGCGAGGACCCGATGAGCAGGTGGTCGCAGGGGCTCGCGGCGTTCTCTTCGATCCAGTCGAACTCGTCGTCGTCGACCATGGACCGGGCACCACCCGCCAGGATCCGGCCGGCGCGGCTGTCGATGACCAGCAGCCGCACGCCGCCGAAGTCGCGGCGGTAACTCCATCGGGCGCCCTTGGTGCCGTCGCGTTCGTTGTCGGCCTCGTCGGCGAACGCGACGAGCAGGTCGGCGTTGTCCTCGCCGGAGGCCAGCGCCTTCTGGAAGGTCGTGTCCTCGGCGAGTTCCGCGGGGCCGAGATTCCCGAGGTGCTGATACACCCAGTACGACATGATCGCGCCCCGCAGCCGCTCCTGCCACCACGGCTGGGCGCGCATCTGCCGCTGCCAGGTGTACGAGGTGTTCCAGTCGTCGCGGACGTCGTGGTCGTCGAAGATCATCGACGTCGGCACGGTGGAGAGCAGCCAGCGGATCGACGGTTCGCCCCACGCCTCCAGGTAGAGGTGGGTGTACTCCTCGTAATCGGTCACCTCGGTGCCCGGCGGTTTCGAGGTGTCGCGACGCCGCGAGAGCCATTCCTTCGTCTCGTCGGTGGTCTCGTCGGCGTAGACCTGGTCGCCCAGCATCAGCAACGCCTGCGGCCACTCGACCTCGTCGCCCTCCGCCATCCGGCGGGCGTAGGCGGCCAGCGCGTCCGGACCGTAGGCGTCGCCGTCGTGCGGTTTGCGGCAGGAACCGAAGACGAGACGGACCCGCGATTCGTGCTCGGGCAGCGTCCGGATGCGGCTGGGCGGGAACCCGGAATCCGCCTCGGGCCAGACCTTTTCGCCGTCCACATGGACCTCGTAGGCCGTCGCGGTGCCGGGTTCGAGTCCCGTCAGCACCAGGAGGGCGTAGTGGTGGCCGCGGATCTCGAACGTCCTCGCCTTGGTGCCGAGGACTTCGACCTCACTCGCGGTGCCGGTCTCGACCCACACCGTCGCGGACGTCGCGTCGACGTGTCTCAACAGGGGACCCAGGCGCAGGCTCATTCGTGAAACGGTGCCACAGGCCGTCGAAGATCGTGCGCTGAGCGGGCCCCTCAGCCGAGCTGGGAGAAGATCTTCTTGATCTCGGCCAGTCCGTTACGCCGTTCGGCGTCGTCTTCGTAGTACCCGTCCGCGGCGCGGCCCTCGACGATCGCCTCGGGGGTGAACTCCTCGCCGAACCGGTAGTCGCCGAGGCAATAGGTGAATCCCGACTCGCCCAGCGGGTCCAGGCCTTCCCGGCGGCAGTGGCCGAGGAAGCCCTCGGCCTGCGTCCAGCGCTCGCCGTCGAACCAGAACACGCCACCGGCGTAGAGGATCGTGGCCCCCGTGTCCTGGTCGACGAGGTTGAGGGACTCGTAGTTCTCCGGGCGATCACGCACCAGCCGGACGAGGTGCTCGGGGACGCCGCCGTAGAACGCCTCCTGCTCCGCGTACGTTCCCTCGGCGAACAGGTTCAGGGGTGACTCGTGATCGTAGGTCAGCAGCAGCGCGTGCCGGTCCGGCGTGAAGTACCAGACGGCCGACTGCCCGCCGCCGTCGTTCCAGGCGAACCGCACCGCACCCTTTACTTCGACCGGCTCGATCTCGGTGACGGCGTCGATGATCGCGGCACGTCGCCGTACTTCGTCGAGGGTCGTCGCGCCGAGGGCGGCCCAGATCTCGTCACTCACCGGCGAAGACTACCCGCCGGTGAACCGCCCGGGTCCGTCTTCCGTGTAACCCCAAGAAGGCCTGCCCCGGCGGAAGGAACGTGCGTTGACGGTTTTCACCCGACCCGCCCTCGTGGGTCTGCCCGGTGACCGGACGGCCGCCCGCGAGATCGCGACCAGCGCGGTGACCACACTGTCGGCCGTTCTCGTGCTGTTCGCCCTCCTCGCTCCCAACGGGCTCACGCCCGAAGCCTTCGCGCGGCTGCCGGTGGAGGCGTTGCTCGGAGTCGCCGTCGTGCTCGTGCTCCGTGACGGCGCTCGCCGGACAGTGGCGGCGAGTGCCGGCGTGGTCCTCGGCCTGCTGACCGTCGTCAAGGCCATCGACATCGGCTTCGGGATCGCGCTGAACCGGCGCTTCGACCCGGTGTTCGACTGGGGTGTGCTCGGCAACGGGGTCGACCTGCTCGGGACGTCGATCGGACGGGGCGCCGCGATCGCGTCGTTCACCGGGCTGACCCTGCTGGCCGTGGTCGTCGTCGTGCTGATGGCGCTTTCGGTGCTGCGGCTGAGCCGGGTGGTGGCCGGGCGCCGGACCGCCTCGACCCGTGTGGTCGCCGTGCTCAGCGTCCTCTGGATCGTGTGCGCGGTCTTCGGCGTCCAGCTCGCACCCGGGCAGCCGTTCGCGTCGCGCAGCGCTGTCGCTTACGCCTACGACGACCTTCGCCAGGTGCGAGCCGACCTACGCGACCAGAAGGCCTTCGCCGACGAGGTCGCCGTCGACGCCTTCCGCGACACACCGGCGTCCGGACTGCTGAACGCGTTGCGCGGCAAGGACGTCCTGTTCACCTTCATCGAGAGCTACGGCCGGGTGGCCGTCCAGGATTCCGACATCGCGCCCAAGGTCGACGCCGTCCTCGACGCCGGGACGGCGCGGCTGAAGACCGCCGGGTACGGCTCGCGCAGCGCGTTCCTGACGTCGCCGACGACGAGCGCGGGCAGCTGGCTCGCCCATTCGACGTTCCAGTCGGGCGTCTGGGTCGACAGCCAGCACCGCTACGACGACTTCGTGAAGACCGATCGGTTCACCCTGGGCGGCGCGTTCGAACGCGCGGGCTGGGAGACCGTCGGCGTCGTGCCCGCGCACACCGAGGACTGGCCGGAGGGCGAGGTCTACGGCTACGACCGCTACTACGACTCGCGCACCATCGGATACCGCGGCCCGGCGTTCTCCTACGCCACGATGCCGGACCAGTTCACACTTTCGGCGTTCCAGCGCGCCGAACGCGCGAAGCTCGGCCACCCGCCACTGATGGCGGAAATCGACCTCGTCACCAGCCACTGGCCGTGGACGCCGCTCCCCCGAGAGGTCGGCTGGAACGCCGTCGGCGACGGGTCGATCTACAACCCCATGCCGTCGCAGGGAAAGACACCCGACGAGGTCTTCTCCGACCCCGCCAGGGTGCGCGGCGCGTACGGCGACTCGATCGCCTATTCACTGAACTCGCTGATCTCGTACGTGGAGACGTACGGAGACGACAACCTCGTGCTGGTGTTCCTCGGCGACCACCAGCCGAATCCGATCGTCGCCGGCGAGGGCGCCGACCGCGACGTCCCGATCACCGTCGTCACGCGGGACGAGGCGGTGCTGGACAAGGTCGCCGGATGGAACTGGCAGGACGGCCTGAACCCAGACCGGAACGCGCCGATCTGGCCGATGGACACCTTCCGGGACCGGTTCCTGACCACCTTCGCGCACTGAGTGCCCTTCACACTGCGCTGCGGCCGCGAGGGCGACGCGGCCGGATCGCATCGCATCGCCGAGGATGCGTACGAGTTCCTCCCCGTCGACCTCCCACTTCTCCTTCGCCAGGTGCCCGCTGAGTTCCAGACCCGCGACGTCGGCGACCATGGCCTTTCGAGCCGTGCGCCCGCGGAGCCCACTTGCTGAAGTTCACCGGGACCGGCCTGCCCGACGGCCGCGCACGCGCTACGCCCTCGGTCGCGACGCGGCGCTGCTGACCCGCCTCTCACGTTTCCTTCCCGGCCGCGTTCTCGACCTGGTCATCACGGCGACCCTCCGGCCGTTCCTGCCCAAGGCCACCGACAGCGTCGCGGTACCGGTCGGCCAGCGTCCGCAGGCAGTCGACCAGTTGCACGGGTCCGGTCACGCTGAAGGGGTACCCGAGCAGTCCTAAGTGGACGGCCATCGTCTCGATGGTGTCGGCACCGGTGTGCAGCACACAGGTGGTCGCGTCGATCGCCTCCACGGTGCCCACGGCCGGGTTGATCCGCGCGGTCACCTCCGCCGCGGACGCGTGCACGGTGACGTCGGCCCGGTAGCGCCAGGCGGCGGACGAGACGCCGCGCCGGACCCGGTCGGTGACGTCTTCGGGCAGGTCACGCGGGGTGAACCGCGGGCCGGTCGGGACGCGCGGGGTCAGCCTGTCGACGCGGAAGGTGCGCCAATCGCCGCGATCGAGGTCCCACGCGACGAGATACCAGCGACGCCCCCAGTTGACCAGGCGATACGGCTCGACCTTGCGGACGCTCTCGGAGCCGTCGTAGCCCCGGTAGCCGAACCGCAGCTGTTCGTGGTCCCGGCAGGCGGCGGTGAGCGCGGTCAGCGTCCCGGCGTCGACACGGGGGCCGGGCTCGTCCCTCGGGACCGGGATCGTGTACGCCTGCAGGGCGTTCACGCGGCGGCGCAACCGCGACGGCAGCACCTGCTCCAGCTTGGCGAGGGCACGCAGCGACGTCTCCTCGACACCCGCGATGGTGCCGCCGGCGGCGGTGCGCAAGCCGATGGCGACGGCGACGGCCTCCTCGTCGTCCAGCAGCAACGGCGGCAGGTCGGCGCCCGCACCGAGGCGGTAGCCGCCGACGGAACCACGGGTCGCGTTCACCGGGTAACCGAGCGCGCGCAGCCGCTCGACGTCGTTGCGGATCGTCCGCGCGCTCACTTCGAGCCGTCCGGCCAGTTCCGTACCGGTCCAGTCACGGGGTGTCTGCAAGAGGGAGAGCAAACGGAGCAATCTCGCCGAAGTTTCCGCCATATCTCGAGGTTGTCCTTCCATTAGGAACGGAGCGTTCCTAATGGAACCTTATCTTGGTCTCATGAACGAAAACACCGAAATCAGACCCTTCCGCAGCGAAATCCCCCAGTCCGAGCTGGACGATCTGGCCGATCGCCTCGCCCGGCTCCGCTGGGCGAACGAACTCCCCGCCGACCAGGTGACCGACGGGGTGCGGAAGGGACCGGTCACGCCGGGCTGGGAGTACGGCGTGCCCCTGGACTACGTACAGCGTCTGGTCGCGTACTGGCGCGACGGCTACGACTGGCGCGTGTGGGAGGCGAAGCTCAACGAGTACCCGCAGTTCACCACGGAGATCGACGGCCAGAACATCCACTTCCTGCACGTCCGCTCGCCGGAACCGGACGCGACGCCGCTGATCCTCACCCACGGCTGGCCGAACTCGGTCTTCGAGTACGTCGATCTCATCGACCAGCTGACCGACCCTCGTGCCCACGGCGGGGACGCGGCGGACGCGTTCCACGTCGTCATCCCGTCGCTGCCCGGTTTCGGTTTCTCGGGCCCCACCCGCGAAAAGGGCTGGAACCGCTACCGCACCGCGAAGGCGTGGGCCGAGCTGATGCGGCGTCTGGGCTACGAACGCTATGGCACGCACGGGAACGACGCCGGTTCGTTCGTCGCCCCCGAGCTCGGCCGCGTCGATCCGGAGCACGTCAGCGGCGTGCACGTCACGCAGCTGTTCTCGTTCCCGAGCGGCGACCCGGCCGAGTTCGAGGGCATGACGGAGCAGGAGCTGGAGTACCTGCAGTTCCTGCAGGGCTTCAACGACGACATGTCCGGCTACGCGAAACTGCAGGAGAGCGCGCCGCAGAACCTCGCGCACGCGCTGGCCGATTCACCGGCCGGGCAGCTGGCCTGGAGTGCCCAGCTGCTCTCGGGGACGAGCGACGACCACGTGCTCACCAACGCGACGTTGTACTGGCTGACGAACACGGCGGCTTCGGCGGCGCGGTTCTACTACGAGGACAAGCACACCGAGCACCCCACCGAACCGACGACGGCGCCGACCGGGCTGGCGAGTTTCGCGTACGACTTCCGGCCGCTGCGGCGCTTCGCCGACCGCGACCACGCGAACATCGTGTCGTGGCAGGAATTCGACCGCGGCAGCCACTGGGCGACGCAGGACGCCCCGGACTTGCTGGTGGGCGACCTGCGCCAGTTCTTTCGCGAGGTGAAGTAAGGCTCGGTCCGTGAAGGACTCCTTGAGGGACCCTGAGTCCCTCAAGGAGTCCTTCACGGACTTGGGCAACCCCGGCGAGCAGGTGGCTAGGCGTCATTTAGTTGCGACAAGTGCTCGTCACTCAGCTCGAGTTCGAAGGCCGGCCGGATCGCCTCGTAGTGCTCCCAGGTCCGCGGGCCGATCAGCGGCAGCACCCGCGGCGACGTCTGCCGCAGCAGCCATGCCAGCACGACCTGGTTCCCGGACGCCCCCAGCTCCCCCGCGACCTTCTCGACGGCGACCATCCTCGCCTCGTTTTCGGGCGCGGCGTAGGTCTGCCAGACCGGATGCGCGAGGCGTCGGCCGGAGTCGTCGTAGATCCCGCGCAGGATCGACGAGTACGCGGCGAGCGCGATGTCCTCGTTGCCACGCAGGAAATCGAGCATGCCGCCGTCCGCGACCGACGCGGAATCCGCCACCGGCCGCAGGTACGAATGCTGCACCTGCACGGCCACCGGTGACGCCCAGCAGTGCCGCTCGGCGAGCGCGCGGACCCGCTCCAGCCGCCAGGAGCGGACGTTGCTCCAGCCGATGTGCCGGACCTTCCCCGCCCGGACGATCTCGTCGAGCGCGGACAGCGTCTCCTCCAGCGGCGTCGCCCGGTCGTCGACGTGGATGTAGTACAGGTCGACGTGGTCGGTGCCCAGCCGCCGCAGGCTTTCGTCGATGCCGCGCCGGATCACGTCGCCGCCCGCGCCTTCGAAATGCCGCTCGATATGGCCCCAGTCCGTGGTGCCGTCCTCGTGGTAGCCCTGACGCGCGCTGTCCGCATCGGTCACCGCCGCGGACACCTTGGTGGCCAGGAATACCTTGTCCCGCCTGCCTTTCAGCAGTTTGCCGAGCAGCTCTTCGCTCTCGCCGCCCACCGCGCCGGGGGCCCACCAGGAATAGCAGTTCGCGGTGTCGGTATCTAAGGATTTACTCCAAAGCGAGTGATCTTGACGGTGCGTCGAAGTACACTCTGACCAGGGAGGATACGAGCACCTATGGGGAGACCACGTACACGCAGGGTGATGCGCGCGGCGATGGACACCAGCAAGCCCTTGCGGGCGCTGCTGGTCATTCGGCTGTCGCGGCTGAGTGACGACACCACGTCCCCGGAGCGTCAGCGCAATACGGGTACGTCGTTCATCGCGAACAAGGGGTGGGTCCTCGCCGGGGTCGCCGAAGATCTCGACGTGTCGGCCCGTACGTCGTCGCCGTTCGACCGCGATGACCTGGGTCACTGGTTGCGGCACCGCCGGGACGAGTTCGACGTGATCGTGTTCATGCGGCTGGACCGCATTGTCCGCAGCGTTACCGACTTGAACGACCTGCTTGCCTGGGGCAAGAAGAACGGCAAGCACTTCGCGTCGGCGACCGAAGAGCACTTCGACACGTCCACGCCGATCGGCTACATCATCGCCATTCTGATCGCATGGGTCGCCGAGATGGAGTCGCAAGCGACCAGCGAGCGCACGACCTCGATGCACGCGAGCTTCATCGACGACGGCCGCTACCGGGGCGGCGTCCCGTCTTGGGGCTACCGGCCTGTGCTGATCACCGAGACGTGTTGGGTGTGCGAGGACCGCGGACTGCCCTGCAAGCACGTCGGGCAAAAGCGGCTCTTGCACGACCCGTTCATGGCTCCGCTGGCACAGGACGTTGTTCACCGCGTCGTCGAGAAGGGCATTCGCCCTGCGGCCATCACGAAGGACCTGACTGAAAAGAAGATCCTCACGCAGGTCGAGCACTACTACGCGACTGTGCCGGACAAGAACGGCAAGCTCCGGAAGCCGAAGCACCTGCCGTGGGTCGTCGGTGTCCTCGTATCGATGCTTCGCAACCCGGCGTTGATGGGCTATCAGGTGCGGCGCGAGGTTCTGGGGCTGGATGAGAGCGGCCGGAAGGTCTACGGAAAGCCCGAGATCGTCCGGGACGAGAACGACCGCCCGATTCAGCGGGCACAGCCCATTGTCGATCCGGTGATGTTCGACCGTCTTCAGAAGAAACTCGACGAGATGAACAAGAAGCGTGCCCCGTATAAGGCCACGAAGGCGCTGCTCTTGGGTGTCCTGAAGTGTGGGGTGTGCGGGCAGAACATGTACGGCAACACGGGCCGGACGCACTCCTACTACCGGTGCAAGTCGAACTCCACGGGCAGGCTGTGCGGGAACAAGTCGATCCGCTTCGACCTGGCCGAGGGCTTCGTAACGGAACTGCTGCTTGGCGAGTTCGGTGACCGCGAGTTCTTCGAGACGGCCTTCGACCCGGGCGAGGACACCGAGGACGAGCTGGCGCAGATCCGGGTGACCCTCGACGACCTCACGGGGTTGCTCGCCAAGCCCGCCTACCGGGCTGGGTCACGGCAACGCGAGCGGCTGGAGAGCCAGATTGAGCGGCTGGCCGAGCGTGAGGCGAGGCTGGAAGCGGCTCCGTCCCGTCCGGCCGGCTACCTGCTCGTCGCGACCGGCAAGACGTTCCGCGAACACTGGGAGAGCATGGACCAGCAGGAGAAGAACCTTTTCCTGCGGGACCATGATGTCACGGTCGCGGTGCAGGGCGGCTCGGAAGCTCCGGAGTGGCACTACGAGCTGGCCGACCTGGGCAAGGTGCTGAAGACGATCGATCCCCAGGCAGACCTCGGCGAGTACGTCCGTACCGCCGAGGAGAATGCACAGCAGTACCTCAGCTCGTTGATGGCAGGTGAAGGAGCGTCGAACGTGGGAACAGTGATCCTCAAGGCCGAGCGGGATCGTGATCTCTTCGTGGAGTGGAGCAGCGTCGTGGACGGCCCGACCGCCATCGGTACGCGCGAGGAGCTGCTGACGTTCATGATCGAGCACTACGGCAAGGACGGCGAGCAGCGTTACCGCGCATCGCTGGAGCGCGCCGACCGTACGGGCACGTCGGCCACGGTCGGCAAGCCACCGTTCGGGTCCTGGGACTATCCGGTGATCCTGCACGCCGTCGATGGCGGGTTCGAGGAGGTGCCTCGCGCCGAGCTGGGCACGATGCTGGACGAACTGCCCGAGGAGGAGTGGACGACCGAGTCGTGATTGTCTGAGGACGCGAAAAAGCCCCCGCCGTGAGGCGGGGGGCTTTTTCAATGTCAGCGCCTAGCGCGGACCTTCCTCGCAACTCCACCGACTAGACCGAGGGCACCCAGTGCGCCAGGCGCCCAGGGGCCGACAAGCCAGCCGAGCGCTAGAAGTCCGCCGATGAGCAGCAGTAGCCAGAGCGTTATCCAGAATGGCACACACCGGCTAGAAGATGCTTGGAAAATGAACCGCCAGACAGGCGGATCAGTCGGGAGCGCGCCTATATCGGGCACGTCGGCGTCCGTCGATGGCCTGACCATAGCTCACATCATGCTCAAAGACAGCGAGCCATGTCCAACTTAAGTATATCACGCGCAAACGAAGAATGTTGTAAGGTCCAGGGCGCGGTTGACCTGATCGGGCGAGGAATTTACGACCGATAAATCCTTTATCTACACATTATTTCGGACCAACCGCGCATTTCGGATTTGTAAGGTTGTACCACTTTCACGCCTGCCGGGTAGCACAAGAAGTGATCCAGGTCATACGTCGGAGCGGCGCTTGCCGACGTAGGGGTCCGTCACCGGCATCACGTTCTTGCGGACGAAATGCGTAAGGACGAACGAGGCGAGCAGGCCGACGACGGAGACCACGGTGTTGATCGTGGTGTCGTCGATGGTCACCCAGCCGACGCCGACGAGCGCGGCGAGCACGGCTCGGACGAACTCGGCGAACGCGGCGGGCTCGGTGGAGCGGATCTTGGTCCAGAGGGTCATCAGGCGGCCTTCGGCTTGATCTCGATGGTGAGGCTGTACGGGTGGACGCTTCGCACGTAGGCGGTGAACTGGTCCTGGCCGTCCGCGGCTTCGATGTAGACGCGGGTGTGGTCGGCGGGGACGCCCTTCCACTCCTTGTCGACGGGGTAGTTGCCGCCCGCGAGTCCGCGGTGGTCATCGCCGCGAATGGACATCAGCCGGACGTACTCGGCGCCGGGGCCGTTGTTGCAGCACTTGAACGACAGCCAGGCGCGGTCGGTCACCATCGACGCGCGGCCCACGGGCAGCACGAACGTGTGGGCGCGGGTGTAGAGCTTGCCGTTTCCGTCAACGGTGGGGTCGTAGTCCTTGATCTGGGCCACGTCGTCTCCTGAGATGAGTGAGTTGGGGGTGTTCCTGGCGGGGGCGCCGTTGAGGAGGCCGGCCAGTTGGTCCCGGGTTCCTCGGTAGGCGTTGAGGTCGATCGGGGATCGGCCGGCGAGGCGGCCCATGTCGCTGAACTGGAGAACTTCCACGCCGAGGCCGCCGTAGCCGCCCCAGAACGAGTTCAGCCAGCCCGCGTTCTTCTCCCAGACGACCGAGGCATACCCGGCTCGATTGGCGGGATAGCGGCTGTACCAGAGCGGCGGCAGGCCCGCGAGGGACGGGCTTCCGATCTTCTGCCAGTACCACATCGGCAGGTAGAGCAGGGGTGAGCGGTATCCGGCCTGGCGCAGGCGGTTGATGATGTCGCGGGTGAGGTCGACGCCACCCCCGCCGTCCTCCACGTCGATGACGATCGGGACGTCAGTGGGCACCATCGAACGGATGTTGTCCACTTGGGACTGCGCGGAGTTCCCGGCTCGCTGGTAGTGGTAGGCGGCCACGAGCATTCCGGCCGCGCGGGCGCGGGCGAGGTTCGCAGCGAAGTACTTGCCCCGCCAGGTGGCGCCCTCGGTCGCTTTGATGAAGGCGAATTCGTAGCCTTCGTTCTTCGCTCGTGCAAGGTCGAAGTCGCGCTGATAGTCGCTAATGTCGATGCCGAAGAGCACCGAATCACATCCTTATCCGTCCTCACGGACGGTCGTTACCAACGGCTCTTAGTGGTCGCTGGAACCGGTCATTGTGAATGGCGACGGTCACCTTCAATTCGGTGATGTCGGTCTGCATCGCGTTGACGCGAGCGCTCACGTCAGTGACGTGGGACTGGATGGTGTCCAGTTTCTCGGACACCCGCTCAAGCGTCTCGTCTCGGACGTCGCTGATCTCGCGGGTCCGGTCGTCGTTGCTTTGCTTGTGGGCAGAGCGAATGGCGGTGAAGTACGCGAGGATCACGCCTGCCGCTGAAATTCCCAAGGCGATCCAAGCAGTGTTCACCAGGGTCAGCCTTTCTTAGTGGGTGCGCTTGAACACCCGATGTGCCTATGCGAGGGCGAACCAGAAAGCCTGGTTCGACCGGGTGTATGAGGTGTCGATGCTCAGAGTTGCGGGAAGCGGGTAGGTCTGTCCGCCCTTGTAGGCGCTGTATGGGATTTCGCCGATGAGGAGCTGGAAGCCTGCGCCGGTCGCGGTTGAGCTGAGTTTCGGGCTCGTGGTGAAGGCCGTGCAGATGAGGCCGATGGCCACGTAGTCGTTCTTGGTGATGCTGATGTTGTTGAGCGTCAGGTGCTTGACGCCCGCGCTGGTCACCAGGGCGGGTCCGGAGTGAAATGACTTCTCGACGAGGTTGTTCAGGCCGCTGCCGACGTAGAGTTTGAGGTCGAAGGTGCCGCTTCCCGCGCCCGCCGCGGTGACGCAGAAGCGGAGGTCGGCTGCGGCGAACGTCTTCGTGGATCGGGTTGCGGCAACGGTGAGGTAGCCGTTGCTGACCGACTCGCCCCACCAGCATTCGTTGCGGGAGCGGGTGCCGATGACGTCTCCGTAGAGAAGCGTGTCGTTCGCCCAGGTGTCCGGCGGGGCTCCCTGCCCGGGGCCTTGGGTCTTGAGGGTTTCGATCTCGGTGTAGATCGGACCGTTCGAACCGCGAGTGCCTTGATTGGCTTCTACTGTGGTCAGTCGGTTGCCAAGTGCGGCGTTGCCTGTGGTGCCGCTGAGGGTAAGGCCCCGGAGATTCTGGATCTCGGGGTAGATCGCGTCGAGGGAGCCTCGGGTGCCCTGGTTCGTTTCCAGGGCGGTGAGCCGGGTGTTCTGTGCCGTATTGGTAGTAGCGGCGGCATCGGCCGTGCTCTTCGCGGTGTCGGCAGTCGTTTTCGCTGTGTCCGCAGTGGACTTGGCGGTGTCGGCTGCGGACTTGGCTGCGGTGACGCGGGTGTTGAGGTCGTTGAGCGCATCGACGTTGTCATTCCAGGTGTTCTCGTCGATTAGGGCGCCGTCGCTCTGGGACGGGATGGGGTAGCTGACCACGCGGTTCGTTCCTAGTTCAGATAGGTGGTTTGCCCGAGTTCGCTCGCGCCGGGGACGCCGAGCGCCCACTTCGAGGGTGTGCGGAGTACGCGGACGTCGATTGAGTCGTTGGAGCCGCGTGCCGCGCGGCGGATGCCGACCACCTGGGCGCTGATGGCACCGGTAATGCCGGAGCCGGAGGTCAGGCCGATGACGTCGGTGAGCTGAAGGCGCGGGTCGCACGGGAGCGAGAGGTTGGTGATGATCGGTGCGGGCACGATCGTGTCGTCGAGAAGCTGTGGAGCGATGGCGGCTGCTGTACCGGTGGTCTGGCGCCAGTCGTTCGCGTCCAGGATCAGGGTGAAGCGCCCCCGCTCGGCGACCCCGGAGGGGTCCTCCACGGAGTACCAGTTCGTTCGCGTGTCGCTGTAGGCCGTCGCTCGAACGGTCAGGGTCGGGTTCGGGACGTCGCTGCCGTAGCTGCCGAGCAGGACGTTAGCGCCAACGTAGAGGCCGGCGGTTCGGCTGTCGGGAGTGACGCGTGCCTTGATCCTGACGTTGCGCTGGTCGAGGTCGGGTACGACCCAGGCTTCGAGCTTGACCGGATTCTTCGCAGAGTTGTAGTTCCAGTCACCCAGGTCGGTACTGGGCGTAGGTGCAGCGTTGACGCCGTCGCGCTTGACGTCTTCGGCGAACACGGCGGTTGTGGTGGAGTGGTCCCGCCGCATCATCTCGTTGAACTCGCGGGTGAGGCGTCGTTGAAGGTCGGTCTGGTCGGCGGTGCCCGCCTTGATTTCGCCGGGATCGCGCCCGCAGAGGTAGACCATGTCCGTGGCGAACTGGACGGCGTTCTCGATCCGGACACGGTCGGTGTAGTGCCACTGCCCGTCATCGGGGACGAGGAACGAGAGCCCGCTGTCCGGGGTCCAGGCGTCGGCAGGTTCCTGGTTGCGGTCGACGTAGGCCAGGGTGATCGCGTTCTTGTACTGGTCCAGCGACGGGTTGACGATCATGTCCAGGAGGTTGGCCACGGTGTAGGACGCCTGCGGGACAGTGGGCGTGCTGGCCCTGAGTTCAGCGTGGGGGCGCCAGATGAGCTGGCCGTACTCGTTGGTGTAGAGCGCGGCGAACTCGGCGGCGGCCACCTTTTGGAGGACCGTCCACACCTTGTCGTGCCAGGTGTCGGGGATGAAGGACAGCTCGGCAACACAGCCGCGGAAGTCGACGTAGGGCAGCCCATCCGCCGTGGTGGGCGGGTGTTCCTGGCCGGGCCGGTAGACAGCGGCGCCGGTCCCGGTGGGTGGACCGGCATACACCTGGAAGTGCTGCGAGGGATCGAACACGAACAGGCGGTGCAACGGGACCGCGTCCGTGCCCGGGTAGGCGCCGTAGGTGAAGCCCTTTGTGGCCGGGGTTCCGGTCAGCAGTGGTACGAGCGCGCCGTCCACGGTCAAAACAGGCGTGATCGACTTACTGGTGAAGCGGACGCTGAGGTCGTAGTAGCGCCAGCCCTTCGGCTGATACTTCCAGGTCCATTTGAAGATCTCGCCCGTGGTGGTGATGACGGCGAGATAGACCTGTCCGTTGCGGCCGACCTGGAAGATCAGGTTCGGGTTGGGGGCGTCGTCGAGGCTGAAGTAGTGGAAGTGCCCTTCGAGGTAGGCGAAGTTGCCGTTGGCGGGGTCGTCTCCCGGATGCGGCTTGTTGGTCGTGGTGCCGTCGCTTTCGCACCAGGCGTTGAATCCGACGTTGAGCGGCGCGTCGGTGGAGCCGTTGCGCGGTACCCGCGCCATGCGCTCGCCGCTGGTCCAACTGGTCGCGGCGCCTTCGCTGCCGTCCCCCTTGATCGGCTTGAGGGCCGGGCCGTACTTGCCGTCTTTCCAGATCCCCTCCGGCTTGGTGGGCAAGACATGTTGATCGGTCTGGATGAACGGGGCGTGGTACTTCCCGCCTACTGAGGGCAGGAGCGCGCCGTTGCCGCTGATGAACACCGTGGCGTCCGGGCGGGGAAGAGGTCCGATGGGAGTGCCGGCCTGCCGAAGGCATTCGGCCACGATCCAGGATGCGTTGATCGGGCGCGCGGCGCCTTTCTCCCACGTCTCGGTTCCGCTCTTGTCGATCGCCCAGTGCGGCAGGGTGACGTCGGCGTTGGCCCAGCGGACGATGTCGGAGCACAGCAGCTCGACCGTTTCGTCCTTGCGGTTGAACTGGATGTCCCGGACGAGCCCGGTGAACTGGCGGACTTCGACCGGCCCGGCGTCGGTGTAGACGGTTTTCCAGTACCGCACGGCGGTGCCGGTGAGGTCGCGGTTGTAGAACGGCCCGCGTGCGAAGAACGGGGACAGCAGCTCGGAGACGGGAAGTTCTTCGGAGTCGCGTGCGCCTTTGAGCGTGACGCGCAGCTCGGCCGAGGAGTAGCCCTGGATCGTGTTGACGCCTTCAGGCAGGTCGGTCACCAGCGCGGGGCGCTCCAGCTCGACCTCGGTGACGAGTGTGCTCAGGTTGGAGAACTCGTGGTCGTAGGCGCCGTTGCGGCCCCAGTCGAAGGTGATGCTGTCGCCGATCTCCCGGGCTGATGCGAACAGCGCCTCGACGAGCGCGGCGTTGACCGCGGAGTCGGGGTGGGTGAACACGGGCTATAGCTCCAGGATGGTCAGGGAAGCGGTCACCAGCGGAAACCGAGGTGAGACCGAGTCGAATTGGGTGATGACGACCTCCGGGGCGCCGTAGCCGGCCTGCCAGTGGCTCGGCGCGCTGGCCGCTTCGAGCTGGCCGGGGCCGATCTGGACGTCGAGGGCGCTCGCGCCGGAGAAGTAGGGCACGAGCCCGATGACCGAGCCGTCCTCGGGAACGGGGTAGGTCAGGTGGAGCCGTTGCCAGGCGGTGTTGCTGAACGTCAGCGCGGTCCCGAAGCTCCCGGTGAGGTTGGGGGCCACGGTGGATAGGCCGAAGGTTGCGGTGCCGGTTCCCGTGGTCTTGAGCCAGAACGACACGGTGACCACTTCGCCGGGCAGGACGGGGTCGACTGTGGATTTCCGCAGGGCGCCGTTAGCGCGGCGTGGGCCGTTCGGGTAGAGCAGGGCACCGTCCTTGGACGGGTTCCAGGTCAGTCCGCTGTCGGGCCGGTAGGTCACCGTGCGGCCCTCGTCGGTGTAGGTGAGGTTGGGGTGCCCGGGGTTGGGCAGCGGCTTGACCGTGCCTTCTCCCCTGGTGAGAGCCCAGCTTTCGAGCCCTCCGTTCCACAGCGACGTCACGCGTGGCGCGGCGACGGACGGGCGGAAGCGGTTGGTCTTGAGGGGGTCGATGATCCGCAGCGGCGGCATGATCATGCCGGTGAACATCGCTTCGAGCGTGCTGACGTCGTTTTCGTCGAGCCACGCCTGATCCATCGTCCAGGTGCGCCGGAATCCCTGGAGGTCGACGGTGTTGTGCATGTTGACCGAGGTGTTCACCGCGGCCTGCATCTGGATCGAGTTCGACAGCCCCGACTCGGGGCAGCCCAGCGGCACCAGCCTGCCGAGCGGCCCGAGCCAGAACACGGGTACGTTCGCCATCTACCTTCCGTTTTCGTTGCGGCTGTTGGCGTTCCGCACGAGACTCGCCAGCCCGAACTTGTCGATCTGGACGTTCCATCCGGACAGTGCATCGGCGACCTTGTCCCCGATGGAGCCGAAGCCGTCTGCGGAGACCTGGCCGCGCCATTGCGCGGAAACGCCGTCGTTGACCAGTGCCGCCATGTCGTCGACCGCCGCGAGCGCGACCGGCTGGCCGGAGTTGAGTCCGGCGGCCCAGTCGGCGGCGACGGCCTTGCCGTACTGGCGGGCGTCACCGTTGATGGAGAAGGCGTCGACAACACCGGAGGCGAGGGTCTTGGCGGCGTCGGTCGCGACGCGGGCGTTGGCGTCGATGCCGTTGGCGAGGCCCGGAGGAATCCACTTGCCGATGTCGGCGAACACCTTCGATGGCGAGTTGATGCCCAGCATGTCTCTGACCCAGCCCGGAAGCAGATGGCCGAAGAAGTCCTTGACCTTCTGCCACAACCAGTCTGCGGCTCCGGCGATGCCGTTCCACAGGCCGACGAGCAGATCTCGACCGACGCCCAGCAGGAGCGAGCCCAGATTTCCGAGTGCACTGAGCAGATTTCCCGGCAAGTCGGTGAACAACCAAACGATGGCCTTCAAGGCGCCTTCGAGTGCACTTTTTATGATTTTCCAAATGCCGTCGAGAAATGTCTGAATTCCCCGCCAGGCTCGATCCCAATCGCCAGTGATAATTCCCATGACAAAATCGATAATTCCCCGGATCGCAGTCAAGGCGCCTTCGATAATGTCCTTAATGGACGGCCAGATTTCCTTGACCAGATTCCAAAGTGACTGGAAGATCGGCATGAGCGCTTCACCCACAGCCATCACGATTTCTGTGATCATCGGCAGCAGGTCGGTCAGCGCTTTGACGATTTCGAGGAACACTGGAACGCACTGCTTCACGACGTCGACCAGCACAGGGAAGATCGCTTCGGCGAGTTGGATGAGTGGTGGCATCAGCGCGGACAGGATGTCGATGAATACCTGAAGGCCCGCGCTGACCAGTTCCGCGATCGCGGGCAAGATTGGGGTCAGGGCTTGAAGAATCTGGGTGAGGAACTGCGCGGCCAGGGTGAGTAGCGGCGAGATTGCGGTGAATGCCTGGAGCAGCGCAGCCCCGACGATCTGGCCCAGTTGGGTCAGGAACGCGATCAGTGGCGGCAAAATCGGCTGGATCGCTTTCAGGGCAAGCAAAACCACTTCGCCGATAATTTTCGCGATGGCGGTCAGGATCGGCATGGCCGCCTGGATCGCGCCGACGAGCAGCGTTCCGACGATGTCGCCGAGGAGCTGGAACGCGGGTGTGAGGGCCGTGATAATCGGGACCATCGCGTTCAGTGCGGCGCCCAGCACGTTCGCGAGCAGGTTGGAAATCGTCGTGAGCGCGGGCATGAGCGCGACGAACGCGTTGGTCAGCGCGGTGATCAAAGTGGACAGTGGTCCACCCATCTGCCCCATAGCCTGAACGCCAGCCTCGAAGAGGCGGGTGAACATGTCAAGCAGTGCCCCGGTGACCTTGCCGAGCGCTTCGAGCGCGGTCGTGAGCTGGCCGGAATTCTTGAGCCGCTGGACCATCGCGTTGAAGTTCGCGGCGAAGGTGTTGAGTACCCCGGCGAGCACGCCGAAGGACTGAGAGCCGACTTCCCCGAGGGTGAGGAAGGCTCTCATGAAGTTCTCGACCATCGGCTGGAGCGAGGCGAAGAACTTGCCGGTGTTGTCCAGGATGGTGCGGATCTGCGTCATCTCGGACGCGGAGGTCACGACGTTGGCGAATCCGGCGGCGAGCGGGACCAGGCCCTTGGCCACGGAGGTGAGCCCAGCTTCGAGGGTGGGGA
Organism: Amycolatopsis sp. cmx-4-19; assembly: GCA_049998115.1. Classification (GTDB taxonomy): domain Bacteria; phylum Actinomycetota; class Actinomycetes; order Mycobacteriales; family Pseudonocardiaceae; genus Amycolatopsis. Next base: position 88,884 of record JAEBEO010000008.1, on the reverse strand, counting down.
ACACGGTGGCGAGCCGTTTGAAGATCGGCGTCAGCGCCTTGTCGAAGGTGTCCGACAGTGACGCCTTGAGCTTGTCGACCAGCGGCTTGAGTCCGCTGGCGGCCCGCTTAATGCCGTCGAGGCCGAGGTAGATCGCGGCGAACGCGGCGCCTGCCGCGAGCGCCAGGGACGGGATGCCGGCCAGCAGGGTCGAGACGAGGCCGACCAGGGGCGCGATGATCGCGACGATGGCGCCGACCAGCAGCATCGTCGTGGAGATCTTCCCGAACCCACCCGCGACCGAACTGAGGATGTTGGCAGCGCCGGAGAACCCGGACTTGATGGCCGAGCCGATGCCCTTGACCGTGGCGTCGAAGGTCTTGCCGATGCCCTTGCCCAGGCTGGTGACGAAGCTCTTGCCCAGGCGGCTGACCCCGCGCACGGCCCCCGCCGCAGCGGTGCCGATGCCACGCAGGGCGCGGCCGACGTCGGAGAGCTTGACCCGGCGAAGCCGGTCGAACGCGTCCGCGGTGCGGGCGCCGAAGATGGCGACCCGTTCCATCGAGCGGTAGAACGCCTCGGCGTAGGTCCGGCCGCTGAACAGTGCGGAGACGAATCCGGTGATCCGGGTCCGCGCCAGTCGGCCGGCGGCTGTTGCCGACAGCGCGAGGTAGCGCGAGACGAGCGCGAGCAGCGTCGGGACCTGGCGAATCTCGCTGGCGAGCTTCTTGACCGAGCCCGTCAGTGAGGCCCACGCCCGGCGGGCGTTGTCGGTGGTGACGGTGAACTTGATCATCCAACCGACCCAGCGCAGGGTCTCGGCCGCAGCGGCGGCAGCCTCCCGGCGAGCCCGGACGACGGCGTTGGCGGTGCGCTCGGCGGACTGGCCGACGCTCCGCAGGGACCGCGCCCAGCCCTCCATGAGCGCGCCGATACCGGCCAATGGCCGGCGGGCACGGTCCATGCTGGCGGCGACGCGGCTGATCGGTCCGGCGTCGAGGCTCAGCTTGGCTTCGATCTTCTGCCGCTGGAGGGCTTCCTTGAACGCCTTGAAGTGCGCCTCGGCCGCCTTGGTGTCGAGGTCGACCGGTACTTCGATCTCGTGGCCGGACTGCTCCTTGAGATCCTTTTCCAGGTCCTTCGGGAACTTCGACGAGTCGGGCACGACGCGCACGGAGACCCGTGCGACTTCCTTGCCGCCTGGTCCCTTGGCTGCCATCAGGTCCCCTTCTTGGCTCGGCGAGCGCCGAGGAAGGCGGTAGCCAGGGCGCGGAAGCTGTTCTTGCCCCGGGTGCGTTCGGCGTAGCGCTCAGGGCGCTCGACGGGTTCGGGGGCTTGTGGTTTGCGTTTGGAGTTGGCCGAGATGAACGCGAAGGTGTTCTCTCGTACGGAATCGACGAGCTGGGCCATGAGGTAGCGGTCTGGTCCCCAGCCCCGGAACTCGCTCCCGCCGCGCAGAGCCGCGAACGTCGCGGACTCCGGGGGAAGCTGCCGGAGCAGGACCAGTGTTCGGCGCGGCGAGAGCCGCGCGTCGGCGCGAAGGACGTCGGCGACGTCGATGCCGTAGTACTGCTGGAGATCCGCGGTGACTTCCTCGCCGCACCTGTCGATCAGGCGGGCGAGTTCCGCGCTTCCCCCGGCTGAGTCGCCTCCGACCACAGCTCCAGCACCTTCATTGCGAGCATCATGTCTCCGTCGAAGGCGCCGATGAGCTTGGTGCCCTTGCCCTGCGCGGTGACGGTGGCGAGGACGAAGTTGATGGCCGAGGTGAACTTCTTGACGTCGTCAAGGTCGGCTTCGGTCTCGGCGTCCTCGTCGGCGGCTGCGGCCTCGACATCCTTCATCGCTTCCATGACGGCGTCGCGGTCGGTCTCATCGATCCGCAGCAGGTTCCGCAGGACGTAGGTGTCGTCGCCGACCGCGATCTTCAGCGGGGCGAATTCCCTGTCAACATCCTCACGGAGTTTGTCCAGGGTGTACAGAGTGGACATACGGGGTGGCGAACCTTTCAGAGCTGTAAGGAAAAGCGGACCAGGAAGAAGAGAGAGGGCGCGGCAGGTCCGCCACGATCACCGCGCCCCCTGGCTTGCTCAGCCGCCTGCGGGCGGGTCTGCCGGGTTGACCCCAGTGTCGAGACTGATCCAGCGGAACAGCTCGTTCTTCGTGGTGTCCTTAAGGAACGTGGCGCGCAGCGGCAGCTTGGAGAACTCGTCCACGGCCAGCTCGATCGCATCAGAGCGGCGGATGTCGACCTTCGGAGCGTAGAACGCAATTGCGGTCGGGCCGTCCACGATCACGATGAGCAGAGCGCGCCGGGTGGCGGCGCCCGTGCCGGTGACCTTGAATTCACCCGTGGTGGTCGAGCCGTTGGCCTGCCCGTAGTACAGGCTCAGGCCCTCTTCGTCGAACTGGTGCAGCTTCCACGTCACGTAGTCGACCGCGGCTTCTTTCACGACCGTCTTCAGCGCTTCGGACTGCCACGTTCCCTTGGTCTCGGTGTCGCCGCCCTCGTAGCCGAATTCCGGCAGGTCATCTCTCGACGTGTGGCCGATGTTGTTCCAGGTGGGGAATCCGGTCGCCGGGTCGAAGGACTCGACCGCCTGCGGCGTTGGTGGTGCAGTGCCCTCGGGGGCGGTAAAGATGTATCCAGTCGCGGCTGTGAGAACCGCGTTGTCGTTCAGCGCCATTCGGCGTCTTGCTCCCTATTTCTTAGGAGGACGCACGGCGAGCTGGATTAGACACTGAACTCGCCATGAGTCATCGAAGGGAGAATCAAACTGAGTCGGACCCATCGTTTCGAAGTACGAATGGAGATATCCGGCTGAAGTCAGAATTTGATTCTCAACCATGTCCCAAATAATTTGCCGGGCGTCAAGAAGCAAGTTCTCGGTCGCCACAAGTCCGTCACGGCTGTAGGCCGTCATTTCGATGACCGGTCTATCGAGCCGCCGGACGTCTCGCGGGAGCCCACCAAGGCGGCGGACTTCGAGAATCGGGAACGCGCGGAAGTCCACGTCGGGAACCCAGGACACGACCTGGACACCCGGAAGGTTCGCGCGCAGTACCGGAAACAGAACTTCTTGAACCCGTGGCATCGTGCGGTCGACCACGGAACTCCTAAGCGAGGCCAGCGGCCCCGGTGATGATGTACAGGCCGCGGACGAACTCGCCGGAGCGATTGTGCCGATGCCCGAACTCGATGCTCATCGCGGCGTCGTCCACAAGGGACACGAAGCTGTCGACGCCCTTGGCACCCTTGCTGACCTCGATCTCGGCGTGGCCTGTGTCGCGGTGCGCGGCCAGACGCAGCGTCGCGCGAGTACCGATCTTGATTGCCTCGTCGGTGACGGCCGCGCGGACACCCAGCTCGTGGGCGGCAACCTCGGCGGCGTTCTTGTAGACCCGCACGCCGGTTACCCGTCGAGCCATTACGTCCGCCTGATCGTGTAGTCGAGATGCCGCGTTCGCGGTGAACCGTTGAAGATCTGCGCGTCGCCGATGATGGCCCAGTACTGCCCGCGCCAGGAGATCCGCGCCTGCGCGCCGAGAACGTGCCCGAACGCGCGGGGAAACCGGAGCCGGTAGACCGACTCGGTCTCGAAGCCCTCGTTGTCCTGCTCGCTGCGGCGCGCGGACGTGCCAGACTGCGCCTGGAGCTGGATCATCGCCCGTGCCGGTATCCCGGTGGCCGAGGGGCGGGTGATGGTGTTGCCGTCTGAGTCGGCGGTGACCTCTTCGAGGTAGACCACGACGTCTTCGGTGGCCTTATCGAGCAGGCTCATGTCCACCACCGCGGTTCGGCCGGGTCATGCCAGGGGATGTTGACCTTCGGCACGAGCAGGAACACTCCGCGCGTGATGCCGAGCCAGGACCATTCGTCGTCCAGGACGCTCAGGCGCCCGGACGCGACGGCGGTTGATACCTGGTAGCTGTAGTTCCCATCTGTCTCCTGCACGTATCCGTCCGGGTTGCGGACGACGCGGAGCACCATGTTGGCCTCGATCATGATGACGACGGCCGAATCGATGGTGCCCGCAGCGACGCGTGCGAGGAGATCGGGGATGCGGGTTTTGATCAGCAGTTCCGCGTCACCGAGCAGGGTGGAGACCTGTTCGGCCTCGTCCGGGGAGAGGTCGCGGCCCAGACGCGCGGAGACGTCGCCCACGGTGGCCAGTGCCACGGCCTCTCCTATTCGTCGGGGGTGTCGTCGTGCGCGGGTGCCGGCCGCTGGCGGGAGCGGCGAGCCGGGCGCGGGGCGGCCGGAGCCGCCTGCGTCTCGGTGTAGCCCTTGCCCTTGAGCTGTTCGCCCTTCTCGTCGGAGACGAACACGGTCACGCCGTGCGGGGAGATCAGGCGCATGGGCGATCAGCCGCCCGCCGGGGCGGTCCAGCCGGTCTGGTTGAACCGGACGAACGCATCCAGCGAGCCGACGACCCACCCGAAGGTGACCTCGATCAGGATGGCGATCTGGTTGGTCTGCCAGAGCGAGATCGTCTCGCCGCCGCTGGTCAGGGTCGCGGTGTCGGACACCTTGACGCGGACCTGGTCGGCGTAGCCGTAGCGGAGCTGGGAGAAGTCACCGCCGAGCAACCGCATTCCGCTGTCGGTCGCGGCGCCGAGGTCCCCGGCGACGGCTCGGCCGTAGTTCACGGGGAAGCCGGCCAGCTCAGTCACGCCCGCCCGCAGGTTCACTGCGGCGGGGTCAGCGATGTTGCCGTTGACGTCGCGGACCACGGTCGCCCGGGAGAGCTGGCCCTTGTAGCGGGTGTCGGCAGCCCAGCCGTCGAACTCGTTGTCGGAGTTGTCCGCAACCAGGTCGTATCCGGCAAGGACCTGCTCGACCAACGCCTTGCGCTTGCCGCCCACGGTCTTGCCGTCTTCGGGCTCGTCGAGGTAGATCTTGTTGGTCGTGTTGGCCAGGACGTTCGCGGCCTCGATGCCCTGGAGCGGCTGACCGTTGATCGGCTGCTTGCCGTGCAGGACAGCCAGGTCGATGCCTCGCCCGATGGCGAAGGCGAGGTCGTTCTGAATCCGCGAGTACAGCCCGCGCGGGTTGCTGCGGGCGAACTCTTCCGAGGTGGTCACGATGGTGGCCAGCTTGATCGGGGAGAACGACCGCGAGCCCCAGCCCAGACCCGAGACCGGCTTGACCCCGCCCTCGCGCTGTTCGTTGCTGGTGCCCGTGCCGACCTGGCCGACCTCGGGCCGCTTCGTGTTGATCGGGATCACGGTCTCGCCGTAGCTGACCGGGATGTTCTCGCCGAGCCGGAGCACGAGCGAGCTTTCTTGCGCCTTCTCGAAGATCGGGCCGACGATCTCCTTCGGCAGCAGATCTGCCGGGACGTGGGCGAGACGCCCCTGGACCTTGCCCGCCGCCTGCTCCTGGGTCGCAGTCGGCTTCAGTTCACTCAGTGTTGCCATTTAGAAGAAAGAATCCTTAGCTTGAAAGTTGGCTAAGGACGAAAGCCTGAAAAGCGTCGTCGGGGTTTCCGCTGTTCTCAGACGTCATTCCCTGCGCCGGGTCAACCGGTCGGTCAGGGGTGGCGGAAAACGCGGTTCCGAAAGTGGACGCGACGCGCTGGGCGTGGTCCACGATCTGCTCTTCGCTGTCGCCCTTCAGAAGGTCGGCGAACTCTGCGGCGGATTCGCCAGGAATCCCGACCGCGAGCGCTGCCCGGAGCTTGAGGTTGTCCAGGCGCGCGGTGTTCAGGTCGGCGGCGAGCGCCGACTTCTCGTCCGAGAGGGTGCTGACCTGCGTGGAGAACTTCTCCGCGGCAGCCGTGTCGGCTGCGGTCGCGGCGTCGCGAGCGCGGACGCGGTACTTCGCCGCATCGTTGCGGGCATCGGTCAGCGCGGAGCGAGCCCACTCGGGCAGGTCGTCTTCGGACTGCCGGCCAGCTCCGGCCTCAGGCGCGGTGTTCTCGGTGCCTTCGGTCGTTCCTGACTGGGTGGTCTCGGACATGCAAATGCCTCCAGGGCATGGAAAATGCGCCCTCCAGGGGCGTCGTGATGGGAAATCAGCAACCAGGCTGAGCAAGGCGGTATGATCGACTGACCGGCGATTTAAGGCGTGGACCGGTTGAGCGCGATCGGTCATAATGGATTAATGACTGATCCGTTTGATGATGGTCCGACGCCGTGGCCGAGCCCAGAGGCCGACTTGCTCGCTGGCGACGGTGACTGGTGGATGATCGCCTGCATAAATTGGCCACGCGATCGGTGGATTGGTTATATCAACGGGTACTGGCGAGCCGCCGACGTGATTGTTGAGCGCGTCGCCGCGACTGGCCGAGATCAAGATTATCTCGTCTTCCCGTTCTTGATGTGCTGGCGACACTATGTGGAGTTGCAGCTCAAGAATTTGATCACTCGATTTGAGTACTACTTAGGGCGGCGCGGCGAGTTCCCGCGAACGCATAAGCTTGATGTCTTGTGGCTCCAGTTGAAGAAGTTGCTCCAGGAAGGTCTCGGAGAGGATGAAGTAGATAACATCCAAAACGTTGACCGCGTCCTTAAACAGCTCCAAGAGTTAGATCCAACCTCTGAGCACTTCAGATATCCGATCACAGCCAAGGGAGACGTAACACTCGCAACACTTCCGCAAATTCACATGGGTCGGTTTCATGACTCCATGAGTGGCGTAGCGCATTTTTTTGATGCCACGGATACTTATATTCATGAGGAGATCCAGACGAAACATGAAATCGAAGCCGAGATGCTTCAGCAAAATGGACCGTGGTGAATCTGATCATGCGGCTAGTTCGAGAGAGGGAGAATCGCTCTCGGTGCCGTGATAGAGCGCGCGTCGCAGCGCGTTGAGGGCGTCACGCCCGGAATGGCCCTTGGTGGCCGAGGCCCACAGACGCTCAGCGTCGAGGTAGGCGTCTCGGCCAGGCCAGCGTGCCCGGTTAAACACGGGCACGACCTTGCAATCGCAGTTCGGATGCCAGCGCGTCATCAGCTCGTCCAAGGCAGCTTCGGCGCGCTCCTGCTCGGCTGGTGTCTGTGCGTCGTCTGCTTGACGCCACAGCGCGACCGCCGAGACGGTGTCGGCTTCCAGCCCTGCGGAGTCCGCGGACAGGTAGACCGGTCCACGGGAGATCAGCATGGTGCAGAACGCGCAGGACTCGCGTCCGCCCGCGACCCGAGCCCAGCCCTTGACTTTCGGGTCGGTCTCGACCGCGCGGAGGATCGTCTTGCGGCCCGCGTTCTCGATTTCCTTGGCCGCGACGGAGACCGCGCGGGCCACGTCGGCTTCTGTGGCGTCCGGGTGCATCAGGGCGGGCTTCGCCGCGCCCATCGCGTCCTCGAACCAGTCCGGGCGGTAGCCGGCCAGTTCGACCGGGTGCCGCTCGGCGTCGCCGAGCTGGTGTTCACGCTCGTTGTCGTAGAAGTCCCGTGCCAGCTCTGCGGCTCGGCGGCGGGCCTGCTCGACGTGCGGGTATAGCGCGGCCAGCAGCCCCACCCACTCGCGCGGGCCGAGCCGGAGCAGCCGGAACGGGGCGATGATCAGCAGCGCGAGAGCGACCAGTGCGGCGGTGATCGCGGCCTGGCGCTCCACGTAGTCCTCGTAGGTCACGCTGCCACCTGCGCCGGGGCGTCTTTTGCCGCAGGGTTCGGCGGCGGGGTGGCCGGCGGGCGCGGCTGGCCGGGAATCGGGGCGCCGACCAGGGCGTTGAGCCGGGCAACGGGTTCGGCGTCGTCCTGCTTGGCCATCTCTGCGCGTTCCTCGGCCGAGTAGCCGAGGTCCATCCGGGCTCGTTCCTTCGGGATGATGCCGTTGCCGCTGTTGTAGAGCTTGGACACGGCGTCGGCCTTCGCCGCGAACGTCGGCGTCGAGGGGTCGCGCCAGACGGTTTCGAGGCGGTAGTAGTCGTCGGGGATCTTGCCGTCCATGACCAGCACGGCCAGGCGCATGACCTCTTCCCACGACCCGCCGAACATGCGGGCGCGGCGCTCGGCCTTCTTCACCAGTCGCGCCTCGGCGCTGCGGATGGCTTCGGCCGAAGCCGGGTTGTCCGAGGCGAACGCAAGGTACTGCGGTGGCAGACCTGTGTAGGAGGCGACGTGCTTGGCGATCTGCTCCAGGCCCTCGACGAAGTTGCGGAGATCGGCCGCGGTGAACTGCGTGGCCTTGCCCATCTCGTTCTCGATGGCGATGATCCGCGCGTAGTAGGCGTCCAGGATCTCGCGCTGCGAACCGGTTCCGGCGATCGATTCGGCATCCGCGCCGAAGATGACCCGCTGCGGCACCGCCATGAGTTCGGCGGCGGACTGCAAGTTCATCATCACCCGCGAGGCCGCGTCGGTCATCGACCGGATCTCCGGAGTGATCTCGGATCGGCCGTCGCGTTCGGACAGCCGTTCCCGGTTGAGCAGTGGCACCACGAGGACACGGCCGAGCTTGTGGTTGGCCCGGCTCTCGACTGTCCAGCGCGACATCGCGCCGTCCGAGCGGCGAAGCTGGATCGTGTCGTCGGGAAGCAGCAGGGTGGCGTACTCGTCGAGCGACCCGGCAGGCCCCTTGTAGCGGCGCAACGCGCGCTTGACCTTCTGCGTGCGCGGGTCGACCTCGGCGTAGAGGTTCAGCGGCGACTCGACCCGGATCAGCGGATTGTCGGGGTGGTCGCCCTCGCCTGGTGCGGACACGGTGATGTAGGAGCGGCCGTAGATCAGCGCTTCGAGGTGACCGAGGCTGGATTCCTCGTCGAGGCGGTTGTACTTCCACCAGTCGGTCAGGCGCTCGATCGGGTCGGCCTTGCCCGAGAGCCGGAACGTTTCGACGTCCAGGCGCTCTTCGATTGAGTCCAGATACATCCTCGGCCAGCCGATCGCGACGTTCAGTTTCCGCATCTCGGGTGGGGTGCCGATGCCGATCGATTCCAGCCGGTACTTCGAGTCGTAGTAGGCGTTCGACCGCTTCAGGCGCGGGATCGCGCCGTTGAGCTTGTTCGTGAGCTGGTCGACGTGCTCTTCATAGGAAACAGGCATCAGCGCAGTACGACCGCCGTCCTGTTCCGGTTTCGTTTGGACATAAGGAATTCCTGTCGTGCACCAAACGCCAGGACCGCGCAGACAGCGGCGTCGATCTTGCGGTCTGAGTCTTTGCTGGCCTTGCGGATGGCGATCGCGTCGTAGATGGTCGGGTGCCGGTGCGCGTTGAGCACGTGCTGTCGCAGCACCGCGGCCCCGTTGTGCGTCATCTCGCCTTCGAGCACCGCGTCCAGGAATCGCTCGCAGTCGAGGGCGAAGGCTTTCTTGTGCCCGCGCATGTCGTAGGCGACGGGGTTGCCCGGGGTCGCCTTCACCGCGAGCTTGCGGCCGTAGGTGCGAGACCAGGAGTCCACGTACGCCTCGAACTCCTTGACGTCCGCGCGGAAGCCCAGAACCTTGAAGCGGCCGAAGGCCCACTTCACCGTGGCGTCCACGTCGTCGCGCGGCACTTCCTTGCCGGGGTAGCGCTCGGGGTTCCACACCTTCAGTGGGACCAGGGCGCCGTCCTCGATGCGGCAGGCGACGAGCGCGGTGTGGTCGCTGCCCTTCGAGCCGTCGAACCCGAGCGTGATCCGGTCGCCCGCTTCCAACGTGACGTCGGACTGGAGCCGGTCCCACTCGTGCGGGGCGATCCAGGAATCTTCGGAGGCATTGACCTGGTTGAGGAACTTCCGCCGTGACTCACTGACTGGGTTGTTGATGTCCAGAATGGACGCGATGATGACGTCGAGGTCGAGCCATTCGGCGTCACCGCGAGCGATGAGGAGGCCGGCGCGCAGCGCGGCGATACCGGCCGCGTGGCCTTCGGGGTCGTCCTCGGGGTGCGGGATCTCGGAGACCGGCGTCTCGGCCGGGGCTTCCAGCGCGTCGTAGAGCAGGCCCGTGTCGATGGCCTGCCCGGCGCGGACCGCCTGGTTTGCATCGTGCAGCCGCTCACCGACCGAGTCCTGGCCGGGGATGTGGGCGTTGCAGATGGCGAGATAGCGGGCGGTGCCGTACGAGGACTTGGTGACGTTGCCCTCGATGACGCCGAACATGCCGTGGCCGTCGTTGGCCTCGACCCACCACTGAATTTCGTTGAGAACAACGAAGGTGGGGCGCTTGCCCTCCAGCGCGAGCGGGGAGGACGTGACGCCCTCGATCATCCCGCCCGCTTTGGTGTAGATGATCGTCTTGTTCAGCTCGACGCCGAACTCCTCGCGGAGCTTCTTCGACGCCATAGCCGGGAAGAGGGCGAAAGTGTTTCTTGTCTGATCCTGGGAGACGGCCGCGATCTGCACCCAGGCCGACGCCCGCGGCTTGCCCACGGGGTTGCCGGCCGAATCGAAGCGGTCGAACGCGACCGGCCCGCACAGCTCGGCGAGGCTCATCGCCGCGACCAGCGGGTCCTTGCCCCAGCCCTTAAGCCTGCGGAGCACGCCGGAGCGATAGGCGAACCGCCCTCGTTCATCGACGGCGTACCACCAGACCAGGAAGCGGGCCTGCTCCAGAGTCGGCAGGAACGCTTCGCCCGCGCGGGGTCCGCCCGCTTGAAGTACGTATTCGGCGAGCCAGTTGATAATGTCCCAGCCGAGGGAGCGTTCCGGTAGCCACCAGCCGCCCTCGCGCTTTCTGCGCCAGGTCGGCCCGATGACATGACTCGGGGCAGGCAGCAAGTTCTCCTGCACCCAAACTCCCGATCCTAAATTATTGTTAAGTAACGTGTGTGGCTTTCCAAGGGGCGGTAGCATCTACGAGATGCAGACGCCTTGGTGGTACGCAGTGGTCGCGACAGCTACAGGCGGCCTGCTGACATTGCTTGCTACGGTCTCGACTGCGCTATGGACTAGCCGTACAGCCTCTAAACGGCAGCGTGCAGAGCTAGAGCATCAACGGACTCTGGAACGTGACAAGCACCTGTACGAGCATCGAATTGATGCATACGGCAAGATCATTCCCTTGGTGCAGGAGAGCCGCCGCAACCTGATCACTTCAGTCCAAAAGCAAACAAACGGAGACGACCGGATACCAGGCGACTCAGTTGCAATTGCAAGGCAGCTCGAAGACGCCGAGGCGGCGCTCAGCGAATTTATGGATAAGTCGATACTAATAAGTAGCCAGGCTGTAAGCGATGCTGCGTTCGCTTATGTCGGCAGCTTTGGCCTAGCTTTGCATTCCCTCAAAAAAGGAAAGCGACCACCGTTGGCTGACGATGGTAGCGACATTGAAGTAATTGGACTGGGCGACTACCTATTGCGGAAAATTCGCGAGGAACTGGGAGCGTCCGACGATGAAGAAGGCGTTCTTGGGCTAACTCATGACCACAATGCCTACTTCAAATATCGCGAGCGGATGACTACTCGGCCATCCGCTCGCGGAACAAGGCGGCGACGTCGATGAGCTGGCCCTTCGCCTGCTCCCGCTCGACCTCCAGGCGGACCCGGCGGCGTGAGCCTTCCGAGACCAGCAGGTCGGACAGGGCGCTATTGACCGCAGCGAGCATCTGACTCGACGGCTTGCCGGACTTCACCAGGCGATCGGCGAAGTGCAGCGTGAAGCGAGCGAACTGCCAGTCGCTCGGCTCGTAGAACTGGGCTTGGGCCGAGTTCGTCAGGCTCTCGTAGAAATCGACGATCATCGGGTGCGGCTCGGGAAAGTCGAGCGCCGGGACGTCGACCGCGCCAGGCGCGGTGACAGTCTCAACCGGCTGCTCATCCTTATTGCGGCGAACGCGCTGATCAACGCGCTTCGGCACGGGGCCACGTGTGCCCATGTCGGTGACCCCTTCGGAAATGAGTACGTGGAAGAATCGGTGTTCAGTGACTAGGTGAGAGGAGCCCGCGTGGGCGCGATTCAAGAACTTCCGACCGAGGCCGGCGGCTGGACGCTGGAGACGCGGAGCGAGTCGTTCTACATGGGCGTCCGCGGCTGGAACGCCCACAAGTTCAACAAGGCCGAAGTGCCTGCGGAGCGCCTGTACGCGCGTCGGATCTCCAGCGACCCGATACACAACGCCTTCCGGTTCCCGGTTGCCGAGCTGGCGCCCGTGCTCGCGGTGCTGGACTTCGTGATCTCGCATCCCGGCTTCCCGATCGACGACCAGCAGCCCTGGCGAGTTGCACTGTCTGACGACGGCCAGCAACTCGAAGCCGAAGGCCCCGTCGAGGTCTACGGCGTGGGAATAGACTGGGAGATGTGCGGAACGATCGAACCGGTCTACGCAGGTCTCGGCGACCTGCGGACCAAGCTCGGCCAGTTCACACCGCAGAACCCGCGGTGACCTCGGCGAGCGAGGTGGCCGGCGGGCGCTCAACGACCTGAAAACCCGTACAGAGCCGGGCAGCCGCATTACGGTCCGATCTGGGAGGCCCCCGACGGGGTACACCCCCTGGGGACCAAGCCTAACCATATTAAGTTCTCGCGCTAGCTTACCAAACAGGCAGACTGTCTGTCAATGCAAAAATAGGAATGCGAAACGCATCTCTACCTGCTGCGCCCACAAGCGCAGTGCTGTATACCCGCGCGTGCCGCGTGCCAGTGCAGCCCTGCACACTGCGTCTACTGCGCGCGTGCGCCCGGGTGCCTGCCTGCCGGACGTGCACGCAGTGCACGCATACGCGCCAATGCAGACCGTCCCTCAAAAGCGGACTTCCTGGCATGGCAATGCGCGCATACAGCGCGCAGATTGTCCGGTGAGTGATTGTCACCCGGTACCACGTGGTCAACGTCTGTAGCTCGGCCTAAGCAGCCGCTACCTATGAGCTGACATTGGTAATCGTCTCTTCGGAGAATGACACTTCTGAGACGCTGCCAATTCGACGGAAGTCGACCTTTTCGAGTGCTCGAATTCCAAGACAATGAGGCCCCTTATAGGCAACCGCCTTAGCGGTTGCCCTATGGCGCGTTCAGCGCGCCGGAGAACGGCTCTCTAAGAGCCGTAGACGCCCTATCCGGTACCGGCAGGGTGGCCGATACCGGGGAGAGGGTCAGCGCGCCGGAGCGCGCACTAGGCCGCGTGGACGCGGCGGGCAGCCCTCCCCCCTCTGGTCCCCCCTCCCGAGGGTCCCGCTGGCATAGGTCCAAGGGGTGTCACAACGGCCAGCGCGTGACCAGGCCGCACCACCGAGCCAAAGCGCAACGGCCCTACCAGGCAAAACGTGAACACGATGTGACCGCCGCCACAGTTAGTTGAACTGGCAGACAGTCTGCCAGTACGGTTACTCATGTCAGGCCAGCCGGGGGACACGGCAGCCAGACAGGAAGGGCGGCAGACCGAAAGGCCAGCCCCCAGGCGCGCGGACCCGGCCCTTCCACTTGGACCTTGATAACCGAATAGGTGTGCAGGCACCTGAACAACAATCACGTGCCCGTAGCAACCGCAGTCAGCGCAATGATCCCGTTTTGGGTGAGCGCGTCTAAGAATGTGCGAGGACGTTCCGCGAACGCGGAACCGAGCGGACTGCGAAAGCAACGCGGGTGTACCTAGCACAACGTGAACGCTCGGTATCTGAGCACCCCTACGCGGGCAGAAGTGTCCGCGCAGGGTTCTGAGGTACCGAACAGGAGGCGGAAATGGCGCTAGTCAAATTCGACGAAGACGGGTCTTGCGTAATCAACGCGGACCAGGATGACGAGATTACTGTCACTAAAACTGAAACTTTTGTCGCGGTATATGTGAACTACGTTTTTATGGGTGGGTTTGCCATCGAAAGCGGGCAGAAGTAAACGCAAACGGAAGCCTGCCCGATTTGGGGTGCGCGGAGGTTCGATTCCTCTGGCAGGCACTTTGTCAGGTCCATTCTTGAACTGACAGACGGGAAGGTAAGGCATGACTGCGAGCATCACGCTCACTCATGTCTACTCGCCGGATCAATACTTGCGTGCAGTCAACGCATGGGAACGGCTGGTAGACAATCATCTGACGTCACTAACCGTCGAAAGCGGTCGGTGGAGTCGGTATGGCACCGAAGAGATTCCGGCGGAACAGCTCTACGCGCTGATTATGTCGGATGGTGAGGAAACGAACGACTGGTACCCGGTAAGGCTCACGCTTGCGGAGTACTCCGATTACGGGGGTTCCTGCTGCGACGCTGCCAACGTTCGATCGCTGGAAGACGCCTCCGGTGTCACGGTTTCGAAGAATGGAGTTCACGGGGCTGGGTCCGCCTGGATCACCCTAGGTGAACTGCCAGACCTCAACGACGTCGACAACGGAATCGCCATTCTCGAAGACTTGGCGGATACATTCGACCGGCTCACCGATTACCCTCTTATCTCCGATGAGGCTCACAGTGATTACGTGACCGAATTGGCGGAAGAGGCATGGGACCAATGGCTTGGATCGGACGCGATCGGCGACCTTGCCGAACTGGCGGGTTGTGACACGTACGAATTTGAAGACTTCGGTTACGACGAAGACGCCATTCGGGAAATGTACTACATGTACGAAGAGAACGAATGGTACTGCGAAACCGCTACGTCCGTGGTGAACGCGCGCAGCGATGACGCCGTGAAATTCATCTTCAATCACATCATTTCCGAATGGCGCAAGCCCTGGATTGATCCCAATCAGCTCACGCTCTACTGAGTGACCCGATTCGGTGGGGCGCGGCATGTCCGCGCTCACTCCGTGTTTGATCACGAAAGGAAGAAATGAGCGAGCCCGAAAGAAATAACCTGTGGACGATTGACCACGTCGTACACCCGCGCAGCGGTGAACAGGTGGCGTGGTTCGAGACCGATAGCTGTCAGGACCATTGGGTGATGTGGACGTATCCGGCGCCAGCTTTGCCGGATCTCATTCAGTACTTCTGCCGCGAGGATGCCGAGAAGGTATTTCGCGAAACCGTCGATTCGTGGCCGGTTGCCTAGTCGTTGCGTTTTGCGTGTCAGGCATGGCGTTGCGTCTGCCTGGCGCGTTCGGGCAACGACTAGGAGAAACGGAAGTCATGTCATATCCATCAATCTATGTCGCATCGCTTGGCGACTATAACTGTGGCCGTATTCACGGCGTGTGGATTGAGCTTGACGTGCACACGCTGTCACTCGATGACGTGTCGGAAAAGATTTCAGCCATGATGGTGGAGTCTCCTTCCGTCGCCGTTGGCGATACTGACGTTGCCGAAGAGTATGCGGTGCACGACTATGAGGATTTCTGCGGCTACCAAGTCGGCGAATATGACGGAATCGAAAGGCTCTATCGAATCGCCGAGTTGATTACTCAGAACGGTGAAGCGTTCGCCGCGTGGCTAACGGAAAAGGGTGACCTCGAAGAAGCCGAAAAGACTTGGGAAGACGCGTATCTCGCGACGGTCGACAGTCTCACGGACTGGGCGTACGAAGATTTCGCCGAGCTACATCCGGAGGCCGCAAAAGCCGCCGAGGTTCTTTCCTGTCTCGACTTCGATCCGGACGATTACGTATTGACCCTTGAGACGGAGGGCTACACGTTCCTCAGCCTTGTGAATGGAGAGACAGCGATCTTCTGTGAATAGTCGGGTCTCAGCCTGCCCACGGTTGGCATAGCGCGCGTTCGACTCGCGCGGCAGGCACTCGAAAAGCCATGATCGAAAGGGAAATAGTGGAGCGGTTTAAACGATTCGGGCTCGACATATGGGAGTGGGACCATCCCGACACCCGTTGGAGATACCAGGCGATCAGTGCGCCCAACTCGGGCAAGGTGGCGCTCTGGCACCTCGAACCGAGCGCGACGGAGTGGAAGTCCGCGTATGAACGGGCCGTAGCGCCTGGGCGGACTACGGAACAGGTCGTTGCGGAACTTCACGAGCGGACCACGGGGAAAAAGCCATGAGGCGACGCGTTATTGCCTTCGCGATGGTGCTCTCCATTGCTATGACGCTCGGCAGTCTGGGAGCCGTAATGCGGTCCGGGCATTGGGAGACCTATTGCTCATCGGATCTCACCGCCTGCTGGCAGGAGTTCGACCCGTGGACGCCGTCGAATGACGCGCCTCAACGGGCCGTGCCCGGAATTCCCGGTGATGACAACGGCGACGGCGTGATCAGCGAGGACGAATCCGGTTGGGATTGCTTCGCGATGGGAAACCGGATCTGCGGTGACCTGCCGTGACGGAAAGCTTTGATCCCACGAGAGCTCTCGAAGGTGCTCGGGACCTTGCGCTCAAGCGTGCCAAGGTCTTTCAAGAGGCGTGCGACCTCGCCGAGTTGGGCGACGTGCACGGCTCGCAAAAGCTCTTCGAGCAGGCGGAAACCATGATTGAGCGAATCGTTGAGAATTACGAAAGCCTTGACGAGGAGCTGAGTAATGGTGGCGGCTTCCCAGAGCAATGGATTGGCCCACGAATCTAGTTCGGCAGCCTGCCCAGGTGGCATAGCGCGCGTTCGACTCGCGCGGCAGGCGCTTCGTAATACGTACGACAGGAGAGCCATGACTTCATTAGCGGTGTACCCGTGCGCGTACTGCCGGTTTCTTACACCTGTTGCGAAAGCGGTGGCGGGACCGTGGTACTGGCCAGGAAAAGGCACCGTCGTGAACTGCAAAAAGTGCGCGGGTTACGTCCGATGCCCCGAAGGTAACCACGATTGGGACGCGAGCGAAACCGGCTGGTGGAAAGACCGGGCGTGCGGTTACCACGATGGCTCCGAGTGGGATCTGGATGACCACGAACATCGACCCGCCGATGATCCGGAATCAGGTGACCGCTGTAAGGACTGCGGTTCCGAGATCGTGTGGACGGGTCCAGGGATTTACGACTGGCGGCGGGGCGGGTGACCTACGGCCGCCGAGAAAGCTTTGGTTGATCAGCGCGTGACGGTCCCCGCGATAGCGGAGCCCGGTTCGACTCCGGGGCGCGCACTCGAAGGCTTCAAGGTGATTTCGAGAGAAAGAGATGAGCGGTTACATGGAGGATTCCGGATACTCGCTGGAGCGCGGCCCTGGCGACTGGATTCACGCGTATGTGCTCCTGAACGGAGAGCGAATCGGTTGGTACTGGGCGGACAAACTCTCCAATGGATTCGCGGCGTTCACGTACGACAGGGATAAGCCGCTTGCACGCCCGAAAACGGAACGAACGTGTATCTCGAAGATCACGGGCGGCAAGTGGAACGGGCCGGAAGACATGTGACGGGAAAAGGATAGCCGTTGCGTTTGAGTGCTGGGCGGTCCAAGAGCCCGTCCGGCGCTTTCCCTCAACGGACGAACCCCAACGCATGGAAAGGCTTGAGTCATGGCGTTCAAGGTATTCGACAAGTACGGCAAGGAGTTGGAGAGGGGTCAGCGGCTCACGGACTTTCGCGGGGAGGTGTGGTTCTACGAATCATGCACTCACCCCCGAAAGGTCAACGTCTATCAGGGAGACCCGGACGGCTTCTACCCGGACAAGTTCTCGGGCGAGTACTACCCCGAGGTGTTCGACGTCCAGATCGTCGAGGAGGGCGCCGAGCCCGAGCTGGTGACGGTCGACTGGTTCGAGGAGACCACGGCGGACTACCGCTTGAGCCTGCACCCGAGCGTGCTGAAGCAGGCGCTCACCGAGATGTTCGAGGACGACGAGCACCTTCGCGAAGCGGTCGCCAGCGCCACGGCCGCGGAGCTGGTCCAGATCACGCGAGAGCACGCGACGGACCTGCTCGATTTCCTCGGCGAGAACCGTGAGCACGCCGTTCGGGCCGGGTTCGAATGCCACAACAGCGGAGTCGACGACATCCGGGTTGGTCGCTAGAGCGGAAAGTATTGGCGCGTAACGGTTCCCGACTTCGGGTGTGGGTTCGATTCCCCAGCGTGCGCTCTGAACAACGGAAGAAAGGTTTGAGCCATGAAGAAGGACTTCGGGGACATGATCCCGCTAGCGCCGGGCTTCGCCGCCGAGCGGTTCACCGAGGTGTTCGCGGACAACCTCTTGGCAGTACACCTCGGGACCTACTTCACCTGCACCGAGGTCAACCACATCGCAGACGTACTGCACTCCAACGGATCGGCCGAAGGCGCCCAGCTCTGGCTCAACGCGCACTTCTGGGAGTGCGACGACATTGCCGGGCACGACACCTACTCGGCCAAGGTCTTCGAGCTGCCGGAGAAGAGCGCAGCCTGAGCCCGAGAACACCAGCGCGCGACGGTCCCCGCGACAGCGGAGCCCGGTTCGACTCCGGGGCGCGCACGTAAACGCAAGCGCGAGAAGGAAAGAGAGAGTTCAGTGTTCAAAAGCACGCGGACGTCAGCCGTGAAATCGACCCAGAAGCTCGCGGTGACGGAGTTCTTGAAGCGCTTCACCCTCGATTCCGAGGAAGAGTATGTCGAGGTCGGTGAACGCCTCACGTGCGAGGAGGCCGAGGCGCTGGCAGCTCTCTTCGCGGCATACGGACATCTGACCACGGCCCAGGTCTGGCTCGAAGGCCACCAGACCGACTGCATGGGTCCGCTCGGAAGACACCGGACCGTCTACGACGGAACGCAGATCGGGATCTTCCAGGGCGTGTAGGTCGGCAGTAGGAGCGTGTGACGGTCGCCATTGGGCCTCGGTTCGATTCCGAGACACGCACGCAGCACACAACAACCAGAGAAAGGCTTGAAACGTATGAGCGTGCTCAACATGAATTGGACCCAGTTGGCTGAGATCAAGTACACGGCGTCTGTCGAAGCGGACGACGTGCGGGAAGCACTGGCCCGATTCTTCGAGTGGGAGCCGGAGTACGCGAGGAGCGTGACCGCAGACGAACTGTGCTCGCTCGCCGCCCTGCACGGGGATGCGCTCGATGGCGTGCTGGCGGATCTCGAAGCCGAGGATGCCTGGGAACTCAACTACGACGTCAGCGAGCGCATCGTCAGCAGCGCACGGCCTGTCGTCCGGCCCGAGAGGAACCCCCTCCAGTCGGTCGCACAGGGCGAAGCTGCCTAACACCGCAGCGACTCCGCGGAGGGGCCGAGCTGGCCGGCCTGAGAGCGTCTTGCGCGCCTCTCAGGCCCGCCGGCCTCGACTCACCCGTCTGGAGTAAGCGTCGGCTGACGCCCTTCTTTGTAGTCCCTAGAGTTCACTTGACCTGCAACTTTGTCAGTACTTGCGGGTAGGGTCACGGGTCGGTATCGACGCCCAAAAAGGCTTGACGAGAGTGAATGATCTTCGGGTTTACTGGCTGCTGGGGGTTCTGCGCTCGGTCGCGCGGGGTCTGGGGAGGATGCGTCGTGGACTACCCGCAGGTGCGGGCCGATCACTTCGGCGTCCGGCGTGCCAACGCGAGCGCCCGGGGGTGCCGCGGCTTCGGCAACGGGAAAGGCTTGGTCCGACTGTGGACCGCTCCCGTTACCCGTTGCGACTCGCCGGCCGAGTTCACGGCCGCCGCGAGCGAGACGCAAAAGGCTTGGCCTCAAGCCGGTCCGCACGCCGCCGGCAGGGCTTGACCTGCGGATCTGCCGCCCGCCCGAAAAGTCCGGAAGATCCTGTAACGGATGCGGCGCTAGAACAGATGTTCGATCTAGAGGCTTGGGTGGCCCTGGTCGAGTCCCCCGCGAACCACCGCCTACACGACTGACGACGACAACTTGGAGAAGCTATGCCACCTTGATTCGCCTAAAGCCCTCGAAGGGGTTGGGTGGCACTTGTGACGTCGGTGTGCGTAACTCCGTAGTTTGACAGACAGACGGTCTGCCAGTACTATCTTCCCCTTGAGGAGGTGAAACATGCCCAGGAAAGCGTCGCACAACCTGACGCCCCAGTTAATTGACGAGCTACGAGCGAAAGGTTTTTCGCAGGCTGAGATCGCCGTAATGCACGGCGTGTCCAAAGGGACGGTCACCTACGTAAAGCAGCAGGGCAAAACCTTTCACAAGACTCCGCGGGAGGAGGCGCAGGAACACTTTCCACTCAAGAATGTCCCGCGTGCCCTTCAGCGCAACACGACCTACCAGCGCGTCACGGACCACGTCGAGAATGCCCTGGTTGGCGATAAGGGAATGTCGGAGCGTCAGGTCAAGCTGCTGAAGGCTTGGCACAAGAAGCTCCGGGAACTCGGCCTTGTCGTGGTGTATGACCCAGACATTCAACCCAACATCCACGCCAAGTCGGGCGGGTGGAGCTACGAACCACGCGAACAGCGTGATGGTGATCTCATTATTCGGATTAACGACTACGTATCCCTCACCGATAAGGCTCGTGAGCTACTTCGGATTCCCGAGGAAGACTAGATATCGACGCCAGCTAGAAGGAACTGACGGGATACCTATGTCCTCGGGGAGGGGACTTTGGGAGAAACGCTGTGGGGAAAGGAAAGGCGCTAGAGGTAGATGACCTCCCTTACATTGGTGCATGGAGCAAACCGATGGAGAACGGGGCCATTCTTGGCGTATATCGGAGTGTGGTTGCCCGAGAGGATGGCCCACTCTTCGTTGAAGTTCGTCGGTTGCTGACCGCGCACTGCTCGGTCAAAGGCATTTCCGAATGGCACGATGATGCGGACATGGCGGGAGGTCGCGCCGAGAACGCGACCTACGTCCTGTGGGACGAATGCCCGGGGGATCGCATCCTTCATGACTGCTTGCACGCGTTCGCCCCGCAATGCCGGACATCGGAGCCGGCCGACTGCTCGGACGGCGAGCAGGTGAGTGACCGTGCCTAGCTATCGCTCGGTGAGTCAGTACAAGGACTACGTCTCGTGCCCGCAGAAGTACCTTCTGCAAAGGCTTGAGCGCGCCTGGCAACGACCTGCGGCCTGGCTGCCACAAGGAACAGCAGTGCACGAAGCCGCGGAAGCCTGGGAGCGGTCGGGGCGAACGATGACCCTGGAGGCAGCGCAACAGGTCTTCGCCGAGGCGTATGCCCGCGAAGTGAACAAGCTCTGCGAAGACAGCCCGAATTTCCGCGTGTGGTTCCGCTCGGGACCGTACGACGGAGAACAGGACGTCGAGCGACGGTTCCTGCTCGGCCTGGAGCAGATCCGCCGCTACGTCGAGTACTACACAGAGGAGCACCCGGAAGAAGTCATCTGGATCACCCCCGAAGGCACGCCGGCCATAGAGCTGAAGTTCGAGGCCAGCTTTGGCGGGGTCGACGTCCGCGGCTACATAGACCAGGTCACCACCGTGACTTCTGGTGCCACCCCGGAGCCTTCGCGGATGGAACCGCCCCTCGTGGTCAGGGACATCAAGTCGGGCAATACGCCGGGCGATGACTTTCAGTTGGCGACCTACGCCCGAGCCTTGGAGCAGCAGTACGACGTCGAGATCTCCTCGGGCGACTACTGGATGGGACGTTCGGGGAAGCCGACGATCCCGTACGCGCTGGACTACTGGACAGCCGAGAGGCTTGGCGACGAGTACGCCCGGGTCGACGACGGAATCAATGGCGAGAGCTTTGACCCTGTGCCCGAGTCCTCGAAGTGTCGGTTTTGCTCGGTGGCCTCGGCCTGCGATTTTGCCGCCTAATATTGAACAGACAGACAATCTGTCAGTACGGAGGTTGATTCTGCATAGCTTGATGCAGTCGAAGCGGGTCCGCGGTTCGGCCGGCGAGCCGTTGCCGGTCGTGTTCGACAGCCTGGCGAGCCGGGGCACGTCGTTCCTGCGCGGCCAGCTCGCGCTCGTGGCGGCGGGACCGGGAACGGGCAAGAGCGCGTTCACGCTGACGCTGGCGCTGAAGGCCCGCGTGCCGTGTCTCTACTTCAGCGCGGACAGCGACGCCTTCGTTCAGCTCACCCGCGCCATCAGCATCCTGACCGGCTGGTCGCTGGCGGCTTCGTCGGAAGCCGTGCTGAACGACGACCTTGGGCCGATCACGGAAGCCCTGACCGGCCTGCCGATCCGGTTCAACTACGCGGCGTCGCCGACGCTGCCCGAACTCGAACGAACGATCGAGGCTTACGAGGAGGTCTACGGCGACTACCCCGAGCTGATCGTGGTGGACAACGTGACCAACGTCCGCTCCGGCATGGGCGGTGACGATGACGGCGATCCCTTCGCCGGCCTCGAAGGGCTGATGGACTACCTGCACACGATGGCCCGGGAGACCGAAGCGTGTGTCGTCGGGCTCCACCACGTGACCGGCGGGTTCAACGACTCGAACAAGGCCATCCCGCTCAGCGGGGTCAAGGGACAGATCAGCCGGGTGCCCGAGCTGGTGCTGACCCTGCACAAACGACCCGGCGACGACTTCGTACCCGACCTGCTGTGCGTGAGCACGGTGAAGAACCGCGGAGGCCGGTCCGACGCGAGTGGGCAGGACTACGCCGAGCTGGAGTTCATCGGCGACCAGATGGCCATCCGCGACCCGAGCGTGAGCACCTTCGCCGCACCAGGTGCCACGCAGACCTCGACAGCCACGCGCGAAGTCGACCTGTTCGCCCCCGTATGAGAGGAGGAGAGTGACCAAACCCCGCAAGCTGGCCGTGCCGAACGGCCGAGCCGTCAAAGCCCGAGGCCGCAACTGGGAGAACGCCGTCGTCGCGTTCTGCCACAGCGTGATTGGCTGGCCGCGCGCCAAACGCAACGGCGCGGTGTACGGCGGCCATGATCGCGGCGACATCGGCGAGATACCGATGACGATCCAGTGCAAGGCCGTCGACCGAGTCCAGATGTGGACACACCTCAACGACGCGCTGGAACAAGCCGGGCACAACGGAACCAGTGACGAGACGGCCGTGGTCTACAAGCGGCACGGCGGCCCGACCGGTGACGCGGCCTGGGTGCTGCCCGGCAGCTTCGCCGCCCGACTTCTGCGCGCCTACTACGGCACACCGTGACCACGGCGCCCGCCATCACGGCCGTGATCCGCCACTACTTCCCCGACTGGGAACCGCCGGCCGACCGGCACGAGTGGAACAAATGCCGCTGCCCCTGGCACGGCGACGACCGCGCATCCGCGAGCGTCAGCTACGAGCACACCGCCTTCAAATGCCACGGCTGCGGCGTCAAGGGCGACGTCATCGCACTCATCAGGAGAGAGGAGGACATCACCTATGGCGAGGCAGTCAGACGCGCGGAAGACATTCTTGGCCGAAGCCACAACCCGATACCGGGAAAGCCTGCCCGGAAGCGCAGCCGAAGAGTTTTTGGCGACACGCGCTCTGATGGCCCCGAGCATCGCGACGGAAGTCAGCCGCTTCCGCCTTGGTTACGTCGCTGACCCCGTCGTCGGCCACGAGTCCTACCGCGGAATGCTCGCAATCCCTTACCTGCGCTGGGCTCCCGGCGGAAAATGGTCCGTCGTCAGCCTCCGATTCCGGTGCATCACCCCGGAGTGCAAGCACGAGTACCACGGCAAGTACAACACCCTCCCCGGCGACCGACCGAGGATGTACAACACGATCGCTCTCGCCCAGAACGACGACACGATCGGCATCTGCGAAGGCGAGATCGACGCCATCACCGCAACCGCCTGCGGCATCCCCTCGGTGGGAATCCCCGGCGTCGAATCCTGGGCCAAGCACTTCCGCGAACCCTTCCTGGGCTACGAGAAGGTCTTCATCTTCGCCGACAACGACGACAACGGCCAAGGCAAGTCCTTCGCGAAGAAGCTCGCCAGCGACCTGCCGAACGCGCTCATCGTCCCCGCAATGGAGGGCGAAGACGTGAACTCGATGGTCGTCAAGCACGGCAAGTCCGCACTGACAGAAAGAGTTGCATGACAAGCACTTACGCACTCGACGCCTTCGACGGCGACGACGAGTGCTTCGTACCCGAGCACGGCATGACCGCCGAAGAACTCGCCCAGTACTCCCGCGAATTCATCGACCGCTGCGCCTCCCGCATCATCGGCGTGGGCCAGGAGCAGTACTCCGGCGAGCTTCACCAGAAGTTCGAGGCGATGGCGCTCGAAGACCTCATCGAGTACGCGCTGGAAGAGCTGGAGGACAACGCGAACTACTCGGCGATGATCCACATCAGACTCCGGCGAATCCAGAAGGCACTGAGGAACCATCTGTGACGAAGAAGATCGTTGTCATCAGCGATACCCAGATGCCTTACGAGGACAGGAAAGCAACCAAGGCGGTCCTCCGCTTCATCGCCGAATTCCAGCCCGATGAAGTGGTCCAGATCGGTGACCTGATGGACTTCCCCCAGCCCTCGCGCTGGAGCAAGGGCAGCGCGGCCGAGTACGAGGGGTCGGTGTTCGAGGACGCCGAGTACGCGAAGAAGAACTTCCTGGCCGTGCTTCGGGAGGGTTACGACGGCCCGGTTGGGGTGATCGAAGGCAACCACGATTTGCGACCCCGGACGTACCTCGCCAAGTACGCGCCGGCCTTGGCCGAGAGTGGAGCCTTCGGCATGGAGACCTTGCTGGACTTCGACGGCTTCGGTATCACCAAGTTGCCCGACTTTCACGCGTTCGCACCGAACTGGGTCATGACACACGGGCACCTGGGCAAGATCTCGCTCAGCCGCATCGCGGGCAACACCGCGCTCGGAGCCGCGAAGAAAATGGGCGTCTCGGTGATCATGGGGCACACGCACCGGCTCGGCATCGGGCACCACTCCACCGGCTACGGCGGCGAGATCAAGAAGACCGTGACCGGTGTCGAGGTCGGCAACCTCATGGACATGCGGCAGGCCAAGTACCTCGACGGCGGAACGGCTGATTGGCAGCAGGGTTTCGCGATCGCTCATGTCGACGGCCAGCACGTCCGGACGGAGATCATTCCCATCCAGGCTCGGAAGTTCAGCGTCGAGGGCGCCGTTTTCTCGGTCTGATTTTGAACTGACAGACGAAGTGGAGAGCAGTGACAGAACAAGGCGCGGCGCTGCTCGCGCTCATGCCGACCGTCCAGAAGGCCGCACGCATCACCGCCCTGGAGTGGCCCAGCGTCATCGACGCGGACGACGCCGAGCAAGAGATAGTGCTCGCACTGCTGGCTGACAACTACGCCACCACGGTCGCCGAGCTAGACGACGCGGCCCAGCTCCGGGTCCTGGCCAAGATCGGCGGCCATGTCGCCGCCCGCTATCGGGGCGACTACGAGACCTTCAGCGGCAACGTCCTCTACTCGACGAAGGAAGTGCGTCGGCTGCTCGACGGTGGCGCGCTGAACGAACGCGGAAGCAAGTTCGACCCCGGCCGCGCGGACGTGGTGACCGCGTTCGCCAGCCTGCCGGCCGACTACCAGAACGCGCTCCACAACCGGTATGTCGGCCGCGCCGGACAGACCGAAGCGCGGGCACGCAAGCAACTCCAGCGCGCAGTCGACGCACTGACCGAACTGATGAACCGCGTGGTCCGCAGGACCACCCGCGAGCACGACGACGGCCCCGGCTCACGCAAGGCCATCTCCAACGAGGACGCGCGGCGACTGTCGCGCCAGCACTCATAGGAGGTGAAAGCCATGCACGACAACGACTACGAGCCGGACTTCGACGACTACGAGTACCAGCAGCGCATCCACGAGAACGCGACGATGCCGCACTGAACCGGGAGAACACATGACCTTCGATCCGTTCGCCGACGCCCCCGCGGACTCGGCCCCGGCCGACGAAGCGCAGACCACCACGACCTCAAGCCCTTGGGAGGACAACCAGGTGCCCAGCACCCCGCCCACCACCGACCACTCCGACGCCAACCGCGTCCGCATCACCCTCAAAGGCGGCACGGACTACGACTCGCCGTGGGTGACCATCGACGGCGTCAACGTCCCGGACGCGCTCAACCAGATCACCGGAGCCAACGCCGAACCGCTGAAGGACCTGCTCGACCAGGCCGCCAAGGTCGGTAGCTACTTCTCCAGCAAGTCCACCAACACAGCCGCGAGCGGCGCTCAGAGCACGCAGCGGGGTAAGCCGGCCGCTGCCACCGAAGCCCCCAACGGCGAGGAACGCTTCTGCAAGCACGGCCAGATGACGTGGAAGTCCGGCACCTCGGCCAAGGGCAACGCCTATAAGGGCTTCTTCTGCTCCGCGACCAGCCGCAGCGAGCAGTGCAAGCCGGAGTTCGTCAAGTAGGTCAATTCTTGAACTGACAGACAGGCGGGTCGATGCGCGGCCCGTTCCCGAAGGAGAACTCGTGCAGATTGCCCCCATCGCGTCCACCCGCCTCAGTCAACTCGAACTGCTGCTCACCCCCTACCGCGTCCACGCGGGAGCAGGCGTGACCGATGCTGACGAGCTGACCGAGGTGGCCGGCCGAACTCGGGACCAGTCCTGGGAACGCCCGGACGCCGAAACCAACGAGGACTACCTGGCTCAGGCGCTCGACGAGCGCGGCCTGGCGCTATTCGAGCACGTCAGCGTCACCTTCTACATCGAGGACGTCACGCTCGCTCTGGTGGCGACACTCGCCCAGGTTCCGGGCATCGTCGTCACCGCGGTCTCGCATCCCACTGCGGACCTGTCCCGTCTCCGGCCGATCGTGCCCGCGCTGATCGACGAGCTTGAGGGGATCGACTGGCCGACTGCGGACGCCATCATCGCCGAGCACCACTACTACTCGATGGAGTCCTACGAGCGCCTGGAGAAGATCTTCGTCGAGCAGGGCTTCCCGCCGGAACACGCCCGGGAAGCCGCCCGTGCCGTCCTGCCGACGTGCATCGACTCGCCCGCCCTGGTGACGGGCAGCCTGCGAGCCTGGCGGGTGGTCGTCACCGACCTCGGTCAGCCGATCGCCAGTCTGGAGGAGCAGGAGTTCGCGAGCCTCGCACTCGGCGCGCTGCGCGAGGTCGCCCCGCACGGTGTCCGCGACCTTGACGAGGGGCGGGCATGAACAGTCTCGACGTGTACTTCGCCAACGGAACCACCCTGACCTTCGGCCACGTAGCGCGCTACCAGGTCGACGACGGCGTGTTGTACGTCTACCGCGACGACGACCAGTTGACCGTCATCAACCTCCGGTACGTGCTCTACCTCGACGCGGAACGGAGTTACCTGTGACAGCAACGCTTTCGCCCGGAACCATCGAGCTTCTGGGCAACATCCAGGCTGATCTCAACAGCCTGCGTGAACGCTGCGCCGAACTCGTGAGAGAAAACGCGCGCTTGCGAGATGCGAGCAATAACAGCAAAAAGCTCGCTCCCGCCGACGTTCGCCGGATTCGAGCGCTGCGCGCCGAAGGCTGGAAACAGTCCACATTGGCCGACGCGTTCGACGTCAATCCCGCGACCGTCAGCCGCATCGTGAGGGGTCTCTATCACCAGGCGGCGAACTAACCACCACTTTTCTTGAACTGGCAGACAAAGGAGGGCAGTGAAAAAGTACCGCCAGCCCATCGCGGGCGACGTGGCGGTGATCCGGGTGGTCGAGCGCGAGGACGAGCTGGAGGGATTCCGCGATTTCATACGGCGGAACCTCCGCTGCCTCGCCGTGGACTCCGAGACGACGGGCCTGAAGATGTACGCCCCGGGCTTCCAGCTCCGGGTCGTGCAGTTCGGCACCCCGCGCGAAGCGTGGGTGATCCCCGTCGAGCACGGCGGTCAGTTCGCCGAAGACGTCCGCCGAGCGCTCCGCGGAGTGCAGCGGATGATCTTCCACAACGGCGGCTTCGACCTTCAGGTCTTCGACAAGCACCTGGGCGTCCGCATGGAGGACATGTGGCCCCGGGTGCTTGACACCCGCATCCTGGCTCACCTGGTGGACCCGCGTGCCCGTGAGAAGGGCGGCGTCGGGCTCAGCCTCGAAGAGCTAACCGGCCACTACATCGACCGCGAGATCGCCGAGTCCGTCAAGGGACTCATGGCGAAGCTCGCCAAAGAGCACAAGACCACCAAGGACCGGATCTGGTCACGCATCGCCCTGGACCACCCCGAGTACAACCTGTACGCCGGGATGGACACCGTGCTCGCCGCGCGACTCGCGCAGATTCTCTTGCCTAGGGTTCCTGACAGCGCACGCGATCTCATTCCTTATGAGCATGAGGTTGCAGAGATCTGCTCGTACTACGAGCGAACCGGCTTCCTGCTCGATAGCGATTACACGCTGACGCTCTCCGCGCAGCTCTCGGGCGAGGAGATGGCCTACACCGAGATCGCCGCACGGTTCGGCTGCGAGAACGTGAACTCCACGGACCAGGTCGCCGACGTACTGGAGGCCCGGGGCGTCCGCATCACCGGTCGCACACCTAGCGGCAAACGCAAGGTGGACAAGACGTTGCTGGACAAGCTCGTCGGTGAAGGGGACGAGTTCGCGAAGGCCGTGAAGGAGGCCAAGAAGGCGCGGAAGTGGCGAACCACGTGGGTCGACACCTTCTTGTCCAGTATGGACAGTGAGGGGCGTTGTCACGCCAACATCAATCCGCTTCAGGCCCGTTCCGGGCGGATGAGCATTACGGGGATTCCGGCGCAAACCCTTCCCTCGGGTGACTTCATGATCCGGCGCTGCTTCGTTGCCGACGAAGGGCATCTGATCTCCTCGGTCGACTACCAGGCACAGGAACTTCGTGTGCTGGCAGCGATTTCCGGTGACCCGACGATGATCAAGGCATTCGCGGACGGGGCCGATCTGCACCTGATGACCGCGCAGGCAGCG
This sequence comes from Amycolatopsis sp. cmx-4-19, assembly GCA_049998115.1. Taxonomy (GTDB): domain Bacteria; phylum Actinomycetota; class Actinomycetes; order Mycobacteriales; family Pseudonocardiaceae; genus Amycolatopsis. The sequence goes on along the minus strand of JAEBEO010000008.1, from coordinate 60,519 downwards.
TTCGGCGCGCATATCACCAAGGACGCCCCGGAGCGCAAGTACGCGAAGACGGTGAACTTCGGCCGTGTGTACGGCGGGGGCGCCCGCACGGTGGCCGAGCAGACCGGCTTGGACATGGCGACCGCCAAGCGGGTCGTCGAGGCGTTCGACCGGCGCTACCCGGGAGTGTCCCGGCTCTCGGACCGGCTCGCCGCCCAGGCCCGGCGTCAGGGCTACATCACCACGCCAGTCGGCCGGCGCCTGCCAGTCGACGAGTCCCGCGCCTACTCGGCGCTGAACTACATGATCCAAAGCAGCAGCCGCGACGTCACTTGCCGCGGAATCATCCGCCTGCACAAGGCGGGCTTCACCCCGTACATGCGCCTACCCATCCATGACGAAGTGGTCGCATCCCTGCCTGAGCGCAGCGCCCGATGGGGCGCGGGCGAGATCGCACGGCACATGGCCGAGGACATGGGACCGGTCTGGATCGGCACCGATCCCGAAGTCGGGCTGCGGAGCTGGGGATCGCTGTACGGAGCTGACTACTAAGGAGCCAAACGAAGTTGAAGCACGCCTTCCTATTCGGACAGACCGCAGGCGTCTCCACGATCCTGCTCCGCCCCAAGGTCGAAGCCTGGTGCGAGAAGCACGATGTCGAGCTGGTGTTCAAGGACGTCGATGCCCGGGTCCGTGCCGAGTACGGCCTGACGATCGTCCCGACTCTGCGTTACTTCGACCATGCACGGCCCGAGCCGCGAACCGAGGTCGCAGGCGAACGCGGCATCACCCGGTTCCTGCGGGAGTTCCAGCCGTGATGCACCTGGCCGTCGCCGGACTGGTGTACGTCGTCGCGGTCCCCGTGGCTGCGGCGACCGGCGCCGTACGAGGCGCCTTCCGCGACGCACACAACACGTTCAAGCAGATCCAACACGACTTCCGCCTTGCCGACGAGCGGGCGAAAAGGAGCACGCGTGACCCTCGCTGACTTCGAGTTCCGGGCCTGGCCCAAGACCCCGCGACTGTTCCGCACGGTCGTCATCACCGAGAAGATCGACGGCACGAACGCCTGCGTCTACGTCAACCCCGATCGCACTGCGGTCGGCGCCCAGTCCCGCAACCGCACCCTCACCATCGACGACGACAACTACGGCTTCGCCGCCTGGGTGACCGAGAACGCGGGCGCGCTGGCGGACACGCTCGGACCGGGCTATCACTACGGCGAATGGTGGGGCTCCGGCATTCAGCGCGGCTACGGCCTGGTCGACGGCGAGCGACGCTTCAGCCTGTTCAACACCGGCCGCTGGACGGACGGCGACGGCGCCCCGCTCGACGAGCTGGCGCAGGTCGACGGGCTCGACGTCGTCCCCGTGCTCGCGCATCGCACGTTCAACGAGCACACGCTTCGCGAAGTCATCGACGATCTGAAGGACAACGGCAGTTACGCCGAACCCGAGTGGATGGCGCCCGAGGGCATCGTGGTTTTCCACACCGCGTCGAGGCAGGTTTACAAGGTGCTGATCGACTCCGACGAGGTCAGCAAGACCGAGCTGGCGGTGGTCGCGTGAAGCTCGCCAAGCCGCTTGCCGGCCTCGCCCTGGCAGCCGTCGCCGTGCTGACGCTCACCGCGTGTGAAGGCAAGTACGCCGAGCCCTGGAACGACTCCCCGCGCTCACCGATCACCAACGAGGCGCCCGCCGACATCGTCACGTTCCCGGACGGTTTCTCCAACGCAGCAACGAAATGCGACCACGGAAACCGCATCTACGTGATCTACCACTTCGACAGCCCCTACGGCTCCCTGGCCGTCGTCCCGTCCGACAAGACCTGCACGAGGTGACCCACTCCATGACCCAGTACCTCAAGACCATCACCCTGACCGCCAAGAGCGAATCCGCGATTCCGCCGATCATGGACATCGAGCGGGAGTACGACCGGCTGTTCGACCCGTTCCCGCGCGAGCGCGCCCGCATCACCGATATCAACCTGGAGCACTGGACGCTCACGCTCCACCAGGACTACGCCGACGACTTCAAGAAGGTCGCCGCGGTGGTGGGCAAGGACAACGCCCAGGCCGTCCTCGACGCGCTCAAGCGCGCGGTCCCCGAGGACTGGGAGACCGCCGTTGACTGACCACTTCCCGGATCTACTCAGCATTCCCGTCCACGTAGGTGACTTCGTCGCCTACGGCACCCGATCCGGCAACGTCGGCGCCACGATCGTCGCCAGGGTCGAGAAGATCGAGTGGCGCACAGTCGAGCGCTACGACTACGCCACCCGCACGCGACTGCCCGTCCAGGTGCCCCGCGTCGGCGTCCGCCCCTTCACCGGAACTCGCTTCAGCCGGCCGACCGGCACCCGGATCTCCTATCCCACCGTGGACAACATGATCCGGATCGAGCCGCCCACACGGTATCTCGCGGATCACCCGCTTCCCGCCCTTCCATAACTCCTCACCGCACGACCGAGCGGCCTGTCACACGGCAGGCCGCTCCGTCGTGCGCCCATGTCCCGGAGGACCCGCTTGCACCTGCACGACCTGATCCCCGAGCACGAGCTGAACGAGGCGCTGTACAACGGCCTGATCCGCGCCCAGCACCACCCGACAGAGCCGTACCGGATCTACAACTACACCGACAAGGCCCAGGCCCATCACGTCTGGAATCGCGCCACCCGCACGTGCCGCGGACTGATCATCGACACCCGCACCCACGAGATCGTGTCCCGACCGTTCCCGAAGTTCTTCAACCACGGCGAACAGAAGAACCCCCGCTGGCGCACCGACGAGACGGTCTTGGTGACCGACAAGATGGACGGCTCCCTCGGCATCCTCTACCCGCTGACCGCAGGCGGGTACGCCATCGCCACCCGTGGCTCCTTCACCAGCGAGCAGGCACTACACGCCACCGACGTGTGGAACAAGCGCTACGCCGGGCGCTACGAGCCGTTCCCAGGCAAGACCGTGCTGGTCGAGATCATCTACCCGGGGAACCGGATCGTCGTCGACTACGGCGACCAGGACGATCTCGTAGCGCTGGGCATGGTCGACATCGAGACCGGCCTGAGCTTCGGTCCCGGTGCGGTGTACTGGCCTGGCCCGGAAGCCGCCGTGTTCCGCTACTTCACCCTCCGGGACGCCCTCGCTGCACCGCCTCGGCCCGGCGCCGAAGGGCTCGTCGTGCACCTCCTCGACTCCGACGAGCGGGTCAAGATCAAGCAGGCTGACTACATCCGGCTCCACAAGATCGTAACCGGCCTGAACGAACGCGTCGTCTGGGACTACCTCGGCACCCACGACGAGACGGATGGCCTATTCGCCGGCCTGCCCGATGAGTACTTCGACTGGGTCACCAGCGTCATCGAGCGCCTGACCCTCGATGCGGGCGCGATGGTCTGCACGGTGCTCGATCGGTGGGACGAACTGGCCCGTGCCGGGCTGGTGCTCGGCCCGCGTAAGGACTTCGCCCTGGCCATCCAAGACGAGGACCCCTGGCTGCGCTGGTGCCTGTTCGCCCTGCTCGATGGCCGCGACTACAGCCCGATCATCTGGAAACAGCTCCGGCCCGACACCGAGCACCGACCCGCCCGTCCTCGGACGGAGGTCGCCCATGCCTGGTGAGCTGATCGTGCTCCGCGGACTGCCCGGCTCGGGCAAGACCAGCCTCGCCGTGATGGAACAGGCCCTCAGCGGAGGCGTCCTCGCTGGCCGGGACCACCTTCGGCGTCTGCTGTTCGGCGCCGAGGGCGGGCAGCTCGGCCGCGCCGAGGAGGACCGCGTCACCGAACTACAGGCGCACATCATCCGGCAGGGCCTTCGCGCGGGCGACCGCGTCCTGGTCGACGACATGAACCTTCGCTCACGCTACGTCCGCAGGCTCGTCGACCTCGCCCTGGCCGAAGGCGCCGAATGGCGAATCGTCGACCTCACCGACGAGCCGCTGGAGACGTGCGTGCAGCGCGACCACGACCGCGAACGCACGGTGGGCGCCGAGCGCATCCGGGACCTGCACGCCCGATTCGTCTGGGGACGGACACACCCGCTGCCCTTGCCGGCCATCGAGGCCAGTGAGACCCCAGTCCGGTACGAGCCGTCGCCGGGCCTCCCGAGGGCCGTCCTGGTCGACATCGACGGCACGGTTGCTCTGATGGGCGAACGCTCGCCGTTCGACATGACCCGCGTCGGCGAGGACGACCCCAACCGACCTGTGATCGAGATCGTTTGGAGTCTGTACCGGCAGGGCTTCGCTGTGGTGTTCGTCTCCGGCCGCTCCAGCGACGCCCGCGCCGAGACCGAACAGTGGCTTCAGCGACACGTCGGACTGCCGAGCTATCGACTCTTCATGAGATCGGCCGGCGACAGCCGCCGCGACGCCATCGTGAAGCGAGAACTATTCGACAGCAACATCCGTGAGCACTTCAACGTCCTCGCCGTGCTCGACGACCGCAACCAGGTCGTCGCCATGTGGCGCGAACTCGGGCTCGTCTGCCTGCAAGTCGCGGAGGGAGCATTCTGACCGCAGAAGGTAATCAGTTGCGTACGTCGAACAAGCGTGTGATAGAACCGATTACAGCAGGCGGACCAGGGGGAACGCCGACATCACGTGGAGGAAAGCTCGTGGCTCAGAAAGTGCTCGTCTCGATGGTGGATGACCTCGACGGCGGCGAGGCGGCGGAGACCGTCGAGTTCTCTCTAGACGGCGTTCAGTACGAGATCGACCTGTCCGACGAGAACGCAAACGACCTGCGCGATGGTTTGTACCGCTACATCGAGAACGCCCGCAAGGTCGGCGGACGCAAGCGCAAGGCCAATGGAGTGACCCCGGTGGACACCGGCAAGTCGGTGGCCGAGAAGCGCGAACACAACCAGAAGGTCCGGGAGTGGGCGCGGAAGAACGGCTTCCCGAACTTGGCCGACAGGGGTCGCGTTCCCGTTGAGGTGACCGACGCTTACGAGAAGCGCGACGAGACGCCGACGAAGACACAGCCCGCCAAGAAGGCAGTCGCCGCAGCGAAGAAGCCGCGGGCTCCGCGCAAAACCGCTACGAAGTAACACGTCCCGCGCTCGCGGCGATGGAAATGCGCACATGCCTTGAAGGGAGTCGCATGACCGCCGTTCCGCCCCCGCCCGGACGCGCCATCACCCGCGAACGGAAGAAGACCTCACACGGCCTCCATCTGTTCCTCACCATCATCACCGCGGGTATGTGGGGGCTCTTCGTCTGGCTTCCGCTGACGATGTGGCACAAGGTCGGTCCGAAGCGGAAGATCGTCACCGAGTACAAGTAGCAAGGCACAAGACAAAGCCCCCTCTCCCTGCCTTCGGGCAAGGAGAGGGGGCTTTGTGCTTTTATGTCCTCACATCGACAATCGGTGCCTCAAATACGTTTCGGCGGCACGGCGCAACCGTGTCGCCCCTGGGAAGGGCGAAGTGGCCGCACGGTAGCCCCAGAGGCCGGCCACGTAGCAGGCGAACGCGGTCACGGCTTCTTCCGAACGTGTCGCCCACGAAGGGACCGTAGTCGCCCATTCCTCGGCGTCACTCGGTGCATGTCCAGCCGCGACGAGCCGAATCACCAGAAATGCCGTATCCACCCAGGCCGCACCGGAGGCTGGTCGACCCCAATCGATCACGCGGACCTCTCCTCCACCAGCGTCGATCATGAACTGGTGTTCGTGCAGATCCGTGTGAATCAAGGCGTCGCCCTTGACCATCTCCGAGACACTTCGGCAACGCTCGGTCAGCTCGTCGAGATCCCAGTCAAGCTGCTCGTCAGTGGCCTCAGCGGCTAGCTTCGTCCACCAGTCAGCCGGAGCCCAACGCTCGCTCAGTGGTTTCGCCGAGCCGCCCGGCAGTTCGCTGATCCTCCCGGCGGTTGCCGCCACGATCGCGAGGTCTTCCGAGCCGGGAGTGAAGTCGGCTGGCCTTCCGTTGACGTACTCGAACCCGACGAGGAACCAGAGGTCGTCTGCTTCGACGTCTTCACTGAACCGAGTGGCCGGCGCGAGACGGGACGCCAACGTACCGACCTCGGATTCGTTCCGAAGCCAACGCATCTTCAGGCTCTTGCCCTTGACACCCTTCAGGAAAACGTCGCCGTCGTCCCCGCGGAGCACGAGCGCGACGTTGCAGTTCTGGCCCTGCTCGACTTCCCGTACGACGGTGGCTGCGCCGACATGGCGACGTACTGCGGCCGTCACGCTGCTGGGCAGATCGTCCCAGCCATATCGCTCCATCACGCGGGGACCGTATCAGTGCGGACCGGGTGGTGGTGGCATCCAGTGTCGCCACTGGAGTGAGTGCACCCGTTGGTGCACTGGTTGCAGTCGGCGGACGCCTTCCAGAGCGGAAGGTCGACACGATATCCGGCGGCTCGAATAGCCGCCGTTGTCGCACGCATCGAGTCGACAGGTGTACGAGTGATTGGAATGACTCCGCTGTCGGTCGGCTCGTGGTGAAGGAATCGTCCCGCGATGCGCATACAGAAGTCGGCGTAATCGCGCGTGTAGGTAAGGAAGATGTGCCAGCCCTTGTCGACTCGCTCACTCGGCGACAGCGGCTCGTCGTGTGCCTCACTCAGCTCCACTTGGTCCATCGAATGCGCGCAGGCCGCGAGGAAGGCGAGGGCCTGATCCATGATGCGTGCGGCGAACTCTCGCGACACGTCGTGCTCCTTAGAGATCCGGTTCGTCAGCCGCTCGAACAATCCTTCCGAGACAAGCGACCGCCCAGTCCGCTCTTCAATCGCAATCGTCACTGTTCCTCCTATTTCCAGGTCGCCGGATCTCGGCGAACCAATCCCATATAGCCCTACGTCAGTCCCGCATGGAACTCCGATCACCCATGTGGCCCAGCCGTGGAACATGCCACTCAGATACTTCTGAGTTTTTGACGTGGGAGAATTGCGGGCGTAAGATCCGGCATTCTCATGCGAGGTCAATCGATCTCAACTCGCTGAATGTTGGAATATATTTCAGTGCCGTCGAATCCGGGTGGCGCACAGCTGACCATTAGGTCGTAAAGTGGCCCCGGGAGATACCCCTGTCGTTCGCCGAGGGCAACCAGGACGGACCCCATGCCGGAATTCAGCTCGTATTCGGTGCAGTACCCCTGGTCGAGGAGCTTGCTTCCAAGTAGCACGTACTTGCCCGGGTTGTCCCTGCTCTTTCGCCTGTTCTGCATGTTCGCTTTAAACCAATACGACGCCAAGAGTTGCCCGCGCGTATAGGGAAAGAGGCCCGTGGCGATCATGAATTCTGCTGCTTCTACCACATGCGTCATGTCACTGGTTTCGGCCGCTTCGGAGAACTTCCTGATCAGCTCGAATCCAAGACGGGCATACGTCACATCGCCAGTCATCTCCGACCCCCAGTGACGAGAAGTCCAACTGTTATAAGCGTACCGGTCATGCAGTATCCGGAGATTATCCAAGGCAATGCCGATCGGCGTTTTGCGGCCGCATAAGTCCCACCTAGTAACATGAGCAAGCAGCCCGATGCGATCGAGGCGGAGCCCAGTGCGTACGGCGCAGAACTCCGTATACGAAAATTTACTACTACCGGCAGATAAACGAGGTATCCGACAGTCAACGCGGTTACGTTGGTTACGATAACTGCCGCGGTACGCTCGCGGTTAACCTTACGAGACATCGACCAAGCGCCCCTTGGTGGTAAGAAACAGGTAACGAACGCGAACTCGCGGATCGTTGGAGCGCTCGTCCGGCCAACGTTGCTCTGCTAGAAAATTTTCGCTAAGGAGTCGGCTTACTGTCTCGTACAGGTCGGTCATCTGCATGCCTGTACGGGTCTGCAATTGGGAAAAAGTCAGCTTGTCGCAACCCGCAAAGCCGCACATGACTCGCTGTTTTCGGCCCCGCAAACGCCCCCTTCCCCAGATGATCTCCTGTACATCAATTCGACTTGGGGGTACACCTAGGACCGACGTGTGAAAGTCAAGCAAGAGCTGGGCGTATTCCTCCCTCAGTACAATCACTCGAAGTCGCCCGCCTCGCTGGGAGGTAACACGGTCGGTACTGGCCAATCCGTTGGCGTGATGCAAAGATCACTTGGCGTGACCCGCGCCTTCCGCTTTCGCAACAGTCCCAATTTGTTGACGAACCTGAAATAGCGGATAATAAAAACGGCTCTTCCGTGAACCTGCCAGGTCACACTAATTGGCTTGAATACATCCGCTGGCGCTTCGGGAGTCAGCGGAACCCGGAAAGCAGAGCCGCTAACGGCACCGCGGATAAGTACGACGTTCACATACTCACCTTCCCGCTTTGCCGCGCCCAAACCGCACGCGCGATCGCGACTGCCGAAGTAGTACATCGTCCACCCGGCCTTCCGGAGGTAGGCGAGTTGTTTGCCTAGCTTGTCCATGAATTGGTTTACGTCGATCTGTGAGGTCGATGGATGGAACACGACGGGGGCGCCTGTCGTTAGGCGCGGGGGGCTTCGCCCTTGCGGACGCCCCCGCCGCGAACTTGGGACCGCTTCTCGACGGCCGGTCTAGTGACCGTTGGACCGCTATTCCACCAGCCTGGCGGGACGCGAAGAACTTCTGAAGCAACCATTCTACGATCGGGCGCCTCGGGAGTTCCCGGGTCAGGAAGCTTCATTAGCTCCTCAATCGGCTCCTGCAAGCCGCCAACGAAGAACCACGACACGAACTCCGGTACCATCGGTCCGGCGTCCTCGCCAATTAGAAGGGCTCGCCAAGCGATTACCCTGGGCTCCTCATCGATTATCACCACGTCGGCTTCACGGTCCCAATATCGAACGTAGGCAAGTCCGCGCGGTTCACTCTTATCGCCGAACAGCCAGTGCTCCCAATCGGGTTCGGATAGTGGCTTAAGCACTTCCTCCAGGCTCACCGACTTGCCACCTGAGCGGTATTCGAGATCATCCTGATCTGCCATCTTCGATTCCTTAGTCCAAGAGAATAGGCTGGATACCCAGATGCCCAGGCTCATAGCCCCGAGCCCGAGTAAGATCGCGCCCCCGTTTTGCACGACCCCTCCGGCATCTCGATCAGACAATGAGATTGCAAGGGAATGCTCCCAGAAAAGGCCCCTTGTTCAGGGGGTTTCTCTTGCTCTTCTTCGCACTCATTCGGCATAAGCAGCTCAGCTAGGGTGAACGTGCGGCGCGTGTCCTCGAACCGATGGGTGGTCTCGACCTCGACCCCGCCAGCCATGAGGAAGGCCGGTTCGACCGGTGCTCGGCGTACGGGCTGCGGCGAAGTCTCGGGCTCCACGTCGGCCGCTGAGGCGTCGTGTACGGCCGCGGAGATCGGAGCAAGAATGACCGTACGCTCTAGCGAATCCGGCCGAGGCACCTTCGGGACCTCGCTCTTGGCAACCGTCTTCACGAGCGCCTTCACAGACGTCTCGGGGCAGTAGTTGGTGTGCTTGCCTCTGGTGCTGCGGCCCGCGTAGGCGAGGTACAGCTTGTAGAGGGCCAGTGCCCCGGCCATGAAGAACAGCGGACCGCAGATGATCCAGATAGCGGCGCGGTCACCCATTGAAGGCCACCACCCGAAGCACGCGAGGGTCGATCCGAATCGGCCGGCGCCTGCCCCACGTCTTGACCTCGACCCACTTCGCACCGAGCGTGGTCACGTAGCCCAGGGGGTTGACTCGACCCGCGCGGCGCACTCGTGTTCCGCGCTTGATCGGCTTCGCTACTGCATCAACGTGCTGCCTGATCGCCATGCCGCCCGCTCCCTGTCCGTTCCGCGTTGGTGCGGACAGGGACGCGCGCTCAGGCTCCGAGCTGGGGTTCGTCGGCGCCGAGCTGCGCTAGTGGCTCAACGCAAGGCAGCGTCCCTGTCCTCTGCGGGACGGCCGTCGCCGGTGACCACCCCACCGTGACGACGCTATGTAGGACGGCCATGCAACTTTATTCACGGTGAATAGGTCACCCGGACGGACTACGCGGCTGCGGTGTCAAGTCCCATGCGGTAGGCCATACCTCGCAGCTCCACGCCCAACGCATCGTTCTGGACTCGCTCGCGCAGCCCTCCTACGGTTTCCCGCACGAACGGCATGTTGCGAATGCGTTGAGGCGCTAGCTCCTCTGCACGCGCCAAGAACCGGATAGCTTCACCGCGCGTCTTCTTTTCAGGTGCGAGTGCTCGGCCGAGGTCCGCGTAAAATTCACTTTGGCGTACTGCGGAGGGGATCAGTTCGGGGTGGGCACCTCGAACCATTTCCAGCACCTTGCCGCCGTACCCAAACTCCGTCGCCAGCGCTGCTTGCCAGATCCGGACGTTCGGCCGTCCGAACCAAGTCAGTCCGAACTGGCCAACCTCCTCCTCTTGCTTGTTCGCAAGGGCTTCAGCTTCCCGAAAGTGAGTCCATGCGTCGTCCTCCTTGCCGAGGGTCGCGTTGGACATAGCGGCACTGAGATGCAACTGGCCGACTGTTTGAAGTAGCTCGGCGGTCATGGTCTCGCCTTCGACAGCCGAAATAGATCGGTTGATCAGCTTCAGTTGCCGTTGGCGGTTGGCGCTGCCCGTGACTTGGGCACGAACCCAAGCTGCGTGTGCGACCCACTCCGCTCGGCCTAGCCGTTCCGCTACGGTCACCCCTCGGTCAGCCGCCAACTGGGCAACCCCCCGCACGCCCGTGCTGTTCGCGACCATCGCCGCTGCGTGGTAGCAGGTGATCAAGCCCGTCAGAGCGTCAGTTCGGTGCTCGGCGTCGTTGGCGTAGAGAGCGTGCAATTCCTCTACGAGCAGCGGAAGTACCTGGCCCTGCGCCGCATAGTCAGCACTCCGATAGTTCGCATCCACTCGGGCCAGGTCCCGGGCGACGACAGCCCACGGCCGCGGTGTGACCTCGACAGGATCGTCAAGGCGTATATCCGCAATGACTCCTTCGATGTGGCTGACCGCCAGCATCGCTTCCGCCGTTACGTCATCGCGCGGCGGGAAAGGAACCTTGGCTAGGTCTGAGGGGGCTACGCGGAGGGCGCCCGCGATCGCTTCCAGCAGCGAACGCTTGTCCACCTGTCGCCGACCATGTTCGATGTTCGACAGGTGTCCAACGGATATGCCAGCCAGACCCGCCACAACCTTGAGGCTGAGTTTGCGCCAATCTCGGGTTTCACGGATACGCCGGCCGATCGTGTTGCCCTGGTCGAGCGGTTCCACCATGTACCCCTTCCGCTGGTGTCTCCCTACATGGTAGGCGCACTCGGCTCATCCAGACGAGACGCGGTGGCGGACGTACGACCCTGGACAAACTGGCAGGTCAAGAGCCAGTTTGCAGTTCTGTCCATCGCGGAGTAAATTCGTTGACACCGACGTGTCCAGGAAGTCGCCGCCGTCGTCGAGGTAGGCGTCCAGGATCCGGGCCGAGGTCCGCTCGTCGGTGGCGGTGCCCATCGTCATGCAGCCGAGCGAGACCTGGCTGACCTTCCGGCCGGTCCGGCCGAGTTCCACCTTCTTCATGGTCTAGACCTTACGAAAAGATCGGTCCGGTACTACAGTCCTTTCACATGACAGGATCCCAGACCAATCTGGCTTGGGACGTGCTGCTCGACCTGTCCGGTCCGGGGCCCCGGCACGAACGCCTCACCCGCGCGCTCCGCACGGTGATCCGCGACGGCACGCTCGGTTCCGGCGCCGCGCTGCCACCCAGCCGCACCCTCGCCGCGGATCTGGGCTTCTCGCGCTGGGTCGTCACGCAGGCGTACGAGCAGCTCATCGCGGAGGGCTACCTCGCCGCGCGCACCGGTTCGGCCACGCTCGTGCGCTGGTCGTCGTCGGGTGCCGGAGCCGCGAAACCGGCACGGCGCCCGGCCGCGCCCCCGGAAATCGACCTCGCGCCCGGTCTGCCCGATCTGCGCCATTTCCCGCGGCAGCGCTGGGCGGACGCCGTCCGGGACGTCCTCGCGAACACGCCGCACGCCGAATTCGGCTACCCGGTCCCCGGCGGGCATCCACACCTCCGGGCGGTGCTGGCCGACTACCTCCGCCGCTGCCGGGGTGCCGTCGTCGGCGACGTGCGCATCGCGTCCGGCGTCACCGACGCGTTCGGCCGCGTCTGCCGCGCGCTGCTCGCCGCCGGGATCACCCGCCTCGCGGCCGAGGAACCGGGCTGGCGGACCCTGCGCCGGGTCGCGACGCGGGCCGGTCTCGACGTCGTCGGCGTCCCGGTCGACGAAGACGGCCTGCGTGTCGACGAGATCCCGTCCGGCGTGCGCGCCGTCCTGGTGACCCCGGCGCACCAGTTCCCCACCGGCACCGTGCTCTCCCCCGCCCGTCGCGCGGGGCTGCTGAGCTGGGCACGTGCGGCCGACGGCCTGATCATCGAAGACGACTACGACGCCGAATTCCGCTACGACCGGCGCCCGGTGGGCACCGTGCAGGGCATGGACCCGGCACGGGTGGCGCTGCTCGGTTCGGTCAGCAAGACGCTCGGTCCCGCACTCGGCCTCGGCTGGTACGCGGTTCCTCCACAGTGGACGGAGCTGATCGACCCCTCGCCGACCCCGCCGGCGCTGGACCAGCTGGCGTTCGCGACCTTCCTCGAACGCGGCTCCTACGACCGGCATCTGCGGGCCGCCCGGCGCCGCTACCGGGCCCGGCGCGACGCCCTGGTCACCGCGCTTGGTCCGCTTCCCCTGTCCGGCGTCGCCGCCGGGCTGCACCTCGTGCTGGACCTGCCCGGCGGCACGGAAGCGGCCGCGGTGGTGCGACGGGTGGCGGCCAAAGGACTGCGCGTGGCCGATCTCGACGATTACCGGGCCACCCCCGGCACACCCGCTCTCGTCCTCGGCTACGGCAACCTCGCCGACGGTTCGGTCGGCACCGCCGCCCGCCTGCTGCGTGAGGCCATCGAGGAAGCGGCCTCACCGGCGTGATCCCGAAGTCCGTGAAGGCCTCCATGAGGGACTCTGAGTCCCTCATGGAGGCCTTCACGGACCACCAACGGCGGCCGTCGAGCCCTCGGCGGGGTGGGCCAGGGCTCAGGGACCGGACTGGTAAGCCCTTCCCTGACGTATTCGACGATAAGTGCGCCCCCGCCGAACGAACAAGGGTTCCGCGACCCTTTCAGCACAAGTACCTACGGAAAGTCCCGCCGACGGGACAGGGCACCCGCCCGCGTTTGGTCCTCGGGTTGCGTACCCGGCGCGCGCAAATACCGCCATTAGAGGACTGAACGCGGCAGGGTTCAGCCGGGAAGGACGGACTGCACGGCTTCCGGGGTACGCGCGACGACCGTCGTGCCGTCGTCGGCGGTGATGATCGGCCGCTGGATGAGCTTCGGATGCGCGGCCAGGGCCTCGATCCACCGGTCGCGGTCGGCGGGCGTCCGGTCCCAGGTCTTCAGCCCGAGTTCCTTGGCGACCGCCTCGCCGGTGCGGGTGATGTCCCACGGCTCCAGCCCGAGCCGTTCGAGGACCGCCTCCAGTTCCTTCACCGTCGGCGGCTCCTCCAGGTACTTCCGCACGGTGTACTCCGCTCCCGCGTCGTCCAGCATCGACACCGCCGAGCGGCACTTGGCGCACGCCGGGTTCACCCAGATCTCCATGACGGTCACCTCTGTCTCGAAAAGTGCTCACTCGGTGAGCACTTTGCCTCCGCATGATGGTCACAGACGGTACGACGAGAGGAACCCGGCCATGTGCGAGCCCACCTTCACCGCCGCCTCACCCGCCGAGTGGCGCGCCTGGCTGGCCGAGCACGCCGGCACCGAACGCGAGGTCTGGCTGGTCATCCACCACAAGGACAGCGGGGTCCCGAGCATCCGCATCCACGAGGCGATGGAGCAGGCATTGTGTTTCGGCTGGATCGACGGCCTGCACCGCAAGAACGACGCCGTCAGCTCCCGGCTCCGGTTCACCCCGCGCGGGCCCCGCAGCTCGTGGAGCAGGGTGAACCGCGAGCGGGCCGCCCGCCTGATCGCCGACGGCCTGATGACCGGCCGGGGGCAGGCGATGATCGACCTCGCCAAGGAGAAGGGCCGCTGGCAGGTCGTGCCCGACGGCGACGGTCTCCCCGAAGACCTGCGTGCCCGGTTCGACACCGACCAGGACGCCCGCGACCACTTCGAGAAGTTCCCGCCGTCGTCGAAAAGGCTGATCCTGGAGTGGATTCTGACGGCGAAGAAGCCGGAGACCCGGGAACGGCGGATCACCACGACGGTCGAACTCGCGGCCCGGAACATCCGCGCCCAGCACCCCGTGCGGTGAGTCAGGTCTCGCGCCGCGCGACGAGGAGCGCGATGTCGTCCTGCGCCGGTGTCGCGCCGACGAGCGCCGCCATCGTCCGCGCGCACACCACGCCGGGCGGGTCGGGGGTGATGATCTCGGTGAGCCGCCGCAGCCCGACGTCGATCAGCTGATCGCGGCGCTCCACGAGACCGTCGGTGTAGAAGGCGAGCACGGAGGCGGGCGGCACTTCGATCACGGTTTTCCGGCGTTTCAGTCCCGTGACGCCGATGGGCGGGTCGACCGGGATGTCGACGAACGCCGCCGGCAGGCCGGGGACCGCGAGCACCGGCGGCAGGTGTCCCGCGAGGGAGATCTCGACACTGCCCCGCGACGGCGGCACGATCCCGTACACGACGGTGGCCAGCGCACTCGGTTCGAAATGCTGCACCTTCCGGTCCAGTTTGGACAGTACTTCCGCCGGGTCGTCCCATTCGAGGGCGTAGGAGCGGAGCGCGCTGCGCAGCCTGCCCATGATCACGGCGGCGTTGAGGCCGTGCCCGGCGACGTCGCCCATCACGATGCCCAGCCGGTCCCCCGGCAACCGGAACAGGTCGTACCAGTCACCACCGACCCCGGGCTCGGTACCCGGCACGTATCTGGCGGAGAACCCCATCCCGTCGACTTCGGGCAGCCGCCCGGGCAGGAGGCTCCGCTGCAGGGCCGCCGCGGCGGCGCGATCGGTGACGGAGACGTCGATCTGCACCTCCAGCGCCAGCCGCGTGGCCACCAGTTGCAGCAGTTCGACGTCGGCTTCGGGGAACTCCCGCGGTGTCACCGATCCGACGTGCAGTACGCCGACCAGATCGTCACCCGCCAGCATCGGCACGCCGAGCAGTGTCCGGAGGCCGCGCTCCCGCAGGAGCGAGTTGACCACGGTGGTCTCGTCGACCTGGTCGAGGACCACCGGGCGCCGTTCCGCCGCCACCCGGCCGGCGAAGCCCGCGCCGACGGCGACGCGGACGTCTTGGAAGACCTCTTCCTCGATCCCGGAAGCGGCGATGGCGTGCAACATCCGCGCCGACGGGTCGTGGCGGAGCACGGTGGCCGTGTCGACGCCGAGCAGCTCGCGCACGCGCGCGAGGATCGTCGCCATCACCTTCTCCTGAGCGAGATGCCCGAGGGCCGCGTCGGTGATGGCTTCGAGCACCTGGAGCCGATCGTCGGCCGTCGGAGTCCCGGACATGCGCAGAGCCTAACCAGTCCAGGTGGAGGTCAATTCATCAAGGCCTGCGGCGAGTTCCCCACTCGGCGGGATCGCGTCGCGTGGGACCCGGCAGGCCAGCGCCGTTCCGAGTCCGGCCATGCGGATGACGCCGTCGATCAGCACCTCCGGCCGCTCCGGCCAGTCGAATCCCGGCTGGGCGATCAGGAGACTGACGCAGCCGTGCATCGCCGACCACAGTCCCATCGCCAGGATTTCCGGTTCACCGTGCAGGATCCCGGCCCGCACGCAGGCCGCGGTGGCGTCCGCGAGGTAACGAAAACAGGCGACCGCACCCGGCGACGAGGCGCCGGACGGGCGCATCAGGAGTACGCGGTACTGCACCGGATGGTCCAAGGCGAACCGGGCGTACACCCGCGCACAGCGGGAAAGCGCGCGCATCGGGTCGTCGACTTCGCCCGCCCTGTCACGCATCCGGTGCGCGAGTTCGTCCCACACCCGGAGGCAGACGGCCTCCAGCAACGCTTCGCGGTTCGGGAAATGCAAATACACCGACGGCGTGGAGACGCCCGTCCGCTTGGCGACGGCACGCAGGGTCAGCGCGTCGTCCGTACCCGTCTCGCCGAGCAGGGCGTCGGCCGCGGCCAGGATCTCCCCACGCAGTTTCTCCCCTTCACCCGGCCGCGCCTTCGTCCGTTTTGCGCCCATGCCGTGATGCTGCCAGCATTGACTTGACACCGTCAACTTGACGGTGTCAGCTTGGCTCATGGCGCACTTCCAGACCGCTACCGCCCTGGTCCGCCGGGGCGACGACCCCGTCTTCGACACCGAGCTTGATCCACAGTGGACGATCGGGACGAAGCTGCACGGCGGGTACCTGCTCGCGGTGCTCGCCAAGGCCGCCGCCGAGGTCTCGTCGCATCCGCACCTGACCGCGATCAGCGGTTCGTTCTCGGTGGCGCCGGAGCCCGGCCCCGCCGTGGTCGAGGTCGAGGTGCTGCGCGAAGGCCGCGGCCTCAGCCAGCTGCGCGCGCGGCTGAGCCAGCACGGCGCACCCTGCACGGAGGCCTTGGTCACCCAGGGCACGCTGACCGACGGCGACGCGTGGTGGTCCGGAGTGGACCCGGTCGAGATCCCGCCGGAACCGGACTGCCTCCCCGTCCCCGCCGACGGCGGCAACGGGTTCCGTCTCGGCCTGATGGACGTCATCGAGCAGCGGATCGACCCGGCCGCGGCGGGCTTCGTGGTGGGACAGCCGTCCCGGAAAGGCGTCATCTCGTCCTGGCTGCGGCTCGCCGACGGCACGGACTGGGATCCGGTGAGCCTGCTCGTGGCGCTCGACCCGGTACCGCCGATCTCCTACGACCTCGGCCTCGCCGGCTGGGCGCCGACCGTCCAGTTCACCGCGTACCTGCGGGGAATCCCGGCGCCGGGCCCGGTCCGGGTACGGATGCGCGCCGGCGAGATCGGCGGCGACCGGATGGACGAAGTGGCCGAATTGTGGGACGAAAAGAACCGGCTGATCGGACAAGCGACCCAGATCGCCGCCGTCCGCGTCCCTTGAGCGTTCTCTCTGCCTGAAACAGGGCGCCGACGCACCCGGAGGGGAGTTAAGATCCGGCGTCGACGTCATGTTCTGGGGGCAGAACCATGGAAGTGGAACCACGCCGCGCGGACGCGGGGGGCTCCGACGGGGCCGAGATCACCCGGCTCTGCCGGACGCTGGTGCCGCTGGCCGCGGCGGGCAAGCACGCCGAGGCGGCGTCGACCTATCGCTGGGTGAGCCGCGCCTCGACCGGTGCGCCGCGCCGCTACGGCGACCACGCCCTGCGGCTGGAGTTCTGCGCCCTCACCGGCAACGAGCACACCGGATTCGATCTTCTGTCACTTTTGGACGGTGTCGGCGACCATCCCGGCGCCGACGACCGGCTGGAGTTCTTCACCTCGGCGGCCCTGCTCACCCGCAGGCTGACCGAAACCGGATACGGCGAGATCCGGTTCGTCCTCGACGGACCCTACGACGGCCTTTCGCTGCGCCTGCTGCACCGACGGATGCGGGCGGCGGCGTTCGTCGAGGCCGAAGAACTCGACGAACGCGATCACACCACCTATTTCACCGATCACGCCGAACGGAAGATGGCGGCGACACCGGTCGCGGAGTTCGTCCCGCTCCTGCCTTCCGCGCTTCCCCGGGTCCCGATCCTGCCACCACCGGACCTTCCGGCGGAGGAACTCGTCGTCCGCGCCGAAATCCACAATCACCGGTGCGAGGCGGAAGAGGCGCGGGCGTGCCTGGCCGCGATCGGCACCGTGCCGGAGGGCATCGCCCCGCGACTGGCCGAACTGCGCGCGATCTTCTTCCAGGGCGGCGACACCGAAGAACGGCTGCGCCGCGCGGCCGCCGGGTTCCGGCGCGACGGCGACGAAACCCGGTTCCTGCTCAACCAATGCTGGCTCGGCCTCTGGCTGGTCTTCGACGATCAGGCCGAAACCGGGGTCGCGCTGACGACGGTCGCGGCGGCGCGATTGCGCGCCGGGACCGACGACCGCGCGGCCGCCTGGGGCGAACACTGGCTGGCCCACGTGCTTTCCGGACAGGGGCGCACCCAGGAGGCGTACGAAGCCTTGCGACGCGGGGCCGGCCGCGCCCGCGAGGCCGGTGACCCACTGCTGCTCGGGACTCTTCTGTGCCTGGAGGCGTCGCTGAGGAACGGCGACGGCGAGGATCCCGTCGTCACACTGGAACTCGCTCAGGAAGCGATGGACGCCTTCATCGTCGGGAACGTCGGCGAGAAGGCCGTCGAAGCCGTCGAGCAGGTCCGGATCGCTTACGAGCGCACGGGCTCGCTCGAAGAGCTCGACGTTTTCGTTGAGCACCTGCTGTCGACGCTGCCCGTGGGCGGCCCGGAGCGGTTGCGGGGGCACCTGCGTCAGCTCCGGGCGGTTTCCCTGATCGGCACCGGCCGGTTCGCCGACGCCGTCGAGGACGCCTACGCCTCGCTGGGCATCGCGGAATCGCGAGGCAAGGACACCGCGGAACACTGGTACGTCCTCGTCACCGCGCTGCATGGTGCGGGCCGCTTCGACGAGGTGCTCGACGTCGCCCCGCACGCCGTCGACCTGCTCGCGGGGCTGCCGGACTGGAGCTACCGATGCCGGTGGATGTACGCCGACGCCTACCGCGCGCTCGGTGAATCCTCGCGTGCCTTCAACGAATACTCCGTCCTGGCCGAAATCCTCGAAGAAGCGGGCGACACCGGGCATTCGTACATCTCGGTGAGCATGGCGGCCGCCGAACAGCTTGATCTGCTCGGCTACGGAGCGAACGCCGCCGACTTCTACGCGCGCGCCGCCGACGCCGCGCTGGCGATCGGCGGCGGTTACGTCGCCGCCACCTGCCGGAACGCCGCGACGCTCTCCCGGCTGAGATCCGGCGACCTCGACGCGGCGCTGGCCGCGCTCGACGCCGCGGAAACCGCCGTGCACGCCGTCGAAACCGAAGCCGCGCCCGCGCGCGAACATCTCGTCGCGCAGCTCGACCATGTCGCCGCGCACGTGCTCAGCGCGGTCGGCCGGGTCCGGGAAGCCGCCCGCCGCGCCCTCCGTGCCGCGGAGACGTTCCACCGCATCGGCGAAGCCGACTCCGCCCGCGACGTCGACCTGCTCCTGGAGCAGATCCTTTTGGGAGACGAGCCCTGACTCCCCCGCGTTTAGTCCTCTAGATGCGACCCACCCAACCCCCACCCCCCGCGCGTTTAGTCCTCTGGTTGCGGTCGTGGGGCGGCCTGGAGAAGGATGCCGGAATGCCCGAAGGAGCCACCGATACCCGAAGCGTCGGCGTGATCGTGTTGTGGATCGTGCGCGTCGCGCTCGCCGCGGAATTCCTCTACAGCGGCTATCTCCTGTTCGCGGGCGGCCACACCGAGCAGACCTTCGCCGAGATCGGGCTCGGACAGTGGCTCCGGTACGTCACCGGCGTCCTGGAGGTCGGCGGCGCGCTCGGACTGCTCATCCCGCGCTTCGGCGGGCCCGCGGCGCTGCTGCTGGGCGGCGTCATGGTGGGCGCGAGCGTCACCGAGCTGTTCATCCTCACCAACGGCGACCCGGTCCTCCCGCTGATCCTGGTGGTCGTTTCCGCGACACTGGCGTGGTACTTCCAGGACCAGACCAAGTCACTCTTCGGGATCGAACCGCGAATCGACGACGAAGACTACTGAAAATGAACCGCAGTCCAATTTTATAGCCGAGTCTCATTTTGCATGACAGTCTCAGCTTGGCTCGTCATCACCGTTTGGATCGCCGTCCAGCAAGACAAAACCGCAGGTCAGAGGCCTGCAAAAAACAAGAAAACACCCCAAAAAATTACCGGGAAACAATTCTTTCCGCGCTAAATGGGCGCCTCAAAGCAGGCGAACAAAGCCGCCGTGTAATTCTCAAAAAGGCGAGAAGAATCCCCCGAAAAGGCCGTCACAGCAGGTCAAGACCATGATCACCGGAACTGATTTGCCGCTGCACTCCGTGCCGACGCTGGACCAACGGGGTGAACCGGGAAATTAGCGGGAATGCAGCAGGCGCCGCCACCATGGTCGCATTCCCAGCTACACCGTTCAGCACGGAAGGCCCGGTGATCAGATTGACCGAGATGATGGGTGTCAGCAGGACGGTGGGCGGACCCGCTGCCGTCGCGTACGAGGCCACCGAGCCCGTGGACGCCGAGCAGCAGCGTGACGAGCCGGAGCCGTTCCTGGTCGACACGACGCAGGTCGACGACTCCCGCTTCGTCACCACCGCGCGCCCGCCGGCGTCGCACCCCTACTTCACCGACCACACCGGCCCGTCGCTGATCGACCCGTTGCTGCTGCTTGAATGCTGCCGTCAGGCCGAAACGCACGCGGTCCAGACGCAGTACGGCGTCACGCCGGACACGCGTTCGCTCCTGCAGTCCTGGTCGCTCGAGGCGTACCCGCTGCTCACGTCGGGCCTGTCGATCGGGCCCGCCGAGGTCATCATGTCGGTGCACACCCGCGACGCCGTCTGGCGGGCCGACGCGCTGCGTGCGCAGTCCTACCGCATGCAGGTCTTCGTCGCCGGGCTGCACCTCGCCGACGTCGGGATGCGGGTGAAGTACGTCCCGGACGACATCTACCAGGCGATGCGCCGTAGCCAGGACGGTCCGGTCGACGCCGACGAACTGACCCCGCACGGGCCGGTCACGGTCAAACCGGGCCGGATCGCGCGGTCCAAGCCGGAGAACGTCGTGCTGGTCGACCCGCAGCTGGGCCCGGACAAACTGTGGGCGGGGCTGTACATCCCCGCTGGCCCCGGCCCGTTCGGCCAGGTCACCGAGCACGTGCCCGAACTGGCGCTCGTCGAGGCGGGCCGTCAGCTGTCCGTGCTCGCGGCGAGCGCGTTCAACGACGTGCCGCCCGCGAACTGGTCGCTCACCGGGATCGACGCGTCCTTCGCCGGGCACGCCGAGCTCGGCGCCCCGCTCCTGCTCGTCGCCGACCGGCCCGACGAGGGCCGCACCGACGCGAGCTTCCAGGTCACCTTCGAGCAGGCGGGCGAGACCGTCGCCGAAGCGTTCTACACCGGCGGTCTGCCGGCCTGATCCTCCCGCGTCAGAAGAGAAAAGCGAGGCAGTGATGACGATCGAACTGCTGCGGCCGCCGCAGGCCGTGATCCAGTACGACTACCACGACCTGGCCGGGCTGATGGGCCTGATGGCCGGGCACACCGACGCCGGGACGTCGTCGGCGCTGGACGTGCTGTGGGTGCTCCACGACCGCGTCCTGCAGATCAGCCCGGGGCGGGTCGACGACGACGAACGCGACCGTTTCTTCCTGTCCAAGGGAAACGACCCCAAGGCCTACTACGCGGTGCTGGCCGCGACGGGTTTCATCGAGCCTCGGCTGCTGACCGGGTACGGCGACTACGACAGCCCGCTCGGCCTGCACCCGGACCGCGTGCTCGTGCCGGGCGTCGAGGCGAGCAGCACCCGCGGTCACGGCCTCCCGCTCGCCGTCGGGACCGCACTGGGCCTGCGCGCCCGCGGGCTCGAACGGCCGAGGCTGTGGGTGATGGTCGCTGACGGCGAGCTGGACGAAGGCGCCAACCAGGAAGCCGTTTCCTTCGCGGGCCACGCCGAACTGAACCGGCTGAACGTCGTCGTCGTGGACGACTCCGGCAGTGCCGCCCGGGCCGCGGAACTGCAGCGGCGGTTCGCTTCGGAGGGCTGGTCGGTCCAGCAGGTCGACGGGCACGATCACGACAAGCTGGAACTCGCCTTCACCGGCGCGCCGGACAACCGGCCCCACGCGGTCGTGGCCCGTGTCCGAAGCAGGCAGGCGCTTTCGCGGAGCTGAGGGAAATGATGGCATCGACCTGTGAACGGCGGTTCGCCGACAGCGACGCGATGCGGGAGCGTTTCACCGCGGTGATCACCGACCTCGTCGCCGAGGATCCGAGGGTCGCCGCGGTGTTCGCGGACTTCAGCTGGGACCGTCTGTCCGATACCGCCCGCGAGCATCCCCGGTTCTTCAACGTGGGTGCCCGCGAACAACTTCTGATCGACGTGGCGGGAGGGCTCGCGCTCGCGGGCCTGCGTCCCGTCGCGCACACCTCCGCGGGTTCGCTCGCGGAACGACCGTTCGGCCGGATCAGGATCGGGCTGAACCTGCAGGACGTCGGGGCGGTGCTGGTCAGTGCCGGCGCCTCCTTCGACCTCGACGTCGACGGGCGGGCGCTGAGTTCACCCGCCGACGTCGCGCTCATGGCCACGCTGCCCGGTTGGCGGATCAGCGTGCCAGGACACGCCGACGAGGCCGAAATGATGCTTCGCGAGGCGTCGCGCGGCGTCGACCTCGAATACATCCGGCTGTCCACCCAGACCAACTCCCGTCCCTATTGGACCGGGGAGGACGGTTTCGTGGCGCTGCGGCTGGGGGTCGTCGGCACCGTGGTCGCGGTCGGACCGATCGCCGACACCGTGCTGGCCGCGGTGGGGGATCTGGACGTGACCGTGCTCTACGCGCCGAGGGTCCGTCCGTTCGACCGGGAAACGCTCCTGGCGACGCTGTCGGTTCCGGACGTCGTGCTCGTCGAGCCTTATTTGACGGGGACTTCGGCCGCGGAGGTGAGCCAGACGCTCGCCGACGTCCCGCACCGGTTGCTGTGTCTCGGTGTCGCCGCGAGGGAAGTACGGCGGTTCGGCACCCCGCAGGAACACGCCGCGGCTTACGGCCTCGACGTCACGGGGCTGCGGTCCCGCATCACCGCCTTCATCGGGGGTTGAAGGCAGCACGATTCGGCACCTGGTCGCGAGTACCGCGACCAGGTGCCGAATCGTGTTGTGCACCAGGCGAAACGCGCGCAAGTAGATGCCGGAGGGTGGTCGTCCCCCCGACGAACGACCACCCTTCGGCACCTACTTGCGCATGCGGCGCCTCACGCGACGTCGACGCCGGCACCGGTGAGCCACGGGATGTCCCCGAGCCGCACCGGGTCGGTCGGCGAGTCGATCATGATCTTGCGGTGCAGGTCCTGCAGTGTCCGCGAGGGCTCCAGGCCGAGGTTCTCCGAAAGCCCCTGCCGCAGGTTCCGGTACACCGCGAGCGCGGCGTTGCGCCGCCCCGTCATATGCAGCGCCAGCATCAGGCAGGCGTGCAACGACTCGTCGTATTCGTCCATCGGGATCAGTGCCCGCAGATCGCCGATCAGCCCGGCGTACCGCCGCAACCGCAGTTCCAGCACGACCCGGCGCATGAGGACGGACTTGTTCTCCTCGTTCAGGCGCGTGATCTCGCCGTAGAGCACCGGCCCGGGGAACACGTCGGCCAGTGGCGCGCCGCGCCACAGTTCCAGCGCGTCACGGAGCAGATCCGAGGTCTGCTCCAGAGCGCCCGTCGCCTCGGCGGCCGACGCCTCCGCCACCAGCTGCCGGTGCGTGCGCAGATCCGAGCGGCCGGTGACGAGATTCAGCTTGTATCCCAGCGATTCCGTGCTCAGCAGCCGCTTGGCCGCCTGGCCGCCGCCCGGCTCCCCCAGCGCGACCGCGAGCTTCTTCCTGATCTGCATCACGCAGTTCTGGATCGCGTTCGCCGAATTGCGCGGCGGTTCCTCCCACAATTCCCGCTCGATGGTACGTGACTGGACGATCCGGCCCTGATTCAGCAAAAGGAGGGCGAGCAGCTGCTTCGCCTTCATCGCGGGCGGCACGATGGAAACGCCGCCGACTTCGATCTGCAATGGTCCCAGAACGGTGACCACCGCCTCCCAGGATTCCGGATCACGGGCAGCCGAACGCAGTCTTGCCCGCCGGTCCGCAGGTGCTGTCATGGTCATGGCGAGTACCCCCAAAGCGTGTCCTCGACTCACGGCCACCTGCCGCGAGACCGGCCACCAGTCGCCCGATTTGCGTAGGTCGGGACCGGACCTCTGGCGGTCACCTGACCAAATGTACCAGGGAACAAAGTTGTACTCAAGTCATACTTAAGAGTGATGCAGATCACAGTTTAGTTTGCCGCAGGGCTCTATGTCCGAAATGACTACCCCGTTCGGCCTACCGAAAACTACGCGCTGCGGCCCTCGGAGCATCTTCGGACGCCGATGCCCAACACGAATCGTTCGCCAGAAAGGCAAGGTCAAAGTTGACTTGGAGTATAACTTTGGATCGAAGGCGCTGAGGTGCCCACGCACCGGCGCACCAGGTTTGGACAAATGATCTTGGGGGATTAAATGTCCGGTCTTTCGCGTATTTCCGCCGATCCCGAATCAATCGGCGTCGTAGGTATGGCTTGCCGGCTTCCCGGGGCTCGGAACATCGACGAGTTCTGGCAGGTTCTGACGGGAAACGCCACCACGGTAGGCGAAGTCCCGTCCGACCGCTTCGACATTTCTTCGTTCTATTCCCCGGAGCCGTCGACGCCCGGGAAAACGCTCTCTCGCTTCGGCGGTTTCCTGGACGACGTCCGCGGTTTCGACGCGGGTTTCTTCCGTATTTCCCCGCGTGAGGCGAAGGTGATGGATCCCCAGCAACGGCTGCTGCTGCAGGTCGTCTGGGAGGCCTTGGAGGACGCGGGCATCCCGCCGTCCTCGCTCGCCGGTACCGACGCGGGTGTGTTCGTGGGCCAGGCGACGGGCGACTACGCCGTCGTCACCGGAACCCAGTCCGGCAGCGACGTCCTCGGTGTCACGGGCAGTGCCTTGCGGGCCGTGACGGCCGGTCGTGTTTCGCACGCCTTCGATCTGCGCGGCCCGAGTCTCGTGATCGACACGGCCTGTTCCTCGTCCCTGGTCGCCGTCCACCTGGGACGGCAGAGCCTGCTGACCGGCGAGACCGACATCGCCATCGTCGCGGGCGCGAACCTGGTGCTGAGCCCGGCGGACGCGATCTCGTACTCGCAGGGCGACATGCTTTCGCCCGACGGCCGGTGCAAGTTCGGCGACCCGTCCGCCGACGGTTTCGTCCGCGGTGAGGGCATCGTCGCGCTGATCCTCAAGCGC
Organism: Amycolatopsis sp. cmx-4-19; assembly: GCA_049998115.1. Taxonomy (GTDB): domain Bacteria; phylum Actinomycetota; class Actinomycetes; order Mycobacteriales; family Pseudonocardiaceae; genus Amycolatopsis. Next base: position 35,651 of record JAEBEO010000008.1, on the reverse strand, counting down.
ACCGTCGACGCGCGGACCGACGGCGACCGGATCCGCGCGTCGATTCGCGGCAGCGCGGTCAACAACGACGGGCTCGGCAACGGGCTGCTGCTCAAGCCTGCCACCAGTGGCCAGCTCGCGGTGATCCGGGCCGCCTGCCGTAGCGCGGGCGTGCATCCGTCCGAATTGGACTACGTCGAGGCGCACGGCAGCGGGACCCAGGCCGGGGACGCCGTCGAACTGGAGGCGCTGTCGGATGTCATGGACGGCCGCCGGACCCCGGACGCGCCGCTGTACGTCGGTTCGGTGAAATCCAACGTCGGGCATACCGAGGCCTCCGCCGGGATCACCGGGCTGACCAAGGCCGTGCTCATCGCCGAACACGGGTTCCTGCCCGCCACCCTGCACGTGACCGAGCCCGAAGCGGTCCGCACCAAGACGCCGTTGCTCGCCCTCGCCACCGAGAACCGTGACCTGGTGCCGCGCGGCGAGCACGCGCTGCTCGGTGTCAGCTCGTTCGGGATCTCCGGCACCAACGCCCATGTGATCGTCAGCGACCAGGACAGCAGGCCACCCGATCGCGGCGACGAGCACCTCCGGCCGGGCGGGCCGCACGTGCTCGTACTGTCCGCGCGCTCGGAGGTCTCGCTGCGTGGCCTCGCCGCCGCCTACGCGAGCTACCTCTCCCCCGGCGGCGACGGCGAGAACCACGCGCTGGGCCGGATCTGCCACGCCGCCGCGACCGCCCGCGACGCGCTCCCGTACCGGATGTGGGTCACCGGGAGCACGCACGAGGAGATGGCGGGCGAACTCCGTTCCCTCGCCGAAGGACTGCCCGCGGCGGGCGGGGCCTGGCAGCGGGCGGGCGGGGCGGCCAGGACGGCGTTCGTCTTCCCCGGCCAGGGCGGCCAGTGGACCGGGATGGGCCGCAGGCTGCTGGAAGTCTCCGCGGTCTTCCGCGACGCCATGGGGCGCTGCGACGCCCTCGTCCGCGAAGAACTCGGCTGGTCGGTGCTCGACCGGCTCCACGACGACGGCCGGCAAGAGAACACCGCCGTCCAGGACGTCCAGCCGGTGCTGTGGGCGTTCGAGATCGCGCTGGCCGAACTGTGGCGCTCCTGTGGCGTCGAACCGGATCTCTGCCTGGGCCACAGCATGGGCGAAGCCGCCGCGGCCTACCTCTCCGGCGCGCTGTCGCTGCGGGATTCCGCCGCGGTGATCTGCCGCCGCAGCGGGCTGATGGCGGCCGTCTCCGGCGCCGGCGCCATGCTCGCCACCGAGCTCACCGCCGAAGAGGCCGCCGAGTTCGCCGCCGGGGAGAGCGGGGTGTGCGTCGCCGCCGAGAACTCCCCGCGCTCCACCGTGCTCTCCGGCGAGAGCGCCGCGATCGACCGCGTCGCGACGCGGCTCAAGGAAGCGGGCGTCCACTGCCGCGAAATCAAGGTCGACGTCGCCTCGCATTCCCCGCTCATGGACGGCCTCCTCGCCGAACTGCGCGGACTGCTCGCCGATCTGGACCCGCTGCCCCGGCCGGAGCGGGTCACCATGCTCTCCACCGTGCACGGCCGGGAGATCGGGGACGCCGAACTCACCGGCGCCTACTGGGCGGCGAACCTGCGCTCACCCGTCCGGCTCGCCGCCGCCGTCACCGGGCTGGTCGCCGAAGCGCCCGCCGTCCTGGTCGAACTGAGCCCGCATCCGGTGCTGCTCGGCGCGCTCCAGGACTGCCTCGAAGGCAGCCCGAACTCCGCCGCCGTCGCCGCGCAGACCCGGCACATCCCCGAGGACGTCGCGCTGGTGAAGGCGCTGGGCAAGTTCTTCGCGGCCGGCGGCGCGATCGACTGGAACGTCTACTACGGCGGCACGCGACCGCATCTGCCGCTGCCCGCCTATCACTGGGACCTCGAAGACTTCTGGACCGCCACCACGCTGCCGATCCCCGCCGGGCCGCCCGCCGCGGCCGGGCACACCACCGTCGTCAGCCTGGGCGAACTGGGCACCCTGGACGGCTGCCGTGAGACCTCACTCGACGGCACCACGCCGGTCCCGGCGGCCGCGTACCTCGACGCCGCGCTCCGGGCCGTCGCCGACGGAAGCGGCGACGTCACCTTCCCGCATCTGGTCCCGTCGGAACCGGACAACCTCTGGGCACTGCACGACGTGCGGCTCAGCGGCGACCTCCTCTACTGCGACAGCCACGACGTCCAGCTGGAAGTCCGCATGACGGGGACGTCGGCGGCACTCGAACGCCGGTTCACCCTCACCGCCGCGGCCGACGGCTCGATCGGCCAGGTGACCGGGGAACTGCGCGGCTACGCGGCGGCCGCGCATCCGATGGCGGACGGCGGCGGCAAGCAACTCGACGCCGCGCTGTCCCGTTGCGACAAGTTCCTCACCAAGACCGAGTTCGACCGGGTGGCGGCCGCACGCGGCTTCCGCTTCCCGGCGGGCTCGGGCGTGCTGCAGGCCTGGCGGCGCGAAGGCACCGCTGTCGCACTCGTGCGGCCGTCGTCGACGAGCAGGTTCGCGTTGCTGGAGACGGCGATGCGCGGCCTGATCGCGGCCTGGCCGTCCACCGGCGCGGACGCGGGACGCTCGTACGCGGTCACCGCGATAGAAGAGGTGGCGATCCGGCAGGTCCCGCCGGGCGAGTTCTGGAGCATCGTCTGGTTCAGCCCGGGCGGCGCGGCGCGGCCCGCGCAGGCCGACGTGCTGGTGCTGAGCCAGTCCGGGCAGATGGTGGCCTCGATCCAGGGCATCAGCCTGACCAGGCTGCCCGCTTCCGGCACGGCCGCGCCGGAGGAGAACCGGATCGAGAAACTGGACGTCGTCGCCCAGCCCGAACCGCTGCAGCGCCCCGAGGGGGTGGACGTCCGGCTCACCTTCACCCGGCATGTCGCGACCGTGCTCGGCACGATCCCGGCGCGGGTGGATCTGCACAAGTCGCTGCGCGACATGGGGCTGGACTCGATCATGGCGACCCAGCTGAGGCGGCTGCTGAACGAGTCGACCGGCGTCCAGCTGAGTGCCGCTCACCTGCTGGAACCCGGCAGCGCGGAACACATCGTGACCCGGATCAGCACGGCATCCGCCGCCATCGGCGCGGCCTGACCTGGGGAAACGACTGACGGGACGGGTGAGCGGGGTCATCCTGCTCACCCTCCCACTCGCTTCACTGCGGGTCAAAGTTGTACTATAGTTCAATGAGTTGAGCTGAAGAGTTGAGGGGATGTGCCGTGACTACAGATTCAGCCAGAGAGGCTCCGCTCGGGCGCCGCGAGCGGCACAAGCGACTGGCCAAACAACGGTTGTACGACAGCGCACTGGAACTGTTCACCGACCGTGGCTACGAGAGCACCACCATCGAGGACATCGCCGAACGGGCCGATGTCGCACGCGGGACCTTCTTCAATCATTTCCGCCGCAAGGAAGACCTCGTTTCGATGTGGGGCGAGAAACGGCGCCAATACCTCACCGAGGAGATCATTTCCACCCGGCCGGACACGAGCATCATCGCCGAGCTGGAAAACTGCATGACCGCGCTCGGGAAAATGAACGACAGCGCGTGGACGCAGACGAGGACGATGCTGCTCGCCTGGGTCAAGGCCGGCCGCCCGTTGCTGGAAGAACCCTACGCGGCCGACATCTTCGCGCGGATCATCGAAGCCGGGATCGAACGCGGCGAGGTGACCGGGAGCGTCGATTCGCACCGGGTCGGCAACCTGCTGCGCGACGCTTACCTGGGCACCCTCTACCGCTGGACGCATTTCGAGCACCCGCCCGCACCACTGGCGGACGAACTCATCGCCGTCCTGCACCTGATCCTGGAAGGCGTGCTGCCGCGCGCCGTCGTGGCCGCCTGACCCGAGGTCGCATCGACCATAACGCTCACGTGAGGGACGTGAGCGTTATTTGGCGTGCCTTCTCGTGAGCACACGTCCGTGAAGGCCTCCTTGAGGGACTCTGGGTCCCTTAAGGAGGCCTTCACGGACTTCTCGCGGGTCGAAGAAACGGGGGTTCGGCGAACGCGGCATCGCCTTCCGCCGAACGGCCGTATACCGTCCCGCCGAAAGCACCGATCAGCGGAACAGTCAACGAAAAACCGCATGTCAGCGCGCCTCGCGACAACCTGACCGGGGTCACTAAATCCACCCGTAAGCGTGATCATTCGCTCACGCAAGGTGAAAGATTGCGGCTCGTTTACAACGAACCGGCCACCTGCTTGACAGTCGGAGTGGTACGTACCACGCTGCCCGCATTGGTCTACACCATTTTGTGGGAGCCCGGCACAGTGGCCGGGCATCGAAAGGACGGCACGAGTGAAGCGCTGGCTCAAGATGACTGCGGGCGCCGCGGCCATCACCCTCGCGACGGCGGGCTGCGCCGGTTCCGGCAGTGGCGACAGCACGAATTCGAGCGCTCCGGCCTCGAACGGCGCGCTCACGGTCTGGCTGATGACCGGGACCGCCCCCGAATCTCTGACGAACTCGCTCCACAAGGAATTCGAAGACGCGCACCCCGGCGTCAAGGTCAAGTACGAGATCCAGCAGTGGAACGGCATCCAGCAGAAGCTGACCACCGCGCTGGCCAGTGACAACCCGCCGGACGTGATCGAGCTGGGCAACACCCAGACCCCCGCGTTCGCGAACCAGGGCGTGCTCGCCGACCTGACCTCGAGTGTCGGCGACTTCAACGGCGCACAGTGGCTCCAGGGCCTCAAGGCCTCGGGCGAGTACGACGGCAAGACCTACGGCGTCCCGTTCTACGCGGCCAACCGTGAGGTCATCTACCGCAAGGACATGTTCGAGCAGGCGGGCATCACCGCGACGCCGAAGACCCGCACGGAGTGGCTCGACGCGATCACCAAGCTCAAGGCCAAGTTCGGCAGCGACCCCGAGTTCCAGGCCCTCTACCAGCCGGGCCAGAACTGGTACGAGCTGCTGTCGTTCATCTGGGACGAGGGCGGCGACATCGCGCAGGCCAACGGGAAGTCCTTCAAGGCGACCCTGGACTCCGCGCAGGCCAAGGCCGGGCTCGAGTTCTACAAGCAGCTCACCGACGCCTCCGGCACCAAGGCGCCGAAGGACGCCGACGAGGCCACCCCGCAGCAGGCCGGTATCTACGGCGCGGGCAAGGTCGCGATGATGATCGGTGTCCCGGGTGAGGCCGACACCGCCGCGAAGACCGACCCGTCGATCAAGGAGAAGTCGGGCGCCTTCCCGATCCCCGGCAAGACCGCCGACAAGTCGGCCCCGGTCTTCCTCGGCGGTTCGAACCTGGTCATCCCGGCCAACAGCAAGAACGCGGCCGCGGCCAAGGACTACGTCAAGCTCTTCTCCACCCCGAAGTACCAGACCGAGCTGGCCAAGGCCGGTTACGTCCCCGGTACCTCGACCGACGTGTCCGCGCTCGACGCGAACCCGCTCACCAAGGTGATGGCCGAGGCTTCCAAGAACGGCCGCGCCGTCCCGACCAGCCCCAAGTGGGGTGACGTCGAGTCCGGTCAGAACCCGATCAAGGACATGCTGACCGCTTACCTGACCGGAACGAAGACGCTCGACAAGGCGACCGCCGACGCCAACGCAGCGCTCGACAAGCTCATCGGCGGATGACCACGACCAAAGATGTGACGATGCCGGCGGGGGCCACCCCGCCGGCATCGCCGCGCATCAAGCCCCCGAAGTCCAATCGGCGCCTCCGCCTCGGCGAGCGGACGGCGCCGTACCTGCTGATCCTTCCCGCGTTGATCGCGATCCTGGCCCTGCTGGGCTGGCCGACGCTGCAGCTGATCGGGATCAGTTTCCGCAAGCTCGACCTCCGTGAGCTGGTCTCCGGAGACATGGTCTGGGTCGGGTTCGAGAACTTCTCCGCGATCCTGTCCGACCCCGAATTCTGGGAGATCACCGTCCGCACGCTGGTGTTCACCGCCGCGGTCGTGATCACCACCCTGCTGCTCGCGCTGTTCATGGCGCTCCTGATGCGGCACCTCAACCCGGTGGTCCGGGTGGTCCTGCAAGTCGCGCTGATCCTCGCGTGGGCGACCCCGGTGCTCGCGACGACCACGGTCTTCCAGTGGATCTTCGACCAGCAGTACGGGATCCTGAACAAGACGCTCGCGAAACTCGGCTTCGACGGGTTCATCGGCCATTCCTGGTTCTCCACCGGCCCGAGCACGCTGACCGTGATCGGCCTGCTGGTCGTCTGGCAGGCCGTGCCGTTCGTGGCGTTCACGCTCTACGCCGGCCTCCTCGGCGTCCCGAAGGAGCAGTACGAGGCCGCGGGCATCGACGGCGCGAACGCCTGGCAGGCGTTCTGGGCGGTCAGCTGGCCGGCGATCCGGCCGATCCTGACCATGGTCACGTTCCTGTCGGTCCTGTGGGACTTCAAGCTGTTCGCCCAGGTGTGGGCGATCCGCCAGGGCGGGCCGGACGGTGCCAGCACGACGCTGCCGGTCTACATGTACCTCAAGGGCCTCGCGGGCAACCACTTCGGCCTCGCGGCGACCGCCGCCCTGCTGATGATGCTCGTGCTGATCCTGCTCACCGCCCGGTACGTCCAGCTGCTGGTGCGCTCGAAGGAGGCCGACCTGTCATGAAGAAGTCACTGGCACAGCGGATCGGCCTCGGCACGTTCGGCGTGATCGTGGCCGTCCTGTTCGTCTTCCCGACGTACTGGATGGTCACGTCCTCGCTGAAGACGCCGGGCCAGGTCCTGTCACCGGATTACGACCTGATCCCGTCCTCGGCGACGTTCGACAACTTCGTCACGGCGCTGACGAAGCCCGGGTTCACCACCTACCTCGCCAACAGCCTGATCGTCACGATCGGCGCGGTGCTCTGCTCGCTCGTCGCGGGCGTGCTGGCCGCGGTCCCGTTGTCCCGGATGCGGTTCCGCGGCCGCAAGGGGTTCCTGCTGCTGGTGCTGGTCGCCCAGCTCGCGCCGTTCGAGGCGCTGCTCATCCCGATGTACCTGCTGATGCGGGACGCCGGGCTGCTCAACCAGCTGCCTTCGCTGCTGCTGGTGTACTTCGCGGCGACGCTGCCCTTCACGTGCTGGATGCTCTACGGCTTCGTGAACGGCATCCCGTACGACCTCGAAGAGGCCGCGATGATCGACGGGTGCAGCCGGGCGGGCGCGTTCCGCCGCGTGACGCTGCCGCTGCTGGCGCCGGGACTGGTGACCACCTCGGTGTTCAGTTTCATCACCGCGTGGAACGAGTTCCTGTTCGCGTTCGTGTTCATGCGCGACCAGAGCAAGCAGACGCTGCCGGTGTGGCTCTCGTCCTTCCGGACGGCGTTCTCGGTGGACTGGGGCGGCATCATGGCGGCGTCGGTCATCTACGCCATCCCCGCGCTGGTGTTCTTCATCCTCGTCCAGCGCAAACTCGTGTCCAACCTGACCGCAGGCGCAGTGAAGGGATAATCCTTGTCTTCACCGGAAAAGCTCGCCGGCTCCGTTCTCGTATCGGGCTTCGACGGCACCACCGCGCCGGGGTGGCTGCGGCGCAGGGTGGCCGACGGTCTCGGCGGCGTGATCCTGTTCGGCCGCAACGTCGTCGACGACGAACAGGTGGCCGCGCTCAGCGCGCAGCTGCGGGCCGAACGGCCCGACGTGCTCGTCGGTATCGACGAAGAGGGCGGTGACGTCACCCGGCTCGACGTCGCCACCGGCTCGTTCATCCCGGGGCCACTCGCACTCGGCGCCGCGGACGACGTCGAGCTGACGGCGTCGGTCGCCGCGGCTCTCGGCGAACGCCTCGCCGCCTGCGGGGTGACGATCAACTTCGCGCCGTGCGCGGACCTGACCCTGGCGGCGGAGGATCCCTCCATCGGGGTCCGCGCGTTCGGTTCGGATCCGGTCAAGGCGTCACCGCATGTCGCGGCGTACATCACCGGCATGCAGAAGTACGGCGTGGCCGCGTCGGCCAAGCACTTCCCCGGGCACGGGGCGGCGACCGACGATTCGCACCACGCGCTGCCGGTGCTGCCCCGGACCGAGGCGCAACTGCACGAGATCGAACTCGTCCCGTTCAAGGCGGCGATCGCGGCAGGCGTGCGCGCGGTGATGACCGGGCACCTCGTCGTGCCCGCGTGGGGTGACCTGCCCGCCACGCTCAACCCGAAAGCACTCACCGACGTCCTGCGCGGCGAACTCGGCTTCACCGGCGCGGTGATCACCGACGCGCTCGACATGGGCGCCGTCGCCGGCGAACTCGGCAAGACCGAGGGGGTCGGCCGGGCTTCGGTGCGGGCGCTGATCGCCGGTGCCGACGCGCTCTGCCTCGGCGGCGTGTCGTTCGACGACGACGACCTGAACCGGATCGCGGCGGTCATCGCGGCCGCGGTCGAATCCGGTGAACTGCCGCTGGAACGGCTGGTGGAGGCGTCCGGACGGGTCGCCGCGCTCGGCGCTCCCCCGGTGTCGACGCCGATCTCGCCGGTGGACCACCGGCTCGGCCTGGAGGCGGCGCGGAAGGCGTTGCGGATCCAGGGTTCGCCGAAGCTGAGCGGGCCGCCGCTGGTGATCGACGTCGAGACCGAGCCGATCATCGCGGCCGGGCCGATGCCGTGGGGGCTCGGCTCGCACCTGACCGAACTCGTGCCCGGCACGCGTGCGGTCAAGGTCGGCGTGGACGGGATCGCGACCGCGATCGACGCCGTCCACGGCGCGCGTGACATCGTCGTCGTGACGCGTGACGCGCACCGGCACCCCGAGGTCCGGGAGTTCCTGAGCTGGCTGCGGGAATCCACTGTGGACTACATCAGGGTCGAAACCGGCGCGCCCGGTCCGGACACCGGTGACGGGCCCCGGATCGACACGTTCAGCGGGTCCTACGTCAGTCTCCGCGCCGCCGCGGAGTACCTGGCCTGACGACCCTCGCCATTCGTCCTCTGGTTGCGGTCCTTGCACGCGCAACTACCGCAACCAGAGGACGAATGGCGTGGGGGTAGTCGGAGTCCTCGCGTTCAGGTTCCCGCCTCGAGGGCCTTGACGACGGCGACCATGTCCGCCTCGCCGAAGCCGAGCCGGGCGGTCTCGGTGTAAAGGGCACGAGCCGCGTCGAGCAGGGGCAAGGCGAGTCCCGCCTTCCCGGCCGCCGACGCGATCAGCTCGACGTTGGCCAGGACGTTCGCGATCGAGGCCTGCGGCGCGAAATCCTCTTCGGTCAGTTTGGGCGCCTTGACCAGCAGGATCGGGCTGGCCAGCTGTCCCGCGCCGAGGACCCCGGTGAGCAGACCGAGATCGAGCCCGTGCGCCCGGGCGAAGTGAACGGTCTCGGCCAGGCCGGTCACGACCGCGGTCAGCTGCACGTTGACCGCCAGCTTCATCAGGAGCCCGTTGGGCACCGGGCCGCAGGGCACGACTTCCCGGCACAGGGGCCCGAGCAGCTCCCGGATCTCCTCGGTCGCCCCGGGATCACCCGCGAGCATGGCGACCAGCTCACCCGCCTCGGCCGGGATCCGCGAGCCGGACACCGGTGCCTCCACGTACTTCGCCCCGGCCGCGAGGAGCTCGATCTCGAGTTCACGGGAGTGCTCCGGCGCCGTCGTTCCCATGTGGACGATCGTGCGGCCCGCCACCCGTCCGGCGAACGAGGGCCGTCCGCGGTCGAGCACGGTGTCGACGGCTGCCGCGTCCTTCAGCATCAGGATCACGACTTCGCAGCGCTTGAAGAGCTCCGCCACGTCCTCGACGACCTCGGCTCCCGCAGCCACCTGCTCCGAAGCCCTGCCGGGTGTGCGATTCCAGACGAGCAACGGCATTCCCGCCCGTGCCAGGTTCAGTGCCATCGGTCCGCCCATACTGCCCAGCCCGGCGAAGCCTACTCGTGGGATACCCATGGAACCCACTGTGCGGTATCACCCGGGGCCGGTGTGGCCGATGAGAAATTCCTGTCGGAAATCGCGAGGAATGCCCCTCGCGAGCCCGAAAGGCCACCCGAAAGCCGGTCCCTTTCGCCGGTGCCGCGGCGGGTGGTGGTCCTTAACGTCGTCGGGAGACCGACCACAGAGGGGATCACCACATGCCCGACACCGAGGCCGCCCGGCATTTCGTCACCGTCTCCGTCACCGACAAGGCAGTGCTCCGCCTGCTCGCCCAGCGCGGGCTCGACCTGTTCCCCTCGACCGCCAGGGAGACCGACGGCGGCGCGGCGATCGACGGGTACCTCGGCGACGCCGACATCGCCGCACTCGCCGAGAGCGGCCACGACGTCCTGGTCCATCCCGAAATCGAAGCCGCTCCGCTGGAGCTCGCGCCGGACGACGACGCGCCGCGAGCCCTCGACACCGGGCCCGAAACCGCCGTGCCACCCGGCTATCAGGCGTCGTACCAGTTCGAACGGTACATCCGGGACATCGCGATGTCGTTGCCGAACGTCATGTCCCGCGTGCAGCTGCCCGAACCGTCGGTACAGGGCAAGACGATCTCCGCGTTGCGCATGCGCGGCGGCACCCGCGCCGACCGGCCGGGCGTGATCCTGATGGCCGGGGCGCACGCACGCGAGCTCATCAACCCGGAACTGCTGTACAACTGGATCTTCCGGGTGTCCTACGCCCTCTCCTCGGAGACACCGGTGTACTACCCGGCCAGCACCTACGAGCACGGCACGATCAAGCTGCTGACCGACAACCTGGACATCTTCGTCGTCCCGGTGGTCAATCCGGACGGCCACGACATCGTCCTCTCGGCGGAGAACCTGCGGATGTGGCGCGGGAACAGCCGTCGCGTGGACCTCAACCGCAACTACGACTTCCTCTTCGACAGCGGGATCGGCACGAGCACCGACCCGGCGAGCGACGTCTACCGCGGGCCGCACGCGTTCTCCGAACCCGAGACCCGCAACATCCGCTGGCTGCTGGATGCCTTCCCGCACATCACCGCCGTGCTGGACCTGCACTCCTACAGCGAGCTGATCCTCTACCCGTGGGGCGACGACGACAACCAGACCACCGATCCCGCGCAGAACTTCCGGGTGCCGAACCCTGATCGCGGCGTGCCGAACGACGGGCGTTACCGCGAGTACATCCCGTCCACCGACCTGAACTGGTTCGTCCGCACGGGGAACCGGATGCGCGACGTCATCGCGAAACAGCACGGCCGCGCGTACGCGGTCCAGCAGAGCGTCGGGCTGTATCCGACGACGGCGACCATCGACGACTACTCCTTCTCCCGGCATTTCCTGAACCCGGGACTGCGCAACGTGCGGACGTTCTGCATCGAGACCGGCAAGCCGCCGGTGGGCGGCGACGTCCTCGGTGCCTTCCAGCCGCCGTACGCGGAGGCCCGCAAGGTCATCGAGGAGGTCGGCCCCGCCGTGCTGGAGTTCCTGCTGGAGATCTACTGCCCCAGCGGCCCCGACACCGTGCTGCTCCAGGAGGCCGACGAAGTCCTCGCCCGGCACATCGGCGATTCCCGCGCGCTGTACGACGGGCTGGTCGCACACGGGCCGAGCATCCTGCGGGCCTTGGGCGACGATCCCCGGGCCCGCGTGAAGGCGACCATGGCACTCAAGCGGCTCGCCGAAGCGGGACGGCTGGAACACGACCCGGTGCTCGAAAGCGACGTCGTCGAGAAGCTGGCCGAAGCCGCGACGGCGATCGGTGACGCGGTGCCCGAAGCGCAGTCGCTGCTGAAGGCGTTCGTCGCGCTCACCGGACGCGCGGCGGGACAACGGCTCAGTGCGGCCCTCGCCTAGCGACTCGTGAGGTGGCGTGAGGGCGCTCTTCGGTGCCAGGTACGCGGCTGAAGGTTGCGAAAGCCACTTTCGCAACCTTCAGCGTTGCGAAAGTGGCTTTCGCAAGACGTCTCCCCCGGGCGGAACGTTTGCCCTACCCCCCAAGAGAACCGTCCTTGCCACTCACGACCGCTCAGAAGGGGTGCTCCATCCAGACGTTCGCCTCGACGTAGACCCCGCAATCACGCTCGACGTTCGCGTTCACCGGCGCGATACCGCCGGGGATCACGTTGTCGCCGTCGTCGAGTTTCACGCCGGTCCAGTCGTGCCAGTCCGCGATGGAACCGGAGATGGTCACGGCGAACGGGCAGACCTTGATCATCCGCGCGCCGAGCCGCTCGTGGGTACGCAGCCAGCGGTCGGCGAACAAGCCGTCCTCGCGGCGGCGGACGGCGTAGGTGTCCATCGGGACGTCCGGCTCGTCCTCCTTGCCGATCGGGCGCACCGAGACGATCAGGCGCTTCAGGCCGGTCTCGGCGGCACGCGCCTTGAGTGCCTTCAGCATCGGCGTGGAAAGCCCGGTACCCCGCAGATGCGGGGCCACCACGACTTCGAGTGCGCACAGCGTGTCCGGCTCGCGGCCGTCCATGAGGTCCTGGGCCGCCCACTGGATCGCTTCGTCCCAGCCGTGTTCCGGCAACTCGCGGCGATCGTCGGCCGGGTAGGTCAGCGGCACCGACAACGCCCGCGCCATCGGCACGCCGTCGTCGTCGAGGGCGATCAGGAAGTAGCGGGACCAGTGCCGCAGGAACCGCTCCGGGGTGATCATCTTGCCGCTGAAGCCCCGGTAGATGAATTCACCGCCGACATCACCGAGATTCAGCGCGGGATCGAGGAGGTCGGGACGGGACGCAAGATCGACGATTCGCATGCCGACCAGTCAATCGAGCCGGGGATCGGCCCGATAGCTGCTTCCGGGCGACGATCAAGCCGGCTGACGCGGGGCGGCCTGCAGGCGGGAAAGGACGTCGGTGAGCCTGCCCGCGGCGACGTCCCATTCCTCCAGGGCGCTGCTCCGCGCGAGGGTCGACGTCCGCAGGGAATGCCGGAGTTCGGCGTCGAGCGACCATCTCAGCAACGCGGTCGCGAGCGCCGACGGGTTGTCGGGCGGCACCAGCATGCCGGGGACCCCGCCGCCGGGCGCCATGCCGAGCGCGTCGTGCGTGCCGGCGGTTTCGGTCGCCACCACGGGGATCCCGCGTGCCAGCGCTTCCGCGACGACGAGCCCCGCAGGGCCGCCCCTCGACGGGAGGACGAGCAGATCCGCGCCGTCGTAGACCAGATCGAGGTCCTGCGGCGGCTGGATGAGGCTGATCCGGGAGCCGAGCCCGAGCCGTTCGACCGTCCAGCGCAGTTCGTCGACGTAGGCGGGGTCGTGGCGCATCGACCCGGCGAACACGCATTTGAAGGCCAGTTCGTCGATCGTGGACAGTGCCCGGATGAGCACGTCCTGGCCGTAACGCGCGGTCATCGGCGCGAGGCACAGCAGACGGGAGACACCGTCCGCCCCGGCGGCGAGCGGTGCCGCGTCCGTACCCGGCGTCGCGACGTAGACGCGGGTGGGGTCGAGGTCGTGCCGGTCGATCAGGTTCCGTGCGAGCCACGGCCCGGTGGCGACGACCATTCCGGCCAGCCGTAAGGTTTCCCGTTCGCAGGCGTCGAGTTCCGCGGCCCGCGCCGGATCGAGCGCGGGGTCGTCGGCGAGCGGCTGGTGCACCAGTACGGCCAGCCGCAGCCGTCGCGCGTGCGGGATGACGATCTCCGGTACACCGCAGGCGACCGTGCCGTCGATCAGCACGACGGTGTCGTCCGGCAGCGCGGTGAGCGAACGGGCCAACCGCGACCTCGACAGCGGACCCGGCATCGGCCATTCACCGGCGATCGGCAGTTCCAGCAGCGGGAGTCCGGTGGCCGGGAGGTTCTGGCACATCCGCCGGTCGTACTCGCCACTGAACTCCTCCCCGTCACCTGGGAGCACGAAGACGACCGGTTCGGTCACGCGGACGTTCGAGGTGAACACGGTTTACCTCCAGGTGCGGACGACGAACCGGCGGGGCGCCTACCAGGGGACACGGATGCGGCGGCCGGACGGTTCACACACCGGAGAGGAAGAACTTTCAACCGTTCACCCGCGCGATCGAAGCGACGATCTCGTCGCGCAGCCCGGCGCCGACCGCGATGGTGGCCGCCGAACGCACCGTGTGATCGCTGCCGTCGATATCGACGACCACTCCCCCTGCCTCGCGGACCAGCAGCACGCCCGCCATGGTGTCCCACGGCTTGTTGGCGAGAATGACGCTCGCGTCGAGTTTGCCGTGCGCGACCCAGGCCAGGTCGATGGCCGCGGAGCCGAGGAACCGGACCCGCTGCACCCGGCCACCGAGTTCGCCCAGCAATGCCATCCGGACGCGGTTCTTGACCTCCGCGCCTTCACCGATGGCGAAATCGCCGATGCTCACGATGGCGTCGGAGAGCTTCGTCGTCTTCGACGCTTCGAGCCGCTCTTCGCCCGCGTACGCGCCCCGGCCCTCGACAGCGGTGTACGTGACGTCGAGGAACGGCAGTGAGATCGCCGCGACCGTGCTTTTCAGCCCGTCGACGAGGCCGAGCGAGACGCCGCACAACGGGATCCCGCGCGCGAAGTTGGCCGTGCCGTCGACCGGGTCGAGCGCCCACCACAGGTTCTCGTCGCCCTCCTGGCCGCGTTCCTCGCCGAGGATCCCGATCTCCGGCGTCTCGCGCGCCAAGAACGCCCGGACGGTGTCCTCGACGGCCAGGTCGACATCGGTCACCATGTCGCGTTCGCCTTTGGCGGCAACGGAAAACGACGTCATCGAGCGGATGATCCCGGTTGCCTTGGCGACGGCCTCGCGGGCGACGGACAACAATGCGGCATGGTCGGTCATGGGGTTACCGTAGCCGGGTGAACCTGCTCCCGACGGCCACGACGGCCGACGAACGCGCGCGAAACGCCGACGTCGCGGTGCTGCCGATCGGCAGTTTCGAACAACACGGCGCGTACCTCCCGCTCACCACCGACACGGTGATCGCGACGACGGTCGCCGACGCGCTCGCCTCGGCGTACCCGGTCCTGCGGCTTCCGCCGATCACCCTCGCGTGCTCGCACGAACACGCGGACTGGCCGGGAACCGTCAGCATCTCGGCCGCGACGCTGTACGCCGTCGTCAACGATGTCGCCGCTTCGCTACGCCGATCCGGGATCGCGAAGCTGGTGCTGGTGAACGCGCACGGTGGCAACTACGTCCTGTCCAATGTGGTCCAGGAGTCCTCCTCGCCGATGGCGTTGTTCCCCGGCGTCGAAGGCTGGCAAGCCGCGCATTCCGCCGCCGGGCTGGAGACTTCCCTCGACAGCGACATGCACGCCGGGGAGCTGGAGACTTCCCTGTTGCTGCACGCACATCCGTCGTTGGTCCGGCCGGGGTTCGCGGCGGCGGACCACCTCGCGGACGACCGGCGGCACCTGCTGACGACGGGGTTGCGGCCGTACTCGGAGTCCGGTGTGGTGGGACGTCCTTCGCTGGCGACGGCGGAGAAGGGACGGGTGGTACTTGAGTCGCTGGTGGCGAGCTTCGGGGAGACCTTGCGCGCGTTGTCGTGAGTGGCGATTCGGGTTCTCTTGAGGTGTTGCGAAAGCCACTTTCGCACCGTTGAAGGTTGCGAAAGTGGCTTTCGCACCACCATCGCCCCTCCTAAACCACTGGCCGAGCAGGTCGTGAGTGGCGATACGGGGTCCCTTGAGGGGTAAAACAAAACCGACGTGACGGATTCGCGAACCGGCGACTTCGCAAACAAGACGCGCCCCACGCCGCCCGGCCCAAGGCAGGTGTTGCGAAAGCCACTTTCGCAACGTTGAAGGTTGCGAAAGTGGCCTTCGCAACACCGTCGCCCCTCCTGAACCACTGGGCCAAGGAAGTCGTGAGTGGCAATACGGGTCCCTTGAGGGGTAAGTCAAAGCCAGCGGGGATTGTGTGCGTTTCGGATCATCCAACGCGGCAGAATCCACACCTTTGCGCTTCGGCCCGACAACCCGAATCACTCACGACCCGGCCGTCGTGGTGACGGAGTCCAGATGCGGCAGGAAGTGGTGCATCCGCTCCTGTTTCGTCCGCAGGTAGCGCAGGTTTTCGTCGTTCGGCATGACCAGCAGCGGCACCCGCTCGCTGATCCGCAACCCGTGCCGCTTCAGCTCGTCGACCTTCGTCGGGTTGTTCGACAGCAACCGCACCGACCGAACGCCCAGATCCTTCAGGATCGCCGCCGCCGCACGGTAGTCCCGCGCGTCGACCGGCAGGCCGAGCGCGATGTTCGCCTCGACGGTGTCGAGCCCTTCGTCCTGCAGCCGCATCGCCTTCAGCTTCGCGAGCAGGCCGATGCCGCGCCCTTCGTGCCCCTGCGCGTACACGAGCACACCGGCGCCCTCCTCGACGATCGCCCGCAGCGCGGCGGCCAGCTGGTCGCCGCATTCGCAGTGCATCGAGCTGAAGACGTCACCGGTCAGGCATTCCGAATGGACCCGCGCCAGCGTGCCGACGCCCGCGACGTCGCCGTGCACCAGCGCCATCTGCTCCGTGCCGTCCGCGTCCAGGTACCCGTACGCGGTGAAAACGCCGTACTGGGTCGGCAATCTGGTCTCCACGACCCTCTCGACAGTCATCGCGTATCTCCTATCCGTACGGGTGTCCTGACGACGCGCGGCACGGCGGGGGTGTCGACGCGGTGGGTCTTGAAGGAGCGGACGAGCAGCACACCCGCCCCGGGAAGGCCGGCGACGAGTGCGAGCACGCCATAGACGACGGCGACGGTGACGCCCTGCGCGGAGCCGAGTCCGGCCGCGCCGAACAGCAGCGCGCAGACGCCTTCCCTCGGTCCCCAGCCGCCGATGTTCAGCGGCAGCCCCATCGCGAGCAGGGCGAGGATCATCAGCGGCAGCAGATCCGCGATCGGCGCGGTGACCCCGGCCGCCCGTGCGGCGACGACGAACAGGGTGAGGTGCCCGGCCAGCGTGGCCACCGAAAGGAGGCTCACCCCGGGCCACGTCTCCTTGGTCAGCAGGCCCATCCGGACGTCGGCGAGGGTGATCGCGAAGCCGCGCCGCCACTTCGATCCGCTGTGGATCCACCGTTTCCCCGCGGTCATCCCGGTGACGATCGCCGCGAAGGCGAGGACGGCGACCACGATCCCGGCGACCATGACGACCTTGTCGATCGGTCGCGGCACCACGGAAGGAGCGCCGATCACGACCGTGACGGAAGCGCCGATCAGCACGATCTGCCCGGCTGTCCGCTCCAGCACCACCGCGCGGACACCACGCAGCACGTCACCAGACGCACGGCCGTGCTGCACGGCGCGGTCGACGTCGCCGAGCACACCCGCGGGCAGGACGCCGTTGAGGAACAGTGCGCGGTAGTACTCGCCGACGGCGCTCCCCAGGGACAGCTTCAGGCTGAGCCGCCGCGCGACCAGGCACCAGCGCCACGCGCTGAACACCGTGGTGGCGAACCCGATCCCGAGCGCGGCGGCGACTCCGGCGGCGTCGACCTCGCGAAGTCCGGCCACGAAAGCCTGGGTGCCCAGTTGCCCGACGAGGACGGCGAGGATGCCGAGCGCGCCGAGGACCTTCAACCAAGGCCAGAAGCGCTTCACGCCGCCACCCGGCTTTTCGACGGCAGGACCAGGAGATCTTCGTGCTGGATCATCGCGCTCAACTCCCCCGCCGCGCATTGCGCGAGCCGCCACTGGAGGTAGGCTCTGGCGTCGGGGGCGAGCTCCGGCCGCTGTTCGCAGGCGGCGCCGACCCAGCCTGCCAGCCATTCCGCGGCCAGCGCGGCCTGCTCGGCGCCGAGCAGCCAGGGACTGGACACGCGCCGCACGGTGGCGCCGAGCCGTTCGAACACCCCGGACGCGACGTCCACCGCGTCCGGACCGAGCAGCCAGCGGCCGTCGGTCACACGCCGCTGGTGCGCGTTGAAGGCGTCGGAAACCTCGATGTCGAACTTGTCCTTGGGCGACAACACGACCCGGCCCGAGACGCTCAGTGTCAGCAGGACCGCGCAGCCCGCCTCGACACAGGCCTCCGCCAGTTTGCTCATCTCCTCGGCGGTGAGCAGGTCGAGCAGCGCCGACGCCGCCACGAGCGATGTCCCGGCGAGGTCGGCCGCGCACAGTTCGGTGATGTCACGTTCTTCGGTGACGACGGTGACTTCGCTTCCGTCCAAAGCGTGATCCGGTCGACTGGTGCGGGCCAGCGCGTGGGTGAGCAGATCGCTGTCGCGGTCGTGCAGGATCCAATGCTGCCGTCCGGGCAGGCGCCGGGCGAGCCAGCGGCCGAGCGATCCGGTACCGCAGCCGAGGTCGCGGATGACGACCTCGTCCTGGCCACGCAGGAACGAGCGGACCGGTTCGAGGAGTTCGGTCGCGCGGGCGGCGGCGTCGGCGTCCTCACGCAAGTGCAGCCAGCCGGGCGCGTATTTGGTCATGCCACCGTCCTTTCCTTCAGCAGCACGGCGGCGACGCCACGGGCTGTCACGTCCCAGCCGGTCAGCGTCTCGCGACGAAGGCGAGCGGAGGCGCGAAGCCGGTCACGCAGTTCAGGTTCGGTGAGCCAGCGGCGAAGGGCCGCGGCCAGCGCGTTGACGTCCTCACCAGGGACGAGCATCCCGGGAACGCTGCCGTCGGGTGCCTGGCCGAGCGTGTCCGGCAGCGCGTCGACAGCGGTGGCCAGCACGGGAATGCCGTGCGCGAGTGCCTCGGTGACGACCATTCCGTAGGTCTCGGCACGCGAAGGAAGCACGAGGAGGTCTGCGGCGGCGTACGTCGCTTCGAGTGCCTCACCGGTCCGGGGTCCTGTCAGCGTGAACCGGTCGCCGAGAGTGTGTCGCCGCAGACGCTCGACATAGCGCGTCTCGCGGCGGATCGCGCCGACGCACTCACAGGTCCACGGAAGGTCCGTGAGGGACTTCAACGCGTCCGCGAGCAGGCCCTGTCCCTTGCGGGGAGTCACATTGGCGACGCAGACGAGGTGTGTCCCGTCCGAACTCCCGGAAGCGACGGCGGCCTTGTCGACGCCGGGAGGCACCACATGCACGCGGTGCGGGTCGAGATCGTGGTGCCCGATCAGCCGCCGCGCCGCCCAAGCGCTGGTCGTGAGCACGGCGTCGACGGCGCCGAGCGTCTCGCGTTCCAGCTTGTCCAGTTCGGCGGCGAGTGACGGCGCGAGTCCCGTTTCGTCCGCGAGCGGCAGGTGCACCAGTACCGCGATCGACAACCGTTGCGCGGCGGGCACGATCACGTCGGGTACTCCGCAGGCGACGAGCCCGTCGAGCAGGACGGCGGCACCGGTGGGCAGTCCGGCGAGTTTGCGCCCGAGAACCTTGCGCGCCTCGGTGTCGGGCCGCGGCCAGTTCCCGCGCACGGCGATCTCGTGGACGTCCACGCCCGTCGCGGCGAGCCCGTCGCACAACCGCCGGTCGTAGACGTTGCCGCCGCTGGGCGCGCCCGGATCGTCGATGTCGTGGGGCAGGACGACGTGGAGGCCGTTCACAGCGTGCGCTCGTAACTCGCCCATGCGACAGGGGATTCGTGGAGTGCGACGGTGATGCCTTCGAGCCCGCGGGCTCCTTCGCCGAGTGCGCCCGCGTGGACCCGTTCGGCGAGCCTGTCGGCGACGACCTTGGCCAGGAACTCGGTCGAGGTGTTGATGCCGGCGAACTCGGGCACGTCGTCGAGGTTGCGGTAGTTCAGGTCGGCGAGCACGGCTTTGAGCTCTTCGGTCGCCTTGCCGATGTCGACGACGATGTTGTCGGCGTCGAGTTCGGACCGGCGGAACGTCGCGTCCACGACGAAAGTCGCTCCGTGCAGTTTCTGCGCGGGCCCGAAAACCTCGCCGCGGAAGCTGTGGGCCACCATGACGTGGTCACGGACGGTGATGCTGAACAACGGACCTCCCGGATCTAGCCCCTAGCGCGTGTCCTCCATCTGATAGGTGACACGGAGACAGAGCGTTCCTGGTTCATTCGCGGCCAGACGCGGCAGCACGTCCGGCAGTTCGTGGAACCGGCATTCCCCACTGACCAGCACTCTAAAGACGGGGTCCGACAAAATCTGCCATGCGAGAGCCAAGCGGTCGCCGTAGCTTCGGTTCGTGCGACGAGCGGGCGAGACCATGCCGACCTGGCTGGAGCGGATCGTCAGCCGCCGTGAGTGGAAGTTCTCGCCCAGCGGGACGCTGATCTTGCGGTCGCCGTACCAGCTGAGCTCGACGACCTCGCCTTCCGGCGCGAGCAGTTCCAGTGAGCGCGCCAATCCGGCTTCGCTCGCGCTGGCGTGGACGACGAGATCGCAGTCGCCGAGCGCGTCCTCCGGTGACGCGAAGTCGACGCCGAGCGCTTCGGCGATCTTCGCGCGCTCCGGGTCGACGTCGATCAGCTGGACCCGGGTCACCGGGAACCCGGACAGCAGTTTCGCGACACAGCTGCCGACCATGCCCGCGCCGACCACCGCGATCCGGTCGCCGAGTTTCGGTGCCGCGTCCCAGACGGCGTTGACCGCGGTCTCGACCGTCCCGGCGAGGATCGCGCGCTCCGGCGGCACTCCGTGCGGGACCGGCGTGACGGCCGAAGCCGGGACGACGTAACGGGTCTGATGTGGATAGAGACAGAAGACGATCCGGCCGACGAGTTCGGCAGGACCTTCTTCGACGACACCGACGTTGAGGTAGCCGTACTTCACGGGCCCGGGGAAGTCGCCCTCCTGGAACGGCGCGCGCATCGCTTCCCGTTGACTCACCGGGACCTCGCCGCGGAAGACGAGCGTCTCGGTGCCGCGGCTCACGCCGGAGCACAGGGTGCGGACCAGCACCTCGCCGTCGCCGACCGGGGGAAGCGTGACCGGCCTGAGCTCGCCGTCACCGGAACCACTGAACCAGAAGGCGCGTTCCATCGTGTCCTCTCATGTCGGACCCTGGGAGGCAGGGTCGCCGCCACCATAACGAGGAGGCCTCGTGATGAACCCCGGAATCTTCCTGGGGGTCCTCGTCCAGCTGGCGCTGCTGAGTGTGCTGGACGCCGTCGTCGGACTCGGCCCCCTGGGCCGGCTCGCCGGTGCGGCCTACGGCATCGCCGTCGGCGGATTCCTGACCTACGGCCTGAACCGGGGCACCGCGCGCTCCCTCGGCCCGGCCGACGCCGTCACACTCGGCCGGTCCGCGCTGGTCGGCTGCGTGACCGCGCTCGTCGTCGACACCGCGGGGAGGGAGATCGCCACGATGGTCGTCCTCGCGTCGGTCGCCCTCGCCCTGGACGCCGTCGACGGCCGGGTCGCGCGCCGCACCGGGACGTCGTCGCCGCTCGGCGCACGCTTCGACATGGAGGTGGACGCGTATCTGATCCTCATCTTGAGCGTCGTCGTCGCGCAGTCGCTGGGCCCGTGGGTGCTCACGATCGGCGCGATGCGGTACGTCTTCGTCGCCGCGAGCAGGCTGTGGCCGTGGCTGAACAATCCGCTGCCGCCGAGCATGGCGCGGAAGGCGGTCGCGGCGGTGCAGGGCATCGTGCTGGTCGCGGCGGCTTCGACCGTCCTGCCGCTGTGGGTCGCCTTCGCGGTCACACTCGGCGCGCTGGGACTGCTGACGTGGTCCTTCGGGCGGGACACCTGGTGGCTGCTGGAGCAGCACGCCTTCGGTACCGCTCGGCGCGTCGCCGCCGACGTGGCTTGATCACGCGTACTGCGCTTCGCCGTTCCCGAACGACCAGTTGATCAAATCGGTCTCGCTGATCGTCACGAGCACGTTGCGCGGCTCGGTCCCCGAGTACTCCTCGGCCAGCTCCGCGATCCGCCGGTACAGCGCTTTCTTCTGCTCGTCGGTCCGACCGGGCCGCATGGTGATCGCGACGAACACGACGCCCTCGTCCCGCCGGATCCCCAGGTAGTCGTCGTACTTCAGGGTGCCGCCGCCGTTCAGGACCTGGAAACGGTCGTCGGCGGGGATCCCCAGCGTCTCGACCATCGCGTCGTGGACGGCGTCGCCGAGGGCTTCGAGCTTGTCGGTTCCGAGTGCGTCGATGCGAACGAAGGGCATGTCAGATCTCCTTGGTGGCGAGGAGCCCGAGGGCCCCGTCGACGGCTTTCGCGAAGACATCCGGGGATCCGGCGGCGCGGGCGAGGACGTAACCGCCCTGCAGCACCGCGACCAGCGCGGTGGCCGTGGCGAGGGGGTCGAGCGAGGCGTCCAGCTCGCCGCCCGCGCGGCCCTCGTCGAGCAGTTCCGCCAGCCGTTCGGTGACCCAGCCGAAGGTCTCCTCGACGGGCCTGCGCAGGTCCGCGTCCGCCATCACGTCGGGATCCTGAGTGAGCCTGCCGACCGGGCAGCCCTTGAGCACTTCGCGCTCACGGCGCAGGTACGCGGTGATCCGCTCGACGACCGTGCCGGGCGCCGAGAACTCGGCCTCCGCCCTGACCCGCAGGTCGTCGGCGTTACGGCCGATAGCGGCGAGCGCGAGTTCGGACTTGCCCTGGAAGTGGTGGTACATGCTGCCCTGGCCGGCGCCGGAGCGCTCCTGGATCGCCCTCGGGCTGGTACCGACGTACCCGCGCTCCCACAGGAGCTCGCGAGTGCTCTCGATGAGCTGTTCCCTCTTGTCCACGGGATCACCGTACATACTAGTAGGTACAGACACTGCCCCCGGGTCGGGGGGAGCAAGGGACCTTTGCTATCACTTTTCGGCATAACCGCAGTTCAGAGCCACCGTCCTGACGCGCCACACCCGTCTGGGCCACCCGAGGGGGCGGGGTCCAAGTACTTGCCGGAGCCACCCGTCAGACAGCGGGCCGCCCCCGGGCGCCCGTCTCGGACATCCCCAGCCTCAAGACCGCAGCCAGGCCGCGCGAAGGGGTTCAGGCTCGGACGACGTGTTCGTACGCGGGCTTCAGTGCTTCGATCGGACCCGGCGGCGCCACCAGTGGGCCTTTCGCCCAATCGCAGCCGAGTTCGTGCAGCACCTGCAACTGCTGCGGGGTCTCGACCCCTTCGGCGACGACCACGAGATCGACAGCGTGTGCCATCGCCATTATTCCGGCCACGATCGGCTCGGCGTCGCTGGAAATTCCGAGATCGGCCACGAACGACCGGTCGATTTCGATCACGTTCAGATCGAGACGACACAACTGGGCGAGTGACGAATACCCGGCACCGAACCGTTCCGCGGTGACCCTGATCCCGGCCTTCCGTAACGTGTCCACGGCGTCCGCCGCGTCCTTCAGCGCCGTCTCGTTGACGTCGAGGCACAGGTCACCCGGCGCCAGTCCCGCATCTTCCAGGATGGTCTGGACCACTTGCAGTAACGTGGGATCGCCCAGTTGGCGCACCGAAAGACTCACATTCACATTACAGTGCACACCATGATCGGCACGCCATCGGGAGATCTCGCCGGCGGCCTCGGCCAGGACGTCCGCACCGATGATCGTCAAGAGATCGCCGTCGTCGGCGATCTCGACCAATTCCGTGGGATCGATCGGCCCGCGGAACGGATGATCCCAGCGGGGTTTCGCTTTCACCGCGACCATGGCGCCGGTCCGCAAATCGACGACGGGCTGATAAACGGTCTCGATCCGGCCTTCCGTGACGGCGTTCCGCAGATCTTGTTGCAGGATGAATCGGTCCTGCACCCGTTCCCGCATGATCGGCGCGTAGAACGCGTACCGCCCGGGCCCGAATGTCTTCGCCTGATACATCGCCAGATCGGCGTCTTCCAGCAATTCGTCGGCCGTGCGGGGATCACCGGGTTCGGCGAGCACTATTCCGATGCTCGTATTGATATGCAGTTCCCGGCCGTACACGGTGAGCGATTGCGCGAGATGCCGCTGCAGGTGGTCGGCCAGTGCCCGCACCTCGGCGGCTTCGGTATAACCAGTGGTGATGACCAGGAACTCGTCCCCGCCGAGCCGTCCGACCAGGTCCGCGGGCCCGGCGGCGGCCCGCAGCCGCTCGCCGATGATGCGCAGCACCTGGTCGCCGACGGTATGACCGAGCGAGTCGTTGATGATCTTGAACTTGTCGAGGTCGATGAACAGTACGGTCGCCGTGCACGCCGGATCGGCGATCGTGAGCCGCAGGTGATTGAGCGCGAGCGTGCGGTTCGCGAGCCTGGTCAGCGGATCGTGGGTGGCCTCGTAGGCCAGCCGCTCACTGATCGCGCGCCGTTCGGTGATGTCGGCGAACGACGTCAGCACCGACGGCACGCTCTGCCCGGGCGCCATCAGCGGGCCGGAGGTCAGCGAAAGCCAGCGGTGCGCGCCGTCACGCCGCCGCACCTGCACGACGCGCCCTGTCTCGACCTTCCCGGACCGCCGCACCCGCGCGGACGGCAGATCGTCGACAGGCACCGGCATACCGTGTTCGTCGTGCAGCCGCAGCGTCCGGCTCTCCAGCCCGACCAGGGAACCTTCCGGTACGCCGGAGATCCGGTGCGCGGCCGAGTTCGCCAGCTCGATCCGCCCGCCGGGGCCGACGACCAGCACCCCTTCGTCGAGCGTCTCGACGACGGTGGCGAATTCGGCCTCCACCCGGCGCTGCGCGGTCTCGTCGGCGCACAGCAGCACGTAGCCGTCGAACATCTCGGCCGCGGAGACGCGCACCGCCAGCGCGGCACCGTCGGCCCGGAAATGCGTCGCCTGCAGGACACCGCCCGACGCGACCACCTCGCGCGGATCCATCGGCGCGCCGACCACCTCGGCCACCGGAACCCCGATGACCTCTTCGAGTTCGTGCCCGTACACCGCCTCGGCCGCCGGGTTCCAGCTGGTCACAAGGCCGTCCGGCGACGTCGCGATGATCGCGTCGCTCGCGTGGCCGACCAGCGCGGCCTGGAACCGCAGCCCGGCTTCGGCCGCCTTCTGGGTGCTCAGATCGCGCATGATCACCTGATAGGCGGGCTGCCCTTCCCAGGTGGTGAGCACCGCCTGGGACTCGACGGTGACCTTGCCGCCGCCGAGGGTCAGCAGCGTCATCTCGGTCGGTTCGCTGAACGAGCCGGGCGAGGCCAGCGAACCGATCCGCGCGAGCAGCGGGTCCTGCGAGAGGGTGTCGACCATGTCCGTGATGTGCAGCCCGACGAGTTCGGTCGAAACCGTCGCGCCGACGAACCGCATCGCGGCCGAGTTGACGAAGACCACTTTGCCGCGGGTATGGACACAGATCCCGTACGGACTCGCTTCGACCATCGTGAGGTATTGAGTACCCAGAGTGCCGCCATCGGGATTTTGCTCCAAAAGGCGGTACCCGTCACGAAGAAAAGCCAGCGCGGGATCGCCGCGATGATCCCTCTCGGCGGACAACTCCGTCAGCAACCGCACGAGCGACGCGTGCCTGCCCGCCGGGTCGGGAACTCCAACCGTGCTGGCCGCGGCGCCGTTCGCTGGCGAGGGATCCTGATTCAGGCGGCGGGTGTCGGGAGTCCCACCGTCGAGATCGTCAGGATCCATGTGATCCAAACCCCCTACTTGACTGATGTAGTTTCCGATTAGATCACTAAATCGACGTAGCCGTCCTCCCCGACCAGCGGATCGGTTCGGCTTTTCCATCCCAGCGTTGACGGAATGTAGTTGAAGGGAAACACGTGCGGAGCAAAACCGACATCTGCGGCATCGGCGCCGTAACCGCCTACGGATGGGGGCGCGAATCGCTGTGGGAGGGCCTCACGAGTGGCGTCCCCGGCGCCCAGCTCGTCGAAGGGTTCGGTGAAACCCGGGAACTGCCCGGCTGGGTCGGGCACGTCCCCGAAGGCGGCAGACCGAGGGACGGCAGCCTGCACTGCCGCGCACTGCTCGCCTCGGCACGGGAGGCGATCGAGGACGCCGGCGCGCACGGCTGGACCCCCGGTCGCCGGGTCGGCGTCATCTACGGCGGCGTCCGCGACGACATGCGGACCTGGGACGGCTTCCACGCGCTCGGCGAACGGCTCGCGTACCGCCGCGAGTTCATCGGCATGATGCCGTCGACGCCGATCACCTCGCTGATGGCCGAGTTCGGCTTCCGCGGCCCCTCGATGACCGCGTCCGCGATGTGCGCGACCGGCAACGCCGCGGTGCTCACCGCGAAGATGTGGCTGGACGCGGGGATCGCCGACGACGTCGTGGTGGTCACCACCGACGTTTCCGCGACCCGCCAGGTGGTGCGGCACTTCGTGCATTGCGGCGTCGCGGTCACCGACGCGCCGCCGCTCGAGGCGTGCCGTCCTTTCCAAGAGGGCACAAGGGGTTTCACCTTCTCCGAGGCCTCGGTCTCGGTGGTGATGACGCGGCAGAAGACCGACGCGTACGCCACCGTCCTCGGCGGTGCCATGACCCACGAGGCGCACAACGCGATGGCACTCGACCCCGACCCGACGACCGCGATCACGGCGGTGACCGACGCACTGGAGAACGCGAACGCCGCCGCCGCTGACGTGCGGTACGTGAACGCGCACGGAACGGGCACGAAACTGTGTCACCGCACGGAATCCCAGATCCTCGAAGCGGTGTTCCCGCGCAGCACGGAGATCTACTCGATCAAACCGCTGACCGGGCACAGCCAGTCCGGCAGCGCGCTGACCGAGATCGTGACGACCTGCCTCGCGGCACGGCGCGACCTCATCCCGGCGCCGAAACCGGTGGCGGACGGGCATCCGCAGCTGATGGCAGGCCCGTCCCGGCCGGAAAGCGGGCTCACGGTCAAGACGTCGATCGGGATGGGCGGGTACGTCACCGCCGTCGTGCTGGAGGCCGCGTAGCCAATTTGATAACAGACGGTCTCAACGTCGTCACGAAGTGTCATATTCCGTGCTCACGTCGCCGATACTTCCCGGTAGCGAAACGCACTGAGCACGGAGGCGGCCATGAGCCCGAGAACAGCGTCCGACAACCTCGTCCATAACTACCTGTTCCTGCGGCGCGCCATCGGTTTCCTCGGGATCGGGCTGCCTTTCGTGCTGGTGTTCGGGAAGGTGCTCGTCGACGGCGGCGGGCTGCTCAACTCGATCAGCGGTTACTACTACTCGGGGATGCGTGACATCTGGGTCGGCACCATGTGCGCCATCGGCGTCTTCCTGTTGTCCTATCGGGGTTACGGCCGGATCGACGACATCGCGGGAAACATCGCGGCGGTGGCCGCGGTCGGCGTCGCGCTCTTCCCGACCACACCGGGGAACGGCACCCACGCGGACGAGATCATCGGCCTGGTGCACCTCGGCTTCGCCGCGGTCTTCTTCCTCACCTTGGCGTTCTTCTGCATCGTGCTGTTCACCAAGTCGGACAAGGAGATCCCGGGCGCGCGCAAACCCGAGCGGAACCGCCTGTACGTCGCTTCGGGCGTGATCATGCTGGTGTGCCTGGCGTTGATCGTGCTGTGCGGCTTGTTGTTCGACGACGTCACGAAGTCGCTCTACCCGGCGCTGTGGCTGGAATCGGTGGCGATCCTCGCGTTCGGCGTTGCTTGGCTCACCAAGGGCGGAACCCTGCTGCCGGACAAGCCGTCGGCCGCCTCCGAAGCACCGGCGACCCACGCGGACGCCTGACCTGTGCCGGAGCCGGAGGGATCAAAGTAAAGGAACCTTTGCCATCGGCCGGGTCGTTGACGCCTTATGACTGAGCGCAGCGCACTCCAGCTCGGCCGCCGCGACCTCCTCGTGGTCGCGGGGATTCCCGGGGCGGGCAAGACCACCCTGTTGTCCCGGGCGGCGACCGGCGCGATGCCGGTGCTCGATTCCGATCAGGTTCGCGGCAGGCTGCGGGAGCGGCTCCCCGCCGCCCTGCCGTACCGGTTCTACCGGCCGCTGGTCCACCTGTGGCACCGGGCGCGCGTCGTCAGATTCGCCTTGGCGGACGACGGCCCGCTGGTGGTGCACGAGCCGTCGACCAGGGCGAGCACGCGAGGGCTGCTCGCCCTGCTCGGCCTGCTCAGCCGTCGCCCGGTCCGGCTGCTGTGGCTGGACGTGACACCGGAGGAGGCCCGCGCGGGCCAGGTCGCACGCGGGCGCGTCATCCGGCGCCACTCGTTCGCCCGACACTGCCGCAGGGCCGAGAAGCTGCGCCTTGACCTGCGGACGGGCTGGGTCCCGTCGGGCTGGCACGGCGCGCGGATGGTGACCCGGCAGGACACCGGGACGCTACGGTTCGTCACCGACGAGGAACCCGGCAGAGACCCG
This sequence comes from Amycolatopsis sp. cmx-4-19, assembly GCA_049998115.1. Lineage (GTDB taxonomy): Bacteria > Actinomycetota > Actinomycetes > Mycobacteriales > Pseudonocardiaceae > Amycolatopsis. The sequence goes on along the minus strand of JAEBEO010000008.1, from coordinate 7,739 downwards.
TCAGGCGACGTCCGGCTCGTCCCCGTCGAGCGGGCGCCCGCACCCACAGTGCGCGCAGGTCAGCGGCTCCTGCTCGGGTTCCTCCGCGGGAACGGGCCGGTTCGGGTGCGAACACGAGTTCAGTGGCGTCCAGCGGATGCGTACCGGCATCGTCTGTCGTCCTTTCGCCTCGGTGCCCGGAAAACCGGCCTCCGCTTCGAGATACGGACGCGATGATCCGGCGGTTCACTCAGGTGCGGGAAAAGGTCAGATACCCACGTAGTTCTCGGCGAAGAAGTGCTGATGGGCACGGGAAACCCGCAGGCTTTCCAGCCGCGCGTCCCGCAACGCCCGCTGGAAGACGGCCTCGTCGTCATGTCCGGGCGCGCCGTGCAGCAGGTTGATCATCCAGAGGGAGAATTCCTGTGCGTGCCAGATCCGCGGCAGGCAGTCCTCGGAGTAGCGATCGAGCGCCGTCCGGTCTTTTTTCTCGAGCGCGGAGGTCAGCGCGCGGGCGAGGATTTCCGCCTCCAGCAACGCGAGATTCGCGCCCTTCGCCGCGGCCGGGCTGATCAGGCTGGCCGCGTCGCCCGCGAGGAACAGGTTCCCGCGCTGGATAGTGTCCATCACATGCGAGCCCAGGTCGACGATCCGGCGTTCGACGAGGGCGCCCTGTTTCAGCGGCCCGTACTGTTCGGCACGCATCCGCAGGTGCAGTTCGTCCCAGACACGTTCGTCGGACCAGCCGTCCGGATCCTCGCCGCGCGGGACCTCCAGGTAGTACCGCGTCACCGTCGAAGTCCTCGCCATATGGCCGGCGAACCCGCGTTCGTGGATCGCGTATCCGATCGCGGACATACTGGGCGGCGCCTCGGCGAGGATCGCGAGCCACGAGATCCCGTGGTCCCGCCGGAAAACCCGCGCGGGCACGGATTTCCGTGAGACGCCGTGCCCGCCGTCGCAACCGGCGATGTACTTGGCGCGCAACAGAAGGTCATCGGCGATGACGGTGGCGTCCGTTCCCGAAACCGAGGAGACCTCGGCGTCGAACCGGATCTCCCCGCCGCGGGACAGGAATTCGGCGATCAGGTCCGTGACCAGGAATTGCTGCGGATAAACGGTATGCACGTCACCGTGCCCGAGTTCGCGATAGTTGAGTTCGAACTCCGCGCGATCACTGCGGAAAGCACAGGTGTCGTGTTCGACGCCGTTGCGCGACAAACCATCGCCGAGCCCGTTCTCGATGAGAATACGGACACTGTTGGCGGCCAGAAATCCGGCCCTCGCCCGGTTTTCGACGTGTTCCCGGCTCTTCCTCTCCAGAATCACACAGTCGATTCCCGCCGCTCGCAACAGATTCCCCAGCACCAGCCCGGCCGGACCCGCCCCCAGGATCAGCACGTCAGCATCGTTCTTCTTCCCCACGAAAGCCCCCAGTACCTCCGTCACCCCTTGTGGTCCACGGTACACAAAACGCTTTGACGGGGTGGGCGTTCAGCCGTTCTGGGCACGCATCCGGGCCCGGCGTTTACCCTCGTGCATCGCCACGACGCGCGCGATCGGGATCGTATGCCCCTGTTCGACGAGGTCAGCGGGGAGAGACTGCGGTGCAGGCATCATTTCTGCCCAGAGGTCCTTGTCGCCGAGGAGAGCGGGCGCGGTGTAAACGGTGAAATCCGACGGGGCCACGTTTTCCAGATCATCCCAGGGCACCGGGAACGAAACCGGCAGTCCCGGGCGCAAGCGCGGACTGTATGCCGACGCGACCGTCCCGCTGCCCGCCCGCGTCGAATCGAGGTACACCTTTCCCTCGCGATCCTCCACGATGTACGCGGTCGTGGCCGCCGAAGGGTCGACCTGCTCGGCCCTGGCGGCGAGTGCGCGGGTCGCGGCGGCGACGTCGTCGAAGGCCTGCCCCGGAATTAGCGGGACGAAGATGTGCACGCCCTTGGAACCGCTGGTCTTGACCGCGCCGGCGAGTCCGGAGTCCGCGAGTGCCTGCCGCACCAGCCCTGCGGCCTTCACGACGTGCGCGAAAGCGTCGCCTGCCGGCGGGTCGAGGTCCAGGACGAGGTGGGTGGGGCCGGTGGTGTCGCCCGCGCGCATCAACGTCGGGTGGTATTCGACGGCGCGCTGGTTCGCGAACCACAGGAGCGTGCGGCGGTCGTCGCAGAGCGCGTACGACACTTCCCGCTTCGAGGTCTCGGCCCACATCCCGTGCCGCTTGACCCATTCGGGCGTGTATTTGGGCAGGTTCTTCTGCATGAACGGTCCCTGGCCGCGCAGGATGCGGATCACCGACAGCGGACGGCCCTCCAGCACCGGGAGGATGCGGCCCGACACGGCGTCCAGGTAGTCGACCAGATCGCGTTTGGTGGCGTCCTCGAACAGCGGCTGGTCGAGGTTGCTCAGCTTGACCCCGTCGCGTTCCTCATCGCTCATGGGGTGAGCGTAAAGCCTCGTGAGTGGTAAGGACGGTTAGAACCGTCTTTACCACTCACGAGCCCCGCACCTAGCTGATGTTGGCGTCGATGCAGGCGTAGAACGCGTTCGCCGTGTCGTAGACGTTCCAGCGGGCGAGGATCTTGTGCCGCCCGCTCTGCTGCAGGTTCACGCTGTGCGAAACCGACGCACCCGGGGTCGCGCCGTTGTCGTTGATGGTCGCGACCTTGGCACCGTCGACGAAGTACTCCCACGTGCTGGTGCGGTGGCGAGCCGTCAGCGTCCACCGGAACGTGGCGGTCCGGCCGATGTTGTGCACCTGCCAGCCCTTGCCGTCGTTGTTGAGATCCGCGAAACGGCCGACACCGCCGTTACAGCTCGTGAGCCCCTTGGGGCCCTCTACGCTTTGCGGTTCCCATTTGATGTCACCACAGGAAACCTTTCCCTGGGCGCATTGCGCCTGCCTGCTGGCGGGCGAGGAAACGTAGCCGTGTGCGCTGGCGGTTCCCGCCGGGATCGCGACCAGCACAGCCGGCACCATTGCCGCACCCGCGGCCAGGGTCAGAAGCCTTCGTTTGAAGCTCATGCCTACCCCTTTCGACACCCACCGCTGACCCGGTGGCAGAACCGTCCACGATCTCGAGGTTCTAGGGCCACAGCGAGCGAAAACCAATGACGGTTGGGACCACATCCGCCGAAGCATCGAGCTGGCGAATGTGGTCTAGACCATAATTGGTTCAGACGACTCGGTCAAGAGTAACCAACCGGGCACTTGTGCCGGTGAAGATCGAACGGGGATTGTCAAGTCGGGCGATCAACCCGCACCCAAACAGACGAACGGTCGCCGGAACGGATCAACCGCGATGGTGTCCGCCAGCGCCGTCGCCGGTCCGGCGCCTTCGGCCAGTCCGCGGTGGTAGTCGTCCATCGCGGCCGCGGCCGCCTCGTCACCGACTCGGCTCAACGGGGCGATCACCGTCCGCGAGCCGCTCGCGAGCAACGCGCTGGCGAAACCGAGTACCTCGTCGCCCGGCCGGATCCGGTTCAGCGCCAATTCGCACGCGGCGAAGACGACCTGCGACGGCGGCTGGGCGAGCCCGGCCATCTCGTGCGCGAAGAGCGCTCCGTCGGCCAGTGTCAGCCGGGAGAACAGGGCGTTCTCGGGCTCGTGCGCGCCGTGTGCGGCGAGGTGCGCGAGCTTCGCTCCGTCCAGCGCCTTCAAGACGGACTTCACCGTCGCCGCGGCCCCGGTCAGGGTGCGTACGGTCTGGTAGTGCGTGGCGATTTTGTCCAGCTCACCCCGGCTCCCGACGAGACCGGGTCCGCGCACGAGGACGACCTTCCGCGCGTGCGGCACCTTCGAGCGCTCGGCACCCAGCCATGCCGTCGCGGACGGGGCGACGACGATCGGCCGCGACCGCAACGACGGCAGCACTCCCCACGGGACGGCGTACAGCGATCCGGTCGGCACCACGACCAGGCCCCGGTCGCCGATCAGCGGTTCCAGCGGCCGGATCAGCTGGGCGTCCACCCGTTCGGACTGTTTCCACGCCGAGGCGAGCACCGACCGGACCAGTGGTACCGGCAGATTGTCCGGGGCGAGCGCGTCGAGGTCGACGTTCAGCATCCGCGCGGACTCCGCCGCCCGCACCGCCGAACCGAGCCGGACCAGCTCACTCCGCCCACCGGCGACGACCACCGCCACCAGCTCGTCGTCGGACGACGCGAAACTCACCAGCGCGCGTTCGCGCAGCTCGCCGGCGACGTCGGCGAGTCCCGCGACCGGCCGGGGACGGCCCCAGCGTCCGGCATGCCATCCGAGCCGGTGCGCCTCACGCAGCCGCTCGGCGTGTTTGGCGCGCAACGCCGTCGTCGGATGCCCGTCGTGCCGCGCCTGGTGGATCGCCTGGTCGAGACCGCGGACCTCGCCGACCCGCTCGGCGAGCTCCGGATCGGTCACGGCAACAGGTTCGTACCGGTAACTCTGCGCGCGGGTCCGCTCCGTCCAGCCGAACAGCCGGGCGGCGTCGGCCCGTTCGAGCACGATCTTGACGGCGAGGTCGGCCAGCTCCCGGCCGTGCAACGCCGTCCCGGACACCAGTTCGAGGCCACCCATCCGGTCGCGGACCCGGTCGAGTTCGGTGAGCCCGGCCCGGATCTCGGCCAGCGCCCTGGTTTTGTCCCCCTCCGCCACCGCGAGTTCCGCGCGGCAGAGCCGTCGCAACATCCGGTAATCGACGGACGTCAGCCTTCCCGGCCGCGGAATCCGGGCCAGCAACTCGTCGGCACGTTTGCTGTTTCCCTTCCGGAGCTCCACCCGGATGGCCAGCATGCGTGCGAGCGCGGCCTGATCGGCCAAGCGCGGCATCGGCATCCTGCTCGCCGCGCGCAGCGCACGGGCCGTCAAGTTCGGCGGGATATCGTTGGTGCGCAAGGCATCACGGACGTCGGCGCGGAGTCCGATGATGGTCGCGTTGGCAACGCAGGTCTGGCATCCCCAGCGCAGCATCCTTCGCCGGGCAGAGGCCGCGTAGCCGCGGGCGAGTTCGAGGTCGTCGCTCATCAGCGCGGCGGAGGCCCGGAGGAGTTCCGCTCCCGCTATGTCTCTGGCGACACTCCGATGTTCCAACATCCACGGAAGCACGTCGTCAAGATGGCCACCTGCCTCGTCGGCCATCCCCGCGGTGAGGAGTGCCCTGGCCTGTTCTTGTTTGAGGAGCGGCGGCGCCTCGACCTGGAGCTCCTGATAGATCCGTTCGCTTTCGCCGTGCACCCGGAGTGCCGCGGGAATATTCCCCACGCGCTGCTCGAGAATCCCCAGATGCCTTCGCACTTCGGCGGCTTGCACACGCAACCCGTGCGAATCCGCGATCTCGATACCTTCGGAAAGATCCGCTCGCGCCTTGCCCACTTCCCCCAACCGGGTAAAGGCCAGGCCGCGTGTCGCCAGCGTGTTCAGGAAGGCGTCGAGCGACGGACGAGGATCGGTGGCCGCCGCCAGCGCGGCCTTCTTGTGCTGGAGCGAGGAGTCGAAGAAGGCGATGCTTTCTTCGTTGCGTCCCGCCGACATGAGCAGGAGGCCCTGGTTGTGGTCGAGCCGTCCACTGAGATCCGTCTTCACCCGCGGGTCCGACACCTGTCCCAGGAATGTCCTGACCTCGTCCAGACCCGCGAGACCGGCGGAAACCGCGCCGCTGGTTTCGGACCCCACCGTCGCGATGGTCGACGCCAGCCGGATCCGAGCGACCAGCCACTCGTCACCGCACTCCGCGTCCACGGGATCAAGGGAATCGAGCAGCACCATTCCGCGACGCAGCAGCCGGATACCTTCACGCTGCCGCGCCGAACAAGCCGCCTCTACTCCGGCTTGATGGAGGTCACGCGCTTTACGAATGACCTCGCGGTGATCGAACTTGCTGACAGTCACAGGTCTATGAGAACACAGTCCGTAGCCGAAAGAAGCCCGCCCGCTGGGCGGTGCCAGCGGGCGGGCCAGGACTCTCAGTGCACACCGTGCCTCACGGGCCGGGCGGCGGCGTCTGAGCGCAACCACCGGTGCACTCGAGCAGCCGGTTGCGGAAGTGTTCGCAGTCCGGGTTGTGCTCGTGTTGCGGCAGGTCAGGCGCGGGTCGGGCCGGGTCGACCGGCTCTTCCTCACCGATGGGATCCTTGACGTCCGTAGGCGTCGACATTGACGATCTCCTCCCCTGAGGATCATTTTTCTGTCGTACCAGGCGGCTTCGTGACTCCGAGCCCCCTCAACTCGCAGGCCCTCTTCCTGCGAATGGGGCAATAGTGCCACAACGGAGCAGTGATCGGGAGTTTTTACCTACACTGAGTCATCTCATACATCCGAAAGAGGGACGCATCGTTAGCGGGCCTCACGACCTGGGCCGAATAGCCCAATCGGGCTTGATCCGCTTCCCTTTGGGGCGGACGGCAAGCGGCCGAACGATGATCACTTTGCTGGGCCATCCGGCCTAAGATCCAAAAATACTTGCGGCACAAGGGTTTCCGGTCGGAAAACCCGGGGAACTCACGGCTTGTCGGGGGTTGACCGGCAAACATCCGGAGGAGATAACGATGCCAACGTGGTTGGTCATCATCATCGTCGTCGCCGCGATACTGGTGGTGGGCGTCGCCGCCTGGTTCGTCATCCAGGGGCAGCGCAGGCGGCGATTGCAAGAGACGTTCGGGCCCGAGTACGAACGGGCCGTCAAGGAGCACGAGAGCCCGCGGGAAGCGGAACGCGAGCTGACGTCGCGAGTGAAACGTCATTCCGACCTCGACATCCGGCCGCTGCCGGCGACCACAAAGGACCGCTACGCGCAGGAATGGGCGCTGATCCAGGAACAGTTCGTCGACCGCCCGTCCGGCGCCGTCGTCGAAGCGGATCGGGTGCTGGTCTCCCTGATGGCCGAGCGCGGCTACCCGACCGAGGGGTACGACCAGCAGCTCGCGGACCTTTCCGTCCGGCACGCGAACGCGTTGCGGCATTACCGCGCGGGACACGAAACGCTGGAGCGTCATCGGGAAACCGAAATGTCCACAGAGGACATGCGTGAAGCGATGAAGCACTACCGCGAGGTGTTCGAAGATCTGTTGACGGACGACGGTGGCGAAGGAGCGGACAGTCATGGAAAACAGGCCTCTGGGAACCGAGGGAACGGAACCGCGGACCACGGAAAACGTGGCGGGGACGACCGATCGGCTCGACGAGGAACGGACCGTTGACGGTCTCGAAGGCACCCGCCGCACCGACGATACCGACACCGACGGCGGCGACTCCGGGCATACGTTGAGCACCGAGGACCTGGTGGCCAGGGAACCCGACGCCACCACCGGGACCTCGGCCGACTCGACGGAGGAAGACGAGGCACAGGCGTTGTTCGACAACGCCGACGTCGACCGGTTCCGCGGTAGCTGGCAGGGCATCCAGACAGCCTTTGTGGACGATCCCCAGCGAGCCGTCAAGGAGGCCGACGAGCTGGTCGCCGTGGTGATCCAGAACCTGGCCGCGACGTTCGCGGACCACAAGAAGGATCTGGAATCCGCGTGGAGCCAAGGCGAACCGGCCACCGAGGACCTGCGGATCGCGCTGCGCCAGTACCGCTCGTTCTTCAATCAGCTGTTGCGTGCGTAGCAGGTAAGCGCGAGTAGGGACCGGGCTCGTGAGTGGTAAGGACTGTTCTATTGACCCGTAAGGCAAATGTGTCATTATGGTGTGATGGTGGCGAGGGTTCGGGTGACGGATGCGCGGCGGCTTTCCCAGGCGTCGCAGCAGGATTTGCGGCAGCGGGTGGTCGCGGCGGTTCAGT
>JAEBEO010000007.1:0-339053 GCA_049998115.1 Amycolatopsis sp. cmx-4-19 | reverse complement strand
GCGGTGAGCAGCCTCGACCTTGTACTCCGCCGGGTACGACCGGCGCTTGCGAGGAGGCATGAGGACATCCTTTCAGCAGGACATCTGGTCCTGCTAACTCGGTGTCCACTACCCGGGGTGAACCTCACCCGAAGGTTCCCCCGATTCGGTGAACCGCCCGAAAGATCGCGTCGCACTGTTGCATGGGCGAAGCCCAGAGCGATCCCTCCCCGGGAGGGATCGTGCCGAACGGTGAGGAAGAGAGCGCGGAGCCGGTCGGGCGAACTAGCCTGTTCGCCTACCTGACGGCGAGTTCGTCCGTCGAATATCGGGCCATTATGGACCTGTTCACTGGGCCGCTGCTGGCGGATCTTTCCGCCGCGGAGGTGGCACAGCAGCTGGCTGAACGGGGGCTGCGCCTATCGGCCGACGAAGTCACCGCTCGCTGCGAGAGCTTGCAGGGCTGGGGAAATCTGGTGCGTGGTGTCCGGGATGCCCGGGTGCCTACCGTCCGGGATTTCCTGCGTGCCCGAAGTCGCTATCAGGCATCGAAACTGGGCGGAAGGGTGCATCGCGACGCAGAGGCGGTGCTGGCCGCTGGTGAGGGGGCGCAGGAGGTGGCGCGCGAGTTGCTCGGCGCCACGGCCGGGGTGCTGAGCCGGATCATCGAGCGTCTGCGAGAGCCCGATCCGGATCCGGAAGCGCTCGCGGGCGATGTCACCACGGTGTTCAACAACCAGCGCCTGTTCAACGAGAGTGTCCGTGACTTCTACGCCTACTTGAACGCGGTGCTGTCAAGGTACGACTTGGCGGGCGACGAGTACCGGCAGTTCAAGGAACTGTTGTTGGAGTACATCGACCTCATCACAGCGGACGTGTCGCGGCATGCCCCGGCCATCGTCGCGCGCTGCGACCGGATCCTGCCTCTTCTCGACCGCATCCTGGCGATCCTCGACAAGTTGCCGACGTTGATCATGCCGGACGGGGCACCCGCGGATCGGATGCCTGGGCGTTCCCGGGCTGATTGGGACCAGTTCCACGCCTGGTACAGCGGGGGAGACGGGCGGTCCGGACCGGAAACCCTGCGGACGGCGGCCGATCAGGCCCTACGTCAGCTGCTCACCAACGCCAAGCGCATGCTGGCGGCCGCAGGTACCGGGATCAGCAGACGCGCGGACCTGCTCGGCCTGGCCGCCCGGTTCGACCAGTGCGAACCCGAGGAGGCGCACCGGCTCTTCGCGACGACCTTCGGTGTCTTCCCTGCCCGGCACCTGCTCGGCGGGCCGGAGGAACCCGACCCTCGCGACGGCGTCAACACGTCCTGGTGGGACGCGACCCCGATCGATGTGCCGATGAGCCTCCGTGATCGCGGCGAGCGGCAGACGCGCGGGCGGAGTGCTGCGGTGCCGGACCCGGGCTTGGACGAAGAGTTACTGCTTCGGCAGGCAGAGGACGAGGCACGCGCGCGACGACTGGCCGCCGACGAACTCGTCGCCGCCGGCGCTTTGGACGGGGCACAGGTCAGCCCGGCGGCGCGAGATCTGCTGCTGGGGATGCTCGGGTCACTCCTGGCGAAGAATCAGGAACTGGACGGGGCGGTCGCCGAGACGAACACGGACCTCGATCTGGAGATCACCGCGAGAACGGTCCCAGGTGTCGCCACCGAGATCTCGGCGAGGGACGGCACGGTGACGGTGCATGATCTGACGCTCCAAGCGAGACGCGTGAGACGTGCGTCCCCCGGCGACGCGGGGAGGACGGCGTGAGCCAGGGTTCACGGGAGCATGAGGCGGACGATCGCCGGACCGCGGCCAGGGAGCTGTTGATGCACCCTGTCGTTACCGCCGCGCGGTATCCGGATCTGTTGCTACAGGTCCGGAAGCACGCCCCGCAGCTGAAGCGGATGTTCGCCGCCACGCTCGGCTATCAGCTCGTCGTCGAGCCGACCTTCGCCCGTCTGCTCAAGGCGCCGCTGAGCGTCGACGCGCCCGTACGGCCGGCGCGCACCCGCACCGACAGGCCGTTCTCGCCGCGGGCCTACCGGTATCTGGCACTGGTCTGCGCGAGTTTGCTCGCCTCGACCACGGCGGATCAGATCCTGATGAGCGCGCTGGCGGAACAGGTCCGCGCGGACGCGGTGACCGCGGGAGTCACAGGCGGCGATTCCACCGCGGAGAGCCGGGAATTCGTCTCGGCGATCTACCTGCTCGTCGATTGGGGAGTGCTCACCGAAACCGACGGTTCGGTGACGGGCTGGGAGACCCGGCAGGAAGAGGCCTTGCTCGACATTCATCGGCCGCTTTTACCCCACCTGCTGTCTCGTTCGATGACGGATATCGGCGGAGCTGCCGAGCTGGAACAGCCCAGGCGTGGCCTCCGGCGGAAACTGGTTGAGAACCCCTTGGTACGCAGGGAAGAACTCACAGAAGCAGAGCGGGACGTGCTTTCCCGCGAGCGCCGGGAATTAACCCGGATGCTCGAGGAATCTTTCGGGCTCACCGTCGAGGCGCGCGCCGAAGGCGTGCTCGCTTACGACGTCGAAGAGAGACTCAGCGACGTCGTGTTTCCCGGCACAGGCACGGTCGCGCACGTCGGTCTGTTGCTGGTCAACGCCCTGGCCGATGACCTGGAGGCAAAGGCGGCAGACACGGTACTTCTCCACGGCGGGATCGTGCCGGGCATGTTCGTGCCGTGGGCGGTGGCCGACTCGAACATCGATCTGCTCATCGAGCAGTACGGCAAGGCCTTCGGTAAGGGCTATAGGGAGGATCCCGCGATGCTCAGGCGAGAGGTGGCCCTGCTGCTCGAATCCCTGAGCCTGGTGGTTCTCACCGGAGAAGGGCTCGTGTTGCATCCCGCGTCGGCCCGCTATCGACCGGAACCGCACCGTGCACCGGCGCGCACCCGGGCGATGCGCAGGATCGACGACGGCGACAAATCAGGACAGGAAGAGAAGTCATGACGAGTGTGGTCAGTGAGACGCTGGAGCCGGCACCGCCGAAGCATCATCCCGGCCGGTGGGGCCTGACGAGGGCGGGCATCGTCAACGTCTGGAACTACTACGACACGCTCTTCCGGTTCTCCGGCGGCCGCATGATCCTGCGCGGGACCAATGGGTCCGGAAAGAGCCGCGCGCTTGAGATGTTGCTGCCGTTCCTGCTGGACGCGGATCGCCGCAAGATGGACGCCACCGGATCCGGGAAAGTCCGCCTCGAAGATTGATGCGGCATGGCGCCCAGGGCCAGCTGAACCGCTTGGGTTATCTGTGGCTGGAACTCTGCCGTGAAGGCGACGAGTACCTCACGATCGGGGCAATGGTCCGCTACTCGGCCGGCACCGGTGAAGCAAAGGCCTGGTACTTCACCACTCCGCTGCGCGTCGGCGTCGACCTTCGGCTGATGGACGACCACCGTCGGCCGTTACCGCGGGAACAACTGGCCCAGCTGATCGGCGTCGAACGCATCACCGAGCGGCCGGAAACCCACCGGGAAACTGTCGCTGCGCAGGTCTTCGATCTCACCGGCACCAGCGGCAGGGAGCGGTATGCCGGGCTTCTCCAGTTGCTGCACACTCTACGCGCTCCTGACGTCGGGAACCGGATCGATGAAGGGAATCTGCCGAAGATCCTCTCCGACGCCTTGCCTCCGTTGTCCGAGTCGACCCTCCGGGAGGCGGGTGAGCGCCTCGATTCGCTTTCCGACGCGCGCGACGAGCAGCAGAGGCTGGCCAAGGCCGTGGAGCATCTTGACTCGTTTCTGGAGATGTATCGGCGCTACGTCGCCCGGGTGCTGATCGAGTCAGCGGATGGTGTCAAAGCCGCTGCCTCGGAAGCGGCGAAGCTCGCTGCCGAGGAGGACCGAGCCAGGACGAAGTACAACGACCTGAGCAACGAACACGAGCGGATCAGCCAGGAACTGGAGACGGCGAAAGACCGCCAGGGCCGGCTGTCTTCGACCATCGAAGGCATCAAGCAGTTGCCCGCGTATCAAGCAGGGCTGGACATCGAGAACGTCGCGAAGCGGGTCGAGGCGCTGGGCTCCGCCGCCACCAGCTATCTCGAAGCCGCCAGCGGAAAACGGGCCGAGGAAACCCGTGCTGTCGAGCGGACAGACCGGATCGCCGATGAGATCCACACCACCGGGGTGCAAGCGGATACCGTGCTCCGGACGGTCCGTGGTCACCTCACCGAGGCGGGTGTGTCGTCGGCCTCCTTGCCGGCGGGAATCGGCGCGGAGCCTGGCGAGCGCGACGAGATCCGCGAGCACGTCCGGCGCACGCTGGAAGACGACGCGCAGCCGGTGCTGAGGCCCAGCGCTCGCCCGATCGTGTTCACCCCGACAGCGCCTGATGAGGTGGCTGCCACGGTGCGCGACGTCGGGCACGCCGCCGGAAGGCGGGCAGGGGAAGCCGCCAACCGCCGGGAACAGGCCGAGGCCATCGAACAGACGGCAAGGGAACTCCGTCGCACCGAGGAGCACGCGGAGGAACTCGGCGTTCGTGCCGAGGAGGACGCCGAACGCGCCGACGAGGCCGCGGCCGACCGCGACGACGAGGCCCGGGAGCTGGCCGCGAACTGGCGCCACTGGACATCGGACGAACGCACACACGCGGTGCTGGGAGACGTGGACTGGACACGGACACCCATCGCGGAACTGTTGCTGGACGCCGACGCTCTGGTCGATGCCGAAGCCGAGATCAACGGGCTGGACCGCGTGGCCTCCGAGGTCGCAGGGGCCGCTCATGTGGCCATCGCAGAGCGACGCGCGGAGGTGCGGCAGGCGCAGAGCGCGGATGACGGGGAGCGCAGGCGGCTGCTCTCCGAGCAGAAAGACCTTCGAGCTCAGCACGATCCCGAGCCGCCGACCGTCCCCTGGGCACAAGCCGGGCCAGCCGGTTCCCTGCCGTTGTGGCGTTCGGTGGAGTACGTCGAGAGCGTGGGGACGACCGAGAGAGCCGGTCTCGAGGCGGCACTGCTGGCTGCAGGGTTGCTGGTGGCCAGGGTGGTCGAGGACGGTTCCCTGCGCGCGGAGGACGGTCAGGTCCTGCTGACCACCGAAGCTCCCGCCGCGCCACGGTCGCTGACCGAGGTCCTGCGCTGGGATCCGGACGGAGGACTCCCCGAAACCCTCGTCGAGGCAGTGCTCGCCCGGATCGGTTTCGGGCCTGGTCACGGCACGTGGGTCGGGACGGACGGGCGTTGGGGAAACGGGCCACTGCGCGGCAAGCACCATGCCGACAAGGCTCGCTTCATCGGTGCGGCGGCTCGCGCGGCAGCACGTGAGGAGCGGCTCAAGGCCATCGAGCGGGAACTGGAGGAACTCGATGAGCGGGCCGGTGCCCGAGTCCTCGAACGCGAGCGGATCGACGCCGCCGAACAAGACGTGAACCAGCACGTGCGCTCCGCACCGACGACCGACGCTCTCCGCAAAGCACGCGTCACGGCGATCTCCGCGGCGAAGGTGGCGGCCAGGTCCGCGGGAGACGCGGCCAAAGCGTCGGAGAAGGCGCTGCGGCAACGCGCGGAACTGATCGCCGAGCGGCGCGCCCACGGGGAATTGTGCGGACGGCTCGGTCTCCCCACGGGTGCGATCGCGCTGGACGTGGTCATGGCGGCCGCGAGCGAAGCCGGACGTGACTGCGTACAACTGGCCCAGCTCCTGGAGACGATGCACAGCGGCCGCCAAAACCACGACGACGAGATCACCCGGCTAGCGACCGCGGTCGACGAGCGTCGGAAGACGGAGTCGGCCGCAGCGGCTTCCTGGCGGGACTGGTCCGATGAGAGCGCGAGGTTCGACACTCTGACCGAAGCTCTCGGAGCGGAAGCCGACGAGGTTCGTGAACGTCTCCGGCTCGCCGAAACGGAGTATTCCGAGGTGCGGTCCATGGGCGACCGGCTCGACGAGCACGAGCGGGAGCTGAGCAAGGGGATCGGCGTCGCGGAAGCCAAAGCCGAGGAAGCGCGAGCGAAAGCCCAAGTCTCGCTCGCCGGGATGACCAGGGCCTGGGACCTCCTGTGCCGCAGAGTGTCGCTGCCCGGGGTAGCGGAGGCGGCGACGTCCGGCGACCGGCAGGACATGGTGCGGCTGTGCGGGTCTCCGGCCGCGACCACGACGCAGGTGGCGCGAGCGGCGGAGGCGGTATCCCATCTCGTCGACTCCCGGGGACAGCAGGTCGGCGAGTCCGCGTTGATGCGGGCGGTGCAGACCATCGCGAGTGACGTGACCACTCTGTTCGATCTCAGCACGGACAATCCGGATGGTCTCTGGCTGATCGACCTCACCGACGCCACGGGGCGCCAGCCGGTCGCGGTGGCGGCGGTCCGGCTGCGTGAGCAATCCGACCGTGCCGCCGAAGCGCTGACCGGACGGGAGCATCGGGTCTTCACCGATTTCGTCATCGGAGGTGTCGGTGAGGAACTACGTCGACGGCTGGGGCAGGCGGACGGGCTGGTCAGAGCGATGGACGCGACCCTGCGGGACATCCGGACCAGCCACGGCATCGGCGTCAAACTTCGCTGGGAACTGGTGGAACCGCAGGACAGTCCGATCGGCCGGATCCGGGAACTGGTCACCGAAAGCAGTGCCGTGCGGCCGGAGGGCCACACGGCAGAACTCATCCGGCTGCTCAAGGACCGGGTCGATGAGCGCTTCAAAGAAGACGAAGCCGGCGGGTACATCGAGCATCTCCGCACCGCACTGGACTACCGGCAGTGGCATCGAGTGGAGGTGTCGATCCTCGGCCCTGAGGAAGGGCAGGTCCGCAAGATCAGTCGGCGGGCGAAGCTTTCCCAAGGCGAGACACGCTTCGTCTCCTATCTCGCGTTGTTCGCGGCCGCCGACGCCTATCTGTCGGGTCTGCCCGACACAGACCGGGCATTGCGGCTCATCCTGCTGGACGACGCGTTCGCCAAGGTCGACGACCGGACGATCGGTGAGCTGATGGGGCTGCTGGTCCGGATGGACGTCGACTTCTGCATGACCGGGCACGCGCTCTGGGGTGCGTATCCGCAGGTTCCCAGCGTGGACGTCTACGAAATCCGGCGCGCCGAAGGGACGGCTGCCGTCGCCACCCACGTCCACTGGGACGGCCACGCGCGCCACTACCTTCGTTCGGCTGGACACGCATGATCCCCGCGACCGCGCACGCCTATCTGGCCCGGCCTGGCTTCGGGGAACTGTGGAAGGCGTTGCGGAAACGCTTGGAGAACACCGAGCTCGCGGTACGCGGCTCGGTGACCGTCGAGCTGGACTACCAAGCCGCCGAGGACCTGTCCGGGTTGCTCGGCCGGGTGATCGGCGACGGCCGGGCGAGGGTGGCGCTGCCGGAACTCGACGCGGCGCTGAGGTCTTCGGCGGTAGCACAGGGCCTGGTCACCGTCGTCGCCGAGATGACCGGCAGCCCCCTGCTGGACCGGCGAGCCGCGAGCCGAGCCGAACGCGACCGGAAACTCGACGTCTGGGCGGCGTGGGAGGCGGCGCTGGGGGAATCCGGCCTGGCCGCCGCGCCGTGGGTGGCGCAGTGGCAAGACGGGGTCCGGCGTGCGGGATTGCTCAGCCGGGCAGGTGACGACGCTGGTGCCGTGATCGACCGGACCGTCGCTGTCTTACGCGTCCTGGCGACGAACCTCCCCTTGGCCGACCGAGACACCGAGAAGATGGCTGCGGCTCTTCCCGCACCGCCGTCGTTCGAACTCGCGGAACTGGCGAGCCGGGCCTGCTCGGACGCGCACGCACTCGACGACGGACAGCTGGCGACGGTGCTGGTCCTCCGGGCCATCGCGGCGGCAAGCGGCGAAGCGGTCCCCCGTACTCCCGCAGCTCGGCGGGAGCTTTGGGCGCTGGCCGGGGTCGCCCCGGACACGGTGTCCGGAACGGTGCTGGCGTGGTCGGTACGCCCGCCAGGCGGGCACCCGTGGGCCGCCATGATGCGCGCTCGCGCTGATCTCGGCCTGGTCACCCACGTGACACTCCAGGAATGGCATGCCGCGGCGGACCAGGCCTGGGCGGATCCGCGTGACGAGGTGTTCGTCTGCGAGAACCCCCAGATCCTGCAGGCCGCCGCTCGGTCCGGCACGGAACGTCCGCTCCTGTGCACCTCCGGAAACCCTGCGACCGTGGCGATGCGGGTGGTGGACCGGCTCATCGCGGAAGGAGCCGTCGTGCGCTACCACGGCGACTTCGATCCCGCGGGCATACGCATCGCCGCACGCCTTTTCGACCGGGGTGCCCAGCCCTGGCGCTTCGGCGCAGAGGACTACTTGGCGGCGGTTTCCGGTGCCAGGCTGCCTTTGACGGGGGTGGTGCCGGAAACACCCTGGAGTCCCGCCCTCGTGGCAGCCATGGAGAAACACCAGGTGGCCGTGCACGAGGAAGCGCTCGTGGACATGTTGCTCGCCGACCTCACGGCACCGGAGGAGGCCCGGTGCCGGTGACTCGGTCAAGGCGCTGTCAGAGCTTCACGATCCGGCTGTCCCTTCGGGGCGCCTTGGCGACCTCGACGATGGCACCTTCCCGCTTCAAGTAGTCGAAGACATGCTGGTGCGCGGCGTCGTTAGGCACCTCGAACTTGGTCTTGGCGTGGTTACTCAGGTAGCTGTAGGGCTCTCCCAAGGTGCCGAGCACATCGACGACGTCCGCTGCGGACGGCCGGTACTGGACCGCGTCGAGGAGCCGGACGGTCAGATCCGCGTCAAGGGTGACCGAGGCGATCCGGCGAAGCTGACCCCAAGGGAGCTCGATCTCCCGGAACCAGGCGTGGTTCCCCGCAGCCGACAGGACCGTCGCGTCGTCGCCGGGGACGTACTGCGCAAGGTTGCCGACGACTTTGTCGAGGGCTTCCGGGGGCACGCCACGGCCGTGGAACAACTCCAGGACGAAACCTCGGACGAGTTCGGGCGTCATGAAGTCCGTGAACCTCGACGACTTCGCGATCGCGGGCCCGATCGCGTCCCAGCCCTCGTCCCTGAAGTGCGCGAAAGCCTCCGCCGAGTCCTCGATCAGGTCCTCCTCGAGCAGGAGTGCCAAGAACTCTCCGCCGTCCGGGACGATCTGGGTCATGGGGAGTGGCCCGGTGACCCTTAGGTGCACGGCCAGATGAACCCTCGTGCGGGGATCGGGGATGGTGTCTGTCGCGTTCAGGATGTCGACGGCGATGATCAGTCGTTTGTCGTTGTCAGTGTCGGCCACGGAGCTGATCGAACCGGCCTGGACGATCAGATCGGCCAGCCTTGATCGATCGACCCGATCTTTTCGCGGTAGGCGACAACGTTTTCGAGGTTCGCGTGGAAGAGGCGGTGTGCGGCGAGACGGCGCCAGTGTCGCGCGGGCACCGAGTCCAGGCGTTCCACGGCGCTTTCGGGTGCGGTCAGCGTGAAGAGCCGGTCCAGATGCACGTCGTCCGAGGCACTGCCCATACCGTTCAGCGCATCGGTGAGGGATTCGCCGGATCGGATCGCGTAGCGGGTGGTGCTGTCGTTCTCCACCGCCGTCAGGTAAGGGCGAGGATTCTGTAGGCAGTGGACCCACGCGTGCGCGTTCTGGCGCACCCTGTCGAGGCTGATGTCGCCGTCGCCGACCACCTGCCGCAGATTGCCCGCGGTGATGAGGTAGAGCCGTTCGCGGACGACATGTTCCCGGAGGGCCTCGGTCAGGACGGAAAGGTCGGGCAGGACGATCGCGGCTTCTCTGAGGAAGCCGGCGACCTTGGTGACGACGGAATCCGGCTGATGGCTCGTGAAGACGCTCATCTCCGTATAGCGGGCGACGATGAAGTCGGCGACCTCGGGGTTCGGTTCATAGGTGACGGCAGGCACGGAACCGCTCAACGCGGCGTTGACCAGCGCAGGGCGGACGTCGTCGGGGACGCCTTCCTCTTGCACCAGGTAGGTGAGCACCGCGGGCCAAGGAAGCCCGCTCAGCAGCGCCACGATACCTTCGCGCCGGGATCCGCCGTTCAAGTACGACTTGAGGAACTCGCGCGCGTCCTTGCCGAAGTCGGCCACGATGGTGGCCGCGATCTCGGAGGCACGTTCGTCTTTCCGCTCGAGCAGATGATCGACGACTTGGATGTTGTAGGCGCTGACCGTCCGCTGGAAATCGTCGGGAGCTTCGTTCAGGAGATCGGCGATGGCGCCCGGGCCGCTGAACGCGTGCTGGACGTCCATTTTGTTGGGCTGCACGCTGTGCACGATGAACCTTGCGACGTCGACGCCCGTGAAGTCGCCGTAGAACTGCGAGGCGTACAGCGCGAAGTTGCGGTCCAGATACCCTTCGCCGACGAGCTTGCGTGCCAGTTTTGATGTCACGATCTTGTCGACGATTGCGGCGAAGGTCTCGTCGCCTTGCTCGGTCCGCAGCGTGTACTTACCCTCGGCGACGAGCTGCTGAAAGTCCGCCGCCCGGAGGAACGCGATCTCCTTGTCGAGTTCGCGGATCGCCGCCTTGTGGGCGCGCTCGTCGAGGTCGTCCCACGTACCGACCTCCAGCGACTCAGGGAAGAGTGCCTGGACGCGGCCGCTGCTCAGCTTGCCGAGGGCACGTTCCTGACCGAACTGCCCCGTTGACGCCTTGATGGACACCTCATCCGACTCCGCCACCGCCCGCCAGAAGTCACAGGTGTGTACTTCGTCTTCGGTGTGCCATGTATCGGCCGCAGGCTGGAAGTGCACATACCGCCAGCCGGCGGTGACGCCGTCGTTGTCTTTGAGGGCATGCCCGAACGCGACGAGTCGATCGCCCATGTCCTTGGCGAGCGGTGCCCTGGCCTCGATCCTGCCCGGTTCCTTGAGCAGTTCACGTTTACGTCGCTTGCGATCGTCGATCGCCGTACGGACCAGGTCGCGACGGTGCTCGTACAGCAGGTCGAGGTCGCTCTCGCGCCGGGAGATGAGCTCGAAATCCTTGAGATGGAGGTTCTTGTAGGCGATCAACGCGAACAGGTTGCTCGGCGTCAAGCCAGGCGCTGCCTTGTCACTGATCAGGAGCCGCTCGGCGAACACCGTGTACTCGTTGCAGATGTTCTTGAGGAGCCGCATGTCTGTGGTGTGCTCCGCCACGAGGGCGATCAGCGGGCGATCAATGCCGTTCAGTTTTCCGGAGTCGAGCAGGCCGGACAGCAGTTCACGCGCGTTCCGATGGGAGATGAAGGGAACCATCGGGATGACGATGTCGAAGAACTTCGTGCGGTTGGCACGGACGGTCTCGGCGTCGGCCGTGTCTTGTGGCGCGAGTCCAGGCTCGGACCCCAGTGTCTCGAACAGGCTGTCCTTGATCGCGTACACGAACCGCAGCGGTTTTCTCCGTTTCCTGCGTTTCGCCGTGTGGTTTAGCAGGGTGTTCAGCTCGCGAAGGGCCTCGAAGATGTGCGGGTCGTCGAAGCGGTCCAGGTCTTCGAAGATCACCAACTCGGGTAGCTTCGTGTCGAAGAAATAGACGATCTCGTCCAAGTACTCGTCGAAGTACGTCGAGGTTTGCTGTGTCAGCTTCACCGTCGCGCCGGCAGCGGAGACGTCGGAGATGGCGAAACCGTGGATGACCTTCCGCAGAATCGTGAGGGCCACGACCGCCAACGCGGCGAAACCGAACCAGGACAGGACGACGACCAAACCGGGGTTGCCCGCGCTGGTGCCCTTGAGCTTCGGCAGCCAGCCGAGCAGGAAGAGAAACCCGCCGACGACAACGACGACGAGGGAAGCCTCCAGCGCCGCGCGTGTCTTGGAGAGAGGGACGATGCGCTTGAAGCGCGAGAAGGACATCTCGCGCGGGGACGCCCGGTACAGGAGTTGCTTGACCAGTTCCTTTTGGATCCGGTTCGTCAGTATCCGGTCCGCGCCGTCGGGATCGGGACCGAGGGTGGAGATCACGATCCGCAGCGTGGTTTTGGGGTGTTTTTCCTCGCGCTCGCTCGCGAACCGGTCCAGCACACTCGATTTTCCGGACCCGTACGGCCCGGTGAGGGCGATGTTGCGGTTCTTGTCCTCGCGTACGGCCTCATGCAGATGCCGAAGGTAGGTCCCGTGCTGGTCGGTGACGTAGTCCGAGGTCAGAGGACGAAGCTTGGGGGACGCCGGGAGAACGGCGGGAGTCTGGGGGGGGGCGTCTGTCAGCATCGGTCATCCGTGGTTCCTCGGCGGTCAGCTGGTGGTTCGGGCAGCTTGGGCGCGGGCTCTGCGCGCGGTCTCTGTCAGCTTGGGCGGGTAAGCCAGTCTGGGTTTGTCTGCTGAGGAAGGGTAGGCCGTGCGGATCTCCTAGTGCTGACGAGCACATACAGCGTGTTCTCAGTAGTGGAGCGGCGTCAGGCTCAAGGCCAGTCAGGCGATCGCACTGATGATCAAGGGGGCGACAGTTGCAGAGGTGCTCGCGCGCAGTGGCGACGTAAGGACGCAGCGTGGCCGAGCAGAGTCTCACTTATAAGCAACTACTCTCAGTCATCAGAAGCAGGGTGTGCCTCCTTATGAAGTACGAAGTATGCGAAACAAGAAGTCACTGGGAAAAGATCCACAAAGGCTGAATACTTCTGCGCGCACGACTTTGTTTAGGATATCGTTTAAGCGGTGGAAGACCGTGAATGTTGGACGGCTTTCAGTGTGTCTATTCGCGCTGCAACCCAATTTTCCGTCGTTCGGCTTGGAGTGTCCGCTCTGGATCTTCTCGTCCGTTCCTGGGCCGCTTCACGATCGGTAGCACTGGCTCCTGCCCGACCCTGGGTGGTCGCTACTGCGGATCCGACCCGCTGGATGCTCTGAGTTGGGCGCAGGTGCCCGTTGTCTCTCGGTGGCTCTACCGGCGCATGGCCAGCGCAGGATCTCTGGGTCAGGCTGGCGGTCAATGTTGACCCAGACTGGCGACGTCTGCGCTGGTCAGGCGGTTCTTAGCCTAGTCTGAGATGCGTCTTAAGCTCTACTCAGCCAACCAGCAGACTGGGCGTCTCTGGTCAAAAGCCGGTCGGTGTTCACCAGGTCAGGCACTGTCGAATTCGTCTGCGGCTAGCCGTTCCCGGTGGCCCCGAACGACGTCCGGGGCCACCGGTTTCATCTAGGAACATGTAGAAGTCAGCCATGCTGGCTGGCCCACCATTTCTGGCCGGCTTCGGGCAGGGTGGAGATCGGGTCGTAGTAGGGGTAGCGGCGCTGCAAGGCTTCGGGGTCCTCGTGTTCGATCCCGGTGCGGTAGTTCTTGGTCCAGTAGGAGATCCCCAGCTCACGGTCATATTCGGTGAGCTGGTGGACCCATCGCTTCCCGACGTACGGGACATCGCAGACGATCCGCGGTGTGGCGTAGCCAGGCAAATAGCCCATGATCGCGTGCTGCAATTCTTGGGCCTCCCAGACAGCCACGCGCCAGTGCTCGGCATTGGGGACGCTGTCGCACATATAGAAGTAGTACGGCAGGATGTTCGCCTCGCCCTGCAGCGCGAAACAGAGGTCCAGCAGTTCGGCGGGCGTCGCGTTGACGCCCTTCATCAGGACGCCTTGGTTGCGGACGTCGCGGACGCCGACGTCGAGTGCGGTCCTGGCGGCTTCCGCGACCAGCGGGGTGACCGACTGGGCGTGGTTGACGTGGGTGTGGATCGCGAGGTTGACGCCCCGGCGCTGCGCGGTGACGGCGACGCGTTCGAGGCCTTCGACGACCTTCGGCTGGATCCAGTGCTGCGGGAGAGCGGCGAGCGCCTTGGTCGCGAGCCGGATGTCACGGACGGTGTCGATGTCCATCAGCCGCATCAGGAACGACTCCAGCTGCGGCCACGGCACGTTGGCGACGTCGCCGCCGGAGACCACGACGTCGCGCACGCCGGGGGTTTTCTTCAGGTACTCGATCATCGCGTCCTGGCGGTCGACCGGCTTGAGCGAGAGCTTGTGCTTCTCGACCTGCTCGGTGGAGTTGCCGACCAGGTCCATCCGGGTGCAGTGCCCGCAGTACTGGGGACAGGTCGAGATCATCTCGGCGAGGACCTTGGTGGGGTAACGGTGCGTCAGCCCCTCCACGACCCACATCTCGGCCTCGTGCAGTGAGTCCCGCTCGGAGTGCGGGTGGCTCGGCCACTCGGCGTCGCGGTCGCTGCGCACGGGGAGCATGTAGCGGCGGATCGGGTCGGCGTACCAGGCCTCGGTCACCTTCGCCGGGTCGGTGCCCGCGTTGGGCGCCATCGTGTTGATCATCTGTGGCGGCAGCAGCATCGACATCGTGGCCATCTCGCGCTGGTCGGCGAGCATGTCCTCGTAGAAGTGCTCCTCGAGCTGATCGCCCATCAGGGCGCGTAGCTGCTTGGCGTTGCGGATGCAGTGCACACGCTGCCACTGCGCGTCGCGCCACTCCGCCTCGGTCACGTCGTGCCAGCCGGGGAAGCGGCGCCAGTCGGGTTCGATCAGCTCGACTCGGGTGTAGTCGTAGGGCTGTTCGGAGGCAGCTACCGGCGAGGTCGGCTCCTGGATCGCAGTCACTTGTACTCCTCGTCGTCGAGAATGCGTGAAAATATCCTGTCATATCGTTCGGACGACGTAAATATTCCTGTCCTGCCGGGTGTGTCGGATAGCCGTTGCTTCCTTGAAATCGTGGTGGTGGACGGTGTCGTGCCGGGTCGGCATCTCGTTCCGGCCCGGCCCCAGACATGCCCTTTCACCGACCCTGGCCACGGAGCGTTTCCCGCACGCTGCAAACTCGGAAGCGTGACGAACGCGCGAACGACCCTCCTGCTCGGCGGGCGCATCTACAGTCCGTCGGCTCCCGACGCCACCGCGATGGCGATCACCGACGGCACCGTTGTCTGGGTGGGACAGGACAGTCCGGCCAAGGCACTGCATCCCGACGCCGAGGTGGTCGACCTCGAGGGTGCCTTCGTCGCCCCTGCGTTCGTCGACGCGCACGTCCACGCCACCGCCACCGGCCTGCACCTCACTGGGCTGAACCTCTCCGGCGTCCACAGCGCCGGTGAACTCCTCGCGGCCGTCCGCGACGCCGTCCGCGACGGCCAGGTGCTGGTCGCCCACGGCTGGGACGAGTCCCGCTGGGCCGAGGGCAGGCTGCCCAGCCGCGCCGAACTCGACGAGGCCGCCGGGACGACCCCGGTCTATCTGAGCCGGGTCGACGTTCATTCCGCACTCGTGTCCAGTGCCCTCGTCGCGCTGGCACCCGGAGTGCGTGACGCCCCCGGCTGGTCCGCCGACGGACCGCTGACCCGCGACGCCCACCACCGCGTCCGTGCCGCGATGCGCGACGCGATCACGCCGGAGCAGCGGCGCGAGGCCCAGCGCGCGTTCCTGGCCGAAGCCGCCGCCCGCGGGGTCGTCAGCGTCCACGAATGCGCCGGCCCGGACATCTCCGGCGCCGACGACCTCACCGACCTGCTCGCCCTCGCCGCCGGACCGGGACTGCCCGAGGTCGTCGGCTACTGGGGCGAACGCGACGGGGTCGACGCCGCGCGGGCGCTGGGCGCCAGGGGAGTGGCGGGCGACCTGTTCGTCGACGGCGCCCTCGGCTCGCGCACGGCCGCCCTGCACGCGCCGTACACCGACGCGCCCGGCACCTCCGGCACGCTCTACCTCGACGCCCCCGCGATCGGCGAGCATATCGCCGCCTGCACGGAGGCCGGCCTGCAAGCCGGGTTCCACGTGATCGGCGACGCCGCCGTCACGGAGGTCGTCGAGGGGTTCCGCCTCGCCGAGAAGACCGTCGGGCAGCGGGCCCTGGCCGCCCGGCACCACCGGCTCGAACACGTCGAGATGATCGACACCGAGCAGGCGCGGGCGCTCGCGGGCTGGGGTGTGGTCGCATCCGTCCAGCCGCAGTTCGACGCGGAATGGGGTGGCGCGCAAGGGATGTACACCGACCGTCTCGGTGCCGAGCGCGCCCCGGGGCTCAACCCTTTCGCCGCCATGGCCGCCGAAGGACTCCTGCTCGCCTTCGGCTCCGACGCCCCGGTCACCCCGGTCGACCCGTGGGCCACCGTCCGCGCCGGCACCTACCACCGCACGCCGGGCTCGGGGCTGTCCGCGCGCGCGTCCTTCACCGCCCACACCCGCGCCGGGCACCGCGCCGCCGGGGTCAACGACGGCGTCACCGGCAGCCTGGTCCCGGGCGCTCCCGCGCACTACGCGGTGTGGGACGCGACGGATCTGGTCGTGGCGACGCCGGACTCCCGGGTCCAGCGCTGGTCGACCGACCCCCGGGCGGGTGTGCCGCCGCTGCCGAACCTGGAGGAGGGCGCGCGGCTGCCGCGCTGCCTGCGCACGGTCCGCGACGGCCAGGTCATTCACGACGTCGTCACCCGGACGGCCTAGGGTTTCAGGAGTGTCCTCGACCGTGACCAGCCCGGACCCCGAAGCGGTGCCGCGAAAGCGGTTCTCGCGCGCCTGGCTCCTGCGTTTCCTCGTGGCCGCGGCGTCGGGCTTCACGCTGTACCTGAGTTTCGCGCCGCGTCCGCTGTGGTGGCTCGCCCCGCTGGCGTTCACCGGATTCGCCCTGGTGGTGCACGGACGCCGATTCCGCGGCGCGTTCGGCTACGCGTTCGTGTTCGGGGTGGCGTTCTTCCTTCCGCTGCTGACCTGGCTGCTGGACTTCCTCGGCCCGGACTTCGGGCCGTGGCCGTGGCTCGGGCTGGCGATGGCGCTCTCGGTGTACTTCGGCTTCGGCGGGGCGTTCGCGACCGTGGTGTGGAACCTGCCGATCGGCCCGCTGTGGGCGGCGCTGGTGATCATCGCGCTGGAAACGCCCCGCGCGTGGTTCCCCTTCGGCGGATTCCCTTGGGGCCGGGTGGCGTTCAGCCAGCCCGAGGGGGCTTTCGTGTCGCTGGCCTCGATCGGCGGCGCTCCGCTCGTCGGCCTCGCGGTGGTACTGACCGGTTTCGGGCTCGCTGCCGTCATTCTGCGTGTGAAGGGGTCCTTCACACGGCGTTCGCTCATCGCCCCGGCGGTGCTGACGCTCGTACCGGTCGTGGCGGGACTCGCGGTGTGGCCGACGATCGGCACCGAGGCGCAGGACGGCGAACTCACCATCGCCGCGGTCCAGGGCAACGCCCCCGACATCGGGCTGGCGCTGGAAGGCCGCCGCGACGAACTGCGGAACAACCACCTCGCCGAGAGTGCCCGGCTGCTCGAAAAGATCAAGGCGGACAACACCAAGATCGACCTGCTGATCTGGCCGGAGACCGCGATGGCCATGCGCACCGGTGACGCCGGCGTCGACCAGATGGTCCGCGACTACGGCGTGCAGGCGATCATCGGCGCGCTGGTCCGGCTCCCGGACGGGAGCGCGCAGAACTCGGCGCTGGTCTGGGACCCGGTCACCGGGCCCGGCCAGCGCTACGCGAAACAGCAACTGGTCCCGTTCGGCGAATACGTCCCGGCCCGCGAACTCGCCGAACTCGTCACCCCGTTCGTCGACAGCGTGGCGAACATGAAACCGGGCGACGGCGCCAACGCCGCGCTGTCGGTCGCGGGCACCAAGGTCGGCGTCTTCATCTGTTACGAGACCGCGTTCGACTACCCGGCCCGCGATTCGGTCGCCGACGGCGCCGAACTGCTCGTCGTCCCGACCAACAACGCTTGGTACGGGCCGGGCGAGATGAGCTACCAGCAGCTGGCGATGTCACGGCTGCGCGCTGTCGAACACGGTCGCTCCGTGATCGTGTCCGCGACCAGCGGAGTCAGCGCGATCGTCGCACCTGACGGTTCGATCACGGCTTCTACCAGCCTGTTCACCGCAGATTCCCTGGTCGGGCGCGTACCGCTGAGGCAGCAGACTACGCTGTCGGATCTACTCGGTGTGACGACGGAGTACGGACTGCTGGCCCTGGCGGTCGCCGGGGTTACCGGCGGGTTCGTGCTCCGTTTTCGCACCCGGCGCGCCAGCGCCGCCAAGGCAACGAGGGAAGCGGCGGGCTGACCCGCCGGAACACGGAGGAAAGACGGATGGCGCAGGCGCCACGGGGGGCCCAGGGAATCGATCCGGTGCTGGTGGTGGTCCCGACGTACAACGAGCGGGAGAACATCGGCCCGATCCTGGAACGTCTGCTCAAGGCACTCCCGGACGTGAACGCCCTCGTCGTCGACGACGGCAGCCCGGACGGGACCGGCGACGTCGCCGACGAGCTCGCGAAGGCCGACGAGCGGATCCAGGTCATGCACCGGACCGAGAAGGCCGGCCTGGGCGCCGCGTACGTCGCCGGATTCCGCTGGGGTCTCTCCCGTGACTACGCCACCATCGTCGAGATGGACGCCGACGGCTCGCACGCGCCGGAGGATCTGCCCCGGGTGCTGGCGGCCCTCGAGGACGCGGACCTGTCCATCGGCTCCCGGTACGTTCCCGGTGGCAGCACGGTGAACTGGCCGTTGCAGCGCAAAGCGCTGTCCTGGGTGGCGAACTTCTACGCGAAGGTCGCACTCGGCATGAAGATCAACGACATCACCGCGGGTTTCCGCGCGTACCGGCGGACGGTGCTGGAGAAGCTCGCGCTCGACGAGATCGCCTCGCGCGGCTACTGCTTCCAGATCGATCTGGCGTTCCGGACGAAGCTCGCCGGGTTCGAGGTGGTCGAGGTTCCGATCACCTTCACCGAACGCGAGGTCGGTCAGTCGAAGATGAGCGGTTCGGTCGTGCGCGAGGCGATTGTCATGGTCGGCATGTGGGGGATCAAGCGTCGCTGGCAGCAGCTGCGCGGGCTGGCCAAGAAGGGCTGACCCCCAGCACGCTCACACCGAGTTTCCCCAGTTCCTTCACGGTCGGTTCGTCCGGTGCCGCGTCGGTGATCACGCCGGCGACGTCGGAGAGGGGGAGCACGGTGAAGGGGGACGCGGCACCGATCTTCTCCGAGCTGGCCAGCACGTAGGTGTCGGCCGCTCGTTTGGCGAGCGTGCGTTTCATCGCGGCCTCGTCCGAGTCGCCGGTGGTGAGCCCGGTTTCCGGGTGCACGCCGGTGACGCCGAGGAAGAACAGATCGGCGTTGATCCCTTCGGCCGCCTCCGCCGCGGCCGCGCCGCAGGCGACGGCGGAGTGCTTGAAGAGCCGTCCGCCGATCAGGAACACCTCGACCTTCGGATGTGTGACGAGCGCGGACGCGACTGTCGGGCTGTGTGTGACGATCGTCGCTTCGAGGTCGGCCGGTAGCGCTTTCGCCAGCGCGAGCGCCGTCGTGCCGCCGTCGAGGATGACGGTCGACCCCAGCCGGATCAACGCTGCTGCACGTTTCGCGATCTTTTCTTTGCCGACGACACTGACCGCCATCCGCGTCGCGTAGTCCGCAGTGGCGGGGGAGAGCGGCAGAGCACCGCCGTAGACCCGTTGACACAATCCCGCCGCCGCGAGTTCTCGCAGGTCACGGCGAACACTGTCCTCTGATATGCCGAGTTCCGCGGCCAGGTCCTTGGCCACGATCCGGCCGTCGGTCTCCAGACGCTCCAGCAACAGGTCTCGGCGTTGCGCAGCCAACATGTGCATATTCCTCCTTGTTATTGCCGATTGTTGCACATTACCCTCCGGCTTATGAGCAAACCTCTGATGATCCTCATCGCCGGCCCGTTCCGTTCCGGCACCGGCGACGATCCCGAACTCCTCGCCCGCAACCTCGCCCGGCTCGAAGAAGCAGCCTGGCCGATCTTCCGCGCCGGGCACGTGCCGATGATCGGCGAATGGGTCGCTCTACCGGTGCTGCGCGGTGCGGGCGGGAAGACCGTCGCGGATCCGATCGCCAAGGAGGTCATGTACCCGACGGCGGACCGGCTGCTGCACCACTGCGACGCCGTCCTGCGCCTGGAGGGCGAGTCGACCGGCGCCGACCAGGACGTCGCCATCGCCCTGTCCCGCGGGCTCGCGGTCTACCACCGCGTCGAGGACATCCCCGGGTACCAGGCCGAGCTCTGATCGAGAGGGACAACGGCGGCGTTGGCCGGCCTCGCCCCGCCGACGTTCATCCGGGACCATCGTGTAAGCCAGGTGCACTCATTCCAACACCGGAGGTTCCATGCCCAAGGGCTACTGGGTCAGTGTCTACCCCGCCATCACGGACCCCGAGGGGCTTGACATCTACAACGAACTGGCCGGTCTGGCCGTCAAGGCCGCGGGAGGACGGGTGTTCGCCCGCGGCGGCGGCCGGGTCGCCGCATACGAAGCCGGGATCGCCGAGCGCGTCGTCCTGATCGAGTTCGACAGCTTCGAACAGGCGGTCGCCGCATACGAGAGTGCGGCCTACCAGGAGGCGCTGGCCGTACTCCCCGACGGTTTCGAGCGCGACTTCCGCATCGTCGAAGGTCTCGACTGACAATCCAGGCTGCGTCGGCGGCGCACACCAAGCCGACCGCCTAGAGGGCCGCGAGCACCGCCTGGATCGCCGGACTCGCCTCGGCACTGCGCCGCCACGCCGCCTGCACCTCCCGCGTCGGCGGGCGGCGCAACGGGAGGGCGATCATTCCCTCGCTCAGCGGAGGCCGGGCCAGTCGCGGGATCAGGGCGATCACCTCGCCGGAAGCGACCAAGGACAGCTGCGTGGAGAAGTCGTCCACCAGATGACGGACGTCGGGTTCGCCGGGCGCGTCCGCGAACAAGCGCCGGAACCACTGATGGCACACCGTGCCGGGCGGGCTGGTCACCCACGCGTGCCCGGCCAGGTCCGTGATGTCCAGCGGCCCGGCCCCGGCCAGCGGATGCGTCCGCGCCATGACGACGTCCCCGAGATCGGTGTGCACCAGGCGCCGGGCCAGCGTCGGGGGCATCGGCGACGGCAAACCGTCGGCGTCGTGGACGAGCGCCAGGTCGGCGGTTCCCGCCTCGACGCTGTGCAGTGCCTGATCCGGGTCCTGCTCGGTGATGTGTAGGCGCAGCTCGGGATGACGGGTCCGCAGCCGCGGATGCAGGGGAGCGAGCAGCCCCCGGATGGCGGTCGAGAAGGCGGCCACGCGCAGGACGCCGCGTGGCGCGCCCTCCGCGACCGATTGAGCGGCCTCGGCGCAGCGCTCCAGCGCCTGGAACACCGCTGGCGCGGAGTCGACGATGGCCCGCCCCGCCGGGGTGAGCACCACTCCGCGCCCCGCGGGTGCGAGGACGGGCACACCGATCTGGCGTTCCAGCCGCTTGATCTGCTGCGACACCGCCGAGGCGGTGAAACGCAGTTCGTCGGCCGCCCGCGCGAGCGTGCCGAACGCGGCCACCGACCGCAGTGCCCGCAGGGCTCCGACCTCGATCATGAAGCCAGGTTACGCAATATCGGCAAGAAAGCATCGCTGGACCACACCTATCAAGGTGACCACGATCGATTCCATGACCGAACCACTCTTCGGAGCGAACCTCGTCGCCATGGTGACCCCGATGCAACCCGACGGCGCGCTCAGCGAACCCGGCCTCGACGGGCTCGTCGACCACCTGCTGTCCACCGGATGCGACGGCCTCGTCGTCGGCGGGACCACCGGTGAGGCACCGACCCTGACCGACATCGAGGCCGTCCGGCTCGTCCGCGCGGTCGCCGACCGGGCGGGGGACCGGGCCCGGGTGATCGCCGGTGTCGGCACCTACGACACCGCCGCCTGCGTTTGCCGCGCCCGCGAGGCCGAGGCGGCGGGAGCGGACGCGCTCCTGCTCGTCTGCCCCTACTACTCCAGGCCGACCCAGGCCGGCGTCGTCGCGCACAGCCTCGCGGTGGCCGACGCCACCGAACTGCCGGTGATGCTCTACGACGTCCCCGCCCGTACCGGCCTGGCCATGGCCGCGGACACGCTGATCGAACTCGCCGGCCATCCTCGGATCCGGGCCGTCAAGGACGCCAAAGGCGACCTGTTCGAAGCGATGTCGGTCATGGCCCGGTCGTCACTGGCCTACTACTGCGGCATCGACGAGCTCAACCTGCCGTACCTGGCCTGCGGGGCCACCGGCGTGGTCAGCGTCGTGGGCAACGCTTTCGCCGACCGCAACGCCCGGCTGATCCGCGCCGTACGCGGGGGAGACCTCGACACCGCACGGGCGGTTCAGGACGAACTGCATCCCTTGACGGCCGCGATCATGCGCACCTCGCAGGGCGCCATCATGGCCAAGGCCGCGCTGGCCGAACTCGGCGTCATCCCGCACGCGACGGTCCGGCTCCCGCTGATCGAGTCACCACCGGAGCATCTACGCCTGCTGACCGAGTCCCTCGCGCCGCTCGTCGCGGGACTGCCCGCCTGACCCCGGACATGACGAAGCCCCCGCAGAGCGAGGTCGCGGGGGCTTCGTCGTGTTCGTGGTGGGGCTAGCTACTTATGCCGTGCGTCAGGCGGACCGGCTGGTCCGGCGTCCTTTCAGCTCGGCGAGACGTTCGTTGAGCAGATCTTCGAGCTCCGGGATCGAGCGACGTTCCAGGAGCATGTCCCAGTGCGTCCTCGGGGGCTTGACCTTCTTCTGCTCCGGCTGTCCGCCGTCCACGATCTCGGACTCGCTGCCGTGCAACCTGCACTCCCACACCGAGGGGATCTCGGCGTCATCGGAGAAGGGCACCTCGAACTCGTGGTTCTTGGGGCAGGCGTAGCGCACGGTACGGCGAGGGGCAAGGTCGTGGTTGCGGTCGGTCTCGTAGCTGACCGCTCCCAGCCGGCTTCCACGGAGAACACGGTCGGCCATGATGGGGGTCCTTTCAGTCAGCTCCGGGTGGAGCCAGGGTGATGCTCACCCTATGCAACGACGGGGAGTGCCACAGGATTCCCTGGACACCATGTCCTTGCTCACGATGAGCTGTGTCACCCGGTGGCAACAGCTTCTCCTAGTAGGAGGGATCTCGCGCTCTGGCGTGACGTGAATACGGCCATCTTGGTGCGGATATCCCCCAGATGGGCTAGTAGTACGCCCGTCATGTCAATCGTAACTGACCGTGTTGGGCCGAGGTCGGCCCCAGGTCACCCAGGCGGAAGTGTCGACGGCACAATACCTGATAACGGACCGTGTTCTTTTCAGCCTCGGAACGTGATGTCGATGAAGATTCAACGACAGACTGCTCGGTATCCGCGACCACCACGGTGTCCCCGGCACGCAACACCTCGCCGTCGGACACCCTCGCGTTGAACCGTCCCGTCTGCCCGCACCAGCACAACACCTCGACCTGGACCGGCTGCAACTCGTCGGCCAATTCGAACAACCGCGCCGCACCCGGGAACAGCACGCTCCGGAAATCCGTCGCGATACCGAAGCAGTACACGTCGATCTGGACGTCATCGGCCAGTTCAGCCAGCTGATCCACCTGATCAGGCGACAAGAACTGCGCCTCGTCGACGATCAGGTAGTCCACATGACGGCCCGCCGCCCACTGCTCACGCACCAGCAACCGCAAATCGGTGTCATGCCCCACCTCGGTCGCTCGGCGCGTCAACCCGATCCGGCTGGTGATCTGGGGCTCACCGGACCGGTCGTGCCGCACCAGCACCATCCCGCGACGACCCTGCCGCGCGTGGTTGTGGTCGATCTGCAACGCCAGCGTCGACTTCCCGCAGTCCATCGGCCCATAACAGAACTTCAGCTTCCCGACGACCGGCACACCCCGCCGTGAACCCGCCACCGGCACCGACGACAACGCGTCCGTGGGATCCGGGCCACTTTCCTTCAGTACGGTCACGACGCCCGACCCTATCGGCACCCGTCCGGCTCACAGCACCGCCGGTGGTCGGTTGCCCGCCGCCACGATCGCCCGCCGCACCGGCACCAACCACACGAACACGAAACCGAGCACGAAGAAGATCACCAACGCGATGATCGCGTACCGGAACGAACCAGTGATCTGCCCGACAGCGGCGAACAGCAGCGGACCGAGCCACGACGTACCGCGCTCGCCGACCACGTACAGCGAGAAGTACTGCGCGTCCTTCCCCTCGGGGATCATCTGCCCGAACAACGACCGCGACAACGCGTTCGTTCCCCCCAGCACCAGCCCGATCCCGACGGCCACCGCGTAGAACTGCAACGGCTGACCAGCCTGGATGAAGAACGCGAAGCACAACACCACCACCCAGGCCACCAGACTGCCCAGGATCGTCTTCTTCGCCCCGATCCGCGCCGCGATCGCCCCATGGATCATCGCCCCCGCGTACGCCAGGAACTGGATCACCAGGATCGTGACGATCAGCACCTGCGTGCTGTACTTCAGCTCGTCCTTCCCGTACTGCGCCGACACCGCCACCACGGTCGTGATCCCGTCGGTGAAGACCAGATAGCTCCCGAGGAACGCCAGCGTCAACGGATACGCCCTCGCCTCGGCGATCGTCCGCTTCAGCTCCTTGAACCCGGCCGTCAGCACCGACAGCCCACGCTCGGCCACCTTGGGCACATGGGTCCGGGGGAGTGCCCGCACCGCCGGGAACGTGAACACCGCCCACCAGATCCCCGACGTCAGGAAACAGATCTGGACGGCCATCGGCTCGCTCACACCGAAGAAGTCGTGCCCCATGAAGAAACCCAGCTGCAGCGCCAGCGCCAGACCACCACCGAGATACCCGTACGCCCACCCCTTCGACGACACCTTGTCCCGCTC
The DNA here is from genome assembly GCA_049998115.1 of Amycolatopsis sp. cmx-4-19. Classification (GTDB taxonomy): domain Bacteria; phylum Actinomycetota; class Actinomycetes; order Mycobacteriales; family Pseudonocardiaceae; genus Amycolatopsis. The sequence continues at coordinate 314,603 of JAEBEO010000007.1, read as the reverse complement.
GTCGGGCTCGGTGATGTCCACCAGGAACGAGTAATAGACGACCAGCGCCCCGCCGTACCCGATGTTGGCCAGGATGAACGTCCAGACCCCGACCTCCCAGTTCGTCCCCGAGACGAAGAACATCAGCGCCGACGCCACCGCACCCAGGAACGCGAACCCGCCGAGGATCCGCCGCTTGTGCCTGCTCCGGTCCGCGATCGCACCGGCGATCGGCAACACCAGCACCTGCGTCACCGTCGCGATGGACAGCAGATACCCCCAGAGCGACCCCGCCGGGAAGGGCAACCCGAACAACGACACGTCACAACTCTGAAGTTTGTTCTCGATCCCACTCGAATCGGTGCACGCCCTGTCCCCGTTAAGGGTGAAATTCCCCTTCGCGTCCGCAGCCGCGACCTCGCTCAAATAGAGCGCCCCGAACACCGTGATGACTGACGAATAGAACGGAGAATTGGCCCAGTCATAGAGGTACCAAGCGCGCCACATCCGCTGGCGATCACGGGTCCCGGCCACCGTCATGCACTGCTCCTGAAGTCGTGAACACCAAGGTCAGCGGGAGACTACTGGCGATCACACCCGGCTGTCCGGCACGAGTCCGGACCGTGTTCGTTTCGACGCGAGACGAACCCTCGCCGACCACCTTCCCGACCATCGTCGGCGTGTCGCTGCCATGAGCGACGTGTGTTTCATGTGAGGCTGATGGGCAAGCTGTGACTCTTGTGAAGCAAGTGTCCGGTATTTACTGTTCCGCTCATGAGGACCCATCGCCTTCGCACAGCACACCGCGTAGTGGCGAGAACGCTCCTGTTCGCCCTCGCCGTCACGGGCCTGCAGATCGCCACCACCGGATCCGCCGCCGCGGATCCCCACGGCTCCCACTGGGCCAAGCTCCGCATATGTGAATCGAGCGGGCGCTACAACATCAACACCGGCAACGGCTACTACGGCGCCTACCAGTTCGACCTCCCCACCTGGCGCAGCGTCGGCGGCCAGGGGCGGCCCGACCAGGCCAGCCCCCGCGAACAGGACTACCGGGCGCTCTACCTCTACCGCATGCGCGGTTGGCAACCCTGGGAATGCGCCGGCAAACTCGGCCTCCGCAACGACGGCGACGCCCGCAGCAAACGCGTCCCGTCCTACGACGACTCGGCCTACATCGGCGGGGGAGGACAACCCGCCCCACCGCCGCCACCCAAACCGAAGCCCACCCCCGCTCCTCCCGGCGGCCCCAAACCCGCCTGGCCCGGCGTCGTCTACGCCTACGGCGACTGCGCCCAGCCACTCGTCGCCTTCCAGGTCAGGATGAACGCCTTCGGCTACGGCTTCACCGGCACCGGCTGCTACTACGAGAAAACCCGCGAAGCCGTCCTCGCCCTCCAGCGAGCCAACGGCATCAACGACTCCGGCCGCCTCGGCCCCAAGACCTGGGACGCCGCCTGGAACGGCAAACCACCCAGGTAACCGCCGCTTTTAGTCCTCTAGTTGCGATTCAAATCGCAACTAGAGGACTAAACGCGGGCTCAGGAGGGCCAAGCACCCCGCTCCCGAAGGACCTCCCGCAACAAATCCGGCCGATCCGTCACAATCCCGTGCACCCCCAGATCCAGCAGCAACCGCATCTCCGCCGGATCGTCCACCGTCCACGTGTGCACCTCGAACCCCGACCGCGTCGCTTGCCGCAGGAACGCCCGATCCACCACCTTCAACCTGCCCTGCCGCACCGGCACCTGCGCCATCGCGCCCCGCGACAACGCCCGCAACGACACCAGCGGCACGAACCCGTTCGCCCACATCACCGCCACCGAACGCGGCCCCATCGCCGTCACCAGCTTCGGCCCGGCCAGCTTCCGGATCCGCGTCAGCCGCGCATCCGAGAACGACGCCGCCGCGACCCGGTCGTGCGCCCCGGCCCGCTCGACCGCCCGCACGAACGGCTCCACCGCCTGGTTCGACTTCACGTCGATGTTGAACCGCGCCTCCGGCAACTCCTCCAGGACGTCCTCCAGCCGCGAAAGCGGCACCCGGCCATCGACCTTCACGTTCCGCAGCTGTGCCCACGTCTGCCGGGAGATCGACCCCGCGCCATCGGTCGTCCGGTCCAGCGACTCGTCATGATGCACGACCACCACACCATCCGACGTCGCGTGCACGTCCGTCTCCAGATACCGGTAACCCTCGGCCACCGCCTGCTGGAACGCCGGTAACGAGTTCTCCAGTCCTTCCAGGTCACCGAGGTGCCAGCCACGATGAGCGAAGGCACGCGGGAGCGGGTCGGCGAGATACGGGAAGTGTGTCGGCACCCCACTAGTGTGCACTTCGCTCGTGGCCTCGGCATGATCGTCCGGTGGCCAGCTAGGGTCTGTCCCGTGAGGGAAGTCGCCGAGCAGCCGAAGGCGTCCGCCGAAGAAGTGGCCGAACTGCGCCGCGCGGGCGTACCGAAACACTGCGGATGGTGCGGCCGGAGGCTCGAACAAGGCGGCAACGTCGGCAGGCGTCGCCGCTACTGTGGGCAATCCTGTCGCCAGCGCGCCTACGAACGTCGCACGGCCCTCCAGCGCAGCGGTCTCCCCGAAGATGCCGTCGTCCTCTCCGACACCGAGATCGCCGCCCTCCAGGACCGGCTCTTCCAGCTCCGCTGCGCCGCCGAAGACGTCGTCACCGCGGCCGACGACGGCGCCTCGGCAGCCGAACTCCGCGGCCTCGCCGGCGAAATCGCCCAAGCCGCGAAGGACCTCGAGCAGCTCCGCTGACCTACACGATCCCGTCCAGAGCCCGATACGTCCGGTTGCTGGCGGCTGCCGCCCGCTGCTCCCGCCCGGTCGCCTCGATGTAGTTCTGACTGGTCGCCAGGCTCGCGTGCCCCAGCAGCGCCATGATCTCCGACGCCGTCGCGCCGTCCTCGGCCAGCCGCGTGGCGAACGTGTGCCGCAAGGCATGCAAATTCGCCCCGACCGGTACGCGGTCGTGCAGCCCGGCCCACCGATAGCAGGACTTCACCAGGTACTCCAGCGCACCGCGGCCGATCGGCTCACCGGCGCGATCCCGGAGGAGGGGAGTGGACGGTCCGAACCGCTGCTGCGGGAAGCGACGGCGGCACGACGCCTGGTACTCGTCGATGATCTTCTCCATGATCGGCTGCACCGGGATCGACCGGTCGCGGCTGCCCTTGCCGTGGACGTGCAGCCGCATCTCACCCTGCCGCCCGACCAGCGACCGTGTCGTCAGCGCCCGCATCTCGGCCGCACGCAGCCCGGCCACCAGTCCCAGCGCGATCACCAGGACGTCCCGCTCCGGCCACGGATCCCGCGTCCGGCGCGACCCGTCCGCCGCGGCGGCGAGCAGCTGCTCCGGGGTTTCTTCGCCCCGCAACGGTTTCGGGGTCAGCGGAGGCGCCTTCGGCCGGGCAACCGCACCCATCGGATTCCCCGCCAGCAGGCCATCGGACACGCAGAAGGTGAGGAACTGGTTCCAGGTCGACCACGCGCGCAGGACCGAACTCTTGGCGTGCGTGTCCGCGAACGCGCCGAACGCGTTCCGGAGCGCCTGGGCGGTGAGCATCTCGACGGTGAGGGAGTCAGGGGAGCGGTCCAGCTCCTGAAGGAGGAGAGTGGTGATGCCGGCGAGGTCGCGGCGGTAGGCGTCGGTGGTGTGAGGAGAATCCTTTCGGGGACGACGTGCGGCGAAAAAGGCTTGCTGTGCCTCGGAAACCCTCATGGGAACCTTGTACCGCATGGCACCGACAGTCTTACACTGGGTTATATGCCGTTTCATGCATAATAGTGATTATGCATGAAACGGAGTGATGGGTCCGGAAACCCCTCGTGGGGGATGCCGTTTCGCTCGACGGCTTTCTGGGACGCTCATGAGGGCGCCGAGCGTTGTTTCCGGTTCGCGGCGACACCGCACGACACATCATGGGCCGCGCGGAGAGGTTGACCGCTGGCAACCTGGCAGCCTGGCGAATCCTGGAGCTGTTCGCGTCTGTCCGGCTTTGCCGTCCAGGGTGATCAAGTTGATTCGTCACTGTGACGTATTGAGGGCGGGTGATCGGTCATCCGAATTGCGCTCTTCAAGGGCGCCTCTGGCTGCTTCAGGCGCCTCTGGGCGGTCGAACATAGGGAGGACTCAAGGGAGTCACACCCCTGTGCCGGGTGCGACGATGGGAGTTCCCATGCGAAGACGGACTTCGCCAGGTTCCCTCAAGGACCCCTCTTGAGCCTCGTTATCCAGGTCGCCAAAGTGCCGATAATGTACATTATGTCAAGTAGTCGTCAGGAGGCTGCGCTAGGGTCTCCCCAGCGAGCGAAATCTGGGGGTAACCGAAAATGTCCGAGAGCACCGTTGTGCGCGTCGACCCGTCCAACGCGCAGATGCTGAACGCGTGGGACGGTGAGCAGGGCGCGTTGTGGACGAAGCGCGCTCAGCGCATCAACGACGGCGTGGCCGCGTACCGGGATCTCTTCTTCACCGCGGCCGCCATCCGGCCCACCGACAACGTCCTCGACGTCGGCTGCGGCGCCGGCCAGACGACACGGGACGCTGCCCGTCTGGCGCACGAAGGTTCCGCGCTCGGCGTGGACCTTTCCGCCGAGATGCTCGACCTCGCCCGCCGGGTCGCCGAGCAGGAACGTGTTCCCAATGTGTCCTTCGAACAGCTGGACGCCCAGATCCACCGGTTTCCCCCCGCGGGTTTCGACACGGTGATCAGCAGGCACGGGGCGATGTTCTTCGGTACTCCCCTGGCCGCCTTCACCAACCTCGCCCGGGCGACGCGGCCGGGCGGCCGTCTCGTGCTGCTGACGTGGCAGCCGTTGCGGCTCAACGAATGGATCACCTCGTTCCGCACGATCTTCTCCTCCGGCCGCGACAAGCCGTCGTCGGATCTCGCGTTGAGCGACCCTGCCGAGACCAAGGGGCTTCTGACGGCTTCCGGGTACACCGACGTCCACTCGACCCGGGTGAACCAGCCGATGTACTTCGGGCAGGACGTCGACGACGCGGCGGAGTTCATCGTCGAGCACCACGGCGGGCGGGCCCGGGATCTCGACGAGACGAGTCGCGCGAAGGTCATCGACGCCTTGCGCGCCGACCTCGCCGAGCACCAGACCGGCCGAGGGGTGTTCTACAGCTCGGCGGCCTGGCTCATCGAGGCTCGGCGCCGGTGACCTACTGCTTGCGGGCGATCAGGTAGGCCTGCGGGGTGCTCTCGAACTCCTCCGATGGTTCGCGGACCAGCTTCGAGACCAGGGCAAACCCCGCCTCCCCCAGCTTCTCGGCGATCACTTCCGGCAGCAGCCGGTAGGCGTCGCAGGTGATGTTGTGCCCGTACGCGTGCTCGATGTGGCGTACTTCGTCGCCGACCTGGAAGGCCAGCAGCAGGTGGCCGCCCGGGCCGAGGACCCGGTGGAAGTCGGCGAAGATCTCCGGCAGGCGCTCTCGCGGGGTGTGGATGATGGAGTACCACGCGACGACGCCGGCGAGTGCACCGTCCTCAATGGACAAACCGGGCATCTCCCCGATTTCGAAGTTCAGGTGCGGGTACCACTTCCGGGCGACGGCGACCATTTCCGGTGAGAGGTCGACGCCGTAGATGTCCAGTCCGAGGCCGTGCAGGTAGTCGGTCACGCGGCCCGGGCCGCAGCCGATTTCGGCGACACGGCCGCCGCCCGCGGCCTGCACGATTTCGGCGTAGGCGCCGAGCATGGCGCGGTCCCAGGTGGATCCGGCGAGGTGGCCGCGGAGGAGTTCGGCGTAGTCCGCGGCGACGGTGTCGTAGGCGGTTCGGGTTGTTTGGAGGTAGTCGGTCACGGCGGGGACCCTATCCCCCGGCACCGACAACAATCGTCGCGTACAGCTCGCGGTCGTTGATGACTTCGGGGGTCAATCCGTTGCGCGCCATGGCTTCCGCTGTGGACGGGGCCTGGCTCTCCCCTGTTTCGATCAGGAGGTGACCGCCCGGTGCGAGCCACTGTGGAGCTTCGGCGGCGACGCGGCGGTGGACGTCGACGCCGTCTTGACCGCCGTCGAGTGCGACGCGGGGCTCGTGGTCGCGGGCTTCGGGCGGCATCATCGCGATGGCGTCGGTGGGGACGTACGGGGCGTTGACGATGAGGACCTCGACGTGGCCTCGTAACGCCGCGGGAAGGGGTGAGAAGAGGTCGCCTTCGTAGACCTCTCCCCCGGCTTCGGCGACGTTGGCGCGGGCGCAGCGGACGGCGGCGGGTTCGATGTCGGCCGCGTGGAGCCGGATTCCGCCGACGCGAGCGACCACCGCGGCGCCGAGGGCTCCGGTGCCGCAGCAGAGGTCGAGGACGACGGAGCCCGGACGGGCCAGGGCGGCGGCGTGGCGGACGAGGAGTTCGGATCGTTGACGTGGCACGAAAACGCCGGGTTCGACGACGATGCGGAGTCCGCAGAACTCGGCCCAGCCGAGGATGACTTCGAGTGGTTCGCCGTCGATCCGCCGTTGGACCATGGTGTCGAGCTCGGCGGCTGTGCGGGCTTCGGCGCCGAGGAGTCGGGCTTCGTCTTCGGCGAAGACGCACCCGGCCGCTCGGAGTCTGGCGACGATCGTCACCGGTCTCGCAGTCTGGTCAGGACTCCGTCGAGTGCGTGCCGGACGGTGTCGGGGACGCCGTTGGTGCGCAGGTCGGTGAGGACTTGTTCGTTGAGGCCGCCGGGGGTCATGTGTTTGCCGGTGAGGGTTTCGAGGGAGCCTTCGTGTTCGAGCAGGGCGTGGCCGAGCTGGCCGAAGATGTGGGTGGTGAAGGTGGTGGCGATGGTGTCGTCCACGCCTTGGTCGGTCATCCAGGCGGCGATGGTGCCGAGGTAGTCGAGGTGGGCGGCGAAGGTGGCTGTCGCGGCGCTGAAGATGTCGAGGGCTTGTTCTTCCGCGGGTACGACGGTGCCGCCGGTGCGGTCGAAGAGCGCGCGGGCGGTGGCGTTGTCGGGATACATCGCGGTGAGGCTCTGGCGGCGGGCGGCCGGGGGCAGCGGGATGCTCCGGACGATTTCGCCCGCCGGGGCGGCCCATTCGCGGAGCTGGGCGAGGTGGACGCCGGCGAGTGCGCTGATGAGGACGTGCTCGGGCCGGAAGGTGAGTTGGGTGAGGACTTCATGGGCGATCGGCGGGCGGACGGCGAGGACGATGGTCGTCGCGCTGTCGAGGACGGCTTGGTTGTTGTCGCAGACCTTGACGTTGCCGAAGCGGCTGGTGAGTTCTTGGCCGACGCTGCGGCTGCGGGGCGAGAGGTAGATCGAGGGTGGGGCGGTGACGTCTTTACTGAGGCCCTCGACGATGGCGGCGGTGATCTCGCCCGCTCCGACGAATCCGTATTCCATGGTCACTCCTCAAGCTCCGGTGGTGCCGTCGACGCGTTCGCGGATGAGGTCGGCGTGGCCGTTGTGGCGGGCGTATTCGCCGATCATGTGGACGTAGATCATGCGCAGTGAGAACGGGTCGCCGTCGTTGTCGAAGGTGTCGTCGAGTGAGCCGTCGGCGGCTGCTTCGTCGGCGAGGCGGATCTCTTCGAGGAGCGTGTTGTAGGCCTCTTCGGCCTTGCTCGCGTCGATGATCTCGAAGTCGTGGTCCTTGCCGAGGGCGGGGTCGTACAGGGGCCCGATGTCCTGTGCGCGGTAGCGCAGGCGGAACCAGATGCGTTCGACCTTGGCGAGGTGCCGGATGAGGCCGAGCAGGGTCAGGTTGGACGGCGGGACCGACGCCTGGGCGAGCTGTTCTCCGGTGAGGCCGGCGAGCTTGTGGAGGAAGGTGCTGCGGTGCCAGGCCAGCAGGCTGGGCAGGAGGATGCTCTCGTGTGCGGCGGTGTCGCCGGAGGGGCGAGTTACCTCGGGGGCGGTCCAGGTCATAGCGGCGATCATGCCATCGGGTGACGCGGGCCTCGTGCTGGGCTGAATCCTTTGCTCTCTGTGGGTGCTCTTGTAGGGGCCGGGACAAGCCCGGTGAGGGAAGGGGGTCGGGTGGCGGAGGTCGGGTGGCCGAGGGAGGCGCTGGTGGTGGCCGCGCAGGGTGGGGACGCGGAGGCGATCGCCGCCTTGGTGTCGGGTTCTCATCCGCATGTTCGGCGTTTCGCGCGTTCGTTGTGTGCTTCGCCGGAGGATGCGGAGGATTCCGCGCAGGAGGCGTTGCTCATCCTGTATCGCAAGATCGGCACGTTGCGGGCTTCCGGTGCGCTCGCGTCGTGGATGTTCCGGATCGTGCGTAACGAGTGTCTGCGCCGGGCGCGGCGGGCGTTGCGGGGTGACGATCTGGTGAGTCCTGGGGCGATGGTGTCGGCGGAGGACGATGTCCTGCGTCGGCTGGAGGCGCTGCGGGTGGCCGAGGCGGTCGCGGCGCTGCCCGAGGACCAGCGTCGTGTGCTGATCCTGCGGGACATCCAGGGCTATGCGGGCGGGGTGGTCGCCGACGCGCTCGACTTGAGCGTGCCGGCGATGAAGTCCCGGTTGCATCGGGCCAGGGCGACGGTCCGACGGCTGCTGCTGCACGACGTGAGCCTTCCTGATGGAGACGAATAGCTCATGAGGAGTGTTCATGCTCGAAATCGGTTCGGTGGTCCCTGAGGTCGCTTTGGAGGACTCCGCCGGGCAGGCCGTCTCGCTCGCGGGGGCCGATGTGTTGCTCTATTTCGTGCGTTCGACCAGTTGTCCGGTCTGCAACAGCCACGTCAAGGATCTGGCGGGGTGGGCCGGTGAGCTGGCGGCGGCGGGTGTCCGCGTCCTGGTCGCGTTCCCGAGGGGCGGGTGGAGGCCGAGGCTTGGCGGGTGAAGCGTGCGCTGCCGTTCCCGGTGGTCACGGGGCGGCGGGGTACGCCGCACGAGGCTGTCGGCCTGGTGCGGAAGGTGTTCGGGTCCGTGCAGCAGTCCGGGAGTCTGCTGATCGACCGGGACGGGGTGGTCCGTCATGCCCATGCGGCGACCATGCCCACTGGTGGTTATGACCGGAAGGGCATCGCGAAGGCGGTCGAGGAGTTGCTTGGGGGTCGTTGACTGAAGGTGTGAATCAGTGCTTCACTTCTTGGGTGCCGTATCGCCGAACACCTAAGGTCCAGGAGCGTCTCGACGCTCAGCGTGACGCCGTTCTCGCCGCTGCCATGGAGCAGCTGGCCGAGCGCGGGTACGCGGGGTGTTCGGTGTCGGCGGTCGCCGAGCGGGCGGGGGTGGCGGTCGGGAGCGTGTACCGCCACTTCCCCACCAAGGCTGCGCTGGTCGTGGAGCTGTTCCGGAAGGTCGTCACGCGTGAGGTCGAGGCCGTGCGCGCGGTGTCGGAGCGGCCGGGTACGCCGTCGGAGCGGGTCGTGGCGGTTTTCGACACCTTCGCGTCGCGCGCGTTGAAGACCCCTCGGATGGCGTACGCGCTCCTCGCCGAGCCTGTCGACGCGCCGATCGAGGCCGAGCGGCTGGTGTTCCGGCGGGCGTTCCGCGATGTCGTGGCCCAGCACGTGGCCGACGGTGTCCGTGCCGGGGTGCTCCCGGCTCAGGACGCCGAGGTCACGGCGGCGGCACTCGTGGGTGCGGCGGCCGAGGTGCTGATCGGCCCGTTGACCACCGGCAGTGCGGACGAGGTGTCCGGGCTGCGCACTTTCGTCCTGCGTTCTTTGGGAGGTACCGATGCCGTCCACTCATGAGGTCACCAATCAGGTCCCGCCGCCGGCGGACTACGACGCCGCCGCGGATCCGGCGTTGCTGGAAGCCCTGGATCGGGCGGACGCCGGCTGGGCGGTGGCGGAGGTGCACGCCCTGGGCAGGCTGGCCGGGAGCGAGCAGGTGCTGGAGTGGGGCAGGCTGGTCAACGAGAACGAGCCGGTGCTGCGGACGCACGACCGGGTCGGGAACCGGATCGACGAGGTCGAGTTCCACCCGTACTGGCATGAACTGATGGACGTCGCGGTGTCCTACGGGCTGCACGCGGCGCCGTGGCGGGATTCGCGGCCGGGGGCGCACGCGGCGCGGGCGGCGAAGATGTACGTCTGGGGGCAGGTCGACGCGGGGCATACGTGCCCGATTTCGATGACGTACGCGGCGGTTCCGGCGTTGCGGTTCAACCCGGAGCTGTCCGAGCGGTACGAGCCGTTGCTGGCGTCGACGGAGTACGACTTCGGGTTGCGGGAGCCGAGCACGAAGCGCGGGCTGATCGCCGGGATGTCGATGACGGAGAAGCAGGGTGGGTCGGACGTCCGGGCGAACACGACCTCGGCGCGGCCGCTGGGTGACGGCAGCTACGTGATCGTCGGGCACAAGTGGTTCACGTCGGCGCCGATGTCGGACATGTTCCTGACGCTGGCGCAGGCACCGGGTGGGCTCTCCTGCTTCCTGCTCCCCCGTGTGCTGCCGGACGGCACGCGTAACGGGATCCGGTTGCAGCGGCTGAAGGACAAGCTGGGCAACCGGTCCAACGCGTCGTCGGAGGTCGAGTACGACGACGCGATCGGCTGGCTGGTCGGCGAGGAAGGCCGCGGGGTGCGCACCATCATCGAGATGGTGAACAACACCCGGCTGGACTGTGCGGTCGGGAGCGCGTCGGGGATGCGGTACGGCGCCGTGCGGGCCGTGCACCACGCGCGGCATCGCCGGGCGTTCGGGACGAATCTGGTGGATCAGCCGCTGATGGGCAACGTGCTGGCGGATCTGGTGGTGGAGTCCGAGGCGGCGACGACGGTGGGGATGCGGCTGGCCGCGGCCACCGACCGGCCCGGTGACGAGCAGGAGCAGGCGTTCCGGCGGCTGGGGCTGGCGGTGACGAAGTATTGGGTGTGCAAACGTGGCCCGTCGCATGCGGTGGAGGCGTTGGAGTGCCTGGGCGGCAACGGGTACGTGGAGGAGTCCGGGATGCCGCGGCTCTACCGTGAGGCTCCGCTGATGTCGATCTGGGAGGGGTCCGGCAACGTCGTGGCGCTGGACGCGTTGCGGGCGATGGCGAGGCAGCCGGAGTCGGTGGCGGCGTACTTCACGGAGGTCGAGCAGGCGGCCGGTGCCGATGCGCGGCTGGACGACGCGGTGGGCAGGCTGCGCAAGGAGCTCTCGGATCTGTCGGACGTCGAGTACCGGGCGCGGCGGCTGGTCGAGTCGATGGCGCTGGTGCTGCAGGGCTCGCTGCTGGTGCGGCACGGGTCGCCGGCGGTGGCGGACGCGTTCTGCGCGTCGCGGCTGGGCGGTGACTGGGGTGTCGCGTTCGGGACGCTTCCGTCCGGGGTGGACATGCGGGCGATCGTGGCCCGTGCGGAGGTTTGAGCTGTCCCGCGGAGGTCGTGAGTGGCGTGGGCCGTCGCGAAAGCCACGTTCACGACGTCGAAGGTTGTGAACGTGGTTTTCGCGACACCCAGGGCGGTGAGTGCGACCGATGCCGCATCGGAGACACTCGTCGGCGAGGTGCGACGCTCAGTGTCTGGATGACCACGTGGCGCGCCGGTCTGGTCGGTTCACCCGGCCGGACGGCCGCCGCGCACTGCAAACAGCGGCGGGATTGCGGAATTCGGACGCATGCAGGGGCTCGTGTGTCGGCTACGTTGGTCGGTCATGGTCGATCCTGCGGCACGTCGCCGAAGATTCCTGATCCTGGTTCCCGTGGCACTGCTGGCCTCCGGTTGCGCGGCGCAACCGACGCCGATCTTCGCCGCCGCGGCGAGTTCGAGTGCCTCGACGGAGAACGTGCCGTTGGCCGACGCGGCGGCGCCGTCGGGGGCGCCGTTCGTCGCGGCGGACGGGCGGGATCTGCGGGCCTGCGCCGACGGGGAGTGCGAGGTCATGGTGCGGACGGGTGACCAGATTCCCAACGTCGGCGGGGCCGGTCCGTTGTCGGTCGCGGTGCAGGCGGGGAAGGTCGGGCTGTCCCCCGCGTCGGGTGGGATGGGTGCGGCGGTGTCCGGGCCGCCGGGGATGGCGCACCAGATCAACCGGCAGGTGGTCGTCGTCATCGCGGTGCGCGACGACGTGGGGATCGTCCGGCTCAGCAAGAAGTAACGTACTGCGCCGGAGGCGGTGAAGTTCCCACCGGCGAGTTCGCGGCGGACCTCCCTCTCCCGGTTCTGTACCTACTAGTATGTACGCCATGCATGCGATGCAGTACGAGATCACCCTCCCGGCTGACTACGACATGGGCATCATCCGTGAGCGCGTCGCCACTCGCGGGCATCTGCTCGACGACTTCGACGGGCTCGGGCTGAAGGTGTACGGGATCCGTGAGCGCGGCGTCGACGGGTCGACGCTCAACCAGTACTCGCCGTTCTACCTGTGGCACGACCCGGCCGGGATGAACGCCTTCCTGTTCGGCGGTCCGTTCACCGGCATCGTCGAGTCGTTCGGGCGGCCCGCTGTACAGCACTGGACCGTGCTGGGGTTCGAGGAGGGGCCCGGGTTCGGCTCTCCCCCGGTGGTGGCGGGGAAACACGTCGAGCGGATCCCCGCCGAGGCCGACCCGGTCGCGTTCGTGGGCGAGGCGCTCGACCGGCTTCGCGAGCACGTGCGGCGCGACGGCGCGCATTGCGGGGCGCTGGCCGTCGATCCGCGCACCTGGCAGGTGGTGCGCTACAGCCTGTGGCGTGACGAGGCGCCCGAGTCGGACGAGGTCCGGTACCGGATCCTCCACCTGTCCTCGCCGCGGCTGCGCGAGCTGCGGCGAGGACGGCAGTGGGATCAGCCGAGCAGCGCCGCGAACAGCACGCCGGGGTCGGCTTCGGGCGGGCCGGCGGGCCACTGATCCCGGTACGGGTACCAGAGCCCGTCCTTGCCAAGGCGCACTTCGACGCCGGTGCCGTGGACGGTGCAGTGGTTGCGCTCGACGTCGAGGCCCTCGCCGGGTTCGTCCACCACTTCGGCGAAGGCGGCCCTGGCCCGGCCCATCGCCTGCGGCGGCGGGGTCCACGACGTCTCCAGGACGTCGAGGCCGGTCCGGCCGCCGTGACGCCAGGCGAGCACCGCGCGTTCGTCCGTCCGCAACCGCGCCGCGGTCTCCGGATGGGTGGCGGCGATACGGACGGCGTCCTGCTTGCGGGTGAGTTTCGGCTGCTCCGCGAGCAAGGCACCGGCCGCGTGGCTCGCGTTGCCGACCAGCAGGGCGAAGGTCTCCGCGGGGATGCCCGGCGCGCCCGGTACGGTCGGGCCGCCGGCGGGCGTGAAGTCGGCCAGGTCGGGCACGGGGCCCGGCTCGTCGGCGTAGGCCCGTTCCGGCGTGGTGTCGTCGTCCCCGGTACGCACGAACCGCGGTGCGTTGCGCCGCTGCAACTCGTCGAGGAGTTCCCGCTCGCCCTTGCCTCGCATGAGCAACAACACGAAGGGGTCGGCGTCGAGCAGCCAGGAGGCCTGGAACGACAGCGCCGCCGCGTGACGGCACGGCAGTTCCCAGCCGGGGCAGTCGCAGTCCGGGTCGAGGTCGCCGATCCCCGGCAGCAGGTGCACCCCGGCGTCGTCGGCTGCCTCGACGAGGTCGTGCGGCATGTCCCGGTCCAGCAGCGCGGCGAGATGCCCGGCGCGGGAGGCGACCCGGTCGAGGAAGCTCTCCCATTCGGTGCCGGTCAGTTCCGCGAGCCGGACCTCGGTGCGGTACTGGCCTTCCTGGTCGTCGACCACCGCGGCGATGCGACCGGGGCTGACCGTGATCGGCCCGACCCGGCCCGCGGTGGCGTATTTGCGGCCCTGTTTGAGCTGCCGCAGGTCCAGCGCGGTGTCTTCCATCGCGGTGATCCACGCGCGGCCCCACCAGGAGCGGGCGAACTGGCCGTGGCCGCCCTGGGGTCCGAAGGCGGGGAAGCCGCGGACGCGATCGTCGGGCGTACTCATCGGCGACTCCTCAACTCGACCAGGTCGGCCAGTTCCGCGTCGGACAGTTCGGTCAGGGCGGCCTCGCCACCGGCGAGCACCGCGTCGGTGAGCGCGCGTTTTTCCCGCAGCATCGCGGCGATCCGGTCCTCGACCGTGCCTTCGGCGATGAGCCGGTGCACCTGCACCGGGCGGGTCTGCCCGATCCGGTAGGCGCGGTCGGTCGCCTGGTCCTCCACCGCCGGGTTCCACCAGCGGTCGTAGTGCACGACGTGGTCGGCGCGGGTGAGGTTGAGCCCGGTCCCGGCCGCCTTGAGCGACAGCAGGAACACCGGTACCTCACCGGCCTGGAAGCGGCGCACGAGGTCCTCGCGTTTCGGCACCGGGGTGCCGCCGTGCAACAACTGCGTGCCGATCCCGCGTTGCGCGAGGTGGCGCTCCAGCAGCCGCGCCATCGCGACGTACTGGGTGAACACCAGCACAGCGCCGTCCTCGGCGATGATCGTGCCCAGGAGTTCGTCGAGTAGTTCGAGCTTGCCGGACCTGCCGTCCAGCACCGCGTCCGACGGCTCCTTGAGGTACTGCGCCGGGTGGTTGCAGATCTGTTTGAGCCCGGTGAGCAGTTTCACGATCCGGCCGCGCCGCGCGATGCCCTCGCTGCCGGCGATCTCGGCCATCAGTTCACGCACCGTCGCCTCGTAGAGCGCGGCCTGCTCGGCGGTGAGCGTCACGGGCCGGTCGGTCTCGGTCTTGGCGGGCAGTTCCGGAGCGATCCCCGGATCAGACTTGCGACGCCGCAACAGGAACGGGCGGACGAGCCGCGAGAGCCGCTCGGCGGCAGCGGGATCCTTCCCGGACTCGACCGGCTTGGCCCACACCCGGCGGAAGTCGGCCATCGAACCGAGCAGGCCGGGGGTGGTCCAGTCGAGGATCGCCCACAGTTCCGCGAGGTTGTTCTCCACCGGCGTGCCCGTCAGCGCCACGCGTGCCGAGGACGTCAGCGTCCGCAACGCCTTCGCCGTCCCGGAGCGGTGGTTCTTGACGTGCTGGGCCTCGTCGGCGACCAGGAGTCCCCAGCGGACGTTCCCCAGGGGTTCCGGGTCGACCCGGAGGGTGCCGTAGGTCGTGAGCACGAAGCCGTCGCCGAGTCCTTCGAGCGACCGTTCCGTGCCGTGGAAGCGGCGCACCGGGACCCCGGGGGCGAACCGGGTGATCTCGCGTTCCCAGTTGCCCAGCAACGACGCCGGGCAGACGACCAGCGTCGGGCCGTCCGCGCGGTGCAGGTGCAGGGAGATCAGGGTGATCGTCTTGCCGAGACCCATGTCGTCGGCGAGGCAGCCGCCGAGCCCGATCGAGGTCATCGCGGTGAGCCACTGCAGGCCGCGCATCTGGTAGTCGCGCAGCGTGGCCGCGAGACCGGGTGGCGGGGCCTGCGGTTCGGGCGGGGCCAGCAGCCGTTCCCGGAGTGCGGTGAGCCAGCCGTCGGTGAGGACGTCGACCCGTTCGCCGTCGATCTCCGCCGTCCCGCTCAGCGCCGCGCCGAGGGCGTCGATCGGTGTCAGCGGTTTCAGGGCGCGATCCCGTGCCTTCGCCGCGAGTGCCGGGTCGACGAGCACCCACTGGTCACGCAGCCGCACGACGGGACGGTGCGCCTCGGCGAGCGCGTCCATCTCGGCCGTGGTCAGCGGGGTGTCGCCGAGCGCGAGCTGCCAGTCGAACTCCAGCAGCTTCCCGCCCGCGAAGAACGACGGCAGGTTGTCCGGCGGGGCGTCACCGCCGCCCACGACGGCCTTCGCGCTGAGGTCGCGGGCGAGACCGGCGGGCCAGTGCACGTCGATCCCCGCCGTGGCCAGCAGGGGCGCGGCGGTGGTGAGCAGTTCGGTGATGTCGGTGTCGCTCAGGCCGACCTCGTCCGGGACGGCCGCGCCGAGCAGCGGCGCGAGCGGCGCCCACAGCTGGGCCGCGCGGCGCAGGGCGAGCATGACGTCGATCCGGGCGCGCGGGCCGAACCGGTCGTCGCCCGCCCACAACGCGGCCGCGTCGACGAGGACACCGGGATCGGCGAGGCTGTGCACCTGGACGACCCCGCTGAACCGGCCGACGGTGAAGTCGTCACCGGGTGCCTCCACCCGCAGCGAGACCCGGACACCGGAATCCAGCCCGGCCGCGACTTCGGCCGCCCAGTCCCGCAGTTCCGGGACGCGATGCGCGGCCGGGGCGGCGAAGGCCTTGACGCCCGTCGCCTGCGCGGCCGCGGGTGTCCTGGGCAGGGTGTCGGCCACGGCGTCGAGGAACGCGCGCAGCAGGGGATACCGGGCGGGCAGTTTCCCGTCGACCGGCAGCGCCCGTGCCTGAGGCGGCATCGCCTCGGAGAGCTCGCGTAGCCAGGTGGCGTCGGCGGGCTCCAGCGGTCCCGCGCGCCAGGCGTCCACATCGGACTCCGTGAGCCCGGGAAGCAGCCTGCCCGCCTCGGCGAGTTTCAAGGCCGCCTTGGCCGCGGTGCCCCAGAAGCGTGCGGAGGGGTCGTCACTCGCGTGCGGCCGCAGCAGCGCGGGGAGCGCCTCCGCCATCGGGAGCCGTATGCAGGGCACGGTGGTGAGCTCGGGAAGGGCGAGGGTCACCTCCCCGGTGCCAGGCGTGTCCCCATCGGCGTTCCAGAAGATGAATCCGCTGGCCCGAGGGGGATTGTTCGGTTCGAACACAACACTGTCGAAACCGTCGTGAGACGTCACTCAACCCCAATCTCTGTACGATGTACAATCCAGACTACCATAAACTCTGTACACCGTAGAGAGAATAAGGATGACGTACGCGGACCACACCGGCACGGGCGATCCACGACGGACCATCGAACTGCTGTGGGGTGTCCGGGACAAACCCCGGCGAGGCCCCAAACCGAAGCTCACCGTCGAGGAGATCGTCACCGCCGCGATCGGGCTCGCCGACGCGGAGGGCATCGCCGCCCTCTCGGTGCGCCGGGGAGCGGAACAACTCGGCGTCTCCCCCATGTCCCTCTACACCTATATCCCCAGCCGGGCCGAACTGCTCGACCTGATGATGGACCGGGTGCACGGCGAGCTGACCGACCCGCCGCCGAGCCACGACTGGCGCGTCACCGTGACGATCCTCGCCGAGGACGCCTGGGAGATGTACCACCGGCACCCGTGGCTGCTGCAGCTCACCACCGGCCGTCTCCCCCTCGGTCCGCACACCTTCGCCAAACACGAACGCGAACTCGCCGCCGTCGACGCGATCGGGCTGACCGATCTGGAGATGGACGCCGTGGTCGCGATGGTCGACGGTTTCGTCCAGGGCATGGCGCGCGGCTCGGTCGAATCGGCCGGGCTCGTGCGGCGCTCCGGGATGACCGACGCGGAATGGTGGAACGCCAGCGCCCCCGTGCTCGCGGAGATCCCGGAAGCCGACGCCGGGCTCTTCCCCTTGGCCGCGCGGATCGGCCAGGCCGCCGGGGAGGCACACGGTGCGGCGAGCGCGCCACTGCACACCTTCCGGTTCGGGCTGGCGCGGATCCTGGACGGCGTCGAGCAGCTGGTGACCGGGGAGGCTCAGGGGGCGGAGCGGGAACTGCCCTCGTGAGCGCTGGTCCCGATCCGCGTGGGTCGTGAGTGGTAAGTGACGTTAGAACGTCACTTACCACTCACGACCAACTGGACCGATACCTTCCGTTCGCTGCCCCGCCCCCCTGCCCAGTTTTTGCGAAGGGCGCTCCCAGACGCTCGCCCGCCGTAGGTATTGGTCCCGCCGATAGGGTCGCTCGTGTGCGTGTCTTGTTCACCTTCGCCGGCGGCAAAGGCCACTTCCGTCCTCTTCTCCCGATCGCCCGTGTGCTCGCCGACGCGGGTCACACCATCGCCTTCACCGGCGAACCGCTGATGGTCCCGATCGTCGAGGCCGCCGGGCTCACCGCCTTCCCGTCCGGACCCAACCTCGGCAGTGAGGGCGACCGGCATCCCCTGCTCCCCGTCGACAGGGACCGTGAGGACGCCGACCTCCGCGACGGTTTCGTCCGCCGCACCGCGCCCCGGCGCGCCGAGGACGTCCTGGTGCTGTGCGAGACCTGGGCGCCGGACCTCCTGGTCTGCGACGAGGCCGATCACGGCGCGATGATCGCCGCCGAAAAGCTCGGTCTCCCCCACGCGACCGTGCTGGTCACCGCCGCCGGCGCGCTCATCCGTCCCGACCTGGTCGACGACGCGCTCAACGAGGTCCGCGCCGGTTTCGGCCTTCCCCCGCAACGAGACCTGGAGGTGGCCTACCGCCACCTCGTGCTCTCCCCGTTCCCCGAGAGCTTCCGTGATCCCCGGTTCCCGTTGCCGCCGACGGCGCGGTCCTTCCACCTGCCCGCACCGGGCCGCGGCCCGGTGCCGCACTGGCACGTCGACGGCCGCCCGTCGGTGTACTTCACCCTCGGCACGATCTTCAACACCGAGTCCGGCGACCTGTTCACGCGGGTGCTGGCCGGTCTGCGGGAGGTCGACGCGACCTGCGTGGTGACCGTCGGGAACCTCCTCGACCCGGCGGAGTTCGGCCCGCAGCCCGAGCACATCCACCTCGCGAAATACCTGCCCCAGGACGACGTCCTCCCGTACTGCGACGCGGCCCTCACCCACGGCGGCTCCGGCAGCCTGCTCGGCGCCATCACGCACGGGCTGCCGATGGTGCTGCTGCCGATGGGCGCCGACCAGCCGCACAACGGCGACCGCGTCACCGACCTCGGGCTCGGCACGGTCCTCGACGTCATCGAGGCGACCCCGGCCGACATCCGCGACGCCGTCGCCTCGGTACTGCGGGAGCCGTCCTACCGGCAGGCGGCCGTCCGGTTGCGCGACGAGGTCACCGCGTACCCGTCACCGGAGAAAACGGTGCCGCTGCTGGAAGGACTCGTGCGGTGACCGACCTCGACGCCGCCGTCACCAGTGCCTTCCGTGAGGAATCCGGGCAGGTGATCGCGACCCTGATCCGGGTCACCGGCGACTGGGACCTGGCCGAGGAATGCCTTCAAGAGGCGTTCGCGCTCGCCCTGCGCACCTGGCCGCGCGACGGGATCCCCGCCAAACCGGGCGCCTGGCTCACCACCACCGCCAGGAACCGCGCCACCGACCGGATCCGGCGGGAGGCCGTCGGCGCCGAGAAACTGCGGGAAGCCGCCGAACTGAGCTCCGCCGCGGAACCGGAAGGGGACGAGAGCGGCGTCCACGACGACAGGCTCCGGCTGATCTTCACCTGTTGCCACCCCGCACTGCCGATGGAAGGCCAGGTCGCGCTGGCACTGCGGACACTGGCCGGGCTCACCACCGCCGAGATCGCCCGTGCGTTCCTGGTCTCCGAGGCGACGATGTCGCAGCGCCTGGTCCGGGTGAAGCGGAAGATCCGCACCGCGGGCATCCCGTACCGGGTCCCGCCGGCGGACCTGCTGCCCGAACGGACGGCCGCCGTGCTCGGGATGCTGTACCTGCTGTTCAACGAGGGCTACTCGGCCAGCGCCGGCACCGATCTGCTGCGCCCCGACCTGTCCGCCGAGGCCGTCCGTCTCGCGCGGGTGCTCGCCGAGCTCATGCCCGGCGAACCGGAGGTCCTCGGCCTGCTGGCCCTGTTGCTGCTGCACGACGCGCGCCGCGCGACCCGGGTCGACGGCGACGGCACCCTCGTCTCGCTCGAAGCCCAGGACCGCGGCGGCTGGAACGCCGCCGAGATCGCCGAGGGCACCGCGCTGCTGGAGGCCGCGCTCCGCCGCGGTGTCCCGGGGCAGTACCAGATCCAGGCCGCCATCGCCGCCTGTCACGCCACCGCGGCGCACGCCTCCGACACCGACTGGGCCCAGATCGCGGCCCTCTACGGCGAACTCGTGCGCTTCGTGCCGTCACCGGTCGTCGAACTCAACCGCGCGGTCGCCGTCGCGATGGCCGAAGGCCCCGGGGCCGGACTCGAACTGGTCGACAAGCTCACCGCGGACGGCAGCCTCCCCGGCTACCACCTGCTGCCCGCGACCCGCGCGGACCTGCTCCGCCGTCTCGACCGGTTCGGGGAGGCGGCCGACGCCTACCGCGAGGCACTCGCACTCACCGCCACCGACGCCGAACGCGCCTACCTGTCGGGGAAACTCGCCGAGATCTCCTGAGCGCGGATGTCTGTCCCCGGCGGCACTGTTCGTCGGGTGGGCGACAAGTCCGAGAAGGAAAGGGGTCATCATGGCCACCCTCGTCGTCCCCGGCGCCCGGCTCCACCACACCGTCACCGGCAGCGGGCCCGTCCTGCTGTGCGTTCCGGGCGGTGCGGCCGATTCCGGGATGTTCGCCGCGATCGCCGTCCCGCTCTCGGAGCACTACACGGTCATCACCTACGACCCGCGCGGGATCTCCCGCAGCACCCTCGACGATCCCGGCGAGGACCAGCGCATCGAGGTCCACACCGACGACGCGCTCCGCCTGCTCGACAGCGTGGGCACCGAACCCGCGCTGCTCTTCGCCTCCAGCGGCGGCTGTATGCAGGCCTTCGACCTCGTCGCCCGCCATCCCGGCCGGGTGCGGGCCCTCGTCGCCCACGAACCACCGCTGATGACCCTGCTGGACGGCCGACCCGACATCGACCCGGACGAGCTGCTGCACATCTACCGGGAGCACGGCATCGACGCGGCGATCGGGAAGTTCATGGCCGACGCCGGTTTCCAGGCGCCGGACGAGCCACAAGGCGGTTTCCCGCCGGAGATGGCGCAGGCGATGCGGCAGATGCGGAAGAACTTCGAGTTCTTCATCGTCCACCTGATGAAGGCGATCGGGGAGTTCACCCCGGACTACGAGGCCTTGCGGGCGTCCGCGACCCGGATCGTCGTCGCTGTCGGCGAGACGTCGGCCGGGCAGCCCGCGCACGAGGCCGCCGTCCTCGCCGCCGGGAAGCTCGGGGTGAAGCCGGCTTACTTCCCCGGCGACCACGGCGGTTTCGCCGCGGAAGCCGATGCTTTCGCCCCGCTGCTTCGTCAAGCCCTCGACGCCTGACGGCTTCACGCGGGTCATGAGCGGCCTCATGGCCCGCGTGGCGGGGCGGATCAAGCCCGGGCGTGCACGACCAGCCCCGCCACCAGCGCGCCGAAGCCGCCGATCCCGGCGATCGTCCGCACCAGGTTCCATCGTTCCCAGACGCCCTCGAACTTCGCCCGCAGCGCCTCGAAGTCGGTGTTGTCGCCGTCGAACCCGGCTTCGAGCGCGTTGTTCAGCGGCACGTTGACCGCCATCGTCACGATCACCATCACCAGCAGCAGGACGAATCCCGCGATGATCCACGGCAGCGCGGACCGCAGCTCCGACCGGAAGTGCACTCCCGCCGCCACCGCGGCGAGCACCGGCGCCCCGCCGAAGCTCACCGCGAACCAGCCGTTGAGGATCGCGATGTTGATCTCCCGCATCCCGGTCACGTAGGTCCGGGCGTCGGCCCGTGCCAGTCCCGGCATGACCGAGCAGGTGTAGGCGTAGAACAACCCCGCGATCAGCCCCGCCGCGATGACGGCCGCGATCAGGACGATCTCGCTCAACGTCGACATCCCTGTCGCCTCCCTTCCGATTCCCGCTCGTTTCATCGATTCCAGACCCCGGTCGCCGCCGCCTTCGCGGCGTACTCGGAGAAGTCCCTCGCAGGCCTGCCCAGCACCTTCTCGACGTCACCGGTCAGTGATGCGTTCCGGCCGTCGAGGATGCGGGTGAACAGGTCGGTCAGGCCCTCGATCTCCTCCTCGGGCACGCCCTGTTCGGCCGCGCCCGCCGCGAACTCGGCCGCGGAAACCGGAACATACTGGACAACCCGCCCGGTGACCTTGCTGATTTCCTCGGCGACGTCGGTGAAGCTCAGCAGCCGGGGACCGGTCAGCTCGTGGACCAGGCCGTGGTGACCGTCGGTGGTGAGCGCCGTCACCACGACGTCCACAATGTCCTCGACGTCGATGAACGGCTCCGTGATGTGCCCGGCGGGCAGCACGATCTCGCCGGCGAGTACCGGTTCCAGCAGGAAATGCTCGCTGAAGTTCTGGGCGAACCAGCTGGCCCGCACGACCGTCCACTCGGCACCGGAGTCGCGCACACCCTGCTCGCTGACGACGGCTTCCTCCTCGCCGCGCCCGGACAGCAGTACCAGCCGTCGGACGCCGTGCTCGACGGCCAGCTTCGAGAAGTCGCGGATGGCCTCGGCCGCGCCGGGGAAGGCGAGGTCGGGGTAGTAGGTCAGGTATGCCGCGGTGACGTCGGTGACCGCCGCCGTCCAGGTCGAGCGGTCGTCCCAGTCGAAGCCGGGCCGGGAGGCCTTCCGGACCTCGATCCCCTGGTCGGTCAGTCGCCGCGCCACCCGGCGCCCGGTCTTGCCGGTCGCTCCGAGAACCAGGACCGTTTCGTTGTTCTTCGCGTTCGTCATGGCACTAGTCAAGCGCCCCACGCTGAGACGGAACATAGTTGAAAGGCTCCGTTCCATGTTTCATCGTCTACGCTTGGTCGTATGGATCCCCTCGCCGGTCTGCTCGACGGACCCCGCGCCCGCGGCGCCTTCCTGCTGAAGTCGGTCATGACCCCGCCGTGGTCGCTGCGCATCGAGGACGAGGCACCGCTGACGGTGATGGCCCAGGTACGCGGCGAGTCCTGGGTCGTGCCCGAGCACGGTGACGCCGTCCACCTCGGCACCGGCGACATCGCCATCGCCCGCGGACCGGACCCTTATCTCGTCGCGGACCACCCGGCCACACCGCCGCAGGCGATGATCCTCCCGGGACAGGAATGCCTGACGCCGGAAGGGAAACACCTCACCGAGCTGTCCGACCTCGGCGTCCGCACGTGGGGCGATGACCCGGATGGGCCGGTCGTGCTGCTCACCGGCACGTACCCGCTGGAAGGCGAGATCAGCAAACGGCTCCTCAACGCGCTGCCGACGCTGGTGGTCGTCCGGGACGAGGACTGGGAGAACCCGCTCGTGCCGCTGCTGGCCGGGGAGATCGTCAAGGACTCGCCCGGGCAGGAGGCCGTCCTGGACCGCCTGCTGGACCTGCTGCTGGTCGCCGCGCTGCGCACCTGGTTCGACCGGCCCGGCACCGACGCACCCGCCTGGTACCGCGTGCATAGTGACCCCGTCGTCGGGCGTGCGCTGAAACTGTTGCAGCACAGGCCTTCCGAACCGTGGACGGTGGCGAGCCTCGCGGCCGACACCGGCGTCTCCCGGGCCGCCTTCGCCCGCCGGTTCACCTCGGCGGTGGGCGAGCCGCCGATGTCGTACCTGGCGAGCTGGCGTATCGCGCTCGCGGCGGATCTCCTGCGCCAGCAACCGGACGTCACGATCGGCGCGGTCGCGCGGCAGGTCGGCTACGGCAGTTCCTTCGCGCTCAGCACCGCGTTCAAACGCGAGCACGGTGTCAGCCCGCAGGGCTACCGCACCGGCGTCGCGTAACGCTCGACCAGTTCGGCGCCGATCCGCGCGAGTTCCTCCTGGACCGATCGCGGGCCCAGCACCTCGATCATCGAGCCCCAGCCGGCCAGCTGCTGGGCGATCATCCACGCCACCGGCGCCGACACGGTCACGCGGACGCGTCCGTCGCCGAGTGTCTCCTCCACGACGGACTGACGTCCGAAGTGGTCCTGCAGGATCGGCAGATGCCGCTCGGCGACGAGCACCGTCGCGTCGAGTCCGGACCGGCGTCGCTCCATCTGGTCGACCACCTCCTCCCACGCCCGCGACAGCTCGAAGTCGTCCGGCCGCCCGGCGGGAAGGTCGCTCACCTCGGCGTCGGACATGCGGTCCACGCGGAAGGTCCGTCTGCCCTGCTCGGTGCCCGCGATGAGGTACCAGATGTCGTCCTTGTCCACGAGCCCCCACGGGTCCACGACCCGCTCGACGGGTTCGGCTCCTTTCTTCGCGTAGCCGAAGCGGACTTTGCGGCGACGGACGATGCCCGCCTGCAGCACGGCGAGCGGCTGGGGCCGTTCCCTCTCCCGCTCACCCCAGCGGGACGGGTCGACGACGACCGCGTCCGCCGCCGCCCGCGCGTCGGCGCGGAAGGTGTCCGGCAGCGCGTGGACCAGTTTCCGCAGCGCCGACTTGACCTCGGGCGATACCGACGCCGCGGGTCCCGCGAGCAGGAACAGCGCCTGCGCCTCGGTCGCGGACAGTCCACTGAGGTCGGTCCGGGCGCCGCCGACCAGCGACCATCCGCCGCCGCGGCCCGGCTGCGGGTACACCGGGACACCCGCTGCGGACAAGGCCTCGAGGTCGCGGCGGGCCGTGGCGACCGAGATCTCGAGTTCGCCGGCCAGTTCGGAGGCCGTGACGCGGCCACGGGCCTGCATCAGCAGGAGGGTGGCCACCAGGCGATCGGCACGCATACCAGCCAGTCTGACACCCGAAGCGCTCACCCGATGCGCACTTTGAACCCGCGTTTAGTCCTCTAGTTGCGGTCCTCGCACGTGCGAGGACCGCAACTAGAGGACTAAACGCGCTTGACCCTCACACTGATGTGAGGCCCTACGGTCGTGGCAAACGACCACGAGGGAGTACTGACATGGCAGGCGCAGTGATCATCGGCGCGGGACCGGGCATCGGCCGCTCGGTCGCCCTCCGGTTCGCCAGGGAAGGGCTGCCGATCACCCTGATCGCCCGCAGCGAGGCCACACTGGACCCGCTGGCCGCCGAGATCGGGACCGCACTGGCGCTCACCGCCGACGTCACCGACGAGAAGGCCCTCAAGACCGCCCTCGACACCGCCGCCCGCGAGCACGGTGAGCCCGACGTCGTGGTCTACAACGCCGCGATCATCCAGGCCGACGCTCCCGGAGAGCTGTCGGTCGAGCGGCATCTCGCGGCGTGGTCGGTCAACGTCGTCGGGGCGATCACCACCGCCGCCCACGTCGCGCCGGGGATGGCCGCGCGGGGTGCGGGCACGATCGTCGTCACCGGCGGGATGCCCGACGCCGTACCGGCCTACACGAGCCTCTCGCTCGGGAAAGCCGGCGTGCGGGCACTGGTTTCCTTGCTGGACACCGAATTCGGCCCATCAGGGGTGCATGTGGCCACCGTGACCGTCGCCGGCCAGGTCGCGAAGAACACCGCGTTCGACCCCGACGACATCGCCGAGCACAACTGGCGCCTGCACTCCCAGCCGCGCGAGGACTGGGAACAGGACATCGTCCACACAGGATGAACGGACTACCAGTGCGCGGGGTGGGTCAACGATTCCGGGAGCTTCGTCGTCGCGTCGCCCTTGGCGGCGTCCAGCTGGGACTGGATGAGGAAGAGGGCGTCGCGGAAGTCCGTGCCCCGGATGTCGGCGTCGCGCAGATCGGCCCCGATGACGTCCGCGCGGCGCAGATCGGCACCCCGCAGGTCCGCGCCGATCAGGTACGCCCCGCGCAACAGCGCGCCCTTCATGTTCGAGCCCTTGAGCTTGGCGCCGATGAGGTCCGCGCCGCGGCGGTCCTTCTTCTTGCCGGGCACCTCGGCGCGGGCGAGTTCGCTCGCGCGCAGGAGCAGGCCGTTCACCTCGCCGCGGTACGCGTGGACGTCCAGCTTCCGGATGACGTCGGGCTTCTCCAGCGTCATCTCCCCGGTCCGGTCGATCATCCCGGCGAGGTCGTCGCGGATCGGCGCGGACGTCGGCAGCGCGGCCGCTTCGGTGAGGTAGTAGAGCAGCTCGTGCAAATCCCGCATGACCGGGAAGACCGCGAACATCGACTTCGCCGTCTTCGGGGTCTTTCGCCAGTCCTCGCCGCCGAAGGTGACCTGTGAGACCTTCTGCCCCGCGCCGAAACAGTCGTAGACCGTGCAGCCGGTGAAGCCCTTCTTGCGGAGCTTGTCGTGGATGCCGCACCGGGAGTCCTCCCCCAGGTTCGGGCACGCCGTGCCCGCCGGTTTGGTGATCGCGAAATCGGCTGACGCCGCGAAGGCCGGGACGACGCAGCACAGGCCGAAACAGTTTTCGCAGTCGGCTTTCAAACTCAAAGTGGCTGGCACGGGCTTCGGGGCTCCAGGTGATCGACCGTTGTTCCACTGACAGGGTACGGCGGGGCGGGGGCGCACTTTCCGTGCAGGGCACCCGCCGCTAATGGCCGCCAGACGAAGGTCGGGGCCTGCCCCATTCAGTCGATATCGGACATGTCAAACGCTCAATAACCTCGATCCTCGTGGGATCCGGCAGGTGCCGTCCCATGCGGTCGAGCTGGACCGCCTTACCTCCGCTGTGGTCTTGACCGGCCGGTCCCCTGCGAACGACAGGACGAACAGATGCGAGAGATGAGACAAACGCGTTGGCTGACCGGTGCCGGGTTGGCGAGCGCGGTCGCCGTGGCGCTCACCGTGACCGCCGCTCCCGCCCAGGCCGCCGAGGGCCGGATCCTCGCCGCGGGATCAGCCGAGGCGATCCCGAACAGCTACATCGTCACGCTGAAGGACACCGGCGTCGTGGGCGCGCTGGCGAGCCGGTTCGGCGCGAAGGTGGAGCAGGTCTACAGCACCTCGCTCAAGGGTTTCTCCGCGTCGCTGTCGGAGCGGCAGGCCAAACGGCTCGCCGCCGACCCGTCGGTCGTGTCGGTCGAGCAGAACCAGGTCGTCCACGCCGACGCGACGCAGGTCAACCCGCCCTCCTGGGGTCTCGACCGCGTCGACCAGCGCGACCTCCCGCTCGACCAGCGCTACAGCTACACCTCGACCGGCGCCGGCGTGAACGTCTACGTCATCGACACCGGCGTGCGGATCAGCCACCAGACCTTCGGCGGCCGCGCCCGTAACGGCTACGACTTCGTCGACAACGACGCCGTCGCCCAGGACGGCAACGGGCACGGCACCCACGTCGCGGGCACGATCGCCGGTGCGCAGTACGGCATCGCCAAGGGCGCCACCGTCTACGGCGTCCGCGTGCTCAACAACTCCGGCTCCGGCACCACCGCCGGTGTCATCGCGGGCATCGACTGGGTCACCAAGAACCACGTCAAGCCCGCCGCGGCCAACATGAGCCTCGGTGGGGGCACCTCCACCACCCTCGACGACGCCGTCCGCCGGTCGATCGCCGCGGGCGTCACCTACGGTGTGGCCGCCGGGAATTCCAACGCGAACGCCTCGGGCTTCTCCCCCGCCCGCGTGACCCAGGCGATCACCGTCGGCTCGACCACCAACACCGACGCGCGGTCCAGCTTCTCCAACTACGGCAGCCTCGTGGACATCTTCGCGCCGGGCTCGAACATCACGTCGTCGTGGAACACCAGTGACACCGCGACCAACACCATCAGCGGCACCTCGATGGCGACCCCGCACGTGGTCGGCGTCGCTGCCCGCTTCCTGCAGAACAACAAGACCGCCACCCCCGCACAGGTGGCGACCGCGCTCGTCAACGCGGCCACCCCGAACAAGGTGACCAACCCGGGCTCCGGTTCCCCGAACCGGCTCCTGTACTGGGCACCGACCGCCTGATCGGCCCTCGGGTACCGGAAGGCCCCCTTCTTCTGCGGCTAGCGCAGGGAAGGGGGCCTTCCGTTCTGTTACCTCTCCTCGCCGACTCGCGTCATACCGGCGCGACGACCAGCCCTGGTCGTCGAACCGCGACGAAGTGGGAGAACAGAATGCTGACGAACATCATGTACGTGACGGTCTACGTGACCGATCAGGACCGAGCACTGCGGTTCTATGCAGTGGGAGGTGGTCCAAGCCTTCCTGGCGGCGGCCCGCCGCGGCGACTTCGAGGGCTTGCTGCGTGTACTCGACCCCGAGGTGCGGCTCACCGTCGACACCCCCGACGGCGTGGTCGTCGTCCTCGGCGCCACCAAGGTCGCCGCCGGTGCACGGCTGTCCGCCGCCGCGGCCACCCGGGGACTGTCGGTACTCGTCGACGGACGTCCCGGCGTCGTGTCCTGGCACGAAGACGGCGCCCCGCTCTCGGTCATGGCGTTCACCGTCGTCGACGGCCGGATCACCGCCTTGGCCGTCGTGACCGACCCGGCCAAACTCGCGTCGCTGGACCTGCCGAGTCCTGCGTGAGTCTCAAGGCCCCTTCCTTCGGCTCAGCCGAGGGAAGGGGCCTTCACACGCGTTCCCGCACTTGGGGGCGCTGGAGGCCGATCGCTACAGGACTTTCCTGATGCTCGGCACCACCGCCGCCAGCCCGGCCGCGTTCGGGTGCAGCGGCGCGAAGCTGTTGTTCACCACCGACGGGATCAGCCCCTCGATCCACTTGACGCCGATCGGCTGACATGCGTCGTGGCCGATGCTCGGCGTCCGGATGTCGACGTAGGAGGCGCCGTGCGCGGCGGACTGTTCGGCCATGCGCGCGTTGAGCCGGTCGATGTTGCCCTGGATGTAGTCGGCGTCCTGGGGCAGCACCGGAACGATCGGCCAGCAGCCGCTCGGTTTGATACCGGTCGGGTAGCCGACCATGACGATCTTGGCGTGCGGGGCACGCTGCCGGATCGTCTCGATGACCGTGCCGTAGGTCGCGGCGAAGGCGTCGATCCTGGTCGCGTACTTGTCGACGCCGCCCGCCGTGTTGGCCGCCTTGCACGAGGTGCCCACCGGAAGCAGGTTCACGCACGAGGTGGCGAGTCCGACCAGCCCGATGTCGTTGCCGCCGATCCCCACTGTCACCAGTGTCGTCTCGGCCGAGAGCGCGTCGTACTGCGGCGGGTTGGTGCCGGAGACGATGCCTTTCTGCGGATTGGGGAAGTTCGCCGTGGTCGCGGCCCCGCAGGTGACGTCGCGCAGGACATCGACCTCGAGCTGTTTCGCCAGCAACCCCGCGTAGTTGATCGCGGACCGGGCGCAGGTGAGCAGATCGGTCTGCGGCAGGACGACGGATCCGGCTGAGAACGAGTCGCCCATCGCGACGTACACCTGTCGCTCCGCCGCGGCGAGGGCCGGTGTCCCGATTCCGACGAGGGTCAATGCGGTGCCCGCCACCGCGGCGATACGAGCGAGTCTTCCCCAGCGAGTACGTGTCACGGCCGCCTCCTGCATGCGTCGTCGAATGCCGCGCAAAGCGTCCGCCGGATGGTGGTGATTCACTAGATCGCAGCCGCGCGTTCTCGTCGGGAGTTTTGTAGGTTGCCTCTATGACGAAGGCGTCGGCGCAGCCGTGGCGACGGCTGGACGCCTCGGTGCTGACCCGGCTGGAGCCCGACACCGCCGCGATCGCGTCCGCCGCCATGGAGCAGGTCCACGCCGGGCTCCGGACCCCGCTCGACGACCGGACGGCGGCGAACCTCCAGGTCACCCTCGACATGGCGCTCGACGCCTTCTTCAGCGAGACCGGTCATCCCGACACCACGACCGACCGCGAGGTCTACCGGGCCCAGGGCCGGGCACAGCACACCGCGGGCCGCAGCCTGGAGGAGATGCTCGGCTTCTACCAGTCGGCCGCGCTGGGTGTCTGGCGGCAGCTCACGTCGGCGGCCCCGGCCGTCGACCTGCCGACCCAGGCCATCGTCGAACTGGGCGAGGCGCTGTTCGCCTTCATCGCGGAACTCTCGGCCGCGGCCGCCGACGGATTCGCCGAAGCGCGCTCGCAGGCGGCACGGGCCGGGCAGGCACGGCGGGACCGGCTCCTCGGCCTCCTGCTCACCGAACCCGCCGCCGCCCGTGACGTGCTCGACGACGCCGCGAGCCAAGCCGCGTGGGCCGTCCCCGGGCGGCTCGCCATCGCCGTCACCGGCGCCGACGTGGCCCCTCGGCTGCTGGACCGGATGCCGGGCCGGGTGCTGATCGGCCGTCACGACGATCTCACCACCGTGGTGATGCCCGCCGACCGGCTCGACTGGTACCTCGACAGGCTGCGGGACCTGCTCGGCCGCGACCAGGCGGGCGTCGGCCCGGTGGTCGCTCTGCGCTCGGCCGCGCTCAGCGCCCGGCGGGCGAGTGCGCTGTGGCGGCTGACCCGGACCGGAGCACTCGGCGACGGCGCGATCGTGCACACCACCGACCACCGGATCGACCTGCTCCTGACCGCCGACCCCGAACTCGCCGCCGAATTCGCGAAGAGCATCCTCGCCCCGCTGGCCGGTCTGCCGGACCCGGCGAGACACCGGCTCACCGCGACACTCGCGGCGTGGCTCGCGCGGCCCGATCAGCCCCAGGCGATCGGCGTCGAACTGCATGTCCACGTCCAGACCGTCCGATACCGGATCAGGCAGTTACGGACGCTGTTCGGCGACACCATCGACGATCCGGCAGGCCGGTTCGCGCTGGCGACCGCATTGCGCGTCGATCCACTGGTATCGAGGGAACCTGCGAAACGTTCAGAGCGGGACGTCCATCCGCCGCGTCCCGACGACCGAGAGCAGCCGCGGCGCCTCCTCTGACCGGCGCCGGCACCTTCGCGGAACGCACCACTCGACTCCGGCTACTGACCAGGCCCCACCCACCCCCGGCGAACGGCGTCAGCCGGGCGAATCGCGGAGGGGACTACCTGAAGATCTTCGAGGCCGCACCGCCCGAGCAGAGACGAGTCAGTAGCCGAGTCGTCCCGTGCACGCCCTGACTGGGTGCCCATAGGGTCAGCGCGATGGTGGAGTCCTCACGGGCGCGAAGAGCCGACCCTGCAAGCAACAGTCCACTCAGCGGACTGTCGGAGCCGGCAGTGTGACCGCCTCCCGCAGCTCGGCGGCGGCCTGGGCCATGAGCTGGGAGAGGGTGGTGTCCGGCTCGGCTAGCCAGCGGGGCATGGCGCGCCGGTGGATCGCCAGCACCACGTCGATGATGAAGCGTGCTTTGCCGGGCTCGACGCCGCGGCGCTCGAGCGCCGGTGCCAGCGCGTCGGCGATGTCGGCGAGCTTGATCAGATCGCGCTCGGCCAGTGCCGGATTGGCGGCGATCGCTCTTCCCCGGCGCAGCAGGAACTCGCGGGGACGAAAGATCTCCTCGGCGGTTCCCAGCGCGGTCAGCAGCGTCTCGATCGGGGTGAGGTCCGGGTCGGTCGCCTCGACCTGGGCGACGAGGTGGGCCTCGAGTTCGTTGCCGGCGAAGAGGACTTCCCGCTTGTCGGGGAAGTAGCGGTAGAAGGAGCGCTCCTTCAGACCGGCGGCGCCCGCGATCTGCGCGACTGAGGTGCGCTCGAACCCCTGCGTCTCGAACAGCTCGAGTGCCGCGCGCTCGAGCCGGCCCTGTGCGTCGGATTCCCATCTCGGCATACCCACCAGGGTACGACAACAGCATCTGTTGTCAGCTGGTACGGTCGATGACAACAGATGCTGTTATTAACCAGGAGATCGTCATGAAGGCTCTGCAATTCGACCGGTTCGGTTCCCCGGACGTGATCGTGCTCCGCAACGTCCCGAAGCCCGAGCCGGGCCCAGGCCAGATCCGGATCGCCGTGCGAGCGTGCGGCCTGACACCGGCTGACTGGCACGTCGTCGACGGTCTCCTCGCCGACCAT
This sequence comes from Amycolatopsis sp. cmx-4-19, assembly GCA_049998115.1. Taxonomy (GTDB): domain Bacteria; phylum Actinomycetota; class Actinomycetes; order Mycobacteriales; family Pseudonocardiaceae; genus Amycolatopsis. The sequence goes on along the minus strand of JAEBEO010000007.1, from coordinate 283,444 downwards.
CTACCGCCGCTGCCGCGCGGGCTCGGCCTCGAGGTCGCGGGTACCGTCGACGCGCTCGGCGAGGGCGTCGACGGCGTCCGGGTCGGCGACCGCGTGTTCGGCCCGGCCACCTTCGACGGTCCAACGGCCGGTGCCGCCGAGTACGCGCTGATGCCTGTCTGGGCGCGCATCCCCGACGGCGTCACCGCCGAGCAGGCCGCCGCGCTGCCGATGGCGGCCGAGACAGCGTGGCGCGCGCTCGACGACCTCGGCGTCCAGCCGGGTGAGCTGCTGCTCGTCCACGGCGCGGGCACCACCGTGGGTGAGGCGGCGGTGCGCTTCGCGCTGCACCGGGGTATCCGGGTGATCGCCACCGCCGGGCAGACCCGGGCCGCGGCTCTGGAAGAGATCGGCGCCCAGGTGACCGCCTACGGCGACGGCATGGCCGAACGCGTCAGCGCGCTGGCCGGAGACCCCGTCGACCGCGCCCTGGATACGGCGCCGACGGGCGGCCGGATCGACCGCGCCGACCAGCCCAGCCCGGCCGGCGGCTCACTGCCGACCCTGATCGAGCTGACCGGCGACCCCGACCGTGTCCTCACCGTCTCGGACTTCGCCGCCGCGGCCGACCTGGGCGTCCGCGTCACCACCGAGATTCGCTATGACCAGATGGACGAGTTCGCCCGGCTCGCCGGCGAAGGCATCCTGGTCGTACCGGTCGCCCGCACCTACACGCTCGACCAGTTCCGGGAAGCGGCCGAACTCAGCAAATCCCGCCGACCCGGCGGCAAGCTCATCCTCGTCCTGTGATCGCCCTGCCAGCTCGGTGAAGCGAGACCACCTCGACAAGGTACGGGGCCAGCCTCTTCTCCTCGTCCGGGCACCTTGTCCTGTCCGGCGGTCAGAACACGGTGGCGCGTACCCGCAACGACCGGTACCCGGTCGGGCCGTAGTACTCGGTGGTCCAGGCGATCACAGCGTTGGTCACCAACGTCAGGCACCACGCCTGCTCGGTGTCGCGGCGCAGCGCGTGCAACGACTCGCCCTTGTTCAGACATCTCCACTTCATTCAGCCGTGCAGTGTGCTCTTCCCTTGATCGATTTCCGCTCGCGCACGTTGCCCCTGTCCACCCTTTGGGGTATCCGGATCGAACGCGACGCTGGCCCCCAGGCCGATTCGCAACTCGCCCACTACCCCGGCAACCGGATCTGCCCAGCACATTCTCCCCTCGCGTGCATCGATCTAGGTAGAGGAGGTCCGGCTGATGGATCTTCGCCCGAACAGGGACACGAGCGGGGCGGCCTACAGCAGGTCAGGCGTCGCGGTCGCTGGTGTCTCTGCCAGGTCGTCGCCAAGGAGAATTGCCAACAGGTCGTGTCGAAGCTCAGTTGACGGTTCCGCTGTTGCAGCGAGGGCGCGCTGTCGGATGCGGGACAGCGTCGCCACGACTTGCCCGTGTCGCGCTTGGGCCTGGCCGGCCTGAGTCTGAGCTGCTGCGAGTTCGCCGAGCGCAGCCGCCAACTCGGCCCGGGCGTCTGCGAGTTGTTCCTGTGATGCAGCCTCGCGTGCCGTTTGCTCCTCGATGGCTTCCTGGTGGCGGGCACCTTGATCTCGCAACTGCTTGCGAAGTGTGTCCAATTCTGATGTCAGCTCGGTCTTCTGCGAGTCCAGGAGCCGCTCCCACGTTCTGCGCTGCCTCTCTGATTCGCTGAGTGCATCTCGTGCGGCGTCTCGTTCGGCAGTCCGTGTCGCCAGTTCCTCGCCGCGGGTCGAGAGTGCGGCCGTCAGCTTGTCGGCACGGGTTCGTTGTTCGGCCGCTTCCTCAGCGGCCTCCTTTGCTCGCTGAGTGATCACTGCTGTGGCCGACTCTGCCGTCGCCTGCGCCAACTGGGCGGCAGACCGGGCCTGGACCGCCTCGTCCGCTGTCGCCCTGGCCGCAAGCTCCGCCCGTTCAGCGACCCGGGCCACTTCGGCCGCCGCGTCGGCCGCTTGCTCAGCCTCGGCCGCTCGCTCCAGCGCTGCGTCCCGTTGCCGCCTGGCTTTCGTCGCCTCCTCCCGAGCTTCCTCGGTTTGGCTGACGGCCGAGGTGATCTCGTCGCGCAGGTGCGCGGTGACAGCGTCGAGCGCGTTACTCAACGTTCGCAAAGGATCGATCACCGCGGTGGCGGCCTGGTCGAAGGCTTCTCCGACCTCGATCAGCGCCGCAGCGGGCAATGCCTCCTCGCCCAGCGCCTCCCGTAATGCCTGTGCTGCCGCGGCCAGTTGTTTGCAGCTCTTTCCGCCCGGCCACGTCCGATCGGGGCAGAACTCGTAGGGCCTGCCCCCGCGCGGCCCGGGCAGCGGCAGCGGCTGCTGACACTTGCGAAATCCGCACCGTGCCTGCTCCGGCCTACGGTCCTCGACGACCGGATCCACGTTCTCGACCATGTACGGAGTCTACCTTGGTAGTTATACAACTTGTAACTTAGGTATAAGTAACGTTATCTGCAACATAACTTAGCTACAGAAGATACATTTTGTAGCGAAGTGGCCAGGCGGAGTCCGCTGGAGACACGGGCGCCCATCCGGTTGTGCGAATCGGCGTTTTATGACCTGCTCAACGCCCCGATACGGTCGATTCATGGAGTGGAATTTTCCGACGGCCGAAGAACTCGCGGCTGTCCTGCGAGCCGGTGAAGCGACCTCGGTGGAGCTGACCGACGAGGCGATCGCCCGCATCGAACGGGACGACAAGACGATCAACGCGATCTGCGTGCCGGACTTCGACCGTGCGCGGGCCGCCGCGCACCAAGCCGACCAGGCTCGCGCCCGCGGCGAGGACCGGCCGTTACTAGGAATCCCGATGACGGTCAAGGAGTCCTACGACATCGCCGGGCTGCCCACGACCTGGGGTATGCCACCGCACCGGGACCACATACCCGCCGAGGACGCGGTACAGGTGGCACGAATCAAGGCCGCCGGCGCGGTGGTGCTCGGCAAGACCAATGTGCCACTGGGACTGCAGGACATCCAGAGCTTCAACGAGATCTACGGCACCACCAACAACCCCTGGGATCACGATCGCACCTCGGGTGGTTCCTCCGGCGGGTCGGCGGCGGCACTGGCGGCCGGGTTCGGGGCGCTGTCCCTCGGCTCCGATCTCGCCGGTTCACTGCGCACCCCCGCGCATTTCTGCGGCGTCTACGCGCACAAGCCGACCCTCGGGCTGGCCGCGAATCGCGGCATGGTCCCGCCGACAGCGCCGGCCTTGCCGATCGACCTCGACCTCGCCGTCGTCGGTCCGATGGCCCGCACCGCCCGCGACCTCACGCTGTTGCTCGACGTCATGGCCGGGCCGGACCCGCTGACGCTCGGCGTGGCGTACGAGTTGGCCCTGCCGTCCGCACGCCACCAGCAGTTGAGCGACTTCCGGGTCCTGGTCCTCGACGAGCATCCGTTCATTCCGACCGGGTCCGCGGTGCGGGCGGGCGTGAACCGGGTGGCCGACGCGCTGGTCGACGGCGGCGCCCGTGTCGAGCGGCGCAGTCCGCTGCTGCCCGATCTGGCGGACGCCGCGACGCTCTACATGCAGTTGCTGATTTCGGGCTCCGTCGCGCGTTTTCCCGTCGAGTCGTACGAGCAGCTGCAGATCCACGTCGCCGGACTGGACGCGGGCGACCAGAGCCTCGACACGGTGCGGCTGCGCGCCATGGTGTTCAGCCACCGTGACTGGCTCGAGGCCGACAACCGCCGCGAGCTCCACCGCCACGCCTGGCGGCGGCTGTTCGCCGAGTTCGACGTCGTGGTGTGCCCGATCACGCCGACGCCCGCGTTCCCGCACGACCACAACCCCAATCCGCTGGAGCGGCGCATCGACGTCGACGGCGACGAGTACCCGTACTTCGACCAGCTGGTCTGGGCGGGCCTGGCCACCATGCCCGGCCTGCCCGCCACCGCCATCCCGGCGGGACTGTCCCCCGACGGCCTGCCGGTGGGAGTGCAGCTCATCGGTCCGATGTTCGAGGACCGCACCCCGCTGCGACTCGCCGAACTCCTGGAGCAGAGGATCGGCGGCTTCCAGGCGCCGGGGCCTCACCGGTGACTGGGTGGATTTCGGCTGATGCGCAGGCGGGCTTACCGGTAGACGCCCGCCTGGGCGGTATACGCCTCCGCGTAGTCGCCGCCCAGGCGCATCAGCTCTTGGTGGCTGCCAGATTCCACGACGCGGCCGTCGGAGACCACGAGGATCAGATCGGCCGCGCGCACGGTGGACAAGCGGTGCGACACTTACAGGGTAATCCCGCCGCTGACCTCGGCGACCGACCGGGCGATCCGCGCGTAGCGCTCGAACAGTTCCGCTTCGGCCTGCGGGTCGAGGCCGGAGGCGGGCTCGGCCCGCAGCATCAGCAGCGGGGACTCGGGCATCACCGCCCGGCTCAGCGCCAGCCGCTGCCGTGTTCTGCGGCGATCTCGCGGTCCGGCGCCCGATCGGCGTTGTGAAAGCCACTTTCGCAACCTTCAACGTTACGAAAGTGGCTTTCACAACATCCTTCGTGGACGTCGCATGACCCGGCCACTCAGGCCGACCGTCCACTGGTCAGGAAGCGACAAACACCCCTCTCGACTGACCGGGCCGAACGCTGCGAAAGGACCCTTCGCGACTACGGTGTGCGGATGATCGTGATCGGCCGGGTGCGGACCGACGTGGAGAAAGACGTGGAGGGCGACCGGTCGTGACTGTGGCGCAGGGCCTCGCGGGTACCGGGGCGCCTCCCGCGCACCGTCACGACGTGCTCGACGAGGTGTGGCCGGGAGTGTCGGATCCGGCGGGTCTGCTGTCGGGGATCACCGACTGGCTCACCGGGTACGGCAATCGTCAGACTCGCCGCACCTACGCCGAAGGTCTCGGGCTGCCGGTGACCGCCGCCGACATCGCCGCGGCGTGGATTCCGTCCGCCGCCGGGGAATCGGTGGAAGATCGCTGGGCAGGGGCGGTGGCGGGCTACGCCGACGCCGTGGTCGTCGCGCCGGCGTCCGGGCCGGGTGGACGGGCGGGGCCGCCGCCCGCGAGCCGCGGGCGGTTGCGGGCGTGGCATTGGCTGAGGTGGTGTGCCTCGCGGGGTGTCGACCCCACAGCCGCCACGTCGGCGCAGGTGAAGGCCTGGCTGCGGGATCTGCAGGAGGCGGGTGCCGCGCCGTCGACGCGCGACCGGATGCTCGCCACGGTGAAGACGATGTACGCGTTCCTGGCCGACGCGGGGATCGTGGCGGCGAACCCGGCGGCGCTGGACCGGCGGCGGCTCGGGCTGGCCGCGGCGGCGGCGAGTACGTCGGCGACGGTGACGTTGACCAACCGGCAGGTCGCGGCGCTGCACCGGGCGGCGGGCGCGCCGAGGCGTGGCGCCGGTGCGTGCGACGTCGCCCGCGCTGTCGCGATCGTCGCCCTGTTCACCCTGGGGTTGCGGGTGAGCGAGCTGTGCGGGCTGGACGAGGCGGACCTGCACGTGACGCGGGGCAGGCGCGCGTTGCGGGTGCGGGGCAAGGGCGGGAAGGTCCGTGTCGTGTATTTGAGCGTGCCCGCGGAGAACGCGGTGCTCGAGTACGCGACCTTGCGGGGTGACGGCGCGGGAACCGCCATCGTGGCGGGTACCCGGCGCGGCGAGGGGCGGCCGTTGCTGGTGACCCGGAGCGGACGCCGCTTCGCCCGGCAGACGATCTGGCAGTTGCTGCGCCGGGTCGCGGCGGCCGCGGGGCCGGAGCTGGCCGGTGTCGCCGAGGTGATGCATCCCCACGCGCTGCGGCACTTCTACGTGACCGCCGCCGTGGAGGCGGGCGCGTCTTTGGAGCATGTCCAGGCCGATGTCGGTCACGCCAGTATCGACACCACCAGTGCGATCTACGACCACGCGGCCCGCGATCCGGCGCGCAGCGCGGTCGATCTGGTCGCCGACGCCTGGCATCCCGCCCCCTGATCCCGTCCGTTCGGTAAAGGATTGGACCGGGTGCCGCCTGGGCTTGTAGTTTGCGCTCGACCGTGACACCGCCCGAGGAGGTGAGACCCATGAACGCTGTAGCGATGTGGGTGCTCCCCCTTCAGTCACGGCCGGGCGATTGACGTAGGTGTCGCCGGGAGCGCCTCGACAACAAGGCACTCCCGAAAGGCAACACCCATGGATTCTCCGCGATTCACCACCGAGCACGCGCCCTTCGACGTGATCATTTCCGGATGCGGGCCGACCGGTGCGATGCTGGCCGCCGAACTACGGCTGCACGATGTGCGGGTACTCGTTCTGGAGCAGGAGACCGAGCCCGTTTCGTTCGTGCGCATCGTCGGCCTGCATATCCGCAGTATCGAGCTGATGGCCATGCGCGGGCTGCTCGACACCCTTCTCGAACACGGGAGACGGCGCCCGGCAGCCGGCTTTTTCGCCGCCATCGCCAAACCCGCGCCCGAGGGGCTGGATTCCGCGCATGCCTATCTGGTGGGCATTCCGCAGCCGGTCATCGTTCGGCTTCTCGAAGAGCACGCGATGGGGCTGGGCGCGCAGATCCGGCGCGGCAGCGCGGTGGCCGGTTTCGACCAGGACGAGGAGGGGGTGACCGTCGAGCTGGCAGGCGGGGAGCGGCTGCGGTCGCGTTATCTCGTCGGCTGCGACGGCGGCCGAAGCACGGTGCGCAAACTGCTCGGCGTCGGCTTTCCCGGTGAGCCTTCGCGGGTCGAGACGCTGATGGGCGAGATGGAACTGGACGCGCCCCAGGAGGAGATCGCCGCCAAGGCGGCCGAAATCCACGAGACCGACAAACGATTCTGGCTCAGGCCGTTCGGCGGCGGGGTCTACAGCGTGGTGGTTCCCGCCGAGGGAGTCGGCGATCGTTCGGAACCACCCACCCTCGAGGATTTCAAACACCGGTTGCGGGCCATCGCCGGAACCGATTTCGGCGCGCGTTCCCCGCGCTGGTTGTCCCGTTTCGGCGACGCCACCAGACTGGCCGAGCGGTATCGGGTCGGGCGGGTGCTGCTGGCGGGCGATGCGGCGCACATCCATCCGCCCGCCGGTGGTCAGGGCCTGAACCTGGGCGTGCAGGACGCGGTCAACCTCGGCTGGAAACTGGCCGGGCGGATCCGTGGCTGGGCGCCGGAGGCGTTGCTGGACACCTATCAGGCCGAACGCCACCCGGTCGCGGAGGAGGTGCTGAGCAACACCCGCGCCCAGATGGAACTGCATTCCACCGAACCGGGTCCGCGAGCGCTGCGCGGGCTGCTCACCGAGCTGATGGACATCGACGAGGTGAACCGCTACCTGATCGAGAAGATCAGCGCGATCGGCATCCGCTACGACTTCGGTACGGGTCCCGACCTGCTCGGCCGCCGCCTGCGTGACATCGACCTGGAACAGGGCCGCCTCTACGACCGGCTGCGTCGGGGCCGCGGCCTGCTGCTGGACCGCACCGAACGCTTGACCGCCGGCGGCTGGTCGGATCGGGTCGACTACCTCGCGGACCCTGTCGCGGCCTTGGACGTTCCGTGCCTGCTGCTGCGCCCGGACGGCCACGTCGCCTGGATCGGCGACGACCAGCGGGACCTGGACGAGCACCTGTCCCGCTGGTTCGGCAAGCCCATCACCTGATCGGCCCGGGCACGATCAGGATCGAAACAACCGAAAGGTGCGATTGCCCGGCGGCCGTTGCGGGTATCAGAAGGATCATGTGGATGGTGCTGGTGATCCCGATAGTGGTCATGACGTTCGCCCTGCTGATGGAGCGCGTGGAGGCGAAGGTGCCCGTCCGCGGTTCCCGTCGCGTCGGCACCGAGTCCCTTGCCCTCCCGGTGGCCCCGCCATTGGGGTCGGCGCGAATCCTGAGTCGTGAGTGACAGAGCACCATGTCTTAGTCACTTCGATTTTCTTCAGTGCATGAAGGCCCCCTTCGTCACGCCTGGCGTGATGAAGGGGGCCTTCATGCACTCTGGGGTAAGGCACCCTGAGGATGGCGGGTTCCGTGTCCCTCGATGGGTGTGGCACCAGGGAGACTTCGGCACGGATCCCGCCTGACGGCAGGACAATCCGTGATGACGTAACTCTTGCGTGGGAGGGTCGCAATGGAACGGCATCGGTATGCCGTGCACCGCACTGTCCTCATTGTGGATGTCGAGGGATTCAGTGATCGCAGGCGCACCGATGCGCACCGGATAGTGGTACGTGCCGCCCTTTACGAGACTTTGCGGCACGCATTCCACGCGATAGGCGCGCCGTGGGACGAATGCGATCATGAGGATCGGGGAGACGCGGTGTTCGTCCTGGTGCCCGCCCACGTGCCCAAAGCGCCTTTCGTGGAGTCATTCCCCCAGGCTCTCGCCGCCGCGGTGCGCGAGCACAACCGCGGGCATCCCGATCAGGAGCGGATTCGGCTGCGGATGGCTCTGCACGCGGGTGAGGTCGCCTACGACGAACACGGTGTCGCGGCGGCGGCGGTGAACCTCACGTTCCGGCTGCTCGACGCACCCGCGCTCCGTGCCGCGCTGGGCGAGTCGCCGGGAGTGCTGGCGTTGATCACGTCGGACTGGTTCTTCGGCGATGTGGTCCGGCACAGCCCTGTTCTCGATCCGGCGACCTTCCGGCCGGTATCCGCACAGGTGAAGGAGACCTCGACGGTGGGCTGGGTCTGTCTGCCGGATCATCCCTATCCTTCCGACCCCGCCGGGCTGGCTCTCCGGCCTGCCGAGCGGTCCGCCACGCAAGTACCGCGGCAGCTTCCCGCGCCGCCGCGATCGTTCGTCGGCAGGAGCGACGCGCTCGCCGCTCTCAGCGCGCTGCTGGGGGGCGGCGGGCGGCCGAACGGGCTGGTCGTGATCGGCGGGGCAGGCGGGATCGGCAAGACGTGGCTGGCGTTGCGGTGGGCGCACGAGAACCTCCACCGGTTTCCGGATGGCCAGTTGTTCGTCGACCTGCGCGGCTTCAGCCCCGACGGGCTGTCGATGAGCCCGGCGGTGGCGACCCGCGGGTTCCTGGACAGTTTCGGTCTCACCCCCGACCGGATTCCGGCGGATCCCCATGCCCAGGCGGCCTTGTTCCGCAGCATGATGGCGGACAAGTCCATGCTCGTCCTGCTGGACAACGCCCTCGACGCCGAGCAGGTGGTGCCGCTGCTGCCCGGTAGCGCTTCCTGTGCCGTCGTGGTGACCAGTCGCAGCCGGCTACCTGGTCTGATCACCGGGTACGGCGCCCGCCCTCTGCTCCTGGATGTGCTGACCGACCACGAGGCCCACACCTTGCTGGTGACCCGGCTCGGCGTCTCCCGGGTCGAGGCCGAGCCCACGGTCGTGGACGAACTGGTCGAGTTCTGCCGCGGCTTCCCCTTGGCACTGAGCATCGTCGCGGGGAGCGCCGCGACACATCACAAAGTCCCTCTCACCGGGTTGGCCACTGAACTGCACGAGGCCGGCGTCGAAGCGCTCGCTTCCGCGGACCCGGCGGCCAGCCTGCCCGCCGTGTTCTCGTGGTCGCATCAGGCGCTCGACGACGACGAGGCGAAGGCCGTCGTCCTCGTCGGTCTCGCGCCCGGGCCGGACATCGGCCTCCGGGCGGCGGCGAGCCTCATCGGCACGACGGTCGCCCGGGCACGGACGCTCCTGCGCGGGCTGGAACAGAAGTCCCTGATCGACCACGACGGAGCAGGCCGGTACCGCATGCATGATCTCGTCCGGCGGTATCTCACCGAGAGGGCACGCGGTGAACCGGACGGCGACCGGATGGACGCGCTGTGCCGAATCGTGGACTTCTACCTGCACACCGCCTACGCGGCCGACAAGTTGCTGGACCCGCACCGGGAGGCGATCGCTCTTACTCCCCCGGCGCCGGGCTGTCTGCCGCTGGCGGTGCCGGACGAGGCCGCTGCGCTCGCGTGGCTCGACCGCGAGCACACCTGCCTGCTGGCCGCTCAGCGGCTGGCGCTCGAGCTCGGCCGTCAGGTGCCGACGGTGCAGTTCGCGCTGGTATCGCTTACGTTCCACTGGCGGATGGGGCGTCTCGACGATCACGTCGCCATGGGCCGCCTTGCTCTCGTGGCGGCCGAGCGGACCGGTAGCCCGACGGTCCAGGCGCTGGCGCACCGCCAGCTGGCCGAGGCCTATGCCCTGCAGGGCAGGCAAGCCGAAGCACTGGAGCACCTCCGGCAGGCCCAGCCCCTGGCAGAGCGGTTCGATGACGCTTCCGGTCAGGCCCACGTCCTGCGGATTCTCGCCTGGGCGAAGAGTGAACAGGGTGAATTCGGACTCGCGCTGCAGGACATCGTCCGGGCCTTGCGTCTGTTCCAGTCCGCCGGAGACGAGGAGTGGGAAGCCCGGGCACTCAATCAGGCAGCGTGGTACTTCGCGCTCATGGGCCGCCATGAACAGGCCGCCCCGTTCGCCGCGACCGCGCTGGATCTGCACCGGCGTCACGGCAACCGCAATGGTGAAGCGCTCTCCCTGGCGATCCACGGCTTCCTGGCGCACCGGACCGGACAGCACCAAGAGGCTCTGCGGCGCTGCGAAGAAGCGCTCACGACACTTCGGGCCCTCGGCAACACTTACTTCGCGGCCCTGGTGGTGGACATCCTCGGTCAGGTCCACGCCACGCTCGGGGATCAGACGGCGGCTCGCCGATACTGGGAGGAGGCGCGGGACCTGTACCACTTGCAGAACCGGTTGGCGAAGGCCGAGCGGATACGACAGTTGCTGGACGGATCCGACGGTTAGGGATTCCAGGACCTGCGTGAGCCAAAGAAGACGGGGCTGATCGCGAGGGCGACGAGCGCGCCGTCGCTGGGTTTTCGCGCGGGTGGCCACGGGTGCGGCGTCGGTGACCCCGGCCGAGAGCCCGACGCCGCTGAGCACCCAGGAGACGGTCAGCGTGCGTTTCTGGGTCCGACGCGGCGAGGACCCGGTGACCGGCTCGGTCAGGTGCTGGGCATCAGCCGAGCCGCAGGCGGTCGGCCAGTCCGGCGGCGGTGAACGCGGCCATGACGTCGTCGCGGCTCTCGGTGAGGTGTTCCCAGCTGTCGACGTGGACGGGGACCACGACGCGGGCGCCGAGGATCCGGGTGGCCTCGACCGCCAAGGCGCTGTCGAGGACGAGCAGGGCGCCGTCGAAGACCGGCTGCAGGCGCGGCGCCCCGGCGAAGAGCACGGTGGTGTCGACCGGGCCGAACCGGTCGGCGACCTGCCGGACGGCGTCGAGCGAGGCGTTGTCGCCGCTGACGTAGACCGTCGGCAGGTCCTGCGCGGTCAGCACGAAGCCGACGACGTCGCCGGTGGCCTTCTCCGCGCCTTCCGGTCCGTGGAGCGCGGGCGCGCCGGTCACGGTCACGACTCCCCCGCCCGGACGGGCCAGTTCGACCGTCTCCCAGGTCGCGAGCCCTTTCGTGGTGCCGCCGATGCGTGCGGCGCCGCTGGGTGTGGTGAGGGTCAGCGGTACGTCGGCCAGCAGTTCCCGGCCGGCGTGGTCGAGGTTGTCGGGGTGCTCGTCGTGTGACAGCAGGACGGCGTCGAGACGGCCGAGGTCGGCGGGTCTCACCGACGCGGGCGCCGTCTTCGTCAGGCCCGGTCTCCCGTCGGGCCCTGCGTAGTGGCCGGGGTCGTCGAACGTCGGGTCGGTCAGGAAACGCAGACCGCCGTACTCGATCAGGGCGGTCGGGCCGCCGATGACCCGGATGGAGAGCTGTTCCATAAGTACACCTCACGGATAGATAGTGTTGTTTCCGTGAGTGACACTAGACCGTTCTCACGGAAGAGTGCAATGAATTCCGTGAGGCTTTCTCATGGCTGAACCCGCCACCTACCATGAGGACGTGGACGACACCACCGGCACCGAACTCCTGCCGCCCGCGCCCGGGGCCGAGCAGTACGTCGCACTAGCCCTCGCCAACACCTCCATGGCGTTGCCCGGCGGGCAGTTCGTCGATCTCCTCGGCACCCCGGGCGGCGCGTCGGAATGGCTCGGCGAGCACGGGCTCGCCCCGGTCGACGCCGGCCTGCAGGAGATGTGCGCGGGACTGGTCCGGTCGCTGCGTGAACAGGTCCGGGTGCTGTTCGCTTCGAGCTCCTGCTCGGACCCGGCGCCGCAGAGCGCCCTCAACGCGGTCAACGACGCGCTGAGCAAGGCGCCCACCGCGGAACTGCTGCGCTGGGACCCGGCACGGGGCCTGCACCGCATCGCGCCGCATCCGATCACCCAGATCGTCGAGCACGCCCTGGCGACACTGGCCGCCAACGCCGCGGATCTGCTCACCGGGCCGGACGCCGAACGGCTCACCGCCTGCGGTTCGGCTCCGTGCACCCGGTTCTTCCTGCGCAACGGGCGACGTCAGTGGTGTTCGGTGCGCTGCGGTGACCGTGCCCGCGCCGCCCGCGCCTACGCCCGGCGCTCTCAGCACGAACCGGTTTGAGCTGCCCTTGTAACTGTCCAGGACACGCAACTCGGTGTGGACGTCTGCCGTAGCGGTGTCCTCGGCATACCCGGGCCGCCACAGGCTGCCGACGAGGATCACCGCGCAGCACAAGGCCGTCCAGCCGAGCGCGCCACCCCAGGCATACGCCTTCGTGGCGGGGTCGGAGTACAGGGCCACCGCCAGCGCGGCACCGCCGCCGAAGGTGATCACGAACGAGGCCAGGTGCCAGCCGCCGAGGACCTTGCACGCCGAGGGCCGCCCGGAGCGCCGGTCCAGGACCGGCAACGGGTCCAGTGCCCGTTCGCGGTGCAGGCGGGACAGTCAGAGCGCGACCTGCATGGAGGCGCAGACGAAGTAGACGATGACGCCGGTGGGCAGGTCCCGGCCGTGGACGCCGGAGATGTCCTGCACGACCCCGTAGGCGATGGTCGGCAGGATGCTCACCACGACGCCCCGGCGAGCCATCGGAACCGGCCGGGCACCTTCCGGCTCAGGCGGGGGCCGATCCGGATGGAGAGCAGCCTCGACGGCTCGTTCACCTCGATCCCGCGCTTGTCCAGCCAGATCCTGGTCGCGGCGATCTCTTCGGGCCTGAGTTCGCCTTGCCAGCCCGTACCCGCGTTCGCCACCGGTCCCCCTCGCTCGTGCTACTGGAGGCACGTCCGTGACCGGGCGGAGGTTGCCTCGTGCTGGCACGCGCTGTCACGACGACGTCGGAACTGACGGCCAGGTGTGCGTTCCCTGCCAGCGCGGACCGTGAACCTTCCTGTGTGCCAAGGAAACCCAGGAAGGCGGAGGACGCGGAATGACGATCACCCTGAAGCCGGGAACCACCGTGATGTTCACCGGCGACTCGATCACCGGTCGCTGGCGGAAGGCCGGTGAGGACCGGGCGGGCTATCCGCTGCGGGTCGCGGGCGAGTGGTGCTTCGAGCATCCCGACCGGCCGGTGACCTGGCTGAACACCGGGTATCCCGGTGACAAGTCGAGTGACCTCGAAGCCCGCTGGCAGCAGGACGTGCTCGACGCGCGCCCGGACGTGCTGTCGATCCTCGTCGGGGTCAACGACGTCGGCTGGCACACGTTCGCCCCACGAGGTCGCTTGATTCCCGTGGAGGAGTTCGAGGCCCGCTACGACCGTCTGCTCGCTCCCCTCGCCGAGGCGGGCACGGACCTGATCCTCATCGAGCCTTTCCTGCTGCCGATCCGCGGTGTCATCGAGCGGCGGCTCCACCTCGGCGACGAGGTCGAGGTCGTGCGCATCGGCGACGAGGTGCGCAGGGAATGGCGTGCCGACCTGGATCCGAAGATCGAGGCCGTGCGACGGCTCGCGGGTGAGTACGGTGCCCAGCTCCTCGCCGCCGACGGCTTGTTCGCCCGGCTCGCCGCGACGACCGGACCGGAACACTGGTCCGAGGACGGCGTGCACCTGACACCGGCCGGCCACGGCGCGCTCGCGGAAGCGTGGCTGCGGTTGGTCGCCTGACCTCAGCGATAGGCCCCGATCGCCGGGGCCGCATTTGGTGGGGAGTAAGTCCAACAGGCGTGCCGGTCCTGCTGTGAGGTCGGTTCGCGGCGGGAGACCTTCACCGCGCAGGTCCAGCCTGCTCGACTGGGGCGACTGTATGCGCGGTTCACGACCCCCGCCCAAGAGCTCCAGAAGCGGCTTTGGGGAATCGTCGGCGAAGCAGAGCACGAGACTGTTCGCCGACTCGGCCGCCGAAGCCTCGCTCCGCGGGAAGAGTGCCTTCTCGTAGGCGCCGAGGGAGACTTCGGCGTCGCCGGGGTGGGCGGCGATCGCCAGGCCGAGCTCGGCGCCGTCGAGCATCGCGAGGTTGGCGCCCTCTCCGGCGAACGGTGACATCAGATGCGCCGCGTCGCCCAGGAGAGTGACACCGGGAACGCGGTCCCAGCGGTGCCCGACCGGCAGCGCGTGGATCGGCCGGGGGGTGAGTTCGCCGTCCGCGTCGGCGATCAGTGCCCGGAGGCTCGCGTCCCAGCCGTCGAACCGCTCCAGCACCGCGGCCTTCGCCCCGGAGGTGTCGCTGAAGTCGATCGTGGAGATCCAGTCCTCGTCGGTCTTCAGCGCGACGTAGACGTGCAGGCTGCCGGCGGAATCGTGGTGTGCCAGGAACCCGTTGCCCGCGCCGAGTGCGAAGAACATGCCGCCACCGACGAGTTCGGCGCTCGCGGGATGCCTGGTCAGCGCGTCGTGGAGGTGGACCTCGACGAACGAGACACCCTCGTAGGACGGCGTGGCGCCAGAGACCAGGGACCGGACCCTGGACCACGCGCCGTCGGCGCCGATCAGCAGATCCGTGGTGAACACCGTGCCGTCGGCCAGGGTGACCTCGTGTTCGCCGCCGCCGCCGAGCGGACGGGCGCCGGTGACCTTGGCGCCCCAGCGGACGGTGCCTTCGGGCAGGGAGCCGAGCAGGAGGTCGCGGAGATCGCCGCGGGCGATTTCGGGGCGGCCGCCGTCGCCGTCGTCGGTTTCCTCGCGGTGGACGACGGCGTGCCGGTCGAGGATGCGCATCGCCTCGCCGCCGGGATGGACGAGCGCGCGGAATTCGTCGTGGAGACCGGCGGCGCGGAGTGCTTCCTGGCCGGATTCCTCGTGGATGTCGAGCATGCCGCCCTGGGCCCGCGCGGACGGTGAGGCATCGCGGTCGAACACGGCGGCCTCGACGCCGTTGACGTGCAGGACGCGGGCCAGGGTGAGTCCGCCGAGGCCCGCGCCGATGATCGCGATGGGGTGATGCGTGGTCATGATGGGGTCCTTTCGGGTGGTACTTCGGTGCGCGTGATTCCGCTGATCAGGACCCGCAGGCCCCAGGAGAGCCGCTGGGCGGGCTGCCCGGACAGCAGGTCGGCGGAGTGGGCGGCGATCTGCGGATGGGTAGCCTCGTCGGCGTCCTGGACGGCGCGGGCCAGTGCGTCCCATTCCTCCGGGGAGTCCTGGTCGGCGTGTTCGGCCGCGGTCGCCGTCGCGTGCTGCAGGAGGACGTCGACACCCCAGGCCCGCCGTTCGCGCGGAACGTCGCCTTCGGTGAGCAGCGCCAGCATCCGCTCGACCAGGCCGAGGTAGTTTTCCCCGCTGGGGCGGGCCACCAGCGCGGACAGTGCGAGACCGGGGTATTCCAGCAGCATCGACGTGTAAGCCGTGAGGAGCCGTTCGAGCCGGTCTCGCCAGTCGTTCCCGGGGGGCGGCTCGATCGTGCCGAGCAGTTCGTCCAGGATCGCCGCGTGCAGCTCGGCGGTGTTGCGGACGTAGACGTAGAGCGAGGCCGCGCCGGTGTCGAGCTCCTGCGCCAAGCGGCGCATGGTGACCTTCCGCAGGCCTTCCTCACGCAGAATCCCGACCGCGACGCCCACGATGACTTCGCGGGTCAACGCGGGTTTGGCCGGTCGTTCCCGGCGGCTCTTCTCAGGTGCCATGCCCGCATCGTAACGAACATGTTCGTTACGTACAAGTTCGTGACGAACATGTTCGGAGCAGGCCGTATCGCAGAGGAACTAATTCCATCGGGGGTTCGACCGTCCACGGCGGACTGAAACGACAAGGCAAAGAGATCGACTCTCCCTGCCACTTCTAACGTATAACGCACCCCGGGGCTTGCGGCAAGACCCCGGTCCTGCCGCACAATCTCCCGCCGGAAGTACAAGCTCGACAAACGGGGGAACTCTTGATCGACGTGATCATCGCCGGCGGCGGGCCGACCGGCATGATGCTGGGCGCCGAACTGCGGCTGCACGGCGTCCGGGTGGTCGTCCTGGAAAAGGACACCGAGCAGTCCAAGATCGTCCGCTCCATGGGCCTGCACGCACGCAGTATCGAGGTGATGGACCAGCGAGGCCTGCTGGAGCGGTTCCTCGAACACGGGACGAAATACCCGCTCGGCGGATCCTTCGCCGGCATCAGTAAACCGGCACCTACCCTGACCGGCGCCCACGCGTACATCCTCGGCATCCCCCAGACCATCACCGACCGGCTGCTGATCGACCACGCCGCCGAGATGGGCGTCGAGATCCGGCGCGGCCGCGAGGTGATCGGGCTGAGTCAGGACGAGGACGGGGTCGACATCGAACTGGCCGACGGCACGCGGCTGCGGTCGCGCTATCTCGTCGGCTGCGACGGCGGCCGCAGCACCGTGCGCAAACTCCTCGGCGTCGCCTTCCCCGGCGAGCCCGCCACGACCGAGACGCTGCTGGGGGAGATGGAGCTGACCGAGGACTGGGAAACGGTACTCGCGGTGATGACCGAGGTCCGCAAGACCCAGTTGCGGTTCGGCCTCTCCCCGCTCGGGGACGGGGTGTACCGGGTCGGTGTACCCGCCGAGGGGCTGAGCGAAGACCCCAGAGTCCCGCCGACCCTCGAGGAGATCAAGCGGCAGCTCAACGCCATCGCCGGAAGCGACTTCGGCGTGCACTCGCCGCGCTGGCTCTCCCGCTTCGGCGACGCCACCCGGCTGGCCGAGCGATACCGCGTCGGCCGCGTGTTCCTGGCGGGCGACGCCGCGCACATCCACCCGCCGGTCGGCGGGCAGGGGCTCAACCTCGGCGTCCAGGACGCCTTCAACCTCGGCTGGAAACTGGCCGCCGCGATCGACGGCCACGCCCCGGAGGACCTGCTGGACACCTACGAGTCCGAACGGCATCCGGTGGCCGCCGCCGTACTGGAGAACACCCGCGCGCAGATGCACCTGATGTCCCTTGAACCGGGCGCCCGGGCGGTCCGGCGGCTGGTGTCGGAACTGATGGACTTCGAGGAGGTGAGCCGGTTCCTGACCGAGAAGATCACCGCGACCGGGATCCGCTACGACCTCGGCGAGGGACACGAACTGCTCGGCCGCCGGATACCGGACCTCGCACTGAAGCAAGGCCACCTCTACGGACTCATGCACGGCGGCCGCGGCCTGCTGCTGGATCAGACCGGGCAGCTCACGGTGCGGGAGTGGGGAGACCGGGTCGACCACGTCGTCGACGTCAGCGAAGAACTCGAAGCCCCCGCGGCGCTCCTCCGCCCGGACGGCCACGTGGCGTGGATCGGCGAGGACCAGCAGGAGCTGGAGGAGGCACTGCGCCGGTGGTTCGGAGAGGGCGAAGTCCTCTAGCGCGCCGCCGACACCGGCTCTTTGCTGGTGGCGTTCGAAACCCGCTGCCACGACAGGAGTTGATGACGATGACCGGACGGGTCGTGCACTTCGAAATCCCGTTCGAAGACGGCGAGCGCGCACGCGGCTTCTACCGGGAGGTCTTCGGCTGGAAGACCGACTCGATGCCCGGGATGGACTACACGATGGTCTCCTCGGGCCCGACCGCCGAAACCGGCATGCCCGCCGAGCCGGGTTACATCAACGGCGGGATGCTGGGGAAAGACCTCAGTCCCGCCACCGGCCCGGTGATCGTGCTCGACGTCGGAAGCATCGATGACACGCTCGCGATCATCGAGAAACAGGGCGGTTCGACCCTCGTCGGGCGGACCGCCGTCGGCGAGATGGGCTTCTCCGCCTACTTCCGGGACCCCGAAGGCAACGTCATGGGTCTCTGGGAGATGGCAAACCCGGCCTGACCGCGCGGCCCGTGCCCGGCTCCCTGCCGGTCACGGGCCCTGCGGCCCGCGGTAGCGCAACGTCTGGTTGTAGACGATGTTGGTGTTCGTGCTCCCGAACAGCGCCAGCTCGTTGACGATCTCCTCCAGCCGTCCCATCGACGGCGCCGCGATCTTCAGCGAATAGCAGTCGTCACCGGTCGTGCGGAGACATTCGAGGATCTCCGTCCGCTCGGCCAGCAGCTTGTGCAACGGCGCGTGCTTGCTGCCCGGATACTTCAGCCGCACCACCGCGAGGACCACATACCCGGCCTTCTCCAGGTCGACGTCCGCCCGGTACCCGGTGATCACCCCGGCCGACTCCAGCCGCTTGACCCGCTCCGTCGTCGCCGACGCGCTCAGGCTCACCCGCTTCCCCAGCTCGGTGAGCGGCAACCGCCCGTCCTTCTGAAGCTCGACGAGGATCGCCCAGTCCGTCGCATCGAGAGTCTCGGCCATCCGGCCATATTACCGGCAGATCCACGGCGGACCCGACCGCACACCGGGAAAGACCCCTTCCCGGTTCCGGATCACACAGATAGCCTTGACCTGTGCGAATAGGTGTCAACGTCCCGAATTTCGGCCCGGGTACCGACCCGGGAATCCTCCGCGGCTGGGCCACCACGGTCGAAGGCCTCGGCTACGACCTGCTCATGGTGTCCGACCACGTCGCCATCACCCCCGACGTCGCCGAGCAGTACCCGGCGCCGTTCTACGAGCCTTTCACGACGCTGTCGTGGCTCGCCGGCGTCACGGACCGGATCCGGCTGGGCACCACCGTGCTCATCGTCCCGTACCGGCATCCCCTGCTGATCGCCCGGATGGCCGCGAACCTCAGCCAGCTCAGCGGCGGACGGCTCGTCCTCGGCGTCGCCTCCGGCTGGGCCCGCCAGGAGTTCGAAGCGCTCGACGTCCCGTTCGAAAAGCGCGGACGGCTGACCGACTCCCACCTCGACGCCGTCCGGAAAGCCTGGTCCGACGACGCCGACTACCGCGCGGGCGACATCCCGATCTGGGTCGGCGGCAACAGCGACGCCGGGATCCGACGCGCCGTCCGCGTCGGCGACGCCTGGCACCCGCTACGGACCACACTCCCCTGGCTCCGCGAAGCGCTCGCCAGGGTCAAGAACATCGCCGACGCCCAGGAGCGGCCGGTTCCCGCGTTCACCCCGAGGATCCTGCTGAACCTCACCGACCAGCCGATCACCGCCCCCGACCGCCGCGCCGGGGAAGGAACGATCGAGCAGATCGTCGACGACCTCGACCAGCTTCGCCACCTCGGCGCCGAGACGGTCGTCCTCGACCCGTTCTCCGGCGACCCCGAAGAGACCCTCCGCCCGGAAGCCGCCTGGCAGGCACTGGCGACCGTGGCCGCCCAATGGGAACTCGGCCGGTACCGGCCAGAACAGGAGCGATCATGACCGAAGAAGACGAGAAGCACCTCCGCCGAGCCATCGAACTCGCCGCCAAGTCCCGCGCCGACGGCGACCCGCCCTTCGGCTCGCTCCTGGTCGGCCCCGACGGCACCGTCCTGGCCGAGGAGCACAACACCACGGTGTCGCAATCGGACATCAGCCTGCACCCGGAACTGAAACTCGCCGTCTGGGCCGCACGGGAACTCGATCCCGCCACCTCGGCCGGGACGACGATGTACACCAGCTGCCAGCCGTGCGGAATGTGCCAGGGCGCCATCGAACGCTCCGGCCTCGGCCGGGTCGTGTTCGCCCTGTCCGGCGAGCAGGTCAACGCCCTGAAACCGCCGGCCACCGGGCCGGGCGTGCGACTGGAAGGCCCCGCACTGTTCGACGAGGCACGGGTCCCCGTGGAGGGCTACTACCGCTGAGCCACGTCCGTGAAGGACTCCTTGAGGGACCCAGTGTCCCACAAGGAGTCCTTCACGGACCGGATCCTCGACCCCCGCTGGGGTCGCCGGTGGCCGAGCGGCGTCGGAGACGTCGCGTGCGCGGCCTGCCACCGTCAGAGCTGCGCCGACCCCAGCTGAGACTTCGTCGCCCCGATCACGACACCGTCGACGCACGCGAGCCAGCTCCCGCACAGACACCGCACGTACTCGAGCCGCCCCTGGGCGATCCGCTGGGAATTCGTGACGCCACCAGGCAGTTCCGCCAGCGGCCAGCCGCACCGCGGGCAAGTGTTCGCTTCCATGCCCCGATCGTGCTGTAATGGATTAATGCATTTCAACCCTTACGGAGGTGCCGCCGCCCAGATCGCCGCCGAACTGGTCAACCTCGGCGACACCGTCGGCCCGGCCGCACTGACCGCGATCTTCAAAGACCGCATGACGGTCGCCCCCGTCCAAGGGCACGAAGCAACCGAGATCGCCGCCTGGATCGAACGACTCCGGCACGTCTTCGAAACCGACCCGGCCGGACGCGTCGACCTGGTCAACGCACTCCTGCACGACTCCGCCTCCACGCCGTACATCTCCACCCACGACGGCAAAGCACCCCACCTGCACTACGTCGACGCCCACGCCGGCACCGTCTCGCGGGTCCGCGCCTACACCGCGGGCGGTCTCGCCCACCTCGTCTGCGACGCACCGGACCGCTTCGGCGTCTGCTCACGCGAAGGCTGCGAAACCGTCTACGTGGACGTCTCGCGCAACGGACGCCGCCGGTTCTGCTCCACCCGCTGCGCGACCAGGGTCCACGTCGCCGACCACCGGACCCGCCAGGCGAGCTAGCCTCCTCCACCGGCGCAAGCCGGGGCTAGATCGCGTACCGCCACGCCGTCAAGGCATGCGCGGAGAACCACGCCCCCAGCACCACCCACGCCACCGCGGCCGCCACCGCCGTGACCGTCCGCCGCTTCGCGAGCCCGATCGCGATCGGGACCAGCACCGGAAACGCGGGCAGGATGAAGCGGATCTTCGCGTCCGGCAGCCCCCGCGTCCCGATCGCCAGCGCCAGCACCCCGACGCCGTACAGCGTCAACGGCCACGGCACCCGGGTGCACGCCGCCACCACCGCCAGCGCGACCGCGCCGAGCAGGAACAGCACCGTCAGCGTGCTGAACACCGACTCGTCGCCGGTCAGCCGCGACAGCACCGAATCCCACGTCTCCACCCCGAAGTCGAACTCGGTGTTCCACCCCCGCAGTTCGATGTCCTGCCAGCCGGTCCAGCTTCCCGTCCGATACGCGACGAACCCGAGATACCCCGCCACCCCCAGCGGCGCGATCAACGCACCCGTCAGCGCCCACTCCCGCCGGTCCGCCCACCGGACCGCCGCCACCAGCGCCGCGACGACCACCACCGCGACCAGCACCGCCGCCGTCGACCTCGACAACCCGGCCGCGAACGCGCACACCCCCGCCAGCACCCAGCGCCGCTCCAGCACCCCCACCAGCGCCCAGACCGCGAAAGCGCAGAACACCGCCTCCGTGTAGGCCATCGAGAACACGATCGCCATCGGCGCCCCGGCCCACAAGGCCACCAGCAGCAGTCCCGTCCGGTCACCCCGATCCGGCGACACCGCCCGCCCGATCCGGATCAAACCGCACGCCAGCACCAGACCGGCCATCACCGACACGGCGAGCGCCGCGGTGACCACGTCGAGCCCGAGCCACATCACCGCCTCGACCAACTTCGGATACAGCGGGAAGAACGCCATCGGCGCATCCGAATACGGCTGCCGCGCCGCGTCCAGGGTCCCGGGCAGGTCCGCGTACCCGTGCACCGCCAGCCGCAGATACCACTGCCCGTCCCACGCGGTCAGCCTGCCGGTCAGCGACTGGCCGTTGCGAGCGGCCAAGAGATCCAGCAGCTGGACACTCGCCGTGCGGATCAGCAAGTAGAGCAGGATCGCCCTCGGGTACGGCGACACGGCCAACCGGTCGAGCGCTCGCTCGAACAAACCCGCCGGGCCCCCGGATTCGGGCGCCACAGGGGCATCGGCGGGCTGATCAAGGTCGTCGACTTCTCGGAGCACGCACAGAGTGTCCACAATGCGAAGTCATCTCACCGTTCGATCTTGGATATTCGCAGCTCAGAACACGTGGTAAAGGCCACAATCCGAGCTTGCGGGACCCCGGTTCTAACTCACCCGAGTCTCTTCGGGAGCGTCGGCCCGCCGGTCGTGGTGCTCCAGCAGCTTCGACAACAGGTCCGTCAACCGTTGGCGTTCCTCGGCGGACAACGGGGCCAGCAGCTCGTTCTGACGCTCGGCCAGCTGCTTGTCCAGCCGCCGCAGCTGCCGTTTACCCGCGGTGGTCAGCGAGATGACGTTGCGCCGCCGATCGGACGGATCCGGGGCGCGTTCGACCAGCCCACCCTCCGCCAGCTCGTTGATCGTCGCGACCATCTCGCTCACATGGATCCCGCTCCGCCGCCCCAGCCCGGCCTGACTGGCCGGGCCGAACTCCTCCAGCGTCGCCAGCACACGAAAGTGGTAGCCGCGTGCCTGAACGGCCGAAAACCCGGCGGTCACCAGGCGGTGGGCATGGTTGGCGGTCTGGGTCAGCAGCCAGGTGGGCAGGCCCTGCCACCGCGCCGGCGACTCCTCGGACGAGTTCTCCATGTGACGACTCTAACGAATCGTTGGGAGGCCGAACGATTGCGGTATCGTTTGGCGACCAAACGTTAGGTGCCCGAACATTCAGGTGCCGAATGACCGTCCGGGAGCCGAGACCATGATCAAGCCCTTCCGCATCGACATCCCCCAGGCCGACCTCGACGACCTCGACGACCGTTTGTCCCGCACCCGCTGGCCCAACGAGGTCGCCGACGCCGACTGGGACTACGGCTTCCCGCTGGCGCGCCTCAAGGACCTGGCCGAATACTGGCGCACCGGCTACGACTGGCGCACGCAGGAAGCCGCACTCAACGAGCTCCCGCACTTCACCACCGAGATCGAGGGCCAGAACATCCACTTCGTCCACGTCCGGTCCGCGAAACCGGACGCGCTCCCGCTGATCCTCACCCATGGCTGGCCCGGCTCGTTCCTGGAATTCCTCGACGTGATCGCACCACTGTCGCAGGATTTCCACCTCGTGATCCCCTCCATCCCGGGCTTCGGTTTCTCCGGCCCGACCCACGAACGCGGCTGGGACCTCGTCCGGATCGCACGCGCCTGGGCCGAACTGATGCGCAGACTCGGCTACGAGCGTTACGGCGCACAGGGCGGCGACTTCGGATCCGGCATCTCGATGGCACTCGGCGCGGTGGCGCCCAAACAGGTTGTCGGCGTGCACGTCAACTACCTGCCGACCCGGCCCGATCCGGACGCCGGCGTCGAACTGTCCGAGCAGGACGAAGCCCGGCTGGCGAAGGTCCGGCACCTGATGGCGAATCGCCCGCCGTACCAGGCCTTGCAGGCCGCCACCCCGCAGACGATCGGCTACGCGCTGACCGACTCCCCGGTCGGGCAGCTGGCCTGGATCGCCGAACGCTTCGCCCAGTGGACCGACCCCCGATCGCCGATCAGCGACGACCGGATGCTCACCGACATCTCGCTGTACTGGCTGACCGCGACCGCGGCCTCCTCCGCACGTCTGCACCACGACGCCGCGCGAGGCACGGAGCCTCGCCCCGTCCCGCTCGGCGTGGCGGTGTTCCCGCACGACATCACGCAATCGATACGACCGCTCGCAGAGCGGCTGTACGACATCAGGCACTGGTCGGAGTTCGAACGCGGCGGCCACTTCGCCGCCATGGAGGTGCCGGACCTGCTCGCCGGGGATATCCGGGACTTCTTCCTCACCCTGCTCGAGTAGAGCGGCGAACCGCACCGGCCGGTTCGGATGCCCCAAGGGGTGCCGAACATGACCCGCAAGTCCGCCAGTCGGGGATGTCGGAGTATGACGGGGCCGATTCACAATGGGAATTTCCGGAAAAGCTCCACGTACGAGAGGGGCGATTCACGCCCGGCCGAAATATTCCCATGTCTGGAGTTGCGATGTCCACTACCGTTCGCAAACTGATGGCAGGCCTCGCGCTTGCCGGGGCGACCTCCGTCACGCTGCTCATGCCCGCGTCCGCGAGCGCCGCCCCCAGCACGCACCTTGCCGCCATGGCCTGTACGAAATCGCCTGACAGCAAGGTTGTCGACGTCGCCACGGCGACGCCAGACGGCGAGGTCTGCCAACTCACCGACCAACGCCTCTGCCAGAACAACATCTACTACTACGGCTACGTCTGCCAAATATGTGATCGAGGAGTCTGCAGCCAGCCCTACTTCCGATGGGTGGACCTCGGCGTCAAATGCTATCCGTAGCCAATCCACGAAATGGCATAGAGCGCAGTGTCTTGATGCTGCGCCCTGTGCCATTTTTTATAGCAATATTTTTTGTTTTGATATTTGCCCTAGGGTATAGGTCGTTATACACTTAGAAGTTCAGTGACCTGCCTGAACGTCTGCGGCCTCGACGGATTTCCGATCCTCCAGAACGCGCTGCTTGGCGTTCTCGATGTGACGGCGCATGCGGGCGGCCGCTTCGTCCGCCTCCCCCGCCACCAGCGCTTCGTGGACAGCGCGGTGTTCCTCCGCCGCCAGTCCGGGCGCCCCCCTGGCCGATCCGAGCTTCGCGAAGAACCTGAACCGCTGCACCTGTCCCCCGAGTGACCGGTATGCCTTCTCCAGGAACGGATTGTCCGCCTGGGCGGCGATGAGCAGGTGGAACCGCTCGTCGATGGTCCAGTACGCGCTGAAAACCTCCGTGTCCGGCGAGGTGGCCGCGCGCGCGAGGTCGTCGACGCTCTCGAGGACCTCGCTCAGGAACTCGGGCGTCGTCCGGCGGGCTGCCTCGTGGGCGAGCGCGGGTTCGAGGACGAGCCGGGCGTCCATCAGCTTGATCAGTTCGAACTCGGTGAGCAGCGGGGCGACCCGGTAGCCCTTGAGCGCCTCGCGGCGGACGAGCCCGGTGTGCTCCAGCCGGGCCAGCGCCTCCCGGAGCGGGGTCTGGCTGACGTCCAGTTCCCGTGACAGCGCGCCGATGTTGACCGGCTCGCCAGCCGACCAGCGGCCGTCGGTGAACTGGCCGAGCAGCACCTCGTACATCCGGTCGGCGAGCGGTTGCCGACCGGACTTCCGCGGGGAAGCCATGTGTCCTCCTTGAGTCGCCTCACGATATCCCGCGCACCAGGAAGCCTCGATCTTGCATCGCTATAGTATTGACACGAATCCTATAGTATTTTCATCAAGCAGCTTCGAACAGGAGAAACACCCCCGATGACCCAGCGCGTACTCGTCACGACCTCGTATCTGAAGCCCGGCGGTGAGGTCGACCAACTGCTCTCGGACGCGGGTTTCGACACCGTCTTCACCACCCCCGCACAGCGCGAGGCCACCGGCACTCCCCTGTCCGACCTCGTCCGCGACGCCGACGGGATCGTCGCGGGTACCGACGCCTTCACCGCCGACGTGATCGATGCCGCGACGAGGCTCAAGGTGTTCGGCCGCTGCGGCGTCGGCTACGACAACATCGACCTCGACGCGGCGACCCGGTGCGGCGTCGCCGTCACCTACACCCCCGGCGCCAACCGGCGCTCGGTCGCCGAACACGTCCTGGCGCTCATGCTCAACTGCGCCCGGCTGATCCCGCAGAACATCGCGGGCGTCCGCGCGGGACGCTGGGAGCAGCGCAGCGGCCGGGAACTCGACGGCGCCGTACTCGGCCTGATCGGCCTGGGCTCGATCGGCAAGACCGTCGCACGGCTGGCACTGGCGCTCGGCATGCGCGTCGTGGCCCACGATCCATACCTGGACCAGGACTTCCTCACCGAGACCGGCACCGAAGGACGCACCTTCGACGAAGTGCTGGCCGAGGCCGACTTCCTGAGCCTGCACATCTTCCTCGACGACTCCACCCGTCACCTGATCGACGCGGTCGCGCTGCGGAAGGTCAAGCCCGGCGCCTTCCTGATCAACACGGCCCGCGGCGAGGTGGTCGACGAGGATGCCCTCGCCGACGCGCTGGAGAACGGCACGCTGGCCGGCGCGGCCCTGGACGTACTCGCGGAAGAGCCTTTGCCGTCCGGCAGCAGGCTGCGCGGATTCGACAACGTCCTGGTCACCGCGCATATCGGTGCCGCGACCGAACAGGCCCGGTCCCGCTCCAGCCTGATGGCCGCCCGCCAGGTGATCGACGCCCTGCAAGGACGCACGCCGGGCAACCTCGTCAATCCCGGCCACGCCACCGCCGCCTCGGAACGCCGATGATCCTCCACAATGGACTCCGACTGGACGCCAACCTCAAGTGGCTGTTCACGGAACTGCCGTTCGAAGAGCGTTTCGACGCCGCCGCGGCGGCAGGCTTCACCGCCGTCGAATACGCCTCGCCGTATCCCTTCCCCGCGGCCACCCTCACCCGCCGCCTCGCCGACGCGGGGCTGACCCAGGTCCTCGTCAACTCCCCCACCGGCGAACCCGGCTCCCCCGAACGACTCGGCTACGCGTGCCTGCCCGGCCGCGCCGCCGAGTTCCGCACGGGAGTCGAACTCGGCCTGGAGTACGCCGTGGCCCTGGGCAGTTCCTTCCTGCACCTGCCCGCCGGGATCCGGCCCGAGGACGTCTCCCGCGACCGCGCCTTCGCCCACTACGTCGCGAACATCGCGTGGGCTGCGGACCGGGCACGCGGAACCGGCGTCCGGCTCCTGCTGGAAGCACAGAACAAGCAGGACGCTCCTGGTTTCCTCCTGGACGACCAGGCACACGCGGCCGCCGTCGTCGACGCGGTCGGCGAGGACCACGTGCGACTGCTCTTCGACGTCTATCACGCGTCCATCGACGAGAAGGACGTCCTCGCGGCCCTCCGGGAGTTCCTGCCGCGGACCGCTCACGTGCAGATCGCCGACTCCCCCGGCCGTGCCGAACCCGGCACCGGCGCCGTTCACTGGCCCGACGTCTTCGACACCCTGAAATCCGAGGGTTACGAAGGCTGGATCGGCTGCGAATACAAGCCCGCCACCACCACCGAGGCGGGTCTGACCTGGATCGAGGAGCAGCTCCGATGAACCCGCGCATCGCGCTGATCAGCGCCACCCCCGCCGCGATCCCGCCGGCGGTGAACGCATTGGCGACGGGATTCCCGCAGGCCCAGCCGTGGAACATCCTCGACGACCGGCTGCTGGCCGACGTCGGCCGGCACGGCCGCACTCCCGCGCTGGACGACCGGATGCGCCGTCTCATCGACTACGCCGTCACCGGTGGCGCCGACGGCGTCCTGCTCACCTGCTCGCTCTACGGCGAGGTCACCAACCAGGTCGACGCCCCGGTCCCGCTCCTGGCCCCGGACGAAGCCGCGTTCGACGACGCGCTGTCCAGCGGGCACACCAGGATCGTCGTGGTCGCCTCGCTGGCCTCGGCTCTGGCCGACTCGACAGCGCGCTTCGAACAGGCGGCCCGCGACAAGGGGATCACCGTCGAGGTCGGCGGGATGTTCGCGCCGGACAAGCTCGTCGAGACCTGTCAGACGGAAACCGGTTCCTGGGATCTCGTCCTGCTGGCCCAGTACTCGCTGGCCCCGTTCGCCGAGGAACTGTCGTCCGTGCTCGGCCTGCCGGTGGTGTCCGGCCCCGGCAGCGCCGCGAAAAGGCTGAAGTCGGTGATCGGCGGATGACGGGCGTGCTCGGCGCGATCGCCGACGACTTCACCGGCGCGACCGACGTCGCGGTCGCCTTCCGTCGAGGTGGCCTGCGGACTCTGCTCTTCTTCGGCGTACCACCCGAAACCGAGGAACTGCCCCCGCACGACGCCGTGGTGATCGCACTCAAAAGCCGCTCCCTCCCCGTCGACGACGCCGTCTCGCTGTCGATGGAGGCGTTGCGGTGGCTGCGAAACCGGGACGCGGAGCAGATCTACTTCAAGTACTGCTCCACCTTCGACTCGACACCGCGTGGCAACATCGGGCCGGTTCTCGACGCGCTGGCACAGGCCCTGCCGCCCGGTACGGTGGTGACGACGCCGAGCTCGCCGGAACACGGGCGCACGCAGTACCAGGGTTACCTGTTCGTCGGCGACACACTGCTGGCCGAATCGCCGATGCGCGACCACCCCGCGACCCCGATGACGGATTCGCGGCTGCCCCGCCTGCTGCGGGCCCAGACCGACACCCCGGTCGCCCTGATCACGCACGACGTCGTCCGCCGCGGCGAAACCGCTGTGCGCGAGGCCATGGCGACCGGCGGCTACGTTCTCGTCGACGCGCTCACCGAAAACGATCTGCGGCTGCTGGGGCGGATCGTGGTGGACGCGCCGCTCGTCGCCGGCGCGGCGGGACTGGCGGCCGGGCTCGCCGCCGCACGGGCATCCACCGCCGCCGCGCCCGCCGCCGCGCGCACACCGGACGGCCCGGCCGCGGTGCTGTCCGGCAGCTGCTCGGCACGAACGCTGGAACAGGTCGCCGTCATGATGCGGCTCGGCCGTCCCGCCCACCGCCTGGACCCGGTCACGACACCGCATCCCGCCGACCTCGCGGCGGACGCGCTGACCTGGTACGACTCCCTGACCGGGGGCGACGCACCGGTGATCTACTCGTCGCTGAGCCCGGCGGAGCTCAAGCGCACCCAGGACGAGCTGGGTGTCGTGAAGTCGGCCGAAATCCTGGAGACGGCGACCGGGCTCATCGCCGCCGGCCTCGCCGAACGCGGGGTGCGCCGTCTCGTGGCGGCAGGCGGCGAGACCTCCGGGGCGATCGTCACCGCGCTCGGCGTCCGCGGCGGCGTCATCGGGGCGGAAGCGGCACCCGGGGTGCCGTGGATCCATCCCGTCGGCGAGGGTCGTCCGGCACTGTTGCTCAAGTCGGGCAACTTCGGCGATCCGGACCTTCTCGCGACGGCGTCCGGCTCATGAGCGGCGACCGGCTCCACCGCGAACGCGTCATCGCCACGGCCCGGTCCCTGTACGACCGGGGTCTCACACACGGCCGCACGGGAAACATCTCGGTGCGCTACGGCGGGCAGATCCTCGTCACGCCCACCGGCGCCTGCCTCGGCACCGTGCGGCCGGGAGACCTGTCGGTGATCGACGCGGACGGACAGCACCTTGCCGGACCACCTCCGTCCAAAGAGGCCTTCTTTCACGCGATCGTGTTGCGGCAACGGCCATCCGCCAACGCCGTCGTGCACACCCACTCGACGAAGTCCGCGGCCGTTTCGTGCCTGGACGGTCTCGATCCGGACGACGCCATCCCGCCGCTCACCGCGTACTTCGCGATGCGGGTCGGCCGTCTCCCCCTGCTCCCCTACCACCCGCCCGGAGACCCCGGCGTCGCCGAACCGATCGCTCGCGCCGCCGTCGACCATCCGGCGCTCCTGCTCGCCAACCACGGTCCGGTGGTCGCCGGGACGAACCTCGACACCGCGTTGGACGCGCTCGAAGAACTCGAACACACCGCCGAGATCTTCCTGCTGGTGAAAGGCCTCTCCTCCCGTCCGCTGACCGATCGGCAGCGGGACGCCCTCTACTCCCCACCCGTTCGAAGGGAAACCCCATGACCACCCGGCTCAGCCTCTTCAGCGCCCTCTCGGTGAAGAAAGCACTCGACGAAGTCCTGCTGCCCGCCTTCACCCAGGCCGATCTCGACGTCACGTTCGACCCCACGACGCTCCTCGTCAAGAAAATCGGCGAAGGCGCCAAACCCGATGTCGTGATCGCCGTGACCGACGCCTTCACCGAACTGGCCGCCGCCGGCGCGGTCACCCCCGATTCCCGCGTCGTCCTGGCGAAGAGCGGCATCGGCATCGCGACCGCGCCGGACCTGGACAGTCCCGACATCAGCACCGTGGACACCCTGCGCACCGCCCTGACCTCGGCACGTTCGGTCGCCTACTCCCGCAGCGGGGCGAGCGGGATCCACTTCGCCCGGCTGCTCCAGGACCTGGGCATCGCCGACGAGGTCAACGCACGGGCCACCGTCGTGGAGAAAGGCTTCACCGCCCTCGCCCTCACCGACGGACGGGCCGACCTCGCCGTCCAACAGGTCAGCGAGCTGAAGTTCGTCTCGCGGGCCCGGATCGTCGGCCCGCTCCCCGACGGGGCCCAGCACTACAGCGAACTCTCGATCGCGCTCGGCTGCTCGGCACCGCCCGAGGCGGCCGACCTGCTGCGATTCCTCTCCGATCCGGCAGCGAAGACCGCCTACCGCGACGCCGGCCTCATCACCGACTGATCCTCCCCCACCGGATCCCCTCTCTGCCAACGACGTCACCGGAGGCACCCCCCATGCGATCCTTGTCCCACCACCGGCCACAAAGGACACCCAGATGAACGCGATCCTGGCACTCGTCGCGTTCATCGCCGCCATCGTCGTGTGGAACGCGGTCTTCAAACGCAACATCGGCGAGGCGATGGTGGTCGGCTTTCTCGTCACCGCCGCTTTCGCGGGCACGGATTTCTTCGGCGTCGCCTGGGAAAGCCTGGTCGACGGGCTCAAATCCGAGATCACCTTCGCCGCGCTGGCGTTCGTCTTCGTCAGCGAACTCCTCACCAGGACCGGGCTCGTGCAGCGGATGGTCGACATCCTCAGCTCGTTCCTCGGCAGGCGGCGAGGCGGGTCGGCCTACGCGGCGACCGTCGCATCCGGACTGTTCGGCGCGGTCGCCCACAATGGCGCCGCGATCGTGGCCACCGTCGGCTCCATCACCATCCCCTGGATGAAACGGTCCAAGGCGAGCGGCGAGACCGCGGCGCTCGTCCTGTCCGGGAACGCCGGTGTCGGCGCCACCTTCCCCTTCAGCGGGGCCTTCTTCATCCTGCTGGCCGCGCCGACGGTGTTGCCGGTACTCAGCGCGGGCGACATCGTCGCGACGATCTTCGTCACCGGCGCGTGGATGGTCGGCATGCGGCTGATCATGGCCTACGTCATCGTGAAACGCCGCGGCGTGCAGGCGATGGAACCGCGGGACATCCACCCGCTGCGGTCCTCGTTCAAGGTCGGCTGGCCGTCGCTGGTCGTCCTCGGCTCGATCGCCGTCCCGATCCTGCTCACCGCCCCGCCGACCGCCGACTTCGTCTCGGCCCGCATCGGTATCGACGCGCCCGACGCGATCCCCCTGCTCATCTGGCTGCCGATCGTCATGCTGCTGGTCGGCCTGCTCGTCGAGCGGAAGGCGCTGCCGAAGGGCCGGGCGCAGTGGTGGGGCCTGTTCGGGGCCGTCGGGCCGAAACTCGGCCTGGTCGGGGTCACGATGATCTCCGCCTTCGCCGCGTCGAACGTGCTGAAGACCCTCGGACTCGACGACCAGCTCAAGCCGTACCTGGAGGGACTCACCGGGGTCCCCCCGCTGGTGGCGGCCATCGTGGTGGGTGTCGTCATCGTGATCGTCGCGGGACCGCTCAACACCACGTCCACGGTCGCCGCCGTGGGCCCGGTCGCGTTCGCCGCGCTGACCGCCGCCGGCATCCCTCCGCACGTCGCCTTCGCCGCCATCCTCGTGTGGGCGTCGTCGGAGGGCTGCTCCCCGCCCGGCGCGGCCCCGCTGTACGTCGCGGCCGGTATCGCCGAGATCAACCCGGTGCGGATCTTCGTCCCGGTCGTCCTCTACTACCTGTTGCCCACCTTGGTGTTCGGCGTGCTGATGGCTGTCGGTGTGCTGTGGCTACCCCATTGAACCGGAGCGTGATCCCCTTGTATCGGACACTGCTGGCCGCGACCCGCGGCTGCCTGTTCGCATTCCTCGTCGGCGGCCTCGTCGTCGTCGCCGGGCAGACGATCGGCATCGTCGTCGGCTCCGGCCCACTCGTGACGGCGTTCGGCGCAGACGTCGCCGACAACGTCTGCGTCCTCGCCGGGATCGCGGGCATCCTTGCGTTTCTTTTGCTCTATACGAAAGAGGGTCGGGAAAATGCGCCCGACATCGATGAATAATGCGCATTCGCGAAGTGTGTATGGCGTTATACGGATCGCGGCACGACAGGAACACCGGAAGGCTTGTTACAGGACAGACCCATGTGTACCACTTGCCCGCACACCGGGCACGATTCGACATGGGGGTTTTGATGAAATCTCGGACCGCGAAGATGGGCGGCGAGCGCACCCCGTTGCGGCGAGCGGCGATCGAACGCCGGTTCCCCTGCCTGCTCGACCTGCTCGCCGCGGAGTTCACCGGGTCCATTCGGTCCGGGCAGGAGGACTGAGCACGACAGGATCGACGTTCCCGGCCCGCGTCGTCACACGGCGGTGACCCCCGTATCGCGCCGCAACAAGCTCCTGCGACATGGAGACTCCACCCGGGACCTCACGCGAGTGGGGTGTTGTCCAGGTCTTTCGTGAGGTCGGCAGGGGTGTCGTAGAGGGCAATGGCACCGGCTTGTGTGAGTTCGTCGTCACCGAAGCCGCCGGAGCGGACGACGATCGCCGGCATCCCGGCTTTTCGCGCGGCTTCGACGTCCCAGACGGAGTCGCCGATCATGACGGCGGGCGCGTCGGCTGGTGCGCCGATTTTCTGTAGCGCCACGTGTAGCAGGTCGGGTGCCGGTTTGGAAGCGTCGACGTCGGAGCTGGTGGTCCAGTCGTCGATGATGTCGCGGGCGTCGAGTTTGTCGAGATAGACGTCGACGTGGCGCTGCTGGCCGGAGCTGGCCAGGACGAGCCGGTGACCACGTTCCTTGATCGCGAGCAGCAGGTCGCGGGCACCAGGCAGCGTCGCCATTTCCTCGAGTAGCTTGTCGGTTTCCTCGCCTTGCAGCTCTCGCGCGTGGTCGCCGACGCGCCGTTCCAGGTCCTCACCGCCGAGGGCTGTGATGAGTTGATCCCCGCCCATGCCGATCAGCCGGTGCAGCCGCCATACCGGATAGGTCTCGCCGACCCGGCGCAGAGCCCGATACCAGGCGAGCGCGTGGTGGTAGTTGGAATCGATGAGCGTCCCGTCGATGTCGAGGACGGCGATAGGAGAGTCGGCCACAGGCGATGGCTACCCGCGGCCGCGGCGCTCTAACCGCGGTCCGTCGCACGTCGGCGGAGCTGTCCGTTCGATGACTACGCCGTCTTGGGCTTTCGGGTGACGCTGGTGGGTCAGTGGTTTCCCGCAGGCTGAGCAGCGGAGTCTGCGCGCGTATTCCTCGTCGCGGCGTCGCTCGGCCAGCGTGACGAACCGCGCACGGGCTTCGGCGGGATCAGCGCCGCGCAGAGCAAGTACGGTGAGGACGTCGACCGGCCAGGTGATCAGGATGCCGTGCCGGGCGAAGTAGACGGCCACGGCGCGGTCACTACCCAGAGAACTCGCAATGCGGCCACGAAGGCCGAGCTTGTCGTGAGCTTCAACGGGTCGACGCCGCTGTGCGCCGGTCGTGCACGCTAGAGCCTCCCCGCCCATGCGCATCGGTGACGCGTCAACCCGCTGCGGCTTTCAACGTGGATCAGGCCAGCGTCCATGTACTCGTTCTCGAGCGGGTAGTGGCTGGTGCACGTTGCCCGTGGTGGGCGCCACGCGTTTTCGGGTGAGCGCGGCCAACCGGAACAAGGGACCGACCAGCCGGTCGTACACCAGCGGCAGGAGTCGGAATCCGGCGATGATGACCGGGTTTCCCGGCCCCACGGGCACGGACACGTGTCTGCGTGGCCGGTCGGCCAGACGCAGGATCGCCGCGCCCACTCGTTCCGGGGACAGGACCGGCCACGGCGGCCGGACCGCCTGCCCGGAGTAGTTGGCGGCCTGATAATAGATCGGGGTATTGATGCTCCCAGGGCTCACGATGCACACGTGCACCCCAGGTTCGTCTCGTGTCTCCTGTTGCAGGGTGCGCAGTACGGCGCGTTGTCCCCATTTCGAGGCCGCGTAAGCGCCCATATGCGGGACGGTGATCGAGCCGAGCAGCGAGTTGATCCCGATGAACGTGCCCGCGTGCTGGCGGCGCATGACCGGGAGGACCGCGCGGCTCAAATGGACGGTGCCGTGCACGGCGGTATCGACGACGGCGGTGAAAACGTCCGACGGCATCGTTTCGACGGTGCCGTAGCCCATCACCGTCGCCGAGTGCACGACGACGTCCAGGCGCCCGTACCGTTCGAGGGTTCGCGCGACGATCCGGTCGGCTGTCGCCGGATCGCCGATGTCGCCGACGACGGTGTCCACCTCCCCGGTCCCCGCACCCCGGCACGCCGTTTCCGCGGCTTCCAACGCTTGAGCGCTGCGCGAGACCAGCACCAGGTGATCGTCGCGGGTAGCGAATGCGATCGCGGCGGCCAGCCCGATCCCACTGCTGGCCCCGACGACGACCACGACCCGTCCGGTCACGGCTTCAGCACCACCTTGACGCATCCGTTGTGCTTGTCGCGGAACACCTCATACCCACTCGCGGCCTCGGCGAGGGAAAGGTGGTGCGTGACGAGGGTTTCCCTCCCACCACGTCGGACGCCCTTCACCGCCGCGTGCAGGGCGTCGAGCCGATCGACGGCCAGTCTGTCCGTCACTTTCGGGGCGAGCGCGTCCGGGACGAAACCGATCGCCTTCCGGGCAACCGCCACGGGTCGTCCACCGTGGGCTTCCATCCCCTCGGAGCCGACTTCTTCGACAACGCCCATCGCCTCGTGACCGAGTACGTCACCCGGCTTGAGGTACAGATCAGAGCCGCGGACAGCGTTCGAGGTGACTTTCATGATCACGTCGGTGACCTGAACCTTTTCGTTTCCTTGCCATGTCAGGGCTTTGATGTCGACTCCTCGGTCGCTCGTCAGGTAGTCGTGCAGGATGCTCCGGCCAGGACTCGGGCCAGCGCACCGCGCGGATCATCGGGAGGCTCGCCAAGCAGGATCGCGGCGGTGAAGTCAGCGGCCAGTCCGTCGAAAGTCCGGTGCCGACGCAGCATCGCGTGCCCGCCGTTACGCACCTGGATCATCCCGACCTGCGCGGTGCGTGCGAGGCGGTCGGCAGCCGCGTGGGCCCGCTGTGGGCTGGCGACTCGATCGGCTGAGCCGTGCACGAACAGAACCCGACGACCGGGTGCTTCGATGTCCCCGTCTCGCGGATGGATCCACGGTGCCAGCGCGACGACACTGCGTACATTTTCCTCGCCGGCGCTCAGGATCGCCGCCCGTCCTCCGAGCGAGTGTCCGATCAGGCCTATCGGTATCGCCGGGGGCAGCCGAGTCCGGATTCGGTCCAGGGCCCACCGGACGTCGTCGACCGGGGTTCGCCTGCCATTCCAGCCACGTGCGGAGTTCAGCAACCGCCAGACCGCCAACCGGCCGCGGCCGATGTGCGCGACGCGGTGGGCGATCGGGATCATCCGCACCACCGACAGCTGGGTCGGCCTCACCGGCGTGCCTCCGCCCCGACCACCGTGCAGCACGAGCACCGCCGCGACCGGCGATCGTGAGCAGCGGGTCTGCATGAGACGTGCGGTGGCCTGCAAGCCGAACCTCCATTCAGAGCGTGGTCTGCCGCTCGCAGCCGCCCGGTCAGTGTGAACTGCATACCCGCACCGGCGGATGGCAAACGAACGTCCCTGAGCAACGTCCCGCGGAGACGGAAACGATCGCCGGAGAACTCACCTCTCCCCCGCCGGAAAACGAAAACCAGTCTTTTTGAAAACCCTGGCACCAAATCGAAGGCCGAGGCCACTCTTCGCCGTGGGATTTCACGAATTCGACCGGTCCGCGGGCGATTTCGACGAGGGAACCGTCACCATCTGAAGCCGGCGGCAAGGACGGCTCGCGACCCCTCGACACGGTTCACGCTCAGCAGGCGACAGCCTCAGCCAACGGCTCGATCGCGGACCGCGGCCGCATCCCCAACGAGATCTACGACGCTTTCGACACCGCAGAATCAGCCCCACGGTCGCGTCCCTTCCCCCGGAATCGCCGGTGAAAGGACGCATTGCTCGCCGAACGAGACGACGTGGCCGGTGCGGTGTCGGCGTGGCGGTGCGACCGCATAGGCCGCACACCGCCTCCGGACCGTCTCGACGAGCACGCGGCCGATTCCGCCCGCAGATCGTCGGCGGCTCCCGTGGTTGTCAGCGCTCGTTCGTGATGTTGAACATCCAGCTGATCCCGAATTTGTCGACCAGTGAGCCCGCTTCGTCTCCCCATACCTGCTTCGCCAGGGACAGCGTCACCGTGCCACCAGCGGACAACTTCTCGAAGTAGTCGCGGAGTTCGTCCTCGTCGCCGCCGAGGAAGACCGCGACGTTGTCGCCCGGTCGGTGCGACGGGTGACCCGGCCGGTCATCGGGGTGATCCCATGCCATCAGCGTCCACCCGGCTGCGGTGTCGAGCCGAGCGTGCATGACCTTGTCGCCGTCGGACAATTCTGGTGAGCCAAAGTCCGCAGCCGTTCCGACCTCGAGATCGCCGCCGAACACCTCCCGGTAGAACTGCAACGCCTGCCGCGCATTGCCGCTGAACGTGATGCATGGGTTGGCCTGAGATGCCATTCGAACACCCTCCGTAGTGACCGTCGACCCGCCCGACTACCACTCAGTCACATTCTCAGAGAAACACGACATCCTCTGTCGTGCTTTCCTGGGAATATGACTGTGCGTAGGCAAACCGCGTCACCTCGGGCAAGGTGGAAACACACGTGGCAAGCCACCGTGCTGCAACCGGGATCTGGCCGACGCCGGGCGGCCCACTCGCGACCGCGCCCTGCGCACACTCTTCCCGTCCACTTCCGCCGCCGTCCTCGACCTCGACATCAACACCGGAGCCAGCTACGCCCAACACGGCTGGAGCGCCTACGTTGCCGCTCGCGCGGTCCCCTCGGTGTCGAGAAACGCACCGCGATGATCCAGGGCCCAGGTGCGGAAAGGACGGGCTGGGCGGCCGAGGACGCGGTGGACGTCGTCGGTCACGACGGCGTTGCCGCCGTCGCGGACGAGCTCGGATTCGCGGACAGCGACGTCGACCACGGAGGGATCCAGCCCGCCGGCGAGCATTTGCTCCCGCGCCGCCTCCAGTGGGATGTCGACGGTACTGACCGGACGGCCAAGCACCTCGGACAGTTGGGCGACCTGATCGGGCACGCTGACCAGGTCAGGCCCAGTCAGAGTGAGAGTCTTACCGTCGTACTCGGTGCCGAGGAGGGCCTTCACTGCCACCTCGGCCACGTCGCGGGGGTCGACAACTCCTTGTGTGCCGATCCCGGTCATGTTCGGCACAGGCTGGTCGGCTTGGATCGCGTCCGCCCAGAGAAGCGCGTTGGAGGCGAACGAGGACGGCCGCAGCGCCGTCCAAGCCAGCCCGCTATCGACCAGGGCTTGTTCTCCTGGCTCGTGCCAACCCGCGGGCACAGTGCCTCCGTCGTCAGTCGAAGAACGGCCTCCGACGGCAGAGAGTTTCACCACTCGGCGCACCCCGCCAACGCGGGCGGCGTTGATCATCGCCAAGTCGTGCTCGGGAACCGAGGCCCCCGGCGCGGTGAGCAGAAAAACCCCCTCCACGCCGGCCACGGCGGGACGCAGCGTCTCCGGAGCTTCGAAATCGGCCCCCACCACTTCCACATCCGTCTTGACCGACGACAAACGGGCGGGGTCGCGGGTCATCGCCCGCAACGGCACGCCACGCCGCGCCAGCAGCCGAAGAACTTCATGACCGACAGTGCCTGTGGCACCAGTAACCAAAATCATGGCGACAGCCTGTCAGCGCCGCACAGGGGCTTCTAGGAAATTCCGGCACTCCCCGACTGAGGCGTCGACACGACCCGAGGCGGATAGCCTGACGTGATGAACGCAAGTCGGCAACTGCCGGTTCCCGACGCCCTGCTGCGCTGGGTAGACCACGTCTACCTCACCTCCTACCACGCCGACGGCCAATGCTGTCCACTGGTCCACATCCCCAACGCGGCCACCACCCTCGTGTGGAGGACTGTCGCCGACGGCTCCAGCGCCCTGCTCGTCGTGGGCCCACGCACCCGCGCCGCCTATTACGACAGCAAGGACGTCCCTGCGTGCTCGCGGTTCCAGCTCGCGCCGGGCGCAGCCCGCGTGCTCCTCGGCACTCCCATGGACGAGCTCACCGATCGTGTCGTCCCACTCGGCGAACTGTGGGGACCGCCCGGCGTCCGACTCGCCGACCAGCTGGCCGGGCTCGCTTCCCGGCCGACGGCCGCCGTCGAACACCTAGAAGCGGCGCTGTCGGCACGAGCCCGCGCCGCGCGCCCCCAGGACAGCACAACAGTGAATCTGGTCCGCCAGGCGTCAATCGGACTGTCGCCAAAGGACGCCCAGCCACCTCGAAGAGTCAGCGAAGTGGCACAACACCTGGGTATCAGCGAACGGCACCTGCGTAACGTCTTCACCGCAGCCGTTGGCATCCCGCCGAAGCAGTTCGTCCGGCTCGCCCGGATCCGAACGATCCTCTCCAGACTGCACCGCGACCCCTGGGCACGTCTCGCCAACGAGGCCGGCTACTACGACCAGTCGCACATGACCGCCCAGTTCCGCGAGGTCATGCACGTGACGCCAACCGCATTCGCCGCCGGACGACTGCCCACAGCTCCGTGCTGACCCCCGACCCACCCCGCCACGCACCGGGCAAAGCGAGGGTGTTGATCATCAAGGTCGACAACCGCGAATGCGGTGTCGTCGTCACCACGGCCACACCAGCGACTTCGTCTTCGGGGCCCTCGCCTCGGTCCTCCTCGCCAGTGCTTTCCGCGCGTGGAGGCCTCCCGGCATCGTCGGCTGCAGAAGCGGCTACGGCAGCGCCTTGCCGTGTCAACGCTTCTGCCGACTCGCGTGCCCGGCGCTCCCCTGCCCACACCGCGTCAGTAGCATCCCTGGGTATGTCATCACCGATTTGGGGATCTATCACGTGCTTTGTACTAGCAACCGCTTAGTCTGTCTCGGCGATTCCTTCACCGAGGGAGTGGGCGATGAGGACCCCTCGTCCCCCAACGGCGTCCGAGGCTGGGCCGATCGCGTCGCGGGTCAACTCGCGGGCAACCACCCCGGCTTCCGCTACGCCAACCTCGCGATCCGCGGCAAGCTGCTGGGCCAGGTCATCGCCGAGCAGCTGGATCCGGCGCTCGCGCTGAACCCGGACATCGTGACGCTGTACGCCGGCGGCAACGACCTCATGCGGCCGAAGGTCGACATCGACGCGCTCCTCGACGACTACGACGCCGCTGTCGGCAAGGTCGTCGCCACCGGTGCGCGCGTGGTCCTCTTCACCGGCGTCGACGGTGTCGAGGACGCGCTGTTCCGCCGGATCCGGGGCCGCGTCGCGATCTACAACGAACACGTCCGCGGGATCGCCGCGCGGCACGGGGCGCTGCTCGTGGACATGTGGTCGATGCGTCAACTCCGGGACCGGCGGCTGTGGGCGCCCGACCGCCTGCATCTGAACTCGTCGGGGCACACCGAGATCGCCATCGCCGTACTCGACGCCCTCGGTGAACCGCACAAGCTGACGCCCGCCGGACTCGGACCGCGGCCGCTGCTCAGCCCGCAGGCCCGGCGCACCGAGAACCTCCAGTGGGGCAAGGAACACGCCGTGCCGTGGATCAAGCGCCGTCTCCGGGGCGAGTCCTCAGGTGACGCGCTCGCGCCGAAGCGGCCGACGATGGATCCCTACGCCTGACGCGGCCGGAGCCCGTCGAAGAGGATGCAGACGGTCCGGGTCCGCAACTCGGGCCCGGCGTGCTCCGCCGCCTTCGCGGTCCCGATGATGACCGGGATCAGCTCGTCGACGCCGAGGTCCTTGCGGACGTCGCCGGTGTCCTGTGCGCGGCCGAGGAGTATGCCGAGCGCGTCCTTGAGCCGGACGCCGATGACCGACCCGGCCGACGGAACGCTGACTCCGGCCGCGGACAGGGCCTCGAAGTAGGCGTTCTTGGCGCCCGCCATCTCGATCCAGCCGGTCAGGAACCCGAAGAACGCCGCACCCGGATCCGGCGACTCGGCGGCCACGGTGGCTTCCGCTTCGTCGACGAAACGATGAAGACGCGCGTAGAGAACGGCCTCCAGCAGGGCTTCCTTCGTCGGGAAGTGCCGGAACACCGTGCCGACCCCGACGCCTGCTTCGCGGGCGACCTCCTCGGTCGGCGCGCTGGTGCCCTTGGCCGTGAAGACGCGCTCCGCAGCCTCCAACACCCTGGTCCGGTTTCGGCGGGCATCGGCTCGGAGCGGTTTCTCGTCCGTCACAAGCGGGGATCGTAGACCCTGGGTCAACACGCGGTCCGGCGGCTGGGTCGCGAGTGTTCCGGGTCGTCATCCAGGAGAAGATCAACTGTGTCGCGCTCGTGGGCGGGCCGAGGGGCGGGAGTCCGGCATCTCGTCCAGCACCCGCGCCAGCGCCTTCGGCACTCCGCTGCGCCAGCCACCCCCCATGATCTTCCGTGACATCCGCTGGAACTCGTCGTCGGGATCGAAGCCCTCGTGGCTGAGGAACAGCCGCGTGCCGTGCCCCTCCGGTTCGAGCCGCCAAGTGACCGTCCATTCCGGACCCCAGCTGATACTGAGCAACCGCTCCGGCTCGACGGCCAGCACCTGGCAGGCGACCGGGCCGCCAGCGAAACCCGCCGCGGGCACCGGCTCCGCGAGCAGGCGGAACCGGTGCCCCACCACGGGTTTGATGTCGTTCGGCATCCGCAGCCAGCGTTCCAGGAGGTCCGGTTCGGTCAGCGCGCGCCACACCTTGCGTGGCGGATGCGCCAGGAACTGGTCGACGTGGATGGACGTCGGGTCGTCGCCGCTCAAAAGTCCTCCTCGTCGAGCAGGTCGCGCAGGTTGGCCAGCTTGCCGCGCCAGAAGTGCTCGTAGGGCGAAAGCCAGTCCGAAACCTCTTGCAGCGGCGCGGCTTCCAGGGAGTAGACCCGGTTCCTGCCCTGCCGCTCCTCGCGGACGAGCCCGGCCTCCCGCAGTACCCGAAGGTGTTCGGACAGGCTCGGACGCCGCATGTCGAAACGTTCCGCGATCTCCCCCGCCGCCCGCGGGCCTTCGAGGAGGATGCCCAGCACCTCGCGCCGGGCCGGGTTCCCGAGCGCGGCGAAGACGTCGTCGTTGACCGGCATCAGCGCGGCCAGTTGCCGTAAACCGACGGTTCGAGTAGCCCGACGCCGCGGGTGCTCACCTGCAAATACATCCGCGAGTCGAGGTCGAAGTCCCGCGCCTCGGCCTGATCGGTGACGGGCACGGTGAGGAACTGCATCCGGTCGGTGTTCATACCGCCAACATACGTAGGACTTTCCCTACATGTCAAGTCGTCTACACCCTGGACTTGAGTCGAGGTCCAGGGATCGTGAGCAGGCCCGCAGAACCTTGAGTTCGCCTATGGACGAACTTTTAGCGTCATCGTCATGAGCACAGAAACCACCGCACAGTCCCCTCTCCGTCTCGCCGTGATCATCGGCAGCGTCCGGCACGAACGGTCCGCCGATGCCATCACGGACTGGCTGAAGACCGATCTCGCCGGGATCGACGGCCTGGACGTCGACCTGATCGACCTCGCCGACGTCCCCCTCCCCCTGGCGGGAACACAGCCCGGCGGCACCGAAACGGTGATCAGCGACAGGCTGCACTCGGCCGACGCCTACCTGGTCGTCACGCCGGAGTACAACCACAGTTTCCCGGCCGCGTTGAAGAACGCGATCGACTGGCACTACAAGGAATGGGCCTACAAGCCCGTCGCTTTCGTCGGCTACGGCGCCGGATCGGGCGGCATCCGCGCGATCGAACAGCTGAGGCTGATCTTCCCGGAGCTGCGCGCCACCACCATCCGGGAGGCCGTGCTTCTCGTCGCGCCGTGGACCCGCTTCGGCCCGAACGGCTACGAAGCCACCGAGGGCGAGCGCGCCGCACTGGCCGCGACGATGTCCGAACTCGGCTGGTGGGCCCGCACCCTGCGCGCCGGACGTGTCGCGGAAGTGGAAAGTGCGGTATGAACCGGCTGACCGGACAAGAACTCCGCATCGCGGCGGTGGTCGCGCTCGGCGGGTTGATGGCCGTTCTCGACACCACGATCGTCGCCGTCGCGCTGCCGCAGTTCATGGCGACCTTCGAAGCGCCGCTCACCGCGGTCCAGTGGATCGCTACCGCCTACGCGCTCGGCATGGTCGCGGCGATGCCGCTCGCCGCGACCCTCGCCCAGCGTTGGGGCGCACGCCGGGTCTACCTGGCGGCGTTACTCGTGTTCGCGGTGGCGTCCGCGGCCGCCGGAGCAGCCGGCGGCCTCGGCTGGCTGATCGCCGCGCGGGCACTCCAGGGACTCGCCGGAGGCTTGATCAACCCCTTGGGCATGACCATCGGGTTCGGCGCGGTGGCCCCGGAACGCCGCGGCCGGATGACCACGATCACCGGGCTGCCCCTTCTTGTCGGGCCGATCCTCGGCCCGGTGCTCGGCGGCGTCCTGCTGGACAGTACGTCGTGGCGGGCACTGTTCTTCATCACCGTTCCACCCGCTCTGCTCGCCGTCGTGGGAGTGCTGCGCTGGGTGCCGTCGGGGGCACCATCGGCGGAACGCACGCCGATCGATGTCGTCGGTGGGCTGCTGCTCGTCCCGGGTGTCGTCGCGGTGGCCTACGGCCTCAGCGAGGAGTCGACCGGCGCCGCGGTCCGCGCGTCGATCGTCTTCGTGGGACTGGGGCTCATGACCGCGTTCGTCCGCCGGTCGTGGCGGCATCACGCGCCGCTGCTGAACGTCCGTCTCCTGCGTGACCGGACGTTCGGGCGCAACGCCGCGGTCCTCGTGCTGTACGCCGCGCCGTACTTCGGCTCGATGCTGCTGATGCCGACCTACGTCCAGGTCATCCGGGGCGACTCGGTCCTGATCAGTGCGCTGCTGGGCATACCGGCCGCGATCGGGATGGGCGTCAGCATCCAGATCGCCGCCCGCGTACTGGAACGCTTCGGCCCGCGGATCGTCGTCGGAACGGGGCTGGGGCTCTCGATCGTCGCCGTCGGCTTGACCGCGCTCGTCATCTCGCCGGATACGCCGTACGTCCTCTTGGCGATCTTGGGAGTGTTCCAAGGGGCCGGGACCGGAGCGATCATGATGCCCACGATCGTGAGCGCGGGCCGGGACCTGCACGGCCCGGACCTCGCGTCCGGTTCCGCGATCCTGCCGTTGACCAGCACCATCGCGACAGCGGTCGGCACCGCGGCGGTGAGCGCGGTGTTCACCGGGCTCACCGCCGCGGTCACCGGAGGGCGGGGCCTCGCGGCGCTGGACGACCCGGCGGACGGCGCGACTCTCATCGCGGAGATCGTGTCCGCGTATCGTGTGACACTGGCCGGTGTCCTCGCGGTCATGGTGATCGCCCTGGTGGTCCGGCTGAGGACCAGTCCCGCCCCGGCCGCCCCGGAAGCGGAACCCACCACGATACGGAGCGCGGCATGACGGCAGGGACCCCGGCCGACGCGAGGCTGACCATCAGCGAGATCGCGAGCCGGGCCGGGGTCTCGGCCAACGCCGTCCGGTACTACGAGCGGTACCGGGTCATCACCGCCGAGCGGACCAAGGGCAACGCCCGTCGGTTCACCGTCGACGCGATCTGCCGGATCCGGCTCGCGGTCGCCGCCCGGCGCGTCGGCCTCAGCCTCGCCGAAAGCGCGGAGATCCTGGCCGAGATCCCGCCGATGTCCCCCGACCTCGGGCAGTGGACGGCCGCCGGGCAGCGGCTCATCGACGCCGGCCAGGCCCGGATCGCCGAACTCGCCGCCGTGGTCGACGAATACCAGACCCTCGGCTTTCTCAGGAACTGACTCCACACCCGCCTCGGTCCACGATCACCCGCCAAAGCGAAACTCGCAGCGGCCGTCCCTGCCACTCAGGAGACCGGTGCGTGGCCGTGCCGCGTGACGGTCGGATCGGGTTGGCGGTACCGACGGGCCAGCACCACGCACGAGGCGCTCACCAGGGCGAGCGCCGTGATCCAGTAGCTGGGCGCGAGCCTGGACCCCGTGGCCGAAATCAGCAGCGTGATGACCAGCGGGGTGACACCGCCGAACACGATGACGCCGATGTTGTAGCTGATCGACAGCCCGGTGCCGCGGTTGCCGACGGGGAACATCTCGGCCATCGCCGCGGGCAGGGGGCCCGCGTACCAGGCTTTGACCAGACCCATCAACGCCAAGGCCGGCACCAGGGCGACCATCTCCGGTACGGCCCGGATGAGTACGAACAGCGGGATGCTGATGAGCGCGATGACGACTGCGGCCGCGGTGAGCATCCGGGTTCTCCCGATCTTGTCGGAGAGGTGCCCGGCCACGGGGGTGAACACGGTGAGGATGACCCCGGTCACGAACGTCGCGGTGAAACTGGTCGACGGTGACATACCGAGCTGCCGGATGGCGAACGTCGGCATGTAGGTGATCAGGTAGGAGAATCCCGTCGAGATCGCGATCATGCCCATGACCAGCAGGATCCGCGCCTTGTCGTTCCGCAGGAGGTCGGCCAGCGGGCGCGGCGCTCCGGAGTCGGCCGTGGCACGCACGCTGGTGAACTCGGGCGAGTCCCGTAGCCGGGTCCGGATGTAGTAACCGGCCGGGCCGAGGAGCAGGGCGACCACGAACGGTATCCGCCAACCCCACGCGTCGAACTGCGAGGAGCTCAGGAAGGAGCTCGTGGTCGCGAGCAGTCCGGTCGCGAGCAGGACCGCGAACGCCTGGCTGGCGGTTTGCCAGCTCCCCATGAAGCCACGCCGGCCGGCGTGACTCTCGACGAGCAGCGCGGTGGCGGAGCCGAACTCACCGCCCGCGGAGAACCCCTGGATCACCAGCGCGAGAAGCATCCCGATCGGCGCGAACACACCGATCTGCTGATAGCCGGGCAGGATCACGATCAGGAACGAGCCGAGGGTCATCAGCCGGATCGCGACGGTCAGGGCCGCCAGCCGTCCGGCCCGGTCGGCGTAGACACCGAGCACCACCGCGCCCAGGGGCCGGGCCAGGTAGGCGGCCACGGCCGTGCCCAGCGCCAGCAT
Source organism: Amycolatopsis sp. cmx-4-19 (assembly GCA_049998115.1). Classification (GTDB taxonomy): domain Bacteria; phylum Actinomycetota; class Actinomycetes; order Mycobacteriales; family Pseudonocardiaceae; genus Amycolatopsis. The sequence continues at coordinate 238,651 of JAEBEO010000007.1, read as the reverse complement.
CAGCGAGGTCACCGGGTCGGCGGCCGGGAAGAACTGCCGCGCGATCACGTCGGCGACCAGTGCGTAGGCGGTGAAGCTCAGCCATTCCAGCATGTTCCCGGTCGAGGCGGCCGCGACGATCCGCACTGTGGCGTTCATCGGCGGCCGATGCTGGACAGGACACCGGCGGCGGTCACGATGCCCTGGTGGAACCGATGGAGTTCGAAGTTCTCGTTCGGCGCGTGGTTCCGCTCGTCGACATTCGCCAGCGCGATGCCGTAGCAGGGCAACGCCAACCCGTCGGTGAGCGCCGCGATCGGCAGACTGCCTCCCAGCGCCGGGACGGCCAAGGCCCGCTTCCCGTGTGCCTCGGTCACTCCACGCAGCACGAGATCGGCATACGGCGCGTCCGGCAGGGTTCGCGACGCCTCCATGGTCGCCCCGAACCGCAGCTCGGCGTGCGGCAGGTGCTTGGCGACGTGTGCGCGGACCGCGTCGATCACCGTTTCCGCCCGCTGTCCGCAGGCCAGCCGCATGTCGCATCGGGCCACCGCGACGGCCGGGATGACCGTCCGGTGCTCGTCGTTGTCCACGCAGGTCAGCGAGTTGATACTGAACGTGGGCATCGCGAGCCGTTCGTTGATGTCCGACGCGTGACCGGCGTCCATCCGGTCCAGTCCCGCTCCGGCCAGCATCGCGGCCGGGTCGATCGGCAGTGCCCGCACCGCCTCGATTTCGGCGTCGGTCAAGGGCGTCACGCCGTCGTCGTAGCCGTCGATGGTCACCTGGCCGTCGGGTGCGCGCATGGTGGACAGCAGCCAGGTCAGCTCCCACGCCGGGTTCGGCGCGACGTTGCCCCAGTTTCCGGAGTGCAGCGCGCTGTTCGCGCCGCGCACGGTGATCTCGAAGGCCACGACACCGCGCACTCCGAGCGAGACCGTCGGCTCGTAGCTGTCGTGCACCGGCCCGTCGCTCCACACCGCGAGATCGGCTGCCAGTTCCGCCCGCATCGCCGCGAGAGTGCCGGTCAGGTGGGGGCTGCCGATCTCCTCCTCACCGTCGAGCACGACGGTGACCGAGCACGGAAGTCCGCCTTCGGTGTCGCGCAGGGCCCGGAGAGCGAGGAGCTGGGCGAGGTGCTGCCCCTTGTTGTCCCCGGTGCCACGCCCGTACATCCGGCCGTCGCGGATGCTCGCCTCGAACGGCGGGCTGAGCCATTCGTCCAGCGGCCCCGGCGGCTGGACGTCGTAGTGCCCGTAGATCACCACATGCGGCCTGTCCGCCGGACCCGCCGCATGGCCGACGACCAGCGGCCAGCCACCGGTGTCCACGACCCGCGCGCTCAGACCGCTGCGTTCCAACAACTCTCGCGCGTACGGCGTGGCACGGTCCATGCCCTCGCCGGTGGCGCTCACGCTGGGTACCGCGATCCAGTCGGCGAGCTCCCGCTCATGCCGCAACCGGTGCCGATGCACGTATTCCTTGACCGAGTCCACGCCGACTCCCATCGATTTCACTGCATGAAATTGATTTTGAGTATGCAAATCGATTACAGTGGTGTCAATGGCCGGACCGACCGAGCACCCAGCGGCGACACCTGAAGAGTTGCGCGCGCTCTCCCATCCGCTGAGCTGGCGCATCCTGCGGTTGTGCCTCGACACGCCCTGGACCAACCAGCAGCTCGCCGAACGCCTCGACGTCGCACCCGCCACGCTGCTCCGCAGACTGCGGGCGCTGACTTCGACCGGGTTCCTCGTGGCCGAGTCCCCCCGGCGAGGAGACAAGGGCGCCTGGGAACATCCCTACCGGGCAACCAAGAAGACGTGGCGTCTCAACCTCGAACCACCGGGAGATCGTCACCTCACGGCCAAGGTCGACCTCGCCATCCTGGACGCGCACCGCGCGGAGATCAGCGAGAACGACCCGTCGGTCCCCCAGCACACACGCCGGGCCGTTCTGCGGCTGGAACCCGCCGACCAGGCAGAACTGAACAGCAGGGTCGACGCGCTCCTCGACGAGTTCGCCGGACGCGAGAAACCCGGCCAGCAACCCATCGCCATCCTGTGGAACGCCGCCGAGCGACCCGAATAACGCCGCGGGCCTCAGAAGCCGCCTGGTCCGCCCAGTCCGAGGACCAGCCAGGGTAGCGCTCGTAAACTCGGTTTCGGCGACCGGAGAGCGGGTACGCGTCGGGCATGCACACCTCCTCCCCCGACGCCGTGTTGCTCGGCATCTACCTCAACGACCACCTGGCGGGTGCCATCGCCGGAACCGAGCTCGCCAAGCGGGTCGCGGGCGCCGAACAGGACCGGGACCCGGCCGGTGTCCTCGGCCGTCTGGCCGAGGAGATCGCCGACGACCGTGCCGCGCTGCTGACCGTGATGGCGGCGCTGGACGTGCCGGTTCGCCGTTACAAGGCGATCGCGGCTTGGGCGGTGGAGAAGGCGGCGCGGCTCAAGCCGAACGGTCGCGTCGTGTCCAGATCCCCGCTGAGCCGGCTCGTGGAATTCGAGGCGATGCGGCTGGGCGTCGAGGGCAAGGCCGCCGGCTGGCGGACCCTTCGCGTGCTCGCCGACACCGACCGCCGGATCGACGCGGGCCGCCTCGACGACCTGCTCAAACGAGCTCAGCGGCAGGCAGGCGAAATCGAACAGCTGCGTGCCCACGCCGCTGCCGAGGCGTTCGGCAGTGACGCCCAACCGGCGAAACCGTCAGATCTCGGCACCGAGAAGCCTGGCGCGTAGCACGGAAAAGGGCCGCCCCTGCCCGGGACGGCCCTCTCACGATCGATGGATCAGCGCTGCGGCGGCGGCCCGCCCTGCGGTCCGCCGAACGGACCCTGCTGCGGGAACGGGCCATTCCGCGGTCCCTGCGACGGCGGACCCTGGTACGAACCACCCTGCGGCGCCGACGGCGGCTGGGGCTGCGGCAGCTGCGAGGGCGGGGCCTGCTGCGGGGGCTCCGGAGCGGCGTCGGGCTCGGGAGCCGGGGCGGCCCTCGGAACCTGACGCGGGGCTGGTGGCTCCTGGCGCGGAGTCGCGACACCCAATGCCGGAACCTCTTTGCGTGCCACGGCTTCGGCGGCGGCGACGGCCTCGGCGACCTTCGGGTCGCTGGAAGTGTCGAACCAGCCCTGGACCTCTTCGTCCTCGAGGTCCGGCTTCTCGACGACCTCTTCCTTCGGCGGCTCGTAGCGGAACACGCCATCGTCGCCGGGGGCGCCGAGCGCGCGGGCGAAGCCTTCGAGGGCCTTGCCGTAGTCGCTCGGGATCATCCAGACCTTGTTCGCGTCGCCCTGCGCGAGCTGCGGCAGTGTCTGCAGGTACTGGTAGGCCAGGACCTCGGGCGTCGGGCGCCCCGCCTTGATCGCCGCGAAGACCTTCTCGATCGCCTTCGCCTGACCCTGTGCCTGCAGGTACCGGGCGGCGCGTTCACCCTGCGCCCGCAGGATCCGCGACTGCCGTTCGGCCTCCGCGCTCAGGATCGCGGCCTGCTTGGCACCTTCGGCCGCGAGGATCTGGCTCTGCTTCTGTCCTTCCGCGGTCTTGATCGCCGATTCACGCTGACCTTCGGCGGTCAGGATCATCGCCCGCTTCTCACGGTCGGCACGCATCTGCTTCTCCATCGAGTCCTGGATGGAGGGCGGCGGGTCGATCGCCTTCAGCTCGACACGCGCGACACGGATGCCCCAGCGGCCGGTGGCCTCGTCGAGCACGCCGCGCAGCTGGCTGTTGATCGAGTCACGCGAGGTCAGCGTCTGTTCGAGGCTCATGCCACCGACGACGTTACGCAGCGTCGTGGTGGTCAGCTGCTCCACACCGACGATGTAGTTCGAGATCTCGTAGACCGCGGCCCGCGAGTCGGTGACCTGGAAGTACACGACCGTGTCGATGGACACGGTCAGGTTGTCCTCGGTGATCACCGGCTGGGGCGGGAACGAGACGACCTGCTCGCGGAGGTCGATCCGCGCCCGCACCTTGTCCAGGAAGGGCACCAGAAACGTCAGGCCGGGAGAAGCCACCGTCCGGAACCGGCCCAGCCGTTCGATCACAGCGGACTGCGCCTGTGGCACCACCATGATCGCCTTGACCACGACGACGACCACGAACAACGCGAGCAGTCCGACGACGATGAACACCACTGACTCTGACAACTACCTTCCCCTTACGTAGAAACCTGTTGCTGTCCGGCTCACAGCGCCGGTGAAACGACCGCGGTGGCGCCCGAGATCTCGACGACCGTCACCGACGTCCCCGGGGCGATCGGTTCCCCTTCGGTCATGCATCGCGCCGACCAGACGTCACCGGCCAGCTTCACCTGGCCACCTTCGACGTCCACAGTGGACAGTACTACCGCGCGGGCGCCGATCAGTGCCTCGGTGTTGGTCTTGATGCCTGGTCCCGAGAGGAACCGGCGTTTGAGGGTCGGCCGGACGATGGCGAGCATCCCGACCGAGACGACGGCGAACACCGCGACGTCGACGAACGGGTTCCCGGTCAGCGCGGCCGAGCCCGCCCCGAACAGGGCCCCGACGCCGACCATGAGCAGGAACAGGTCACCCGAGAGCAGTTCGGCGATGATCAGAAGGATGCCGGCGATCAGCCAGATGAGAGCGCCTGTCATGCGTTCATGCTCCCAGATCGCGCCGTTTCATACCGAAGAAGCGAAACCGACGTGACCGACGCGTGACCTTGAGTGACCTCGCGCAAACCGGTCATTCAGGACTCATCGCCCGGGTCGGAGACGAAGTCGATCAGCCGTTCCACCGCTCCGATCAGCGGTGTTTCCAGATCCCGGTAGCTGCCGACCGCCGACAGGATCCGCTGCCAGCCCTCGTACGGCTCGCCCCAGCCGAGCGTGTCGCAGACACCCTGTTTCCACTCCGTGCCACGCGGGATCTTCGGCCAGGCGCGGATGCCGACGACCGACGGCTTCACGGCTTCCCAGATGTCGATGTACGGATGCCCGGTGATCAGCACGTTCTCGTCGCTGATCCCGTCGACGATCCGGGACTCCTTGCTGCCCGCGACCAGGTGGTCGACCAGCACACCGAGCCGCCTGCCGGGTCCGGTACCGAACTCGCCGATCCGGTCGGAGAGCACGTCCACCCCGTCGAGTGGTTCCACCACCACGCCTTCGACCCGCAGGTCGTGCCCCCAGACCCGCTCGACGAGTTCGGCGTCGTGCTTGCCTTCCACCCAGATGCGCGAATCGCGGGCCACGCGCGCCTGGTGGCCTTGGACGCGGACCGATCCGGACGCGGAGATCTGCCGGGCGGGCGTCTTCGGAGCGGCCTTCGCGGGCACCAGCGTCACCGGTTTGCCTTCGAGCAGGAACCCGGCGGGGTTCAGCGGGAACACCCGGTGCTTGCCGTGCCGGTCTTCGAGTACGACGTTGCCGTACTCGATCTTCAGCACGGCGCCGCAGTACCCGCTGGCCGGGTCCTCGACCACGAGGCCCGGTTCCGCGGGCACCTCGGGGATCTTCCGCTTGCGCGGGCCGGACAGCACGTCGTCGTACGAATGGGAGCGCACGGCGGACGACGCTAGCGGTGCCCGGCCCCGGCGTCGCCCCGCCACGCCGGTCAGGCAGCCATCCGCAGCATCGCGTCGATGAACGGGCTCTGTTCCCCGCGTTCGAGCGGACGCATCACGAAAAGCGGTGAGAGCGCGACGCACCACGCCCGGACACGCTCGGCGTCGAACGTGGGCAGATGCGGCGCGATGGCGTCGAAGCCGTCTTCGAGGGTGCCGCCGTCCAGCATCGGCAACGTGACCCAGTCGGCCAGGTCGAAGGACGGATCGCCGACGCTCGGGCGCGGGTCGATCGCGACCGCTCCCCGGCCCGGCCCGCCGTCGAGCACGTTGCCCGGGTGCAGATCGCCGTGCACGATCGAGTGCGCTCCCCCGCTGGTCGCGAGATCGAGCGCCCGCCGCCGCGCGCGATCCAGGGTCTCCAACGGCAGCGTGGCCTCCGCCACGGAACCACGCAACCCTCGCTCGGCGAGCGTGTACATGAACACCACGCGGTCTTCCAGCGTCGAGAAACCCGAGGGCGGTGGCACGGCGTGGATCTGGGTCAGCAGGTCCCCGACCTCGGACCACGGGACGTCCGCACCCGCCTCACGCAGGTGCGTACCCGGCTCGATGCCCTCCAGCAGGATCGCGCCGTCGCCGGGTTCCGCGGCGAGCACCTGCACGACGCGGGAACAGCCGTCCCACGCCCGGAGCGCAGCGGACTCGGATGCGGCGATCGTGTGATCGGGAGTCAGTTTCAGGACCTTCTTGACGCCGTCGTCCCCGGCGCAGATCAAGGTGCGGCCGGTGTTGCCCGGCTTCGTGCCGACGACGGTGAGACCCCACCGCTTCGCCAGCCGCGCCACGAGCGCGGGCAGCTCGTCGCACCACGTCGTGACGTCTTCACCGAACCTGGCGATCAGGCGCGCCCGCGCCTGATCGTCCATCAGAACAGTGGCCACGGGATGGCACGCCAGTCGTCCCCCGGTTCCGGGAAGACACCCTCCGCCAGAAGGGCGTCGGTGCGCTCGGCGAGCGCGCGGATCTCGAACCCGGTGAGGTGCTCGCTCAGCGCTTCCCCGAGTTCGCCGTCCAGCTTTTCCCGCAGGCCGCGCAGCTTCCCGACCTCGGCGTCGGTGAGCCGCTCGCCGATCCAGCCCCACAGGACCGTCCGCAGTTTCGGGTCGGTGTGCAGGCAGATCCCGTGATCCACGCCGTAGACCCGGCCGTCCGCGCCGGCGAGCACATGGCCGCCCTTGCGGTCGGTGTTGTTGACGACGATGTCGAGCACCGCCAGTTCCCGCATGTCCACCCGGTTCGCGTGCGCGAGCACGGCGGGCTCGCCGTCGCGGTCGTGCGCGTGCAGCACGACACGCCAGTCGTCGGGCACCAGCTCCGGCGAGCGGACGTCGACCAAATCCTCTTCGGTGGTCTCGATCCACAGCTGCACCATGCCCGGACCGAACGGACCGTCGCGCAGCACGGTGGGAGGGATCGCGCCGAGGCCGGAGGCCTCGGCGACCATCGCCGTCGCCACCTCGCGACCGGCCAGCGTCCCGTCCGGGAAGTCCCAGAGCGGCCGTTCACCCGAAACCGGCTTGTACACGACGGTGCCGGTGACGCCGTCGAGTTCGATCGTGCAGAACAGCGTGACGTTGGAGGCGTCGACGAGCCTGCCTTCGACGTCGATCTTGCCGCGCGTCACCAGTTCCCGAGAGGTCTCCGTCACCTGGTCAGTCCTCGAGGACGTCGACGTCGCGCCGGTACCCGTTCTGCCGCGGGCAGATGTGCCCGGCCGGGTCGAGCGGCTCGGCACACAACGGGCACGGTTTGCGGCCGGCGTTGACCACCCGGTCGGCGCGTTCGGCGAACGCGCGCGCCGCACCAGGGGTCAGGAAGACGCGGACCGCGTCCGGCCCCTCTTCGGTGTCGTCCAGAACGACCGTTTCGTCCACCTCGCCCTCGGTCATCGCGAGCAACTCGATGACGACGGCGCTGCTGTCGGCGTCCCAGCCGAGGCCCATCGTGCCGACGCGGAACTCCTCCTCGACCGGGACGGTCAGGGGGTCGACGTCGAGCAACTCGTCGGGCGCGTCGTCCGGGACGTCCGCGCCGAACCGGTTGGCGACCTCTTCCAGCAGCGACCCGAGCCGTTCGGCCAGGACCACGACCTGCTGTTTTTCGATCGTCACACTGATCGTGCGGACGTCCTCGGACGCCTGGAGGTAGAACGTGCGGTCGCCTGGTTCCCCGACGGTCCCGGCGACGAACCGGTCGGGCTGGCGGAAGACGTGGATTACGCGAGACATGGCACCTTTGACCCTAGGCCACAGCCCCATGATCGGCATCCGCCGCCCCACCGTTCCGCCCAGGGCGAAATCGCCGGGCGAAGCGGCTCGTCACGGGTATGACCCGGGCCACCGGGGGCAAAGCGGCGAACCTAGTCTTCTGCTGTGGTTGAGATAGCCCCTTACGGCACCTGGACGTCTCCCCTGTCGGCCGCCGATGTCGCGGCGTCGGGAGTCAGCGCGCAATGGCTCGGAACGGTCGGCGACGAGGTCTGGTGGACCGAGGCGAGAACCGGTGAAGGCGGCCGCGTCACACTCGTGAAGTCGCGCGAGGACGGCACGACCGAAGACGTCCTTCCCGCTCCGTGGAACGTCCGGAACCGGGTGCACGAATACGGCGGTCGCCCCTGGCTGGTGACCGGCGACGTCCTCGTCTTCACGCACTGGGCGGATCAACGCGTCTACCGCCACGATCCCTCCACCGGCGAGACGACCGCGCTCACCCCGGAACCCGCGACACGGCACGGAATCCGCTACGGCGATCTCCGCCCCGGCCTCGACGGCGAAGTCTGGCTCGTCCGCGAACGCAGCACCGGCCCGCGCCGCACCGACATCGCCCGCGATCTCATCGCGCTCCCTGTCGACGGCGGCCCGGAACGGGTGCTGGCGGCGAGTCACCACTTCCTCACCGCCCCGCAGCTCTCGCCCGACGGTGCGCGGGCGGCGTGGCTCGGCTGGAACCACCCCGCGATGCCTTGGGACGGCACGGAACTGTGCGTCGCCGACGTCCTCGAAGACGGCACGTTCGACGAGCACCGCGTCCTCGCCGGCGCGGCGGACGTCGCCGTCTGCCAGGTCGAATGGGAGTCGGCGGAGAGCCTTCTGGCGCTGCTCGACCCGGACGGCTGGTGGAACCTCCACCGCGTCGGGCTCGACGGCGGCAGCACGAACCTCGCCCCGGTCGAGCGGGAAATCGGTGGTGCGCTGTGGAAACTCGGCGCCCGCTGGTTCACGACCCTGGGTGGGGGAAAGTACGCGGTCCTGGCTTCGGGCAAGCTCTCCGTCCTCGACGAGGCGACCAAAGAGGTGACCCCGGTCGCGGCCTCCGCCGAGCTGACCGCGTGGTCCACCAACGGTTTCGCCGCGTACGCGGGCGGTATCGCCGGCGTCGCCGCTGGGCCGAAGCGTGAACCCGCGGTGGTGAAGATCGACCTCGACGGCGGATCGGTGACCGAACTGGCGTCGGCCTCCGAGCCACCCTCCCCCGGCTACCTTTCGACACCGGTGGAGCGGAGCTTCGAAACCGAGGGTGGCGACCGCGTCCCCGCCTTCGTCTACCTGCCCGCGAACGCCGATTTCGCCGCACCCGACGGGGAAAGGCCACCGCTGCTGGTATTCCCGCACGGCGGGCCCACCGGCCGCGACAGCGCGGTGCTCGACTTCGAGATCGCCTACTTCACCAGCCGTGGCATCGCCGTCGTCACGGTGAACTACGGCGGCTCGACCGGCTACGGACGCGCGTACCGCGAACGGCTTCGTGAGCAGTGGGGTGTCGTCGACGTCGCCGACTGCGTCGCGGTGGCCGAAGCGCTCGCCGCCGAAGGCACCGTCGACGGTGAGCGGCTCGCGATCCGCGGCGGCAGCGCCGGCGGGTTCACCTCCGCCGCGTCACTCACCACCACGACGACCTACCGCGCGGGCACGGTCATGTACCCGATCCTCGATCTCTACCAGTGGACCGGGGACGGCGGCGAGACGCACGACTTCGAGTCCCGCTACCTCGACAGCCTCATCGGGCCGCTGCCGGAAACCGAGCAGCGCTACCGGGATCGCTCGCCGATCACCAACGCGGGCACCCTCGCCGGGCCGCTGTTGTTCCTGCAGGGCCTGGAAGACGAGATCTGCCCGCCCGAACAGGCCGACCGGTTCGTGGCCGGGCTGGCTGGACGCGGCATCGACCACGCCTACCTGCGGTTCGAAGGCGAACAGCACGGTTTCCGGAAAGCGGAGACGATCGTGGCCACACTCGAAGCCGAGTTGTCGTTCTACGGTCAGGTCCTGGGCTTCGAGACACCCGGTGTCCCTCTCCTCCGGTTGAGCCGATGAGGCCGCCGATCGTCCGGCCGGGCGACACGATCGCGTTGGTCGCGCCCGCCGGGCCGGTTCCCGCGGAACTCGTCGAAAAGGCGCTGCCGGTGCTGCACGGGTGGGGTGTCGAGGTCCGCGTCGGAGAGTGCGTCCGCGCCACGCCCGACGGCTACCTCTCCGCCTCCGACACGGCACGGGCCGCCGAGTTCACCCAGGCCTGGCTGGATCCGGGCGTGACCTGTGTCCTCGCCGCGCGCGGCGGATACGGCTCGCAGCGCATGCTCGACCTTCTCGACTGGGCGGCGTTGCGGGCGGCCGGACCGAAGATGTTCGCCGGTTCCAGCGATGTGACCGCGCTGCACCGGGCTGTGAACGTCCACTTGGGACTGCGGACGCTCTTCTCCCCGATGCCCGCGAGTCTGCTGTTCGACGCCGTGGCCGCCGAACACTTGCGGCTGTCGCTGTTCGAACCGGACGGGGTGCGGACGATCGCGTCGCCGACCGCGTCACCACTGGTGCCCGGCACCGCCACCGGCACCCTCGTCGGTGGCAACCTCGCGCTACTGGCGGCGGGTCTCGGCACTCCCGAGCAGGGTTCGGCACGGGACGCGATCGTGCTGCTGGAAGACGTCACCGAACGCGTCTACCGGATCGACCGGCTGGTGACGCAGTTGCTGCGTTCCGGCTGGCTCGACGGCGTCCAGGGGATCGTGCTGGGCTCCTGGGAGGGCTGCGGTGATCCCGCGGCGATCCGGGACCTGATGCTCGACCGGCTCGGCCCGCTCGCGGTGCCGATGGTGTGGGACTTCGGCTTCGGGCACGTCCCGGCGTCGCCGACCCTCCCCCTCGGCCCGCGGGCCACCCTCGACGCCGGTGCGGGCACGCTCACAGTCTTGCCATAACAGCAACAGAACTGGCGGTTTCGGCGATGTCGCAGGCATCGTTTCGGACATGGATTCCACACAGCAGTTCTGGGAAGACTTCTACCAGGAGAAGGACAAGGTCTGGAGCGGGAAGGCGAACCCGCTCCTGGTACGCGAGGTCGCACCGCTGACGCCCGGCACCGCCCTCGACCTCGGCTGCGGCGAGGGCGGCGACGCGATCTGGCTCACCCAGCGGGGTTGGCGCGTCACCGCCGTCGACATCTCCGACACCGCCCTGAAGCGTGCCGCCGGACACGCGGCCGAAGCCGGTGTCGACGGCATCGTCTGGGAACGCCACGACCTCACGGCGTCGCTCCCCGAAGGCTCGTTCGACCTCGTTTCGGCGCAGTTCTTCCACTCGCCGGTCGAAAAGGACGGCGAACGGGACAAGGCACTCCGCCGCGCCGCCGAAGCCGTCTCACCGGGCGGCACACTCCTGGTGTGCGGTCACGCGGGCTGGCCGACCTGGCTGGACGAGCCGCCGCACGAGCACGTCCACTTCCCCACTCCCGCCGAGGTGCTCGAAGCACTGGCGCTGCCCGAGGACGAATGGACCGTGGAACTCCAGGAACTGGTCACGCGTGATTTCCCTGGTCCGGAAGGCCAGGAAGGCACGCGCTCGGACAACGTGCTCCGCGTCCGGCGCTCGGACTAGGTACCGTTGCGGGCATGCGGTTGACCCCGGCGGAAGCCCGCGCCCGATTCGAGGGCGAACGCATCGCACGGTTGGCGACGACGGGTTCGGACGGTGCGCCCCACCTGGTACCGGTGACGTTCGTCGTCGAAGGCGATTCGATCGCGTTCGCCATCGATCACAAACCGAAGAGCACGACGGCACTGCGGCGGCTGAAGAACATCGCCGAGAACCCGGCGGTCGGTTTCCTGACCGATCGCTACGACGAGGACTGGGCCGAACTGTGGTGGGCACGGGCCGACGGGGTCGCGCGGGTGCTGACCGACCCGGACGAGCAGGCACTGCCGGTCCGGTTGCTGCGGGAGAAGTACCCGCAGTACGAGGCTCAGCCGCCCCCGCATGCCGTCGTAAGCGCCCTGATCCACTCGTGAAGCGGGTGGCGAGCTTCCTGAACTTCTTTGGTTCATTGCCCCGATGTATAGGTCATTATACATCGGGCTTGGTGGGTGGTCCGTGAAGGCCTCCTTGAGGGACTCTGGGTCCCTCAAGGAGGCCTTCACGGACTTCGGACTTCAGGACCGAGGGGCCTCGGCGGGCAGGAACTGCTCCGCGGGCTTCCCCCGCCAAGCGGCGATGACGCCCAGCGGATCCGGCCGCAGCAGCGAAGCGGCCGCGTAGACGCTCGCCGCGACGACGCCCGCCATGAACCACCAGTCGTACAGCGCCTGCTCGCCGGTCGGGTAGTACACCAGCGTCACGAACACCGACACCGCGACGACGACCGCGAGGTTCCGACGCCGCCATTCGAATGCCGACAGGACTACGAAACCCCAGGTCAGGTACCACGGCAGCGAGGGCGGCGGGACGATCGCACCGGCCAGCAGGACGATCGCCATCCGGTGGATCGCCGGGTTGCCACCGTCGCGGGCCAGCCACCACTGGCGGCCGGCGAAGACGAACAGGCCGACCATGGCGATCGCCCGGAACACGGTGACGAACGGCGAGACCTCGACGTCGATCACCAGGTTCACCAGCGAGTAGAAGATCTCACCGATGCCGGTCGGGAAGTTCATCCAGTTCGCGATGAGCGTCGGCGCCTTCAAGCCGGTCAGCCAGCCGAGGTTCACCGAACCCAGCGAGATCCAGGTTCCCGCGACGAACACCGGCAGGAAGATCCCCACCGACGCCGCTCCGGCGCGGAAGAAGTTGACCACCTTCCGGTCGCCGGGCAAATGGTTCGCCCACACCCAGACCAGGAACGGCAGCGCCCAGGCCGCGGTCGGCTTGATCAGCATGCCGACGGTGACCAGGACGATCGCGAGGACGTGTTTGCGCTCCAGCGCGGCCAGGACGCCGATGGTGAGGAAGCCGAGCATCAGCAGGTCGTTGTGCGGGCCGCCGACGAGGTGGATGACCGTCATCGGGCTGGCGATGGCGAGCCACAGCGTGATCGGCAGCTTGCCGCCGAGGTGCTTGACCAGCCGCGGCAGCGACCACAGCATCCCGACGAGGCCGATCATCAGCACGAGCCGGGTCGCGATGACGCCGGCGATCATGTCGTTGCCGGTGACCGCCACGATCCCCTTGGCGACCAGCAGGAACAACGGGCCGTACGGGGCCGGGGTGGTCTGCCAGAGCGGGTGGACGTTCTGCACGACGTCCGGGAGCACGGTCAGTTCGGCCGGGCCGTTCGCATACGGGTCGAGCCCTTGCAGCAGCTGCGCGCCCTGCGCGAGGTAGGAGAAGACGTCGCGGGTGAACAGCGGCGGCGAGACCAGCAGCGGCGCCATCCAGCAGGCCGCGGCGATCACGATCGGACGGCTCCCGATCCGCCCGGCGAGCGCGTAGCGGCCCAGCCGCACCCACGCCCAGATGATCAACGCGAAGCCCGTGTAGAGCATCACGTTGGCCAGGATGCGGCCGTGGCCGTAGCGGATCCACGACAGTGGTCCGTGCCCCAGGATCGGGTCACGGATGAGGGTGCCTCCCGCGCCGAGTGCGGCCAGCATGAGCAGCGTGCTGCCGATGGTTCCCATCGCGATGGTGCGGTACGGGAACCGGGAAGGCACCCGGAGCCGCTCGCCGAGCGAACCGGCCGAGGGCGTCTGCGGGGAGTCTGTCGTGGTCGCCATTTCGAGATTGGAGGTTACACACCGCGCCTGTGCGAGTGCGCGGCAATGGGTGTTTCCCGCGTCGGAGACGGGAATTCCTCCGGTCAGCGGTCGGCCGCCGCCCGGTGCGCGGTGCCGCCGGGAAGTGCGGCGAGCAGCGACTTCGTGTACTCGTGCTTCGGGTCCAGCAAGACCTCTTCCACGGTACCGACCTCCACCAGCTCTCCCCGGTACATCACCGCGACCCGGTCGGCGATGTTCCACGCCAGCCCGAGGTCGTGGGTGATCACGAGACCGGCCAGACCCAGCTCACGCCGCAGGCGCAGCAGCAGCGCCAGGATCTCGCCGCGGACCGACGCGTCGAGCGACGCCACCGGTTCGTCGGCGACGATCACCCCCGGGTCCAGCGCGAGCGCGCCCGCGATCACCACCCGCTGCCGCTGCCCGCCCGACAGCTCGTGCGGGAGCCGGTCGAGGAACTTCTCGGCGGGACGCAGCTCGGCCGCCTCGAGTGCCTTGATGACGATCTCGCGCTCGCTCGGTCCCCTGCCGTGGATACGAGGCCCTTCCGCGACGGCTTCGTACACCGTGTGATTCGGGTTCAGCGCGCTCGTCGGATCCTGCAGGACCAGCTGGACCTGCCGCCGGTACGCCTTGAGCCCGGCACCGCGCAGCGGCACCGGCTTGCCGTCGTAGCGCACCGCGCCGGAGTCGGGTTTCTGCAGCCCGAGCAACGTCCTGGCCAGCGTCGTCTTGCCGGATCCGGACTGGCCGACCAGTGCGACGATCTCGTCCCTGCGCACCTGGAGGCTCACCCCGGCGACGGCGTCGATCCGCTTGCCGGTGCGGTCGCGGAAGCTGACCCGCAGGTCCTCGGCCTCCAGCAACGCGGGCTGGTCGCCACTGCGTTCCGGTTCCGGCGGCAGCGGCGTGCTGGTCGCCGGGGCGAACCTCGACACCGGGTCGCCGACGGTCGGGAACGCCGCCGCCAGCGCCTTGCTGTGTTCGTGCCGCGGCGCGCTCATCAGTTCGGCGCTGGGCCGTTCCTCGACGATCTCGCCGTCGTACATGACCGCGATCCGGCGGCAGGTCGCGGCGAGCACCGACAGGTCGTGACTGATCATGATCAGCCCGATCCCCTGTTCGGCGACCAGCCTGCCGAGCAGGTCGAGCACCTGGGCCTGGACGATGACGTCGAGCGCGGTGGTCGGCTCGTCCGCGATGATCAGCCGCGGCGAGCAGGCCAGCGCCATCGCGATCATCACGCGCTGCTTCTGGCCGCCGGACAGCTCGTGCGGGTACGCCCCGGACCGGCCGCGCGGCAGGTCGACCTGTTCGAGCAGGTCCGCGACCTTGGCCTGGACCTCGGCGTCGGGCAACGCCTTGCCCCCTGGCGGGTGCAGGCGGATCGGCTCGGCGATCTGTTCCCCGATCTTGCGGACCGGGTTGAGCGCGTGCATCGCGCCCTGGAACACGACCGAGGCCTCGGCCCAGCGCACCGAGCGCAGCCTGCCCCAGTTCATCGTCGTGACGTCTTCGCCGTCGAGCAGGATCTCCCCGCTGACCTTCGCCGAACGCGGGAGCAGCCGCAGCACGCTCATCGCGACCGTCGACTTCCCCGAACCCGACTCCCCCGCCACGCCGAGGGTGTCGCCGGGTTCGAGCACGAGGTCGACTCCCCGGACGGCGGCGACCTCGCCGCTCCCGGTGGCGTAGGTGACGCCGAGGTTCTTCAGTTCCAGCAAGGGGCTCATGAGTGCTGTCCCTTCAGGCGCGGGTTCAGCACGGTCTCCAGCGCGCGTCCGACGAGGGTGAAGCCGAGTACGACCACGACGATCGCGATGCCCGGTGGCAGCAGGTTCCACCAGGCACCCCGGGTGATGGCCCCGTTGTTCAGCGCGCTCTGCAGCATCGCGCCCCAGGAGACGGCGTTCGGGTCGCCGACCCCCAGGAACGCGAGTGTGGCGTCGGCGATGACGGCATTGCCGACGACGAGCGTGGTGTTGGCGAGCACGAGCGGCATGACGCCGGGCAACACGTGTTTGCCGACGATGTGGAGATGGCCGCCGCCCAGTGCCTTCGAACGCTCGATGTACGGCCTGCTCTCGATGGTCAGGGTCTGCGCCCGGACCAGCCGTGCGGTGCTCGGCCAGGCGGTGACGCCGATGGCGATGATCACGGTCGCCGTGTTCCGGTCGAGGACCGCGGCCAGGACCACGGCCAGCACGAGGGACGGCAGCACCAGGAAGAAGTCCGTGAACCGCAGCAGCAGGCTCGAAATCCAGCCGCCGAAATGCGCGGCCGCGATCCCGATGATCGTGCCGATCAGCACCGAGAGGAACGCGGCGGAGAACCCCACGAGCAGGGAGATCCTCGCGCCCCAGTACGTCATCAGGAGGACGGACCGGCCGTCGATGTCGGTACCGAGCCAGAACTCCCCGCTCGGTGCTTCCAATGAGCGGCCGGCGGCCTTCGTGACGTCGAGATCCGACTCGTCCGAAAGCACCGGCGCCAGGATGGCCAGCAGGGTGATGACGCCGAGGAAGATCAACCCGGTCAGCCCGGCCTTGTTGGACGCGAATTCATGCCAGTGCTTCGCCACTGCCGCACGACGGCGGCGCCAGACGATGCCGCCCGGTTTCTCCGCTGTCGTCATGCCGTCCGCACCCTCGGGTCCAGCACGCGGTAGAGCAGTTCCGCGAACAGGTTCATCAGCACCACCGCACCGGCGAGCACCACGAAAACTCCTTGCAGGAGAGGAAGATCCGGCCCCTGGAGGGAGGTGTAGAGCAGCTGCCCGAGGCCGGGCCAGCTGAACACGGCCTCGACCGAGACCGCGCCGGACACCACCATGCCGAACTGGATGAAAACGAGCGTGACGGTCGGCAATAGCGCGTTCGGGACGGCGTGCCGTTTGCGCACCAGCTCGTCCCGCAGCCCCTTCGCCCGCGCGGTGGTGAGGTAGTCCGAGTTCATCTCGCCGATGAGGGACGACCGCATCACCAGCATGTACTGGGCGTAGAAGACCACGAGCAGCGTCAGGCAGGGCAGCACCAGATGGTGCAGGACGTCGAGGCCTTCGGAGAAGAACCCGGGCTCGACGTCCGGGGAATGCATGCCCCGGCTGGGGAAGAGACCGTTCGTGGCGACCAGCAGGATGAGCCCCAGCCAGAACTGCGGGACCGACCACAGCGTGAGCGCGATCCCGGTCTGGACGCGGTCGAAGGTGCTGTTGCGCCGCCACGCCGCCCGGATGCCGAGCCACAGCCCGAGCAGGATCGCGAGTACCGTCGCGCTGCCGACGAGCAGGATGGTCGGCCACAGGCGTTCACCGATCAGGCCGGCGACAGGCTGCCGCAGGATGTAGGACTGGCCCATGTCGCCGGTCAGCAGACCGGTGACGTAGTCCCAGAACTGCACCAGCAGGGGCTTGTCCACGCCCATCTGCTCGCGCAGTTCCGCCATCATCTTCGCGTCGGTCGGCCGGTCGCGGACCATGGTCCGGACCGGGTCGCCGGGCAGCATCCGGAACAGGAAGAAGCCGAGGACGACCACCAGGACGAGGCTGGCCAGCGCTTCGCCGATCTTGGTGAGGACGAACCGAGTGGTACCGGTCCCGCCCCGGCGCTCGTCGGGGTCGACGAGCGCCGAGGGCTGATCGAGGGAACTGAGTGCTTCGGTCAACGCGGTCCTTTACTCCCGGTCGTCTGCCGACTTGCCGCGCCGCCCGAGCAGCACGCCACCACCGACGAGCACCACCAGCACGACCGCGCCGATGCCGATCCACAGCCCGGTGTTGCCGCCGCCGTCATCCGAGCCTGCCGCCGCGGCGGAGTCGGCCGGGGTGGCGCCGTAGACGCCCCAGTAGCCGGACTGCTCCAGGATCGCGCCGTCGGGCTGCGGCTGCTTGGTGAACGAGGCGAACTTGTCCGAGCGGTAGGCCTCGAGCACGTTGTCGTAGTCCAGGACGACGTCGACGTACTGGTTCGCCAGCACGGCCTGGGCCTGTTTGACGATCTCGGCGCGTTTGGCCGGGTCGAACTCAATCAGCTGCTGCTTATACAGGTCTTCGTACCGCGGGTCGCAGAAGAAGGTGGCGCTGGTGCCGCCGTTGCCCTGGGCGTTCGGACGGCCGGCGCAGGTGTTGAGCGACAGCGCGTAGTCCGGGTCGGGCGACGTGCCGTAGCCGGAGATAGCCAGGTCGTAGTTACCGGCGGTGGTGCGGTCGTCGAGTTCGTCGTCGGAGACCAGTTCCTGCTTGACACCGATACCGATGTCCTTGAGCCAGCCCCCGACGAACTGCGCGGTGCGCTGGTCGAACGGACGGTTGGCGTGCCCGGCGAGGCGGAACTCCAGCTTGGCACCACCAGGGGCGACGCGGATGCCGTCCGGGCCCTTCGCGAAGCCTGCCTGGTCGAGGGTCGCGTTCGCGGCGCCGATGTCGAACTTGGTCTTCTCCGCTTCGGACGGCGACCAGGTGTAGGACTTGTAGATAGCGGGAACGACGCCGGTGCCCGGCTGCCCGTAACCGTTCATGACCTTCTGGACGATGGCCTCGGTGTCGATGGCCTGGGCGATCGCCTTGCGGACGCGGATGTCCTTCAGCAGCGGATTGCCGTCACCGATCGGCTGGTCGACCACGTTCTTGACGCCGAAGTTGATGATGAGCTCGTTGTACCGGCGCCCGGGTGCCTTGTTCGTGGTGATGGTCTTCTCGCCCTTGAGCGCGTCGAACTGGGTCGGGGTGAGCCGGTTGATGGCGTCGACCTCGCCCTGCTTCAGCGCGTTCACCGCCGCCTCGGCGTCCTTGAACTGGAGCAGCTGCAGTTCGTCGACCTTGGGGGCGCCGCGCCAGTAGTCCTTGTTCGCCTTGAACTTCACGAACTCGTTCTTCTTGTACTCGGTCAGCAGGTACGGCCCGCTGCCGACGCCCACCACGGCCATCTCGTCGGTCGAGGGGGCGTTGAGGTCCTTGATCGGCTCCCAGATGTGCTTGGGCACGATCGGGACGTCGAGCGAGGTCATGCTCGACTGCGGGGCCTTGGTCTTGATGACGAGCGTCTTGTCGTCCGGCGCCGAAACCGAGGCGAAGTTGGAGACGTAACTGCCGTTCGCGGTGCGGGCGTTCTCGTCGTCGAGCATCCGCTGGAACGTGTACGCGGGGTCCTGCGCGGTGACCGGCTTGCCGTCGGACCACTTCATCCCCTGACGGATGGTGAAGGTCCAGGTGAGCTTGTCGTCGGAGGTCGTCCAAGACTCGGCGACGCCGCCCGTGGGCTGGGTGTCCTCGGCCGAGGGCAGGGTCAGGAACTCGTAGTTGAACCGGCCGACCTGAGTCGCCGCCGACAACTGGGCGGTGAAGGGGTTCAGGTGGTCGATCCCGGTCGTGAGCGCCACCCGGAGAACCTTGCCCTGCTGCTGCGCCGCCGCGGCGGGCACGAAAGGCACCGTCGCGACCGCCGAAGCGGCCAGGACCGCGACCACGCGAAGACCACGCCGTCGCCTGGGAAAACGCTCTGTGCGCACGAAGACCACCCCATCGAAACTCGCTGTATCCAACCCCCGAAGCGGAAAAGTAACCACATGTCGCGGTAACCGCGCAATGACTCGCCAACACCCCACGTACACGGAAAACGCCGTCGCGTGGTCAAAAGTAACTATAAGTTATTACAAAGTCGCGTTAGGTCACCATTCGGGCGTATGACGACGCCAGAACCGCCGCTTCCTGGGCATTCAAGGAGAGCGCGCTTGCAGAACGCTTGCGCGCGATGATGCCCAATCGATACCGGACAGCAAAGTGGCCGCCGTGTCGCGCGACGACCCGGCGGCCACTCTCCTGCTTCAGCCGACGGTGACCTCACGGCGCCGCGCGGTGGCGGCGGCCGCGTAAAGCCACGCGAACAGGGCCCACATGGCGGCGAAGATCAACCCGACGGTCACGTAGGCGACCGTCCACAGCACGGCGGGCGTCTCGGATTTCCGTTCCCGCTGCAGGAACTCGATCTCGGACATGAACTCGCGCGGACCGGACGCGGCGTCGATCGCGGGCGCGTTCGCGGCCGGGTCGGCGGGCGCGTAGATCGGGGCGAGCCCCATCGTCCGATTCGGGACGTGCACACGGATCCCGGTCTTCCACTGGCCGAACACCGGCAGCGGCTGGGCAGTGCGGTACACGCCGTCGCCGATCTTCTCCAGCGGCGCGGTGAAGAAGTCGCCGCCCTGCCAGGAAAAGCCGTTCAGCCACACGGCGTCGTCAGCCAGGTCGGGCCGGGAGATCGTGACGGTCGCGTCGACCCAGCGGGGGGTGCCCCCGCCGTGCGGGTCCGAGATCGGCAGCCCCGCGGCGGCCTCGGTCAGCCGGACGTCGGCGGTGAACCCGGGTTCCGGGTCACCGGGGACGGCGACCGAGGACATCAGCGCGACCGCGCCCAGCGCGCCGACGAGACCGATCACGTGCCGGGGGCCACTCGCGGGCTCCAGGGTCGCCGTCTCCTCGACCCGCTGGTACTGCCAGACACCGATGAACGCACCCGCGAGCGCCGCACCGGTCCCGAACAGGACGAACAACGGCAGATGGGCGGCCGGCCACGGGTTCGGCATCAGCCACCGGGTGAACGCCGCCTCGGCGAGCATCCCGGCCGTCCCGACGAGCAGACCCGCGACAACGGCGAAGGCGTACCCCTGACGATTGCGCATCGCCAGTGCCACGACCTCGATGATCACCGCCTCGGCGAGGTACGGCAGCAGCGACGCGACGTGCAGATCGGCGAACAGCGGGATGACCGTGAACGAGGCGCGCGACACGAGGAAGACCGCGACGACGATCAGCGCGCCGCCGGGTCCCCACGACAGCCGTCCGTAGGTCAGCGTCCACGCGCCGATCAGCCCGACGAGCACGACCTGCGACAGCATGGGGAACTGCGGGACGCCGAGGTCGAACTCCATCAGGAACGCCGAGGCGCCCATCATCCAGGCACCGGCGAGCACCGGGCCGAGCAGGCGCACGATCGGCCCGGTCGCGCCGACCTGGCGGGCCTCGCCGAGCAGCAGCTGGAGGCCGAGGACGACGCAGACGCCGCCACCGATCATGAGGACGTGGGTGGGGCCCCATTCGGTGACGTCCTGGCCGAACAGCCGGTGCCAGACGTCGTCGAGCGGGAACCCGGCGATGCCGACCAGACCGGTCGCCATCATCTGGATGGAGCCCATCGGGGCCCGCCAGTGCGGGCCGATCTTGAACGTGCGCTTGGGCAGGTCCTTCGTCGCTAGGGTTGCGCTAAGCACGCCGGCGGCGAAGATGCCCATCAGTCCGAAGTAGATCGGGTAGTGCGACGGGTTGGCCAGCGGGCCTTCGTCACGGCCGAGTTCCATGTGGATCGGCACGTCCCAGTAGACGCCGATCAGCGCCGACATCCCGGAGAGGAACGCGACGACCATCGGCAGCGCCGCCCACCGCGGCAGACCGCTGAAACCACCCATCCAGTCGGCGACCCGGCCGAAGACGGTCCGCTTCCCCGCACGTTCGCGAAGGACGAAAACACCCAGTGGCAGGAAGACCGCGGTGAACATCAGGCCCGCGATGACGATCTGCCCGAATTGTGCGCCGCCGGCAGGCGGGCTCTCCTGAGCCAAGAACACCTTGCTCGCCTTCCTGCTAACCTCAGTAACTGTTACCTTGGGGTAACACGATAGGGGCAAGGTCCTGGCCAGGCAAGCCGGGGCGTACGACTGGGAGGGACCTCGATGCGAAGGATCTGCGGGATCACTGCGGCCGTGCTGCTGGCTGTGACGGGCTGTTCGGGATCGACCGGCTCGGAACCGGCCCAGAACACCGGCACGCGGACCGTGAAGTTCTCGATCGCCGAGGGCAAACGCACCGCGGGCCCGGAAGAGGTCGCGGTGCGCACCGGCGAGAACGTCGCACTGGAGGTCACCTCCGACCAGGCCGACGAACTGCACGTCCACGGCTACGACAAGGCCGCCCGACTGGCTCCCGGTGTCCCGGGGACCGTGTCGTTCACCGCGAACATCGACGGGATCTTCGAGGTGGAACTGCACAAGAGCGGCGCGGCGGTGACCAAGCTCCGGGTGAGCGGATGATCCTGGCGCACGGTCTCGGCGGCCGGTCCGATCTGCCGGTCCCGCTGTGGCTCGCGCTCTACGCGGGAGCGGCGGCCGTCGTGATCTCCTTCTTCGCGCTCACGGTCCTCTGGAAGGAACCGAAACTCCGCGGCGCCGACGCCGGTCGCGCACTTCCGCTCGGCCTGCAAGGGTTCCTGGACAGCACACTCGTCCGGATCACGCTGCGAGCACTCGGTGCCGCACTGTTCGCGGGCTTTCTCGCCGTGGCGTGGGCCGGTCCGGACAGCCCGGCGGACAACCCCGCCCCCGCGTGGTTCTACGTCTGGTTCTGGGTCGGCTTGGTACCGCTCTCCTTGCTGTTCGGTCCGGTATGGACCCGGCTGAATCCCCTGAGGACGGTCGCCTCGCTGTTCCCGGCCCGGCACCGGGAACTCCCGGAAAGACTGGGCTATCTGCCCGCCATTGTCGGCCTCTTGGCGTTTTTGTGGCTGGAACTGGTCTTCCCGCACTCGGACTCGCCACGGGCGATCGCCCTTTTCGGCGCCGTGTATGCCGTTATACACATTGCCTTGGGGGTGGTGTTCGGGCCGCGCTGGTTCGATCGCGGCGACGCCTTCGAGGTCTACGCCCGTCTGATCGCGGCCCTCTCCCCCTTCGGCAGGCGCGCCGACGGACGGCTCGTGCTCCGGAATCCGCTGGACGGCCTGCTCACCGTCTCCCCCGCGCCCTGGCTCACCGCGCTGATCCTGGTGGTACTGGGCTCGACGGCGTTCGACGGCCTGACCCGGCTCCCCTTCTGGACCTCGCTGGACGCCGGCGTCCTCGGCGGCACCGCCGGGCTCGCGGTCTGCATCGCGCTCACCTACGGTGCCTACGCCGGGGCCATCGCCCTGACCAGGCCATATCTGCGGCGCGGGTTCGACCCGTATCCCGCGTTCGCGCCGTCGCTGATCCCGATCATGGTCGGCTACACGGTCGCGCACTACTTCTCGTTCGCCGTGTTCTCCGGTCAGCAGGGTTTCGGCCGCGCGATCGACTACACGGTCGTCTCGACCGGCGTGATCGCGCTGGTGCAGATCGCCGGAATCGTCGCCGGCCACGTTCTCGCCGTAACCTCGGCGCATGATCGATCCGTCGGCGTGCTGCGCGCGAACTACGTCAAGGTGGGCCAGTACCCCATGCTGGCGCTGATGATCGCCTACACCGCGCTCGGGATCGCGCTGGTTTCCGGCTCATGACCATCGCGGCACGGGTGATGATGATGCACCAGGGCGGCTGGGACGAGGCCCTGATCTTCGTCGGCCCCGTGGTGATCATCGGCCTGCTCATCTACGTCGCGCGCAAGCAGGTCCCGACCACACCGGAAGAGGACGACGATTAGCCGGCCCGGGCAGCGGCGGAAGGCATCGGTCAAGCGGGTCGTGAGTGGTAAGGGTCGTTAGAACGTCACTTACCACTCACGAGCCGGAGAGCAGCAGTTTCCCCGCAAGTTCGGTGACCTCGTCGCGACTGCGGCCGCCGTGGTCGGCGGCCATGAAGTGCTTGCCGATCAGGAGTGAGAACGCCAGCAGGCAGCGGGCTTCGACCTCGTCCTCGTCGGCGAAGATCTCGCGCATGAGCGAGCGCAGGTAGTCCATCCGCTGGTTGTCCACGCGACGGAGCCGTTCGGCGACCGCCGGATCGTGCCGGGACCAGTCGCGGATAGCGAGGTCCACCGGCAGCAGCCGGTCCCCGGCGACCATGCCCGCGCGCCGGATCTTCGCCCTGGCGTCCCCGCCCTCGCGCTCGACCCGCTCGAACAACTCGTCGGTGCTCATCCGTTCCCAGGTGACGAGCATTTCCTCGATCAGCGCGCCGCGGTCGGCGAAATGCCCGTAGAAGCCGCCTTTGGTGACTCCGAGCGTCTTCGCGAGCGCCTCGACGCGCACGGCGCCGGGGCCTCCGGCGGACAACGCGCGCAGGCCCGCGTCGATCCAGGCACTCGGCGGGGTCCGGGTTTCAGCGGCCATGCCTGCACCGTATCCCCCGTCACGCCGTCACCACGACAGCGATATATACGCTACCGTATAGATGGCGGAACACACTGGGAGGAAACACCGAAATGAGCGTTGGATTCGTGGCCATGCACTACCCGCACGCCGACCATCACGACGCCTTCGTCGCGCGGGTCCAGCGAGTCGCCGGGGTTCTGCGAGACACGCCGGGCTGCCTCTCCGCCGAATGCTGGGTGACCGCCGCCGGCGACGCCGTGGTGTCGATCGCGCGCTGGGAATCCGAAGCGGCGCAGACGGCCTCGATGCGAGCACTGGGATCCGCCGACGTGGACGTCGCCTACGACGAACGCGAAGTCCGCCCCCGCGAGATCACCGCCCTGGTATCGGCATGAAACTCGCGAACACGGCCCACACCACGCGATCCTGGCGGATCCACGAGGTCGCCGGGGACTTCGACCTCGAAGACGTCTGGGCACTGGAAACACCCGGCGGCCCGGACGACTTCGCCAGACTGGTGCAACA
The DNA here is from genome assembly GCA_049998115.1 of Amycolatopsis sp. cmx-4-19. Classification (GTDB taxonomy): domain Bacteria; phylum Actinomycetota; class Actinomycetes; order Mycobacteriales; family Pseudonocardiaceae; genus Amycolatopsis. The sequence continues at coordinate 214,514 of JAEBEO010000007.1, read as the reverse complement.
GTTCGCTTCGGGCCGGTTCCCGGACGGCGCGCCGCTGATCGTCCGCGCGCTGTGGTCGCTGCGCTGGAAACTCGGCGCGCTGTTCCGGCTGGACGAGAAGGATTCCGGCCTCGATTCCCGGGTGGAGTCCGTCCGGGACAGGCTGCCGGAAGACCTCCGGCACACACCGACCGGCCCGGACGAGGACTGGCTGCCGTTCACGCCGATCTACCGGCTGGACGACGAATTCGCCGCGGAGATGGCGAACCGGACCGTGCACGGGATCCTCCACCTCGCGTGGATCGAGGACGAGCCCGGCCGGTTTCGCGGTCAGATGGCGGTGCTGGTCCGGCCCAACGGGCGGTTCGGACGGGCATACATGGGGTTCATCAAGCCGTTCCGGTACTTGTTCGTCTATCCCGCGCTCATGCGGGTGATCGAACGGAACTGGAAAACGCCCTAAGCGCGCCGGGTGCTCCGCACCAGCGTCATGTCCTTCTCCCGCACCGGTTCGCGGCAGTGCGCGCACACGGTTTCCGGCGCGAGGTCCTCCCCGCAGGAATGCCGCCACACCGTCGGCGCCGGTCCTTCGGTGACGAACCTGTCGCCCCAGGCCATGAGGTTCAACAGCACCTGATTGAGTGCCCGCCCGGCTTCGGTGAGCACGTACTCGTACCGCGGCGGGTGTTCCTCGTAGAGTCGTTTCTCGAGGATGCCCGCCTCGACGAGCTTCCGGAGCCGGGTGGTCAGGATGTCCCGGCTCGCGCCGGTGTTGCGGACGATCTGGTCGAACCGCCGCGCCCCGAAGAACACCTCGCGCAGCGCGAGCAGGCTCCAGCGCTCCCCGATCACCTCCATCGCGTTCGCGATCGAGCAGTCCCTTGGTCCCTCGGTCATGCGACGAGCGTAAACCCAGTGAGTCTTGATTTCCAACCCACTCGGTGCCACAGTAAGTTGGATATTCCAACTCACCCGAGGAGGCAGCCGTGCACGACGCGGTCATCGTGGATGCCGTCCGTACCCCGATCGGCAAGGGCAAACCCGGCGGTTCCCTGCACGAGGTCCACCCGGTCCAGCTGCTGGCCCACACCCTGCGCGCGCTCGTCCAGCGCAACGGCCTCGATCCCGAGTTGATCGACGACGTCATCGGCGGTGCGGTCGACCAGGTCGGCGAACAGGCCCAGAACGTCACGCGCTGGGCCGCGCTCGCGGCCGGGCTCCCGGTGAGCGTGCCCGCGACCACCGTCGACCGGCAATGCGGGAGCAGCCAGCAGGCCGTGCACTTCGCCGCCCAGGGCGTCATGGCCGGCGCGTACGACGTCGTCATCGCCTGCGGCGTCGAGTCCATGAGCCGCGTCCCGATGTGGTCGAACGTCCTGCCCGGCACCGATCCGCTCGGCCCCGGCGTCGCCGAGCGGTACCCGGAAGGCCTGGTTCCGCAAGGGATCAGCGCCGAGCTCATCGCCGCGAAGTGGTCGCTCGGCCGCGAGGCGATGGACGCGTTCGCCGTGTCGTCGCACCGGAAAGCCGCACGGGCACACGAACTCGGGCGGTTCGCGAGCCAGATCGTACCGATCGAGACGCCATCCGGCCTGGTGTCCACCGACGAGTCGATCCGCCCCGGCACGAACCCGGAAACGCTCGCCAAGCTGCGCCCGGCTTTCGAGGACCCGGCGATCTCGGAGAGGTTCCCGCAGATCGACTGGTCGGTGACCGCGGGCAACAGCAGCCCCGTCAACGACGGCGCCTCCGCGGTGCTCATCACCTCCGGCGAGACGGCGGCGCGGCTCGGTCTCCGTCCCCGTGCGCGCCTGCACAGTTTCGCCGTCACGGGCTCCGACCCGCTGCTCATGCTCACCGGGGTCGTCCCCGCGACCGAGAAGGTGCTGCGGCGCGCGGGTCTGCGGCTGGAGGACATCGATCTGTTCGAGATCAACGAGGCGTTCGCGAGCGTCGTGCTCGCGTGGCAGCAGGAGACCGGGGCCGACCCGGCGAAGGTCAACGTCCACGGCGGCGCGATCGCGCTGGGCCATCCGCTCGGCGCGAGTGGCACCCGGCTGATGGGCACGCTGGTCAACGCGCTGCACCACCACGGCGCCCGCTTCGGCCTGCAGGCGATGTGCGAGGGCGGCGGCCAGGCCAACGCGACCATCCTGGAGGCGCTGTGACCGGCAAGCTCCCCAGGAAACTCGCGGATCACCCTTCGGTCCAAGCGGTGCTCGCGAAACCTCGCGACAAGCCGTCGCCGGTGATCGACGCGGCCTGGCTCAAGGAGATCTGTCTCGCCGCGGGCGCCGACGACGCGGCCGCGGTCTCCCTCGGCCATCCGGATCTGGCGGGGGAACGGGAGCATGTCGAGCGTGCGCTGCCGGGTACCAGGACGCTGGTCTCCCTGGTGGTGCGGATGAACCGCGACGACGTCCGCTCCCCCGCCCGGAGCGTGGCCAACCAGGAGTTCCATCGAAGCGGCGAGATCATCAACGAGGCCGCGCGCACGATCGTCCGTACCCTGCAGGACGCCGGGTACCGCGCGATCAACCCGTCCGCGACCTTCCCGATGGAGATGGAGAACTACCCCGGCCGGATCTGGGTGGTGGCGCACAAGACGGTCGCCGTCGCCGCCGGGCTCGGCGCGATGGGCCTGCACCGCAACGTGATCCACCCGAAATTCGGCAACTTCGTGCTCCTGGCGACGCTGTTGCTCGACGCCGAGATGTCCGCTTACGGCGAAGCCCTCGACTACAACCCTTGTCTGGACTGCAAGTTGTGCGTCGCCGCCTGCCCGATCGGGGCGATCGCCAAAACCGGCGAGTTCGATTTCCTCGCCTGCTCGACGCACAACTACCGCGAGTTCATGAGCGGCTTCACCGACTGGGCGCAGACCGTGGCCGACAGCGAGGACGCCGCCGACTTCCGCTCCCGGGTCAGCGACTCGGAGAACGTGTCCATGTGGCAGAGCCTGGCGTTCAAACCGAATTACAAGGCGGCGTACTGCATGGCCGTCTGCCCGGCAGGCGAGGACGTGCTCGGGCCCTACCTCGACGACCGCCGCGGTTTCCTCGGCACGGTGGTGAAACCGTTGCAGGACAAGGTGGAGACTTTGTACGTACGACCAGGGTCACCGGCGAAGGAGTATGCCGAACGCCGGTTCCCGCACAAGCCGGTGAAGGAGGTCGACGGCGGCTACCGGACGACGCGACAGTGAAGGTGGACGACCCGGCGCCGACTTGCCCGCCGGTACCGGACCCCGCTGTCACATCCGCGCTCCCCCATCCGTCAAGGTTGCGACGGACAGTGACGAAGGACGGGGACCGTGGACGAACACGACTGGCTGGCACGGCGTTTCGAAGAGCACCGGACGCAGCTGAGGGCGGTGGCGTACCGGATGCTCGGTTCGCTGAGCGAGGCGGAAGACGCCGTGCAGGAGACCTGGCTGCGACTCAGCCGTTCGGACAGCGAAGCCGTCGACAACCTCGGGGGCTGGCTGACCACCGTCGTCGGGCGGATCTGCCTGGACATGCTGCGCTCACGCAAGTCCCGGCAAGAGGACCCGGTCGGCACCCAGCTGCCCGATCCGATCATCGGCCGCGAGGGCGGGATCGACCCGGAACACCAGGCCCTGCTCGCGGACTCGGTCGGGCTCGCGCTGCTGGTCGTCCTCGACACCCTGGACCCGGCCGAGCGGCTGGCGTTCGTCCTGCACGACATGTTCGCCCTGCCCTTCGACGAGATCGCGCCGATCGTGGGCCGGTCCTCCGCCGCCACGAGGCAGCTCGCCAGCCGGGCGCGCCGCCGCCTCCAGGGTTCGCCGACCGTCCCGGACGCGGACCTCGACCGCCAGCGGGCGGTCGTCGACGCGTTCTTCGCCGCCGCGCGGGGCGGCGACTTCGACGCGCTGGTGTCCGTGCTCGACCCGGATGTGGTGCTCCGTTCGGAAGGCGGACCCGAGCCCGCCGGCACGTCCCGTTTCGTGCGCGGCGCGGCCGCCGTCGCGGGCCAGGCACTCACGTTCCGGAAGCTCGGCGCCGGTGGGGTGCCCCGGCCCGCGCTGGTCAACGGCGCGGCCGGGGTGGTCGTCACGAAGGACGGGGTGCCGCAGACCGTCTTCGCGTTCACCGTCGTGGACGGGAAGATCGCGGCGATCGACATCCTCGCCGACGCGGGACGGCTCGCCGCGCTCGACTTCGAACCGCTCGGCTGACCTGTCGTGAGGGGCCCTCACGGTGAGGACCCCTCACGACCCTGCGCGCTGCCGGGGATCAGGAGGTCGGGAAGTTGTCCGCGGTACGGATGCGGTCCCGGATCCAGACACCGGCGGGCTTCGCGGCCCGGCTCAGCACGGCGAAGTATTCGGCTTTGTGCGACGCCGCGTAGAAGTGGAACGTGTACATGAAGTTGGTGGCGCGCACCGGGTTGTTGACGATGTCGGTCTCGTCGCGACCGTCGGAGATGCCGAGCGAGCCCCAGCCGTGCGTGCCCACCAGCACGACACCGTCGGCGTCTTGGGCGCGGATGACCGGGATCATCTGCTCCGCGTAGCCGCGGACGCGGTCCCAGCCGACGTTGTTGGGCTCGTTGGCGATGTCGTAGATGATGTTGGTCTTGTCTTTGTGCCGCTGGGCGATCTCGGTGAAGAACGTCTTGGCGCGGCCGAGGTTGGCGTTCGGGTCGCCGGGGGTGAGCTGGTGCCAGTCGACCAGGGCGTACAACCCGCGTTTGGTCGCTTCTTCGATGTACCCGTGCACCATGTCGGTGAACTTGCGAGGGTTGGTCTCGTAGCCGCCTTGCTCATGCCGCGGAGCTGGATCGGCCTACCGGCGGAGTTGCAGAGCTGGAGGCCGCAGACCTTCAGCTGTCCGTTGATCGCCGCCGGGCTTCCCGACGGCAGTGCGGCGGCTGTTTGCGTCGCGGGTCCGGCCACGGTCTCGGTCGCCGTCGAAGACTCGCGGTGGCGATCAGGGTCGGCACGCCGACGATCAAGGCAGCTGGTTTAAATAGGAAACTTTCCTTACTATTGGAAAGTAAAGGTGAGATAACCACGGGCTCGACGGACGGTCAAGACCCGACCACCGACAGTTTCGACGACCTCGGGCATGCTCGGGGCGTGACGACCATCGTGGCCTTCCACGCCCACCCCGACGACGAAGCATTGCTGACCGGCGGCAGCCTCGCCCGCGCCGCGGCCGACGGGCATCGCGTCGTCTTGGTGGTCGCCGCCCTCGGCGACGACTCACCGCGCGTCGAGGAGGTCGAGGCGAGCGCGGCGATCCTGGGCGTCCGGCGTGTCGTGCGCCTCGGTTACGCCGACACCCGGTTCGCCGATGCGGACACCGGCGAGGCGGCCGCGCGGCTCCTGGCGGTCCTGCGCGAGGAGGACGCGTCCGTTCTGCTGAGCTACGACCGGAACGGCGGCTACGGGCACCGCGACCACGTCAAGGTGCACGAGGTCGGCAAGCGGACGGCGGAGCTGGCCGGGGACGTCCGTCTCTTGGAGGCGACCATCCCCCGCGACGCCGTCGCCCGCCTGGTGCGGCTCGTGCGACTGCTACGGATCCCGTTCCGCTATGACGTCGACGCGCTTCTCCGCGCGTACAGCGCCAGATCCGAGATCACGTACACCGTCGACATCCGCCGGTTCGCCGACCGGAAGCAGACCGCGATCGCCGCGCACACGTCGCAGGTGAACGGGAACGGCAGGCTCGCGCCGGTGATGCGCGTGCTGATCCGGCTTCCCGTACCGGTCTTCAGGATCGTGTTCGGCCGCGAGTGGTTCATCGACGCGACGCCGTCACGGAGCTGAGCGGCGCACACGGGCCCGGTACGCGACGGCCTTGACCGGTTCTGGCGGGCGAGCCATGCCCCGCGAGCGGCGCTTTCCGCTTGCCGTGGACATGTTCCCCGGTCAAGGCGTTGATCAACGCGACCCCGGTTTCCAGACGCATCGCGTGGTGGCCGTCGAGTTTGGCCCCGTCCGGCTCGTCAGGCATCGAACCCCTCCCCTGACGTCACTGGTTCACAGGACGCCAACGGTGACGCTATCCAAGGTCGGTGTCACCGTGAGGGTGGTGGAGTCTTTTGGAGCAACGGAAGCGGACTCGGAGTCCACTATGGAGGGCCGGGCAGGCGTGCGACCTCCAGTAGCCGGTCGGTGTGGTCGTGAAGGGCAGGATCGGTCGGACCGATCATCACCGAGGCGGACCCGCGTCCACGATCTTCTGCGACAGCTCGAGCGGATCGTGGTGCATCAGCGATTCCATCCACCACGTCATCCCGGCCTGTGCCAGCGCGGGCAGGTCCACCTTGATCGGCTCCTCCCACGCGTGGCTCGCGTTCCCGGCAACGGCGACGGCGAACGGGCGGCCCGGTTCCAGTCCGGCCAGGCTCAGCGCGCGGTGCGTGTCGGCGATCTCCTCGGCGGTCGGCGTGTGGTCCTCGGGGTTCGGGAAGATCCCGTCGCACAGCGCCGCCCGCCGGACGACCCGCGGGTTGTCGGTGGAACTGGCCACCCAGATCGGGATCGCGAACGGCTCGGCCGGCGCCTCCGCGAGCGCGACCTGGTAGTGCGCGCCGTCGTGGTCGAACCGCTTGCCGGACCAGATCGCGCGGATGACGTCGAGTCCCTCGTCGAACATCGCCGACCGGGTCAGCAGATCGGTCTGTTCACCGAATCGGCTGAAGTCACCGGATTCGTCCGAACCCAGGCCGGTGCCGAGGATCAGCCGCCCGCCGGAGAGCCTGCTGATCGTCGACGCGTGCCGCGCGACCACCCACGGCCGGCGTCGCGCGGGCGGGGTGATCATCGGCCCGAAGCGCAGCTTGCTCGTGGCGTGCGCGATCGCGCCGAGTGTCGTCCACGGATCCGCGATGGGCATCGTGTCCGCGACGACGTGATCCCACAGGAAGAAGCCGTCCCAGCCCGCGGCCTCGGCGCGCACGGCGAGATCGACGAGCACCGCGGGCTCGCCGAACGGGCCGAAAGGCGGCAGATAGACGGCGTGGCGAACCGTGCTGCCGGTCAAGTCGATCATCTCCCCAACGTCATCGTCGAAGTCCCCCGACGGCCGCTTGTTTACACCGTTCACTCGCGTTGGCGTCCGAACGATGGCGGGCAGCGGTGAACGATCGACGAAGTGGCCGGAGCACCGGGGAAGGTTACGCCGGGCGGCGGCCTTCGCGGTCGCCGTCTCACTATGCGCGACACTTTCGGCCGTGAACGCGTCCGCATCGCAGGACGACAGCTGGTCCCGTGACTTCTCCTGGGGTGTCGCGTCGTCGGGTTATCAGTCCGAGGGCAGCGCGCCGGACAGCAACTGGAAGCGGTTCGTGGACCGTTCCGCCGCACCGATGCTCACGCTCAACCACTGGGTCTACCCGGGCTGGGCGCTGGACAAGCTCGACTTCATCGGCATCGACTACTACTACGGTCTCAGCGTCGACAAGTTCTGGGACGTGAAGCTCCAGCCGGAAGGCATCTACTACGCGCTTCGCAGCTATCACAACCGGTTCACGCGCCTGCCCCTCCACGTCGTCGAGAACGGCATGGCGACCGACAACGGCAAGCCGCGCGACGCCGGCCACACACGGGGCGACGACGTCCGCGACACCGTGTACTGGCCGCAGCGGGCGAAGGCCGACGGCATGAACCTCATCGGCTACCACTACTGGAGTCTGACCGACAACTACGAATGGGGCAGCCACCGTGTCCGGTTCGGACTGTACACAGTGGACGTCCTCACCGATCCCGCGCTGATCGGCGCCCCACGGACGCCGTCCCCGCATACCAGGACCTGGTGACATCGGGTGGCGTACCGCGGGGCTACCGGCTCAAGCGAGGACCGGGCCTCTGTTCACTCGCCGACGGGCTGAACAGCTGTCTCAACCCGGCCAGAGTGGACGGACCGCTCGCACCACTGCGGTGACCGTCCACGAGCGACACTTCAGACGGCGACCGGTTCGGGTGCCAGTTCGAGCCGCCTGCCCTCGAACGTCCGCCGCATCCGCCGGTCGTGCGTGACGACGACGAGCGCGCCGGTGTACTCCGCGAGCGCCTGTTCCATCTCCTCCACCAGATCCGGTGCCAGGTGGTTGGTCGGCTCGTCGAGCAGCAACAGGTCGGTCCCGGCCGTCGCCAGCCTGGCCAGTTCCAGCCTGCGGCGCTGCCCGACGGACAGCTCCCGGACCGGTTTGCGCAGATCCGGTGCCCGGAACAGGCCCAGCGACAGCAGCCGCTCGGCGGCCCCTTCCTCCTCGCGGTCCGCCGCGAAGGCCGCGAGCACGGTTCGCTCGTCAGCCGCGAGACCGCCGTTCTGGTGCAGGAACCCGACCCGGCCCGCCCGGTCCGCCGATCCGGTCGACGGAGCCAGTTCGCCGGCGAGCACTCGCATGAGGGTGGTCTTGCCCGCCCCGTTGGGACCGGTCACGAGCACCCGTTCCCCGGGCAGGACACTGAGCGACGTCGGCAGCAGCCGCCCGGCCACCGACACGTCGTCCACCTTCACCACGTGCCGACCCGCCTCCGCCTCCCCGGTCGCGATCCGCGCGGTGAACCGGAGCGGGGCCGGTGGAACGGGAACCGGATCGGCTTCGAGCCGCTGGATCCGCTCCCGGGCCGCCCTGATCCGGCTCGTCGCCCCGTGCGAACGGGACCGGGCCCGGAAGGCACCCGCCCCGCTGAACGCCGCCGGTGCCTTGCGCGGAATGGCCGAGAACCGGTCGATGTTGACGTCCGCCAGCGTCTCGTGGCGAGCCTTTTCCCGCTTCCAGTCCTCGTACTCCCGTTCCCATCGGGCCCGCGCCGCCTCCTTGGCCGCGAGGTAACCCGGGTAACCGTCGCCGTGCCGGTGCACGGTCCGGCGGTCGGCGTCGACCTCCAGGATCGTGGTGGTGACCCGGCTGAGGAACATCCGATCGTGGGTGATCGCGACGATGCGGCCACGATGCCCGCGCAGGTGGTTCTCCAGCCAGGCGACGGCTTCGTCGTCGAGATCGTTGGTCGGCTCGTCCAGCAACAGCAGTTCCGGCGACGCGGCCAGGGTGGCGGCCAGCGCCAGCCGCGACCGCTGCCCGCCGGACAGGGTGCCCAGCGCACGGCCGCGATCGAGCCCCGGCTGGCCGAGTCCGTGCAGGGCGACCTCGACCCGGGCATCGGCCTCGTACCCACCACGAGCTTCGTACGCGATCACGAGGTCGCCGTAGAGGGCCAGGTCTTGTGCGGTTTCGAGCGAGGCCTCGGCCGTCCGCATCCGGGATTCCAGCTCCCGGATATCGGCCATGGCGAGGTCGATCGCGTCCCCGACGGTGGCGGTTTCGGGCAGCTCCAGTGTCTGCGGGAGGTACCCGGCGCCACCGGGCGCGGTGACGGTCACCGTGCCGTTGTCCGCCCCTTCACGTCCGGCGATGAGGCGCAGGAGCGTGGATTTGCCCGAGCCGTTGTCGCCGATGACGCCGGCCTTCTCTCCCGGTTTGACGGTGAAGCCGACCTGGTCGAGTACGACATGGTCGTCGAAACGTTTGGTGACACCGGAGAGCACGAGTTGTGTTCCGGGATTCCGATGCGGGGTACGCATAGGGGCGTCCTCCTGATTCTCGGCACGGCCGATCACGATCGGGCAGGAAGATTCCGCGCACGGGAAAAGAAAAGAGAACGCACGCGGAAGGACGCGGCCCGGCGGAGCGAAGGCTCTACGCCAGGGCCGCGTCGAAGACGAGAATCACAGGTGGAACAAGAACCCCATGACGGCAACCGTAGCCGTGGATCGCGGACGGGTAAAACGAATTAAAGGTCGTGTACGGGTTCACAGAGTGGTCTGTGTCCCCCTGCCGCGACATCGGCACCCCGGTGACCGACAATCGTGAGCGGAGGTTTCGCGGTTCGGAGGGAATGGGGTTCCTCGTGCACGGGTCCAGCGGTCCGATCGCCCGGTTCCGGCGACGGCTCTTCCCCGGTCGCAACTCGCTCGCCCGCGGGTCGGACCGCTTCGAAGCCCTCCTCCTGAAGCTCGTCATCCTCGCCGCCCTGCTCGCCGTGCCCGTCGCGGCCGCCGTCGGGTCGGCCAACCACGGCAGGCAGGTGGCCGAGGCCGCCGCCGACAAGACCGGACGTCAGGCCGCCACCGCGTACCTGCTCGAGGCCGCGCCCATCCGGATCGTCGACAGCGAGGGCGCCGGGACCGACGACGCCACCACCGAAGCCACCTGGACCGACTCACGCGGCGCCCGGCACACCGGCGACGTCCTCGCCACGCCGGGCAGTCCCGCCGGATCGGCCGTCCCGGTCTGGCTCGACCCGCGAGGCGAACTCACCCCCGCCCCGAAAACCGCGTCGACGGCCGTGTTCGATTCCGTGCTCGTCGGGTTTTGGCTCTGGTTCGCGGTGGTGGGAGGGCTGGTCGTGCTCCAGCGCGCCGTCCGGTTCGTCCTGGACCGCCGCCGCGTCGCCGCCTGGGAGCGGGCCTGGGCGGTCTACCCGCGGTCCGGCTCCTGGCCCTGATTCCGGGGGCGCGGGCAAAGCGCCTCGGCTAGGGTGCCCGGCATGCGCATCATGATATCGGCGGATATGGAGGGCGCCACCGGCGTCACCTGGACCGAGGATGTCATCCCCGGTACCGAGCAGTGGCAACGGTTCCGGCGCCTGTTCACCGGCGACGTCAACGCGACCATCGCCGGCCTGTTCGACGCGGGGGCCACCGACGTCCTGGTCAACGAGGCGCATTCGTCGCAGCGGAACCTTCTGCTGGAGGACCTCGACGGCCGCGCACGGATGCTCACCGGCAGGCACAAGCCGCTCTCGATGATGCAGGGCGTCGAAACCGGGGTGGACGGCGTCGTCTTCCTCGGCTACCACGCCGGTGCCGGGTTCGACGGCGTCCTCTCGCATACCTACCTGGAGAACCAGATCACCGGGGTGTGGCTCGACGACGTCCCGGCCAGCGAAGGCAGGCTCAACGCCGCCATGGCCGCCGAGTACGGCGTCCCGGTGCTGGTCGTGTCGGGCGACGACAAGGCGTGCGACGACGCCCAGGACTACGCGCCGGAAGCCGAACTGGTCACGGTGAAGGAATGCGTCAGCCGCTACGCCGCGATCTGCCTCCCGCCCGCGAGGACCGCGGAACTGCTGTCGTCGGCCGCGGCGGACTCGATGAACCGGGCGGGCCGGGTCGAGCGGTACACCACCGCGCACCGGATCGAGGTCGAATTCGACGCGAGCCATCTCGCGCAGGCCGCCGCGGTGATCCCGACGGTGGAACAGATCGGCGTGCGCCGGGTCGGCTTCGACGCGGCGGACATGACAGCGGCGATGAAGGCGTTCAAGATCGTGACGGCGATCGCGGCCGGGGCGGTGCAAGGGATCTATGGTTGAATTGGATGTAGTGGACGTTTGTTCGCGGTTGATCCGGTTGGACACCACGAACCGGGGCGACGGGGATTCCGAGGGCGAGCGCGATGCGGCCGAATACGTCGCCTCGCTGCTGTCGGACATCGGGATCGACTCGAAGATCATCGAGTCCGCACCGCGGCGTGCGAACGTGATCGCGCGGGTCCCGGGTACCGACCCGAGCCTGCCCGCGCTGCTGGTGCAAGGACATCTCGACGTCGTGCCCGCCGACGCCGCCGACTGGTCGGTGGACCCGTTCTCGGGCGAGGTCCGCGACGGGTTCCTCTGGGGCCGCGGCGCGGTGGACATGAAGGACTTCTGCGCGATGGTGCTCGCGGCCCTCGCCACCGGGGTGCGGCCGCGACGGGACATCGTCCTGGCGTTCGTGGCCGACGAGGAGGACAAGGGCGACTACGGCGCGCACTGGCTCGCCGCCACGCACCGGTCCCTGTTCGACGGCTGCGGTGCGGCGATCAGCGAGTCGGGCGCGTACACCTATCACGTCCCGGCCGCCGACGGCCGGACCGTGCGGCTCTACCCGGTGGCGACCGCCGAACGCGGCACCGCGCACCTGCGGCTGACCGCCAAGGGCCGCGCCGGGCACGGCTCGCGGCCCAACGACGAGAACGCCGTCACGCGGCTGGTCACCGCGCTCGGCAGGATCGCCGCGCACCGCTGGCCGGTCCAGCTGACGCCTGCCGTGCAGGCGTTCCTCGAGCGCACCGGGCAGGCGCTCGGCGTCCCGGTCGATCTGTCCGATGTGGACGGGACGATCGCGCGGCTCGGCCCGGCGGGCGCACTGGTGGTGCCGACCGTCCGCACCAGCACGACCCCGACCATGCTGGACGCAGGCTACAAGGTGAACGTCATCCCGAGTTCGGCCCAGGCGCAGGTGGACGTCCGCGTGCTGCCCGGTTCCGAGCCGGACCTGTTCGCCGAACTCGACGCGATGCTCGGCGAGGGCGTCACCCGCGAGTTCGTCGCCCACCAGCCGCCGGTGCAGGCACCGGTGGATTCGCCGTGGTTCGGCTCGATGGCGGAGGCGCTGCGGTCGGAGGACCCGGAAGCGGTCGTGGTCCCCTACTGCATGGGCGGCGGAACGGACGCGAAGGCGTTCAGTCCACTCGGCATCGACTGCTACGGCTTCGCGCCACTGTGGCTGCCGGAGGGCTTTCCCTACCGCGCCATGGCTCACGGCGTCGACGAGCGTGTCCCGGTCGAGGGCCTGCGGTTCGGTACCCGGGTGCTGCGGCACTTCCTGGAGAACTGCTGAATTCGCGCTTCATCCGAATTTCATGAGCGGCGCCTAGCGTCCGCCGGGTGAAGACCGTGACTTCGCGCGTCCGGCTGGGCGCGCTCCTGTTCGGCCTCGGCATCGCCCTGTCGGCGTGCCGGGGCCACCTTCCGGCGCGACCGGACGCCGCCGAAACGGCGTCCCCCTCCCCGTCGGTCCAGACCGTGACCGTGACGCCGACACCCACGCCGACCAGCAGTACGCCGCCCGCCCCCTCGCTCGAACCGGCGGCGATCGACCGGGTGTTCCAGGTGTACATGAACGGGCTGGCCAATCACGACATGACGGCGCTGCGGAGCGGAACCTGTCCGCGTCTGCGCGAGACGCTGCTCGGCTTCGAACTCCACGGGCACTACGTCGAGCGCTGGGAGATGCTGCCCTACTCGATCCCGGAGGGCGTGGAGTTCGTGACCGTGCAGGCCAGGATCAGCCAGCGGAACGCCCGCACCGGCCGGATGGCGGGCGACGTCACCTATTCGTGGAACGTCGAGAAGAACGAGGACCGGAACTACTACGTCTGCGGCTGGCTCGACTACGACCGCTGAATCTCCAGCAAACGATTGACGCAGCACCCCGGACCCCACTCCCGCAAGTAGTCCTCTGGTTGCGGTCCTCGCACACGCAAGTACCGCAACCAGAGGACTGAACGCCAGGCATCGTGCTTGTCACACCCACATGACCGCCCGGTCGGGCCCGGTGTCCGTAGAATCCGGTGACGATGCGACGTTTCCGGTGGTGGTGGGGTGCTCTCGCGCTCACGTTCGTGGCTGTCCTTGTCGGGTCCTTCGCCCTCTTCGGCTCGGAAAGCCGCCCTGGGCAACCGGTCCCGCGCCAAGGCCCGCCGGGAACGGGGCCGCTGACGGTCGTCTCCATCGGCGACAGCACCGTCTCCGGTGAGGGCGCGGGCGACTACACGCCCACGACCAACGGGCGGGGCGGCAACTGGTGCCACCGCTCCCCCAACGCCTTCGTCGAGCAGGTCAAGATCCCGGACGTCACCGCGCGGGTGAACCTGGCGTGTTCCGGGGCGCCGTCGGAGCAGATCGCCCTCGGCGAGGCCAAGCAGTGGACCGAGCCGTCGCAGGCCCAGCAGCTGGCGAACCTGATCAAGGACCACCGCGTGGCGGCGGTGGTGATCGCGGTCGGCGCGAACGACGAGCCGAAGTTCTCCGCTCAGGTCAACGACTGCTTCAAGGCGTGGTTCTCACCGCAGAACCCGCCGTGCAGCGCGGCACTGCGGGCCACCTGGAAGTCCAAAGTGGACGCGATGGTGCCGAAGGTGACCAACGCCGTCGCCGACGTCAAGAAGGTGCTGGCGCAGGCGGGCTACATCCCGGCGGACTACCAGCTCGTGCTGATGTCCTACGCCTCCCCTGTCGGGCCCAAGATCCCGGAACTGTTGCGCAGCCTCAACGGATGCCCGTTCCGCACCGAGGATCTGGAGTGGATGGGCCGCGAAGGCGTCTCCGTGCTCGCGGACGGCCTCAAGCAGGCATCGCGCGCGACGAGTGCGCGGTTCCTCGACCTGTCCCGGGCGGGCGCCGGCCGTGAGGCGTGCACCGGCGATCCGACGACCGAGTGGTTCAGCAGGCTGACGTTGCAGCTGCGGGACCTCGGCCAGGCGGACCGGGCGAGTCACGCCTTGCAGGAGTCGTTCCACCCCAACGCGGCCGGGCACGCACAGGTCGCGAACTGCCTCAACGAGTTCCTCGCCGCGCGGGGCGGCAACGCGTCGTGTCTCTCCGGGCCCGACGGCAAACTGCACGCCGCGCCCGAAGTGATCGCCCGCTAGCGCACTGTCCGCGGAGATCGACTTCTTGTCGGTGGTGGGCGGTAGCGTCTTCCTCGAGTGATCGATCGACGAGAGGGTCTGCGAAATCAGCGGGTGGAACGGGATCGCCCGGGATGTCCCGGTGTCCTGGTGAGGTGTCGCCACGCCCGGCCCGGCCGACGTTCGCGGTCAGAGCGCTAGAGATCGAGCGCGGCGCGCAACGCGATGTCGATGCGCTCCTGGACCTCTTGGTCGATCTCCGCGATCTTCTCGTCGAACCAAGGCCGGTACAGGCGCGTGAGATTCAGTGTGGAGACCCAGTAGCGCGCGTCGACGGCGACGCCGAGGATGTCCTGCGGATCACGGTCCAGCAGCTCGGTACCGAGCAGCCACGGCCGCTCGGATTCGTTCACCCCGTCCGAGGACAGCAGCACCACGGTGCGCTGCCGTGCCGGTTCGGTCGGGGGGTGGTACGTCCAGACTTCACCCCTGTGCACGCAGATCCTTCTCCGCGGCGGTGAGCTCGGCCTCGTCCGATTCGGCGGACGGTGCGACCGGTGCGCGCTGCGGGGTGTATCCGGTGCGGACGGCTTCCCTGCGGGCGGCCTTGGACAACCACGACGAGACCGAGATCCCGTGTGCCTTGGCGGCCCGCTCGGCGAACTCGAGCGCACCGCTGTCGAGTGAGAGAGTGACCTTACGTGTTGCCATACCTTTTATCGTACCAGCGCCGCGCAAGCCCACCCCTCCCCTGAGAATGGACAGCTCACAGGGTCGGCGAACGACCCTCGAACGGCGTCGACAGCACCACCGTGGTCCGCGTCGAGACCTTGGCGGACTCCCGGATGCGGCGGAGCAGATCCTCCAGACCGAGCGGCGACGCCACCCGGACCAGGAGGATGTACGACTCGTCCCCGGCGACCGAGTAGCAGGACTCGATCTCCTTGATGTGCTCCAGGCGCTGCGGGTAATCGTCCGGCGCGGCCGGGTCGTTCGGGGTCAACGAGATCAGCGCGGTGAGCGGGAGCCCGATCTGCTCGCCGTCGAGCCGCGCGGTGTACCCGAGGATGACACCGCGCTGCTCCAGGCGCCGCACCCGCTGGTGCACGGCCGACACCGAAAGCCCGACCCGCTCGGCCAGATCGGTGAAACTGCGCCGCCCGTCGGCCGCCAGTTCCCCGACGATGGCCTGGTCCAGCGGCTCCAGGGAACCCGTCATGCGTCGAGCACGATCAGGTCGTGCGGGCGCTGGTTGACCGACTCGACGCCGTCCTCGGTGACCACGACGATGTCCTCGATGCGGGCACCCCAGCGGTTCGGCTGGTAGATGCCGGGCTCGACGCTGAAGGCCATGCCCGGTTCGAGCGGCAGCGCGTTGCCCTTGATGATGTAGGGCTCCTCGTGCACGTCGAGGCCGATGCCGTGACCGGTGCGGTGGATGAAGAACTCGCCGTAACCGGCTTCGGCGATGATGTCGCGCGCGGCGGCGTCGATCGCTTCGGCGGTGACGCCGGGACGGACGGCCTCGACCGCGGCGCGCTGGGCCCGTTGCAGGACGGCGTAGGTCTCGGCGACGTCCGCATCTCGCGGCTCGCCGACGGCGTAGGTGCGGGTGGAGTCGGAGTTGTAGCCCTCGGCGATCGGGCCGCCGATGTCGACCACGACGACGTCGCCGCGCTCGATCACGCGCTCGGAGACGTCATGGTGCGGGCTGGCACCGTTCGGGCCGGAGCCGACGATCACGAAGTCCGCGTGTGTGTGTCCCTCTTCGACGATCGCGGCGGTGATGTCCGCGCCGACCTCGGCCTCGGTGCGGCCCGGCCGCAGCCATTCGTGCACCCGCGCGTGGACGCGGTCGATGGCCGCGCCGGCGTCGCGCAGGGCCTGGATCTCGGCGGCGTCCTTGCGCATCCGCAGTTCGCGCACGATCGGCCCGGCCAGCGTCTGCTCGGCGTCACCGAGCGCGCCGCGGAACGCGAGCACGTGCAGGGCCGGGGTGAAGTCGCTGACCGCGACCCGGCCGGGCTTGCCGAGCCGGTCGGCGACGAGTTCGTAGGCGTTGTCGCCGTCGACCCAGGTGACGATCTCGATGCCGAGTTCATCGGCCGGGACGTCGGCGTAGCCGGGCGCCTCCAGCTTCGGCAGCACCAGTGCCGGGACGCCCTCGGCCGGGATCACCAGCGTGGTCAGCCGTTCGAAAGAGCCCCCGGCCTGGCCGATGAGGTAGCGCAGATCCGAACCGGGCGCGATCAGGAGGGCGTCGGTGTCGGCGGCGACCGCCGCGGCGCGGGCCCGGTCGAGGCGGGTGCGGAGGCTGGCGGCGTCGGGGGCTGGGTTGTGCAGGGAACGGCGCGACATGAGGCCGAGCCTAGTCGGTCCTGGGCCCCGCACTCACCGGCCGGTCGTCCCCGATCGGTGCGGGATCGTCGAGGCCCCGCCAGACCCGGAAGATCGCCGGGAAGGTCCCGGCGATCAGGTACAGGCCACCGAACGCGGCGAGCGCGCCGACCAGCCCGACGCCGTCCAGCAACAGCCCCGCCGCCATCGAGCCGAGCGGCATCGCGGCGAGGACGCCACCCACCAGAAGGCTCAGCACCCGGCCGCGGACGGCCTCGGGCACCCGCTCGTAGACCACCGGGAGCAGGATCGGGTTGAGCGCGCCCGCCCCGATCCCGGCGACCGCCAGGCCCGCGAGCAGGACGACCGGCGGGGGTTCCAGCGCCAGGAGCGCGAATCTGGGCGCGCCCTCGAGGGCGACGGCGGCCAGGATCGCCGAGCGGCGCGAGAACCGGTGACCGATCCAGCCGTAGAGCGCGGAGCCCAGAAGTCCTCCCGCGGCGACCGCGGTGATCATCGCGCCGATGAGCGCGGTGCTGTGCAGGACCTGGTCCCCGTACGCCGGATAGAGGACACCGAGGAGACCGAAGTCGAGACTGTTGGTGAGCATCAGCATGCCGACGAGCGCGCGCAACACCTTGTCGCGTTTGACGTAGCCGAGTCCTTCGCGCAGTTCCTCGAGATATCCGCCCGAAGACGGCCTCGGCGGTCCTGCCACCGCGGGGATCAGGGCGAACACCAGCGCGGCGGACAGCAGCAGCGCGCCGGCGTCGACGAACAGCACCGGGATGGGTCCGATCGCCGCGATCAGCGCGCCCGCGGCGGGTCCGCCCACCATCCGGCCGGTCCTCATCGCGGCTTCGACGGCGCTCGCCGCGCGGCTCGTGCGGATCCCGCCCACCTCGGCGACTCCCGCGAGCAAGACCTGTTTGGCGGTGTCGGCGGGTCCTCGGGACACGCCCATCACGCACGACAGGACGATCAAACCCCCCAGGCCGAGACCCGTCGTGCTCACGGCGAGCGGGATCAGCAGGACCGTGACGGTGGTCAGCACATCCGCTCCCACGCTGGCCCGGCGGACGCCGACCCGGTCCACGATCGGCCCGCCCAGCAGCGCGGCGACCATCAGCCCCAGTACCTCGGCCGCGGTGACGAGGCCGGTCTTGGTACCGCTGCCGGTGCTCTGCAGGACGAACCAGGGAATCGCGATCAGCGTCGTCATCACCCCGGCCGAGGAGATCCCCGAAGCCGCGACCAGGGCCCCCAGCGGCACCTTGCTCATGGCGTTTCCGGCCTCGTTTTCCGGGGGAAGGCCGCCCAGTGGACGCGGACCGGGGTGTCCCCTTCTGCGGCCGGGCGCCGATAGCGGGCGATCACCTCGAGGATCTCGTCGCTCAGCGCGGCGGTCTCCTCGGGGGTCAGCGACAGTGGGGAGTCATGGAAGTTGACCTTGTCGATCCACTCGTCGGCCCAGTCCCGCAGCTCGGCGACGAACTGCGCCTCGGCGGCGTAGCGCTGCTCGATCAACGTGTGCGCGTAGACGCTGAAGGGGCCGGTCAGATCGGGATCGTCGATGAAGTCCTTGCCGTGCAGCCGATCCCCTTCGTGCACGGCCTTCCACCACCGGTCGCGGCGGTTGCCGCGTCCGGCATCGTCGGCGACCAGGCCGTACTCGGCCAGCTGGCGCAGGTGCCAGCTGGTGGTCCCCGAGCTCTCCCCCACCCGCTTCGCCAGCCCGGACGCCGTCGCCGGACCGTCCTCCCGCAGCAATTCCAGGATCCGGACCCGCAGCGGATGCGACAACGCCCGCAGCAGGCGGCCGTCGATCCGCGCGAGATAGCGCTCGCTCTTCCCCATGGCGGCGATCCTATAATCGCAGAGGATTCTTTGCAAAGACTGCTCTGCTTTTTGTGGTTCGAACAAGCCCGATTTCGGAGTTTGACTTCTAGTTAAGTTCAAGTTTTACGGTCTGTGACATGACAACCGCAACGCACTACCGGCTAGCCGTCGTGATCAGCAGCGTCCGCGAAGGCCGCTTCGCCCCCGTCGTCTCGAACTGGTTCCTCGACCGCGTCAAACGACGCGCCGACGTCGTCCTGACCGTCATCGACCTCGCGGAATCCCCGGCCGGGCTCTCCGCCGGTGTCGCGGCCGCGGACGCCGTCGTCGTGATCGTCCCCGAGTACAACCACAGCTACCCCGGCCCGCTCAAGACCGCGCTCGACGAGACCGGCACCGAATGGCACGCGAAACCGGTCGCCTTCGTCTCCTACGGCGGGATCTCCGGCGGCCTGCGCGCGGTCGAGCACCTGCGCCCGGTCTTCGCCGAACTCCACGCCGCGACCATCCGCGAAACGGTGAGCTTTCCCTACGCCTGGAACTGTTTCGGCACCGAGAACGTCGATGTCGCGGCGGGCGTCCTGCTGGATCAGCTGGGCTGGTGGGCGCATGCCCTGCGTGACGCGCGACGGGTCCGCCCCTACGCCGCGGCCTAGCGGGGTGAGGCCGCGGTCAGTGTCGTCAGTAACGACCCGGACACTCACGACTCCTTTCCTGTCGGTGCCCACCGCTAACGTTCTCCCCGTTACCGAGGGAGGACATATGACCGGGGATGTCCGCGTGCCGGGCTGGCCCGAGCTGAGCGGCCTGATGGCCGCGGCGTACCGGGTCGCCGTGGCGGGCACCGTGCGGGTGACCGGACCGGGAGCGGCGCCACGCACGATCAAGCTGTGGCAGCGCTCCGCCGACGAACGCCGGTTCTCCGACACCGACGGCGAACCGCTCTACATCAGCGACGGGCGGGCGCACTGGATCTTCGACCGGCCAGGGGAACCACCGTCCTACGAGATCGTCCACGCCGGGCCGTCTTCGACGCACCACCCGGTCACCGCGCTTTGCCGTCACCTCGTCGGCCGCGTCCGGCTGGACGACTACTGGTGGGAGAGCACACCGCGGAACATTTTCGCCGGCGCCCGGCTCGGCCGTCCGACCTGGGAGTACGAAACGGAGGACGAAGACCTGGTGGCGGTCGACGCCGTCACCGGCGTCCGTCTCTTCCGGCGGATCGGCCCGCCGGAAGAGACGCACATCGTGGAGTTCACCGACTTCACGCCGGACGCCGATCTCGGCGACGAACTGTTCCGCTGGGACGGTCCGATGCGCCCGATCCCGAGCACCGCGCGTTTCCAGGAACTCCTGGAGCAGCCGTACTCCGTCCGGGCCGCCGCGACACGGCGGGCGCGGATCCCGAGTTACTGGCCGGGTGGCGTGGGGACGAGCTCCAGCAGCGGGAACTGGATCTCGGGCGCGTACCGGACCGCGCTCACCGTCCCGGCCGAGCACCATCAGGTCGTCGTGGACCAGCGGCCGGAGGACGGTGAGCCCTTCCAGCCCGAGGACGGGTCCGGGCACGTCTACACCTGGAACGCTGACGGCCTGCGGTTCACGCTGGTGGCGGGAATCGAGCTGAGCGAGGACGACCTGACCCGGGTACAGGAGTCCATGATCGAGATCTGAGTCCGTCACGCGCAGGGCGCGGCAAGTGGGCAGGGCGGGAAGGTCGTGGCAGGCTGTCCGCGTGACCGGACCTCTCGCCCTCCTCGATTCCGCGAGCCTCTACTTCCGCTCGTTCTACGCCTTGCCCGAGTCGATGACCGCCCCGGACGGGACGCCGGTCAACGCCGTACGGGGGTTCACCGACACCGTCGCGCGGATCCTCACCGACCGGCGGCCCGCCCGGCTGGTGGCCTGCCTCGACGCGGACTGGCGGCCGAAGTTCCGCACCGACCTGCTGCCCAGCTACAAGGCGCACCGGGTGGCCGAAGAGGTCCCGGAGGGCGGCGACGTCGAAGAGGTGCCGGACACCCTGACCCCGCAGGTGCCGATCATCCTGGAGCTGCTGGAGGCGTTCGGTCTCGCGACCGCCGAGGCGGCCGGATACGAGGCCGACGACGTCATCGGCGCGCTCGCGGTCCACGAGAAGAAGTCGCCGGTCGAGGTGATCACCGGTGACCGCGACCTGTTCCAGCTGGTGCGGACCGAACCGACGCCCACGGTGGTCATCTACGTCGGCAAGGGCTGGAACAAGGCCGAGATCCTGGGTCCGGACGAGCTCGCCGAGAAATACGGCATCCCGGCCGCGAACGCCGGGCCCGCGTACGCCGACATGGCCGCGCTGCGGGGAGACCCGTCGGACGGGCTGCCCGGGGTGGCCGGGATCGGCGAGAAGACCGCCGCGAAGCTGATCACCCAGTTCGGTTCACTGCAGGAGCTGATCGACGCGTCCGACGCCGGGGATTCGCGGGTGCCGCTCAAGACGCGGCTGCGGCTGACCGAGGCCGCCGACTACCTGGCGGTCGCGCCGACCGTCGTGCGCGTCGCGGCCGATGCCCCGATCGAGCAGTCCCGCCCGGACGTCGTGCCCTCCGAGCCCGCCGACCCGGACAAGGTCGCGGAACTCGCGGAGCGCTGGAACCTCGGCCGTTCGGTGGAACGTCTGCTGGCCGCGCTCCCCAAGCCGTGAGCAACACCGAGACCGACCCGGCCGAAGTGGTGTGCCGGGATCGGCCGGGTGCCGGCGTCACCGTGCTGACCCCGCGAGAGGTCCCGCTCGGTGGTCCGCGCGCGATCCGTGTCCGCCGGACACTTCCGCAGCGGCAACGGTCCCTGATCGGCGCGTGGTGTTTCGCCGACCACTACGGGCCACAGGACGTGTCGGAGTCCGGCGGGATGGACGTCGCGCCGCATCCGCACACCGGGTTGCAGACCGCTAGCTGGCTCTTCAGCGGGGAGATCGAGCATCGCGACAGCATCGGCACGCGTGCCGTGGTCCGGCCCGGCGAACTGAACCTGATGACCGGCGGGCACGGCATCGCGCACTCCGAAGTGTCCACACCGGACACCCGGATGCTGCACGGTGTCCAGCTGTGGATCGCGCTGCCCGACGAACATCGCGACACCACAAGGGATTTCCGGCACTACGCCCCACCCCGGCTCCAGTTGCCCGGCGCCACCGCGCGGGTCTTCCTCGGCAGCCTGGCCGGGACCACATCACCGGTCCCGGCGTTCACTCCCCTGCTGGGCGCCGAACTCACCGTGGATCCCGGCACGACACTCACCCTCGTCGTCGATCCTGCCTTCGAACACGGTGTCCTCCAGGACATCGGCTCGGTCGCCGTCGCCGGAACCGGACTGAGCACCGGGGAACTCGCCTACCTCGCGCCCGGCACCGGGCGGCTGGAGCTGGCCAACCCCGGCACCGAACCGGCCAGGGTTCTCCTCCTCGGCGGAACGCCGTTCACCGAGGAACTGGTCATGTGGTGGAACTTCGTCGGCCGCAGCCACGAGGAGATCGCCGAGTACCGCGAAGCGTGGCAGGCGCGGTCCGACCGGTTCGGCCACGTCGAGGGCTACCAGGGCACCACAGCGTGGTTGCCCGCACCCGCGTTGCCGCAGGTGCGGATCAAACCCCGTCGTAACCCGGCCTAGAAGAACGTCCCGCCCCACGGGGCCCGCGCGGTGTGGAAGAGCGTGTCGGCACGGGCGACGGCGGCCTCGTCCAGCACCTCGACGCGGCCCGCGAGCACCAGGTCGCCGAAGAGCCCGTGCCCGAGGTACAGCGACCCCAGGGTGTCGACGTCCAGCCGCAGCTGCGCCTCGGCGGTGGAGCGTTCCGCTCCGTCCGGGCCGACGGCGTAGCGGCCGTTGTTTCGCGGGAGTTGCCTGTCGAGCACTTCGAGCACCACGGGTTCGGCCGCTCCGTAGGTGCGGGCGCTCAGGGCGGCGTGCACGTCGACGAGCCGGACCCACAGGTCGTCGATGATCTCGGTGGTGTTCACCGCACGCGGGTCGGTGAGCAGTTCGGCGATCGGCTCGTCGACCGGGCGCCCTCGTCCGGCGACGCCGGAGACCAGGTCGACCGACAGCAGGAAACGCCACAGCGCCGCCCATGCCCGCGGTGTCGCGGCGTGCAGTTCGCGGATGTCGAGGAGCGCGCCCCGCTCCGGCACCTGCCGATCGCGCATGTCGATGGTCTGGTAGACGACGAAACCGTCGTCATCGTCGGGTCCACTGTGGACGGCTACGCGGTAGCCGTCGGTGCCGGTGACGACCCGGTCGAAGAATCCCGGCCACCACTGCGCGGGGCGGGCGACGAACCCCGGCCGCGTGCCCTCGAACCGGTCGTACAACGCGGGAACACGCTCGACGGCCTCGGACGGCGTGACGAACCGGACCACCCCGTCCCGTCCCACGCCGTCGCGCAACTGGGCACGCGGACGCTCGACCAGGACACCCTTCGCGAAGGTGGCGGCTCCGTAGCCGAAACGGCCGTAGATCACGCCCTCGGACGCGTGGAGCGCGGCCAGCGGGACACCGCGTGCGGCGATGTCTTCCAGCTGTGCGGCCATCATCGTGGTAAGGACGCCGCGGCGGGTCCAGTCGGCGCGGACACCGACACCGTCGACGCCCGCGGTGGCGAGCTTCCGTCCACCCGGGACGGTGAGTTCGGTGTCGAAGGAACTGGCAATTCCCACCGGGGTGCCCTGGCCGTCGAACGCGGCGAACTTCCCCGCCGCGGGCCAGGAGGCCGCCATCTTCGCCCACGCCTCGTCCGGTATCGGCTTGGCGTGCAAGGCTTGTTCGAGGACTTCGAGGCAGGCCCGCTGTTCGCCTTCGGCCACGGCGCGCACGTGGAATTCACTCATGGCAGGAGATCCTGCCGTCCGGCGCCCGGGGATCCCAACCGGTTTTCAGCTGGGCGCGCCGACCTCGTAGCGGCCGTCCTCACCGGTGACGGTGATCGTGACGGTCTTGCCCTGCCCGCCGACCTGGACGGTGCAGCTGAACGTGCTGCCGTCCTTCACCGTCTGGTTCGAAGGACACAGCACGTCGCCGACTTCACTCACCTGATAGGTCTCGGTGAGGATCTTCTTCACGTCGGCCTGCATGGTCCTCGGGTCGAAGACTCTGCTCGGAGCGGTGGAAGACGACGAGCCGCCGGACGTACTGCCGGGCGCGCTCGTCGACGCGCTGGTCGTCGGCGGGACCGTGACGGTCTTCGTCGACGACGCGGGCGCCGGCGTGTCCGAGCACGCCGTCAGTACCGCGAAAGCGGCACAGCACAGACCGACCGTCGCGACGGCTCGCCTGCCCAAGCTTCTCCACCCCCGGAAACGTGACCTTCCAACGTCAGAAGAAGGTACCGCACCAGGGGTTCATTCGCGTACCGAACAGCAGGTCCGCCCGTTCCAGCGCCGGCTCCCCGGTCGCGCGGACCCGTCCCGTGGCGGCGAGATCCGACGCACGCCAGCCGCCGAGATACAGCATCGCCAGGGATTCGGCGGTCAGTTCGAGGTCCGCCGGATCGGTGGTACGGGTGGCACCGTCCTCGGAGACGCGGTAGCGGCCGGAGTTGTGTTCCAGGAAGGGATCGGTCACTTCGAGCACGACCGGTTCGCCTCGGTAGGTCCGCGCACCGAGCATGGCGCCGACGTCCACCAGGCGGAACCAGCCCTCGTCCCGGATCTTCAGCACGGACACGTGTCTCGGGTCGGTGAACAGCAATTCGAGTGGTTCGTCGAGCGGCCGTTTCTCGGCGATGATGCGATCGACCAGATCCACCGACAGCAGATAACGCCACAGACCGGCGAAAGCGTCGGGGCTCGCGTAATGGAACGAAATGATCTTCAAGTACACCAATTCGCCAGGGGTTGTCCTTTCGACGAGGTACGTGACATACCCGTCGGCGCCGTCCGGGCCGTGATGTACCGCCGTCGAGGCGGGAGCGGCCGACCTGCGCAGGTCCCGTTCGTAGCCCGGCCACAGGTACGGGCTCCGGGCGATCATTCCCGGACGCGTGCGCGGGAGCGCGTCCCACAGGGACGGCCATCGCTCGACGGTGCTTTTCAGATCCAGCACCGAGATCCGCCCGCCGGGCGACAACTCGGTGCGGAGCCGCGCGCGGTGCTTGTCGACCTCGATCGACTTGCCCCGCGCGGCGATCCCGTAACCGAACCGGCCGTAGATGGCGCCTTCGGATGCGTGCAGCATCGCCGCCGGGACGCCACGAGCGGCGAAGTCCGCGAACTGCGCGCGCATCAGGTTGGTCAGGACGCCACGCCGCGTGCGGTCGGCGCGGACGCCGACGAGACTGACCGCGCCGATCGGCACGGTGCCCTCACCGGGCAGCGTCACTTCCGAGTCGAAGGACCGGACGGTACCGATCAGCTCCGGGTCGAACGCGCCGAACGCCCGGTCCGGCTGCATCGAAGGAACGATCGACGACCATTCGTCGTCGGTCGTCTCCTTGAGGTGCAAGGCCCGCCTGAACAAATCCAACGCGGCCCGGTCCTCGTCGGACCCGAGCAGCCGGATTGAATAGTCGCTCATGGGGACGATGATGCAGGATCGACCACCCCCGGCGCTTCCGGTTACTTGGGAACGGGGGGCGGAGACACCTCGTAGTTGCCGGAATCACCCTTCACGGTGATCGGCACCTCCTGCGGCTTGCCCTCGATCGTCGCGGTGCACGCGAACTTCTCGCCGTCCTTGACCTCCTTGCCCGAGGGGCAGGAGACCGCGCTGACATTCGGGATCTGGTAGGTCTCGGTGAGCAGCTTCTGCACGTCGGTCTGCATCTGCGTGTTGTTGAAGACCTGGGTGTTGAACCAGCCTGGCGTGACGAACCCGAGGACGCCGACCGCCGCGATGATCACCACGAGCGCACCGATCCCGATGAACAGGCCCTTCTTGGACTTCGGCTTGTCCTGCGTCTCGCCCTGGGTCGCCGGGAACTGGCTCTGGCCGTACTCGTACTGGCCCTGGGCCTGCTGCGGCTGCCCGTACTGCTGCTGCGACGGGTCGTAGCCCGGCTGCTGCTGCGGGCCGCTCTGCGGGTAGCCGGGCTGCTGCTGCGGGCCGGACTGGGGATAGCCCGGCTGCTGGCCGTACTGGGGCTGCTGCTGGCCCCACTGCTGAGGCTGCTGCTGCGACGGGTCGTAACCCGGCTGCTGCTGCGGGTACCCCGGCTGCTGCTGCGGGTACCCCGGCTGCTGCTGGGACGGGTCGTAAGGCGCGGGCTGCCCCCACTGGGGCTGCTGAGGTGGCTGCTGCTGCGGCTGCGACGGGTCGTACTGCGGCTGCTGGCCCCACTGAGGCTGCTGCTGCGGGCCGCTCGGCGGTTGAGCGCCGCCCGGCTGTTGCCCGTGGCCCGGCTGCTGCCCCCACTGGGGCTGCTGCGGGTCGTTGCCGCCATACGGCGTGCTCATCGTTTCGCCTCCGCCTGTTCCGCCATCGTCGCCGACCGTTCTTCCCTGGCCGTCGTGGGCGATCCAACCACAGGTCGGCGCCCCTGCGCACTGTTCCCGGGTGGTGTCGGGACAACTCGACGCGACCGTGCTCACACCGGTGGCGGCAGCGAATCCGCCAGTCGGCCCAATGCCTCGTGAGTAGTGAGGACGGTTAGAGCCAACCGTGTCTTCGATACCTACGTCGGGTTGTCGGTCAGGCACGTTGCGAAAGCCCCTTTCGCAACGTTGAGGGTTGCGAAAGGGGCTTTCGCAACATCTGCGCAGGTGAGCGGGCCAGCGGCGAGGCCATCGGTCAAGGAAATCGTGAGTGGTAAGGGTCGTTAGAACCGCCCTCACCACTCACGAGTGCCGCTAGGCGCCGCCCGCCGCGACCACACCCCGCCGCAGGGCCTTGACCGCGTCCGAGGCCGCCGCGCCGACGGGATCCGCCTTGCCGAGGACGTCGCGGATCTGGTCCAGCAGGTCGATGACCTGCCGCGACCAGCGCACGAAGTCACCGGCGGAGAGCTCCTGTCCGTTCGCCTCGGCGGCGGTGAGGACCTTCTCCAGCGATTCGCCCCGCGCCCACCGGTAGATCGGCCACGCGAAACCGGCGTCGGGCTCACGGGTGCGGTCCAGCTTGTGGCGCCGCTCGTCCTCGGTCAGTTCGATCCAGAGCCGTGTGGTCGCCTGCCAGGCGTCCAGGACTTTGCCCGCGGGCAGCCTCGGCTCCCCCGCCGTGTCGCGCCGGGCTTCGAAGACCAGCGTCGAGACGACGGCCGCGAGTTCGGCCGGGGTGAGGTCCTTCCAGACGTCGTTGCGGATGCATTCGGCGGCCAGCAGGTCGGATTCGCTGTAGAGGCGGGTCAGCCGCTTGCCGTGTTCGGTGACCCGGTCCTCGCCGTCGCCCTTCGACTCCGGGCCGAGGTAGCCACGCTCCCCGAGCAGCCGCAGGATGCGGTCGAAGGCCCGCGCGAGCGAGTGCGTGGTCGCGGCGACCTTGCGTTCCAGTTGCTCGGTCTCCGCCGAGAGCCGCTGGTACCGCTCGACCCAGCGCAGGTTCGCTTCGCGTTCGGCGAGTCCGTGGCACGGATGCGCGCGCAGCGCGCGCCGCAGTGCGGCCAGCTCACCGTCCTCATTGGCCCCCGCGCGGCGTTTTTGCCTGCCGGGCAAGGAGATTCCGGCGTTGCGCAGCGTCGCGGCGATGTCGCGACGCGTCTGGGGCGAGCGCAGCTCGATGTGTTTCGGCAGCTTGATGTTGCCCAGCGCCTCGACCGGCGACGGGAAGTCGGAGACCGAGAGCGGACCGGACCAGCGGTCCTCGGTGACCACGACGGGCCGCGGTTCGCGGATCGGGTCGAGCCCCGGGTCGACGACGACGGCGAGCCCCGCGCGCCTGCCCGCGGGCACCGCGATGACGTCACCCTTGCGGAGTTTCTCCAGCGACTCGGCGGTGCCTGCCCGGCGCGCGGAGGTGTTCTGGCGCGAGAGTGCCTTTTCCCGGGCCGAGATCTTCGCGCGCAGCTCGACGTACTCGAGCATCTGGTCGAAGTCGCCGGTGATCGCGGACGTGTAGCCCCGGAGGGCTTCCTTGTTCCGCTCGATCCGCCGCGCGGTGCCGACCACCGATCGGTCGGCCTGGAACTGCGCGAACGACTGTTCCAACAGGTCACGGGCCGCTTCCGCGCCGACCTGGGCGACCAGGTTCACCGCCATGTTGTAGCCGGGCCGGAACGACGAACGCAGCGGGTACGTGCGGGTCGAGGCGAGACCGCCGACCTGCTTCGGGTCGATCCCCGGCTGCCAGGCGACGACGGCGTGGCCTTCGACGTCGATCCCGCGACGCCCGGCACGCCCGGTGAGCTGCGTGTACTCCCCCGGCGTCAGGTCGACGTGCGCCTCGCCGTTGTACTTGACCAGCCGCTCCAGGACGACGGTGCGCGCGGGCATGTTGATGCCGAGCGCGAGCGTCTCGGTGGCGAACACGGCCTTCACCAGGCCCTGCACGAACAGTTCCTCGACGGTCTCCTTGAACGCCGGGAGCAGCCCGGCGTGGTGCCCGGCGATGCCGCGTTCCAGTGCCTCGCGCCACTCCCAGAAACCGAGGACGCCCAGGTCGCCTTCGGGCAGGTCCTTGGTGCGTTCGGCGACGATCCGGCGGACCTTCTCGACCTCTTCGGGCCCGTTGAGGCGCAAGCCGGACCGCACGCACTGGGCGACGGCGGCGTCGCAGCCCGCGCGGGAGAAGATGAACACGATCGCCGGGAGCAGGCCGGCGCTGTCCAGGCGTTCGATGGTGTCGATCCGGGACGGCGGCCGGAATCGCGGCATCCGGGACGGCGCCCCGCGCCGCCCTCGCGGTCCCCGCAGGCCGGCCGGGGCGAACGACCGGCCGACCTCTTCGGTGCGCCGCAGCAGGCTGGGGTTGATCCGCAGTTCCGCCCCCGGCGCGTGTTCCTCCTGCCCGGCGAACAGGTCCATCAGCCGGTTGCCGACCATCATGTGCTGCCACAGCGGCACGGGACGGTGTTCGTCGACGACGACCGAGGTGTCACCGCGGACCTCGACGAGCCATTCGCCGAATTCCTCGGCGTTGCTCACCGTGGCCGACAGCCCGACGACACGGACGTGTTCGGGCAGATGGAGGATGACTTCTTCCCAGACCGCGCCGCGGAACCGGTCGGCGAGGTAGTGCACCTCGTCCATCACGACGTAGGCGAGTTCGCCGATGGTCGACGACCCGGCGTAGAGCATGTTGCGCAGCACCTCGGTGGTCATGACCACGACCTGTGCGTTGCCGTTGATCGAGGTGTCGCCGGTGAGCAGGCCGACGGCGTCTGCGCCGTAACGGCCGACGAGGTCGGCGTACTTCTGATTCGACAACGCCTTGATGGGTGTCGTGTAGAAGCATTTGCGGCCCTTGGACAGGGCCAGGTGCACCGCGAACTCGCCGACCACGGTCTTCCCGGCGCCGGTGGGCGCGCAGACGAGCACGCCGTGACCGTCTTCGAGCGCCTCGCAGCCGCGGATCTGGAAGTCGTCGAACTCGAACGACGATTCCGCGGCGAACCGGTTCAGCTGGGGGTACCGAGCACGGCGCTGGGAGGCCTCGTAGGCCTCGGCCGGGGTCTGAGAAGGGCTATTGACCACTTCGTCAGCGTTCCATACCCCACCGACAGTTCCCACTCGGTGTGACGATCCGGGGAACGGTGGGCGGGCCCGCCGCATCGAAGGACCGGATTCGTGATCGAGAGGGGACGTCATGGAGATCGCTTGCCCGCAATGCGCGCGGGTGGACCAGGTGCAGAGCGTGCCGGCGGTGTTCCAGGGCGGGCAGACCACCTACCGGGTGCAGGGGCCGATGACGGCCGTCCCGGCCGGCGACGGCGTGGTTTACCCGGCGACCGCGCATCGCGGGGTTTCGGTGACCGCGACGGCGGCCGCGCTCGACCCGTATCCGGTGCTCCGCGGCGGCGGCTGTTTCCTGGCGCCGGCGCTGGTCCTGCTGATCCCCGCCTTCGTGTTCGTCTCGTTCGCCGCCGACGTGCTCGCCGAGAACCCCGCACCCACCGCGGGCGGCCGCGTCGGGGCGACGATCGGCGCGTGGATCTTCCCGTTCGGCGCGTTCGCGCTGGTCGCGCTCTTCGCGGTGCTGTTCGTGCTCCGGCTGCGGCGCAACGCCCGGATCCGCCGCGGTGTCCCGGACGCGCTCGCCCTCTGGCGCCAGGCGTGGTTCTGCCATCGTTGCGGTGGTGTGTTCTTCCCGCGTGGCGAACTGATGTCGGCCGCGGCGTTCCGGGGCCACGTGGGGCGCGCGGGCGGTTATACCGGTGTCAGCCCACGACGGTGAGGGCGCCGGGGACGCAGGTGATGTCGATCGGCAGCCTGCCCAGCGGTTCACCGTCGGCGTAGACGGGCAGGTCGCTGCCGTCGAGGTGGATTTCGCTCGCTTTGAGGGTGCGCACCGCGGGGTGCGAGACGTGCTGCCCCGAACGGACTCCGGGCAGCATCCGGAGCAGATCGCGCCGGGTCGCGCCACCCACGACGGTGACATCGAACAGCGCGTCCTCGGGGTCGGCGCCGGGACAGATCCGCATCCCGCCGCCGTAGAACGGCGTGTTCCCGACCGCGATCATGGTGGCGTCGAGTTCGAGCGTCTCGACGTCGGTGCGGAGCAGGACCGGCCGCGGGCGGAACGCGGCCAGTTCGGCCAGGATCGCGACGTCGTAGCGGCGCGGCCCCGACGGCCAGCGGAGCCCGTTGGCGCGTTCGGTGACGAGGGCGTCGAAGCCCGAGCACAGGACGGTGGCGAACCATTCGCCACCGGCCCGGCCGAGGTCGATCCGGCGGCGTGTCCCGGCCGCGATCCCCCGGGCCAGCCTGTCGACGGCCGCGTGCGTCTCCGAGGGGATCCCGAGCGCCCTGGCGAAGTCGTTGCCGGTGCCCGCCGGGACCAGGCCCAGCGCGACACCGGAGCCGGCACAGAACTGGACACCCTGATGGGCCGCGCCGTCACCGCCGAGGACGACGAGCACGTCCAGCCCGGCCGCGCGGGAATCGGTCGTCAGCGCACGGGATTCTTCGACGGTATGCGCGACGAGGACGTCGAGCCGGTCCACGACGGGCCGCAGCCGCGCCGCGACCGACTCCGTCAGCCGTCCCGCGGCTCCGTTGCCGGAGGCGGGGTGGACGGCCAGTGCCGCGTGCATACGCCGGATCAGGTGACGTCGTCGGTGTTGGTCCGCTTGCCACCGGTGGTGGCCGGGGGCTCGTCGTCGATCTTGCTCGGCGTGTAGTCGAACGGCGCGGCCTCGTCGTCGTCGAGCTGGTCCCAGCCCTCGGTGCCGCGGTCCTTGTCGAGCTTGCGGTCGTGGAAGCGGGCGATCTGGATGGACAGCTCCAGCAGCACGATCAGCGCGGCGGCCAGGCCGAGCATCGAGAACGGGTCCGAACCCGGGGTCGCGAACGCGGCGAAGACGAACACGACCATGATCAGGCCGCGGCGCCACTTCTTCAGCATCTGGTACTTCAGGACGCCGACGCGGTTCAGCATGACCACGAGCAACGGCAGTTCGAAGCTGACGCCGAAGATCAGCAGCAGCGACAGGATGAACGAGATGTACTTGTCACCGGTGAGGGCGGTGATGAACTGGTCGCCACCGAAGTTCATCAGCAGTTCGAGTGCGTGCGGGATGAGCAGGTACGCGAGCACCGCGCCGGAGGCGAAAAGGAGCGACGCGAAGAACACGAAGGTGAGCGCGTACTTGCGTTCCTTCGAGTAGAGGCCGGGTGCGATGAACGCCCAGACCTGGTAGAGCCACAGCGGCGCGAACAGCACCGCGCCCGCGGCGAGACCGACCTTCAGCTGGATCATGAAGGCTTCGAACGGCACCGTCTGGAGCAGCTGGCAGTGGCCGGTCGGCGTGCCGCCGAGCCTGCGCTGCCACGGGATTCCGCAGTACGGGCCGGTCATGATGTCGCCAAGCGACGGGATGGGGCCGACCCTCGTCTGGAACCAGAGGAAACCGATGATCCCGCCGGTCACGATCGCGAGCAGCGCGAAGCCGAGACGGCGCCGGAACTCGTAGATGTGCTCGATGAGCGTCATCGTGCCGTCGGGATTGCTCCGACGGCTGCGCTTGCGCCGCTTCGAGCCGCGACGCTCCTCACCGGAGGCGGCATCCGCCACTGGACAGTCCGTTCTCGTCAGGGTCCACCATGAGCGCGCCGTGCATTCGGCGCGCTCATCCGCGAACAGGCTCCGCTGGGCTGGCTAGAAGCTGGTTGCCAAGACCGCTCAGCTGGCGTTCTTCTGTGCCTGCTCGGCCGGAGCGGGCGCGGCGGCCTGCTGCTTCTTGAGGTCTTCGAGCTGGCGCTGGAGGTCGGCCACCTGCTTGTCCTGCGCGGAGGCGGCGGGCGCGGCGGGCGCGGGCGTGGTGGCCTGCGGCAGCTGCTTGGTCTCGACCTCTTCGGTCTCGGCGGCCTTGTCCTTGTCTCCGGCCATGTCCTTGGTCTCGGCCTTGAAGATCTTCATGGACTTGCCGATGGACCGCGCGGCGTCCGGAAGCCTTTTGGCGCCGAACAGCAGAACAACGACGAGCACCAGGATGATGATGTGCCACGGCTGCAGCGCGTTCATCGTTTGCGCCTCCTTCTCGAGTCTCTGTGTGAGATGTTACCGGTCTTCGAGCCCACGTCGTTGCGCGATCGCCACGCGGAGCGCGGCCGATCGGGCGCGAACGAGCCCTGTCCGTTTTCGGGTATTCGTAGCCACCATGCTCATCGTATGGGTAAGCACGCGCAAGACTCCGCGTAACTTGAGGAGCAAAACTAGGAGAGCGGTCAGCCCGATGACGGCGAGCGCGATGCTCGGCAGGTACGACACGGCGTCACCCTACTGCTCGTAGGTTGACGTAAGGTGACGAGCCCGGGCCAGCGCGTCGGCCGCCCGTCGACGAACCGCCTCGCCGAGTGTGGCCGGGCTCTCGACCTGCGCGTCTCCACCGAGACCGAGGATCAGCCGGACCATCCACGACTCGTCCGCGTACCGCATCCGGATCCGCAGGCGGCCGCCGTCGAGCTCGTCGAGTTCTTCGCACGGGTAGTACTCGGCTACCCAGCGTGCGTCGGGATCGAGGGCGAGAACGGCTTCCTGCTGATCGGGACGCGGCCGGAAGACGCCGTCGGAGATGTCGGTCGGCCGGGCGTGCGCCGGCGGCACGGCGGGCTCGTCGAGCACGGTGAGTTCGTCGATGCGGTCGAGCCGGAACAGCCGGACGTCTTCGGCGCGTCGGCACCACGCTTCGAGATAGGCGACGGCCTGGACGATGAGCAGCCGCATCGGGTCGACGGTGCGCTCGGTGATCTCGTCCTTGGACGCGGTGTAGTACCGGATCCGCAGGGCACGCTTCCCGGTCAAGGCGGCTCGGACGGCTTCACGGGTACTGGCCGTCTTCTTGCCTTCGCGGACTCCGCCGCTGACAACGACTCCGGACGGCTGGGCCTGACCGGCCGCCGCTTCGATCTTCGCGATGGCACGGCGGACGGCGTCGGCGTCGACCACGCCCGGCGTTTCGGCCAGCGCGCGCAGGGCGACGAGCATGGCCGTCGCCTCGCCGCCGGTGAGCCGCAGCGGGCGGTTCATCCCGGCGTCGTGGGTGACGACGATCGTGTCACCTTCGAAGGACAGGTCGATCAGGTCGCCGGGACCGTAGCCGGGCAGCCCGCACATCCAGAGCAGTTCGAGATCCTTGCGGAGCTGCTTGGGCGTGACGTCGAAGTCCTGGGCGGCGTCGACGATCTTGATACCGGGCCGGGCGAGCAGATACGGCACGAGCGCGAGCAGGCGCGGCATCCGGCCGGTGGCGCTCATCGGGCACCACCGGAGTGCGCGATGGCCTCAAGACGGCTGAAGACGGACTTCGCGAGGACCTCGGGTTCGAGGACCAGGACGTCCGGGCCGTGGGCGGTGAGCCAATCGGCGGCCGATTCGGGGTAGTAGAGCTCGATCTGCACGAGGTCGCCTTCTTCTCCCCCGGCGTCGCTGCGGCCGACGACGCGACCCCGGCGGCGGACCCCGGCGGCCCGGCCGTCGGCGACCCAGACGCTGGCGGTGGTCGCCGCGGACGGGTCCTCGCTGCTGCTGGACGAGACCATCTGCAGGAGGTTGACCCCGTCCGGGCGTTCGACGACGCCGGGTTTCCCGACGGGCTCGACCTTCCCGGTGACGCGGGAGAGCCGGAAGCAGCGGGACGCGCCGCGATCCCGGTCGTGCCCGACGACGTACCAGCGGGCGCGCCAGGACACCACGCCCCAGGGTTCGAGGGTGCGGATCTTGCGTTCGGCCGAACCGCTGCGCCGGTACTCGAAGCGCACCGCCTGCCCGGCCTGGACGGCGGCGAGCAGCGGGCCGAACGCGGATTCGGCACGGACGCGGGGTTCGACGACGGTCGGGGCGTTGTCGTCGACCTCGACCCCGGCGGCACGGAGCTTCACCAACGCGCCTTGCGCCTCACCGGTCAGTTCCGGCGAGTCCCACAGCCGGACGGCGAGGCCGACGGCCGTGGCCTCGTCGGGCGCGAGGTCGATTTCGCCGAGTTCGTAGTCGCGGCGCGCGATGCGGTAGCCGTCGATGCCGTCGAAGACGGAATTGCGGCCGGTCTCCAGGGGGATGCCCAGTTCACGCAGTTCGGTCTTGTCGCGCTCGAACATGCGGAAGTAGGCCTCGTCGCTGGCCGCGTCGGCGTACCCGGGCACGATGCCCCGGATCCGCTCGGCGGTGAGGTACTGCCGGGTGGACAGCAGGGCCAGGACCAGGTTGACCAAGCGTTCGGCGCGTGCGGTGGACACCCGGGTAACCCTAGCCCTCGCCGTCCGCCCCGATGGTGACAGCCGCCGCTCGCGCGTCGTAACCGTCCCTGGCGGCGTCGACCTCGTCGAAATGCGTCTCCGCCCACTCCTTGATCCCGGCCACCAGCCGCAGGAGGCTCCGGCCGAGATCGGTCAGCCCGTAGTCGACGCGGACCGGCACACACGGGGTGACGGTGCGCGTCAGCAGTCCGTCCCGTTCCAATGCCCGCAGTGTCTGGGTGAGCATCTTCTGGCTGACGCCCGCGATACGGCGTGAGAGGTCGCTGTAGCGCTGCGGTCCTTCGCCGAGGGCGACGAGGATCAGGCTGACCCATTTCCCCGAGACCTCGTCGAGCAGTTTCCGGGCCGGGCAAGCCGCGAGATAGGCGTCGTAGGCCTGTTTTTCCTCGTCCCGCCGTTCCTGTGCCGTGCGCGTGACCACGGTTCGCCGTACCTCCGCGTGTGTCGGGCACCTCGAGGTGCGTACTTCCCGATGGAGAGTAACTCCCCATAGGTTCGTTGGAAACGACCCCTTGGGAGGAAACAGATGCGTGCGGTGGTGGTCCGCCGGTTCGGTGGCCCGGAAGTCCTGGAGTTCGCCGAGGTCGCGGTGCCTGAGCCGGGCCGCGGCCAGGTCCGGGTGAAGGTGGCCGCGGCGGCGGTGAACCCGGTCGACGCCGGCACTCGATCCGGATTCCTGGCCGAGGCGGGGATCATCCCGCCGCGTGACACGGTCGGGATCGGCTGGGACGTCGCCGGGACGATCGACGCGACCGGCGAAGGCGTCACCGGCTTCGCGCCGGGTGACGCCGTGATCGGCCTGCGGGACCGGCCGGCGACCCCGCTCGGCACCTACGCCGAGTGCGTGGTGCTCGACGCGGACGCGGTGGCGGCCGCTCCGGTGTCGGTGTCCACGGTGGAGTCCGCGACCCTGCCGTTGAACGGGCTCACCGCCGTCCAGGCGCTGGATCTGCTCGACCCGGCGCCGGGTGCGACGCTGCTCGTGACCGGCGCGGCGGGCGCTGTCGGCGGGTACGCGGTCTCGCTGGCGCGGGCCCGGGGTTTCCGCGTGGTGGCGGTCGCCGGGGAGTCCGATGAGGACCTTGTCCGCGGCTTCGGCGCCGACGTCTTCGTGCCCCGTGGCGGCTTTCTGGCCGACCGCGTGCGCGCCGGGATCCCCGGCGGGGTCGACGCGGTCCTCGATACGGCCTTGCTCGGCGTCGAAGCCTTGGACGCGGTCCGGGCACAGGGCCGGTTCGTCGTGTTCGCGGCGGGGGCGGCACCGATCCCCCTGCGCGGGATCCGCGTCGAGCACGTCTGGATCCGCGCCGACGGCGCCGCGCTGGCGAAGCTCGCGGGGCTGGTGGACGAGGGCGTGCTGGCGCTGCGGGTGGCGGACTCCCTTCCGCTGGGCGACGCGGTGAAGGCACACGAACGCCTGGCAGCGGGCGGGCTCCGCGGACGGCTCGTCCTGACAAACGAATAAGTTGACGCTTAATTAAGGCAGGGGTTATCTTCGCCGCATGGACAGCGAAGAGACCTTGCTCGAACTCCGGCGGGAGTACCCGGATCCGATCGACGACGTCTGGTCGGCGCTCACCGAATCCGATCGGATGGCCCGCTGGATCGGCACGTGGACGGGCGAGGCCGGGGTCGGCAACACGATCATGCTGTTGATGACCGCCGAGGAGGGCTCCGAACCCGGTCCCGCCGTCATCCGCGAATGCGACCCGCCGAAACGGCTGGTCGTGGATCTGGGCGTGCCGGGCCAGCCGGCGTGGCGGGTGGAGTTGACCTTGACCCCGCGAGGCGAGGGAACGGTGCTCGACTTCGTGCATCGGATGCCGAAGTCCGATTGGGACACCTCGGATGTCCTCAAGGGCTGGCACTTCTACCTCGACCGGCTCGGCGCTTCCCTCGTCGGCGAACCGGTGCCCGAATGGGAGACCTACACAGGGCCTAGCTTGGACGCATGAATGATCGAGTACTGCTGATCACCGGTGCCTCCCGCGGGCTCGGCGAGGCCACCGCACGCCGGGCAGCGGCCGCCGGTTTCCGGCTGGCACTGCTTTCCCGCGACCGCGAGGCCCTGCTCCCCCTCGTCGCCGAGTTCGGCGAGGGCCGCGCCCTCGCGCTCGGCGCGGACGTCACCGAGTGGAGTTCACTGTCGTCCGCCGTCGAGACGGTGAAGGAGACCTTCGGCAGGCTGGACGCGGTGTTCGCCAACGCCGGCCAGAGTGTCGTGGTGTCGTTCTTCGGCGACGGCGGGGCGGAACCCGAGCAGTGGCGGGACATGGTGCTGACCAACGTCTACGGCACCGCGCTCACCGCGCGGGCGACCCTGCCGTCACTGGCGGAGTCGAAGGGACATCTCGTGCTCACCGGATCCGTGGCGGGCCGCTACCACCGGCCCGGCAACCTCTACTCCGCCACGAAATGGGCGGTGACCGGGCTCGCCGGATCCATCCGCGAGGAGGCCGTCGGCACCGGCGTCCGGGTCACCGTGGTGCAGCCGGGCCTGGTCGACACCACGATGATCCCCGAGGACGCCAAGTCCAAGCCGAAACTCCGGCCCGACGACATCGCGAGGGCGGTGCTCTACGCGCTGGAGCAACCGCCCTCGGTCGACGTCAACGAGATCGTGGTCCGCCCGACCGGGCAGGTCCGCTAAACCGCGACACGCTGCGGCAGCAGCGCTTCGGCCAGCCGCCGCCAGTGCGGCAGGGCCGATGCGTCCGGCACGCTGCAGCAATGCCAGGTACGCGGACACCGTGGACTGCGCGAGCCCCAGCTTTTCCTGGAGATGGCCCACGCAGACACCGACCTCGTTCTGGTCGGCGATCGCGTTCTCCGGGGCGAAGTGCAGGTCCGGTTCGCGCAGCCACCCCAGCACCTGGAGACGGATCGGGTTGGCGAGCGCCTTCAGCGCATCGACCAGGTACTCGGTGTCCGGCAGGGATTCGGCTTGTGCGGTCATGATCTTTCGAGTTAGACCCCGTCGAGCCGGGCCACCCTGCCCTTCGCGCCGCCGGCCCAGCAGGCGCCGCGGGCGCAGTCGACCGAGTCCAGGGAACCCGTGTCGAACGACGTCCAGTGCCGTCCGCCGTCCGGGCTCAGATCGCTCCCGCCGGGGCCGACGGCGATGACCGTGTTCCCCAGCCACGCGAGGCCGGAACGGTAGCCGACGGGTGCCCGCGACGGCGTCCGCCAGGTACGCCCCTTGTCGGCGCTGAGCGCGACAGCGGGGCCGGGCGCGTTCGGTGCCGCGTAATCGCCGCCGATGGCGACGCCGTGGCGCGGATCCCGGAACGTCACCGAGAAGACCCCGGCCGAAGCACCGCTGGGCAACGGCGTGTCGGCGGCTTCCCAGGTCTTCCCGCCGTCACCGGAGTGCAGGACGCGGGCGCGGGCCCCGCCGCCGGTGGCGATCCAGGCGTCGCGCGGGCCCGCCGTGGTCAGGCACTGACCGCTGGCGGCGAACCCGAACTCCCCGTCCAGCGCGGGGACCATCCCCTCGGCGGGTACGGGCTGCCACGTGCGGCCACCGTCCGAAGTGGACTGCAACCGGAACTTGCCGTCGACCGGGTCGCTCATCGCGAGACCGCGGTGATGGTCGAAGAACGCGAGACAGTCGTAGAAGGCGGCGGGCTCACTGTTCCGGAAGGACAGTCGCCAGCTCTTGCCACCGTCGTCGGTGCGGTAGATGCGGGACGCGTCGCCGGGCCCGATGGACAGGGCGACGGCGTGCTCGGCGTCGAAGGCTTCGATGTCACGGAAGTCGAGTGCGGCGGTCTCCGGCGGCGCGACGGCCTTCCAGCTGCGGCCGCGGTCGGTGGTGCGCAGGATCGTGCCCTCGCTGCCGCTGACCCAGGCGGTCTTCGAGTCCACCGCGGACAGGCCGCGCAGCTGGGCGTCCGTACCGGTCGGGGTGTCCGTCCACGTGGGATCGGGACATCCGGGCGCGGCGTGCGCCACCCCGGTGAACGCCAGCGGGACGACCGCTCCCAGCAGGACCAGCAACGCACGACGCATCGACGTACCTCTCCCTCGAAGATCCGTGAAGGCCACCTTAAGGGACTTGAGGTCCCTCAAGGTGGCCTTCACGGACCAATCAGAGTGAGCTGATCAGCCGTTCGACACGTTCGTCCACCGAGCGGAACGGGTCCTTGCACAGCACCGTCCGCTGCGCCTGGTCGTTCAGCTTCAGATGCACCCAGTCCACGGTGAAGTCGCGACCGGCGGCCTGCGCGGCGGCGATGAAGTCACCGCGCAGCTTCGCCCGCGTCGTCTGCGGCGGGGTGTCCTTGGCGACCTCGATCTCGCCGTCGTCGGTGACCCGGCGGACCAGCCCCTTGCGCTGCAGCAGGTCGAAGATGCCGCGACCGCGACGGATGTCGTGGTAGGCCAGGTCGAGCTGCGCGATCCGCGGGCTCGACAGGTCGAGGTCGTGCTTGGCGCGGTAACGCTCGACCAGCCGGTGCTTGATCGCCCAGTCGATCTCGGTGTCGATCTTGCTGAAGTCCTGCTCCTCGACCGCCTCGAGTGCCCGGCCCCACAGCTCGACGACGCGTTCGGACTGCGGCGAGGACCCGGTCTCCTTGACGTGCTGGACGGCGCGGGCGTGGTACTCGCGCTGGATGTCCAGCGCCGACGCCTCACGGCCGCCCGCAAGCCGCACCTGGCGGCGGCCGGTGAGGTCGTGGCTGATCTCGCGGATCGCCCTTATCGGGTTGTCCAGCGTGAAGTCGCGGAACTGGACGCCCGCCTCGATCATCTCCAGCACCAGGTTCGCCGAGCCGACCTTCAGCAACGTCGTCGGCTCGGCCATGTTCGAGTCGCCGACGATCACGTGCAGGCGCCGGTACCGCTCGGCGTCGGCATGCGGCTCGTCGCGGGTGTTGATGATCGGCCGCGAACGCGTGGTCGCGCTGGAGACGCCTTCCCAGATGTGTTCCGCTCGCTGGGACAGGCAGTACACCGCGCCGCGCGGCGTCTGCAGCACCTTGCCCGCACCGCAGATCAGCTGCCTGGTCACCAGGAACGGGAGCAGTACGTCCGCGATCCGGGAGAACTCCCCGGCACGGGTCACGAGGTAGTTCTCGTGACAGCCGTAGGAGTTGCCCGCCGAGTCGGTGTTGTTCTTGAACAGGAAGATGTCCCCGCCGATGCCCTCGTCCGCCAGCCGTCGCTCGGCGTCGACCAGGAGATCCTCCAGGATCCGCTCGCCCGCCTTGTCATGCGTGACGAGCTGGACGAGGTCGTCACATTCGGCCGTGGCGTACTCGGGATGGGAACCCACGTCGAGATAGAGCCGGGAGCCGTTCGACAGGAAGACGTTCGACGAACGTCCCCAGGACACGACACGCCGAAACAGGTAACGCGCCACTTCGTCCGGGGAGAGCCTGCGTTGCCCGTGAAAGGTGCACGTGACCCCGAACTCGGTCTCGATGCCAAAGATCCGCCGCTGCATCCCACCAGAGTAGGCGGTGAGGGCCCACTGAAGGTGCGCCGTTCGGGCGTCGACACGCGGTCGGTACGTTGCGTTCGGTGAAAGGTGTGCGGACAGTCCCGATCGGGTATCACGCACATGACACCCCGACCTGGAAGCGGTGAATCCGTGTTAAAGCAGCTCAAGCGCCCTTTCCGCAGGGTCGGAAGGACCGATCGGCGTCTGATGGCCCGTAGCGCGGCGCTACCGAGGACCAAGGCCGACGACCTGATCACGTCACTCTCGAAAAGTGCGGACAAATCCAAGCTGTGGTGGTGTGTCGCGCTCCTGCTCGCCACCAAGAAGGGGTCGGCACGCCGGGGCGCGCTCCGCGGCGTGGCCGCCATCGCCGGCGCCAGCGCGGCGGCGAACCTGGTC
Source organism: Amycolatopsis sp. cmx-4-19 (assembly GCA_049998115.1). Lineage (GTDB taxonomy): Bacteria > Actinomycetota > Actinomycetes > Mycobacteriales > Pseudonocardiaceae > Amycolatopsis. The sequence continues at coordinate 174,257 of JAEBEO010000007.1, read as the reverse complement.
GGCAAGCCCCTGTTCCCCCGCCGCCGCCCCGCCGCCGACGAGGTGCCGATGCACCGGCGGCTCGTCCGGCGCCCGACTTCGTCGTCGTTCCCGTCCGGACATTCGGCGTCCGCGGCCGCCTTCGTCACGGCCGTCGCGATGGAGTCGCCCAAAACCGGCGCGGCCCTCGTCCCGCTGGCCGCCGCCGTGGCCTACTCCCGGGTGCACACCGGCGTCCACTGGCCCAGCGACGTCGGCGTGGGGATCGGCATCGGCGTCGGCGCGGGCCTGCTCACCCGCCACTGGTGGCCGCTGAACCCCGACGTCCCCGGCCGCACCGCGCACACCGCCGAAGCGCCGGAGATGCGCGACGGCGAGGACATGCTCGTCCTGGTCAACCCGCATTCGGGCATCGACGGCCAGGACCCGACCGAAGAGGCCCGCTTCGCCTGGCCCAAGGCGACCATCCTGTACCCGGACGCGAAACGGGACCTGCGGGAACAGCTCGTCGACGAGATCACCTCCCGCGACGACACCGTCCGCGCCCTCGGTGTCGCAGGCGGGGACGGGACGGTCGCCGCGGTGGCCTCCGTCGCGGCCGACCACGACCTGCCGCTCGCGCTCATCCCGGCGGGCACCCTCAACCACTTCGCCCGCGACATCGGCATGCGCTCGATGCCCGACGCCGACGCCGCCACCGAGGCGGGCAACGCCGTGGGCGTCGACCTCGGCGAGGTCGAGATCAACGACGATGACGACCACCGTTACTTCGTCAACACCGCCAGCCTTGGCGGCTACCCGGAAATGGTGCGGGTACGGGAAAGGCTGCAGAAACGGCACCCGAAGTGGCCGTCCGCGGCGATCGCGCTGGCCCGCACGCTACGGCGGGCGAAGCCGCTCGAAGTGACCCTGAACGGCAAGAACACCAGCATCTGGCTGCTGTTCGTCGGCAACGGCACCTACGCGCCGAAGGGCTTCGCGCCCTCGCACCGCCCGGCACTGGACACCGGACTGCTCGACGTGCGCTATCTGCGCGCAGACCTGCCGTACTCGCGGGCCCGGTTCATCCTCGCCACGCTCACGAACAGCCTCAACGCCAGCCACGTCTACGAGGAACTCGACGTCCCGGAACTGCACGTCCGGCTGCTCAACGGAAATCGGCGCGTGGCCACCGACGGCGAGGTCGGCCCGCTCGGCAACGACTTCCGTTTCCGGTCGCGGCCCAGCGCGCTGACCGTGTACCGGAACTAGGGCGGCACTTTCGCGACAGCCGGAATCGCGGCCAAGCCCTCCCGAATCAGGCCTCCAGCAAGGCGCTGCCCAGCGGCGTCAGCGAGTGCAGCACGGCGTTGCGGTCGCGTTCGGTGGTGATCAGCCCCGCGCGCTGCAGCACCGTGGCGTGCTTGCTGACCGCCGAGGGCGTCACTCCGAGCCGGGTGGCCAGCTCCGACGTGCTGCAGCCGGCCGCGAGCACGGCCAGCGCCGCCGCCCGGGTCGGCCCGAGCAGGTCGGACAGCGCGGTGTCCGACGACCTCAGCAGGTCTCGGCCGGCCGCGACCTGCCGCACCGACGGATACAGCAACCGGACCGGCGCCTCACCCGATGGTGGGACGATCACCGGGCAGACGGCGAAGTACGTCGGCGCGACCACGAGGCCCGCACCCCCCGAAGCACAGGACCCGACGATCCCGTCCCCCACCTCCAGCACCGGGGAGGACCAGCGCACCATCGGCCGCAGGCTCGTCAGCACCGCGTCCACCCCGTCGTCGAGGAACAGTTGCGCCCGCATCCCCCGGTCCGCGTCGACCTGCGCCCGCGCCGGCTCCCAGCCGGGCGCCAGCGCGAGTTCGAAGTAGTCCTCCATCAGCTGGACCAGCTTCGGCAAGCCGGTCGTGTCGCCGTCGGCCAGACCCGCCGCCCAGGCCGGCAGTTCATGGTTCACCGGGACGTCCCGCAACGCCGATTTCAGGCACAGCGGTTCGGTCCGGCCGATGACCGCGAGTCCCGCCTCCAACCCGCTTTCGTCCCTGGCCGGAACGAGGAACGGCGGGACCGGCGCGTACGGACGGCACAGCCACAACAGCACCGAAGCCGATTCGCCCAGCCCGAGCCGGACCCGGTGCCGCCACCGGTCGAACAACGCCGAACCGGCGTCGCGCCGCTGCAGGATCTGCAGGCTGGAAACCAGCTCGGCCAACGGATCTGCTTCGGGCGCGAGCCGGACACGCGTCAGGTCCTGCAACGTCAGCTCGATGCGCACGGATGTCCTCGCCTTGCTCGGTGTCGTCGCCGTGTGATCGTGCGCCACGCCGTTCCGTTACATCGCTGAACTGCCGTATTGCCGCTCCGGGAATCTCCTCGACGGCCGTGGTTCAGACCTGAGTCACCGGCCCCGCCTGACGACCCACGCGGCACGGCTGACCGATCGTTGAAGTCCGTGAAGGCCTCCTTCCCTACTCTCAAGGTAGGGAAGGAGGCCTTCACGGACTTTCGTCCACTGTGCACAAAGCGTGAAGGCCCCTTCCCGGTGGGAAAGGGCCTTCACGACGTGAAGCGTCAGTCCTTCTTGGAGTCGCCTTCGGACTCGTCCTTCACGGACTCTTCTTCCGGCTCGGGCGGCAGCAACGCGTCCAGCGCGGCGCCGGTGACCCGCCGGAACTTGCGTCCACGCCGGTCCCGTTCCAGGACGGCCACCTCGAGCTTCACCGGGTCCGAGTCGCCGTTCGCGGGCGTCGGGGTGTTCTCGCGCAGCGCCTTCACCGCGACGCCCAGCGCCACGCCCAGCTCCAGATCCGGCTCGTAGCTGTCCTTCAGCTTCGTGGTGAGCGTGTCGGCCTGACCGCCCATCACGACGAACTTCGGCTCGTCGAAGATCGAACCGTCGTAGGTCAGCCGATACAGCTGGTCCTCGGCCGCGGTCGCGCCGACCTCGGCGACGCAGATCTCCACCTCGAACGGCTTCAGCTGCTCGGTGAAGATGCTGCCCAGCGACGCGGCGTAGGCGTTCGCCAGCGCACGCGCGCTGACGTCCCGCCGGTCGTACTGGTAGCCCTTCAGGTCCGCGTGCCGGATCCCGGCGACCCGCAGGTTCTCGAACTCGCTGTAGCGGCCCACGGCCGCGAAACCGATCCGGTCGTAGATCTCCGACACCTTGTGCAACGTCGCCGAAGGGTTCTCGGCCACGAACAGCACGCCACCGCGGTACTTGAGCACGACCACGCTCCGGCCGCGCGCGATGCCCTTGCGCGCGATCTCGGAACGCTCCCGCATCAACTGCTCGGGAGAGGCGTACAACGGCATCGTCACTGTGGTGCTCCGCTCTTTCTGGCTCTCATCGGAAAGGGACTGGGAGGCGGCTAGCGCCCGCGCTCGGCACGTGCGGCGACGATCGCCTCGGCCACCGCGGTCGTCTGCTCCTGCGGTACCGCCACCGCGCCCTGCTCCGCGGTGATCGTCACGATCGTGGGGAAGATCCGGCGCACCAGATCCGGGCCGCCGGTCGCGGTGTCGTCGTCCGCCGCGTCGTACAGCGCCTCGACCGCCACCCGGATCGCGGCCTCGGCGTCCCCGTCCGGATCGTGCAGCTTCTTCAGCGAACCCTTCGCGAACAGCGAACCCGAACCGATGGCGTGGTAGCCGGCGTTCTCTTCGTACCGCCCGCCCGTCGCGTCGTACGACACGATCCGGCCCGCGTGCTTCGCGTCCTCCGCGTCCAGGTCGTATCCGACGAACAGCGGCAGCACGGCCAGCCCTGCCATCGCCATCTCGAGGTTGGACTTCACCAGCCCGGCGAGTTTGTTCGTCTTGCCGTCGAGCGAGAGCGAAACGCCTTCGATCTTTTCGTAGTGCGCCAGTTCGACCGCGTACAGCCGCACCATCTCGATGGCCAGCCCGGCCGAACCGGCGATGCCCACCGCCGAATACTCGTCGGTGACGTGCACCTTTTCCATGTCCCGTGAAGCGATCAGGTTGCCCGACGTCGCCCGCCGGTCACCGGCGATCAGCACCCCGCCGGCGAACTTGACCGCGACGATCGTCGTCCCGTGCGGCGCGTCGAGCCCGGCCGCCCCGGCCGCGACGCGCCGCTCCGGGAGCAGCTCAGGCGCCTGCGCCCGGAGGAAGTCCGAGAACGACGAGGTCCCCGACGTGAAGTACGCGGCGGGCAGCGCCGACTTACCCGAGGTGTGTTCCATACGTGCTCAAAGTTCCCATCTGTGTGATCCGCCGGCTCTGCGCGGGCGGCCTCATCCGGCCGCCGGAAGACGAACTACTCGCCGCCCTTTTGCACATAGGCGCGGACGAAGTCCTCGGCGTTCTCTTCGAGCACGTCGTCGATCTCGTCGAGGATCGTGTCGACGTCCTCGCCGAGCTTCTCGCGTCGCTCCTGGCCCGCCGGACCGCCGCCCTCGAACTCTTCGTCCGAGTCGCCTCCGCCGTGCTTTTCGACCTTTTCCTGAGCCATCTCGCCTCCCGGTGTGGCTGATGTTCCTAGCCTACCCAGCGGTCCCGACATTCCGTGGGATCCGTGATCGCTTAACCCTGAGGAAAGGAATTCCCGCTAGTCCGAACCGGTGAGGGCTTCCACCAGCTCCTCGGCGGTCGCGGAGTCGTCCAGCAACTTCCCCACATGGGCCTTCGTGCCCCGCAACGGCTCCAACGTCGGGATCCGCACCAGCGATTCCCTGCCGACGTCGAAGATGACCGAATCCCACGACGCCGCGGCGATGGAGCTCGCGTACTTCTCCAGCGCACGGCCGCGGAAATAGGCCCTGGTGTCCGAAGGCGGCGTCGTGACCGCCTCCAGCACCTCCTCCTCGGTCACCAGACGCTTCATCGAGCCCCTGGTGACGAGCCTGTTGTACAGGCCCTTGTCCAGCCGGACATCCGAGTACTGCAGGTCGACCAGCCGCAGTCGCGGCGCGCCCCAGGCCAGCTGGTCCCGCGCGCGGTAGCCCTCGAGCAACCGCAGCTTCGCCGGCCAGTCCAGCCTGTCCGCGCATTCCTGGGGGTCCCGCGCCAGCGCGTCCAGGATCTCGCCCCAGACCCGCAGGACCTCCTTGGAGGCCTCGTCCGCGCCGATGCGCTCGAGATTGGCCGAGGCGATCTCGTGGTAGGCGAACTGCAGGTCCAGCCCGGTGTATTTCCGTCCGTTCGCCAGCGACACCTTCGCCTTGAGCGTCGGGTCGTGGCTGATCTGGTGCACCGCGCGCACCGGCTCGTCCAGCTTCAGCTCGTCGAACCGGATACCGGCCTCGATCAGGTCCAGCACCAGCGCCGTCGTCCCGACCTTGAGGTACGTCGAGTACTCGGCCAGGTTCGCGTCACCGATGATGACGTGCAGACGGCGGTACTTGTCCGCGTCGGCGTGCGGCTCGTCGCGCGTGTTGATGATCCCGCGCTTGAGCGTGGTCTCCAGGCCGACCTCGACCTCGATGTAGTCCGAGCGCTGCGAGAGCTGGAAGCCCGCTTCCTCGCTCTGCTGCCCGACACCGACGCGGCCCGAACCGGTCATGACCTGCCGCGACGCGAAGAACGGCGTCAGGCCGGCGATCACCGCGGTGAACGGCGTCGACCGCTGCATCAGGTAGTTCTCGTGCGTGCCGTAGCTCGCGCCCTTGCCGTCGACGTTGTTCTTGTACAGCTGCAACGGCGGTTGGCCGGGGACGGTGGCGGCCTTCCGCGCCGCCTCCTCCATCACCCGCTCGCCCGCCTTGTCCCAGATGACCGCGTCGCGCGCGTTCGTCACCTCGGGCGCCGAGTACTCCGGATGCGCGTGGTCGACGTACAGCCGCGCGCCGTTGGTCAGGATCACGTTCGCCGCGCCGAGGTCCTCGACGTCCGGGTCGTGCCCCGGGCCGCTCGGCCCGGTCAGGTCGAAACCACGGGCGTCGCGCAAGGGCGACTCCACCTCGTAGTCCCACCGTGCCCGCCTGGCTCGCGGGATGTCCGCCGCCGCCGCGTAGGCGAGCACGACCTGGGTCGAGGTGAGTACCGGGTTCGCCGTCGCGTCGCCCGGCACCGCGATACCGTACTCGACTTCGGTTCCCATGATCCGCCGCATACCCACCACCCTACGGGGTCGAAGCCGTGCGACGATGCCCCCCATGTCAGGCAGTGACGAACTCGTTGCGCTCTATGACCTCGACGGGAGCGTCGTCGGGGCGGGTACGCGCGCCAGGGTCCGCGCCGAGGGGTTGTGGCACGCCGCGGGCGTGGTCTTGGTCCGTTCGGGTGACGGGAACTCCGTCTACGTGCACCTGCGTACCCCCACGAAAGACGTCTATCCCTCCACATGGGACTGCTGGGCGGGCGGCGTGGTCGCCGCGGGCGAGACCCCGGAGGACTGCGCGCGCCGCGAACTGGCTGAAGAACTGGGTGTGCACGGAGTGGAACTGCGCCCGCTTTTCACCCATGTCTACGACGTCGGCACGATCCGCTGCCACAACTTCGCCTTCGAGGCACGCTGGGACGGCCCTTTCGTCCATCAGCCGTCCGAAGTGGTCGAAGGGCGGTGGATGACGTTGGAGGACCTGCGTTCGTGGCTCGACGATCCGGAGAGCCCGTTCGTCCCGGATGGACGGCTCGGCGCGCTGCGGTGGTTCGGGCGGGAAGCCGCCCGCTAAGCCGCACGCAGGCGCTTCGCCACGATTGACAGCAACCGTTTCGCCGCGTCGGTCGCCCGCGCTTCGGTCCCGGCGGTCACCCTGAGCGCCGAAACGAGCTTCCCCTTGGCGAGCAACACCGTGCACGTCGTGCCTTCGCACCACGCGCGCTGCACCTCGACACCGGACTGCTTCGTCACCGTGAGCTTCTTGCCCTCGCAGTCCGCCTGGGCGACGACGTCCGCCGCGCCGCCGGGGTATTCGGTGACCTGGTGCTCCAGCGTCGAACCGCTCGCGTACGACCACGTCGCGGACCGGCTGGTGCCGCGGGTGAGCCCGGTCAGGCAGCCGGACACCTTGCCCTCGCCCGGGACGACCTCTTCCTCGGCGACGTCGTCGTCGGTCAGCAACGCCGCGGAAACAGCGGCGGGGGCCGTGACGGGGGTCGACGCCGGTGTCGGCACCGACGCGGCCCGCGGTGTCGCCGAAGGCTGTGCGGGCTCGGCCGCGGGTGTCGGCGTCGGGTCGTCGTAATAGGTATCGAGGTCGTTGGGCCGATCGGCGCATCCCGACAATCCGAACAGCGCGACCGTCGCCACCGCGAGCACCTGCCGATGACGCACCCTCGAGCCTCCCCGGTGTCCCGCCCCGATGTTTGCCGCGAGAGTAGTCCAGCCCGTCAGTGCCAGCCCAGGCAGGACCTGTGCCGCCAGTAGGCGACCGGTTCTTCGGCGAGCACGGCCAGCTCGTCGAGTTCGCCGTCGGTCAGCTTCGCCTTGGCGGCAAGGAGATTGTCCGCCAGCTGACCGGTGCTCGACGGTCCGATGACGGCGATCGGCTGCCAGGCCCGCGCCAGTACCGCCGCGATCGCGATCGCGTCCGGGCCTGTCTCGTGTTCCCTCGCGATCCGTGCGAGCGACGGCGGCGGCTCGACCACCAGACGCCCGTTCGCCACCGTTTCCTTGACCAGTACGCGTTTCCCGGCCGCGTGCGCCTCCGCGAGCGCAGGGCCCGCCGAGGGTTCGAGCAGGTTCCACGTCGACTGCACGGCGCTGAAGACGGGCGTCCCGGCCACCTCGAGTTCGAACGCGCGACGGATGGCGTCGGCCTGCGCGGACCCTGATGTCGAGAATCCCACCGGGACACCTTCGGCGGCGAGTTCGGCCAGCGCGCCGATGAGCCGTTCGTCGGCGAACAGCGGACTGTTCACAGTGAGCGAGTGGACCTGGTAGAGCGAGACCGCTTTCCCGAGCAGATCGACGGTTTCCGCCCATTGCTCAGTGAACCGCGCGGCGGTGTGCTCCTTGACCTCGTGCACCTCGGCGTCGAGCTTCCACTCCCCGACGTAGCGGTAGCCCCATTTACTCGACACCGTCACGTCCGGATGGGCGCGGTCGGCAAGCCAGCCGGCGAGGAATTTCTCGGACGAACCATACGATCGGGCGACGTCGATCCAACGGACGCCGGCGCGGTACGCGTCGTCCAGGACGGCGTAGGTCGCCGCGCGCATCGCCTCGAAGTCACGTCCGGGTGGCAACGCCTCCGTCCGGCCCAGGTTGATGTACGCGGGCCTGCCGAGCGCCGCGAGGCCGACGGCGATCCGTTCGTCCGTGTGGATTTCCGGGTCCGTCACGGGGAATTCCCCTCTTCCGCCTGGCGGTATAGGTCGTTATACACTCTTGTGGCGGAGGATCGCCAGCCACTGGCCCGAGTTCTGCGCTTGCCGGTGGAGCTTTTCGAGGCGTGCCGCCGGGGCCCGAACGTAACCCTTGCCGAAGACCGGCGCGATCTGGCGCAGGCTCGCACCCTCTTCCCTGGCGGCCAGCAGGGCCCAGTCGGACGCGTCGGCACAGGCCGCCGAGGCGCGCCGCAGCTCACCCAGGATTTCGATGAGCTCGGGGGCACTCACCTCGCCCGCTTTGACCGCGGCGGCCGTCGTTTCGAGCCACGCCAGGACATCGGCTTCGGTGATCGGCGCGCGCGGGCGCCCGGGGGATTCGCTCACAGCTCCGCAGTATAGGGCGTTATACGACCGCTTACCGTGATCGTCACCCCCGCGTTTCGCGGTCCGACGTCGGGGATCCGAGGGGCCAGGAGCGCCCGGCCGGGCGGGGCGTCGGGTTCCTCGATGGGACGCGTCTCGGGCGCGATCTGCGGCTCGAAGAGCGTTTCGCCCACTTCGATCCGGCCCTCGGTGAGCGTCACCAGGCCGTCCTGCGCGAGTAGCCAAGCGGCCGGATCGGCCGCTTGCGCGAGTTCGTCCGCCCACCCCGCCACCCGTGCGTCCCACTGTCCGTCACGCCCGCCCCACGAAACGAATTTACGCGGCGGCTCGTGAGCTCGGACACGACGTCCGAAATCCGCTGGAGTACACAATGGATTCCCGTTTGACTGACCCTCGGGAGCGCGCGGGACTCGAGAGAAGGACAAGTGGGACGTTTTGGCATCACCATCCGGTTCGCGGCACTCGCGATCGTGTGGGGCGCTAGTTTTCTGTTCATCAAGATCGGCCTGACCGGGCTCTCGCCCGCCCAGGTCGCGCTCGCCCGGGTCTGCCTGGGCGCCGTGGCGCTGATCGTCATCGCCGCCTGGCGCCGGAAACCACTTCCCCGTGACCCGGCGGTCTGGGGTCATCTCGCCGTCGTCTCGGTGCTGCTGTGCGTCATCCCGTTCCTGCTGTTCTCCTGGGCCGAGCAGTACATCTCCTCCGGGCTCGCCAGCATCTTCAACGCGACGACGCCCCTGATCACCATGCTGATCGCCGCGGCCGCGCTGCCGACCGAACGGTTCACCAAGGCCCGCACGGCCGGGTTGCTCCTCGGTTTCCTCGGCGTGCTCACCATCGTCGGGGTCTGGGCCGGGATCGACGTCTCGCACGAACTGACCGCGCAACTGGCGTGCCTCGGCGCGACGACCTGTTACGGCATCTCGTTCGTCTACGTCCGGCGGTTCATCTCCTGGCGGAATCTCGACGCGCCGACCATCGCGCTCGGTCAGGTCTGCTGCGGGGCCGTGGTGATGCTTGCGCTCGCGCCGTTCATCGCCACGTCGCCGGTGCGCCTGGACACGCCGATCGTCCTCAGCATGATCGCGCTCGGGGCGCTGGGAACCGGTCTCGCCTACGCCTGGAACGCGGCGATCATCGCCGCGTGGGGCGCCTCGAACGCGTCGGCGGTGACCTACCTCACACCCGTCGTCGGCGTGCTGCTCGGGGTCCTGGTCCTCGACGAACCGCTGGCGTGGAACCAGCCGGCCGGCGCGCTGCTCGTCGTCCTGGGGATCTTGGCCGCTCACGGCAGGCTGAGCCCGCGCAAGAAACTGAAGGACGCCGTACCCGCATAAGACGCGACGAAGGGACCCTTGACCGCATGGCATGCGGTCAAGGGCCCCTTTCGGCTGTCGCGTTACAGGTACTGACCGGTGTTCGTCGCGGTGTCTATCGCCCGCCCCGAATCCTGGTTCTTGCCGGTGACGAGCGTGCGGATGTAGACGATCCGCTCGCCCTTCTTGCCGGAGATCCGGGCCCAGTCGTCCGGGTTGGTGGTGTTGGGCAGGTCCTCGTTCTCCGCGAACTCGTCGACGATCGCGTCCAGCAGGTGCTGCACGCGCAGGCCGGGCTGCTTGGTCTCCAGCACCGACTTGATGGCCGACTTCTTCGCCCGGTCCACGATGTTCTGGATCATCGCGCCCGAGTTGAAGTCGCGGAAGTACAGGACTTCCTTGTCACCGTTGGCGTAGGTGACTTCCAGGAACCGGTTTTCGTCGGTTTCCTCGTACATCCGCTCGACCGTGTGCTGGATCATCGCGTCGAACGTCGCCCTGCGGTCCCCGCCGAACTCGGCGAGGTCATCCGAATGGATCGGAAGCCCGTCGGACAGGTACTTGGAGAAGATGTCCTTCGCGCCTTCGGCGTCCGGACGCTCGATCTTGATCTTGACGTCGAGCCGACCCGGCCGCAGGATCGCCGGGTCGATCATGTCTTCACGGTTGGAGGCGCCGATGACGATGACGTTCTCCAGGCCCTCGACACCGTCGATCTCCGAGAGCAGCTGCGGGACGATCGTGGTCTCCACGTCGGAGGACACGCCCGAACCGCGGGTGCGGAAGATCGAGTCCATCTCGTCGAAGAACACGATCACCGGGGTGCCTTCGGAGGCCTTTTCCCGGGCCCGCTGGAAGATCAGGCGGATATGCCGCTCGGTCTCCCCGACGAACTTGTTCAACAGCTCCGGACCCTTGATGTTCAGGAAGTAGGACTTCCCGTCCGCCTTGTCGCCGCGGGCTTCCGCGACCTTCTTGGCGAGCGAGTTGGCCACCGCCTTGGCGATGAGGGTCTTACCGCAACCAGGAGGCCCGTAGAGCAGCACGCCCTTGGGCGGGCGCAGCTGGTACTCCTGGTAGAGATCCGCATGCAGGAAGGGCAGCTCGACGGCGTCGCGGATCTGTTCGATCTGCCGGGTGAGGCCACCGATGTCCTCGTATTGGACGTCGGGCACCTCCTCCAGCACGAGATCCTCGACCTCCGCCTTCGGCACGCGCTCGTAGGCGTAGCCGGCTTTCGAGTCGACCAGCAGGGAATCGCCCGGTTTGAGGGGCTGTTCGGCCAGCGGATCGGAGAGCAGGACGACCCGCTCCTCGTCCGCGTGCCCGACCACGAGCGCACGGGGGCTGCCGCCCTCGACATCCGGGGCCAGCACCTCGCGCAGCGCGCAGACCTCGCCGATCTTCTCGAAGTCACCGCCTTCGACGACGGTCAGTGCCTCGTTGAGCCGCAGCGCTTGCCCGCGCTGCAACGACGAGACCTCGACCGCGGGTGAGACCGATACCCGCATTTTGCGGCCCGCGGTGAACACGTCCACCGTGTTGTCCTCGTAAGCGGTCACGAACACGCCGTAACCGCTCGGAGGCTGGGCCAGCCTGTCGACCTCCTCTCGCAACGCCAACAACTGGCCACGCGCCTCTCGGAGCGTCTCGACCAGCTTCGTGTTGCGTTCGGTGAGTTGGCTCACGCGTTCCGACGCCTCGGCGAGCCGCTGCTCCAGCACTCGGTTCTGGCGTGGCGAATCGGTGAGCTTCCGTCGCAGCAGGGCCACTTCCTCCTCGAGGAAGCGAATCTGTCGTGCCTGCTCTTCGGACGTGGTTCCAGCTCCGGTCGTTTCTGAAGGGTCGGCCTCCTCGCGCCGACCTCCGGGAAGGTCATGATGCATTGGGCACCTCCTCGGAGTGCTTTTCATTCCACGGTACCGGCGATCACCGACAAGAAAAGGCCTTTCCGCATCACAAGATCGGCGCGTCGCGTTCCGGATGACCGGACAGCACGTACGTCCGGACCGCGCAAGAGGCCATCCCGGTGCCGGGTCCGGCACTCTTCCGGTCACCTTCCGTCCATCTGTCCTGACCTGCGACGAGATACCGGCGCCGCCCGGGTGCAAACGGGTCCCGGGTATCAGTTCGGCCCTAATCGAGCGGCGATCCGGCCCGATGGCTAGCATCGGGCCGACGTTCACCGGGGTAGCGGACCGGCACCTCATATTGAGCATTTCCGCAGAACAAGCTAGGGGGCACCAGTCATGACTTACCCGCCGCAGCAGCCCGGCGGCTACGGGCAGGACCCGTACGGCCAACAGGGCGGGTACCCGCAGAGCGGCCCCCAGCCGCAACAGGGCTACCCCGGTGGCGGCCAGTACGGCCAGCAGCCCGGTCAGTACGGACAGGACCCCTACGGCCAGCAGGGCGGATATCCGCAGAGCGGCCCCCAGCCCCAGCAGGGCCATCCCGGCGCCACGCAGCAGTTCGGGCAGCCGGATCCGTACGGTCAGCAGCAGGGCGGATACAACGCCTACCCGCAGGAAGGCGGCTACGGCGAGCCGCCCAAGGAAAAGAAGACGGGCCTGATCGTCGGTATCGCGATCGGCGCGGTCGTGCTGGTCGGCGGCGGTGTCACCGCCCTGGTCATCGCGCTGAACTCGGGCGACGACAACCCGACCGCGGCTCCGCCCGCCAGTTCCAGCAGCGCGGCCCCGACAGGTTCCGCTTCCTCGTCGGCGCCGAAGTCCTCCACGTCGTCGACCAGGAGCAAGTCCAGCTCGCCGAGCACCTCGGCCACCAAGGGTTCCGGTCCGGCCCCGCTGGGCAAGGCCACGCCGCAGGAAGTCGCGCAGGCCGTCATCGCCGCCTACAACACGGGCGACGGCAAGACGGTCGCGCAGTCGGCCTGCCGCAGCGTGAACACCAAGGACGAGGTCCCCATCGGCAAGGACATCAAGATGGAGGCGACCGGCGACATGCAGGTCAGCGGGGACACGGCGAAGCAGCCCGCGAAGGTCACCCAGGGCAGCAAGACCGACTCGGGCAACCTGAACTTCAAAAAGGAATCCGACCTCTGGTGCTTCACCGGCGGCAAGGGCTGACACGGAACCCGTGTCCAGCAGGCTGATTGCCGTCCTGGCCGGATGCGGCGCGGTCGTGGTGGGTGTCGTGGTGGGGCTGCTGCTGGTGGCCCCCTCCGGCACCGGCCCGGCCGCGCCGACCAGCACGTCCTCACCGCCGTGGCCGGGTTCCTCCCGCCCGGTGCCGGTGGATCCCGACGTCGCCGCGGTCGAGGTCGTCGGCAAGGCGATCGCCGCCGCCATCGTGAACCACGACGCGACCGCGTTCGGCAAGCTCACCTGCGTCCAGCAGTCGTCAGCCGATCTGGACGCGCTGAAACGGAAGTGGGAGGCCGCGGGCAAGGTGACCGCGACCGTCCCGGATCCGCCGTCGGTCGGTGGCGACTCCGCCACGGTGACCGTTCACGTCGAGGGCACGGGCGGGCAGAAGGACACTCCGTTCCCGCTCAAGAAACGTGACGGAAAATGGTGCGTTCCGTGATGTGGGACCGGGCGTGTCGCGACCGTTTCATCCCTTTCCGGAGCGCCGGTGCACTCGCGGCGAGACCGTCCCGTCGGCGAGACGGCGCGCCGTCAGCAGGAAAGCGGTGTGCGCGACCATCCGGTGATCGGGCCGCACGGCGAGACTCACGACGTGCCACGGCCGCATGAGCGTCTCGAAGGACTCCGGCTCCGTCCAGCACTGCTGGTCCCGCAAGGCTTCCGTGATCCGCGAGAGCTGTGTGACCGTCGCCACATAGACCGTCAGGACACCGCCGGGCACCAGATGCGCGGCGACGGTCTCGAGCTGGTCCCACGGCGCCAGCATGTCGAGCACGACGCGGTCGACCTCGCCGGTGTGCGTCGACAGGTCCGCGACCGTCAGCGACCAGTTGTCCGGCTTGCTCCCGAAGAACTTCTCGACGTTCCGCTCGGCGTGCTCGGCGTGGTCGTCCCGGATCTCGTACGACTGCACGGTGCCTTCCGGACCGACCGCCCGCAGCAGCGAACAGGTCAGCGCCCCGGAACCGGCGCCCGCTTCGAGCACCCGGGCACCCGGGTAGATGTCGCCCCACATGACGATCTGCGCGGCGTCCTTCGGGTAGATCACCTGCGCGCCACGCGGCATCGACAGCACGTAGTCCGGCAGCAGCGGGCGCAGCGCCAGATAGTGGCTGCCCCCCGCCGAGAGGACGACCGAACCCTCCTGTGCCCCGATCACGTCGTCGTGCGCCAGCGCGCCGCGATGGGTGTGGTACTGCTGTCCCTCGGCGAGCACCATGGTGTAGTGCCGCCCTTTGGAGTCGGTCAGCTGAACCCGGTCACCACTACGAAACGGCCCACGGACCGACACTGAACCTCCATACGCGCGAACACTGATCGACGCCCGATCCTCGCAGGTGGCCGTACCGCGCTACGCCGGGGGTCGGCTCCGGGTCATCGCGGCACGCAGGTCCTCGCGCCGGAGCACCCCGGCGGGCCTGCCTTCGTCGTCCACGACGAGGAACTGCCACGCGGCGGTTTCCCGGACCCGCTCGGCGATCTCCTCGCCGGACTCCGAGGAAAGCAGCACGGTGTCGGCGCGGATCGGCTCCGCGGCCATCTCCGCGGGCGCGTGCGGCGACGTCCCGGCCAGTTGCGCGGCGGCGGTCTCGTCGAGCAGCCCGGCCGCCACGCCGTCGGCGCGCACCAGGACCACCCCGCGGCCTGCCGAAGCGGCCAGCGCGTCCGAGACGGGGCTTTCGGCGGGGAGCTGGAGAACGGGCCGGACGAGCTCGCTCAGCGAAACGCCTTCAGGCCAGCCTCGACGCGTTTCGGCGGCGAGTTCGCTTCGCGCGCCGAGGATCACGAACCACGCCGTCACCACGCAGACACCGAGCCGCAGCCAGCGGTCCTCGCTGCCGGCGGCCAATCCCCACAGTGCCCAGCCGACCAGTCCCGCCGCGACGACGCCGCCGCCGACGGCAGCGGCGCGCGTGCCTTTCTCCCGGCGTCCCGTGGCCGCCCAGACCCCGGCACGCACCAGCCGTCCACCGTCGAGCGGGAGTCCGGGCAGGAGGTTGAAGATCCCGACGGCGAAGTTCGCGACGGCGCATTCGGCGATGAGCAGCCACGCGGCGCTTTCCGACGGGACGGCGAACATGAGCAGTCCGCAGAAAACGCCGAGCAGCAACGAAACCACCGGTCCCGCCGCGGCGACGAGCCCTTCCTGCCGAGGCTGCCGAGGCTGCCGGGCGACCTCCGAAAGGCCACCGAGGAGGAACAACCGCAGCCGTCGGACCGGGATGCCCAGGCGCAGCGCCACCAGACAGTGCCCGAGTTCGTGCGCCAGCACCGAAAGCCCGAGCAGGACCGCGAACGCGGCGGCCAGCAGCCACGAGGTCAGTGTGCTCGCGCCGGGCAGGAGCCGTCCGACCAGCGGGGTGTAGAGCACGACGATGACCAGCGAGCCGATCCACCAGGAAGGGGCGAGCAGCACGGGGATCCCGGAGACGCGGAACAGCAGGAGCCCACCCTCCGGCGCCACGCCTCGTCGAGGCGGGCGCCGCTCACCCGTCACCGCCATGTGTCAGAGCGTAGATGCCCAGGTGTGGGGTACCGGTAACCCGCCCTGTCCGTCCGGGTGGTGTCGGTCATGCCGTTCCGGTGCGTTGCGGTCCCGGAACTGTCGGTGCCCGGCGCTACCCTCCCTGCATGCCCGACACCGACACGGTCACCGCCGATCCGCCGCCCGGCGCCGAAGTCCCGCGCCGTCGGCCGGCCCTGTCCCCGTCGCGTGCCAGCGACTTCAAGCAGTGCCCGCTGCTCTACCGCTTCCGCGCGGTCGACAGACTGCCCGAGATCCCGACCAAGGCCCAGCTGCGCGGCACGCTGGTGCACTCCGTGCTGGAACGCCTGTTCTCCCTGCCCCAGGCCGATCGCACTCCCCCGCAAGCCAAGGAACTGCTCGCGCCGGCGTGGCAGGAGCTGTCCTCGGAACGTCCGGAATGGATCGAGCTGTTCGACCAGGACGACCCCGAGGCCGTCACCTCCTGGCTCGCTTCGGCCGAGCAGCTCGTCGACACCTATTTCGGGCTCGAAGACCCGCGACGGCTGGAACCCGAGGCGTGTGAGCTGCACGTCGAGATCGAACTCGGCTCGGGGGTGCTGCTGCGGGGGTACGTCGACAGGCTGGACGTCGCGCCGACCGGCGAGATCCGCGTCGTCGACTACAAGACCGGCGCCGCGCCGCGCGAGATCGGCGAGGCCAAGGCGATGTTCCAGATGAAGTTCTACGCCGTTGTCCTGTGGCGGCTGCGCGGAGTGGTGCCACGCCAGCTGAAACTGATGTACCTCACCGACGGCCAGTCGCTGGCCTACACACCCGACGAGGGCGAGCTGATCCGGTTCGAGCGCACGCTGGAGGCGATCTGGCAGGCGATCCTCAAGGCGGGCAAGACCGGCGATTTCCGGCCCAATCCGAGCAAACTGTGCGCCTGGTGCGATCACCAGGCGGTCTGCCCGCAGTACGGCGGGACTCCCCCGCCCTACCCCGGCTGGCCGGAGCCGGACCCCGGGGAGGAGTCCGTTTTGGACCGTGCGGACTAAGGTGCCTGTTGTGACAGAAGCCTTTTACCTTCCCTCCGGTGACGGAAAGTTCGTCCCGACCGAGCACACCGCCGGTCCCTGGACCCCGGACGCGCAGCATTTCGGGCCGCCCTCGGCGTTGCTGGTCCGCGCGCTCGAAGAGGTCGAGGCGCCGCACGCGAGCCAGCTCGCGCGGGTGACGATCGAGATCCTCGGCCCCGCTCCGCTGAAGGAGCTTTCGGTACGGGCGTGGGTGGAGCGGCCGGGCCGGTCGGTCGAGTGGCTGGGGGCCGAGCTGTCCCACGGCGAACGTGTCGTGGCGAGGGCGTCCTCGTGGCGGATCGCGACCTCCGACACGACTGCGGTGGCGACCCCCGAAGGACCGGCCCTGCCCGCGCCGGACGGCCTGCCGACGGCGAACTGGCCGGAAGGCTGGCACCGCGGAACTCTGGACGCCATCGAATGGCGGCGGGTCGAGGGCGCGCTGGACGAACCCGGTCCCGCGACGGTGTGGGGACGTCAGCGGGTCGCCCTCGTCGACGGCGAGAAACCGAGCGCGTGGCAGCGGCTGTTCGTCCTGGCGGACTCCGGCAACGGGATCTCGAACTTCCTCGACCCGCGCGAGTGGTGGTTCATCAACTCGGAGCTGACCGTGCACCTGCGCCGGCCGCCGCTGGGCGACTGGATCGGCATCGACGCGGCCACCCTCGTCGGCCCGAACGGCGTCGGCACGGCGACGACCACGCTGCACGACGCGTCCGGTCCGATCGCCGCGGGGGCGCAGGCCCTCCTGGTGCGTCCACGACAGGCGGGCTGATAGACGCGCATTCTCGGCGTGTTTCCAATAGCCTTCCCGGAACAACAGACGCAGGGAGCGCTTCGGCATGCAGATCACCTCGGTGGTCAACCAGAAAGGCGGGGTCGGCAAGACCTCACTCAGCGTGGGCGCGGCGGCCGCTCTGGCCGAACGTGGTCGCCGGGTGCTGCTGATCGACCTCGACCCACAGGGCCACGCGACCACCGAACTCCTCGGTCTGGACGAGGTGGCCCCGGATATGCCCAGTCTGGCGAAAGCCCTGACCAAGGTGTGGAAGGGACCGATCGAGGAACTGGCCGTGCGGCATCCGCGCAGCAACCTCGGCCGGGGCGGCGCGCTCGACGTGATCCCGACGTCGCCGGGCATGTTCGACCTGATCCGGCGGCTGGACCAGTTCCGCGTGCCGGGCTGGCAGCTGGCCAGGGTCATCCAGTTCGCGAACTACGACCACGTCGTCATCGACTGCCCGCCCGCCCTCGACGTGCTGACCAACAACGCGCTCGCCGCGTCGCACGGGATCCTCGTGCCGGTGCAACCGGACCGCACGAGCATCCGCGCCCTGCGTCTGCTTTCGGACCAGGTGCGTTACGTCGAACAGACCGTCGGCCGTCCGCCGATCGCCTACTACGGTCTCGTGCCGGGCCTGTACCGCCGCCCGATCTCGCACTACGCCGCGGCGGCGCTGCAGGAGCTGTACACGTTCGGGATCCCGATGCTTTCGCACGTCCCGCTCGGCGTGGTGATGAACGAGGCCGCCGCGCACGGCGTCCCCGTGACGACGTACGCGCCGGAAACCCTGCAAGCGCTGTCTTTCCGCGAGATCGCGGAAACGCTGGACGGCTACCTGCGGAACCACCCGGCGCCGGCGATCGTGCCCGCGGACGAGGACTTCGTCTTCGAGGACTTCATCACCGAGGTGTCCGTCACGCGCAGCGCCAAGGACAACGGCGCGCGCAAGAAGCTCTACGACCTCATGCCGAAGAAGCCGAACCGGCCCCGGTAGCGCCGCCGCTTCTCTCGCTGTCCGTGAAGGCCTCCTTCCCTACCCTGAACGTAGGGAAGGAGGCCTTCACGGACACGCGACCGACGGCAAGCGGCCAGTTCGGCAGACGCCCGGGCCGTGGTGGTCAAAGCCGGCAGGCCCGGATGTCCGAAGCCAAAACGGCCTTCGCACCGGTCTCGGCGAGTTCGTCCATGATCCGGTTGACCTCCTTGCGTGGCACCATCGCCCGCACGGCCACCCAGTCCTCGTGCGCGAGCGGCGCGACGGTCGGCGACTCGAGGCCCGGCGTGATCGCGATGGCCGCCTCCAGCAGGGTGCGCGGGCAGTCGTAGTCCAGCATCATGTAGTGCTGGGCGAACACGACGCCCTGCAGCCGTGCCTTCAGCTGGTCCTTGGGCCGGGTGTGCCCGGTTCCGGCCCGCTGCAGCAGCACCGCTTCCGACACGCAGATCGGGTCGCCGAAAGCCACCAGGTTGTGCTGGCGCAGCGAACGGCCGGACTCGACGACGTCGGCGATGGCGTCCGCGACGCCGAGCTGGATCGAGATCTCGACGGCGCCGTCCAGCCGGATGACCTCGGCCTCCACCCCGTGCTGTTTCAGGTTCTCCCGGACCAGCCGCGGGTACGAGGTCGCGAGCCGCTTGCCCTGCAGGTCTTCGGCCTTCCAGTCCCGGCCCGACGGCGCGGCGTACCGGAAGGTGGAACCGCCGAAGCCGAGGCCGAGGATCTCCTCGACCGGGGCACCGGAGTCGAGCGCGAGGTCGCGGCCGGTGATGCCGAGATCCAGCTCACCGGATCCGACGTAGATCGCGATGTCCTTGGGGCGCAGGAAGAAGAACTCGACCTCGTTGACCGTGTCGAGCACGGTCAGGTCGCGAGCCTCATGTCGCTTGCGGTAACCGGCCTCGCCGAGCATCTCCGACGCGGCGGCGGCGAGGGCTCCCTTGTTCGGCACGGCGACACGCAGCATTGCTTCTCCTTGGTTCTCCGGACGCGAACGCGTCACAGGTACCGGTACACGTCCTCTGTCGACAGTCCACGGCCGAGCATGAGCACCTGCACCCGGTACAGCAGCTGTGAAATCTCCTCCGCGAGCCTGTCGTCGGATTCGTGCTCGGCGGCGATCCACACCTCGCCCGCTTCTTCGAGCACCTTCTTGCCCTGCGCGTGCGTCCCCGCGTCCAGCGCGGCGACGGTGCCTGATCCGTCGGGACGCGTCCGAGCGCGGTCGGCAAGCTCGGTGAACAGCTCATCGAAGGTCTTCACAGTCTGGAGATCCTTCCATCCGCGCCGCGACCGCGCTGCCCCGGGCCGGTGTGAGACACCGGCGTCACACCTCAGAACAGCGTCGCGCCGTCGCGTTCGAAGTCGAGCAGCCGCCGCTTCCGTTCGATACCGCCCCCGTAGCCGGTGAGATCGCCCTTCGAGCCGACGACGCGGTGACACGGGACGATGATGCTGACCGGGTTCTTGCCGTTCGCGAGACCGACCGCCCTCGACGCCGCCGGACGGCCGAGCCGGTCGGCGAGCTGACCGTAGGACACCGTCTCGCCATACGGGATCTCGCAAAGCGCTGCCCAGACGATCCGCTGGAATTCGGTGCCGGCGAAGCTCAGCGGGACGTCGAAGTCCCGCCGCTGACCGGCGAAGTACTCCTTCAGCTGTCGTTCCGTCTCCGTGAAGATCGGCGCGCTCGGATCGGGGTGGCCGAAGGTCTCCTCGGCCGGGCGGTGCCGCTGCCGGTCCATGTACAGGCAGCAGAGGCTTTCGTCGTCCGCGACCAGGGTGAGCGGCCCGTACGGGCTGTCGATGACGGTGTTCGTGCGCATGGGAGGCTCCTCGAAGACTCAGGCGGCGGGCAGCTTGTTGATCGGGTGGTCCCCGGTCGCCCAGAGGTGCTGGACGGCGTACGCGCGCCACGGGCGCCAGCGTTCGCCCTGCTCGATCAGTCCTGCCGGGCTCAGTCCGTACTCCTTCGCGGCGGTCTTGACGCCGAGATCGGTCGGCAGGAACGCGTCCGGGTCGCCGAGTGAACGCATCGCGATGCTCTCGACGGTCCACGGGCCGAAACCGGGGAGCGCGTTCAGCCGCTCGCGGGCGCGCTGCCAGTCGCTGCCCGCGCTGAGGTCGAGTCCGCCGTCGGTCAGTTCGGCGATGAGGCCGAGCAGCGTCCGCTTGCGGCTCTGCGGCATCGCGAGGCTTTCCGGGTCGAGTCCCGCGAGTGCGGCGGCGTCCGGGAAGACGTGGGTGAGGCCGCCTTCCGCGTCGTCGACCGGGTCGCCGTGCGCGACGACCAGCCTGGCCGCGTGGGTGTGGGCGGCGGCGGTCGACACCTGCTGCCCGAGCACCGCGCGGACGGCGAACTCGTCGCCGTCGACGGTCCGGGGCACCCGCCTGCCGGGTGCGGCGGTCACCATCGGCGCGAGCATCGGGTCGGTCGCCAGCAGGTCGTCGACGGCGACCGGGTCGGCGTCGAGGTCGAGCAGGCGGCGGCAGCGGCTGATCGCGGTCGAGAGGTCCCGCAGGTCCGACAGGGTCAACCGGCAGCCGATGAAGCCGTCTTCGGGTTTGAGGGCGACGACGGCGGGGCCGTGCGGCAGCCGCAGCGTGCGGCGGTAGGCGCCGTCACGCCACTCCTCGACACCGGGGACACCGGTCGCGACGAGGTGCCCGAACAGATTGTCCGGGAACAGCGGTTTCCGGTACGGCAGGCGCAGCGACAACGTCCCGGGCGCGACGGCCGGGGCCGTGCGGACCCGCGCCCGCAGCTCGGTCGGAGACAGCGCGAAGACCTCGCGGACGGTGTCGTTGAAGGTCCGGACGCTGCCGAACCCGGCGGCCAGCGCCACGTCGATCATCGACAGGCCGGTCGTTTCGATCAGCAGGCGCGCCGTCTGCGCGCGCTGTGCCCTGGCGAGGCTGAGCGGTCCCGCGCCGAGTTCGGCACGGACATGCCGCTCGACCTGGCGGACGCTGTAGCCGAGCCGCGCCGCCAGACCGCCCACCCCGTCGGTGTCGACGACACCGTCGGCGATCAGCCGCATCGCCCTGGCCACCAGGTCCGCCCGCTCGTTCCACTGCGGCGAGCCGGGACTGGCGTCCGGACGGCACCGTTTGCAGGCGCGGAAACCGGCTTCCTGGGCGGCCGCCGCGCTCGGGTAGAACGTCATGTTCTCCGGTTTGGGCGGGACGACCGGGCAGCTCGCCCGGCAGTAGATCCGCGTCGTCGTGACGGCGGTGAAGAACCAGCCGTCGAAACGGTCGTCCTTCGCCTGTACCGCTCGGACGCAGCGCTCGAAATCCTCATGCACCCGGCCAGCATCACCGAGTGCGAGTCCGGGGTCTAGCGGAAATGCGACATGGTGGTCAGCGCAGGAGGCCGGTCAGCCCAGGCACGTCGAGCCCGACCAGCGACGAGCGGAACACCCGCCGCTCCCCCGGCGGGACGTCGACGTCGTTCGGGATCACCAGCACCGTGCAGCCCGCCGCGGCCGCGGAAGCCGCACCCGGCGGGGAATCCTCGATCGCCACGCATCGGGATGCCTGGACTTTCAGCAACTCCGCGGCCAGCCGATAGGGCTTGGCGTCCGGCTTGTTCAGACCATCGACCTCGTCGCCGCAGACGGTGGCGGCGAAGTACTCGCGGCCGATGGTGTTGAGCGCCAGTTCCGTCAGGGACCGCTCGGTGGAGGTGACCAGGGCCATCGGCACGCCTTCGGCGCGCAGCAGCTCGAGGAGTTCCCGGGCGCCGGGCCGCCAGGGCAAGGCGCCGTCGAAGAGGTTGGCCGTGCGCTTGCGGATCCAGTCCCCCATCTCCGCGACCGAGTCGGGGGTGACGGGTTTGGCGCACACTTCGAGCAGGAACGCGGCCGTGTCGTCCATATTGGACCCGACGAGGCTGAGGCGCTGCTCCTCGGTCAGCGTGCCGCCGAGGGTTTCGACGGCCTCGTAGAGGGCGACGTCCCACAGCTTCTCCGAATCGACCAGCGTGCCGTCCATATCCCACAGCACGGCGGCGAGTCCGTCCAGTGTGGACGGTGCGCTCACGGTTCCCCCTTCGCGATCGGGTGTCGAAGTACAGCTTCACGGTAGCCGAGTTCGACGGCGTCCGGACGGGTGAAGCCGAGGGTCTCGTCACAGCCAGGCAGCCCTCGGTGACGCAAGACGATCGGACATGCCCGACGGTGGAGGGCCGCCTGGTCGTAGGCTGGTCCGGTGAGTGAGCCCGTCGACGAGACCCAGCAGCCCGGCCGCGACCGCCCGGATGACACCAAGCCGCTGATGGTGGTGGCCTTCGAAGGCTGGAACGACGCAGGTGACGCGGCCAGCCGGGCCGTCGAGCATCTGCAGCTGAACTGGGATGCGACACCGCTGGCAGAGCTGAGCCCGGACGAATACTACGACTTCCAGGTGAGCAGACCGACCGTACGCATGGTGGACGGCGTCACCCGAAGGGTCGACTGGCCCACGACGCGGCTGTCCGTATGCCGCCCGGAAGGGCTCAACCGGGACGTCGTGCTGGTGCAGGGGCCCGAGCCCAACATGCGCTGGCGCGCCTTCTGCGCCGAACTGCTGGAGCACATCCAGGAGCTGGACGTCGCCACGGTCGTCACCCTGGGCGCTCTCCTGGCCGACACCGCGCACACCCGGCCCGTCCCGGTCACCGGGACGGCGTACGACAAGGACACCGCGTCGCAGTTCGGCCTGGAACTGAACAACTACCAGGGCCCGACCGGGATAGTGGGCGTCCTGCAGGACTACTGCGTACAGGCGGGCGTGCCCGCGGTGTCGATCTGGGCGGCCGTGCCGCATTACGTCTCGCACCCGCCGTCGCCCAAGGCCACCCTCGCGCTGCTGCACAAGCTCGAAGACGTCCTCGACGTCGAGATCCCGCTCGGAGCGCTGCCCGAGCAGGCCGAGGAGTGGCAGCGAACGGTCACCGAGATGGCCGAGGAGGACGAGGAGATCAGCGAATACGTGCGGGGCCTCGAGGAACGCGGTGACGCGGAAACCGAGTTCACGCTGGACGACGTGAGCGGAGACAAGATCGCCGCCGAGTTCGAGCGGTACCTGCGGCGGCGGCGTCCCGGGCAGAACGGCCCGGGACGGGGCTGAGCCCGCGTCGTGAGTGGTAAGGACGGTTCCAACGGCCCTTACCACTCACGAGGCGTCAGAAGATGCGGCGCAGCGGAATCGGGCCCCGCGCCCGCTTGCGCCATTCCCTCGGATAGCCGAGCGAGACCTCCTCGAACCGCACCCCGTCGGCCTCCGTCGAGCGCGGGATGTGCAGATGCCCGTAGACGGCGACCTCGGCCCGGAACCGCAGGTGCCAGTCCTCGGTCTCCGTCGTCCCGCACCACAGCGCGAACTCCGGGTAGTACAGCGGCGCGGTCGGGTGGCGGTGCAGCGGCCAGTGCGACATCAGGATCGTCCCGTGGTCCCCGGGGATCGCCTCCAGCCGCTCGGTGCTGATCTTCACCCGGTCGGCGCACCAGGCCTGCCTGCTGGGATACGGGTCCGGATGCAGGAAGAACTCGTCCGTGCAGAGCACGCCGGCGTCGCGCGCCTGGTCGATCGCCGTCTGCATCGGCAGCCCCTCGGCCGCCGGGGCCCGCCAGCTGTAGTCGTAGAGCACGAACAGCGGCGCGATCGTGAGCGGCTTCTCCTGGTGTTCCCAGACCGGGTACGGGTCCTCCGGGGTGAGCACGTCGATTTCGCGGCATCGCTCGACCAGGTGTTCGTAGCGCGCCTGGCCCCGCAGCTGACACTCGTCCTTGTGGGTGGTCCACAGCTCGTGGTTGCCGGGCACCCAGACGACCTTCGCGAAGCGTTCCCGCAAGGTCCTGAGCACCTCGATCACGGATTCGGCGCGTTCGGCGACGTCACCGGCCACGAGCAGCCAGTCGTCGGGGGTCCGGGGCACGACCTCGTCGACGATCGGGGCGTTGCCCTCATGGGTGACGTGGAGGTCGCTGGTGGCGAAGAGATGCGGCACTCCACCACCGTAGCTTCACCCGGCCCGGGGGACCGCCGAGACCGCATCACGGCGTAACCGGCCCGACGCCAGGACGCCCAGCACGATCAGCGCCGAGGCGACGTGCAGACCCGCCTGGAGGTCGAACAGGACGCCGGGACCGAGCACGTCCATCAGCGCGCCCGTCAGGAGCGCGCCGAGCGCGGTGAACCCGGCCGTTCCGGCGAACATCGTGCTGAGCACCCGTCCCGCTCGTTCCGGCGACACCGCCGTCTGGACCAGCGAGAGCAGGCCGGAGCCTGCCAGCACCCCGGGACCGCCGACGAGCCCGAAGAGCGCGAGGTAGACGCCCAGTGACGCGGTCAGCGCGGGCAGGTTCCAGACCAGCGCGGACAGCAGGCCGAGCGCGAGCCCGCCCCAGCCCAGCAGGGCGGCGGGCGCGACCTTGCGGGCGATCGTGGCGACGGCGAAGCCAGCGGCCAGCCCGCCGAGCGCCTGCACGCCGCGCAGCAGGCCGACGTCGCCCTCGGTCCCGTCGAGGATGTCGAGCACGAAGACCACGAACAGCACCAGGAACATCCCTTGTGCCAGCGACGTCAGCACCACGACGACGCCCGCGAGCCGGAGCCGTCCGTCGCGGCCGATCTCGCGGAGCCCGTCGATCCAGGCGCGCAGCATCGGCTCGTGCGGACCCGCCGCCACCGGTGCGGCGACCCGCCGGAAGGGGCGCGCCAGCAGGACGGCGGCGATCACCAGGACACCGAGATAGGCCACCACGACCCAGCCCAGCCCGCCGAAGCCGAGCAGGAGACCGCCCGCCCAGCCGCCGACGAGCCGCGAGACACTGCTGTTGACGCTCATCAGGCCGTTGGCGCCGGTCAGCTCGTCCGAAGCGACCAGTTCCGGCACGAGCGCGTTGCGGGCGGGCTCGAACAGCGACGCCAGGCCCGCTTGGGCCGCCATGACGGCGTAGAGGACGGACACCGGGCCGCCGGACGCGACGAACAGCAGCGGCAACGCCACGAACGCCTGTCCCGCGCACACCACGCACAGCACCAGCCGCCGGTTCCAGCGGTCCGCGAGCACGCCGGCGACGGGGCTCAGCAGGACCGCGGGTACCAGGCCGAGGACGATGCTCAGCGCCGTCGTCGCGGCCGAGCCGGTCGCCTGGAAGACGAACACCGGCAGCGCGATCTGCAGCATCCACTCGGCGGTCTCGGAAAAGAACGCGGCGATCCACAGCCGTGCGAAGGCGGGTTCCCTCAACGGTTTCACGCGCTCGGTTTCCCCTCGGCGTCGATACGCGGGAACGCGCGCAGTCCCCAGTGGACCGGGCGTGCCCCGTCCGGGGCGTCCTCGCGGATCGCGCTGACGTAGGGCCGCACGAGCGCGTCGAGGCCCCGGACCAGTTCGGCCAGTTCGGCCGCGGTCACCCGCAGGGAGTACGTGTTGATCCCGGACGCGTCCTGCCACTCCTGGTCGAGCTGGCCGGCGGTGTCGAGGTAGCGCTCGATCAGCTCCCGTTCCCGCGCCAGCGTGGTGCCCACGACCGCCAGCCGCGCTCCACGCAGCTCGGGGTCGTCACCGAACTCGATGCCGACCTGGCAGGCACGCCAGGGTCGCTCGCGGCCGTCCTCCCCCTCGACCCGCTCCACGAGGCCGTGCTGGGCCAGCTGCCGCAGATGCCAGCTGCAGTTCGAGGCGGTCGAGCCGACGGCGGCGGCACATTCGCTCGCGGTGCGCGGGCCCACCGCCATCAGGTGGTCCACCAGCGCCGACCGCAGCGGATGCGCCAGCGCCCGCATCAGCTCGACGTCTTCGATCCGCTTGCGCGGCGGCAACCCGGTCATCGCCCCAGCCAATCTGAAAGACTTCTTTCGAAAGTTCTCTTTCAGAATTACCGGTGCCCACGGCTTTGTCAACCGGCCTCGATACGCTTGCGCGGACAGCTGCCGCCTCGTGCAGTAACTGCGTGAATCAACTACATCCCGAGGAAGGCAAGTGGCCGACCAGCGAGAACTCGCCACCGCGGCTGCTTTGGAGATCCCGCGGTTCGTCAGCGCGACCGTCCTGTTCCAGACCGCCATGGCGGAGCGGCTCGGCATCAGTGCCACCGAACTGCACGCCCTTCAGCTGGTCATCAGCGGCGCCGCCACCTCCCCGACCGCCCTCGCGAAGGCACTCGGCATGACGACCGGCGCCGTGACGCGGATGCTCGACCGCATGGAGACCCAGCGCCTGGTCGAACGCGCGCCCGATCCGGCCGACCGGCGACGCCTCCTGGTCCGCCCGCTCCCCGACCGACTCGACGACGTCGCCGACCTCTACGCCCCGATGGCCCGGTTCTTCGGCGACCGCCTCGGCAAGCTCGACCGCCGCCAGCTCGCCGCACTCGTGGATGTCCTGACCGACGGCCGCGCCTTCGCCGAACGCGAGTCCGCGCGCCTGCGATCGAACGGGTCGAATAAAAGGGTTGACTAACGCGACACACGTTGCGTTAGACTCTTCGCATCATGGACGACTGACACCCGCATCCCACCCCGCCCCGAGGCGCGACCAAGCCCGGCGGGGATCCCCCACGGATCCGAAACGCGGTGATGTCGTATGTCTCTTTCCCTGATCGCCAAAGACCTCGTCCGTTCCTACGGCGCCCGCGTGGTGCTGGACGGCATCAACCTGACAGCGTCGGCAGGCCAACGGGTCGGCCTGGTCGGCGAGAACGGCATCGGGAAGTCCACCCTCCTGCGGCTGCTCGCCGGCGTCGAAGAACCCGACTCGGGAGAGGTACTCCGCGGCGACGACCTCGGATTCCTCTTGCAGGAACTGCCTTTCCCGTTCACGGCCCGGTTCTCCGACGTGCTCGACGACGCACTCGCCGAGATCCGGCAGGCGTCGGCGAGACTCGGCGAACTGACCGAGGCGCTGGCGGAGCACCCGGACGACGCGGCCGTCCTCGACCAGTACGGCACGGTCCTCGAATGGGCCCAGGCGCACGATCTCTGGGACGCGGACCGGCGGGCCGAGGTCGTCTGCGCGGGGCTCGGGCTCGCCGGGATCGACCCGTCGCGGGAGCTGGGCACGCTCTCGGGCGGGCAGCGATCACGGCTCGGGCTGGCCGCGCTGCTGATCCGGCGGCCGGCGACGCTGATCCTGGACGAGCCGACGAACCACCTCGACGACGCCGCGATGGAGTTCCTCGAACACCACCTGGCATCGCTGAGCGGTGTGCTCGTGCTGTCTTCGCACGATCGCGTGTTCCTCGACGCGGTGTGCACCGACATCGTCGACCTCGATCCGGCGCTCGGCGGCCCGACCCGGTACGGCGGGACGTATTCCGACTACCTGGACCAGAAACGGGCCGAGCGGGTGCGCTGGGAGCAGCGCTACGCCGAAGAGCAGGACGAGCTCAAGGAACTGCGTGAATCGGTGGCCGTCACCGCACGCGCCGTCGCGCACAACCGGCCGCAGCGCGACAACGCCAAGATGCTCTACGACTTCAAGACCGGGAGGGTGCAGAAACAGATCTCACGCCGGGTCCGCAACGCGCAGCTTCGGCTGGACGAACTGGAACGCGACCAGGTGCGGAAGCCTCCCGCGCCGCTGCGGTTCCAGGCGGAACTGACCGGGGAGCCCGGCGAGGACAAGACGGCGGTCTCGGTGCGGGGCATCGAGATCCCGGGACGGCTTCGGCTGGAGACCCTCGACATCACGACGACGTCGAGACTCCTGATCACCGGCGGGAACGGCGCGGGAAAGTCCACACTGCTGTCCGTGCTCACCGGCTCGCTGACCCCGGCGGCCGGGACCGTCCTTCGCGGACGCGGGGTGCGGATCGGCCTGCTGGCACAGGACGTCGAGTTCGCCGAGCCAGGGTGGTCGGCGCAGCGGACCTACTCCGAGGCCCTCGGCGAAGGTGCTCCGCCGTTGCGAAGTCTCGGATTGCTGGCACCGCGCGATCTCGGGACCGGCGTCGGCGCGTTGTCGGTCGGGCAGCGGCGGCGGCTCGCGCTGGCGTTGCTGATCGCCGATCCGCCGGAGGTCCTGCTGCTGGACGAGCCGACGAACCACCTCTCGCTCACCCTGGCCGAGGAATTGTTCGCCGCGCTCGACACCGCTCCAGGTGCCGTCGTCATCGCTTCGCATGATCGATGGCTGCGGCGGGACTGGACGGGCGACCACCTCCGGCTGGAGGACGGCCGCGTCGCCGTATAGGTCGTTATACGCACTGCTCGGGCGGACGGTTCCGTCCGCCCGAGCAGTGTTTTCAGAGCTCGATGCCGAGCAGCGCGTCGACCGCGTTCCGGAGCAGGCCGGGCGCGGCCGGATCGGTGCCGGAGCGGTTCAGGGCCTGCTCCACCCAGGCGTCCACGGCGGCGAGCGCCTTGGGCGTGTCGAGGTCGTCGGTCAGGTGCTCGCGGAGCCGGGCGACGGTGTCCTCCGCGGCCGGGCCGGTGCCGAGCGACACCGCGTCGCGCCACCGGGCGAGCCGGTCTTCGGCGTCCGCGTGCAGCTGCGCGGTCCACGGCCGGTCGGAGCGGTAGTGGCCGGCGAACAGGGCGAGCCGGATCGCGCCCGGGTCGACCTTGTCGGCCCGCAGCCGCGAGACGAACACGAGGTTCCCGCGCGACTTCGACATCTTCTCGCCGTCGAGGCCGATCATGCCCGCGTGCACGTAGTGACGCGCGAACGGCCGGTCCCCCGCGACGGCCTCGGCGTGCGCGGCGCTGTACTCGTGGTGCGGGAAGATCAGGTCGGAACCACCGCCCTGGACGTCGAAGCCGAGGCCGAGGCGGTTGACCGCGATCGCGCTGCACTCGATGTGCCAGCCGGGGCGGCCCTCCCCCAGTTCGGACTCCCACGACGGCTCGTCCGGCCGCGCCATGCGCCACAGCAGCGCGTCGAGCGGATGCTGTTTGCCGGGCCGGTCCGGGTCGCCGCCGCGCTCGGCGAAGAACTTCGCCATGGTCTCGGCGTCGTAGTTCGACTCGGATCCGAAGTGCCCGGTCGCGTTGTGGTCGAAGTAGATGTCGGGGTACTCGGCGTCGTCGGCGCGGTACGCGCTGCCGTTCGCCAGCAGCTTGGCGATGACCTCGACGATCTCCGGGATGCTTTCCACGGCCCCGACGAACTGCCGCGGCGGCAGTACGCGCAGCGCGGTCATGTCCTCACGGAACAACGCGGTCTCACGCATGCCCAGCACGACCCAGTCGTCCTTGTCCCGCTGGGCGCGTTCGAGCAGGGGCTCGTCGATGTCCGTCACGTTCTGCACGTAGTGGACGTCGTGCCCGGCGTCGCGCCACAGGCGGTTCACCAGGTCGAATGTCAGATACGTGGCGGCGTGCCCCAGGTGGGTGGCGTCGTACGGCGTGATGCCGCAGACGTACATCCGGGCGGTGGACCCGGGCGCCGTGGGGCGGATCTGCCCCGTCGCGGTGTCGTGAAGCCGCAGCGGACGGGGGGTGCCGGGGATACGGGGCACGTCGACCGATGACCAAGTCTGCATACCCCGACTGTAAGCGGAGCAGGCGCGCCGTTCTCGTCCGGTGGGAAGAGAACACGGCCGGAGTAACCGGACCGGCTCTTTCCCTGCCCGGTCGGCGTTGGCGTGGACGGCGTCCCGGATGTACTCGCCGATACCCGGCCGCTGGTCCGGTCCACGCACCAGAAACCCCAGCTGGACCGGTTCGGCGGCGTACAGGTCGCCGATCCCGCGATGCATCGGATACGCGCAGTCCCCCAGGAACGTGGCCATCATCAGCCGGTGTTCCTCGGCGAGGTCCATCGCCGACCCGCTGTCGGCCGGCACGCCGGAGTCGACGACGCCGAGCAGCCGCCGGACCCAGTCCTGGCGCACCTTCTCCGCCTCGATCCATTCCTCCTTGGACAGTGGCACGGCCGCGGCCCGCCACTGCGGCGTGTCACCCCATCGCCGCACGGCCTCCTCGGCGTAACCCTCCGGTTCGCGGTACCCGCCGAAGACCTCGAACCTCTCCTCCGGCGTCAGCGCGGCGCCGATCTCCTTCGCCCGGATCACCCGGTCGACGGAATCGGCCATCCGCGTCAGCTCGCCGATCCGCTCCGCCAGCAGTGTCCGCTGCCGCCGGAAGTGCCCGAGCGCGTCGACGCCCGGATCGTCGAGGACCTTCGCGATCGCGTCGAGCCCGAGCCCGAGCTCGCGGTAGAACAGGATGCGCTGCAAGCGGTCGAGGTCGTCTTCGCCGTAACTGCGATAGCCCGCTGCCGTCCGCCCGCTCGGCGACAGCAGGCCGACCTTGTCGTAGTGGTGCAACGTGCGCACGGTGACACCGGCCAGCGCCGCCACTCTCCCCACCGGATACCCCATCGGCCCAGCGTAGGTGGACGGCGCTCCCGGCCGCGCGTAGAAACGAGTCATGGGGAGAGCCGCAACCACCGTGCCGACGTCGCTTCCACCCGGGCCCCGGGTGCCCGCCCTCGTCCAGACGCTGGTCGTCGGCAACCTCCGGCATCACGTGCTGCCCCTGCTCAAACGCCACTACGGAGCCGTGGTCCGGCTGAGGTTCGCGCCGCACCGGGACATCGTCATGCTCACCGACCTCGACGACATCAAGACGGTGTTCTCCGGACCGGTCACGACGTTCCACGCGGGCGAAGGCAACGTCATCCTGAAACCGTTGATGGGCGAGCACTCCGTCCTGGTCACCGACGAAGACCGGCATCTCCGTGCCCGCAAGCTGCTCATGCCCGCGTTCAACGGGGCCGCCCTGCGCGGCTACCGCGCCATGATCACCGACCTGACCAGGGCCGAACTCGACCGCTGGCCGCGGGACCGGGCGTTCGGCTCCCACGACCGGATGCGTGCGCTGACGCTGGAGATCATCCTCCGGGTGGTGTTCGGTGTCGCCGAAGGGCCACGGCTCGACGAACTCCGCTCGCTGATCGGGCATCTGGTGGAACTCGGCCTGGTCCAGGTGATCGGCTGGCAGGACCAGCGTCTGCGGCGGTACCGGCCGTGGCGCACGTACGCCGAGCGCCAGGCACGCGTCGACGAGCTCCTGTACGCCGAGATCTCCGAACGGAGGCGGGCCGCCGACCTCGATCAGCGGACCGACGTCCTGTCGCGTCTGCTCACCGTGCCCGCCGACGGGGACGAGCTGTCCGACGTCGAACTGCGCGACCAGCTGGTCACCCTGCTGCTCGCCGGGCACGAGACCACCGCGACCGCGCTGGCCTGGGCGTTGCACGAGCTTTCCCGCGATCCCGAGCAGGCGGCGTTCACCACGCGTGCGGCGGACGACGGTGACGAGAAGGCGCTCGAAGCGGTGATCAAGGAGGCGATGAGGCTACGGCCGGTGATCGGCGAAGTCGTCCGGCGAGTGACCGAGGACGTCGAGATCGGCGGCTACCGGATCCCCGCCGGGTTCGACGTCATGCCGTCGATCATCGTCGTCCACGGCGACGGCGACCAGCACGCCGATCCCCGGCTCTTCCGGCCGCAGCGGTTCCTCGAAGGCACACCACCCGCGGGCAGCTGGCTGCCGTTCGGCGGTGGCGCCCGCCGGTGTCTCGGCGCGGGCTTTTCCCTGATGGAGGCCACGATCGTGCTGCGGGAGCTGTTCGGCCGGTTCACCGTCACCGCGGAACACGCCCGGCCGGAGCGGATCCGGTCGCGGCCGATCACCCTGGAACCCGCACGCGGGGCCAGGATCAGGGTGACCGGCCGCTGAGCTACCGCTTCCTGGTCCGCAGGTAGTCCCCGACCACCGCCGCGCCGAGCCCGTCCAGATCGGGTGCCACCACCCGGCCGCCCGAACGCCGGGCGATCAGGTCGACGAACGCGGTCAGGCGTGGATCGTCCCCGAGCCGGAACACCGTCACCGACGCGCCCAGCTTCGCCATCCGGTCCACTTCGGACAGTGTCTTCAGCAGTGTCCTCGGTTGCGGCGGATAGTCGAATTCCGCCGTCCCGTCGGGTTCCAGATGCGCCGTCGGCTCGCCGTCGGTGACCATCAGGACCACCGGCTGCGCGCCGGGATGCCGCCGCAGATGCCGTCCGGCCAGCAGCAGCGCGTGGTGGGCGTTGGTGCCCTGCTCCCACGCGCCTTCCAGGCCCACGAGTTCCGCCGGTTCGACCGAGGTGGCGTAGCGGCCGAAGGTGATCAGCTGGAGCGCGTCGTTGCGGAACCGGGTGCTGATCAGCTGGTGCAGCGCGAGCGCCGTCCGCTTCATCGGCAGCCAGCGGCCCTCCTGGACCATCGACCACGAGGTGTCCACGAGCAACGCCACGGCCGCGCGCGACCGGTGCTCGGTCTCGATCACCTCGACGTCGGAGACGTCCATCCGCACGGACCGCTCCCCCACCGAAACCGACCGGAGCACGGAGTTGCGGACCGTCCGGGAGACGTCCCAGGGCTGCATGTCCCCGAACCGCCACGGCCTGGTCGCGCCGGTCGGCTCACCGGCCGCGCCTGCCGATTCGGTCTCCCGCCGGCCAGCCTTGCCACGCAGGGCGTTCACGACGTCGGCGAGTGCCGTCTCCCCCAGCCGCCGCAAAGCCTTGGGAGACAGGCGAAGCGTACCGTCGGGTGCGCGTTCGAACAGGCCCTGCCGCCGGAGCTCGCGTTCCAGTTCGGACAACCGCCGGGCATCGACGCCCGCGTCCGGGCCGAGTTGCCTTTCGAGCGCGTCGACGTCGATGTCCTCCAGCCGCGCACCGGGATAGGACTGGCCGAGCTGCTCGGCCAGCGCGTCCAGTTCGGCGAGATCGGACATCGCCCGGGCGCCCTCGCCGAGCCCGAGCGGATCGTTGCCCCGGAACCGTTCCGAAGACGTCCAGTCCTCGCCGGGCCGCAGTGCCTTCAGCTGCGAGTCCAAAGTGGACAGCTGCTGCGCGAGCCGGGGATCGCCGAATGCCTGCTGCGACAGTTCGGCCAGTTCGGCACGCTGCTCCGGGGTCATCGAGTTGAGCATCCGCTGTGCGGCCGCGGCACGGGCGGCGAGGACGTCGACCAGCTCCTCGACGTTCTTCGGGTTCTCCGGGAAGAACTCGCCGTGCGCACGCATGAACTCCGCGAACCGCTCGGGTACGTCCTCGCGGCCTTGCGCGTGCGCGGACAGCAGGTCGTTGAGGTCGGCGAGCATCCGGTCGGCGCGCTCGACGTCCTCGGGGCCCGCGTTCCGGAGTGCTTCCTTCATCCCCTCGAATCGGGAATCCAGCAGCTCACGTCCGAGCAGGTCGCGGATCTTCTCGTAGTTCTCCCTGCCCTGCCGCGAACGCCAGTCGTACTGTCCGAGTTCACGCACGGCCGCCGCCGTCCCCGGCGGCAACGCGTCGAGCTGCGCCTCGCGGAAGCGGGCGTCGTCGTCCGGATCGGGGAACAGCTCGCGCCGCTCGGCCTCCAGCGCCTGGTCGAGCAGCTGCCGGACCTCCTGGAGCGTGCCGTCGAGCCGATGACGGCGCTGGATCTCCGACCGGCGCTGCCAGAGCCGTCTGGTCAGCTCGTCCAGCCCGGCCGTGCGCGGGGTTCCGCGCCGCAGCAGTTCCTCCAGCGCGGACCGGGGCGAGGCGCCCGCCATGACGTCGCGGCCGATTTCGTCGAGCGCGTCGCGCAGGTCCGCGGGCGGTGCCAGCGGATCCGGGCCGTCGTGCCACGGCCCGTACGAATAGCCCTCCGGCACGGCGCTCATCGGCCGTAGACGGTCGTCGTGTCGTCGGAGTCCTTGGCCAGTTTCCTCGACAGGAACAGGGATTCCAGCGCCAGTTCGACAGCGGCCGCGATCCGCCCCGCCGGTTCGTCCGGGCCGACGCCCGCCCGCGCGGCGACATCGTGGAGCACGGGCAGTTCCGGCAGCGCGGCGAGGACGTCCTTGCCGGGGACGCGTTCGCCGGTCGTGACGAGGTGGCCGTCCTCGACGGCGTCGGCCAGCGGCCGCAGGTCCAGGCCGCCGAACCGGGAGCGGGCCGTCTCCGCGACCGCCCGGCGCAGCAGGTGCACGAGATGTTCGGTCTCGCGGCCCTCTTCGCCCGGTTCGAATTCGAGCTTGCCGCGCAGGACACCGGGCACCGCGTCGAGGTCGACCGGGCGCGCGACCGCGGGCTCCTCACCGGTGAGCGCGGACCGGCGCAGCGCCGCCGCTGCCACGGTTTCCGCCGCCGCGACGGCGAACCGGGCCGAGACCCCGGAACGCTGGTCGATCACCGGCGATTCGCGCAGGTTCCGCACGAACCGGGCGAGCACCTCCAGCAGCGGCTCGCCGACTTCGGCGACCAGATGGGCCTCCTGCCGGACGACCGCGATCTCGGATTCGACGTCGAGCGGGTAGTGCGTCCGGATCTCGGCGCCGAAGCGGTCCTTGAGCGGGGTGATGATGCGGCCGCGGTTGGTGTAGTCCTCCGGGTTGGCGGTCGACACCAGCAGCACGTCCAGCGGGAGGCGCAGGGTGTAGCCGCGCACCTGGATGTCGCGTTCCTCCATCACGTTCAGCAACGCGACCTGGATGCGCTCGGCGAGGTCGGGCAGTTCGTTGATCGCCACGATGCCGCGGTGGGCACGCGGGACGAGTCCGAAGTGGATGGTCTCGGGATCGCCGAGGCTGCGGCCCTCGGCGACCTTCACCGGGTCGACGTCGCCGATCAGGTCGCCGACCGAAGTGTCCGGTGTGGCCAGTTTTTCGGTGTAGCGCTCGTCGCGATGGCGCCAGGTCACCGGCAGGGCGTCACCGAGTTCGGCGGCCCGGCGTCGCGATTCCGGGGTGATCGGGTCGAGCGGGTGCTCGGCCAGTTCGGCGCCCTCGATGACGGGGGTCCATTCGTCGAGGAGTCCGGTGAGGGTGCGCAGCAACCGGGTCTTGCCCTGGCCGCGTTCACCGAGCAGGACGACGTCGTGCCCGGCCAGCAGCGCGCGTTCCAGCTGCGGCAGCACGGTACGCGAGAAACCGACGATCCCCGGCCAGGCGTCCTCCCCGGCACGGAGTTTGGCGAGCAGGTTGTCGTGCAGTTCTTGTTTGATCGAACGCGGCAGGTGGCCTGCCGCCCGGAGGTCCCCGGCGGTCCGGGGCAAGGTAGCGGGAACATCGTTCACCCGTTCGACGCTACTTCGCGATCGTCATTCCGTCGACGTGTACCAACTCCAGGGTAGGCATCAACCGATCGGTCGATGGGCTCTCGGGCGATCGGTTGATGTGCGACGGGTGCCCACACGCGAGGCTGGAGGCATGTCCCAGAAACCACCCGTGCCGGGCGACGAGCCAGGTCCCCTGCCCGTGTGGACGCGTGGAGCAGGGGCTGGGCGGGTTCGTCCTGATGAGCGACGGGAGTGCGGATGAGGGTTGCCGGAGCAGCTGCGGGGTGCGGTCGCGACGTTCCTGCCGTTCGCGCTCCTGACGGTCCAGACCGCTTTCACCCTGACCGTCGACGGGCCGAGGCAGGGGGGAACTCGTCCAGTGCGCGCCGGCCGTTCCCGCCGTGGCCTGCTGAAACGCCAAGGTTGGCGACCCGGCGTGCTCGGGAACGGACCGGCAGACTGTCTCCTCGAAAGCCCGTCGGCGCGACGAGAAGACTTCGCCGGTCTTGCGCCCACTGCACAGATCCCTTGGCGCACGGCTAAAATGGACCCAGTGTGCCGTCCTAGTGCGACCCTCGCGGTCTGGTCTTCGGCGTGGCTGAACGGAGCCGCCGCCTCCGACGACGTCCTTGACGCCCTCCTCGTCTGGGGCGAGGCCCACGACGTCGTCGCCGCGGACACCGCGGCCGCCGAGGCGTTCGACCTCCCGCTCGCCTTCCACCGCGCGGCGACCCCGGTCCAGCTGCTGCTGGCCCTGCGTTCGCAAGGCGCCAAGAGCATGCAGTTACTCCTGCCGGTGCCCGGCGACGTCCGCGGTCTGGGTGGCGGTGGCCCGTTCACCGAAGCCGCGCTGCGATCCGGCGAGGCCGCCTTGCTGCCCGATTTCGGCTACGGCCTGGTCCCCGAGGCGATCGCCGAAGGCCTGATGCGGTGGACCGTCTACTCGGTGCCCGCTCCGGGCGTCCTCGAGTACCGGCCGCTGGGTGAGGCCGAGCACGGCCTCACCGACGCGATCCGCGCGAGCGCCGGCGCGCTGCAGTCGCTCGACGTCGCCAGCGACCGGCCGGGAGTCCGAGCGGAACTCTCGGCACGCCTTCGCTCCGCCACCGACGCGCCGTGGCCCGCCGGGATGCCGGGCCGTTCGCTGCGGGTGCTTCAGCGGTCCGAGGAGATCGCGGCGATCCTGGCGATCGCCGAGTCCGACGATCCTGGCGGTGCCCTCTCGGCGTCCGCCGTCAACCGCCGGGCGGAGGCGCTGCGCCCGCTGACCGAGGCGGTGCGCGGCGCACGGTACGCGGCGATCAACGAGGCCGTGCGGGTGTTCGCGGACCAGGCGGACCACCGCCCCTAGTCGCGATCGGCTACGGGCGCGCGGGCCGCTTCGCGGGCTCGCAACACCCCACGGCGCAAGGAGCCCCGTTCACCGTGCAGCCCGCGGCGGGGAACGGCGACAGCTTCCGCGCGGGCAAACCCTCCGTGTGCTCCCGGACCAGCTCCACGACAAGCTCCGCGAACCGCGGATCGGTGTCGGGAGTGGCGGCCCGCGCGAAGCCCATGCCCAGTTCCGCCGCACGTTCGGCGGCCTCGTTGTCGAGGTCCCAGATCACTTCGAGGTGGTCGGAAACGAAGCCCACCGGGCAGACGACCACCGACGTGACGCCCTCGGCGTGCAGCGCGTCGATGTGGTCGACGATGTCCGGTTCCAGCCACGGCACCTGCGGCGGACCGGAGCGCGACTGCCAGACGACGTCGTAGGTCTCGATGCCCGCTTCGGCCGCGACGAGGCGGCCTGCTTCGGCGATCTGGCGCGAGTAGCGGTGGCCGCCCTCCGACGGCGGGCCGGAGGCGGCGTCGGCCGACTCGGGCACGGAGTGGGCGCAGAAGACCGTCCGGGTGCCCGGCCGGTTCCCCAGTTCCGCGTGGGCGGCGCGGACGGCGTCGGCGACGGCGTCGACGAACAGCGGGTGGTCGAAGAACTGCCGCAGCTTCACCAGCTCCGGCGCCTCGTCGCCGACCGCCGCGCGGGCGCGCTCGATGTCCTCGTCGTACTGTCGGCAGGCCGAGTAGCCGCCGTACGCGCTCGTGGGGAAGACCAGGACGCGTCGGGCACCCGCTTCGGTGATCTCCGCGAGCGTGTCTTCGACCGTCGGCCGCCAGTTGCGGTTGCCGAAGTGGACGGGCAGGTCGATCCCGGCCGTCGCGAGTTGTTTCTCCACCGCGGAGATGGCGTCCCGGTTCAGGCGGTTGATCGGCGAGACCCCGCCGAAGTGCTGGTAATGCTCGGCGACCTCGAGCAGCCGTTCCCGAGGGACCCCACGGCCCCGCGTGACGTTCTCGAGGAACGGCATCACCTCGTCGGGCCCCTCGGGACCACCGAACGAAAGCCAAAGCAGCGCGTCGTAACCCACCCCTGCCATCTTGCCGTGGTGACGGCCCGCACACTGACCCGGCCCATTTTGAACCGATCGATCTAAAACCTGTTACGGTCACTCCCATGGCCAGGCCTAAGGAATTCGACGAGCGAGCCGCGATCGGGCGCGCCATGGACGCGTTCTGGGTGCGCGGCTACGAGGGCACGTCGACGCAGGCCCTCTGCGAAGCCACCGGGCTGGGCCGCAGCAGCATCTACAACACCTTCACCAGCAAGCACGAACTGTTCATGCGCGCGCTCGACCACTACGCCGACCGCGGCGTCGTCGCGAGGACCGCGCTGCTGGAGGCCGCC
Organism: Amycolatopsis sp. cmx-4-19; assembly: GCA_049998115.1. Lineage (GTDB taxonomy): Bacteria > Actinomycetota > Actinomycetes > Mycobacteriales > Pseudonocardiaceae > Amycolatopsis. Next base: position 136,180 of record JAEBEO010000007.1, on the reverse strand, counting down.
GAACCCGGGATCGACCGGTTTCGCGCACTGTTCTCGTTCACCATCGACGAGGAAGACGAGACCCACGGGCGCGGCTGCCTCGTGGTCAACACCGTCGCCGAGTTCGGCGAGCGTGATCCCGAGATCAAGGCGCGGATCGACGCCGACACCGCACGACACCTCGCCCTGCTCGCGACGTGCGCCGGAGAAGGGCAGGCGGACGGGACCGTCGACCGCTCCCGCAAGCCCGCGGACCTCGCCGAGTTCGCGCACAGCACCGTCGCCGGACTACGGCTGATGTCCCGTCGCGGCGCGAAACGGGCCGCACTGCAGGCCGTCGCCGACATCGCCCTGGACGCGATCGCCGCGAAGTAAGCCGGAACGGACCCGGGCGCGACGCCGCGCACATTTTGGACTGAACGATACAAAACTGGAGGGAAATCCCGTGCCTTTGGCAGTCTGCGTACTCGGCCTGAGCGTGTTCGCGCTCGGCACGTCCGAGTTCATGATCACCGGCCTGTTGCCGGGGATGGCGGCCGACCTGAACGTCGGCATCCCCGAAGCCGGCCTGCTGATCTCCGCCTTCGCGATCGGCATGGTCGTCGGCGCTCCCCTGCTGGCCATAGCCACCCTTCGCGTGCCGAGGCGCGCCACCCTGATGACGCTGCTGGTCGTCTTCGGGCTCTCGCACGTCGTCGGCGCGCTGGGGACGGGGTATGCCTTGCTCTTCGCGACCCGCGTCGTCAGCGCGGTCGCCTGCGCCGGGTTCTGGGCCGTCGGGGCGGCGACCGCCGTCGCGCTGGTGCCATCGGAACGCCGGGGCCGCGCACTGGCCATCCTGGTCGGCGGGCTCACCATCGCGAACATCGCCGGCGTCCCCGCCGGGACCTTCCTCGGTCAGCACGCGGGCTGGCGCGCGGCGTTCTGGGCGGTCACGGCGCTGACCGTCCTCGCCTTGATCGGCGTCTTCGCCCTCGTCCCGGAAACCCAGGACGGCGCTGAAACCGACGTCAAGACGGAACTCCGGCTCTACCGCGGCGGCCGGTTCTGGCTGGCGCTGGGCGTGATCGCGCTCGCCCAGGCGATGATCTTCGCCACCTTCAGCTACCTCGCCCCGCTGCTGACCGAGGTCGCCGGGCTGCCGGAAAGCTGGGTGCCCGGCGTGCTCTCGCTCTTCGGGCTCGGCGCGCTGATCGGCATCACGGTCGGCGGCCGGCTCGCGGACGCGAGGCCGTTCGCGACGCTCTACGGCGGACTCGCCATCGCCCTGCTCGCCTTGGTGCTGCTGGCGATCTCCGGCTCGGGAACGCCGCTTGCGATCTTTTCCGTGTTCCTGTTCGGCGTCGCCGGATTCGGCGTCAACCCCGCCTTGAACGTCCGCGCGTTCGCCGTGGCGGGCAATGCCCCCACGCTCGTCGGCGCGAGTACGACGGCCGCGTTCAACGTCGGCAACACCGTCGGCCCGTGGCTGGGCGGCGAGTCGATCGACGCCGGTCTCGGCTACCCGAGTGTCGCGTGGGTGAGCGTCGGACTCGGCGTCGCCACGGTGCTCGCACTCACTTTCGCCGCCGGTGTCCAACGCACCGACGACACCCGCCTGCTTCGCGAACCCGTTACCCAATAAGCAGAATCGTGTTCGACCGAGCCCGCGCCACCCTCGACGACTCTTCCGCCGAATGTCCCTTGGATCGGACGCGCCGGAACCGGGCGGAGATCCCCGAGTTCCACGACCTGCCTGAATGCGTGTGAAGGCCCCTTCCCTCGGCTGATCCGAGGGAAGGGGCCTTCACACGCAATGAGAGGACTCAGATGCCGAGGGCGTGCACCCCGCCGTCGACCATGATCATCGAGCCGGTCGTGGCGGGCAGCCAGTCCGACAGCACGGCGCAGACGGTCTTCGCCGTCGGGTCGGGGTCGGAGCTGTCCCAGCCGAGCGGCGCGCGGTCGCCCCAGCCCTCCTCCAGCTCGGAGAAACCGGGGATCGACTTCGCGGCCATGGTCTTCATCGGGCCGGCGCTGACCAGGTTCACCCGGATACCCTTCGGGCCGAGGTCGCGGGCCAGGTAGCGGTTCACCGACTCCAGCGCCGCCTTCGCCACCCCCATCCAGTTGTAGACGGGCCACGCGACACGCGCGTCGAAGTCCATGCCGACGATCGACGAACCGCGCGAGAGCAGCGGAAGCGTCGCCACGGCAAGGGCCTTGAAGGAGTACGCCGACACGTCGACGGCCACCTTCACGTCCTCGCTCGGGGCGTCCAGGAACGGCGCGCCGAGGCAGGACTGCGGGGCGAAGCCGATGGAATGCAGCACCCCGTCGAGCCCGTCGACGTGCTCACGGACGCGGTCGGCGAGCGAGTCCAGGTGCTCCTGGTTGGTGACGTCCAGCTCCAGCACCGGCGCCTCCTCGGGGAGACGCTTGGCGATGCGCTCGACGAGCGACAGCCTGCCGAAGCCGGTGAGCACGACCTTCGCGCCCTCCTGCTGCGCGATCTTGGCCGCGTGGAACGCGAGCGAGGCGTCGGTGATGACGCCGGTGATCAGCAGGCGCTTGCCTTCGAGCAGTCCTGGCACGGGACCTCCAGTCCGGGGTGGGTGATCAGTACGGGGAAACGGGGACGTCAGTGGCCCATGCCGAGGCCGCCGTCGACCGGCAGCACCGCGCCGTTGACGTACCCGGCCTCTTCGGAGGCGAGGTACCGGACGGCGGCGGCGATCTCCGACGGCTCGGCGTACCGGCCGGAGGGCACCTGGGCGAGGATCTCCTTCTTGCGGTCCTCGCCGAGTTCGTCGGTCATGTCCGTGGCGACGAAGCCCGGGGCGATGACGTTCGAGGTGATGTTGCGCGAGCCCAGCTCACGCGCCAGCGAGCGGGCGAGACCGACGAGACCGGCCTTGCTCGCCGCGTAGTTGACCTGGCCCGCCGAGCCGGTGAGGCCGACGACGGACGAGATGAAGATGTAGCGGCCCCATTTGCCGCGCAGCATGCCGCGCGAGGCGCGTTTGGCGACCCGGTAGGCGCCGGTGAGGTTCGCGTCCACCACGCGGGTGAACTGCTCCTCGCTCATGCGCATGAGCAGGGTGTCGTCGGTCATCCCGGCGTTCGCGACGAGGACCTCGACCGGGCCCTGGTGCTCCTCGACGAGCTTGAAGGCGGCGTCGATCTGCTCGGCGTCCGTGACGTCGGCCTGCACCCCGAAGAGGCCTTCGGGCGCGCCGGAGCCACGGTGCGTGATCGCGACCTTGTGCCCCTGCGCCGCGAGGTCCTTCGCGATCGCCAAACCGATGCCGCGGTTGCCGCCGGTGACCAGTACCGACCGTGCCACAGAGCTCTCCTCGCCTCGTCCTCGTCCGCTGACGCACTGAGGTTATCGGCTGACCCGGGACCAGCCCGAGCCGCGCCACCCCTACCTCCGGGTAACCGCGACCGTCCTAAGCGGATGTTAGGAACCGCGCCGAAACCTTGCCCGGCCGTCACGGATTGTTCACCGTGAGCCGGAACACAGGAGGTCAAAGATGACAACCCGGATCGGCGAAGCCTCGCCGCCCGTCAGCGAGAAACGAGTCGTCGCCAACGTGCTGCGCGGCTCCATCGGCAACCTGGTCGAGTGGTACGACTGGTACGCCTACGCCGCTTTCAGCACGTATTTCGCCAAGTCCTTCTTCCCCACCAAGGACACGACGGCGGCGTTCCTCGGCACGGCGGCGGTGTTCGCCGTCGGGTTCCTCATGCGGCCGCTCGGCGGCTGGATGCTGGGCCGGTTCGCCGATCGGTTCGGGCGACGAAGCGCACTCGTGCTGTCCGTCACGTTGATGGCCGCGGGGTCGCTGATGATCGCGCTGACCCCGACCTACGCCACGATCGGGATCGCCGCGCCGATCCTGCTGCTGGTGGCCCGGCTCGTCCAAGGGCTTTCGGTCGGCGGCGAGTACTCGACCTCCGCGACCTATCTGTCCGAAGTGGCCACTCCGGGCAAGCGGGGCTTCTACTCCAGCTTCCAGTACGTGACGCTGTACGGCGGTCAGTTGCTGGCGCTCGGCCTCCAGCTGCTGCTGCAGGCGATCCTCACCGAGGCCCAGCTGACGTCGTGGGGCTGGCGGATCGCGTTCGTCGTCGGCGCGCTCGCCGCGGTCGTGGTGATGTTCCTGCGCCGGGGCATGGACGAGTCGGCCAGTTTCGAGGCGAGCAAGGCGTCCGGCACCGGCAAGGACGCGGGCGAGAAGGGGACGCTGCGCGCGCTGATCAAGTACCCCAAGGAGATCGCGCTCGTCGTCGGCCTCACCCTCGGCGGCACGGTGTCGTTCTACACCTTCGCCACCTACAGCCAGAAGTTCATGGAGAACACGGCGGGCATCCCGCGCCGGACGGTCACGCTCATCCTGTTCTCCGCGATCTTCGTCGCCGCGATCCTGCAGCCGCTGGCCGGGAAGCTGTCGGACCGGATCGGCCGCCGTCCGCTGCTGCTGTTCTTCGGTATCGCCGGCACGCTGCTGACCGTCCCGATCATGACGCTGATGGGCGGGACCAAGGAGCCGATCTTCGCCTTCCTGCTGATGCTGGCCGGACTGGTGATCGTCACCGGGTACACCTCGATCAACGCGATCGTGAAGGCCGAGCTGTTCCCCACGAAGATCCGCGCGATCGGCGTCGGTCTCCCCTACGCGCTCACCGTGGCGATCTTCGGCGGCACCGCCGAACTCATCGCGCAGGCGCTGAAGGGGGCCGGCCACGAATCGGTCTTCTTCTACTACGTCGCGGGCTGTGTCCTGGTGTCACTCGTCGTCTACGGCACAATGCGGGAGACCTCGAAAACCTCGGAACTCGACACGAAGCGCGAGTCCGAGCCGGTGTCCGGCCGGGAAGGCTAGGCGGGAAGGTATGGCCGTGCGGGTGCTGCTTGTCGAAGACGACTCCGGTGTCGCGGACGCGCTCGCCGAAGCGTTGCAGACGCGCGGCCACACCGTCTCGCACGCGATCCGGGGCTGCGACGCGCTGCACCGGCATCGCGAGGCCGACGTGATCCTGCTGGATCTCGGCCTGCCCGACATGGACGGGCTCGACGTGCTCAGGAAGATGCGTCAGGTGTCGCTGGTGCCGGTACTGGTCCTCACCGCGCGCGGGGACGAGCGGTCCGTGGTGCGCGGGCTGCGGCTCGGCGCCGACGACTACCTGACCAAACCGGTCCGCCTCGCCGAGCTGCTGGCGAGGATGGACGCGGTCGTGCGGCGTGCCGCCATCCCGGCCGCGCCGCAGGACGACGTCGTCCGCGTGGAGGACGTCGAGATCGACCTCGGCGCGCGCCGGGTGCTCGTCGCCGGGCACGACATCGGGCTCACCACCAAGGAATTCGCCGTCCTGGCCGTACTCGCGGCGCGGCCGGGCACCGCGGTGAGCCGCCAGCAGCTGATGGACGAGGTCTGGGGCGACGCGTACCTCGCCGTCTCCCGTTCGCTGGACGTGCACCTGACCCAGCTGCGCGCGAAGCTCGACCGGCCGGGGCTGCTGACCACGATCCGGGGTTTCGGCTACCGCCTCGGCCGGGACTGACCGGTGCGCACCCGGCTGCTGGTCGTCCTGGTCGCGCTCGCGCTGACCGTGGTCGCGGCGTTCGCGATCCCGCTCTTCGGGTCGACCGCCGCGCAGCGGACCCAGCAGCTGGTCATCGCGCGGGGCGCCGACGTCGACCGGTTCGTCGTCCTCGCCCAGCAGGCTGTCGACGCCGAAGACCCGAGTGCGCTGGCGGCCGACGCGGCGCGGTATTCGTCGTTGTACGGCGAGGCCGTCGTCGTGGTCGACGCGCGCGGGGCGCCGCTGGTCGAAACCGGCGGGATGACCGCCGCCGAACCCGGGGTGCGCTCACTCGTCGAATCGGCACTGCGGAACCAGCCCGCCCGGGGCCCCGAACAGCTGGGCCCGCGGTCGGCGGACCCGGTGTACTTCGCCCGGCCGGTCGGCACCGGGACCCGGGTGGCGGGCGTGGTGGTGCTGCGGGCGTCGGTGGCGACCGCGGCCGAGGACCTCACCGTCCGCTGGGCCGCGATCGTCGCGGGCGCGGTGCTGGTGGCCGCGGTGTTCGTGCTGCTCGCGGTCCTGCTGGCGCGGTGGATGGTGCGGCCGCTGCACGAACTGGAGACCGGGGTGCGGGCAGTCACCGGAGGACACCGCGCGCAGGTGCCCGACCGGGCCGGTCCCCGCGAGCTGCGGACGCTCGCGACGTCGTTCAACCGGATGTCGGACGCGGTGGTCGAGGCGTCCGAACAGCAGCGGCGGCTCGTCGCGGACGCGTCGCACCAGCTGCGGAATCCCATGGCCGCCTTGCGGTTGCGGGTCGATTCGCTCGCGGCCCGGATCGACGGCGATGGTCAGCGTGCCTACCACGCGACCGTCGCGGAGGTCGAACGCCTGGAGTCCCTGCTCGACGGTCTGCTGGCGCTGGCGCTCGCCGAAAGCGCCGCGACCCGGCTGGCCGCCGGGGAGGCAGGCGGCGAGCCCTGCGACCTTCCTTCCGTGCTCGCGGAACGGGTCGACGCCTGGCGTCCGTCCGCCGATGACGCGGGGGTCGATCTGGCGGCGTCGGAAGGCCACCCCGCGCCGCTGACCGTGCGGTGCCCGGAAGGCGACCTCGCGCAGATCCTCGACGTCCTGCTGGACAACGCGGTGCACTACGCCGGACGCGGCGCCACGATCACCACCGGCTACGAAACGGGCGACGGCACCGCCACGGTCTTCGTGTCCGACAACGGTCCCGGGCTGTCCACAGAGGACCGCGAACGCGCGACGGAACGCTTCTGGCGGGCCGGTGGCGACGGCGCGCCGCGCGGGACCGGGCTCGGGCTGTCGATCGCCAGCCAGCATGTGCTCGCCCGCGGCGGGAACCTCGAACTGCGCCAGGCGGAACCCCACGGGCTCGAAGTGCGCGTCGAACTCCCCCTCGCCGCGGGGAGCACGTCATGACCGTAAGCCGGCGCACCGCGATCCTCGCCGGGCTGGCCACGCTCGCGGGCTGTTCGACGGCGGGCTACCAGGGGCCGGACCGCGAGGTCGTGATCGCGGCGGGGGAGAGCGGCGGCTTCTACCTCGCCTTCGCGGAGCTGCTGGCCGAACAGCTCAACCGGGCCGAACCACGGCTGCGCGCCACGGCCGTGGCGACCGAGGCCAGCGTCGAGAACCTGCGGCGGCTGCGGGACGGCCGGGCCGATCTCGGGCTCGTCCTCGGCGACGTCGCCGAATCCGCGTTCGCCGGGGCGGATCCGTTCTCCGTGCCGATCGCGTTCTCGGCCGTCGGCCGCGTCTACGAGAACTACCACCAGCTCGTGGTCCGCGCGGACGGCGGCGTGCGCTCCCTTGCCGACCTGGCCGGGCGGCCGGTGGCGATGGGCGCGAACGGATCCGGCGTCGCGGTGTTCAGCACCCGGCTCTTCGCCCGTGCCGGTATCCCGGTGGCCGCGAAGAACCTCCTGCTCGGGGCGGCGATCAACGCGCTGGTCGCGCACGAGGTCGACGCGCTGTTCTGGTCCGGCGGGATCCCCACGCCCGCGCTCACCGAGCTGAACCGGACCACCGCCATCACCCTCCTCCCCCTCGACGCGCACCTTCCCGCGCTGCGTGCGGGCTACGGTCCGGTGTACGACCAGGTCCACGTCCCGGCGCAGGCCTACCAAGGCGTCGGTGAACTGCGGACGATCGGCGTCGCGAACCTGTTGCTGGCGGCGCCTTCGCTGCCGGAGGACGTCGCGGCCGCGGTGACGCGGGTGCTGGCCGGGCATGCCGCGGACCTCGTCCCGGCACCCGCCGTCGGGACGCAGTTTCTCGACGTCCGGACGCTGATCGGCACCGGCAAGGTGCCGCTGCATCCCGGAGCCGCGTCGGCATACCGTGCCCTTCACGGGTGAGTCCGGCTCAATCTCCAGAGTGATGCGCGTAGCACCGGAGCGCTGCCAGGGTCGGAACCAGGCGGCCCCTCCGGCCGCCCCGATCCGGAAGGACTCCATCAGTGTCATCGAGACACACCAGGGTGGTGCGGGGCTCGGCGCTGGCCGCGGGCCTCGCGCTCGTCGGCGGGCTCGCCACGGCCGCCCCCGCCGTCGCGGCGGACCAGGTCGAACTCACCGCGCCCGCCCTCACCGGGCACTACGAGGTCGGCACCACCGACCTCCATCTCGTCGACCGGTCCCGCCCCGATCCGTGGAAACCGGACCGGCGCCGGGAAGTCATGGCCACCGTCACCTATCCGGCCGACCGGTTCGCCGACGGCCCTCGGGCGCCCTGGCTCACGCCGGGTATGAGCGCCGTCGTCGACCAGGCCCTCGCGGACGAGAACGACCTCGACGTCCCGGTCGGCTCCGTCGACTGGGCGTCGGCGAAGCGGCGGGCCGAGGTCGGCGTCCCGGCGGCGCTCGGCGCGCCGAAACCGGTCGTGCTCTTCTCCCCCGGTTTCGGAGGACCCCGGGAGACGTACTCGGCGATCGTCGACGACCTGGCGAGCCGCGGCTACGTGGTCGTCTCCCTCTCGCACACCTACGAGAGCGCGGCGGTCGAGTTCCCCGGCGGGCGGCTCGAAACGGCGCTCCCGCCGGGCGAGGGTCCCGACTTCATGAAGAAGGCGCTCGACGCGCGGGTCGGGGACAGCCGGTTCGTCCTCGACCAGCTGACGAAGATCGCCCGGGGCGAGAATCCCGACGAGGAGAAGCGGCAGCTGCCCCGCGGGCTCGGCTGGTCGCTCGACCTGTCGAAGATCGGTGCCTATGGGCACTCCTACGGCGGGTTCACCGCAGGCGAGACGATGATCCACGACCGCCGGGTCGACGACGGGATCAACCTGGACGGCGCGATGGCGACGGCGTTCGGCTTCCCACCGGGAAGTGCCTACATCCCGGGCGAGGTCACGAAACGCGGCCTGGACCGGCCGTTCCTGCTGATGGGAGCCGAAGGCGTCGGCCCGGACGGGAAGCCGATCGAACACACGCACCGCAGCCCGGAATTCGATCGCAGCTGGGCGGACTTCTGGGCCAACCAGCGAGGCTGGAAGCGGGACCTGCTCCTGAGCGGTGGCACCACGCATATGGCCTACAGCGATCTGCAGGTCATCGTGCCGCAGCTCGGCGCGCTGGTGACACCGGAGAAGCGGAAGGCGTCCATCGGCACCATCGATCCCCGTCGTTCGCTCGCCGCGCAACGGGACTACATCGGGGCGTTCTTCGATCTGCACCTGAAGGGCCGTGACCGGCACCTGTTCGACGGGGAGTCCCCGCGGCACCCGAATATCGATTTCATCGACTGACCCCGCGTGAGGGCCCCTTCCCTCGGCTGAGCCGAGGGAAGGGGCCCTCACGCGCGACCACTAGGTTGGCAGGGTGACCGAGCCACGGAAACCGATCGTCGAAATGCCGCTGCGGGTGCGCTACCACGAATGCGACGGGCAGGGCATCGTCTTCAACGCGAACTACCTCGCTTACGTCGACATGGCCATGTTCGAGGTGGAGAGAGCCCTCTTCGGCTCCCACGACGCGGCGCTGGCCGCCGGGGTCGACGCCGTCGTCGCCGAGTCGAGCCTTCGCTACCGGGCGCCTTGCCGCTACGACGACGAACTGGTCGTGTCAGCGTTCCTCAGCCATCTCGGGACCACCTCGCTGATCATCGACTTCGAGCTCCGCCGCGACGGCAAGGTGTGCACCGAGGCGACCAACCGCTACGTCTTCGTCGATCCCGCGACGCTGCGGAAGGCGGCGCCGCCCGCGTCCGTGCGCGGGGCCTACGCCGCCTTCCTGCCTGCTCAGCCGGACTGAACGCCCGGCCTGCGGTCCTCGACGACGTAGCTCGCCCGCGTGCTGATCGGCGCGCCGGGGGTGTTCACGAACGGGACCACGCGGAAGTCGCTCCGCCAGCGCTGCCGGGTGACGTTCACCCGGACGTAGCCGCGCTGGTTGTTGAAGAACTTCATATGCGGGTTGGCCTTCAGCAGCGTTTCGCCGCCCGGCGTCATGTCGGCGCCGTTGCCACCGCTGGTGATCGACGTACCGACGAACTCGCTCGCCACCGTCGGCGAACCGGGGTCGCCGAAGTCGCGCTTGAGGTCCCAGGCGTAGTTCTGGTGCCGGTCCCCGGTGACGACCACCAGGTTCCGCACGCCCCGGTCCTGCGCGGCGGCGAGGACGCGGTCGCGGTCGGCGACGTAGCCGTCCCATGGGTCGAGGTACACGTTGGTCGCTTCGCCCGCGTCGGTGTCGGTCTGGCCCATCGGCGCCTGGTTGCCCAGGATCTGCCACCGCGCGTGGGAGCGGGAAAAGCCGTCGAGCAGCCACCTTCGCTGCTCCGCGCCGAGCAGGGTGCGGTCCTCGTCGAACCGTTCGGTGCAGTTCGCCGACTGCCCGTCACCACACGGCTGGTCGTCGCGGTACTGGCGGGTGTCGAGCATGGTGAAGTCGGCCAGCGTGCCATAGCCGAGGCGCCGGTGCAGCCGCGCGTCCGGCCCCTTCGGCAGCTGGGCGATGCGATACGGCAGGTGCTCGTACATCGCCTGGAAGGCCTGCGCACGCCGCTGGCGGAACACGACCGGGTCCTGGTCGGGCTCGTTGTCGGCCTGGGAGTGGTCACCCGCCCAGTTGTTCTCGACCTCGTGGTCGTCGTTGACGTGGATCCACGGGAACGCGGCGTGCGCGGCCATCAGCGGGGCTTCGGACTTGTAGAGCGCGTACTGCAGGCGGTAGCGCGCGAGGTCGAAGGTCTCACCCTTGAACTGCGGCCCCACCGGCGTCCCGCGCCCGATACCCGTGACGCCGCTTTCGTAGATGTAGTCACCCAGGTGCACGACGAGGTCGAGGTCTTCGGCCGCCATGTGGTCGTAGGCGGTGAAGTGCCCGGCCTCCCAGTTCTGGCAGGACGCGAAGGCGAAGTTCAGCTCGCGGGGCGAGGACCACGCGAACGGCGCCGTCCGTGTGCGCCCGACCGGCGAGATCTCGCCGCCGGCGCGGAACCGGAAGAAGTACTGGTGATCCGGCGCGAGCCCGTGGACCTCGGGGTGCACGGAGTGGCCGAGTTCGGGTGTGGCGACCACGGAGCCGCGGCGGACCACGGCGCGGAACCGCTCGTCGAGCGAGATCTCGTACTCGACACGCACCGGTTTGCGCGGCATGCCGCCGAAACCGTCGGCCTCGTAGGGTCGCGGAGCGAGCCGGGTCCACAGCACGACACCGCCGGGCAACGGGTCGCCCGACGCGACACCGAGGGTGAAGGGGTTACCGGAGCCGGTCGCGAGCGGCATCGCGCCGGCGGCGTTCCAGGCACCGGTCCCCAGCAGGACGGCGGCCGCACCGGCGGAGCCATATCCGAGGAAGCGACGCCGCGACAAGGGGTGAGGGAGCGAAGGCATGGAGCCCTCCTGTGGTGGGATGGTCACGGGCGGCCTCATGCTCGTCCGCGTATATGGCCCCCCGGCCGCCCCCAGGCGAAGCGCCCGTGAACGAAAGACGATCAACCCTCGTGTTCCGCATCCTGTTCTACCGCCCCGAAATCCCGCCCAACACGGGTAACGCGATCCGCTTGACCGCGAACACCGGCTGTGAGCTCCACCTGGTGGAGCCCCTCGGCTTCACGCTGGAGGACAAGCAGCTGCGACGGGCGGGCCTCGACTACCACGACCTCGCGCGGGTCCACGTCCACGCGGACCTCGACGCGGCGTGGGCGGCGTTGCTCCCCGCGCGGGTCTACGCGTTCAGCGCCTCGGCGACGCGGCTGCACACCGACGTCGCGTATCGGCCAGGAGACGTACTGATGTTCGGGCCGGAGTCGGCCGGGCTGCCCGGGGAGGTGCAGGACGCCCCGCAGGTGACCGACCGCGTGCGGCTGCCGATGCTGCCGACGAGCCGGTCGCTGAACCTGGCCAACACGGCGGCGATCAGCGTCTACGAGGCCTGGCGGCAGAACGGCTTCGCCACTCCCTGAGTGCTCCTGGAAGTGCGTGGCCCACGGTGAGCCCGGCGGGGCCGAACACCGGGATGCCCCTCACCCCCAGACCTCCGCATCTCGCCCGGCACGTCCGTGAAGGCCTCCTTCCCTACCTTGAGCGTAGTGAAGGCCTCCTTGACTACCCTCAAAGTAGGGAAGGAGGCCTTCACGGACACTCAAGGGTTAAGGCAGGCGTTGCCCCAGGAACAGCGAAGCGGCGGCACCGATCATCAGCACCAGCGTCCCGAGGATCACCCACGGTCGGCTCGCGTCGGCGTCCTTCAGCTCGTAGCCGATCTGCTCGCCGAGGTCGTCGTACACGCGTTTCAGCTCGTCCGCGCTGGCCGCCTTGTAGAAGTCGCCGCCCGAGAGCCGCGCGATCTCCTCCAGTGACTCGTCGTCGACCTTCACGTCCTGCGGTTTGCCGTCGATGTCGACCGAACCGTGCGTGGTCCCGAACGAGATCGACGAGATCGGGACCTGTGCCTGCTTCGCGGCCTGCGCGGCCGTGTAGCCGCCTCGCGGCGCGTACAGGTCGTCGGGGACCGTCTGCTTGCCGTCGCTCATCAGGACGATCCGGGCGGGTGGCGGGCCTTCCGCGCCACCGACGATCGCCGAGAAGCTCTCGATCGATTGGAGCGCGGCGAAGATGCCTTCACCGGTGGCCGTCGACTGGGCCAGCTTCAGGTTGTCGATCGCCTTCACGACGCCGCCGCGATCGGTGGTCGGCGCGACCAGCACCGTCGCCGTTCCCGCGAACGAGATCAGCCCGAGGTTGACGCCCGGCGTCATGTTCTGCGCGAACGAGCGAGCCGACTCCTGGGCCGCCTTCAGCCGGGTCGGGGCGACGTCGGTCGCCTCCATCGACAGCGAGGTGTCGATCACCAGCACGACGGTGGCGCGGTTGCGCGGCACCTTCTGCTCGGCGGTCGGCCCGGCGAGGGCGACGGTGAGCACCAGCAGCGAGAGCACGATGAGGATGGCGGGAACGTGCCGCACCCAGCCCTGGCTCTTCGGCGCGACCTTGTCCAGCAGTTCCAGGTTGGCGAACCGCATGGTGCGCTTGCGCCGCGCGCGCTGCGAGAGCACGTAGCCCACGGCCACCGCGACGACCGCCAGCAGCAGCAGGAACCACCACGGCGAAGCGAATCCGGTCAGGCTCACGCGACACCACCGGACCAGCGGCGCTTGCGGGCCACCGCGAACCGGACCATGTCCGCGATCCAGTCCGAATCGGTGCGCAGCACCAGATGCGCCGCACCGGCCCGGCGCAACGCGGCCGCGACCTCCTGCCGGTGTGCGTGCGCCGCGGCGCCGAATTCCTTGCGCAGCAAGGCCGAAGCGTGCACTTCGCGCTGTTTCCCTGTCTCCGGGTCGGCCAGCACGACGGTGCCCACGTCGGGCAGGTCGATGTCGCGCGGGTCGAGGACTTCGATGGCGATGAGGTCGTGATGCCCGCCGAGCGCACGCAAGGGCCGCTGCCATTCGGTGTCGCCGAGGAAGTCGGAGATCACGACGGCGAGTCCGCGACGGCGCGGCGGACGGCGCAGCTTCTCCAGTGCCGCGGCGAGATCCCCGCGGACGCCTTCCTCGGCACGCGGTGTCTCGGCGAGCTTGCGGACCAGGCCGCGGGCGTGCGGGAGCCCGCCGCGTGCCGGGATGCGCGTGATGCTGCCCGCCCCGTTCGAGACGAGCGCGCCGATCCGGTTGCCGCCACCGCCGGTCAGGTGGGCGACCGCGGCCGTGGCGCAGACGACCAGATCGCGCTTCTCGCACAACGCGGTCCCGAAGTCGAGGCTCGCGGACACGTCCGCCACCAGCCACGTCTCCAGTTCACGGTCGGCGACGGTCTCCCGGATATGCGGGCTCGTCGTCCGCGCGGTGACCGCCCAGTCCATCCGGCGGACGTCGTCACCGGGCTGGTACGGCCGGGCCTCCCCCGGTTCCGAACCCGGCCCGGGCACGAGCCCGAGATGGTTTCCCTGCAGCAGGCCGTCGAGACGGCGGCGCACATCGAGTTCGAGCGTGCGCAGGCCCGCCTCCATCCGCTCCCCGCGGAGTACCGGCGGAGCCCAGGAAGGACGTTCGCCCTTCTCGTTCTTCACGCGAATTCCTTACCTGACGGGTGCGCCGGCCGGGACCGGGCCGCCTTGCCCGGTGCCGCCCTGCGGACGGGCCGAGACCTGCGGCAACGGCACGGTCTGCAGCACCCGCGTGATGATGTGGTCGATGGGGACGCCGTCGGCGAGCGCGTCGTAGGACAGCACGAGCCGGTGACGCAGCACGTCGGGGACGACGTCGACGACGTCCTGCGGCAGCACGTAGTCCCGGCCGCGGACCAGGGCGAGCGCCCGGGCGGCGGCGATGATGCCGAGGCTGGCGCGCGGCGAGGCACCGTAGGACACCCAGCCCGCGACGTCGGCGAGGCCGTGGTCGTTCGGGGTACGGGTGGTGAGCACGAGGCGGACGACGTAGTCGACCAGCGCGTGGTGCACGAACACCTGCGAGGCCACGCCCTGCAGGCGGACGAGTTCACCCGGGGAGAGCACCTCCTGCGGCGTGGGCGCGGTGACGCCCATCCGGTAGATGATCTCCCGCTCTTCCTCGGCCGTGGGGTACTCGACGACGATCTTGAACAGGAACCGGTCGCGCTGCGCCTCGGGCAGCGGGTACACGCCCTCGTTCTCGATCGGGTTCTGCGTGGCGAGCACGAGGAACGGGTCGGGCATCGGGAAGGTCTGGCCGCCGATCGACACGTGCCGTTCGGCCATCACCTCGAGCATCGCCGACTGCACCTTCGCCGGTGCGCGGTTGATCTCGTCGGCGAGCACGAAGTTCGCGACCACGGGACCGAGTTCGACGTCGAACCGCTCGGCGCCCTGACGGTAGATCCGGGTGCCGAGGATGTCGGCGGGGACCAGGTCCGGGGTGAACTGCACACGCGAGAACGAGCCGCCCACCACACGCGCGAAGGTCTCGACGGCGAGGGTCTTCGCGACACCAGGGACACCTTCGAGCAGGAGGTGGCCCCTGGCCAGCAGGCCGACCAGCATCCGCTCGACCAGCCTGTCCTGGCCGACGATGATCCGCTTGACCTCGAACACGGTCCGCTCCAGCAACTGGGCGTCCCGCGCCGGCGTTCCGGGCTGCTGCTGCGCGCCATCGGCGTAGCCGGGCTCGGTCACTCGTGCCTCCTGTGTTCCCCGCTTGCGTTCCTGCGTCCGGATGTGACCGTAGTGGTCGGTGGCACAGCTGTTCGTGAAGGTAGCCAACCGGACCACCGGTATGACGGCTGTGAAGGGCCCTCGTTCACGAGTCCGGCGCCTTCCGGAACTCCACGAGTTCGTCCCACGCCTGCCTGGGGTGCATCGCCATCCGCTGCCGGACGACGGCGAGCCGGTGCAGGCCGGGACCCAGCCGGTCACCGGTCAGCGTGTCGTCGAAGATCTCCAGCACGGTCGCGCAGAACAGCACGAAACAGCCGCTGTGCCAGCGCAGGTCGCTGATCGGCGCGGCGGTGTCTTCACCGTCCCGCACCAGGCGCCCGGCGAGTTCGGCCAGGTCCCCGGGCGTCTCCGTCCCCGGGATGCCGAGCAGGTCCGTGGTCAGCCCGACCAGCTCCGGTGATCGGTCCAAAGTGGCCGCAGTGGCGGTGAAGGCCCGGGTCTTACCCGCCAGCTCCCCGGTGACGAGACTTCGCGCGACGATCGCCAAGGACGGTTGGTAGACCTCGCTCGCGAGATCGACCATCTCCACGACGCAGCGTTTGAGGTCGCGCGGCAGGCCTCCCGAGAGACAGTGCGCCAGATAGCAGAACTGCTCGGAGATCCCGCGCAGCCGCAAGGCGATCCAGAGCCTGCTTTCGTCCAAAGTGAACGGTTCGAGCCGCACCATCTCCGAGAACGCGCTGTCGAAAGCGTCACGGACACCGAGCCCGCGCTGCTCGAAGCCGAGAACGGCATCGTCCGAAACGGACACGAAGAACAGGCATCCCGGGACGTCGAAGACGCCCTTCACGTCGTTGATGAACTGGTGTGCCTTGTCGGGTTCCCCGATCTTGTCCAGTTCGTCGATCGCGATCACGACCCGCCCGGCGAGGTTCACCGCGGCGAGTTCGGCGAACTCCCGGAACTTGTCCACGACCTCCGGATGGGTGAGTTGCTGCTCGGCACGCTGAGTCGACCACGTCCGGCCCGCTTCCCCCTTCAGCGGCATGCTGAGCTTCCCGGACCATCCGGTGGTGTAGGTCTGCAGGAACCGGATCCGATCGAGCTGCTGTTCGGTGTGGCGCCGGAAGCCCACAAGGCGGGCATGCCGGCCGCGCGCGATCAGCAGGCGCGTGACCGTGGCACCGGCGGCGACCGCACCGATCACGAGCCGCAGCAGGAACATCGATACCAGGCCGAGGGCGATGAGCCGCGCCGCCGGCCGCCCCGTCCACGCCTGCCGGGGCGTCACACGCCCGTTCACGACGTCGGCCGCCAGCCTCCCGAGGTCCTGCGCCATCGTCTCGCCCCACAGGAGCCGGACGACGACCGCCACCACTCCCCAGAACGCCAGGAACACCAGCGATGTCCGGAGAAGCCGTCCGAACACCTGTCGCCACCGAAGTCGGCCGGGCACCGCTCGCGGCCCCTTCGAGATCTTCGCCAGGACCGCCTTGCAGAGCAGCGCGTGCAGGTGCAGCACGAAGTCCCGCGCCTCGTAGGCGGCGGGCGCGGAGGCGACCACGACCAGCGGTTCCACCTGGCCCGATCGGCGCAGCAAGCCCTGTTCCAGCGATCTGATCGACGTGGTCTTGCCCGTCCCCCGGTGCCCGGCCAGCGCGACGGACACCGACTCCGCCCGGTCGACGATCCGGCGCAGCCGCTTCACCGCGGCGGTCCGGACGAGACCCGCCTCCAGCTCCACCGAGGTGTCGGGCTCTTCGAAGACGAGGTCGACCCGGTCATGGAGACGGCGGTGATCGCGGATGTACGCACGAAGCTCCGGGAGGACGATTTCGCGCACCACGAACTCCCACCGGTCCCCCAACCCGACCATCTCGGGATGCGCCCACTCCTTCGCGCTTACCCGGCCTTCGGTGGCGAACAGGCCGGGGATCCGACGGTTGATGGCCAGGACGGACATCCCGATCACCGCCCCGAGTCCCAGTACCCCGATCAGCTGAAAGCCCCAGGGCATCGCCTGCCACGACAGCTGCAGGATCCGGAGGTAACCCACCAGCAGGGCACAGGTCACGACCAGCCATCCCGCCTCCCGGAGGGTCACGCGCCGGAACAGGAGACCCCGGGGATGTTCGAAGACCACACCCGCCCGTTCTCGTTCCATCCGGATCCGCGCGAGGGCGGTGGCGCTGTCGAGGACGGCTTTCCTCGCGTCGTCGGCACGCAGACCTTCCCGGTGGAGTCCCGCGGCGATCTCCGGCTCGCCGAGCGCCTCGTCGAGTACGTCCTCCAGCGCGAGCAGCGACGACCAGGTGTCGAAATCCTCGATGAATCCTTCGCCGTCACGCAGGACGTCCGACTCGGTTTCGTCGAGATGCTGGTCGCTCACCGGCTTATGCTGCCGAACCACACGCACAGGTTCCGGGAAACACTCAAGAAAACCGGTCCAGGTCCGCCGGCGTGTCGATGTCGTCGCTTTCACCGGGTTCCCCGGGCACCTCGACGATCTCCAGACCGCCCAGCGTCCGCCTCAGCGACGCGTTCTCGACCCGCTCCGGCAGCGCCGCGCGCAGTGCTTCCGCCCGCCAGGCCCCCAGCAGCCACTGCCGCTCCCCCGAAGCGTCGACCAGCACCGCGCCGGAAGCGGCACCGAGCGAGGCCACCAGGCGATCCACAGTGGACTTCCGGACGCCGGCGAGGTCACCGGCCAGCACGACGACGAGCTCCGTGCGCACCAAGGCGAGTCCCGCCGCCAGCGCGGCCACCGGACCCGCTCCGGGCGAGGACTCCCGCGTCCACACGACGTCGCCGAACCCCGGCCGTTCCGGGCCGACGACGATCACCGGGGAAGCGGCGGCGAGCGCGGTCAAAGCCCTTGCCAGCAAAGGCTTTCCACCGACGGAGAGCGTCGGCTTGTCCACTCCGGACAGACGTCGGGCGGCACCGCCCGCCAGCACGATCCCCGCGTAGGTCACGCCTAGCCGATCAAACGGGCCGCGTACGGCATGATGCCGCCGTAGCGCACCGGCGCGACCCGCACCCGCAGGCCCGACTGCGGCGCCTCGACCATCTGCCCGTTCCCGAGGTACATCGCGACGTGGTGGATACCCCCGCCGCCGCCCCAGAAGAGCATGTCGCCCCGCCGCATCTGCGAAAGCGGCACCTTCCGCCCGGCGTTGTACTGGTAGCCGCTGTAGTGCGGCAGCGAACGCACCCCGGCGAACGCGTAGATCATCAGCCCGGAACAGTCGAAGCCGACCTTCAGGTAGTCGCCGTAGCGGTCCGCCGTGCCACCGTCGCGGATACCGCGTGTCGGCCCGGAGCCGTTGCCGCCACCCCACGCGTACGGAAGGCCCAGCTGCGACATCGCCCGCTGGATGACGGCCTCGACACTGGAACCGGCGGGAGCGGACTGGACGGGCGTGCCGCCCGCCGGACGGCCCCCACCACCCTGAGCGGGACTGGGTCGCGAAGCGGCGAGAGCGGCCAGCCGGGCGCGTTCTTCGTCCTCGCGAGCCTTCTGCGCCTTCCAGTCCTCGTAGCGCTGCCGCTGTCCCTGGAGGCCACTGACCTTCTGCTGGGCTTCGAAGAGCTGCTTCTCGACGTTCGTCTTGTCGGCTTCGAGCCTGTCGTTCTGCGCGGCCTGGGTGTCCTGCGCGTGCTGGGCGGCGCCCTGGGCGTTGTCGGCCTCGTGCTTGGCCGCCTCGGCCGCGCGCTTGCGCTCCTGCGCGATCTCCAGCTTCTTGCGCGCCGTCGCGTCCTTGTTGGACTTCTCCGTCTGCGCGCGCTTCATCGTGTCGAGCGCGTTGAGCCTGCTGCCGCCGACGGCGTCGAGCAGCTGGGCCCGGCCGAGGAGTTCCTTGGGGGTGTTGGCGGTGAGGTACGCCGAAACCGACCCGATGGTGCTGCCCTGCTGGAAGCTGGCGGCGGCGAACTTGTCGAGGTCGGCGCGCGCGTTGTCGATGGTGGCCTGCGCGGCGTCGGATTCGGTCCGCGCGCTCCGCGCCTCGCGATCGGCCTGCGCGGCCTCGTCCTGCGCGGCCTCCGAGTCGACCCTGGCCTTGTTGGCCTCTTCCAGCTTCAGCTCGACGTCGTCGTTGAGCTGGGACAGCTTCGACTCGGCCTGGGCCAGCTGATTGGTGAGCCTGCCGACAGCGCCCGCCTTGGCGTTGGCCTCGGCCTTGCTCGAAGTGATGTCGGAGTCGCTCGGGTTCGGCGGGGGCGGCGGGACCGCGAGACCCGTGCCGGTCACCCCGAGCAACAGGGCGACGCCGAGCGCGCCGATGGTCACGCCACGGCGGACGCCGGTCCCGGACCCGGTTTCACCACGCACGATCCGCCCACCTCCTGATCTTGAACGACGAGCTCACTGTGCCACTGCCGTCACAGCAATACCAGAAGCACCACCAGGAACTTACACACCGTAGGCACCATTTCCCCTCAACGGGGGACGAACAGACGGTCGTTCCGTCACTCGAATGGCTGTAGGTCGTCGAGGCCTTCCTGGCACCGCGTGTCGGCTTGCCAACTCAATGCGAGCCGCAAGGTTCCCGAAGGCGGGGGCGACTTGAATTGAAAAAAGGACAGGCGTACTGTTTGTGAAGACGAACGAGGTGTGCCATCCCGGGTCCGGACTTACGGTGGGGGTGCGCAACACTCGCTCCGGGTCGACCCGAACGACCTGGAGAACACACCGAACTGACCCGCCACTGGAGTTAGATGTGACCGCACCCGCCAGCAAGGACAGCTTCGGCGCCAAAGACACGCTGAAGGTGGGCGACGCCTCCTACGAGGTGTTCCGCCTGAACAAGGTCGAGGGCTCTGAGCGCCTTCCCTACAGCCTGAAGATCCTGCTCGAGAACCTGCTGCGGACCGAGGACGGCGCGAACATCACCGCCGACCACATCCGCGCGCTCGGCAACTGGGACGCCAGTGCCGACCCGTCGATCGAGATCCAGTTCACGCCCGCCCGCGTGATCATGCAGGACTTCACCGGCGTGCCCTGTGTCGTCGACCTCGCCACCATGCGCGAAGCGGTCACCGACCTCGGCGGCGACCCGGACAAGGTCAACCCCCTCGCGCCCGCCGAACTGGTCATCGACCACTCGGTCATCATCGACGTCTTCGGCCGCCCCGACGCCTTCGAGCGCAACGTCGAGATCGAGTACGAGCGCAACCGTGAGCGCTACCAGTTCCTGCGCTGGGGCCAGGGTGCCTTCGACGAGTTCAAGGTCGTCCCGCCGGGCACCGGCATCGTGCACCAGGTCAACATCGAGCACCTCGCGCGTACGGTCATGGCCCGCAACGGCCAGGCGTACCCCGACTCCTGCGTCGGCACCGACTCGCACACCACGATGGTCAACGGCCTCGGCGTGCTGGGCTGGGGCGTGGGCGGCATCGAGGCCGAGGCCGCCATGCTGGGCCAGCCGGTCTCCATGCTCATCCCGCGCGTCGTCGGCTTCAAGCTCACCGGTGAGATCCCGACCGGCGTGACCGCCACCGACGTCGTGCTCACCATCACCGAGATGCTGCGCAAGCACGGTGTGGTCAGCAAGTTCGTCGAGTTCTACGGCGAGAGCGTCGGCGCGGTGCCGCTGGCCAACCGCGCCACCATCGGCAACATGAGCCCGGAGTTCGGCTCCACCGCGGCGATCTTCCCGATCGACGACGAGACCGTCCGCTACCTCAAGCTCACCGGCCGCTCCCCCGAGCAGGTCGCGCTCGTCGAGGCGTACGCCAAGGAGCAGGGCCTCTGGCACGACCCGTCGCACGAGCCGGAGTACTCCGAGTACATCGAGCTGGACCTCTCGACGGTCGTCCCGTCGATCGCCGGCCCGAAGCGCCCGCAGGACCGCATCGAGCTGACCGACGCGAAGAACTCGTTCCGCAAGTCGATCCACGACTACGTCGGCGGTGAGCAGGTCCCGCACACCAACGTCGACGAGAGCGTCGAAGAGACCTTCCCGGCCAGTGACCCCGCTGCCCTCTCGTTCAAGGACGAGGACGCGGGCGCGGTCGACGTGCAGTCGGCGGCGAACGGCCACACCGGCCGTCCGACCAACCCGGTCAAGGTCAGCACTGCCGATCGCGGCGAGTTCGTCCTCGACCACGGCGCCGTGGTGATCGCCTCGATCACCTCCTGCACCAACACCTCCAACCCGTCGGTCATGCTCGGCGCGGCGCTGCTCGCGCGGAACGCGGTCGACAAGGGCCTCGCGGTCAAGCCGTGGGTCAAGACCTCGATGGCGCCGGGCTCGCAGGTCGTCACCGACTACTACGACAAGGCCGGTCTCTGGCCGTACCTGGAGAAGCTGGGCTACCACCTGGTCGGCTACGGCTGCACCACCTGCATCGGCAACTCGGGCCCGCTGTCGGACGAGATCTCCGCGGCGATCCAGGAGAACGACCTCACCGCGGTTTCGGTGCTCTCGGGCAACCGGAACTTCGAAGGCCGGATCAACCCCGACGTGAAGATGAACTACCTCGCGTCGCCGCCGCTGGTCATCGCGTACGCGCTCGCCGGCACGATGGACTTCGACTTCGAGAACCAGCCGCTCGGCCAGGACACCGAGGGCAACGACGTCTTCCTGAAGGACATCTGGCCCGCGGCGCAGGAGATCCAGGAGACCATCGACTACGCGATCACGCAGGAGATGTTCACCAAGGACTACGCCGACGTCTTCGACGGTGGCGAGCGGTGGAAGTCGCTGCCGACCCCCGAGGGCAAGACCTTCGACTGGGACACGGAGTCCACCTACGTCCGGAAGCCCCCGTACTTCGACGGCATGAAGGCGGAGCCGTCCGCGGTCACCGACATCTCCGGCGCGCGCGTGCTCGCGAAGCTGGGCGACTCGGTCACCACCGACCACATCTCCCCCGCCGGCGCGATCAAGCCGGGCACCCCGGCCGCGCAGTACCTGACCGAGCACGGCGTGGAGAAGAAGGACTTCAACTCCTACGGCTCGCGTCGCGGCAACCACGAGGTCATGATCCGCGGCACCTTCGCCAACATCCGGCTGCGCAACCAGCTGCTGGACGACGTGCAGGGCGGCTACACCCGCGACTTCACCCAGGACGACGCCCCGCAGGCGTTCATCTACGACGCGGCGCAGAACTACGCGGCGCGGGACATCCCGCTGGTCGTCCTGGGCGGCAAGGAGTACGGCTCCGGCTCGTCGCGTGACTGGGCGGCCAAGGGCACCTCGTTGCTGGGCGTGCGCGCGGTGATCACCGAGTCGTTCGAGCGCATCCACCGGTCGAACCTGATCGGCATGGGCGTCATCCCGCTGCAGTTCCCGGCGGGCGAGTCGGCCTCGTCGCTCGGCCTCGACGGCACCGAGACGTTCGACATCTCGGGCATCACGAAGCTGAACGACGGCGAGACCCCGCGCACGGTCCACGTCACCGCGACGAAGACCGACGGCACCAAGGTGGAGTTCGACGCGGACGTCCGCATCGACACCCCGGGTGAGGCGGACTACTACCGCAACGGCGGCATCCTGCAGTACGTCCTGCGGAAGATGACCAAGGCGTAAGCATTTCGTACCGAGAAAGCCCCTTTCCCCGCACCTTGGGGAAAGGGGCTTTCTGGGTTTTTCGTTACTGTGCCTTATGGGTCACGGAAGAATTCAGGTCGAGAACGGCGAACTGGCGTACGAGACGCGGGGCGAGGGCGCTCCGGTGATCCTGCTCCACGGCGGGATCCTCGACTCGCGTATGTGGGACGCCGAAATGACGGCGCTCGAAGGCGTGTACACCGCCCTCCGCTACGACGCCCGGGGACACGGCGAATCGTCCACGCCCACCGAGCGGTTCAAGCATTACGAAGATCTCCGCACGCTGATGACCACGCTCGGACTCCCCCGCGCGTCACTGGTCGGCCTGTCCGGTGGCGGGCGGATCGCCGTCGACTTCGCGCTGACCTACCCGGACCTGGTCGAGAACCTGGTCCTCGTGGCGTCCGGCCTCAGCTCCCTGACGATGAAGGATCCCTTTGTCCTGGAGCACACGAAGAAACTCGAAGAAGCGGGCGCCGCGGGCGACCTCCCCGCCGCCATCGAACGCATCCTGCGGATGTGGGTGGACGGCCCCCGGCGGGCACCGGAAGAGGTCGACCAGGATGTCCGCCGGCTGTGCCAGGAGCTGTACACGCATACGGTCACCCGGCACGGGCTCAGCGGCTTCACGCTGATGGACGAACTACGGGCCATCGAGCGCGTCGGCGAGCTGACCCCGCGCACCTTGACCCTGGTGGGCGAACTGGACACCTCGGACATCCACGACGTCGCCGACCTGATCGACGGTGAAGCGCGCGACGCCCGGAAACTCGTCGTTCCCGGGGTCGCGCATATGATCAATCTGGAGCGCCCTGCCGAGTTTTCCCGGATACTGCTGGACTTCCTCGCCGGTTAAGCGGTCTCGCGCTCTTCCTGCTCCGGGCACTCTTCCCGGTTCTCGGGGCGGCGGTCCATGACGTGGCCGAGCGGCCGCAGCAGGACGTTGACGCCGACGATCACCCCGGTCCCGGCGAGCGCGACACCGTAAAGTCCCGCTCCCGCAAGGGATCCGACGGCCGCCGAGCACCAGAGTGTGGCGGCGGTGTTGAGCCCGCGCACGTTCAGCCCGTCGCGCAGGATCACCCCGGCGCCGAGGAAGCCGATACCGGAGACGATCTGGGCGGCCACCCGCGTCGGGTCGGCGTCACCACTGCCGTTCAGCCCGCCGAAACCGTGGGCGGACAACAGGACGAACAGGGTGGCGCCGACGGCGACGAGGGCGTTGGTGCGGAGACCGGCCATCCGGGCGCGGTACTGGCGCTCGACGCCGATGACGGCGCCGAGGCCGACGCCGGTGCCGACCCGGAGCAGCATTTCGAAGGTGTTCATGATTCCGGCTCTTTTCTGGCGTGCGCACACAAAGCCAGACAGGGCAAGGAGACCGGAGAGGAGTCAGCGCACCGTGCTCGGCCAGGCGAGGTCGCGGCGGAGGGTCACCCCGGTCGATCCAGAACTGTCTTCCGGCATGTGCCGCTCACCTCGCTTCCGTACTCGATCGGTGTTGATCAACCTTCGGAAGATACCACGTCGTTCTCGGCGTCCAGCGCACCGCGACGGCGCCGGAACGTCCCGCGATCACGCCGTGGACGTTGACCGAGGTGGCGAAGGCGAGGGTGCCCGGCCCTGCTCCCGCCGCCCTTCCGAGATCGGTGACGCTGCCGTCGGAGTTCCAGCGGACGCCGCTGTAGCGCCCGTCTGTGTTCTTCGACATACCGACCGCGGTACCGCCCGGCCCGGCGGCCCGCGCTTCACTGTCCGGCTTGTCGGTGACCGTGAACCCGCCGAGGTCGGTGCCGGCGCCGTCCGTCTGCCATCGAGTGGCGAACAGCCCGTAGCTGCTGCCGACCGTCCGCTGCGCCGTTCCGACGATCGTCCCGTCGTCGGCGATGCCGGACGCCTTCGCGTAGTAGCCCTGCGGCAGGTACTGGAGCGCGGTGACCGACCCGTCCGCGGCCCAGCGCGTCGCGTGCGTCTGGTGGTCCTTGGCCGTCGACCAGCCCGCGACGGTGCCGTCTTCGGCGATCGCCGACGCCCCACCGGAGGTTCCGCCCGGAAGTGCGGCCAGTTCGGTCACCTTGCCGTCGGCACTCCAGCGGACCGGCCGCCCGTGGTAACCCGACGAGGACGCCGAGCGGTAACCGGGTCCGTGAAGGCCTCCTTCCCTACCCTCAAAGTAGGGAAGGAGGCCTTCACGGACCGCGAGGAACAGGCGCTGAGGCGATAGCAAAGGTCCCTTGCTACGCGATGGCGGCGACCAGCAGCCCGCCGGCGATCTCGCCGGTCGAGTTGATCGCGTCCGCCTGGCAGTACGTCGTCCCCGGGAGGCGTCCAGCACGGTGACCGTGCCGTCCGGAGCCCAGCGGACGGCCCGCTGTCCCTTGCTGTCCGACGAGAACCCGACCACCGTTCCCGCGTTGGTGATCCCGGTCGCCTCACTCCGGGTGTCCCCAGCGGCGGTGCCGAGATCGGTCACCTTCCCGTCGGCACCCCAGCGCACGGCGTGGGAGGTGCCGCCCGTCGTGGACCAGCCCACCGCCACCCCGCTGTCGTTGATCGCGGCGGCGCCGGGAGTTCGGTGAGCACCGGTGCGGCCGAGGCCGCTCCGGGGGCGAGGACCGCGAGCGCGACGGCCGATGCCCCGGCGATGGAAAGATTTCTCTTGGCACGCAGAGGTTTCCCTCTCTCCCAGTTTCGCGGCGGACGCCGCGCTCAAGATCACTGTAGCGCCGGGTGATCGTTCCACGACAGCTCATTTCCGGTCCCGGAAATAGCGCTGAGTGCGCGAAACGAACGCCTCGCGGATCGTG
This sequence comes from Amycolatopsis sp. cmx-4-19, assembly GCA_049998115.1. GTDB lineage: Bacteria > Actinomycetota > Actinomycetes > Mycobacteriales > Pseudonocardiaceae > Amycolatopsis. Next base: position 110,728 of record JAEBEO010000007.1, on the reverse strand, counting down.
TCGCGCAGCCAGCGTTGCGCCGGATCCGCGTCGAGCCGGGAATGCCAGAGCAGGCTCACCTCGATCTCCGGCAGGTCCGCGGGGATCGGGAACCAGCGGATGCCGAGCGACCGGCCGTACTGCTCGGCGAGGCGCCGCGGCACGAGTCCGATGTAGTCACTGGACGAGACCAGGAACGCGGCCACCGCGGAGGTCGGGACGACGGCCGCGACGCGGCGCCGGAGCCCGGCCGCCTCCAGGACGTCGTCGAGCGGCCCCCGGGCACGGCCCCGGCGAGACGAGGACACGTGGGGATGGTCGCAGAGCTGCGCGAGCGTCGGACGGCGCACGCGTCCGAGCGGACCGTCGGCCCGGACGATCGCGACCACTCCTTCGCGGTACAGCGGCGCCGAACGGATGTCGGGTGCCGCGACGTCACCGGCGCCGATGTCCAGGTCGACCGATCCGTCGCGTAGCGCTTCGGCGCTCTCGCTGCCTTCCGCGACGAAGCGCAGGACGACGCCCGGCGCGACGGCGGCCGTCGCTTCGACCGCCGCGGTCGTCAGCGTCGCGGCGACGCCGTCGTTGATGCGGATCGTGAAGGTGCGCTCCAGGTCGCCGATCGCGAGGTCGCGGTCGGCGCTGATCAGCGCCGAGGCCTCGTCGAGCAGCGACCGCACCCGCGGTGCGGTCCGGAGCGCGAAGGGTGTCGGCACCATGCCGCGGCCGGCGCGGACCAGGATCGGGTCCCCCATCGCCCTCCGCAGCCTGCCCAGCGCCCGGCTCGTCGCCGGGATCGACAGGTGCAGGCGCTCGGAGGCGTCCGTGACACTGCCGTTGCGCAGCAGTGCGTCGAACACCCGCAGCAAGTTCAGATCCAGGTGGTCGACCATAGTTGCATCATACGCAACTAGTCATTGCCAAAGTTGCGTGGCACGAAGATGGTGCTGGTCCATAACGTTGCGGACATGCCACTTCGAGTCGACATCCGCCCGGCCACCACCCCGAGTCGTCCGGGCTCGCGGCGAGGACTGCTCTCGCTCATGTGCGCCTGCGTCGTGCTCGTCGTCGGGATGGTCGCCGCGATCAACCTCGCCGTCCCGATGCTGGCCGCGAGCGCACTGCGCCCGTCCGCGTCGGCCCTGATCTGGATCGTCGACACCTACGTCGTCTTCTTCGCCTGCCTGGTCATCCCCGGCGGGGCCGCGGGCGACCGCTTCGGCCGCAAGGGTGTGCTGATCACGGGCCTGGCGCTGTTCGCGGTGGGTGCGGCGCTCTCGACGATCGCGCCGGACGTGCCCTTCCTGCTGGCCAGCCGGGCGATCACCGGGATCGGTGCCGCCGCCGTGCTCCCCAACACCCTCGCCGTCCTGCTGCACGCCGTGCCCGCCGAACGCAAGGGCGTCACGATCGCCACCTGGGCTTCGATGACCGGGATCGGCGGGGTGGTCGGGAACGTCGGCGGCGGAGCGGTCCTCTCCGGTGGTTCCTGGCGCTGGCTGTTCGCCGCCGCGATCCCGGTCGCGCTGGTGCTTGCCGCCCTGGTCGCCAGGGTCACACCGGTGTCGGCACGGCACGATCGCAAGGTCGACGTGCCTGGAGCGCTCTTGCTCGTCGGGGCTTCGGTCGCGCTGCTGCTCGGCATCGTGGAGGGGCCGGAGGCCGGCTGGGACAGCCCGCTCGTGCTGACCGGTTTCACCTGCGCCGCCGTGCTGTTCACCGGGTGGACGCTCGTCGAACTGAAGACCGCGCACCCTCTGCTCGACCCGCGGTTGTTCCGTGTCCCCGCCCTGCGCAGCGCCTCGCTCGGCATGACGGCGATCTTCTTCGGGATGTTCGCGCTGTTCTACGTCAACGCGTCGTTCCTGCAGTACGGCAAGGGATTCAGTGTCCTGCTGACCGGACTCGGCATCATCCCGCTGACCGTCCCGGTCATCCTCGGCGCCCGGCACGTGGGGCGGCTCGTCGGTCGCGTCGGCCTCGACGCCACCATCGCCCTCGCGTTCGTCTTCGTCGGCGGCGGCCTGATCGGACTGTCCACAACCGACACCACGACGCCGTACAGCGGCTACGCCGCCTGGCTCGTCGTGACCGGAATCGGTGTCACGCTGGCACTCCCCACCCTGTCCGGCGCCATCTCCGGGTCGCTGCCCCCGGCACAGGCGGGCGTCGGCGCTGGCTTGCAGGCCACCACCCGCGAGTTCGGCAGCGCGCTCGGGGTCGCGGTCATCGGGACCGTCCTCACCGGACAGTTCGTCCACGGCCTCCCCTCGGACATCCGGGCGGACCACGACCCGCACACGGTCGCACAGGCCCTGGCCGCGACGCCCGGCCGCGCGCCTGAAGTGATCTCCGCGTTCGTCACCGGTACGAGCACGGCCTTGCGAGTGATCGGCGTGAGCGTGCTCGCGCTCGGCGCACTCGTCGTCCTGCAATCACGTCTTTCCCGCAGTAACTGAGAAGGAGCAATTGCCATGCATGTTTTCGTCACCGGAGCCACCGGCTGGATCGGCTCGGCCGTCGTCGACGAGCTGCTCGACGCCGGGCACGAGGTCACCGGCCTCGCCCGCTCGGACGCCTCGGCCGGCACGCTGGAAGGCAAGGGAGCCGCCGTCCATCGCGGTGAGCTCGACGATCTCCACGGCATCCGCGTCGCGGCCGACAAGGCCGACGCCGTCATCCACCTGGCGAACAAACACGACTGGGGCAACCCCGCCGAGTCCAACCGGGCCGAACGCGCCGCGGTCGGGACGATCGCCGAAACGCTCGTCGGTTCCGGCCGCCCGTTCGTGCTGGCCGCGAGTTTGTCCACCCTGGCGAAGGGACGGCCTTCCACCGAGGCCGACCTCTCGCCCGCCGTCGGCCCCGATTCGCACCGCGGTGGCGCCGAAAACCTCGCACTCGAATCCGCCGAGAAGGGCGTCCGGGTCGTCAGCGCCCGCTTCGCGCCGTCGGTGCACGGCGCCGGTGACCCCGGGTTCCTCTCGGCCATCGTGGCCACCGCGCGCAAGCACGGTGTCTCGGGCTACCTCGGCGAAGGCACCGAAGCCTGGGCCGCGGTACACCGCACCGACGCCGCCCGGCTCGTCCGGCTGGGCCTCGAAGGCGCGCCCACCGGCTCGCTGCTCCACGTCGCCGCCGAGGAGGCCGTGACGACACGGGAAATCGCCGAAGCCGTCGGACGATCCCTTGGCATCCCTGTGGCGTCGATCGACCCCGAGAAGGCCGCCGAGCACTTCGGCTTCGTCGGCAGGTTCTTCGGCCTGGACATGTCCGCTTCGAGCGCGCTCACCCGCGAACTCCTCGAGTGGACCCCGTCCGGACCGACGCTGACCGAAGACATCGAAGCCGGCATCTACGCCTGAAAGGAAACACCATGTCCGAAGTGACCGCTTTCATGCTGGTGAAGACCTCACCCGAATGGCTCGGCCTGACCGTCGAGCAGCGCGTGGAAGTCTTCAAGACCGAAGTTCTCCCCGCGATCGAGAGCAAGGTGAAGGGAGTCAAATCCCGGTTCTACGACACCGAGTTCTACTCCGCCCGGGTGACCGACGTCTGGGTGTGGGAGGCCGAAGACCACCACTCGTACCAGCTCCTGATCGAGGCCTTGCGCGAAACGTCCTTCTGGGACCGGTACTTCGAGGTCGTCGATCTCCTGGTCGGCGTGGAGAACGCGTACGCCACGAACTACGGCATGGACGCCTACGTGAGCGTCGACGTGTGAGACAGCCCTAATAGGCCGCGACGTCGGTGGCCGGGGCCGCGGTCCCGGAGACGCGGGAAGGAACTCGCCCACCCGGAAGCCTTTCGAGCCAGGCCCTCACGGAGATTTCGGTGCTCTCGTGCGATTTCCAGTGGTGGAAACCGCTAACGGGGAGGCCGGTGCGGGGCCGGGACCCGTCCTCGCACCACAAAGGCCACCTTCGAGACGGTGGTCGTCTCGAAGGTGGCCTTCGTGTACTACGGACTACCCGATGCCGATCAGGCGGATTCGAACGGCTGGACGTTCGGCTGGAACACCTGACCGTTGGCCGGAACCTTCAGATCGATCAGGTAGTCGGCCGTCACCTTGTCCACGCCGAGCGAATCGCCCAGGATGCAGTGCCCGAAGGCGTCCACCGAGAGCAACCGGGCGTTGCCCAGCTGATCGGCCATCCGCTTCGCGAACAGGTACTGGGTCGCCGGGTCATAGTAGTTGCCCACGACCAGTACCGGTGTGCTGGTCTTGGCCTGCCACGGGCCGCGGAAGACGTCCGGCCTCTTCGCCGGCCACACCGGGCAGCCCGCGACGTCGGAGAACGCCTGGTAGCGACCGAAAGTGGGCGATTCCTTCTCCCACTTCGCGGCGATGTCGGGAACCCTGTCCTGCTTGATCGTGATCTTCTTGTCCGAGCAGTTCACGGCGAAGTAGGAGTCGTCACCCACGTACGGGCTGTCCGGGTCCGCGTCGGCCCGCCCGTTCACGTTCGACCGCAGCACCTTCAGCTCGACGGCCTGTGCCGCCTGCGCCTGCGCCGCCGGGCGAATGGCGTTGTACAGCGCCTGCAGGTCGTCGGCCAGCGGCGGGAACGACGTCGGCGAGTACAGCACCCCGGAGACCGTGCCGGTGAACGTGTTGATGTCGTAGCTGCTCCCGTCCGGCAGCTTGATCGGCTGCCGGCGCAGGTAGGTCCGGATCTCGTCGAACTTCTCGCGCGGCGCGCCCGAGCTGAACGAGCACTTCGGCCCGACCTGGGCGCACTTGCGCAGGAAGCCGTCGAGCGCGATCTCGAACCCGCGAGCGCGTTCCCGGTCGTACTGCACACCGTCGCTGGTGCGCAGTGCCGGGTCGACGTTGCCGTCGATGACGATCGCCCGGCTCTGCTTCGGGAACATGCCGGTGTACGTCGACCCGATCAGGGTCCCGTACGAGAAACCGACGAAGGTCAGCTTCTGGTCGCCTACGCCCGCCCGCATCTTGTCGAGGTCACGCACGACGTCCTTGGTGGACATGTGGTTCAGCAACGCGCCGGCGTTGTTCCTGCAGAACTGGCCGTACTCCCGGTACGCGGCCAGCGTGCCGGAGATCTCCTGCCGCGACAGCGGCACGGGGACCTGCGCGCCTAAGACGTCGTTCGCGTCTTCCTGCGTGGTGAAGCATTTGAGCGGGTTGCTGGCGCCGACACCGCGCGGGTCGAACCCGATCACGTCGAAGCGGTCCAGCACCTGGGGCTGGAAGTAACTCGTCGCGCCGATCGGCATCCGGAACCCGGAACCACCCGGGCCGCCCGGGTTGAGGAACAGCGAGCCGATCTTCTTGTCGGGGGTCTTCGCCGCCCGCTTCAGCATCGCGATGTCGATGGTGCCGAGCGCCGCGTTGTCGTGGTCGATCGGCACGCGGTACCGCGCGCAGCTGTAGAACTTCGCCTGGTCAGCGGGAACACCGCGGATCTGGTCCGCCGTGCAGGCTCCCCAGTCGACCGGTGGCGTCGCACCGACCTGGGCGGCCTGCACACCCGCCTCCTGGGCGGCCATGGCCGTCCCCGGCATCCCCGTCAACGCGGCGCCGGCCACGAGTGCCCCTACCAGTGCGAGACCGCGCACCGGCTTCCTTGTGGATCGCGGCAAAACGACTCCTCCCTCGGCTGGCGACGTGCCTGGGCACGGCGCACGGAGCGCCGTCGACGTCACGGCACGTAACACCAAGTGAGCCTCGCACAAGCCGGTAAGCCAGTCACCGTCCGAAAGGATGGTGCGAACCTACCGAGCGATGGGCTTCAACGCAAAAATCGGTAACACACGGCAAGCGGCTTTCTCTTCCATGGAGTATCCCGGCCAGAACGCCAGCAGCTGCTTCCACATCGCGTCGTACTCGTCGCCGCGCAGTTCCTTGGCCAGCACCGGAATCTCTCTGCCCGCCAGCGCGACGACCGCCTCGGGTTTCGCCCGCAGGTTGTACGTCCACGCGGGATCGTTCGGCCTCCCCCAGTTGGAGCCGACGAGCACGAAATCCCCCTCGTGCGGGAAGTACAGCAGGTTGGTACCGCGCGGCAGGCCACTCCTACGGCCGATCGTGGTCAGCCGCAGGGAAGGGAGCCCGGCCAGCGCGACCAGACTCACCTTCCCCTTGAACAGCCGGTGGAGTTTCTTGTCCACCCAGATGATCCCGCCCGCGAGCCCCATCAGCCACGGCTTCGTGCCGAGCGCGCGAGCGAGGACGGTAAGAGGGTTAGCCACGGACAGATCTTGCCAGGCTCACCCCGAAGCGTGATTCCGAGTCCGTCCACCATTTCTCCACCGCGAATCCGGCGGCGGCCAGCTCGGCGGCGATCCCTTCCCGCCGGAATTTCGCCGAGATCTCGGTGCGCACGTGTTCGCCCTCGCCGAACTTCACCCGCAGGCCGGCACCCGGGATGTCGACGGTCAGCGACTCGCGGGCGCGAAGCCGCATTTCGATCCATTCGTTCTCTTCGTCCCAATACGAGACGTGGTCGAAGGCGGCCGGATCGAAGTTCGCGCCGAGGCCGTTGTTGATCACGTGCAGGACGTTGCGGTTGAACTCGGCGGTCACCCCGGCCGCGTCGTCATAGGCGCGTTCCAGCGTTTCCCTCTCCTTCACCAGATCCGTGCCGAGGAGAAGCCACTCACCCTCGTCGAGCACTTCCCGAACCGAGCGCAAAAAGGTGGCGCGTTCGGCGGGGAGGAAGTTGCCGATCGTGCCGCCGAGGAACACCACCAGCCGCGGCCGGTCGCCAGGCAACAGGTCCAGATGCTGGGTGAAGTCACCGACGACACCACGGACCGCGAGAGCCGGGTAGTCCGCCGTGATGGCCTCCGCGGCTTCGGCGAGCGCGCTCTGGGAGACGTCGAGCGGCACGAACTCCTTCAGCGTGCCGTGACTGGAGAGCGCGTCGAGCAGGAGCCGGGTCTTCTCGCTCGACCCGGAGCCGAGTTCGACGAGCGTGTGCGCACCGGAGCTTTCCGCGATCTCGCCGCCGCGTCCGGCGAGTACCTCCCGTTCGCAGCGGGTCGGGTAGTACTCGGGCAACGCGGTGATCTTTTCGAACAGCTCGCTGCCGCGCGCGTCGTAGAACCACTTGGGCGACAGCCACTTCCGGTCCGCCTCCAGTCCGGCGCGGACATCCGCGCGCAGCTGTTCGGTGATGTCCGATTCGCTGTGGTGTACGTCGAGTTCCACTTCGGTCATCGTGCCTCAGGGCTCCGATCGTCTTCGAGAGGAAGGATTTCCACGCCTTCGCCGGTGACCCGGATGGCGTGGTGTTCGGGAACGGACGTCCATTCCGGATCATCGTCACAAGGTTCGGAAGCGACGACGACGCCACCACCGGTTTCCCGGTAGGACAGCGCGTGCGTCCAGGCCGTGCCGATGAGCGCCCGGCCGTCGGTCAGCAGGAGGTTGAGCCGCGACCCCGGCCCCGCCTCCTCGACCGCACCCGTCAGCCACGTGACGGCCGCGAGCGGGTCTTCGCCCGCTTCGAGCCGCTCACGCAGCAAAGCCCACAGCAGCACCGAGTCCGTCGTCGCTTCCAGGGTCAGCAGCCGGGTGATGGGCAGTTTCGCGGCCAGCTCGGCCATCGAACCGGGCCAGCCCTTCACCATCCCGTTGTGGCTGAACAGGAAACCGCCGCCGGTGAACGGCGCGTTGGCCGCCTCGACGACCGGCATCCCGGTCGTGCCGTTGCGGACCGCCGCCATGAAGGCGCGCGAGCGCACCGACCCGGCCAGCCCCGGCAGGTCCCCGTCCGTCCACAAGGGAGCGGACCGGCGGAGCCGCACGGGATCGGGACCGCCGGTGTACCAGCCGAGGCCGTACCCGTCCGCGTTGACCGATCCGCCGCCCCGCATGTCGGCCGGGGCGTAGGACTGCACGAGCAGGGAATGCGGGGCGTGGAAGAGCAGTTCGGCGGGCGAACGGGGCTCGCCGAGATACGCGAGATGACGGCACATGCCGCTCAGCCCACCTCATCCGGTCGCGCGTCCCGGGCACAGCGGAACCCGGAGAAGATCTGCCGCCGGATCGGGTGGTCCCAGTTGCGGAACGTGCCGCGGACGGCCGCCGTGTCCGTGCCGAACGAGCCACCACGCAGGATCCGGTAGTCCCCGCCGAAGAACACGTCGGAGTACTCCTTGTACGGGAACGCGGCGAATCCGGGGTAGGCCTCGAAGCCGCTGCTGGTCCACTCCCAGACGTCACCGATCAGCTGGTGCACCCCCATCGGGGACGCCCCGGCCGGATACGCGCCCACCTCCGCGGGCCGCAGGTGCCGCTGACCGAGATTGGCGTGTTCCGGGGTCGGTTCCCCGTCGCCCCAGGGGAAACGCCGCGAACGGCCGGTCGCCGGGTCGAACCGGGCGGCCTTCTCCCATTCCCGTTCGGTGGGCAGGCGCCTGCCCACCCACGCCGCGTAGGCCTCGGCCTCGTGGAACGACACGTGGACGACCGGCTCGGCGACCGAGACCTTCTCGTAGACGCCGAAGCGGGTCCGCCACCAGCCGCCCTGTTCCCGTTTCCAGAAACGCGGCGCGTCGATGCCGTTCTCGCTGCGGTACGCCCAGCCCCGTTCGCTCCACCACTTCGGATGCTGATAGCCCCCGGAATCGAGGAACTCGGCGTACGCCCCGCAGGTGACCGGCGCGGTGTCGATGAAGAACGCCTCGACGGCGACCTCGTGCGCGGGCCGTTCGTTGTCCAGCGCCCACGGCTCGGTCGACGTGCCCATCGTGAAGACGCCGCCGGGCACGAAGACCTCCTCCGGCAGCCGCCCGGACCGCGAGGGCGGCGGAGCGGGCGCGTGCAGCACCGGATCGCCCTTGCGGAGCTGATGGGTGGCCAGCATCGTCTCGTCGTGCTGCTGTTCGTGCTGGGTGATCATGCCGAAGGCGAAGGCGTCCTCGGTGAGCCGCCTGCCTTGCAGCGGAACGTTTTCCAAGATGTCGAAGGACTTGTCCCGAACTTCGCGTACGTACTTGCGCGTCTCCTCCGGGCCTAGCAGCGGCAACTCCGGGCGATCCGCGCGGGCGTGCTGGAACGCGTCGTAGATGTCGTCGATGTCCGGGCGCAGTGCCTCGCGGCCGCCGACGTCGCGGACCAGCCAGAGTTCCTCCTGGCTGCCGATATGCGCCAGGTCCCAGACCAGCGGCGACATCAGTTTCGAATGCTGGCGGACGAGGTCTTCGTCGTCGACGGCGTCGGTCAGCGCGACACTGCGCTCACGGGCCCTCGTGAGCGCTTCGGCCGCGTGGGCCCGCAGGTCTTGCGGGCTCAGCGCGCGAAGCGGGTTGGTCTCGGTGCTTTCCACGCTCATGACTGGCTGCTCCTCGAACCGTGCACGAGGGACTGCACACCCTCGCTGATCTCCGTGATGGTCTCCGGCGGCAGACCGGTCGTGCCGAGTTCGGCGCAGCCGAGGTCCACCACTTCGCTCGCGACGTCGGCGATCGCCCGGTCGGCCAGGCCGAACCGGGCCGCGCACTCCCACCTGCCCGTGACCGGTGCGCACAGTTCGAGCACCTTGTCCACTGTGGACGGGCGCGCGAGCAGCGCGGTCAGCAGGGCGACCGGATGCAGCCACCTGGCGGCGGGCTGCGCGTCCAGATAGCGGATCTCCAGGTATCCCTGGGGACGGACCGGCGTGAAGAAGGTCGTCAGGTGGTAGGCCAGGTCGTCCTCGGTCGGCTTGCCGAGTTCGGCACCCGCGCCCCGGCCGTCGATCCAGTCGGCGAAGGTCAGGGACGCGGGCGCGTCCCAGCCCCCTTCGCCGTCCGGCAGCACCATCAGCGGGGTGTCCAGGATCCGGCGTGCCCACTCCCCGGCCGGATCCCGCGTCGGCTCGGCCGACCGGGTGCGGGCCCGTTCGGTGTCCATCACGGCCAGCCAGCGCGCGGACGCGTGGCCGGTGTCGCGTCCGGCGTGGACCCGGGAATTGGCGAAGGCGGCCAGCAGCGGCGGACCGAGCGCGTGGACGGCGGCCCAGCGGGTGGCCAGGTCGCCCGCCTCGCCGGTGTCCACGCAGACCTGCAGGCCCGCGGTGCTGCACATCATCGTCGCGCCCCCGGCGCCCATCGGGGCGAAGCGGCGTTCCATCGCGGCGTAACGGGGCGTGCCGAGTTTGCGCGCGGGCGCGCGATACCGGTCTATCCCGGAATCACCGAGGTACAGGCCTCGGGCGGTGAGGAGGGTTTCGAGATGGGCCAGATCGGCCGAGACGACGGCGTTCAGGTGACGCAGCGTGGTCTGTGGTTGAGCGGAGATCTCCACTTGGCATCCGGGCTCGAGGCTCAGTGGTGAACCTGCCGGAAGCGGGAGGGCGGGGCTGTCGGGGCGCAACGTCCGCGGGGTATGCGGGCCGAGCGCGGCGGCGAGATCGTCGGGATCGAGAGGCCGGGCGGGTTCGTCGGCGTAGTGCACGGTGAATTCCAGCTCTACGCCGAGAAGTCTCGGCGGGCCGTGCTTGAAGCACACGGAAGCCACATACGCCTCACCCTCGGCGCGGTCCGAGAGGACCTTGGCCGTGGCGTTCGACGCGCTCCCGGACTTCTCGGGGAAATCATGAACAGTTGTCATCTTTCCGCCGTCCAGTCGGTTGTCCGATAACTGAGAAACCTTGACTTGGGACGCTACACGGGGGGTCCGACAAGTTCAGGTGTCTTCTTGCCGGGCAGGATCGGCAGACCACCTTTTAGGACTGGACGAATCAGGGCAAAGCGGGCTCGGTACCCAGGCCGAGGGACGCCGCGGCGTTGCGAACCGCCTGGATCACCAGCTGCAAGGCCTGCCGGCGGATCGACGTCGTCCGGTAGGCGATCGAAACCGTTCGGAGCAACGGAGTGGTCAACGCCACGACGTCGATCCCCGGCGGGCGGAGGCCGAGCCCGAGGTCGGAGACGAGCGTGACGCCGAGCCCGGCGCGAACCATCGCCATCGCCGTCGACTGCTCCTCGACCTCGTGATTGATCTTGGGTTCGAACCCGTGGCGGCGACACGCTGTGCGCACCGCGCGGCCGAAATGACTCTTCGGGCTGGCGAGGATCCACGGATGCTCCGCCAGGTCGGGCAGGGACGCGCTGCCCACCGGGACGGCTCCGGCGGGGACGGCGGCGTGCAGGCGTTCGACCGCGATCACGGCGCGCTCCAGGCCGGCGTTCCACGGCATCGGCGCGTCGGAGTAGTCGATCACGAACGACAGGTCCAGTTCGCCGTCACGGACGGCGTCCGCGGTGTCCTCCGGCGCCAGCTCGCGGGTCCGGACCTGGATCCCCGGGTGCTCGCCCGCGAGCGCGGCCAGCGCGTGCGGCAGCAGCCCCGAGGCGACCGATGCCCAGACTCCGGCCATGAGGCGGACAGAGACCGTCTTCTGCGCCTCCTCGAGCGCGAGCGTCGCCCGCTCGACCGACCCCAGGATCTCTTCGGCGTGCTCGGTGAGCAACAGCCCCAGCTCGGTCAGCTGCACCCGTCTGCCGAATCGTTCGAACAGCTTCGCGCCCACGTCCCGCTCCAGCTGCGCCAACTGCTGCGACACCGCCGAAGCGGTGTAATGCAGCGAAGCGGCGGCCGCCGTGACTGTGCCGCGCCGGCTCAGCTCGCGGAGCATCCGCAGGCGGTGTAACGAAAGCTCCATGTCTCCAACGTAATCGGGTGCGGTGACGGGTGCCGGACGACGCGGCGATCGGCGTTACACCAGTTTCTCTGCACGACATCGTTCAGTTTCGGTAAATGGACGGCGGCGCCCGGCGGGGCGCACCCTCGATGGTGGCGCAGGAACGACACCGAAACCCGAAGGAGGTGGCCGCATGGCCGCGAGGAACGCCGAACCGCTGATGAGGCTGATCTGGACCGACCCCGTCACCGGAGCCACCGGCTACCTCGTAGTGCACAGCCTGGTCTCCGGGATCGCGACCGGCGGGACCCGGATGCGCGCGGGCTGCACGATGTCCGAGGTCGAGGACCTGGCGAGGGGGATGGCGAACAAGACCGCGACCTTCGGCCTGCCGGTCGGCGGGGCCAAGGGCGGGATCGACTTCGATCCCAAGGACGAACGCGCTTTCGGTGTGCTGGAACGGTTCTGCGCGTTCCTTCGGCCATGGATCGACAACCAATGGGTGACTGCCGAAGACCTCGGCGTGCCACAGCACCTGATCGACGAGGTGTTCGCGAAGCTCGGGCTGGAGCAGTCGTACCACGCCGCGATCCGCCGTTCGGCCGACCCGGCGCACACCCTTCGCCGCGTGCAGGCCGGGCTGAGCACCCCCGTCCCCGGCGGGCTCCTGCTCGGTGACGTCGTCGGCGGTTACGGCGTCGCGCAGGCCTGCCTCGGGGTAGCCGACGCCTGGGAGTGGTCCGTCGAGAAGACCACGGTCGCCGTGCAGGGCATCGGCACGATGGGCGGCGGCGCGGCCTGGTACCTGCACGAAGCCGGGATGAAGGTCGTCGCGATCGCCGACGCGGCAGGCACGCTGCACCGGCCGGAGGGCCTCGACATCCCCGCGTTGCTCGACCTGCGTGACGAGTACGGCGAGATCGACCGGAGCCGCCTGCCCGCCGACGTCCGGCTCCTCCCCCGCGACGAGATCGTCGGGACCGAAGCCGACATCTTCGTCCCGGCGGCGATCTCCTACGCACTGCGTGCCGCGAACCAGGGCGCGGTCAAGGCGAAGGTCGTCATCGAAGCGGCCAACGCCGCGACCACGCCCGACGCCGAAGCGGGCCTGGCGGCGCGCGGCATCCCGGTGATCCCGGACTTCGTCGCCAACGCCGGTGCCGCCGCGTGGGCGTGGTGGCTGCTGCTGGGCGAGGTCGGTGCCGACCCGGCCGACTCGTTCCTGCGGCTGCGGACCGAGATGCGGGCGAAAGTTGCCCTGCTGCTGAGCTCGTGGAACCTCGACCGGATCTCGCCGCGCACCACCGGGCTGCGGCTCGCCGAAACCACCCGTTCGGACGTCACCACCCCGGAAACCGCCCCCGCGCTGGTCATTCCCTGACGTCGTGTGCGTAAAGGCTTCCTCTCCTCGGCTGAGCCGAGGGAAGGAGGCTTTCACGCACGGTCGGTCAGGAGGCGAACCGGTCGGTCGCGCCGATGAGGACCTCGCGCATCGGCTCGTCCTGGGTGCTGTGCCCGACCTCGTCGATGATCACCAGCTCGCTGCCCGGCCAGGCGTGCGCCAGCTCCCACGGGGTACCGGCGAGGTTGCCCAGGTCGAGGCTCCCTTCGGCGAGTACCGCGGGGATATGGGCCAAGGTCTTGGCTTCCCGTAGGACCACGCCTTCGTCCAGAAAGGACCCTTGGCTCCAGTAGTGCGTGACCAGCCTGGCGAAGGCCAGCCGGAACTCGGGCGACTCGAAACTCTTGTACGGCGGGGAAGTCGGGATGATCGCGTCCTCCCAGGCACACCAGTCCGTCGCCGCCTTCCCGTGCACCGCGGGGTCCGGGTCCATGAGCAGCCTGAGGTAGGCCGCCGCGAGATCGCCGTCGCGATCCCCCTCGGGGACGCCGTCGCGGAACTTCGCCCACGCCTCGGGGAAGACACCGCCGAGGCCGCGGACGAGCAGGTCGGTCTCGCTGCGCCGTCCGGTGGCGACGCCCGTCAGGACCATCTCGGAGACACGATCGGGGTGCCGCTCGGCGTAGACCAGCGCGAGCACCGACCCCCAGGAGCCGCCGAAGAGCAGCCATTTTTCGATGTCGAGGTGCTCGCGCAGCTTCTCCATGTCGGCGACCAGGTGGCCGGTGGTGTTGACCGAGAGGTCGGCGCCGGGCTCGCTCGCGTGCGGCGTGCTGCGGCCGCAACCACGCTGGTCGAAGAGCACCACGCGGTACTTGGCCGGGTCGAAGTAGCGGCGCAGGCCCGTACTGCAGCCCGTGCCGGGGCCGCCGTGCAGCGTGACGGCCGGTTTGCCGTCGGGATTCCCGCAGACCTCCCAGTAGACGAGGTGCCCGTCGCCGACGTCGAGCATCCCGTGGTCGTACGGTTCGATTTCCGGATACAGCCTTGTCACGTGCTCGTCCTCCCAGACCCGCCAGAAATACAACAGCGCTGTCACAGTAGCGTTGTTTGGGCGTTGCGGGTCGTGAGTGGCGAGTGCCGCGGTCGACGCCAATGTCGTGGGTCGGCCCGACCACGCCCTGACTATCCACAAAGGACACTATTCGGTGACTAAATGCCTGACGGTGCCTACCGTACGATCACCTCGCGCGGATCGTGAGTGGCAAGTAGGGTTCTCACCCAATGCCACGTAACTTGAGTTGATCTTGGGTGCGAGCTGCGACGGCTGCCGGAGCTGATCGACAGCCTGGACAAGTCACCGGTGGCGGACCTGGGGCACGACTGTCCATAAGGGACGTCAATGCGGGCCGCGGTACCCGATTTGGGTGCTTCGTGTAGGTGCGCAAGGTGGTCGTGAGTGGTAAAGAGGGTTAGAACGACCTTTACCACTCACGACCGCTTGAGGCAGGGTCGGCTCCTGTCGGCCAGCGCAACCGAGCGCGTGACCTGCGGCAGCCGTCACCACTGGCGATCAAGGCCTGTCCAAGATCAACGTAAGCTACGTGGCATTGGTTTCCAACCCTCCTTGCCACTCACGCCCCTCCCGAAATGGCGCGAATAGCCCCAAGATCGGGCATCAAGTACATGAAGGCCCCTTCCTTGCGCCTGGCGCAGGGAAGGGGCCTTCTTATACTTCGGCTAGCTGCCCAGCGTCCCCGCGACGTGCCGCAGCGCGTCCGCCAGTTCCGCCGGTCCCGCGGGTCCGATGTGGACCACCGCGTCGTTGCCGTACCCGGTGGTGTAGCTGAGGTAGCGGCCCCAGTCGGTGTCGGCGAAGTGCAGCGGATCCTCGACGGCCACGTGCCTGCCGAGTTCGTCCCGTTTGCCGGCGTAGAGCTCACCGCTCCCCTCCACCGGTCGCTGCACGAGACTGACGATGTCCGCGATCACCGGTGGCAGTGAATGCGTGTCCGGGCCACGCCGCGCGGCCTCTTCGAGCTCGTACGCGCGGACCGTGCGCAGCCTGCCGCCACCCGCCGGAACGGGTGGCAGTTGCTCGATGAGCGTCTCCGGCAGCCGTCGCCGGTCGATCTCCTGCACCCCGACCCACTCACCGGACGACACCGCCAGCACCGCCTGCAGACCCAGCGAAGCCGCCAGGACCCCGTAGGTCTGACCGCCGGCGTTCACCCAGCCGTAGTACTCGACCGACGGCTTCGTGAGCACCGGCAGCCAGTCCAGGAAGTCGACCGACGGACGGCCGCTCGAATCCAGGAGTCCTGCCTGCGCCAACGCGGCTTCCACGCGCTTGTCCGCCTCCGCCCGGGCGGTCCGCGAAAGCCAGCGCGGTTCCGGGCGCAGGGTGATGTGCAGGTCGCCGACGCGTTCACGTTCGGCGAGTACCGCCAAAGCCTCGACCGGGACATCCACCCGGCCTGTTCTGACCGTCATCCGCTACTCGCCGATGACCGGCGGGCTGGTCCGCTGGTCGGTACCGAAGATCGCGTCGGGGTCGGCTTCGATCAAGTAGTCGGGACGCTGGTGCTCCTCGTCCTCGTCACCTTCGCCGCGCCTGCCGCCCGCGCCCATCGGGCCCATCTGGCCGCCGCGGCCACCGGCGCCGCGGCCACCGGCCGCCCCTCCGCCCGGCATCCCGCCGCCCATCCCGCCCATTCCGCTGCCCTTGCCCGCACCCATCCCGCCGGAACCGGGACCGCCGGTCCCGGCCGCGCGTCCACCGGGGCCGCCTTCGCCCCCGAGGAGCCTCCCGGCAGCACTGCCGGGACCAGGAGTGTTGCGGCCACCGCTGCTTCCGGGCGGGTTGGAGCCGCCTCCGCCACCCGGACCGTAGCTCTGCCCGGAGTTGCCGGTGGGCAGGCCGATGATGTCGCTCGGGTCGTCCGGGGTGCGGCCGAAGTCCCGCCCGGGGATTTCGGTGGTCCCACCCGGCTTGCCCCTGCCGCCGCCGATGCCGGTCGGGATCGTCGTGTCCCTGGGACCGGGCTTCTGCGTCGGCGTCGTGATGTTGGGGTCGGGCCTGGTCGGCGGCCGGTCGTCGCCGCCCGGCTTGTTCTGGTTCTGATTTTGGTTCTGGTTCTGGTGCTGGGTGTTGTTGCTGTCGTTGTTGTTCGTGCCGCTCGTGTCGGTGCCGTCGTTCTCGTCACCGCCGCCCTTCTTGGGGCGGTCCGGCGGGATGACGGGCGGCGGTTTGATCGGCGGCGGCCCGCCGCCGACCTTGACACTGACGTTCGCGCCGTCGTTCTTGAGCACGCCGTAGTCGGTCGGCAGGTTGGACCTGGTGCTGCTGGTGACCGAGTCGTACTGGTCCATCACGCGGACGTTGTTCTGGTTCGCCGCCTCGTGCTTCGCTACGCCCTCTTGGTAGTTCTTGATGTCGTTGTTGACCATGAACGGCCCGGCGATGGGGATCGCGCCCTTGAGGCCGGTGGTCCACGGGTTCGGCTTGTCCGGCTTCGGCGGCACCGGGACGACCGTCATCCCGGATTTGTCGAAGCTGTCTGCCTGCGTGGTGACCGAATCCCTGGTTTTGAAGAGCGGGTCTGCCGTTTCCCGGAAAGCCTGCTCAAGGGGGCCAGCCCCCGCGTTCGCGGCATCGGCGGCGGTACCGGTCCAGGACGCCTTCATCCGCTCCTGGAGGCCTTTGATACTCATGCCACGGTCCACGTACGCGTTCGAAAGCTCCGCGACACGATCGGCCGCGCTGCGGAGGTTGCGGGTGTCGCCCTGAGTGAAGTTCTCGAAGATCTGCTTGCCGTCCACCCTCATGCCCCCTTGAGTGTCTTGATGACGGAAGATGCGAGTTTCCGGGCGGTTTCGCACGAATCCTGTTCACCCTGATAGCTCTTGGCCAATGTACCGATGGCGAGGTCGTCGGCGACTCCGACGGCCATCGTGCAGTTGCCTTCGGCCCGCTCGTCGGACAATCCGTAGAAGACCGTCGGGTAGCCGTCCACCTCCGGGCCGGGCGCGACGAACTTCATCCGTCCCGTCTCCTTGGCCTGGTAGAAGCCCGCGAGTCCACCGGTCCCTTTCTCACGGTTTCCCGTTCCGATGAGAACCTGGAGCCCGTTGCCCTTGCCCTGCTTGGACATCGACCAGCCGCACGACGGGTTGGTTCCCTCCGACCCACCCGCCCCGCCACCCGGGCGTCCCGCGTCGACATATCCCAGCGCAGTGAGATCGACCTGCGGCACCACTGTGCACGGCTCGGTCAAGAACGAATCGCGAACGGTGAGCGGCACGGACACTTTCGGGACATCCGGGTTCACGGGCGCCGACGAGCGTCCCGAAGACACTTCCGCCCCGGTCGTGGGGCTGGGCTTACCCGGGTTCTCGCTCGAGCACGCGGCCAAAGCCGCCGAGACGAATACGAGCGCTGTAACGATGACACAGCTCTTCAGCACGTTAGGCATCCTCAAGCCGACCGCATGGAGTTCGCCGTGTCGGTGGCCATCGTCTTCGTCTTGGCGAGCTCAAGCTTCGCGATGTAGCCGACGATGTATTCCTTCATCGACTCGTTCTGCTTTTTCAGTGCCTCGAGTGACTCCAGGCCGGTGTCTACATAGCTGGAGCTGACGTCGTCCTGGCCCGGGGGCATCAGCTCGAAGAGGATGTCCTCGATCTTGTCCCCGTCGTCGGAAACCTTCTGCAGCTCGTCCTGCCAGAGTCCGATGACGGTCTTCAGCTCCTCGGGGCTCATCTCGAAGCCGCCGCCCCCGCCGCCCCCACCGCCGTAAACGGTCGGTTCCGGCGGCGGGAAGAGGTCGCCCCAGACGGCCTTTACCGCACTCGCGGCGTCGCCGATCAAGTCCACGCCCGCACCTTCCCCTCAGCATTCACCCACGTGATGGACAAAGCGTAGCCAAGTGGCGGACGGCGTGTCAGCCGATCCGGCCGAGTGGTCGGACGCGTGTCGCGACCGCCAGGTTCCCCCTGCCGGGCGAAGATCCCAGGAACTGGTCACAGTACGTACGTACGGATTGCATTGACCCGGCTCCCGGTGACAGGATTCCAGGATGCCACGGGTCAGCCAGGATCACCTCGACGCACGCCGGCGCCAGATCCTCGACGGCTCCCGCGTGTGCTTCGCGCGTTATGGCTACGAGGGTGCCACGGTGCGACGCCTCGAGGAAGCCACCGGCCTGTCCCGCGGCGCGATCTTCCATCACTTCCGGGACAAGGAATCCCTCTTCCTCGCCCTCGCCGAGGACGACGCGGTCCGCATGGCCGACGTCGTCGCCGAGCAGGGGCTCGTCCAGGTGATGCGCGACCTGCTGTCCAACCGCAGCGAACATCCCGCCGACTGGCTCGGCACACGGCTGGAGGTCTCCCGTCGGCTGCGCACGGATCCGGAGTTCCGCGCCCGCTGGGCGGAGCGGTCCCATCAGCTGACCGCGGCGACCCGTCGCCGCCTCTTGCGCCAGCGTGACGCCGGGATCCTCCGCGACGACGTCGATGTCGACGTCCTGACCGCGTATCTCGAACTGGTCCTCGAAGGGCTCGTCTCCCATCTCGCGATGGGCCTGCCCGGCGACGATCTCGGACCCGTCCTCGACCTGGTCGAGGAGAGCGTGCGGCGGCACCGCGCCGCGCGGGCGGGGTAACGCGTTAAGATTGTCCCATCGCCGCAGGCAGCGGCGGTCTCTGGTTGATTCGTCCGAGTGAGGAGTGACACTTTTCGTGCGCGACGCGCAGTCACCTGGTGACAGTATCGAGCCGGGTGGCACACCCGGCTGTTCCGTGAACATCCTCGCCGAGACCGTTCCGGTCGGTGAGGACTGATGGAAATCCTGTTTGCCGTTCTCGGCATCCTCCTGTTCCTGCTGCTGACCATCGGCACCGGTCTCGCCGTCGCCGCCGAGTTCTCCCTCACCGCGCTCGAACGCAGCACGGTCGACGCGAACGTCCGCCAGGTCGGCGACAAACGCGCGCACACCGTGCAGAAGGCGCACCGCACGCTCTCGTTCCAGCTCTCCGGCGCGCAGGTGGCGATCACCATCACCACGCTGATCACCGGTTACCTCGCGGAACCGGTCATCGGTGACCTGCTGCACCCGCTCTTCGCCGGGATGGGCCTCTCCGAGGGCGTCGCGAACGGCGTCTCGCTGGCCGTCGCGCTGATCGTGGCGACCTCGCTGTCGATGATCCTCGGCGAGATGATGCCGAAGAACCTCGCGATCGCCCGGCCGCTGCAGACGGCGCGCGCCGTCGCGGGGTACCACTCGCGCTTCTCGTCGCTGTTCCGCTGGCTCATCACGCTGATGAACAACAGCGCCAACTTCCTGGTCCGCAAGTTCGGCGTCGAGCCGCAGGAGGAACTGCGTTCGGCCCGGTCGCCGCAGGAACTCGGCTCGATCGTGCGCTCCAGCGCCGAAAGCGGCACGCTCGACACGTCGACGGCCGAGCTGCTGGACAAGTCGCTGCGCTTCGGCGAGCGGACCGCGGACGAGCTGATGACCCCGCGCGTCCAGCTGGAATCGCTGACCGTGGACGACACGATCTACGACCTCATCGAGGTCTCCCGCCGCACCGGCTTCTCGCGGTTCCCGGTCTACACCGAGGATCTCGACGACGTGCAGGGCGCGGTGCACATCAAGCAGGCCTTCACCGTCCCGGCGGCACAGCGGGCGACGGTGCGGATCGGCTCCGTCATGCGTCCCGTCCCGACGGTGCCCGAGTCCCTGCCCGGCGACTCGTTGCTGAACCGGTTGCGCGACTCCCGTTTCCAGCTCGCGATCGTCGTCGACGAGTACGGCGGCACCGCCGGGCTGGTGACACTGGAGGACGTCGTCGAGGAGATCATCGGCGACGTCCGTGACGAGCACGACGAGCGGGAAGCACCGTCCTCGCAACAGGTCGGCAGCGACAGCTGGCTCGTTTCGGGACAGCTCCGCGCCGACGAGGTCACCGACGAGACCGGGTTCCGGATGCCGGACGGCGACTACGAGACCATCGCCGGCCTGATCCTCGAACAGCTCGGATCGATCCCTTCCCCCGGCGCCACCACCGATCTCGACGGCTGGCGGCTCACGGTGACCAAAATGGACCGGCTTCGGATCGCCGAGGTCGAAGTCCGCCGCGTAGAGGCCTCCGCGCCCGCAGAGCAGGAGCCCGCCCGATGAGCGACTGGTTCAACATCTTCCTCGTCGTGGTCCTGCTGCTGACCAACGCGTTCTTCGTCGGTGCCGAGTTCACCCTGATCTCGTCGCGGCGGGACAGGCTCGAAGCCTTGCTGGCGCAGGGAAAGACCCGCGCGCAGATCGTGATCAACGCGAGCAAGAACGTTTCGCTCATGCTCGCGGGAGCACAGCTCGGCATCACCATCTGTTCGCTGCTGCTCGGACGCCTCGGCGAGCCCGCGATCGCGCATCAGCTGGCCGGGTTCTTCGAGCTGCTCGGGATCCCCGACGTGCTCCTGCACCCGATCTCGTTCGCGATCGCGCTGGCGTTCATCACCATCCTGCACGTCCTCATCGGCGAGATGGTGCCGAAGAACCTCGCGATCGCCGAGCCGGAGCGCCTGGCGCTGTGGCTGGTCCCGGTGCACGTGGGCTGGGTGAAGATCGCCAACCCGTTCATCTGGCTGCTGAACTTCGTGGCGAACTCGCTGCTGCGGCTGTTCAAGGTCGAGCCGAAGGACGAGCTCGAAACCGCCTACACCTCCGACGAACTCGCCGAACTGCTCAGCGAGTCGCGGCGCGAAGGGCTGCTGGAGCAGTCCGAGCACCAACGGCTGAGCAAGACGCTGTCCTCGGTCGAGAAGACGGTGGCCGACGTCCTGGTGCCGACGGCGCAGCTGACCACGCTGCCCTGTTCGCCCACGCTGGGCGACGTCGAGCGCGCGGTGTCGTCGACCGGGTTCTCGCGTTTCCCGGTGTGCACCGACGACGGGACGCTGAACGGCTACATCCACGTCAAGGACATCCTCGACCTCGTGGGCGAGGATCCCACGACGGTGGTGCCGTCGGACAAGACGCGCACGCTGACCGAACTCCGCGCGGACGCCCGGCTGGACGAGGCGCTGTCGGCGATGAGGAAGGAAGGCAGCCATCTGGCGCGGGCGCTGAGCCCCGGCGGGGACGCTGTCGGCGTCGTCGCGCTGGAGGACCTCGTCGAGGAATACGTGGGAACTGTCCGCGACGGCACCCACGTCATGTCGTGACCGGTGTGACCGTCCTTCCCGAGCCCGTCTGGCGGGCCCGGGAGGACGACCACGTGACGCGGATGCGGCGCTGGACCACCCCGCACCAGCAACGTCGTTCGCGGGGCGAGAAGCATCCGGTGCTCGATTTCCTCTTCACCTACTACTCGCACCGCCCTGGCCACCTCGAACGCTGGCAGCCGGGGGCGGGAGTGGTGCTCGAAGGCCGGTCCGCGCACCGGATCCTGGAGCGCAGGGGTTACGTCGAGACGGCGGACGGCGTCCGGCTGGATCCGGCCGGGTTCACCGAAGGCCGGGCGAAAACCGCCGAATTCGTGCTCGGGCTGCTGTCCGCGACCGCTTCCCGCGCGCCGAGGCTCAGTTGTTTCGGACTGCATGAATGGGCAATGGTTTACCGGGAACCGGCAAATGAGGTTCGTCACTCACAACTGCCGTTGCGGCTCGGTTCGGCGGGGACGGACGGCGTCGTCGAGTCGCTGGAGATCCGGTGCGGGCACTTCGACGCGTTCCGGTTCTTCACCGAGCCCGCCCGGCCGCGCAACACGCTCCAGCCGGCCCGGGCGAACCAGCTCGAGTTCGAGCAACCGGGCTGCCTGCACGCCAACATGGATCTTTTCAAATGGGCCTACAAACTCGACCCTTTCGTCCCCGCCGAGCTGGTCGGGGACTGCTTCGAGCTGGCGGCGGACATCCGGGCGCTGGACATGCGGGCCAGCCCTTACGACCTCGAGGCGTTCGGCTATCCGCCCGTGCGGATCGAGACGCCTGAGGGCCGGGCCGAGTACGCCCGCGCCCAGGCCGGTTTCGCCCGCCGGGCCGCGCCTCTCCGTGAGCACCTGATAGCGCATTGCCAACGGCTCCTGAGCGAGTTAACGAAGATAGCCGAGACACCCGGAAAACAACTGTGAGTCATCGCATTTCCCGTAACATCCTCCCCTGTTAGAGTGATAACGGTTTGATTGCATACGCAGCGCGTGCGCGCATGTTTCGAGAGGACGACGATGGGGCGACACAGCGTTGCCGAAGAGCCGGTACCGCACCCCCTCGACCCGCCGAAGCGACCTCAGGGCCGCGGTGAGGCGACCGGTTCACACCGGATCGTCGGGAAGAAGGCCCCTCGGCGCCGGATCGCCAAGTGGCCCATCGCCTGCCTGGTCCTGGTGGTGCTGATCGCGATCGGCGTCTTCGGCTGGAACTGGGCGGACGGCGAGCTCAACACCCGGGCGGAGGCCCAGGCCAAGGCCTGCAGCGCCGGTGACACCCCGATGCGGGTCATCGTCACCCCCAGCGTCGAAAAGCCGGTCCGCGCCGCGGTCGATCGGTGGAACAAGGCCGCGACCGTCGTCCGCGACCACTGCGTCGTGATCCAGATCGACGCACTGTCCTCGGCTTCGGTACTCGACGCGCTGGTCGGCAGGACCAACATCGACGCCATCGGCGGCCTCCCCGCCGCCTGGCTGCCCGAGTCGTCCTACTGGGTGACCGAGCTGAACACCGCCAAGCCGGAACTGGTCGGCTCGCCCGCCCAGTCCGTCGCGACCGCGCGATCGGCCGACTACCCGCTCGTCGGGCTCGCGGGCAAGAACATCGACGAGGTCCAGATGCGTGCCTCGCAGACGTTCCGGCAGTTCCTGCAGCAGCCCGCCCAGCAGGCCGACTTCGCCGCCGCGGGTATCAAGGCCACCTGACCCCCGGAAGCCGTCAGACGAGGTCGAAGGTGTCCGGGTCCGGGCC
This sequence comes from Amycolatopsis sp. cmx-4-19, assembly GCA_049998115.1. Classification (GTDB taxonomy): domain Bacteria; phylum Actinomycetota; class Actinomycetes; order Mycobacteriales; family Pseudonocardiaceae; genus Amycolatopsis. The sequence goes on along the minus strand of JAEBEO010000007.1, from coordinate 87,852 downwards.
GGTGCGCGTGCCGTCGTCGAAGTCGGCGAGCGCGGCAAGGTCGTCGTCGGCGAGTTCGAAGTCGAAGACGTCGAGGTTCTCGCGGATCCGGGACGGCGTCACGGATTTCGGGATGGCCACGGTGCCGAGCTGCAGATGCCATCGCAGCACCAGCTGCGCGGGACTCTTGCCGTACTTCGCCGCGAGCGCGGTCAGCGTCGTGTCCGAAAGCAGCGAACCCTGCGCGAGCGGGCTCCAGGCCTCCGTGACGATCCCGTGCTCGGCATGGAACTCCCGCAACGCCTTCTGCTGCAACCGCGGATGCAGCTCGACCTGGTTCACCGCGGGTACGATCCCGGTCTCGTCGAGCAGGCGCTTCAGGTGCGGGACAGGGAAGTTCGACACCCCGATCGCCCGCGCCCGGCCGTCCGCGTAGATCTTTTCCAGCGCCCGCCAGGTTTCGACGTACTTGCCACGCTTCGGCATCGGCCAGTGGATCAGGTACAGGTCGACCCGGTCCAGGCCCAGCTCCGCGAGGCTCGCGTCGAACGCGCGGAGCGCCGCGTCGTAGCCGTGGCCCGGATTCGGCAGCTTCGTGGTGATGAACAGTTCGTCGCGGGGCACGCCGGCGGCACGGATCGCCTCGCCGACACCGGCTTCGTTCCGGTACGACGCGGCGGTGTCGATGCCGCGGTACCCGGCGTCGATCGCGGTCCGGACGACCTTGGCCGTGTCGCCCGCGGGCACCTGCCAGACACCGAAACCGAGCTGGGGGATGACTACCTCGTTGTTCAGGACGACGGAAGGCACGGCCATGGAAGAGGAATCCTCACTGGTCTGTGGCTGGGCTTCTTGTCCGGCATCATTCCATCCCGCGCCGCGCGTACGCGCGCAGATGCTCCGCCGTGGCCGTGTCGGCCGGGAAGAACGACTCGATGATCAGCTCGGCGACCGTGACGTCCAACGGTGTCCCGAATGTGGAGACCGTGCTGAAGAACGTGAGATCCACTCCGTCGTGCCGCAGCCGCAGCGGGACGAAGATGTCGCCCGGTCCGGGGACCTCCACCTCGGGAATAGGGTCGTCACACGGGTAGGTGAGCAGTTCCGCCAGCAGATCCGTCAGGTCCGGATCAGCCGTCCGGGTCACTTGGCGCCGCAGCCTGCCGAGCAGATGGGCACGCCACTCCCCCAGGTTGAGCACGTACGGCGCCATCCCCTCGGGGTGCAGGGTCAGCCGCAGGACGTTGACCGGCGGTGTCATGAGTGTGGGCGACACCAGGTCGGTCATGATCGAGACGCTCGCGTTGGCGTCGACCAGGTTCCAGCCGCGGTCGACGACGGCGGCCGGGTACGGCTCGTGGCTCGTCATCAGCTGGCGGACGGCCTGCCGGACGGCGGCCAGTTCCGGGTCGCCGAGTCCGCTCTCCGGGTACGCGGGCGCGTAGCCCGCCGCCAGGAGCAGCCGGTTGCGTTCCCGCAAGGGCACCTCCAGATGTTCGCCGAGCCGCAGCACCATGTCGCGGCTGGGCTTGGACCGCCCCGTCTCCACGAAGCTCAGGTGCCGGGTCGAGATCTCCGCCGAGATGGCGAGGTCCAGCTGGCTGATCCGGCGGCGGTCACGCCATTCGCGCAGCAGTTCGCCGACGGGGCGGCCCGCGCGGTGCGCCGTCAATGTGCTCGTCACGATCACGAACTTACGGCGGCGTGCGCCGCGCCGCCATTACCTCGGGCGTAATCGACGCGACCCGCCTCCACCCGACAGAGTTGCGGCATCGGTTACCCCCCAAGGAAACGAGGAGACACCATGTCGGACATCCAGCGCGTCGCCGAGCAGTACATCGCCGTGTGGAACGAAACGGACACGGACAAGCGCCGCGCCCTCGTCGCCGAGTTGTTCACCGAGGACGCCGCCTACACCGACCCACTGGGTGCCGTCACCGGGCACGACGGCGTCGACGGCTTCATCGCCGCCGCGCAGGCCCAGTTCGCCGGGCTGGTGTTCAGCCTGCCCACCGCCCCCGACGCGCACCACGACATCGCGCGGTTCCAGTGGCATCTCGGCCCGGCGGGCGCGGAAGAGCCGCTGGCGATCGGTTTCGACGTCATCACCGTCGAGGACGGGCAGATCAGGCAGGTGCTGGGCTTTCTCGACAAGATGCCCGGCTGAACCTCAGGCGAAGGCCTCCGGCGGCGGGCAGGAGCAGACGAGGTTGCGGTCCCCCGCCGCCCCGTCGATCCGCCGCACCGGAGGCCAGATCTTCGTCGCGGTGAAGCCTGCCGGGAAGACCGCGATCTCCCTGCTGTACGGGCGATCCCACGCCCCGGCGAGGCAACGCGCGGTGTGCGGGGCGTTGCGCAGCGGGCTTTCGGCCACCGGCCACTCCCCCGCCACGACCTTCTCGATCTCGCCGCGGATCGCGATCATCGCGTCGCAGAACCGGTCGAGTTCGCCGAGATCCTCGCTCTCGGTGGGCTCGACCATCAGCGTGCCCGCGACCGGGAAGGACATCGTCGGCGCGTGGAGACCGTAGTCGGCCAGCCGTTTCGCGACGTCGTCGACGGTGATCCCGGTCCGTTTGGTGAGTGCGCGGAGGTCGAGGATGCATTCGTGCGCGACCAGGCCTTCGTGCCCGGAGTACAGCACCGGATAGTGCCCGGCGAGGCGTTTGGCGACGTAGTTGGCGTTCGCGACCGCGGTCAGGGTCGCGCGCCGGAGGCCCTCGGCGCCCATCATCCGGACGTAGGCCCAGGAGATCGGCAGGATCGACGCGCTTCCCCACGGCGCGGCGCTGATCGGGCCGACCCCGGTGGCCGGTCCGGCGTCCGGCTGCAGGGGGTGGTTGGGCAGGAACGGCGCGAGATGCGCCCGGACACCGATCGGCCCGATGCCGGGACCGCCACCACCGTGCGGGATGCAGAAGGTCTTGTGCAGGTTGAGATGCGAGACGTCGGCGCCGAACTTGCCGTACTGCGCGACCCCGATCAGCGCGTTCAGGTTCGCCCCGTCGACGTACACCTGACCGCCCGCGTCGTGCACCAGTGCGCAGACCTCGCGGACGGTGTCCTCGTACACGCCGTGCGTGGACGGGTAGGTGATCATGATCGCGGCGAGGTCGCCGGCGTGCTCGTCCACAGTGGACTTGAGATGGGCGAGGTCGATGTTGCCGTCGTCGTCGCAGTTCACGACGACCACGCGCATCCCGGCCATGACCGCGCTGGCCGCGTTCGTCCCGTGCGCGCTCGACGGGATCAGGCAGACGTCGCGTGCCTCGTCCCCGCGTTCGCGGTGGTAGGCACGGATCGCCAGCAGGCCGGCGAACTCGCCCTGGCTGCCGGCGTTCGGCTGCAGGGAAACCGCGTCGTAGCCGGTGATCCCGGCCAGCCAGTATTCGAGGTCCTTCACGATGGACAGCAGGCCCGCGGCGTCCTCGACGGGCGCGAACGGGTGCAGTCCGGCGAACTCGGGCCAGGTGATCGGCTCCATTTCGGCCGTGGCGTTGAGCTTCATCGTGCAGGAACCGAGTGGGATCATGCTCCGGTCGAGGGCGACGTCCTTGTCGGACAACGCCCTCAGGTACCGCAGCAGCGCGGTTTCCGAACGGTGCGCGTGGAAGACCGGATGCGTCAGGTAAGCACTGGTACGGCGCAGATCCGGCGGGAAGCCGTCCGCGGTGTCCGCGTCGAGCGAGTCCACATCGGACACCGCGACACCGAAGGCCTTCCACACCAAGGAAAGATGCTCGCGGGTGGTCGTCTCGTCGCAGGCGACGGCGACGTGGTCCGCGTCGGCGAGCCGGAGGTTGACGCCCAGTTCCCGGGCCGTGGCGACCACCCCGGCGGCCCGGCCCGGTACCGCGACCGTGACGGTGTCGAAGAACTCGCAGTGCACGACGTCCACCCCGCTCTCGGCGAGTCCGGCCGCGAGCACGGTTGCCATCCGATGGGCGCGGTTCGCGGTGGCGCGCAGGCCCTCCGGCCCGTGGTACACCGCGTACATCGACGCGATGACCGCCAGGAGCACCTGCGCGGTACAGATGTTGCTGGTCGCCTTCTCGCGACGGATGTGCTGCTCACGGGTCTGCAACGCGAGCCGGTACGCGGGTGCGCCGTCCGCGTCCTTCGAGACGCCGACGAGACGGCCGGGCAGCTGGCGTTCGAGACCTCGCCGTACGGCGAGGTACGCCGCGTGCGGGCCGCCGAAGCCCATCGGGACGCCGAACCGCTGCGTCGATCCGACCGCGACGTCGGCGCCGAGTTCACCGGGAGGCCTCACCAGGGTCAGCGCCAGCGGATCGGCGGCCATCACCACCGCCGCGCCCAGCGCCTTGGCCTCGGTGATGGTGTGCTCCCATTCCCGGACGACGCCGGACGCGCCCGGATACGACAGCAGCACACCGAAGAAGTCGCCGCCGAGGCCGAGTCCGGTGATGCCCTGGGACAGGTCGGCGGTCACCAGGTCGATGCCGAGCGGTTCGGCGCGGGTGCGCAGGACCTCGATCGTCTGCGGGAGGGTGTCCTCGTCGACCACGAAGCGGTTGGATTCCGGTTTGCCGGCCCGGCGGACCAGGGTCATCGCCTCCGCCGCCGCGGTCGCCTCGTCCAGCATGGACGCGTTCGCGATCGGCAGGCCGGTCAGATCGGCGACCATGGTCTGGAAGTTGAGCAGCGCTTCGAGGCGGCCTTGCGAGATCTCCGGCTGGTAGGGCGTGTACGCGGTGTACCAGGCCGGGCTCTCCAGCACGTTGCGGCGGATCACCGGCGGGGTCACGGTGTCGTGGTAGCCGAGGCCGATCATCTGGACCATCGGCCGGTTGCGCGCGGCCAGCCCGCGGAGTTCGGCGAGTGCCCCGGTCTCGGTGGCGGGCGGTGGCAGATCCGGCGGTGTCGCGGATTCCCGCAGGGACACGGGAACGGCCCGCTCGGCGAGTTCGTCCAGTGACCCGACGCCGATGACGTCGAGGATGCGGGCGAGTTCCTCCGCGCCGGGACCGATATGCCGGTCCGCGAAGGGGATCCCGGATTCGAGGGCGGCCAGTGAACCGGGCTCCATCGGAACCTCCCAAGACGCGGGGGTGGGCCGGGACGGATTGTCCAGGCCCTCCCCACTCTGTCCGTACCCCCGAGGGGGCGCCTGAGAGTTTCGCCCGAGTGTTGAGCCGGGCTTGCACCGTCGGCGGGGCCGCCAAGCGGCGACCTGGCGAACCACTTTCCAGAGGCGTCTCGTCCGCGCGGTCCAGGGTGCCTGAGAGGTTCCGGGGAGGACTTGCTCCTTCGGCGCCGAACTCGACTGTTAGCGGATCGGTCTCTCCCGCGCGGATTCGTCGACTGCGGAAGTGAGCCTACCCTGCCGCTCGCGCGGCTTCATGATCAGCCGGTGCGACGTGCGTTACGGCGCTGCGTGAGTTCGTCCGGCGTGACGGTTTCGATCACGCCGCCGTCGGCCCGCTCGGCCGGGAACTCGTGGATGGTGCCGCTGATCTCCTGCATCGCACCGCTGACGGCGATACCGAAGACGCCCTGCCCGCCCTGCAGTAAATCGACGATCTCCTCGGGCGAGGTGCACTCGTAGACGGTGGTGCCGTCGGAGAACAGCGTGACCTTCGCGAGGTCGCGGACGCCACGCAGACGCAGGTGATCGACCGCGACCCGGATGTTCTGCAATGAGACACCGGTGTCCAGCAGCCGCTTGACGACCTTCAGGACGAGGATGTCCTTGAACGAGTACAGCCGCTGCGAACCGGAACCGTGCGCGGTGCGGATACTCGGTGCGACCAGCTTCGTCCGGGCCCAGTAGTCGAGCTGCCGGTAGGTGATCCCGGCGATCTGACAGGCGGCGGGACCGCGGTAGCCGACGAGTTCGTCCGGGAGGGAAGAGTCGGGGAACAGCTCACCCTGCTCGCCGTCAGCGACCGGAACGAGCGGCTCTTGAGGGCTATTAGCCTCTACCACGCCATGCCTCCCCTCGCCCGACCTGGCGGTCGGCGAACAAAGCCGCGCGGACCCACGTGAGTCCGCACCGGAGCAAACCGTCAAGACGAATGCCCCAGACATCCGAATCACACCTTGGCGATTTACCTCCATTGACGGTAAGCGCGCCGGGCAAAGCGGTCAACGCGACGCGCGGTGAACCTCAAGCTCTTCTTGAGGCTTGCCGGTGACAGTCCCCCGAACGGCTGCACCCTTGCCACTTTTACTCAGTCGTGTTAATTTTTACTCATGCAAGTAACACCTTCTCTCGAAACCGGTGTGAGCGAGGTCCAGGCGGAGCTCGGACTGTCGGTCACCGAGGCCGCCCGGCGAGCCCAGATCGTCGGTGCCACCATCGCGACGATCTCCGATCTCGGCTACCACAAGACGTCCTTCGCGAAGATCAAGGAACGGGCCGGCCTGTCCAGCACCCGGATCATCTCCTACCACTTCACGAACAAGGCCGGCCTGATGCAGGCCGTGGTCACCACCGCGACCGGGATGAAGGACAAGTTCCTCGAAGAGCGGATCCAGGGCACGACCGACCGGGCCGGGCTGCTGCGCGGTTATATCGAAGCGGAGATCTCGTTCCTCGGTTCGTATCCGGAACTGGTGCGGGTCATGGTCGAGATGGCTTCGAGCGGATCGGACACCGAGGGCTGGTTCATGTCGGCTCCGATCGTCGAGGAGTTCCGCACCGGGCGGCTCGAACGTCAGCTGCGACAGGGCCAGCAGGAAGGCGCTTTCGGCGACTTCGCGCCGGACGTCATGGCGCTGTCGATCGCGCAGGCCATCGACGGCGTCGCCGCGAAGTTCGCGTCGGACCCGAAGCTGGACCTGGAGCGGTACGGGCGGGAACTGGCGGACCTGTTCACCCGGGCGACCGCGGGGTCGTGAGACCCACGCCCCGTAAGTACGTGAAGGCCCCTTGCTTGCGCCTGGGTACGGCCTTCACGCGCTGTGATGGCGACTGGCGCTGAGCCACTGGTGCTGGCCGGGGTTGGGTGAGGGAAAACGTGGAGGGACCCTGGGTCCCTCAAGGAGTCCTTCACGGACTTCACGGTCCTGCCTCGGCCGCCATCGCCGGGAAACGCAAGTAGTCCTCTAGATGCGGAAACCGCATTCAAGAAGAAGGGGCGGCGCCCATCGGCGCCGCCCCTTCTGTCCAGCTCTCAAGATCTCGCGTCGCGGATCAGGTGTCCGCGCCGCGGAAGTCTTCCGGCGATACGGAGTCGAGGAACTCGCGGAACTTCTCGACCTCGTCCTCCTGCTCGTCGGGGATGATGAGGCCCGCTTCCTCCAGCACCGCGTCCACCGCGTGGATCGGGACCCCGACCCGCAGCGCCAGCGCCACCGAATCGCTCGGCCGCGCGGAAACCCGGATGTCCCCGTCGAAGACCAGTTCCGCGAAGAACGTGCCTTCCTTCAAGTCCGTGATGACGACCTGCTCCAGCTCACGGCCCAGTGCGCCGATGACCTCCTTGAGCAGGTCATGGGTGAGCGGACGGGCCGGGCGGACTCCCTGCTGCTCCAAGGCGATGGCGGTGGCCTCCACCGAGCCGATCCAGATCGGCAGGTATCGCTCGCCTTCGGTCTCCCGCAGCAACAAGATCGGCTGATTCGCGGGCAGCTCCACCCGCACGCCGACGACGCGCATCTCGCTCATCGGGCTTCGCCTCCCTCTCGTGCGAACGGGCTGCAGCGCTTGTCTCGACGATCAAGCGACGGCAATCCCGACGCTACCCGTCTTCCGAGCGCTGTGCTCGCTGTCCGGACATTCTCGGGTCGCCAGTGGCAAACCCAACTCTCACGGTACGGCATAGGATGCCGAACATTCAGTCATTGACAAGTGGCCCCGCAGCGGTTCCGAGTGGCACGGAACAGCTCAACCACCCGTGACGGCCCGTATTCCCGCCTTCACGAGGAGCGTATGTAACGCTACGGACAGTGCCGCGAGTTCACGGACGACCTCGTCGCCCCTCGCTTGGGCGTCCTCGTCACGGTGCCGATACACGGGGGTCACGATCTGCTCCAGAAGGCCGACCTCGCGATCGGCCGCGGCGCGGAAGGCACGCAGATGTCTCGGCTCGATACCGAATTCGGTCATCGCCTTCACGGTCTTGGCCACGAGAACCGCGTCGGAGTCGAAGAACCCCGCCGCGCCTGGGCGAACGAGACCGTATTGCCGCAGCTCAGCCAGGGTGGCGGCGTCGATACCCGCCTGGCGGAGCAGATCTTCCTCGGTCAGCCTGATCTCGCGATCGCATTCGAAATCCCCGGGGGACGGCAGACCGCCACTCTCCCCCGGGGCTTCGAGCGAAACCAGCTTCCGCGGCGGCCTTGGCATCTCCGCCGAGGGCGCGGCACCCTGATCCGCCGCGTCCAGCTGTTCCTTGATGACCTTCAACGGAAGGTAGTGATCCCGCTGGGCGGACAGGACGAACCGCAACCGCTCCACGTCCGCCGGAGCGAACTGCCGGTACCCCGACGGCGTCCGGCCCGGTTGGACCAGACCTTCCGCCTCGAGGAACCGGATCTTGGAAATGGTGACATCGGGGAAATCGCCGCGCAGTTGTGCCAGCACGGCCCCGATGCTCAACCCATCGCGCTGCGACGCATCCCGATCAGGCCGCCCGGCCGCCGTCACTGTGCCCCCTGGCCCCCGTGACCCGGGCCGGTCAGGAAGACCAGTCGGAACTTGCCGATCTGTACCTCGTCGCCACCGGCGAGGACGGCCTGGTCGACCGGCTCACGGTTGACGTAGGTGCCGTTGAGGCTGCCGACGTCGATGACGACGAACTCCCCGCCCTCACGGCGGAACTCGGCGTGCCGCCGCGAAACCGTGACGTCGTCGAGGAAGATGTCGCTGTCCGGGTGCCGTCCCGCACTGGTGGTGTCGCGGTCGAGCAGGAAGCGCGAACCCGCGTTCGGGCCGCGCTTGACGACCAGCAGCGCGGAACCGGCCGGAAGGGCGTCCACGCCCTGGACCGGGGCCTCGGCGGCAGCCGGAGGAGCCTCGGTGCCTTCGACGTCGGCCAGGAAGTCGGCCCGGAAGACAGAGGTCCGCTCCGGAGACTGCTCCGGGGGAACGCCGGGCCCGTCGTTCGTGCTCACCTGAGCTCTCCTAACGCATGTGTATTGCCACTACTGAAGAACGTGTAGAGGACAAACGTACCGTGCCTGATCGAATCTCCGGCCCGCGGCTCCCCCTACTCGGGACGAAGGGCCGCGGCCTGCGGCTATTCCTTGATCAGCGCCTGGTATGCCTCGGCCTCGAGCAGGGAATCGACCGAGCTCGCGTCGTCGAGCCGGAGCTCGATCAGCCAGCCCTCGCCGTAGGGATCGCTGTTGATGAGCTCGGGTGACTCGGTCACCGCGTCGTTGATCGCGACGACCTCGCCGTCGAGCGGGGCGAACAGCTCCGAAACGCTCTTGGTCGATTCGACCTCGCCGAACGCGTCGCCGGAGCCGACCTGCTTGCCGACCTCGGGGAGGTCGACGAACACGACGTCACCGAGCTGGTCTTGCGCGTACTCCGTGATGCCGACGCGCACGAGCCCACCGTCGCGCACGGAGACCCACTCGTGCTCTTCGGTGTAGCGCAGTTCTTCTGGAGTGGACAACGCCGCTCCCCTTTCTGATGCCCTCGCTCGAAACCGACGCGCGCAGTTTCGCATCCCGCCGGGTCGCGCGCCCGGCGCCTCCCGTCAGGCGGCGCGTTCGGCCGAACGCAGAGCCCGCACTGTCTGGACGACGTACAACACGCCCGAATAGACGTACAGGACCGCGCCCCACGCCGTGAAGGCGTACCCGATCGGACGGGCGATCGCGGCGATATCCGATCCACCCTGGGTGAGTAGCAGGAACGGGAACGCGTACATCAGCACGAAGGTCGCCCCCTTGCCGATGTAGGTGACTTCCGGCGGGGCGAACCCGCGGTGGCGCAGCAGCAGTACGCAGACACCGAGGACGGCCTCCCGGAGGACCAGCGGGACCACCAGCCACCACGGGATGATGTCGCGGAGCAGGAACGCGACGAGCGTGGCGAGGATGTAGAGCCGGTCGGCCGCCGGGTCGAGCAGCTGGCCGAGGCGGGACATCTGGTCGAGCCAGCGGGCGAGCTTGCCGTCGAGCCAGTCGGTGAGCGCGCTGAACACGAGCAGCGCCAGTGCCCAGCCGTCCTCCTTGGGGCCGAGCAGCAGCCACAGGAAGACCGGGACGCCGGCGAGCCGGAGGATCGAAAGGATGTTGGGAACGTTCAGTGCCTGCCGCAGCAAAGAAGGCTCTTCGCTGGTCACGCTCGGTTCGGGGGGCGTACTCACCCGCTCAGCCTAGTCAGTGACGCCCACCTCGCCCGGCGTCAGCTGGCCCGGGTGTGGCTCCAGCCGCGGCGTTGCAGATCCGCGCTGGTCAGCGCCACGGGCCTGCCCCGATGGTCGGTGCCCATCCAGCGGGTGTGCCCCGCGGAACTCTCCAGGACGTACGGGCGGCCGCCGCACCAGACGACGGCGCACGGTGCTGTCGGGGGCAGCTCCGCGCTCGTCGGTGCGGTGGCCTCGAATGACGCGGGATCGTTCTGTTCGTCGGTCTTCATCGCTCTCACGGTTTCGGTGACGGGGACTGGGACACGCCGGAGCGCTACCTATGTTTTCGGCGCGACGGGGCTGGCGTTAACCACCCGGCGCCGGATTCGTCCGATCGGTTCGCCACGGCAACAGGGTGTTGTCGGGCTGTGAACGGCATGTTAATTGTCCATAATGGACAGTGGATGGCCGGTCCTCGCGTATCGCCGCGCCGCCGACGCGATAGCCTCCCGCGAATCGAACGTGGCTCAATGCCACGGCATCGGGTCCGGCCGGGTCAGAATGGGCCGGCCAGCACCGGCCGACGAAAGGATCGCCTTGCCCGTCTCGACGACCGCGGGATCGTGGCGGCCCCTGTTCGCGGCCGTCCTCGCCGCCGGAACACTCACCGCCTGTTCGGGCGAAGGCCCGCCACCGCCTGTCACCTCCCCGCCGGCTCCGCCGCCCGCGACGCTTTCGAGCGCGACCGGCGCTTCGGTACCGCCGATACCGTCGCAGACCGCGCCAACCCCATCCCCTGCCCCGAATCCCGCGCCCAAGCCGAAACCGGCTGAACCGGTACAGGGTTCCTGTGGCACGGTCACCGCGGCGAGCGGGCTGACGCTTCAGGTGCTGAACGGGCCGGGAGTGCCGTGCGCCGACGCCACCGGGATCGTGGGCTCGTTCCACAAGACGATCGCCGGACGCCAGTCCGCGGGTTCGGACGAGCCGGTCAGCGAGACCGTCGACGGCTGGTTGTGCGTTTCCGGGGCTCCCGCCGCCCAAGGCGGCACCAGTTGCAGCAAGGGCGAACAGAACGTGTTCGCCGCCGTCGTCCCCGTCGAATGAAGCACCCCGAGAAGAAGGGCCCATGAAGAGCCTCTCCACACTTCCCGTCCTGCTGGCCGCCGCCGCCCTGCTGAGTGGTTGCGGCGCGGACCCCGCCCCGTCGGCCGCGCAGGTACCGCCGTCCTCCCCCGCAGCCGAACAAGCCCCGGCCGGAACGCCGTGCGGTGACGTCGCCGGGCCGCAGGGCGCGAAGAACAAGGTCGTCGTCCGCGGGAAGACCGAGTGCGCCGAAGCGGCGCAGGTGCTGACGGACTACTTCACGAAACTGACGCCGGCCGAAGCCGCGTCGCCGCAAGGTCCCGGCCCGGTGGTGATCGGCGCGTGGACGTGCGGCAGCGGACCGAACGATCCGGTGACCAGCTGCTCGACCGAGGACGAACGGCAGATCGAAGCCACCCGCTCCTGAGCGACCGCCGCCCCCACTCTCGCACCGCGACAACCTTGGCCTGGCAAGGCTCGGCATCGCGAAATTCTTGCGGCGCGAGGTAAGAGTCGTATAGACTCAAACTATGCCCATCAGTGACGACGCCGTGCTCACGGCGACTTCGGCCTTCACGCTCACGGAGCCGCACGCGGTGGGCAGCGTCGCGACGACGTACCGCACCACCGGCTCCCAGCTGGTCAAGCTCGTCCGCGATCCGGCGCTCAACCCCTTGATCGAGGCCGAATGGTCGGCCCTGCGCACTCTCGACGGCTTCACCGAGCGGCATCGATGGCTGCGTCCGTACTACCCGCGCCTGCTCGACACCTCGGGTCCGGTGGCACGGGGCGATCGCGCGTTCAGCGTCCTCGACGCGCTCGTGGACGGGTTCACCACCCTCGCCGACATCCGCGAGGCCTTCCCGGCCGGGCTCGACGGCCGCGATTACGCCTGGATGCACCGGCGTCTCCTGCGCGCGGTCGCGGGTGCGCATCGCGCGGGAGTGGTCCACGGCCATCTCACCGCGGACAACGTGCTGGTCCATCCGCGACAGCACGGGATCGTCCTGATCGGCTGGTCCTTCGCCGTCGACGACGGCGCTCTTCCACTGGCGGTGGACAAGTCCGTCCAGTATCCGCCCGAAGTCCACAAAGGACTTCCGGTCACCGCGGCCACCGACGTCCACATGCTCCATCGGATGATGCTTTCGCTGCTGGCGCCGGGGGAAACCCGCCAGCGCGCGTTCGCCACCTGGTGCACGCAGGACGTCCCGGCACAGCGGCCCGACGCCACCGATCTGCTCGGCGAGTACGACGACCTTCTCGACGAGTTGTACGGCCCCCGCACCTTCCGACCTTTCACCATCCCCGAGACAGGAGCCTGACATGGGACACGGACACTGGGACGACAACGCCTACGCCGCCGCGAAAACCTTCCGCGCGGCCAAGGGCGAGGACGACTTCGGCTACACCGCCGACCTGCGCGGAAGGCCCGCGCACGAGTGGAAGGTCGCGCCCGCCCTCGATCCGGCGGGCGCCATCCGCGAATGCCGGGACTCGGCCGACCACGCGGATTCGACGCCGATCGCGGTGCTGTTCGACGTCACCGGTTCGATGCGCCGGGTACCGAGGATCATGCAGGGCAAACTCGGCAAACTCCACGGCCTGCTGAAGCGCCGGGGCTATCTGGCCGACCCGCAGGTCCTGTTCGGGGCGATCGGCGACGCCGACAGCGACCGGGTCCCGTTGCAGATCGGGCAGTTCGAGTCGGACAACCGGATGGACGAGCAGCTGCGCACGATCTTCCTCGAAGGCGGGGGCGGCGGGCAGAAGAGCGAGTCCTACGAACTGGCCGCCTACTTCATGGCGCGTCACGTGGTCACCGACGCGTGGCAGAAGCGCGGCCGCAAGGGCTACCTGTTCCTCATCGGCGACGAGCTGAACAAGCCCGCCCTCGAAGCGCGGCACATCCGGCGGGTCATCGGCGACGACGTCCGGCAGGACATCGATCCCGCGTCGGTGTACCGGGAACTCGCCCGCAGGTGGAACGTCTATTACGTCCTGCCGAACCAGTCGTCGTACTACCACGACCCGGAGATCGGCGAGCACTGGAACGGTCTGCTCGGCCAGAACTTCCTCAAGCTCGACGACCCCGGCGCGGTCTGCGAGCTGATCGCCGCCACGATCGGGCTGGAGGAACGGGTCGTCGATTTCGACGGCGCGCTCGCCGACCTCGCCGAGATCGGTTCGGGTGCCGAGAGCGCGGCGGTCGGCAAGGCCTTGGTGAAGCTGGGCAGCAGGGCACTGGTCAAATCGGCCGTCCCCGAACCGGGCGGCCCGGCCGACGTGGTGTTGCGATGAGCGTTCTGGACGGGCATGTGGTGGTGGTCGGGCTCGGCTTCGGTGACGAGGGCAAGGGGGCCGTGGTCGACGCGCTCTGCGCCGACCGGCCGGCCACCGCCGTCGTCCGCTTCAACGGCGGCGCGCAGGCCGCGCACAACGTCGTCGCGGCGGGGCGGCACCACACGTTCAGCCAGTTCGGGGCCGGCACGTTCGCCGGGGTGCCCACCCACCTCTCGCGGTTCGTGCTGGTCGAGCCGTTCGCGCTGGCCGCCGAGGTCCGGCAGCTGGAAACGGCGGGCGTCCGGGATCCGCTGTCGCTGCTGAGCGTGGACGGCCGGGCACTGCTCACCACCCCGTTCCACATCCACGCCAACCGGGCCCGGGAGCGCGCCCGCGGCGGTGGACGGCACGGTTCGTGCGGGAAGGGCATCGGCGAGACGGTCTGGTATTCGCTGCTGCCCGGAGCCAACCCGGGTGACGTGGTGGAAAGCCAAGAGGTGATCGGGACGCCGGGTGGGGCGCCCACGGTCGCCGACTGCGCCCGTCCGTCGGTGCTGCGGCGCAAACTCGACGCGCTCGCCCGGTTCTACGCCCCGCTGGCCACACCGCCGCACGGCGTGGACGAACTCGTGGCGATGTACCGGGATTTCGCCGACGCGGTGCGGATCACCGACGGGGACGAAACGGGGCGGCTCGCGGACACCGGGAGGCTGGTTTTCGAGGGAGCGCAGGGGGTTCTCCTCGACCAGCACCACGGGTTCCGGCCGCATACGACCTGGTCCACCACCACCCCGCACAACGCCCGCGAGCTGCTGGGCGGGCGTCCGCACGCCGTTCTGGGCGTCACGCGGACCTATCTCACGCGGCACGGCGCGGGGCCGCTGCCCACCGAGTCGGCCGCGGTGCTGGCCCGCTTCCCCGAGGCCCACAACGGCACCGGTGAGTACCAGGGCGCGTGGCGCGCGGGGCATCTCGACGCGGCGTTGCTGGACTACGCGATCGCGGCGTGCGACGGGGTGGACGCCCTCGCTGTGACGCACCTCGACGCGACAGGTCTTCGAGTCGTGCCCGGTGACGGCTCCCCCGACGTCGCGCTTCCGGATCCGCTGGAGTGGTTCGGCGCCCGGCTGCCGGTGGCGGTCACCGGGTACGGCCCGGACCGCGCCGACTACCGGATCCCGGTCGCCGCGCCCGCCGGGGCGAGGTCGACAATCAGCGCGTGATCGAGTCGACTCCGGTTTCCGTGGACGTCCTGGTTTTGCGCTTCGACCCCGAGGCCCGGACCGTGCTGCTGGGGGTCGCACCGAGAGCCGCCGCGCCGTTCGCGGGGGATCTCGCGCTGCCCGGGGTGCTGCTCGGGGTCGGGGAGCGGTTGCGGGAAGCGGGTGCGCGGGCGGTGGTCACCAAACTCGGCCTGCCGCCGGGCACGCTCACGGCGACGGGGCAGCTCGTCACCTTCGACGAGCCGAATCGCGACCCTCGCGGCCCCACCCTGTCCGTCGCGTTGTGGGCGACGACGGGTCCCGGGCCCGCCGTCACCGGGAACGACGTGGTGTGGGCGCCGCCGGACAAGCTGCCCCCGCTGGCCTTCGACCACGACCGGATCGTGGCGGACTGCCGTCCGCTGCTGGCCGACAAGCTGTGGCGGGACACCGGGTTCACCGCCGGGCTGCTGGGACGGACCTTCACCACGGCGCAGGCGCTGGACGTATCCGAGGCACTGACCGGCGACCGGCCCTATCCGGCGAACCTGGGCCGGACCATGGAGCGGGTCCCGGGACTGCGGCGTACCACCGAGCACGCGGCCGCCCTCCCCAAGGGCGGACGGCCGCCTTCGCTCTGGCAGTGGGAGTGAGGGGTTCAGATCCCGCAGGACGAGGCCGACCACAACCGGCCGGACCGGTGCGCCACATGCGTGTGGTCGCCGTGTCCGGGGTAGCCCGGCCCGAGGATCTCGCTGAACCCGTGGTTACGGGCCTGCCGCGCGAGTCCGCAGAAGCCCTGTGCGCCCGCGCCCAGGTCGACGGCGTCCCCGTACAGGTGGCGGCTGCCCGTCGCGCCGCCGACGGCGTTGTTGCAGGCGACGCTGCGGAAGCCGCCGTTGACCGTGATCGGGCGGTCGCCCATGGCGTGCCGCATCGCTTGCAGCTTCCCCATCGACACCAGCGCGTTGGCCTTCGCCGTCGCGGCGGGGACGGCGCCGCCCGACCAGTCGGAGTTGCACCGGTTCAGCTCGCCGAAGGTGAAGTTGACCGGTGAACAGTCGTTGTCCTGCAGCGCGTAGATCTCGGCGAACGTGGCCGGTCCGGCGACACCGTCCGCGCCCAGCCCGTACGCCTGCTGGAAGCGCGTGACCGCCGCCTTGGTACCCGCGCCGAACTGACCGTCGGTGGCGAGCACGCCGCCGTACCCGGGATAACCGGCGACCCGGATCTGCAACTGCCGGACGTCGTCCCCGGACGCGCCCTGGGACAGGCCGCGTCCCCAGGTGTAGCAGGCGTCGGCGGTGCCCCGGGCGGTCACCGGTCCGCGGCCGCCGGGGCGGCCGTCACGGTCGCGAGTCCGGCGACGAGGGCGAGCAAGGGCGGCACAAGACGAATCCTCATGACAGAAACAGCTTTCGACGCAGGGAAGGTGAGTCCCGTGACCCCACGGGATGTCAACGATTCACTGCGTCGAACGCTAACGCGGTTCCAGGCACCAGACTGTGGGCCGTTCGCACCACAAGGACCGGCCGGTCAGCCCTTCAGCTTCGGGAAGTCCTCCTCGCGGAACTCCCCCGACGGACGCTCGGCAGCGTCTTTCTCCCGGCCGCGCAGCTCGACACGGCGGATCTTGCCGGAGATCGTCTTCGGCAGCTCCGCGAACTCCAGCCGCCGGATCCGCTTGTACGGCGCCAGATGCTCGCGGCAGAAGGCCAGAATGGACTCCGCGGTCGAAGCGTCCGGCGAGTGCCCCTCGGCGAGGACGACGTACGCTTTCGGCACCGCGAGCCGGATCGGGTCGGGTGCCGGGACCACGGCCGCCTCGGCGACGGCTTCGTGTCCCAGCAGGACACTTTCCAGTTCGAACGGCGAGATCCGGTAGTCCGACGCCTTGAAGACGTCGTCCGTCCTGCCCACGTAGGTGATGTAGCCGCGTTCGTCGACCGAACCGACGTCGCCGGTGTGGTAGAAGCCGTTCGCGAAGGCCGCGGCTGAGCGCTCGTCGTCGTCCGCGTATCCGGTCATCAGGCCGACCGGACGGTGATCCAGGTCGAGGCAGATCTCGCCCTCCTGCGCCCGTTCGCCGGTGACGGGGTCGACGAGTGCGACCGTGAACCCGGGGAGCGGGCGGCCCATCGAGCCGGGGACGACGTCCTGGCCGGGGGTGTTGGCGATCTGGACGCTGCTCTCGGTCTGCCCGAAACCGTCGCGGATCGTGACGCCCCAAGCCTTTTCGACCTGGTCGATCACCTCGGGGTTGAGCGGCTCGCCCGCGCCGACCACCTTGCGCGGCGGGGTCTTCAGCACGGTCAGGTCGGCCTGGATCAGCATCCGCCACACCGTCGGCGGCGCGCAGAAGCTGGTGATGCCGCAGCGTTCCATCTGCGCCATCAGGGAGACCGCGTCGAACCGCGCGTAGTTGTAGAGGAACACCGTCGCTTCGGCGTTCCACGGCGCGAAGACGTTGCTCCACGCGTGTTTCGCCCAGCCGGGCGAGGAGATGTTGAGGTGGACGTCGCCCGGTTCGAGACCGATCCAGTACATGGTGGACAGATGACCGACCGGGTACGAGACCTGCGTGTGCTGCACGAGTTTCGGCTTCGCGGTGGTACCCGAGGTGAAGTACAGCAGGAGCGGGTCGGCCGCGGCCGTCGGTCCGTCCGGGGCGAACCCCTCCGGTTCCTCGTAGGCGTCCACGAAGGACTCCCAGCCCTCGACGGGCTCGCCCACCGCGATCCGCGTGTAGTCCCCGGTGACGTTCTCGAACTTGTGCGCGTCGGCGGAGCGGATCACGACGTGCTTCGCCGCGCCCCGTTCGACCCGGTCGGCGAGGTCCGCCGGGCCGAGCAGGGTCGACGCCGGGATGATGACCGCACCCAGTTTGATCGCGGCGAGGATGGTCTGCCACAGCTCGCCCTGGTTGCCCAGCATGAGGATCAGCCGGTCGCCGCGGCGGACGCCGAGCGAGCGCAGCCAGTTCGCGACCTGGTCGGACCGGCGCGCCATCTCCGGATAGGTCCAGCGGTTCTCGATGCCGGTCTCTTCGACGATCCACAGCGCGTACCGGTCCTGATTGGCCGGGTCGGCCGCGATGACGTCGAACCAGTCCAGCGCCCAGTTGAACTCGGCGGGCCGGGGCCAGGTGAAGTCGCGGTAGGCGGTTTCGTAGTCCTCGCGATGGGTCTGCAGATAGTCCCGTGCCTCGCGGAACGTGCGATGTGCCTCCGAAGCGCTCACGATCTTCCTCCTGGTCCGCCGAGTGGCCGCCGGTTCTTTCTACTCCCCCTTGAACTCGGGCGCGCGCCGCTCGAGGAAGGCCTGCACCGCCTCGCCGAGGTCCTTGCTCGGCAGGAACGCCGCGTTCCAGGCCGAGACGTACCGCAGGCCCTCGGCGACCTGGCGTTCGGTGTTGGCCGAGAGGACGTTCTTGGTGCCGTGCACGACCAGCGGCGGGTTGACGGCGATCTCCGCCGCCATCTCGCGGGCCGCGGCGAGCACCGCGTCCTGGTCCGCGTGGACGTCGTTGACCAGGCCGATCTTCTCCGCGCGGGCCGCGTCGATGTCCTTGCCGGTGTAGGCCAGTTCGCGCAGGTGCCCCTCGCCGATGATCGGCGCCAGCCGCTGCAGGCTGCCGAGGTCGGCCACGATCGCGACCTTGACCTCGCGCACGCTGAACTTGGCGTCCGCGCTCGCCAGGCGGATGTCCGCGGCCGCGATCACGTCGACGCCGCCGCCGATGCACCAGCCGGAAATGGCGGCGATGACCGGTTTGCGGCATTCGGCGATCGAGGACACGCTCGCCTGCAGGGTCTTGACCTCGTCGAGGAACTTCGTCCGCGGGCCCGCGAGTGCGTCGCCGCCGAGCATCTCGCCCCAGCCGGGCATCATCGCGGGCAGATCGAGCCCGTAGGAGAAGTGCTTGCCGCTGCCGGTCAGCACGACCGCCCTGATCTGCGGGTCCGCGTCCAGCGCCCGGAACACGATCGGCAGCTCGCGCCAGAAATCGGGACCCATCGCGTTGCCCTTGGACGGGCCGAGCAGGGTCACTTCGGCGACGTGCCCGTCGATCTCCACCTTGAGCGACGCGAGATCGGGGAGACTGTCAGCTGTAGCGGTCATAGGGTCATCTTGACTCATGTGATCGACAGCCCGCCCATGGCCACTGTGCCACGGGGGCCACGAGATGCTTTCCTGGTACCACCGAGGAGTACCGGCGAGTACCGACGATCGACGTAAGGACGGTGGGACATGAGCCCGGCCAGCAGCGCCACCGCGGTCGCCGACCTGCCCGCAGCGGTCCCCGAGCAGGGACGCTCTTCCCGGCCGATCGAACTGTCGGGATCGTTCACCCATGAGGGTCACCGGCTCGCCTACACCGAGTTCGGCTCCGGCGACCGGGTGGTCGTGCTGACCCACGGGATCATGCTGACCAGGCGGATGCACGCCCCGCTCGCACGCAAACTGGCGCGGGCCGGGTTCCGGGTCGTCACCCTCGACCTGCTCGGTCACGGCGACTCGGACCGGCCGACCGACTCCTGGCTGTACTCGATGCCCGCGTTCGCGGAGCAGACCGTCGCCCTCCTCGACCACCTCGACATCGAGGCCGCCGTCATCGGCGGGACGTCGCTGGGCGCCAACGTCGCGCTCGAAGTGGGCGTCTCGGCGCCGGAACGCGCACTCGGGCTGGTCGTGGAGATGCCGGTGCTGGACAACGCGATCGTCTCCGGGCTGATCACGTTCGCGCCGCTGCTGCTGGCCGCCCGGTTCCTGCCGGTGACCGTGCAGGGGGTCGCGTTGGCGGCGAAACTCGTCCCCCACGGCAACCAGTGGGTCGACGTCGTCACCGACACGCTCACCCAGGAGCCCGCGCCGATGGCCGCGCTCCTGCACGGCGTGCTGTTCGGCCGGATCGCGCCGCCCAAATCGGTCCGGCGGAAGATCGCCACTCCCACGCTGGTCATCGGGCACCAACGCGACCCGGTCCACCCGTTCGGCGACGCCGACACCCTGGCCGAGGACATGCCCGCCGCCGAGTTCGTCCAGGCCCGCAGCCCGGTCGAACTGCGCTTGGACCCCACCCGCCTGACCGAGGCCATCACCGAGTTCGCCGCGCGCTGCCATGACCGGTGAGGCGGGGACGGAACACCTCCGGACCGGGCGCCTGCTCCTGAGCAGGCCCGTACCCGCCGATCTCGACGCGATCTACGCCCTGCACACCGATCCTGAAGCCTGTGAACACAACCCCTCGGACATGCTCGCCACCCGGGAGGACGCTGATCAGCTGTTGCTGCGGTGGTCCGAACAATGGGACGAGTTCGGCTTCGGCTACTGGACGGTCCGGCGACACGGCTCACCGGATCCGCTGGGGTTCTGCGGCGTGAAGACCGTCGGCTTCCGGCGGCGCTCGATCCTGAACCTCTTCTACCGGTTCTTCCCGTCGTCCTGGGGTTCCGGGTACGCCGGCGAGGCCGCCACCGCGGCGGTGGACTGGGTGCGCGTCCACCGGCCGGACGATCTCGTGATCGCCCGCGTCCGGCCGGGGAACGTCGCGTCGCAGCGGGTGGCCGTCCGGGCAGGCCTGGTCCGGATGGAGCACCTCGACGCCCCGGGCGACGACGGGATCGACTGGTTCTACATCTCGGACACCGGCTAGGAGGGCTGGGCCAGCCCCGCCACCGGGCCGAAGACGATCACCGCGGGCGGGCGCACCCCGGCCGCGGCGGCGTCCTCGACCACACTGTCCAAAGTGGAGCGCAGTACCCGCTGGGTGCGCATGGTGCCGTCCTCGACGATCGCGACCGGAGTGTCGCCGGGCCGCCCGTCCAGGAGCGCCTTGGTGAACAGCGGGAGGCGTTCGACGCCCATCATCAGCACGATCGTGCCGCGCATCTTCGCCAGCAGTTCCCAGTCCACCAATGACTTCTCGTCGCCGGGCGCGACGTGGCCGGACACCACGACGACCTCGTGCGCGACACCGCGGTGCGTCACCGGGATGTCCGCGACCGCGGGTACGGAGAACGCGCTCGTGATACCCGGGACCATCGTCACCGGGATGCCCGCTTCGGCGCAGGCGAGGACTTCCTCGAAGCCGCGGCCGAACAGGTACGGGTCGCCACCCTTGAGCCGGACGACGAACTTCCCGGCCTTGGCCCGCTCGATCAGCGTGGAGTTGATCACTTCCTGGCTGGCGGCGCGGCCGTACGGGATCTTCGCGGCATCGACGATCTCGACGTCGGGCGAGAGTTCGTCGAGCAGTTCGCGCGGGGCGAGCCGGTCGGCGACGACGACGTCCGCCCTGGCGAGCAGCCTGCGGCCGCGGACGGTGATCAGTTCCGGGTCACCGGGGCCGCCGCCCACCAGCGCCACGCCGGGCAGTTGGTCGTGGGTGTCCGGCACCCGGCCGTCGGCGACGGTGCCGGCGCGGAGGCCGTCGAGGATGCCGTCGCGCACGGTCGCCGACCGCAGCGGCTCGCCGCCGGAGAGGACGCCGACCAGCAATCCGCCGTGCCTGCCCGAGGCCGGGGTGACCGCGCTGCCGCGGTCGCCGTCGTCGGCGCGGACGCAGAACACGCGCTCACGTTCGGCCTCGGCGCAGACGGCGGCGTTGACCTCGGGATCGTTCGTGCAGGCCAACGCGTACCACGCGTCGACGAGGTCGCCCTCGGTGTAGCCGCGCTCATGCCAGACGATCTCCCCGGCGTCCGCCATGGCGCCGACCGACGGCGTCGTGGCGGGCGAGACCAGTTCGACCCGCGCGCCGGCGCCGATCAACCGGGGCAGGCGGCGCTGGGCGACGGTCCCGCCCCCGATCATCACGACACGACGGCCTGCCAGGTCGAGGCCGGAGAGGTAATGCGGGTCATCCATGCGGGGCAGTGTAGGGAGACACCGCCCCGCACCGCGATCCGAGTGAGAACTACCTCAGCTTTCCAGCAGGGCCAGCAGTTCGGTGTTGCCGAACATCCTGGCCGCGTCGATCGCCGACGGCTCCCCCGCCCGCGGGTCCGCACCGCCCTCGACGAGCGCCTTCACCACCTCGGGCACGTTCTTGAACACCGCGCCGGCGAGCGGGCTCTGGCCCTTGTCGTTCGCGCGGTTCGGGTCGGCGCCGCGTTCGAGCAGGGCGGCCACGGTCTCCGCGTGACCGTGGTAAGCCGCGAGCATGACCAGGGTGTCGCCCCGGTCGTTGGTCAGGTTCGCCGAAACACCCGCGTCGACGTACGCGGCGAGCTCGGCCGTGGAGCCGGCCCGGGCGAAGCCGAACACCTTCGCCCACAGCTCCAGCAGTTCGGGATCGAATTCCTCGGCCTGTCCGGGGTTCTCCGTCATGCGGCCGATTCTCGCACAGGATTAGCCCCGTCGAGCCGGTTCGCGGACCGAGACGCGGGCCCGTTCGACGGCCGCGCGGACCTCGGTCTCGCCGTCCGGGAAGCCGAGCCGTCCGGGGTTGCCCTCCAGCAGCGCGACCAGCAGGTGGCCGGTGTCCACTGTGGTCCGCCCGCCCCGTGACCGCAGGAAGGCGGTCTTCGCGTCCCCGGAGTAGGTCGTGGCCTCGCGCGCGGACGGCTTCCCCGGCCACGAGGCGTTCTCGCCCGCCCGCGCGAGCCGCTCACCGAGACCGGCGGTGCGCAGCGCCGCGGACGCGACGCCCGGCGCGGCCAGCAGCCCGAGAACGACGTGACCGACGTCCACCGTCTCCGCGCGCTTCTTCCTGGCGTCGAGCATCGCGAGGCGCAACGCCTGCCGGCAAGGCTCACTGAACTGCTGGAACACCGCGGCTCCCCAGGTCGGCGGTCGGCGTGGACCGTCCAGAATACCGGAATCCGCCGGTATTCCGGACGGCTTCCTCAGCGTCCCGCGTGGGGGTAGGGCAGCAACGCCATCTCACGGGCGTTCTTGATCGCGGTCGCGACCTGTTCCTGTTGCCGGGGAGTCAACCCGGTGACCCGGCGGGCACGGATCTTGCCCCGATCGGAGACGAACTTCCCCAGCAGATCGACGTCCTTCCAGTCCACCTCGGTGATCTTGTCGGCGTGCGGCAGGTTCGTCTTGCGCTTGACGGGGCGCTCCCGGACCGGCCGGGCCATCACCAGCTCGATTTCGTGACGCCGGGCAGTTCGCCGTCGTGCGCCATCTGGCGCATCCGGACCCGGGACAGGCCGAATTTCCGCAGGTAGCCGCGCGGGCGGCCGTCGGCGGTGTCGCGGTTGCGGATCCGGGTCGCGCTGGCGTCGCGCGGCATCGCCTGCAGCGCGGACACCGCGGCGGCCTTCTCCGCCGGCGAGGCGGACGGCGAGGCGATGACGGCCTTCAGCTCACGACGGCGTCCGACGTACCGGGCGGCGATCACCTTGCGCTGTTCGTTCTTGGCGATCTTGGACTTCTTGGCCATCAGCGCTCCTCCTTGAACTCGACGTGCTTGCGCGCGACCGGGTCGTACTTGCGCAGCACCAAGCGATCCGGGTCGTTCCGGCGGTTCTTCTTCGTGACGTACGTGTAGCCGGTCCCGGCTGTCGAGCGGAGCTTGATGATCGGCCGCACGTCGGTGCTCTTGGCCATCGGAGCCTCACCTCCCGAGTTGATATTGGTTTTCGTTTTCATTTACTCTACACAGACGAACCGAACCGCCATCGACGCCCCGGAGCCTCCGTGACCGAAAACCCGCGTGTGCCCCTCGTCCTGATCTGTGGCCTCGCACCGGGACCGAACGCCGACCTCGCCGAACGGCTACGCCTGGCCGGACCCGGCACCGCCGTCGTGCACCACGACCTCAGGCGGATCCACGACGGTGTGGTCAGGCGGCGGATCAGGCTCGGCGACCACGACCGGCTCACCGTCCTCGAACTGGCGCACGGCTGTGTCTCGTGCACCCTCCGCGAAGACCTCTTGCCGTTGCTGCGCAAGCTGTCCGAGATGCCGCAGGTGCGCCGCGTCGTGGTCCGGCTCGACGAGGCCATGGAGCCGGAGCCGGTCAGCTGGGCGCTCGGCAACGTCCTGGTCGGCGACCGGCCGGTGATCGAGGACGTCGACCTCGAGGCCGTACTGGCCGTCGTCGACCGCGAGCGCTGGCTGGCCGACGCCACCGGCGACGAAACCCTGGCCGAACGGAACCTGCGCGCCGGCCCGGAAGACGAGCGCACGGTCGCGCAGGTCGCACTGTCGCAGGTGGAGTTCGCCGACCTGCTGGTCCTCGACGGCGCGGCGACCGACGCGTGGTCGGCGGCGAAGACCTCCGCCGTACTCGACCGGGTCGCGCCGTCGATCCCCCGGATCGAACTGGCCGCGGTGGCCGGGAAGACGGTGCTGGACGCCGTCCCCACCGGGGCCCGACGCGGCGAGGTCACCGACATGCACGGACCGCTCCTGCGCGGCGAACCGCCGCTGCACACCGACTGCGGGATCGGGCTGCTCACCTTCACCGCGCAGCGACCGTTCCACCCGGAGCGCCTCCACGACGCGATCGACGTCCTGCTCGACGGTGTCGTCCGCGGCCGGGGACGGCTCTGGGTGGCGAGCCGGCCGGACATGGCGCTCTGGATCGAGTCGGCGGGTGGCGGGCTCGGCGTCGGGCACGCCGGCGCGTGGCTCGCGGCCGACGACGGTCCGGACTGGGCCGCCGTCTCCCCCGAACGCCGCACACTCGCCGCCCTGCGGTGGGACCCGCTGTTCGGGGACCGCGCGCAGGAATTGGTGGTGGTCACCGACCGGACCACCCCGGACGAGGTCGAGGCCGCCCTGCGCGGGGCGCTGCTGACCGACGAGGAACTCGCCGCCGGGCAGCGGGAATGGCTCCGCTACCCGGATCCCTTCGGCGAATGGCACGAAGAACCGTGTGAGGACACGGAAACCGACCCTGAGAAACACGACGCGAACGTGTCGGAACGAAAGGACGAAACTCAGTGAAACCGGGTATCCACCCCGACTACCACCCTGTGGTGTTCAAGGACCTCTCCACCGGTGACGCGTTCCTGACGCGGTCCACCGCCACCTCCGAGCAGACCGTCGAGTGGACCGATGGCAACACCTATCCGCTGGTGAACGTCGAGATCAGCGCGTGGTCGCATCCGTTCTGGACCGGCAACCAGCGGATCATGGACTCCGCCGGCCAGGTCGAGAAGTTCCACCGCCGCTACGGACGTCGCGGAGGTGCGAAGTAATGGCCGTCCCGAAGCGGAAGACGTCGCGCAGCAACACCCGGTCCCGGCGTTCACAGTGGAAGGCCGCCGCGCCGGACCTGGTGCCGATCAAGGTGAACGGCGAGACGAAACTCGTACCGCGCAGGCTCATGAAGCACTTTCATCAGGGCGGGGAGTGACGACACCGGGTCTGCTGTGAGGCCTGACAGGGACTCCCGTACGTGACCGGGTGGATTTCAGCCAAGAGTCGGCTCGTTCCCGACTTCACCCTTGGTCGCCGGCGAGCAGTTGTTCGCGCAGGATGTCGGCGTGTCCGCAATGCTGGGCCAATTCCCGCAGCACCTGCAGGTACACCCAGCGAAGCGTGCGCGGCCCCATCCGGTGGCCGGTCGCGACCGTGTCCAGCGGCAGGTCCGCGACCACCGCCCGGGCGGTGACGCAGGCCGCCCGATGGGCCGCCGTGACCGAAGCGATGGTGTCGTCGTCGGTGAGCCGGAAGGATTCGTCCGGATTCCGCACCAGCCCGAGCTCCCGGCGGGTCTTGCCGCCGACGCACTCCTCGAACCACACCCTCTGCATCCACGTCACGTGCTTGAGCAGCCCGAGCACCGTCGTCGCCGACGTGACGAGACGGCGGCGGGCCTGCTCCTCGGTGAGACCGTCCAGAGCCGCCTCGATGGCGCCGCGGTAGTCCTCGACGAACGCGTCGAACTGAGTGCGCTCGTCGTCCAGCGGTACATCGAACGAACCCATCGAAGTCTCCTGTCCGGTCTCACCACTGTCGCCGCAAGTCAAGCAGTGCCGTGGCAACAGCCACCGGCGGGTTCGGCACCCTCGTAGGCGTCGTGCCAGTTCCACCACGCGTAGGGCGGGGTCTGCGGGTGGCCCTCGGGCGAGTCCTCCCAGTTCTCCTGCCGCCCGAGCGCGGTCAGGTCGAGGTAGCTCCACGTGCTCCCCATGGCCTCGTCCCCGCGCTTGTCGATGAAGTACGTGCGGAAGACCTCGTCACCCTCGCGGATGAACACGTTGGTGCCGTGCCATTCGCCGACACCGAAATCGACGTCGAAGTCGCTGGTGATGGTGTACCACGGCATCGTCCAGCCCATCCGCGCCTTCATGCGCGCGAGGTCCGGCTGCGATCCGCGCGAGACGAAGGCCAGTGTCGTGTCGCGGGCGTTCAGATGCGCGACGTGCGCGACCTGGTCGGCGACCAGCGAGCAGCCTTTGCAGGCGTGCTCGGGAAATCCCTCGACGCCGGGATCGAAGAAGGCCCGGTAGACGATCAGCTGGCGCCGTCCCTCGAACAGGTCCAGCAGCGTCGTCTTCCCGCCCGGGCCCTCGAACTCGTACGGCTTCTCGACCGCGACCCACGGCATCCGCCGTCGCTCGGCCGCCAGTGCGTCACGAGCCCTGGTCAGCTCCTTTTCCTTCACCAGCAGGCGAAGCCGGGCTTCCTCCCATTCGGCCGGGGTGACTTTGTTCATCGCGCCAGCTCCGCGGGAAGAATGCTCTGCCGGTTCGGCTGTCCGTCGCCGGTGATGATCAGGGCCCGCAGGCTGGTGCCGACGTAGAAGGTCCAGGCCTGGTGGCAGACGTCGTAGCACTCGTAGTCCGGCACGAGGCCGTGATGGGTGAAGCGGGCTTCGGTCTTGCCGTCCTTCTCGGCGATCTCGAACGTGATCGTGGTGCCGACCCATTCGGTTTCGTCCCGGGTGAAGTCGAAGTGGTTCGCCAGCACCAGCCACGAGACCACGCGGCCGGGCACGGACTCCGTGATCCGCATCGTGCAGCGATGGACCTCCTCGTAGTGGTAGGTGAACTCGTCGCCGACGTGCGTGGTGCCGCCGTCGACCTCTTCGGACCACCAGCCTCGGACGTCGTTGAAGGCGTCGAAGACCTGTCGTGGCGTCTGGTCGACGGTGAAAGTCGTCGTGAAACTCATGATGCTGTTCCCTCCAGATGGTCTTTCAGAGCGGCGAGCGGGCCGTCCCAGTCGCGGGCCAGCGCGGCCAGGAACTGCTGGGCGACCTGCATCGGGGCGGAGCGCAGCCGATAGCGGACCCGGCGGCGCTCCCCTTGCTCCGGGGTCAGCAGGCCGGCGTCGGTGAGCAGCGCCAGGTGCTTGGCGATCGCCTGCCGCGTGATGGGCAGGCGCTCGGCGAGATCCGTCGCCGTGGCCGGGCCGCCCGAGGCGAGCGTGGCGAGGATGCTCCGCCTGCTCGGGTCGGCCAGTGCGACGAAGACCTGTTCGGCGATCGCTTCGGTGTCAGGCGGCATCGAGGTATTCGATCAGTTCGCCGAGTTCGGCCGCCCACCCCTTCGTGTTCCCGTCGAACGCGACGCTGTGGGCCTCGTCAGGGAGCTGGGAGAAGCCGGTCTCGACGACGGTGAGCTTGGTTCCGGCGCCGACCGGTTCGAGGGTGAACTCGACGTAGGTGCGGCGCGGGTCGTCGTCGGGCAGGCCGTAGATCTGCCAGGTGAACCCGAAGACCTCCGGCTCTTCGATGCGTTCGACGCGCATGTTCGCCTTGTGCCCGTTGTCCCATTTCATCTCGGCGTCACCGCCGGGCCGCAGGTCGATGCTCGCCTGGTTGCCGAACCAGGTACCCAGGCCTTCGGCCGTGGTCAGCGCGGCCCAGACCTTCGCGGGCGGATGGGCGATCTCGACGGTGCGTTCGATCCGGTCGGGGAATCCCACGACTGCCTCCTCGAGTAGCAATCAATCGGTTGCCATAACTTTGTATAGCAACCGTCCGATTGCGTCAAGGCTGCTTTCAGGAAGGGGTGTACAGCGCCCCGAGGAACTCCAGGAGCAGGCGCTCCCGCAGCGGACCGGGCGCCGTGGCCAGCAAAGCGTTGATCTCCGCCATCCGCGAAGGCAACCCCGCCTCGCCACCGAGTCCCGCGGCGGCGAGCAGACCGGCGAACTGGTCGGCCGTCAACGTCGCCGGGTCGAGCGCGGCGACGAACTCGGCCACCCGCGGATCGACCACCACGGGGCCGGACGCGCGCGCGGCGTCCACCGAAGCGGCGAGATCGGCCAGGAAGGACTTCTCGCTCCCCCGGTTCGTGGCCGTCAGGGTGAGATGCAGGTTCGCGGGCGACGACTCGTGGGCGAACTGCGGCTGGACGTACCAGCCGCGCTCACGCATCTCGTCGGCGACGGTGAACAGGTCGAAGCCCGCGTCGGGATCCACGGTGAACGCGAGCAGCGTCGACACCGGGTCCCCGAGGACGCGAAGGCCGTCCAAAACCTCGACGCCGGCGCGGATCTCCACCGCCGCGGCACGGGCCGCGACAGCCAGCCGCCGGTAGCCCTCGTCTCCGACATGGCGCGCGACAGCCCAAGCCGCGGCGAGCGGACCACCGGATCGGGTGCTCTGCAGGGTGGTGTTCAGCATCGTGTAGCCGGGCCACGCGGCACTCGCGAAGTACTGCGGACGCCGCAGTTCCGCGTTGGCGTGCACCAGGACCGACACGCCCTTGGGGCAGTACGCGTACTTGTGCAGGTCCACCGAGACGCTCGTGACGCCGGGAACGTCGAAGCCGAACGGACCGAGCCCCAGGTACGGCAGCACCCAGCCGCCGATGCAGGCGTCCACGTGGAAGCGGACGCCGTCCAGCAGCGCCGCGATCTCCGGGATCGGATCGAGGACGCCGTGCGCGTACGAGGGCGCGCTCGCGACGACGAGCACCGTCGTCTCGTCCACGGCGGCGGCCATCGCCTCCGGTACGGCGCGGTGGGTCACCGGGTCGACCGGCACCGGGACCGCCCGGACACCGAAGAAATGCGCGGCCTTGTGGAAAGCGGCGTGCGCGGTCGTGGGCAGCACGATGCTCGGCGAGGTCACGTCCGGGTGCGCGTCGCGGGCGGCCAGCACCGCGAGCATGCACGATTCGGTGCCACCGGAGGTCACCGAACCGACCGTCTCCGCCGTGCCGCCCAGCAGCCGGGACGCGGCCGCGACGAGGTCGTTCTCCATCCGCAGCAGGCTGGGGAACGCGGTCGGGTCGAGGCCGTTGGCCGACGACGCCAGCGCGTGCGCCGCCGCACCCAGCTCGTCCACTTCGGACAGACCGCTGTCGTAGACGTAGGCCAGCGTCCGGCCGCCGTGCGTGGGTAAATCGCCCGCGCGCAGTTCCCGCAGCTCCCGCAGGACGTCCTCGGCGGTCACGACCGGCGTTCCAGCACGGACTTCCGCAGCAACGGGATGCCGAGCGCGATCAGCACGGCTGGCAGGATCGACGCGCCGAGCAGGATGGCCGTGAGTGCGCTCGACGGCTGTTCGGCGCCGACGCCGAGGCTGGACTGGTAGCCGCCGAACTGCAGCACCAGACCCCAGATCCCGGGCCCGAGCGCGAGCCCGAGCGTCTCCGACGCCGTCCAGACGCCGGCGGCGACCCCGGCCCTGGTCTCACCGGTCCGCGCCTCCTCGTCGCCGATCAGGTCCGGCAGGATCGCCAGCGGGAACACCGAGATCCCCGCGTACCCGACGCCGCAGAAGGCGACGAACACCATCGTGACGGGGAACGGGAACACCTTGGCGCCGAGCAGGCCGAGGAGACCGACGGCGAACGCGGCGGTGGCGATCCGGAAGCCTGCCAGCTTCCCGAGGCTCGCGCCGAGCCGCGGCCACAGCGGCATGGTCAGCAGCGCCGGGCCGACGAAACCGACGAACAGGACCGTCGAGTAGCCCGAACTGCCGAGGATCCGCTCGGCGAAGAACGGGATCGCGGCCAGCACGGTGCCGATGCCGAGCGCCTGGATGAAGTAGACGCTCAGCAGCCAGCGGAACGGCCGCCACCGCGCGAGGGTCCGGAACAGTTCACGCGGGCTCACCGTATTCGGCCGCAGCGCGCCGACCGGTGCGTCCTTCAGCCCGAAGTACACGCCGAGCGTCGCCAGCAGGATGATCACCGCGATGAACACGCCCATCACCCGGTAGCCCGCGATCCCGCCGACGAGTTCGGTGATCGCCGGGGCCCCGCCGCCGCAGATCAGGATGGCGACCGCGAGGAAACCGATCCGGATGCTGGTCAGCTTCGTCCGCTCGTCCGCCGAGTCCGTCAGCTCGGCGGGCAGCGCGTTGAACGGCACCTGGAAGAACGCGTACGCGGTGGCGCACAACAGGAACACGACGACGACGTAGATCGCGTCGGGCACCGGGCCGCCGAAGCCCGGATGCGCGAAGAGGGCCGCGAAGAGGACCGAGACACCGATGCCGCCGTAGAGCAGGAACCGGCGGCGGCTGCCGGTGCGGACCATGTCCGCGTCCGACAGCCTGCCCGCGATCGGGTTGAAGAGCACGTCCCAGGCTTTGGGAACGAACACGATCAGGCCTGCCACGCCCGCCGCGACGCCCATCGTGTCGGTGAGGTACTTCAGGAGGAGCAAGCCGGGAACCGTCCCGAACGGGCCGGTGACGAACGAGCCGAGCGAGTAGCGATACCTCGTCCGTGCTGGCAGGGCTGCCATGATCCTCCTCGAGGCGATTCTCCCGATGAAGGCCTCAGTATTGGATCTTGGCCACCACCGGGTAGTGGTCGGAGGGAATCGTGCCACCGTCGTAATGCACGACCTGTACCGGGCCGACAGCGGCGAGTGGGCGGCCGCCCGAGCGCACGGCACCGACGTAGTCGAGCGAGTCCCGGTACGTCGCGGGAACGGACTTCGCGGCGTTCGGGTTCGTCGCCGCGTCGAACGTGTAGGCGCCTTCGCCCGCGGTACGGAGGATGCCGCCGAGGAAGGCTTCGCCCTGCTGGGCCTGGGTCCGGCCTTCGGTGTCCTTGCGCGCCTGTCCCGCCCAGTACTCGATGTTCAGGTCCCCGGCGATGACGACCGGTTCCGCCGCGGGCGCGTATTTCGCGACCAGGTCACGGATCTCGCCGAGCTGGGTCATCCGGACGTCGTGCGCCTTCGGCAGGGTCTCGGGGCCCTCGTCGGCCTGCATATGGGTGCCCGCGATCCAGAGCGGCTTCCCGTTCACGACCAGCCGGGCGAGCGCGGCGCCCTTGTTGGACAGGTGGTCCGCCGTGCCGGCGTAGGAATCGCGGAAGACCAGCTGGTGCTGTTCGGTCACCGGCGCCTTGCTCAGCACGGTCACCCCGCCGTTGACCACGATGGGTGAATTCGAGCAGTTCCCGTTCACCGAGTTCCAGCCCGCGGAGGTCTTGCAGGATTGCCCGACGAGTGGCGTCTGGTACGGCCACACGTCCTTCAGCCTGGTCCGCATGCTCTCCGCCTGCGCGCTGAACGCCTCGTCGAGGATCACGACGTCGGCGTCGTTCGCACGGATGACGGCCTCCGCGGCGCGTGCCCTCGCCTCCTTGTCCGAGGTGTTCGGGCCGGCGATCCAAGGCAGCTGCCAGATGTTGAAGGCCATGACCTTCACCGAGACGGCGGCCTGGGCGGGGAGGGCGGTTCCGGCGAACATAACGGCGGCGATGGCGAGTACGGCGAGCTTCCGCACGAAGGACCTTTCCGGTGTCAGGAGACGACGAACGTCCGCGAGGTTCCGCTGAATGCGGAGATCGCCCCGCTCCAGCCGTTCTTCCAGTTGCCGAAGTGGACCACGCGGTATTTGCCGATCGGGGCGTCCGGGGGGACCTTCCAGTGGACGACGGCTTTCGATTCGGCGACGAAAGTGCGTGCCCAGTGGTACTTCGTGTCCCAGTCGCCGTCGTCGGCGTGACGCACCCACTTGCCGTCGACCAGCCGCTGGATCTCCAGGAACGTGCCGCCGCGCCGGAGATCGTTCTTCGGATGCCCGGTGACGAACTCGACGGCGACCTGCTCGCCTCGGCCGTAGGTGCTCTTCGCGTCGACCAGGACGTCGCCGAAGTCCTTGAACGCGGGCGCGCTGTCGAAGACGACGCCGGGCTGGAAGTCGATCAGCTTGCCGCGTAGGTCCCGCGGCGTCGGGCCGTGCGGCACGGCCTTCCCGGCCTTCATCGCGGCCGCCAGCTTGGCGAACTCCTGCTGGTATGCCGGAAGTGTGTAGCGGCCGTACAAGGTCGACGCGCCTTCGTACTGCTGCGAGTCGTACTCCTCGGGTGTGGTGACGTATTGGCTGTAGGCGTTGGAATAGCCCTGGACGAGCACGTTCTTCAACGGGACGCCCAGTTCCGCCGCGACGGTCCGGCGCAGTCGCAGTCCGGAGACGATGGTCAGTTCGGCGGGCACGGCCACGAGGTGCAGCTGTCCGATGCGGACGATCTGCAGCGGCAGGACTTCCGGCGTCCACGGGTACGGCTTCATCGCGCCGAACGGGACGGCGATCACCTTCGGCGTGTGGGCGTCGGCGAGAGCCTGCGGGATCGGCGCGTCGATGCCGCCGAGCCAGTCGATGAACGGGTTCTCGACGCCTTCCGGCAGCGGCAGCCCGGGGCCGTCCTCGCGGCTTCCGGCCAGCATCGACACGCCGATCGCGGCCGTGCAGGTGTGCTGCGGGCGCCCGTTCGGCGTGTACTTCGCGTCGACCGCCACGTCGGACATGTCGACGTAGCACATCCGGTGGTCGACACCGCCGGTCACGGCTTCGGCGGCCGCGTCGAAGGCGCTCTTCGCCGCGCGGAACTGGAGGTCGCCGATCGTGCGGGTGTTCTCGAACTCGGTCTCGGGTGTCCCCGGCGAGAGGTCGAGGTTCGGGCTCATGTCGCCGGTGTTGGTCTGCGGGAACGCGGCGACGAACCGCGGGCTCCCGTCGAGGTAGCGCACACCCGCCGCGTCGTGCTCCCATTCGTAGGCGGCGTAACCCTTGTTGTCGCCGCTGATCAGGTG
Source organism: Amycolatopsis sp. cmx-4-19 (assembly GCA_049998115.1). Taxonomy (GTDB): domain Bacteria; phylum Actinomycetota; class Actinomycetes; order Mycobacteriales; family Pseudonocardiaceae; genus Amycolatopsis. The sequence goes on along the minus strand of JAEBEO010000007.1, from coordinate 55,112 downwards.
ATTGCCGTTGCTCATCGACGTACCGTGCGTGGCGAACCAGCTGATCGCGCCGACGTCGACGCCGTTCTGGCCGAACCGCAGCACCGTGACGGCCGGGTCGATCGCCTGCGGGAAATGGTCCTTGTCCGCCTGGGGATTCAGGTCGAACGCCTTGCGCGAGCGGTTGACGCTGGCCTTGGTCAGCTCGGCGCGGCCGAGGCGGATCGAACCGGGCGCGAGGTTCTCGTGCGCCCGCGCGATCGCCTCGAAGATCCCGTCGACGACGGCGTCGTACACCTGTTGCTGGAAGCCGAGGATCGCCAGATCGTAAGCGGCGTAATGGGAATCGCCGCCACACGCGGAATGGGTGTGCGTCGCGTTGAGTAGCACGTTCTGCTCGGTGTAGAGGTCGCCGTACGCGGCTTTGAGCTTGCGCATCACGCCCTGGTGGACGGACTGGAACAGCGCGCCGAGGTCGGCGGTGACGAACGCGATGCGCTTGGCGCCGTCGTCGACCACGAAGGCCCGCGCCCGCGTGCGGAGGTGGATGCCGGCGGTCTGCTGCTGCGGCATCGAGTAACCCATCATGCCGTTCTCGGCGGCGGGACCGGTGACGTCGGAGATCCCGACTCCGATGCGGAACCCTTGCCGCTGGGGCGTTTGTGCCGCCCGGGCGCTCGTCGCGCCGAGCACGCCCGCCGTGACCGGCAAGGCCGCCGCACCCGCAAGAACCCGCCTCCGGCTCACCGCCATGAGTAGCACCTCCCGGCCACGAACATGAACCACCTTCATGTTCGTGGCCGGGACGCTACGTGATGGGGCTCACCGTCGCAACCCACGGACTGTCCTCGTGAGTGGCAAGGAGGGTTCTAACCTTCCTAATCACTCACGACCCCCTCGCAAGTAGCCGGTATCCGGGAAGCTCCCTGGCAGCTCCGCTGCCGCCACCGGACCCGCCGCGCCCTGTATGCGGAGTGCTCGTGATGTCGAGGGTCGTGAGTGGCAAAAAGGGTTAGAACCCCATGCCACGTAGCTTACGTTGATCTTGGACAGGCCTTGATCGCCAGCGGTCACGACTGCCGCAGGTCACGCGCTCGGTTGCCCTGGCCGACAGGAGCCGACCCTGCCGCAAGCCGTCGTGAGTGGCAAAGGTCGTTCTAACCCTCTTTACCACTCACGAGGCCTGGGCACCTACGAGAGGGTCTTGGCGACCTTCGTGAGCGTCGCGGCATCGCCTCGCAGAAGCAGCGTCGTCACCACGGTCTCGTCCCAGGCGGCGAGTTCGTCGCGGATCTTCTCCGCCGGTCCGATCAGCGACGTGTCCTCGACCAGCGACGTCGGGATCGCCGCGGTCGCCTCGTCCTTCCGCCCGGCCAGATACAGCTCCTGGACCTTGTCGGCGACGTCCTCGTACCCCATCCGGGCGAAAACGTCGTGGTGGAAGTTGACCGCTTTCGCACCCATCCCGCCGATGTAGAGCGCCAGCGACGGCTTGATCCAGCTCGCTGCCTCCTCGACGTCGTCGTGCACGAGCACCGGGACGGACGCGGCGACCTCGAAGTCGCCGAAGCCGTGCCGGGCCCCGGGCCGCGAGAAGCCTTCCTGGAGCGCCGCACGGTAGAAAGCGTCGCTCTTGGGCGAGAAGAACAGCGGGAGCCAGCCGTCGCAGATCTCCGCCGACAATGCCACGTTCTTCGGCCCCTCGGCGGCGAGGAAGATCGGGATCTCCTTGCGGAACGGGTGCACTGTGGACTTGAGCGCCTTCCCGAGTCCCGTCCCGCCCTGGAGTGGCAACTGGAAATGCCGCCCGTCGTGGGTCACCGGCGCCTCACGCGCGACGACCTTCCGCACGATGTCGACGTACTCGCGGGTGCGTGCCAGCGGCTTCGGATACGGCTGCCCGTACCAGCCCTCGACCACCTGCGGCCCGGACGCGCCGAGTCCGAGCACGAACCGGCCCCCGGAGAGATGGTCCAGGGTCAGCGCGTGCATCGCGGTCGCGGTCGGGGTCCGCGCCGACATCTGGACGATGTTGGTGCCGAGCTTGATCCGGCTGGTCGACGCGCCCCACCAGGCGAGCGGGGTGAACGCGTCGGAACCGTAGCCCTCGGCCGTCCACACGGAGTCGAAACCGAGTTCTTCGGCCTTCAGCACCGCGTCCAGCGCGCCCTCGGGCGGACCCGAGGACCAGTAACCGAGGTGGTGACCAAGCTTCATCGAGGCTCCTCAGACGTTCGGTGAGTAATGCTCGGGTTTGCCCCGCTCCGAAAGCGGCGGAAGGTTCCTCGCGGGAGTCTCGACCGCTGGGGCATCCGGGGCCAGTTCGCCACGCTCGCGGCGCCAGCCCGCGCGAGCGCGGGGATGGTAGCGGCGATCTCGCGGGACCAGTTTGAAAACGGCGTTGATCAGCTTCCCGGCTCGGCGATGCCGCCGCTCGTCGCGTGCGGTCCAGGAGTACCCGAGCAGCTCGCGGATCGGCGGGTCGTACAACCCGACGGTCAGCCAGACGAAGTTCCGCGCGACCTGTCCGCGCACGTGCCTCCACGCGAGATCCGGCAGCCACGGCAGGAAATGCGGCTTCGGGAGGTCTTGGATGTCGAGGACATCGCGGGTGGCCTTGTTGTCCTCCAGGACGTCCTCGCACATCCGTTTCCAGTACAGCTGGAAGTCCTCCCAGGACGCCGGCACCGGGCGCATGCTCATGCCGTACATCGCGTACCACTGGACGTGTTCGTCGAACAGTTTCCGCTTCTCGGCCTCGCCGATGCCGCCGACGAAGTGGTCCGCGATGAGGATCGCGCTCATGAAGAACGTCGAGTGCGCCCAGTAGAAGGTGTCCGGGTCGAGCGCGTGGTAACGCCGTCCGTGTTTGTCGACGCCCTTGATACGATCGTGGTATCCACGCACTTCCGACGCCGTCTGCCGCGCGCGCGGACCGTCGTAGATCACTCCCCCGATCGGATACAACGAGCGGAACAGCCGCTGCCAGCGTTCCTCGAAGAAGCGCGAATGCTCCTCGACACCCGCGCCCAGCTCGGGGTGCATGTTCTGCATGGATCCGGCCCAGAGCGCGATGAGCAGCCCGCGCCAGTCGCCGAAGTACTTCCACGTCAACGAATCCGGTCCCAGCGGCCGCGGCTGTGTCATCCCCGGTCTCCTCGGTGAGCTGGTTAAATTGACCACAACTGTTGTCAGGTTAAAGTTGACAACAGCCGTAGTCAACAAGAGGAGCCGACCATGGCCGGCCGCAGCTGGGCAGGCACCACGCTGGACGACCGCAAGGCCGCTCGCCGGGAGCAACTCGTCGAGGCGGGCCTCGACCTGCTCGGCACCCAGGGCAGCGCCGGGGTGAGCGTCCGCGCGGTGTGCCGCCGGGCGAAGCTCACCGAGCGGTACTTCTACGAGAGCTTCACCGACCGCGAGGACCTGGTCGTCGCGGTCTATGAGCACATCGGCGATCAGGCCCGCCAGACGCTGGTCGACGCGGTCAGCGACACGCCCGGCCCCGCCGACCGCGCGAAGGCCGCCGTCCGGTCCTTCGTCGAGCTGATGGTCGACGACCCGCGCAAGGGCCGGGTGCTCCTGCTCGCGCCGATCACCGATCCCGCGCTGACCACGCGCGGGATCGCGCTTTTGCCCTCGTTCGCCGAACTGGTCAGCGGCCAGCTGTCCCACGGTGACGCGGCCGACCGGCAGATGACCTCGATCGGGCTGGTCGGCGCGCTGAGCAACGTGTTCGTCGCCTACCTCGACGGCTCGCTCAAGGTGAGCCGCGAGCGCCTGATCGACCATTGCGTCCGCCTCGTGCTCGGCGCCGACCGTCAGCCCTGAGCCCGCTCGGCCACCAGCCGCAGGGCGATGTCGATGATCATGTCCTCCTGACCCCCCACGTACTTCGCGGCGCCGACGCGGTAAAGGATCTCGTGCGCGGGGACGTCGTACCGTTCGGCCGCGCGTTCGGCGTGCAGCAGGAAGCTCGAGTACACACCGGCGAAACCCTGCACGATCGACGACCGGTCCATCACCGGAAGCCGGGTGATGTAGGGCGTCACGACGTTCTCCGCCGCCTCCATCAGCACGTCCTTGTCGACGCCGGTCCGGATCCCGAGCCGGTCGAACGTCGCCGCGAGGACCTCGGTCGGCGCATTGCCCGCACCCGCCCCGAGCGCGACGAGCGAGCCGTCGATCTGCCGGGCACCCGCGCGATAGGCCACCACGGAGTTGGCGACGCCGAAGCTCAGGTTCTGGTGCCCGTGGTAGCCGACCTGCGCCTCGTCCCCGAGTTCCGCGACCAGCGCGGCGACCCGTTCCCCCGCGTCCTCCAGGATCAACGCCCCGGCGGAGTCGACGACGTACACGCACTGGCACCCGGCGTCGACCATGATCCGGCCCTGTTTCGCCAGGTCCTCGGGTGTGGACATATGCGACAGCATGAGGAAGCCGACCGTCTCCAGGCCGAGTTCCCGCGCCGCGCGGAAATGCTGCACCGAGACGTCGGCCTCGGTGCAGTGGGTGGCGATCCGGACCGCGCCCGCGCCCAGGCCGGCCGCCACCCGGAGGTCGCCGACCGTGCCGAGCCCGGGCAGGAGCAGCACCGCGATCTTCGCGTGCCGTGCCTCTTCGACCGCGGCGGCGATCAGTTTCCGTTCGTCGACAAGGGAGAAGCCGTAGTTGAACGTCGAGCCGCCGAGCCCGTCGCCGTGGCTGACCTCGATCAGCGAGATCCCGGCGTCGTCCAGTGCCCGGACGGTGTCGCGCACGTTCTTCTCGGTGAACTGGTGCGCCATCGCGTGACTGCCGTCGCGCAGGCTCGTGTCGACCAGCCGGACCTCGCGGTCCACGTCATCCCACCTCACGCCGCCACCTCCTGCGTCGCCAGCAGCTCGCCGACACGGGCGGCGGCGGCGGTCATGATGTCCAGGTTCCCGGCGTAGGCGGGCAGGAAGTCCCCGTTGCCCGCGACTTCGAGGAACACGGCGACCCGCGCCTGCCCGTCCCACCCCGCCCGAGGCGGGTCGTACTGCGGATCCGCCTTGAGCGTGTAGCCCGGCACGTAACCCTGGACGGTCTCGACCATCCGGTGGATGGACTCGGTCACCGCGGCGAAGTCGGTGTCCGGGTCGATCGCGCAGAACACCGTGTCCCGCATGATCATCGGCGGTTCGACCGGGTTGATGATGATGATCGCCTTGCCGCGGCTCGCTCCGCCGACGAGCTCGAGCCCGCGTGCCGTGGTCGCGGTGAACTCGTCGATGTTGGCCCGCGTCCCGGGACCGGCCGAACGCGACGACACCGACGCGACGATCTCGGCGTAGGGCACCGGTGTCACCCGGGACACGGCTTGCACGATCGGGATGGTGGCCTGGCCGCCGCAGGTGATGAGATTGACGTTCGGCACGTCCAGCCGCTCGGGCAGGCCCACGGCGGGGCAGGTGAACGGGCCGACCGCCGCCGGGGTCAGGTCGATCGCGCGGATCCCGGCGGCGGCGTAGCGCGGTGCGTTCACCCGATGCGCCTTCGCGGAAGTGGCCTCGAAGACCAGGTCCGGGAGTTCGTCGCGGGCCAGCAGCCAGTCGACACCCTCGGCGGAAGTCTCCAGTCCCAGTTCGGCGGCCCTCGCCAGCCCGTCCGAGGCCGGGTCGACGCCCACCATGTACCGCACCTCGACGTGCTCGCTGCGCCGGAGCTTCGCGAGCAGATCGGTGCCGATGTTCCCGGGACCGACGATCGCGGCCACCGCTTTCCGTTGCGCCATGTCCGTGACGCTCCCCGAGCGGATAGGGCACACTCAACCCATGCGTGCCGCTGGGCGGAACGACGACCCGGAACGAACCGGAGCGGACGGCCTCGTCGCCGCCCGGGTCACGGCCCTGCTCGCGGCCTTCCGTCCCGGCGACGAAGCCCTCGGCGTTTCCGAGCTCGCGCGGCGGACCGGACTGGCGAAGTCGACCGTCCACCGGCTCACCGGGCACCTCGTCGCGACCGGACTGCTCGAACGTGAAGGCGCGGCGTTGCGGCTCGGGCTGAAACTGTTCGAGATAGGCCAACTGGCGGTACGGCGCCGTGGACTGGTCGAGGCGGCACGCCCCTATCTCGCCGATCTCCGCGAGGCGACCCGGAACACCGTGCATCTAGCCGTCCTGGAAGGCACCGAAGTCGTCTATCTCGACATCCTGCGCGGCCCCGACGCCCCGTCGCTGCCGTCCCGGATCGGCGGCCGTTTTCCCGCCCACGCCACCGGTGTCGGCAAGGCGATTCTCGCGTTTTCTCCGGAATCCATGGTGGCACAGGTGATCGACGCCGGATTGCCCAGGGTGAGTGTCCGGACGATCACCGTCGCCGGATTGTTGCGACGCCAGCTCGCGAAAGTCCGCAGCGACGGGATCGCGCTCGAAAGAGAGGAATCCGGCGTCGGTGTCGTCTGCGCCGCGAGCCCGTTGCTCGACGCCAAAGGTGTCGCGGTGGCGGCGTTGTCGATCTCCGGTTGGGCGAATCGCATGCACACCAATCGCGTCGCGCCCGCCGTCCGGACCGCGGCATTGGCGTTGTCCCGCACTCTGTAAGCAATTCTCCACACTGATCCTGTTTTCGCGCCCGGATGGAGCAGTCGCGAAACCTTACCGGAGCGCAATTCCGGGTCTAGGCTTCGCGAATGGCCCAGCACCGGGGGGACGCGCCACCGGGTCGAATCCCCGCCAGCACCACCGGCCGCGGCCGGACGAGGGCGGCCGCCCACCGGCTGCTGTCCATCGACGTCGTGCTCACCCTCCTCGTGGTCACCGGCGGCCTGCGCGTGCTCTACCTGGCCTCGCCGACGCCGACGCCGTCCACCGAACCGGCGACCGTCGCGCATACCTTCGCCTTGAGCAGGCTCACTTCCTTCACCGACACCGGTGACACCGGGACGTCTCCCTTCGGCTGGCTGCAACTCGCCGGGTACGCGCTGGTGTCCCGCGCGTTCGAGCGGAACTCCGTCCCGGTCGTCGCCGTCCGCGAGACGGCGATGCTCGCGGCCGTGCTCTGCGCCGTCCTGCTGTGGGTCCTCGCGCGGCGGCTGGGCCTGCCGTTCTGGGCGGCGACCACGGCCGTCGTGCTGATGGCGGTCTCCCCGCTCGCGATCGGGCTGCAGCGGGTGGCGATCGTCGAGCATCTCGCCGTCACGTGGGTGCTGGCCTCTCTCGTCCTCGTCGCCACACCCCGCGAGCGGGCGAAACCGTGGCACGACGTCCTGGCCGCGCTGTGCCTGCTCGCGGGCGTCCTCACCGCACCGTTGGCGTTGCTGGCGCTGCCCGCGGCGGGCTGGCTGCTCGTCCGGCGACGGGAGGCTTCGCGTGTCGCGTTCACGGCCGTGGTGTTCACGTTCGGTCTCGGCGTCGCCTTCGGCCCGGCCGCGTCGGCACTGCGCCCGGTGCTGCCCGCACCGGGACCGCCGGGGATCAGCACGTGGGCGGCGCTGGATCCGGTGCTCGTGGTGCTGTCGATGGTCGCGATCGTCTCCGGCATGGTCCTGCCCCGCACCCGGCCGCTCGCCGCGTCGGCGCTGCTCATCGCCGCGGTCCTCGCCCTGCCTGCCGTCCCCGTCGAACTCCCGCTCGCGCTCCTGCTCCCGCTGACACCGTTGCTCGTCGCCGAAGTCGCGGCCACGGTCGCGGCGGGCAGGCCGCGGGCCGGGCACCGGTTGGCCCCGATGCGGTATCCCGTGTCCGCCGTCGTGCTGGCCTCGGTCCTCGTCGTGGTCTCCGTGGCGGGCTGGGTGCACGGCTTCAGCAGGCTGAGACCGGGGCCGTCCGGCGGCCTCGCCCTCACCCAGGCCAGGGAATGGTTACGGGACAACGCTTCCGGCGCCGTCGTCCTGGTCGACGACGCGAGCTGGACCGCACTCGCCGCGGGCGGCTGGCCGACCGGCTCCCTGGTCCCCCTCGGCACCTGCGCGGCCACCTGCCCCGGTCCGGAATGGGCTGTGCTGACCGCGTCCGGGCAGCGCGACCGGCCACGGTTCCCCGCAGCGTCGGCGTTTCTCTCCGCCACCGCGAAGGTCGCCGTGTTCGGCGCGGGTCCGGAGACGGTCACCGTCTCCCGCTTCGGCGAACCCACGGGTCTCCCCGACACGGGTGACGAAACGGGGGCACGGTCACGCGCCGGTGCCGCGCTGGCGTCGTCCAGGCAGGTACGGTGCGAGGGCGGCACCCGAGACGCACTGGCCTCGGGTGCGGTCGACCCCCGGCTGATCGCCACCGCCGCCGCGCTCGCCACCCTCGGCCCCGTCCGGCTGGTCGACTTCCCTTCCATACCGGGCGAAATCGCCGCAGGTCAGCCACTGCGACGCCTGCTCGTCTCCGGCGCCGACGAGGCCTCGATCGCCGAGTTCTACACCGGCCAGCGCGCCACCTTCGAACCGGCGTCCGTCACCCGGGTACCGGGCGGGGTGCTCGTGACGTATCCGTTGTTCCCGCCGCCCGGACTGCTCACGCCGTTCTCGGCTCCCTGATCCCCGGCAAGGAAAGGTCACGCCATGCGTTCCCTCACCGTCCCGCTGAGACCCGCCGGCGTGCTCACGGCCGTCTTGCTGCTGCTCGGCGGCCTGCCGCTCACGGCGCACGCCGCCCCCGGCCCCGGCGTCGGCTGGATCCGCGTCGGGCACCTGTCCCCCAAGGTCCCGCCGGTCGACGTCTACTTCGCCGCCTTCGGCAAAGCCGAGAAGGTCGTGGTCCGCAAGGCGGGCTACGGCGCGGTGACGCCGTACTCCTCGGTGACGCCCGGCGCGTACACGGTTTCGATGCGACCCAGCGACGCCGCCGCGTCGTCGCCTCCCGCGCTGAGCGCGACGATCGAGATCAAGGAAGCCGCCGCGTATTCCCTGCTGGTGTTCGCGAACGGTCCGGGTGGCGGCCTGCAGGGTGATCTGGTGCGGGACGATCTGACCGCGCCCGCGGCAGGCAGCGGGCGGGTGCGCGTCGTCCAGGGTTCGGCGGCGCTGGCCCCGGTGACCGTCAACGGTCCCGACGGGAAGGCCGTGGCGAGTTCGGCCGCTTACGGCGTCACGACGCCCTACACAGACCTCCCCGAAGGACGCTGGCAGCTCAAGCTCACTTCCGGTGCCACGTCGTCCGACTCCACAGTGGACGTCAAGGCCGGGTCGACGACCAGCTTGCTGGTGACCGAGAACGGCACCGAACTCAAGACCGAGGCCATCGCCGACGGTGCGGCCCTGCCGGATCCGCCGAAGCTCGGTGTCGAGACCGGAGGTGGCGGGACGGCTTCGAAATCCTTGCCGTGGTGGCCTTTCGCCGCGCTGCCGGTGCTGGCGCTGTTGGCCGTCCTGCTGATGCGGCGGCGTCCGGCGCATGGCGGCTAGGGCGCGCAGGCGATACGCGATAGTCCTTTGTGGACTGATCGCGCTCGCCGCGTGCGCGCCTGCCCCGGCGGCGGACCGCCCGGCTCCCACCGCGCCGAGCGCGTCCGGCCCGCTCCCCCTGCCCGCCGAAGCCGACGTGGCGCCCGCCCGGCTGACCATCCCGGCGATCGGGTTCGACCAGACCGGGCTGATCCCCCTCGCCCTCGGCGCCGCGGGCGAACTCCAGGCGCCCGAACGGTTCTCCGACGTCGGCTGGTACGAGGACGGGTCGGTACCGGGTGATCCCGGCCCCGCCGTCATCGCCGCGCACGTCGACTCGCGTTCCGGCCCCGCGCCCTTCTTCCGGCTGCGCGACCTGCGGGCCGGTGACGAGATCAGGATCGCGCGCTCCGACGGCCGGGAGAACGTGTTCTGGGTGGATTCCGTCCAGCGTTACCCGAAGAACGACTTCCCGACCCAGGCCGTCTACGGGCCCACGCCGGGAAGCGCGCTCCGGTTGATCACCTGCGGTGGGAGTTTCGACGCGGCGAAACGGTCCTACCGGGACAACGTCGTCGTCTACGCGTCGCAGCGCTGGGCCTAGGCCGTGTCCTGTGAGTCCGTTCGATGGGCTTCGTGATCCAGGTGGTTCCTGGCGGTGCGGGCGGTTCGGCCTCGTACCGGGTTGTACTCGGCTGGACCGCCCGTGCCGTCAGGGACCACCTGGGCGCGAAGACCGCGAAGATGACCTACAGGACACGGCCTAAACCGTGAGTCCTCGGCGGATCAGTTCCGGCCGGACGCCTTCGCCGAACCAGTACGCCTCCTCCAGGTGCGGATAGCCGGACAGGACGAACTCCTCGATGCCGTGGGCGTGGTACTCCTCGATCAGGTCGGCGACCTCGCGGTGGCTGCCGACGAGCGCCGTGCCCGCTCCCCCGCGCACCAGCCCGATGCCCGCCCAGAGGTTCGGGTGGATCTCCAGCCCGCGGACACCGCCGTCGGTTTTGCCGCCGTGCAACGCGGCCATCCGCTGCTGGCCGACGGATTCGCTGGCGGACAACTGTTTCTGCGTGTGGGCGATCCGCTCGGGGTCGATCGCGTCCAGCAGCTTGCCCGCCTCGGCCCACGCCTCGGCCGCCGTGTCGCGCGACAACGTGTGCAGCCGGATGCCGAACCGGAGTTTCCGGCCTTGCTCTTCGGCGAGCTCCCGCACCTTGGTGATCTTCTCGGCGACCTGCGCGGGCGGTTCGCCCCAGGTCAGGTAGACGTCGGCGTGCCGCGCCGCGATCGGGAGCGCCGCCGGTGACGACCCGCCGAAGTAGATCGGCGGCACCGGATCCGGCGCCGCTCGCGTGGTGGCGCCCTCGACCTTCAGATGCTCGCCGTCGTAGTCGAACGGCTTGCCGCTCCACACCCCGCGCACGATCTCGAGGAACTCACCGGTGCGGGCATAACGCTGGTCGTGATCGTGCCAGTCACCGAACCGGCGCTGTTCGACCGCGTCGCCGCCGGTGACGACGTTGAGCAGCACACGTCCCTGGGAGATCCGCTGGAAGGTCCCGGCCATCTGTGCGGCCAGCGTCGGTGAGACGGTTCCCGGGCGGAACGCGACGAGGAACTTGAGGGTTCTCGTCTCGCGGATCAGCGCCGCCGTCGTCAGCCACGCGTCCTCGCACCAGGTCCCGGTCGGGGTCAGGACCCCTTCGAAGCCGTTGGCCTCGGCGGCTCGGGCGACCTGCGCGAGGTAGTCGAGACTCGGCTCACGCGCGGCGGTGGCCCCGGCCGCGCGACTGGCGTGGAAGTGCTCCACGATCGTCCGTCCGTCGCCGGTGGTGGGCAGGAACCAATGCAGCTTGACCGTCACGCTCCCGAGCTTCTGCCCGCGGGACGGGCAGGGTCAACCGGTGGGCGTTTCGTCCCGCGATCTGGACGCCTGCGGGGGTCAGCCGCCGAACATCAGACGCCACTCGTCCAGCGACTTCGGCCGGAACACGAAGTTCGTGTCCTTCACCCGCGAAAGGTTCGCCGACGGCTCGGCCGAGTACTGGTGTCCCGGGTAGACGACCGGATCGCCGTCGAGACCCGCGAGCCACTGCAGGCTCCGGTAGATCGCCTCCGCGTCCCCACCGGGGAAATCGGTGCGGCCACAGCCTTCGAGGAACAGCGTGTCGCCCGAGACGAGCCTGCCGTCGACGAGGAAGCAATGGCTGCCCGGCGTATGCCCCGGGGTGTGCAGCAGCCGGATCGGCACCGCGCCGACTTCGAGGACCTCGTCGTGTTCGTGCGAGCGCAGGTCGGTTTCCGAGACGCCGGTGATCCGGCGGACCCACTCGGCCTCGGCGCTGTTGACGTGGATCGGCACCTGGACGCGTTCCAGCAGCTCCGCGATCCCGGGGAGCGAGAACCCCATCATCTCGCCGCCCACATGGTCCGGGTGATGGTGCGTGGCGAGGACACCGGTCAGCCGCATCCCGTCGGCTTCCAGCAGGTCGAGCAGATCGCCGACGGCATACGCCGGGTCGACGACGACGGCCTCGTTCGTCTCCCGATCGCCGATCAGGTAGGCGAAGTTCACCATCTGCGTCGCGACCGGATCCCCCACCGCGTAGTCGCGGCCCGCGAGCAACTGCCGGAAATACAGCCTGTCAGCCATGGCGCACACCTTACGGTGCTATTCGCCGACCGTGCCGTCGGCCAGCTCCCGCAGGATGTCCAGGTGCCCGGTGTGCCGCGCGGTCTCCTGAAGGACGTGCGCGAGTACCCATCGCACGGTGTGCTTACCCGACCGGCGTGCCCGTTCGTCCGGTGAGGTCCCGGCCAGTGAGGCTTCCGAGATCGCCCATTCGGCGCGGTACGCCTCGACGACCGAACGGGGATCGTCGTCCTCGGTCAGGTCCCAGCTCGGATCCGGCGATCCCGTCCACAACGAAGGCAGGTCCGCGCCGCCCGCCTCGATCGACAGCCACCAGCGTTCCACCGCGGTCAGGTGCTTGAGCACGCCCAAGGCGCTCATCCGCGGCGACGACGGCAGCGGCGTGGCCGCCGCCTGGACGCGGGTCAGCCCGGCGACCTTGTTCACCGCGGTGGCCCGGAGGAAGTGTAAGAAGTCCCACTGGATCCCGGCTTCGTCCTCGGCGATCCCGTCCGGCCAGGCCCGTTCCACCGGCACGGCGGACCTCGAACTCGTGTTCGACATGGCGACGACCCTACACACCGCTAGGCTGGCGATCCATGTGGTGGGGATTGATTTGCGCGTTCTTCGCGGCCTGTGCGTACGGCGTCGCTTCGGTGATGCAAGCGATCGCCGCGAAGGCGACCTCCGGCGCCGATGACCGCGTCGATCCCCGGCTTCTCGTGCGGGTGCTGCGGCAGTGGAAGTTCGTCGCGGGCCTGGCGCTGGACGTCGTCGGCTTCGTCGCCCAGGTCGCCGCGCTGCGCGTGCTCCCGCTGTTCGTCGTCCAGGCGGCGCTGGCCGGGAGTCTCGCGGTGACGGCGGTCGCGGCGCGGACCCTGGGTGTCCGCTTGGGACGTCGCGAATGGACGGCGGTCGCAGTCGTCTGCGCGGGGCTCGCGTTGCTCGGGATGTCGGCGGAGAGCGAGGGCTCTTCGGCGACCGGGCTGGGGTTCCGGCTCGTGCTCGTCGGCACGGTGGTGGTGCTCGGCACGGCCGGGATGCTCGCCGGCCGCGCGCCGCGGCGGATCCGGACGCCCGCGTTGGGCCTGGTCGCCGGGCTGAGCTTCGGCGTGGTCGCGCTTTCGGGGCGGGTGCTCACCAGTCTGGCCCCGCTCGATCTGCTCACCGATCCCGCCACGTACACCCTCGCCGCGGCGGGCGGGATGGCGATGCTGTTCTACGCCACCGCGCTGCAACGCGGCAGCGTCACCACCTCGACGGCGATGATGGTGATCGGCGAGACCGTGCTCCCGTCACTGATCGGGGTCGTCGTGCTCGGCGACACCACCCGGCCCGGTTTCGCGGCCGTGGCGGTGGCCGGGTTCGTCCTCGCGATAGCGGCGGCGCTGGCACTGGCCCGTTTCGGCGAGCCGGCCCCGATCGAGCCGGTCAGCGCGCAGAACGGCTGAACCCGCCCCGCGAAATCAGCAGCCAGGCCAGACCGGCCTGAAGGTGGCGAAGGAGAAGCGCGAGGTCTTCGCCCGCGTCGTGACTCCCGCACGCGGAGGTCCGTGAAGGCCTCCTTGAGGGACTCTGGGTCCCTCAAGGAGGCCTTCACGGACCTCCATACCGGCCCGGTCCCGGCATCAGGACTCCATGGCCTTGACGAGCGAGGCGGGCCGCAGGTCGGTCCAGTTGGTCTCGACGTACTCCAGGCACTCCGGGCGCGAAGCGGGGCCGAACTTCGTGGTCCAGCCCGCCGGGACCTCGACGAACTCGGGCCACAGGCTGTGCTGTCCCTCGTCGTTGACCAGCACCAGGTACGTGCCGTCGGGGTTCTCGAACGGATTCGTCATGCCTTGTTCTCCTTCTGTGTTCCGTCTGCGGGTGAGTCGAGCAGCGCCGCCCGGCGGCCGAGCGCGTCCAGCGCGGTGAACCCCGTCTCCGCCGGTTCCCGCACCGACCCCTCGGTCAGCACGGCCCCGGGCCAGGACCAGTGTGCGCCGTCATCAGGCCCGCCTCCGCCCTCCGCGCGAAGAACGACGGGGTGACCTCGATGCGGCCGAAGCCGTCCCGGTGGCTTCGACCTCCGGCCGGTGCAACGTCGCACGGTGGCTGTGGAACAGGTTCACCACACCGCGACGCGGGACGACGACACCCTTCTGGGTCCCGGTCGAACCGGACGTGTATCGGTACGGGGCAAGGACTCCGGCAGCTCCAGCACGGTCAGGATCACCCTCGGCCGCTCGGTGAAGGTCCAGGCGACCTCGCCGGACACCACGGCCGGGTCGAGCTGCCGAGCGAACCAGATCCCCTTCCGGGCCGGGGTCAGCAGGAAACCGCGGGTCAAGCGGGACCGGTACCGCTCACCGCGTACTCGGGACGCGACGTGCCCGCCGCGCCCCGGTCCACAATGGACTGCAGGATCTCGCCGACGCGGACGGCCGTGTTGGACAGCAGCGACGACGTGATGCCGTGCGTGTGCTCGGTGCCGCCCTGAAGGTAGATCCCGCCCTCCAGCGGCGGGTCGGTGACGATCCGGTAGTCGCGTTCGACCCGCAGCCTGCCTTCGCCGTCCCGGGCGCAGTTCGCTGCCAGCTCGCCGAGCAGCGGCGTCGGGTCCGCCGGGCGGTAACCCGTGGCGTACACGACGAAATCGGCGTCGAGCCGGGTCCGCTCGCCGGTCTCCAGCGCCTCGATGGTGACGCGCACCCCGGAACCGGTGTCGGTGACCTCGGCCGGGCGGGAGACGTTGAGCAGCTTCAGCCGCTCGATCCCCTGCACCTTCTCGCGATAGACGCGGCGGTACAGGTCGTCGATCAGCTCGATGTCGACCGCCGAGTAGTTCGTCGCGCCGTGGTAGCGCATCAGGCGTTCCTTGACCTCGTCCGGCGCCTCGTAGTACCGGCCGACGGCCTCGGGGTCGAAGATCCGGTTGGCGAACGCGCTGTCGTCGGCCGGGCTGTAGCCGTAGCGCGCGAACACCGCGCAGACCTCGGCCCGCGGGAAGCGGTCGTGCAGCAACGCGCTGACCTCCGCCGCGCTCTGGCCGGCGCCGACGACCACGAACCGGCGCGGGTCCCCGGCGGCCATCCCCTCGATGCGGTGCAGCAGCTCACTGTTGTGCCAGACCCGGGGGCCCGGGGTCACTCCCTCGGGCAGGTTCGGCCGCAGGCCGGTGCCCAGCACGAGGTTGCGGGCACGCAGCTCGACCAATTCGCCGCCGGTACGGGCGTGCACGTCGAAGTACACGATCTCCTCGCCCTCGAAGACCGGCATGACCGAAAGCACCTCGGTGCCGTACGAGACGACGTCGTCGACTTTCTCCGCGGCCCACTCGAAGTAGTCGTGGAACTCGACGCGCAGCGGGAAGAGGGTCTTGTGATTGATGAAATCGACCAGCCGCCCCTTGCCGTGCAGGTACGACAGGAAGCTGAACGAACTCGTCGGGTTCCGCATCGTCGCCAGGTCCTTGAGGAACGAGACCTGCATGGTGGCGTTGTCGATCAACATCCCGCGGTGCCAGCCGAACCGGACCTGGCGCTCGAGGAAGTGGGCGGTGACGGTCTCGGCGCCCGGCGCGGAGTTGTGTTCGGCGAGGGCGATCGCGAGCGCCAGGTTCGACGGCCCGAACCCGACTCCGACCATGTCGTAGACCGGGATCCGTTCACCGACCACTGCTCGTGCCATCTTGAACCCCTTGCGCGGCCGAGCCGCTTCTCGGTACTCCGTTAGAACAAGGGAACCCTAACCTAACTTAGGTGAGGCTCAACTAGTACTTTCAGTGGTGATGTTCATCCCTCGACCAGGAGGAGGCCGGTCCCATGCGGGTCGCCATGTTCGGATACCAGACCTGGGGGCACCGCACCTTGCGGGCTTTGATCGACGCGGGTCACGACGTCGCCCTCGTGGTCACTCACCCGAAGAGTGACCACGCCTACGAGAGGATCTGGTCGGACTCGGTCGCGGACCTCGCCGAATCCCACGGTATCCGCGCCCTGCTGCGTCAGCGCCCCGACGACCCGGAATTGCTGGCGGAGCTGAAGGAAGCCGACCTCGATCTGATCGTCGCGAACAACTGGCGCACCCGGCTGCCGCCGGAGATCTTCTCGATGCCGCGCCACGGCACGCTGAACGTGCACGACTCGCTGCTGCCCGCGTACGCCGGCTTTTCGCCGCTGATCTGGGCACTCGTCAACGGCGAGCCGGAAGTGGGTGTCACGGCTCATATGATGGACGGCGACCTCGACGCCGGCGACGTCGTGCTGCAGCGGTCCGTCCCGGTGGGACCGAAGGACACGACGACCGATCTCTTCCACCGGACGGTCGAGCTCATCGCGCCGATCACCACGGAAGCCATCGAGCTGATCGCGAGCGGGGACTTCACCCCGGTCAAACAGGACCGGTCGAAGGCCAGCTTCTTCCACAAGCGCGCCCTCGAAGACAGTCTCATCGACTGGACATGGCCCGCCGACGAGATCGAGCGGCTGGTGCGGGCGCAGTCCGACCCCTACCCCAACGCGTTCACCTACCACCGCGGGAAGCAGCTGCGTATCGTCCGTTCGTCGGTGTCGGCGGGCCACTACGGCGGCACCGCGGGCCGGATCTTCATCCGCGAGGGTGACGGCGTCGTGATCGTCGCCGGTCCCGAGTCGCGCCGCGGCCGATCGCACGGCCTCGTCATCGAGCGGGTCCGGACCGAGGACGGCACCGAACTGGCCGCGAACGAATACTTCCGGACCCTGGGCGGGTACCTCACCGCCCGCCCCTGACCTGCAATTTCGAGGTCGCCGGAAAAAACTCGTCGCGGGACCGATGAGTTCCCGCCAAGGCCGCCGTTACATCGGGTAAGAACACTCGATGGAGGCGCGATGACCAGCACTGACAGGGATGAGACCGTCGCCGCGGCGAAGGCGGGAGACGAAACCGCCTTCGCCGCGCTGACCGAACGACACCGCCGCGAACTGCACGTCCACTGCTACCGGATGCTCGGCTCGTTCGACGAGGCCGAGGACGTCGTCCAGGAGACGTTGATCAACGCCTGGCGCGGGCTGGACACCTTCGACGGCGGGAACTTCCGCGCGTGGCTGTACCGGATCGCCACCAATGCCTGCCTCGACGCCCTGCGCAAAAGCGCGCGACGGGTCCCGTCACTGCAGTCGTTCGCCGAAGTCCCCTGGATACAGCCGTACCCGGACCGGCTGCTCGACGAGATCGCGCCGCCCGACGCCGGACCGGACGCGCTCGCCGTCGCCAGGGAGACCATCGAACTCGCCTTCCTCGCCGTACTGCAGCTGCTGCCGCCGCAGCAGCGCGCGGTGCTGATCCTGCGCGATGTCCTCGGCTGGACCGCTGCGGAGAGCGCCGGCTTGCTGGACCTGACCGTCCCCGCCGCGAACAGCGCGTTGCAACGCGGCCGCGCGACCTTGCGCGAACGCCTTCCCGGGCACCGCGGCGAGTGGTCGGCCTCGGCACCGTCCGAAGAGGAACGCGCACTGGTCCGGAGGCTCGTCGAAGCACACGACCGCGGCGACTTCGGCTCCCTGAGCACCCTGGTCCGTGACGACGTCCGTGTCACCATGCCACCGGAACCCCACTGCTACGTCGGGCTCGAACACCTCGCCAGGCACGCCAGGATCGCCGAAGAGATGGGCGAATGGCGCGCCGTCGCCGTCGACGCCAACCGGATGCCCGCGTTCGCCTCGTACCTGCGGCGTCCCGGTGACACGGAGTTCCGCGCCTTCAAACTCGACCTCATCCGCGCCGTCGACGGGAAGGTCGCCGAGTTCACCACGTTCACCAGCCGGCTGTTCCCGGCCTTCGGCCTGGACGCCATTCTGAGGGGATGAAGCAATGCCGGAGAAGATGACCGACGAGCAACGTCGCGCGTTCCTCGCCGAAGGAACCCGCACCGCCGTCTTCGCGACGGTCCGCCCGGACGGCAGGCCGCACGCGGTCCCGGTCTGGTTCGCCATGGACGGGGACGACATCGTGGTCAACCTGGGCGAGGACACCGTCAAAGGCCGGGCGCTCAAGGAGAATCCGCGTGTTTCGGTCGTCGCCGACGACCCGCGCCCGCCCTATTCGTTCGTGAGTGTGGAGGGCGTCGCTGAGATCGTCACGGATCCCGAAGGCATCCGGCGGGGCTCCGAACTGATCGCACGACGGTATCTCGCGGAGGCCGGGCAGGAGGCTGCCGACGGCTGGATGGCCTACGCGACTTCGCCGGGGAAGGTACTGGTGCGGGTGCGGCCTTCGCACACGGTGGCGATCGCGAAGGTGGGCGGCTGAGGAGAGGCGTCGGTCGCGTTGGTCGTGAGTGGCAAGTGTCGTTCTAACGACCCAAGACACTCACGACCACCCCGGCCCGATGTGCCACCGAGCGGTCCGCCCCTGGCCCGGCTTGCCCTTCCGGGCCAGGATGGGCGACCGTGACTGAGATCGTTTTCGACGAGGGCAGGCGGTCCTGGCTCATCCGCACCGCGGCCACGAGCTACGCGTTCAGGCTGACCGAGGACGACACCCCCGGTCACGTCTACTGGGGCCCGGCCCTCACCCTCGGCCAGCTCCAGGACGTCCTCCCCGAGACCAAGGAACGCTGGGACGCCTTCAACGATCCCAACGAGGGCCTGGACGAACTCGCCGCGGACGGCGGCACGCGGTATTGGACGCCCGCCCTCCAGGTCCGGTTCGCCGACGGCACCCGGGCGCTGGAGTGGCGCTACCTCTCCCACGACATCGACGGCAACCGGCTGAGGGTCCACTTCCGCGACCGCCACTATCCCCTGCGGATCACGCTGAACTATCGCGTGCCGCCCGGGACCGACGTGATCGAGCGCTGGACCGAACTCGCCCACGACGACACTGAAGGCACCACAGGCACCGAAGGCCCGATCGAGATCATCCGCGCCGACTCCGCGACCTGGGTCCTGCCGATCCTGCCCGGCTACCGGATCAGCCACGTCACCGGCCGCTGGGCCGCGGAGAGCCAGCTGCTCCGGGAACCGGTCCCCCACGGCGAAACCACGTTCGGCAGCAGGCGCGGCATCACCAGCCACCATGCCAACCCGTGGGTGATGCTCGACGACGGCGAGGCGACGGAGCGTCACGGCGAGGTCTACAGCGCCACGCTGGCGTGGAGCGGATCGTGGCGGATCACCACCACCCGGTCCTCCACCGGCCGTCTCACCGTGACCGGCGGTTTCGGCCAGGACGGGGTCGTCCCCCGGCTCGCGTCCGGTGAAACGCTCACCACGCCGGTGTTCGCCGGGCTCTACACCGAGGGCGGGTTCGGCGCCGCGAGCCGCGCCTGGCACGCCTACACGCTCGGTCACGTCCTCCCGCATCCCGGCGAACTGCGGCCGGTGCTCTACAACTCTTGGGAGGCAACGGGTTTCGACGTCACCGAGGCCGGGCAACGCGCGCTGGCGGAGAAAGCGGCGACGCTCGGCGTCGAGCTGTTCGTGATGGACGACGGCTGGTTCGGTGCCCGCGACAACGACCACGCCGGGCTCGGCGACTGGCACGTCAATCGCGTCAAGTTCCCCGACGGCCTCGGCTCGCTGATCGACGACGTGCACCGGCTCGGCATGAAGTTCGGACTCTGGGTCGAGCCCGAGATGGTCAACCCGGACAGCGATCTCCATCGCGCGCACCCGGACTGGGTGCTGCACCATCCACATCGGGCACGTTCGGAACTGCGGCACCAGCTGGTCCTCAACTTCGCCCGGCCGGACGTCGCCGACTGGGCATACGGACGACTCGACGCGCTGGTCGGCGGGCACCGCATCGACTTCCTGAAATGGGACATGAACCGTCCGTTCAGCGAAGCGGGCTGGCCTGCCGACACCGATCCGGACCGGCTGTGGGTGGAGCACACGCGCGCGGTCTACGCGATCATGGACCGCCTGCGCGCCGCGCATGCGGGACTGCGGATCGAGGCGTGCAGCGGCGGTGGCGGGCGGATCGACCTCGGCATCATGGCGCGCACCGACCAGGTCTGGACGTCAGACAACACCGACGCGCTCGACAGACTCGTCATCCAGCACGGTTACGGTCAGGTCTACCCGGCGCGCGCGATGTCGGCGTGGGTCACCGACGACCCCAACTTCGTCACCCGGCGCTCCACCCCGCTGCGGTTCCGGTTCCACGTCGCGATGGCGGGCGTACTCGGCATCGGCGGCGACATCGTGTCCTGGTCCGAGGCGGACCTCGATCACGCCCGCGAACAGATCGCGCTGTACAAGGAGATCCGGCCGGTCGTCCAGCACGGCAGGCTCTACCGGCTCGTGCCGCCGGAGACCGACGGCGTCTCCGCGGTGCAGTACGTGGCGGCCGACGGCGGGTGTGCGGTCGTGTTCGTGTTCCGGCAAGCGGCACATTTCCACGCTCCCGGACGACCGGTCCGGCTCGACGGTCTCGACCCCGGCGCCCGCTACCGCGACGAGGACACCGGGAGGGTGTGGCATGGTGCTTCACTGCTGGCCCACGGCCTGATCCCCGCCCTGCCGGACGGCGATTTCGCGAGCACGCTCATCCGATTGACCAAGATCTAGAGCTCTCATAGGTCCGATGTATCGTCCGATTCGGACAGCGAAGTAGACAACCGAGCGCTTGACACCGCCCTAGACATCCGATCGAATGCCGTCGTATCTGAGACGTCGTGCAGTGCCGCGAGAAGGGTGTCCGGAGATGAGCAGGTCCTTCGCGTGGGGAGCGGCGTTGCTCCTCGCAGCGAGTCTCACCGGATGCGCGGTCGGCGGCACCGGCGGCTCCGGAAACGGCGGCGAGATCTCCTTCCTCACCTTCGAGACGCCCAATCTGCCACCGTCCTATTGGGACGCCGCGATCAAGCGGGTGACGGACCGGAATCCCGGTCTGACCGTGAAGAAGCTGGTCGCCCCGTCGACAGACCGCACCGGATACGCCAAGCAACTGCTGCAATCCGGCCAGTTCCCCGACGTCGCGATCGCGGTCGACTCGGCGGGCTTCGCCGAATCGGGCAACCTCTACGCCTGGACGCCCGAGGAACTCGAGGACTTCCAGTTCCCCGGCGCCAACCCGATCAAGGGCGGGCACCACCAGCTGCCCGCGAACACCCAGACCATCCCGCCGATCTACTACAACAAGAAGCTCTTCGCCGACGCCGGGATCGCCTCCCCGCCGGCGACCTGGGCGGAACTCCTTGCCGTGTCCGAGAAACTGAAAGCCAAGGGCATCACGCCGTTCACCATCGGAGGCGGCAAGGAAGGCTTCCCGTCCGCGATGCTGCTGGACGGCCTGGTCAGCGTCGACGTCTACGGCAAGACCCCGGACTGGCTCTCCCAGCGCCGCGCCGACAAGGTCAAGTTCACCGATCCGGCCTTCCGGCAGGCGTTCGGCAAATTCGCCGACCTGGTCGCCAAGGGCTACCTCGACAAGACCCAGGTCTCGCGTGACTACTCCGCGACCGAGGCGGCTTTCCTCAACGGCGAAGGCGCGATGTACCCGATGGGCAACTGGTTCGCCGCCAGCGCCGACGCGAAGAAGCCGCCGTTCGAGATCGGCGTCTTCAACTTCCCCTCCGAGGACGGGAAGCTCGTCGTCCCCGCCTACACCGGCGGCGGCATCGTCGTGAACGCCAAATCGCCGAGGCTCGACGCGGCGAGGAAGTTCGCGCTGGCGTTCCAGCTGGACAAGGAGCAGATCGACGCCTCGGTCAAGGCCGACGGCCTGTTCCCCGCGATCAAGGGCTACACCCCACCTCCCGACGCCGGTCCCGTCTTCAAGGCGGGCTACGACCTCTACACGCAAGCCGTCACCCAGAACGCGGTCGTGAACGCCTTCAGCTGGGAGACCGCGGACGACGGGCTCCTGCCGGGAATGAAGGACAAGGTCTACCAGGCCGCCCAGGACGTCGTCACCGGCCGCAAGCCGGTGGCCGACGCCTGCGCGTTCCTGGACACCGAGTGGGCGAAGGCACGCTGACCACACGATGGCCAGAAAACCGATCCTGCCGCGAGTGTGGCATTTCGTCTCGTTCGGCGCTCCCGGCGTCGTCATCTATCTGTGCTTCGTGATGGCGCCGATCCTCATCAGCTTCGGCTACAGCCTGACGAACCACAACCCGTTCGACCCGCCCTCGGAGTACATCGGCTTCGAGAACTACCGGCTGCTGTTCCAGGACGAGCAGTTCCTGACCGCGCTCCGGGTGACCACGCTCCTGACCGTGATCGTGGTACTCGTGCCGAATCTGCTCGGCCTCGGCGTCGCCCTGCTGCTGGACCGGAAAGGCTGGCTGTACAACGCTTTGCGGAGCGTGTTCTTCACACCGGTGATCCTCAGCTCGGTCGTGGTCAGCATCATCTGGACGAAACTCCTCGACGACCGCGGCCCGCTCGACGACGCCCTCCGCGCGCTCGGCGTCGAGCATCCGCCGGGCTGGTTGTCCGATCCGGACCTGGCGCTCTACTCACTCGCGTCCATCGTGTGCTGGCAGATGCTGGGCTTCTGCGTCGTCGTCTACCTCGCCGGTCTGCAAGGCGTGCCTGCCGAACTGCTGGAGGCCGCGGAGATCGACGGCGCCGGTCCGGTGCGGCGGTTCCGCGCGGTGACCTGGCCGCTGCTCGCGCCGTCGCTGACGATCAACACGGTCGTCCTGTTGATCTCGGCGTTCAAGACCTACGACTACGTCAAGGTCGTCACCAACGGCGGCCCCGGTTCCGGGACCACGGCGACCATCGCGTTCGACGTCCTCGCCACCGGCCTCGACGCGAACCACGTCGGGTACGCGTCCGCGATGGCCGTGGTGATGCTGGTGATCGTCGCCACCGTGACCACGATCGTGCTGCGGTTCCTGCGGCGGCGGGAGGTCGACCTGTGAGACTCCGGCCCGCCGTGGCGATCCTGGTGAGCGCGCTCTTCTTCGTGCCGCTGTACTACGTGCTCGTCAACGTCTTCAAACCCGGTGACGAGATCGCGCGGGAACCGGCGTCGGTCCCGCTGCCGCCGACGCTGACCAACATCCACGCCGTGCTCACCCGGCCCGACGGGCTGTTCTGGGTGAGCCTGGCGAACAGCCTGCTCGTCACCGTGCTGTCGATCCTGGTGCTGACGGTGCTTTCGGCCATGCTCGGGCACTATCTGGCGCGTTCGCGGAAACGGTGGACGAAGGTGCTCGCGCTCATCCTGTTGGCGGGCTTGATGATCCCGCCGCAGGTGATCCTGATCCCGGTCACCGAGGTGCTGCGGCTGACCGGGATGATGGCGACGCTGCAGGGCCTGGTGCTGTTCAACGTCGGGTACTACGTGCCTTTCGGCGTTTTCGTGTTCACCGGATTCGTCCGCGGGGTGCCGGTGGAACTCGAAGAGGCCGCCCTGCTCGACGGCGCGAGCCGGACGCAGGTGTTCTGGCGGATCGTGTTCCCGCTGCTGCGCCCGGCGACGGCGAGTGTGCTGATCTTCCTCGGGGTGTGGATCTGGAACGACTTCATCGATCCGCTGATCATCCTCGGTCCCAGCCAGGGAACCACCGTCACCACCGGGATCTACCGCTCGATCGGGCAGTACCAGGCGGATCTCGGGAGCGTGTTCGCGCTGATGTTCCTGGCCACCCTGCCGGTGCTGATCTTCTACCTGGCGCTGCAGAAACAGTTCGTGAAGGGACTCACCGGGGGAGCGACCAAGGGCTGACCCCTCCCGCACTCGGTCCTCCAGTGGCTCACGACTCGGTGACCTTCCCGTCGGCCACTTCGAGCCGCCGCGTGGTGGCCACCGCGTCCAGCATCCGCCGGTCGTGCGTCACCAGCAGCAACGTCCCCGGGTACTCCGAGAGCGCCGACTCCAGCTGCTCGATCGCGGGCAGGTCCAGATGGTTCGTCGGCTCGTCGAGCACCAGCAGGTTCACCCCGCGCGCCTGCAGCAGCGCCAGCGCCGACCGGGTCCGCTCCCCCGGCGACAGCGTGGCCGCCGGACGCAGCACGTGCGCCGCCTTCAGCCCGAACTTCGCCAGCAACGTCCGGACCTCGGCGTCGGGGAGTTCCGGGACTTCGCGGGCGAAGGCCTCCACGAGCGGCAAGTCACCGAGGAAGAGCTTCCGCGCCTGGTCCACCTCACCGACCACGACGCCGGAGCCGAGCGCGGCACCGCCTTCGTCGACCGGGATCCGGCCGAGCAGGGCCGCGAGCAGGGTCGACTTCCCGGCGCCGTTGGCCCCGGTGATGGCGACCTTGTCCGCCCAGTCGATCTGCAGGTCCACCGGACCGAGGGTGAACCCGCCCCGCCGCACCACCGCGCCGCGCAGGGTCGCCACGACCGCACCCGCCCGGGGCGCCGCCGCGATCTCCATCCGCAGTTCCCATTCCTTGCGGGGTTCCTCGACGACGTCGAGGCGCTCGATCATGCGGTCGGTCTGGCGGGCCTTCGACGCCTGCTTCTCCGTGGCCTCGCTACGGAACTTGCGGCCGACCTTGTCGTTGTCGGGAGCCTTGCGCCGGGCGTTCTTGACGCCCTTCTCCATCCACGAACGCTGCATCGCGCCGCGGGCTTCGAGTGACGCCTTCGTGTTCGCGTACTCGTCGTATTCCTCGCGGGCGTGCCGCCGTGCGACGGCGCGTTCCTCCAGATAGGACTCGTAGCCGCCGCCGTAGGTCCGCACCTGTTGCTGCGCGAAGTCGAGTTCGACGACGCGGTCCACGGTGCGGGCCAGGAATTCCCGGTCATGGCTGACCAGCACCGTCCCGGCGCGCAGTCCGGTCACGAACCGCTCCAGCCGCTCCAGGCCGTCCAGGTCGAGGTCGTTGGTCGGCTCGTCGAGCAGGAAGATGTCGTAGCGGCTCAGCAGCAGCGAGGCCATCCCCGCCCGTGCCGCCTGCCCGCCGGACAGCGACCGCATCGGCTGGTCCAGGCTGACCGCGAGGCCGAGATCCGCGACGACCTCACCCGCCCGGTCGTCGAGGTCGGCGCCGCCGAGCGCGAGCCAGCGATCCAGCGCCACGGCGTAGGTGTCGTCCGAACCGGGCTCGCCCGCGGTCAAGGCCTCGGTGGCGGCGTCGAGTTCGGCCTGCGCGGTGCTGACACCGGTGCGACGGGCCAGGAACTCGCGGACTGACTCACCCTCGCGGCGTTCCGGCTCCTGCGGAAGGTGACCGACCGTGGCCGTCGGCGGGTTCAACCGGACGCTGCCGTCCTCCGGCGGCACCAGGCCGCCGAGGGTCCGCAGCAGCGTCGACTTGCCGGCGCCGTTGACCCCGACCAGACCGATCACCTCGCCAGGGGCGACGACGAGGTCGAGGCCGGAGAAGAGAACGCGGTCGCCGTGGCCCGCGGCGAGATCCTTGGCAACGAGTGTGGCGCTCATGAGGTGAGTAAGTCTAAAGGGAGGGGATTGAACAGCTCGGGGTCCCTCGGAAGAGTGTCAGGTATCCAACCGATCACGGAACGTGGGTAACCTGGTTGTTCTTCTGGACCCGAACGAATCCCCGAAACTTTGAGGTCGGTGACAACAAATGGCGGACTCCGCCACCTCGGTCCCCGTCGCGCACCAGCAGAAAGGCGGTACCCGCAGGCCGACGATGAGCAGGCGCCGGGAAGTCAGTCACGCGAGCGCGAGGTCGCTGCTGATGACGATCCTCGGCGAGTACATCCTCCCCCGCGATCAACCCGTGTGGACGTCCACGCTGGTCGAGGCGCTGCGGGTACTGGACGTCGAGGAGAAGTCCGCGCGGCAGGCACTGGCCCGCTCGTCGGCCGAAGGCTGGGTCGTCTCCGAACGCGTCGGGCGCCGGGTGCGCTGGTCGCTGACCCCGCCGGGCAGACGCCTGCTGACCGAGGGCGCGGAACGGATCTACGCCTTCGGCAACGAAGAGCGACCTTGGGACGGCCATTGGCTGATGCTGATCGTCTCGGTCCCCGAAGCGAAGCGGGATCTCCGTCATCGGCTGCGCACCCGCCTGACCTGGGCCGGTTTCGGCTCCCCGGTGGCGGGTGTCTGGGTCAGCCCGGATCCCAGCCGCCAGCGCGAGGCGCAGCAGATCGTGCAGGAGCTCGGGCTGGACGCCCAGGCGATGTCGTTCACCGCCGCCTACGGCGACATCGGCGACCAGGAAACGATGGTCGCGCGGTCCTGGGACCTCAGCGACCTCAAGGACCGCTACGAGGACTTCATCGACCGTTTCACCGGTTCACGTCCTTCAGGTGACCGCGGCGTACTCCGGTCGCAGACCGAACTCGTCCACGAATGGCGCAGCTTCCCGTTCCTCGATCCGCGACTTCCGCTGAAACTGCTGCCCGACGGGTGGAGCGGCGTGCGCGCGGCGGAGCTGTTCCACCACAAGCACGTGGAATGGCGACCGGAAGCACAGGCCCAATGGGACGAACTCGCCGCCACCTCCGGCTAGGGTCACGGGAAACGATCTCTCCGGAGGGAACCCGCCTTGGCCACCTCGATCCGCCTGGACCACGCGGACGGCCTCGCCGTCCTGACCATCGACGCCCCGCCGCTGAACCTCTACACCGCGCAGCTACAGGACGAACTGGGCCAGGCGATCGGCGAACTGGAGGCCACGCCGCCGCGGGCGGCACTCATCCGGGCCGAGGGGAAGATCGTCAGCGGCGGTGTCGACGTCTCCCTCTTCGGCGCCCAGTCCTCCGCCGCCGAGGCGAAGGTGCTCTTCGACGAGATGCTGGCAATCCCCGACCGAATCGCCGCTCTCCCCTTCCCCACTGTCTTCGCCGCCCACGGCCTATGCCTGACCTGGGCCCTCGAGGTCGCGGTCGCCTGCGACATCATCCTGGCGAGTGAGAAGGCGAAGTTCGGTCTCGTCGAGCGGGTCGTCGGGCTGACCCCGACCATGGGCGGCACGCAGCGCCTCGCCGCCCGCGCCGGTGTCGGGCGCGCCAAGGAGTTCGTGATGACCGGAGCGACCTACGACGCCGCGACCCTCGAACGCTGGAACGTGGTGAACCGTGTCCTCCCGCTGGAGGGTTTCGACGACGCCGTCCGCGCCTTCACGAACGACCTGGCACAGGGGCCGACCCGGGCACACGCGGCGACCAAGAAGGTCCTCGAGCATTACGAGCACGGCGGCGTCGCCGAGGCGAACGCGCACATCACGACGATCGCCGCCGGGCTCTTCGACACCGAGGATCTGCGCGGCGCGGTGAAGTCGTTCCTCGCCGAGGGTCCCGGCAAGGCGACCTTCACCGGCCGCTGATCCGCTACGGCCGCTGACCGACCGCGTCCACCACACCGGACGCGGTCACCGCCGTCCCATTCCCACCCAGGTACAGGAACGTGTCCGCGGCGAAGATGATCATTTCCGGTTTCGCCACCTTGGGGTCGTCTTCCGGCCTGAGCGGCCAGGTGATGCCCACACCGGGCCTGCCCGCCCCGTCCTTGGCGTGATCGACGGCACGCAGGCCGGGCACCTTGGCCGCCGCGCGGAACAGGGCCGCCCGGACGGCGGGCGGGAGGTAGGTCTCGTTCACCAGCGCGACGACATCCTTGCCCATCGCGTTGTAGTCGCCCTTTCCGCCGCTGTGGTCGGCATTGTCGGCGTTGAGGTAGGCGAACATCGCCTCCGCGTCGGTGGGGAGATCGGCCCGGTAGCCGGGTGTCGGCGTGCACGCTTCCGTGACGCCCTTGAGCGGTTCTTCGCCCTTGTACGCCTGCGCTCGCCCGTTCCGGCAACCCGGGAGCGGGAAGGATTTTCCGTCCGCCATCTTGATCAGCCCGTCGTGGGTGCCATCGGCCGAAAGCCACGATTCCCGCTCACCGTCGGGCTGCTTGGTCTTCGTGTAGACGAACTGGTCCGGTTTCGGTGGCGCGTCCGGAGACTTCAGCGCGGCCGCGGCGGCGCTGCGGAGCACCACCACGGGATCCGCGGCGGCCGCGGGCGGCTCCAGTCCGACCTGCTCGACCGGGGCCAGCGCGACGGTGGCGGTGATGGCCGCGGCGAGGCCGACAACACCCACCCCGGTCCAGGCCCAGCGACGCCGATTCTTCAGCGGCACCACGGTTTCCGTGTCAGTGGCGGCGATCTCGGTCATCAATCGCGCCCGCGCCGAACCGAGCGCGCCGGATTCCGCGAGCGGGACCGATCCGGTCCGCTCGGCGATCAGCTGCAGCTCATCCATGGGTGGTGATCTCCTTCGAAGTCGTGGTGTCCTGACGCCCCAGTGCCTCGCGGACCTTCCGGCGGGCGCGGTTGAGCCGCGAGCGGACCGTTCCGACCGGAATGTCCAGTGCCGCGGCGATTTCCTCGTAACTCAGGCCTTCTCCGGCGAACAGCGTCAGCGTGTCGCGATCGCCGTCGGGCAGGTCCGCCAGCGCGCCGTCGAGGAGTTTGCCCATCGCCTCGGCCGTCACCTGCTCCGCGACGCGTTCGGCATGGCTTTCCTCATCCGGCGGCGGGCCGAGGGCTTCCCGGAGTTTCAGCTCCCGGACCTCGTCGCGGCGCCGCTGCGCCACCAGGTTGGTCGCGATGCCGTAGAGCCAGGGGCGCGCCTCGGGGCGCGTCGTGTCGTAGTCCGCGCGTTTGCGGAACGCCACCAGGAAAGCCTCCCCCAAGGCGTCCTCGGCGGGGCCGGGTCCGATGCGTCTGACCAGGTAGCGGTGGATATGTGCCGCATGCCGGTCGAAGATCGCGGAAAACCAGTCCGGGCCGGTGACCGATCTCGTAATGAGCTCCGCATCGGACAAATCACCCGGATCCACCCCAGATGTACGCACTGAACCACCTTTCGCCGTTCGTTCGGTGTCATCTCTTATCCGCAGCGGGGCGGATCGGGTTCACGACCGACGAATCGGTCTAGACCTTCTATGCGTGCCGCGCTACATTCAGGTGTGGTCTAGACCACACGTGCCAGCTCAGATCAGGTCAGTCTCGCCGCCTCTTTTGGAGAGAACCGCCATGAGACGCACCAGGAAACGACTACTCAGCGCACTCACCGTGACACTCCTCGCAGCCGGGCTACTCGTAGCCGCGGGGAGCCCAGCGATGGCGGCGGGCCGCCTCCGCGCCGCCTTCACCTTGACCGGCACCAATGGTGAGTACACCGTCACCAACCCCAGTACCGAGACCGTCGCCAATTGGTCCCTCACCTTCACCCTCCCCGCCGGGGTCACCGCCACCAGCGGCTCCAACGCCACGGTCACCCAGACGGGCAACCAGGTCACCCTCACCCCGGCGTTCTACATCGCGTCCCTCGGTCCGGGGCGGTCGACCTATCCCTACAGCCCGTCCTTCCGGCTCAGTTCCGCCGTCAACCCCACCACGTGCCGGATCGACGACGCCAACTGCGACGGATCGGGTGACGCGCCCCCGTCGACGCCGGCCAACCTGCGCCTCGTGGCCAAGACGACCACGACCGCCGCACTGGCCTGGAACGCGGCGGCCCCGGGCTCGCTGCCTGTCTCCGCCTACGAGGTCTACAGCGGCAGCACGCTGGCGGCCACGGTCACCGGTACCGAGACGACGATCACCGGCCTGACGCCGAACACGGCGTACAGCTTCACCGTCGTCGCCAAGGACCGGAAGGACGCCAAGTCCCCACCGAGCCCCGCGCTGGCGGTGACCACCAACAACCCGGGCGACGACACCCAGGCGCCGACCGCGCCGTCGAACCTCCGCTCGACGGCGGTCACGTCGAGCACCGTCGCGCTGGCGTGGAACGCGTCCACGGACAACACCGGCGTCGTCTCCTACGACGTCTACCGCGGCTCGACCCTCGCCACGACCGTCACCGGCACGACGGCGACGGTCAGCGGGCTCTCACCGTCCACTTCGTACTCCTTCACGGTCAAAGCCCGTGACGGGTACGACAACGTCTCCGCGGCGAGCGCCGCCGTCAGCGCGCGCACCGGCGACATCGTGAACGGGTACGCCCGGGTCGGCTACTTCGTCCAGTGGGGTATCTACGGCCGCCAGTTCTTCGTGAAGAACCTGGTGACCAACGGATCGGCGAGCAAGCTGACACATCTGCTGTACGCCTTCGGGAACATCGACCCGGTCAACCACACCTGTCTTTCCGGGGTCACCAAGGGGACGACGGCGAATCCGCAGGATCCGAGCCAGGGTGACGGCGCGGGCGACGCGGAAGCCGACTACTCGCGGCCGATGTCCGCGTCCCAGTCCGTCGACGGTGTCGGCGACACCGGCTGGGAAACGTTGCGCGGCAACTTCAACCAGTTGAAGAAGCTCAAGGTCAAGAACCCCAACCTGAAGGTCCTGATCTCGTTGGGCGGCTGGACCTACTCGAAGTACTTCTCCGACGTCGCGGCGACTGCCGCCTCCCGGCAGAAGTTCGTCGCTTCGTGCATCGACACGTACCTGAAGGGGAACGTGAAGGCGTACGGCGGCGCCGGCGGGCCGGGCACGGCCGCGGGCATCTTCGACGGCATCGACATCGACTGGGAGTGGCCGGGCAGCCCGGACGGGCACCCCGGGAACCACTGGAGCGCCAACGACAAGACGAACCTGACCGCTCTGCTCGCCGAGTTCCGCACGCAGATGGACGCCTACGGCGCCACCACCGGCAAGCGGTACGAACTGCAGGCGTTCACCCCCGCCGACCCGGCGAAGGTGAGCGGCGGCTGGGAGGTCCCGAAGATCTTCGACTACCTCGACGTCGCCAACGTGCAGGGATACGACTTCCACGGCTCGGGCAGCGACAACTCGTGGGAGCCGAACCAGACCGGGCACCAGGGCAACCTCTACGCCGACGCGGACGATCCGTACAAGTTCAAGTTCAGCGTGGAGGCGGCGATCAACGCCTACACGAGCGCCGGGGCCAATCCACGGAAACTGACCCTCGGGCTCGCCTTCTACGGGCGAGGCTGGCAAGGGGTCGCCGACGGCGGGAAGAAGGGTGAATGGCAGAGCGCGACCGGAGCCGCGCCCGGCCAGTTCCCGGAGGAAGCAGGTACTCGTGGCTACGCGAATCTCCTGGCCAGTGTCCCGAACTGCACCGTCCAGCACGACACCGCGGCCGTGGCCACGGCGTGTTACACGGGCAACGGCGGGCAATGGTGGACCTTCGACGACGCCTGGTCCATCCAGCAGAAGGTCGCCTGGCTCAAGACCAGAGGACTGCTGGGAGTCATGGCGTGGGAGATGTCGGGTGACACCGGAACCCTGATGACCACGGTGGACAACTCGCTCAAGTAGGAGACCGTCACCCTTCGGCGAACGCGCCGTCGTCCGTGCGCCACACCGGATCCGCCACTCGTGCGGATTCGCCGCGGCGTCACGGACGGCGGCTTCGTCGATTTCGATACCGAGCCCCCGCCGCGGCGATCCGCCGGACCACGACGCCGTGTCCCTCGGCGATGTCGATGCCGCCGCTCCCGAAACGATCGCGCAGGATGTGGTCAAAAGGGATTCACCTCCGCCTCGGCTTGCTGCACAGTGTGCCTCGTGACTCCTGCGAACGACGACCGGATCCTGATCTTCGTCGGCTCCTACACCGCCGCGAGCGGCGGCAACGGCGAGGGCATCGGCACTTACTGGCGCGACCGGCGGACCGGGGAACTGACCCCGGCGGGCTCACTCGCACTGGACTCGCCGAGCTGGCTGACACCCCATCCCACGCTGCCGGTGCTCTACGCCGTCAACGAGACGGCCGAAGGCACGATCACCGCCGTGAAGATCGCGGAGGACGGCACGCTGGAGGAGCTGAACACGTTGCCGACCGGCGGTGCGGATCCGTGTCATCTGGCGATCACCCCGGACGGACGGCATCTGCTGTGCGCCAACTACGGCGGCGGGAGCCTGGCCGCGTTCGCACTCGGCCCCGACGGGGTGCCGACCGTGCGCACCGCGCTGGTCCGGCACGAGGGTTCCGGGCCCGACCGGGAGCGGCAGGAAGCCGCGCACGTGCACATGGCCGTGGTGGACGAGACCGGAACGCTGATCAGTGCCGTCGACCTGGGCACCGATGAGATCCGCAGCTATCGTCTCGGCGGGGAAGGCGAACTGATCCCGCTCGCGGTGTCGGCGCTGCCCGCCGGCACCGGCCCGAGGCAGCTCGTCCGGCGTCCCGGCACGGATCGCGCCTACGCCGTCGGCGAACTGGCCGCGTCGGTGGTGACGGTGCGCGAGGGCCCGCCGGGCACTTTCACCGCCGAGGACTCGGTGCCCGCGACCCTCGAACCCGGCGGGGAGAACCTCCCGGCCCAGCTCGAACTGCTCGGGGACCGGCTGTTCCTGTCAAACCGGGGACCCGAAGCGCTCACGGAGTTCACCCTCGACGGCGCCCTCCCGAAGGCCGTCTCCGATCACAGGACCGGGCCTTGGCCGAGGCATTTCTCGATCATCGGCGACCATTGTTACTGCGCGGCTCAGAGCGCCGACGCGATCCAGGCCTACGAACTCGCGACCTGGCGCCTGATCGGCACTTATCCGATCGGCAGCCCCGCATTCGTGGCACCCTGGCCGCACTGATCCACCCAGCGGCACGCCTGGCTCACACCCGCCCGAGGAGAACCGTGTCCCTATCGAGGAAACTGCTCGCCCTGGCCACGCTCGTCCCGTTGACACCGGGTCTTTCCACTGCCTCGGCACAGGCCGCGGCCGCCACCTTCACCCACCCCGGCGTCCTGGTCGGCCGCCCGCAACTGGACTTCGTGCGCATGAAGGTCCAAGCCGGCACGCAACCCTGGAAACAGGCATACGACGCGATGGTGTCGAGTCCGTACGCCGCACTGTCCCGCTCACCGAAACCCGTGCTGTCGTCGAATGCGGCCCCTATTCGAATCCCAATCTGGGCTGCACCGATCAACGGCAAGACGCGATCGCCGCGTACGCTCTTTCCCTCGCCTGGTACATCACGCGCGACGCGAAATACGCGACCGAACTCATGGACGCGTGGTCCGCGGTACTGAAGGACCACACGAACAGCAACGCTCCCCTGCAGTCGCCTTGATCGGCGTCATCGTGGCCGCGCGCGGCGGAGATCATCAAGCACACCTACCCGAGCTGGCCGAACTCCGGCCGCTTCGGCACCATGCTGCGCACCGTGTACCTGCCCGAAGTGCTCAACGGCAGTCATAGCAACGGAAATTGGGAACTCAGCATGACGGAGGCCGCGATTGGCATCGCCGTGTTCCTCGACGACAAGCCGAGCTACGACAAGGCCGTCACGAAGTTCCGGTCCCGCGTCCCCGCCTACCTCTACCTCACCAGCGACGGCGCCCTGCCGAAAACCGCGGCGGGCAGCGGTCCGGACACCCGCGACAAGATCGTGAAGTACTGGCAAGGCCAGACGACGTTCGTCAATGGCCTCTCGCAGGAGACCTGCCGCGACTTCACCCACACCGGCTACGGCCTCGCCGCTATCGCGAACTTCGCCGAGACCACCCGCATCCAGGGTCAGGGCCTCTACCCCGAGGTCGCCGACCGCCTTCGCGAAGGCCTTGGCTTCCACACGAAGTACCAGAACGGCGCCGCCGTCCCGTCGTGGCTGTGCGGCGGCAACCTGAAGCTCGACCTCGGCCCGATCACCGAGGTCGGCTACAACCACCTCCACACGCGCCTCCGTATCACCATGGCCAACACCGAGGCCCTCACCCTCCGTCAGCGCCCCGCTGGCACCAACAGTCTGTTCGTCTCCTGGCAGACCCTCACGCACGCCGACAACCCACAGTGACCCCGTGCGGGCAGCCCGATTGCGACAGGGCGGCCCGCACGGCCTGTTTTCCCAGGTCGGACACACAGTTAACCCTGGTTGCAAGCCACGTTTCAGGACCCGCTAAAGTACTCACATCGCACTCCACGGAGCGCGGGTCCGGGCTGTGGCGCAGTTTGGTAGCGCACTTGACTGGGGGTCAAGGGGTCGCAGGTTCGAATCCTGTCAGCCCGACGGACAGAAGTGCCGCCTGGCTTGAGTGAAAACTCAGGTCAGGCGGTTTTTTCGTTTCACCGAAGATTATTTTTCGGCCAGCACCGAAGCAATCGCTTGGGGACCACGTGGGGACCAGAGCGCTTTTCCGGGTCCTGAAGCACTTAACTGGCCGCGAAAGAGGGCCAGCGAGCAGCACTGAGACTCACCCGAATGAGTGAATCTGGCGGCGTGAGCGCCGACGGCCGCGATGTCGCCGCCCAGGCCCCCCCACGCGCGGGTGAACAAATCCTACGCACTGTGACGCGAGGGTCACGCGCCGCAGCAGGAGGGTGACGGTCAGGTCCGCGCCGACGATCGTGACCGGGCCATCACAGGAATAGTTGAGTCGGTACGCCGTCATGATTCTCTGCACATTGTCGGAGAGGTCGCGACGACGCGCGTGCGATTTGGCGGCCGGGGTCCGTAACCGATTCGGGTCGATACCAGATTCAGCTCGCCGGGAATCCACGTAAAAAGAAATGCTCCGCCGTCGAAACGACGGAGCATTCATTACTAGTTGTGTTTCGCTATTTGACGACGAGCAGCCGCGGTGTGCGTGGTGCGCGCAGGTGCTCGGCGAGCAGCTCCCCCGCGTCGGTCACGGTCTGGTGGTCGGGGTGGAGGTAGCGCTGGGTGGTGGTGATCAAGCCGTGGCCGGCGATCTTCTGCAGGTGGTGCACCGGGACGCCGGCATCGGCCATCCAGGTCAGCCCAGTGTGGCGCAGGTCGTGTCGGCGCAGGTGCTCGTACATTCCGCTACCTCCGCTACTACAACCACGACCGTCCACATTCGACAGTCGGCCACCGGAAACCCCACGAAACCCGAACAAGCTACAGTCACCACCAAGCCGCGTGAAACCCCGTGTCCGGCATCAGGGGCAACTCCATCTAGGACAGACCAGGAGCTTTTGTCACCGCGTCGAACACTTCCAGGATGGCGGGCTGCCAGACCTTATCCACGCACGCCAGCATCCGCCACCCGGCGCAGCGCTGTCCACTCAGGACACCGGGCCGCGTGCAGCGCCGCCATCACTCCGGAGAAGGGCGCCCCGGACCGCCGGAGTCAGGCGGCGGCAATGGTTTCAGCGCCACGCGGCGCGCAGCGCGGTGATCAGATTCTCGTCGTCGGCGAAGATGGGTTCCTCGTCCCCGACCAGCAGCCAGACCTCGTCGACGCCGAGGCTGCCACGGCGGCGGAACACCACGAGCCCGGCGGAGATCAGCGTATCCGGGGCAGCCGCCGGCTTCGTCGAGCGCCCCCGTCCGGGACGCCCAGCGCAGCTGGACCCCACGATCAGACCGCATTCGATGCCACCTCCCGTCCTCGTTGCGGAGATGTCGCCGCCCAGGCCGCGCGCGTAATAGGGCCATCGCCCGACCGCGTGAACGAAAGTCGGGGTCACGCGGGGCGTTGGAGCGCTGTTGAAGCCGGAGTGGCCTGCCAGAACGGGGTTACAGGGAGTGGTGGCTGCCCGAGTTCGCCCGGAGGGTGGGTGTTTCGTTTTCTCGATGGTGTTCATCGTGGACGCCCGCGAGGCCGGTCGGGGTGTACTGGGTGTGCCTGATCAGAAGACGAGAGGAAGACCATGTTGATGCGTACCGTGTTGACCGCCCTGTTCGCCGCCGCTGCTGCCGCAGCGGTGACCGCGCCGACCGCCGCCGCTGCCGTAGCCGACCCGGCCGATTACGTGATTGAGTCCGCGAACGACACGGAGCGGGTGTGGCAGCAGACGTGGTGGGACGGCGAGCCCACCATCACCGGCGACTTCCACGGCAGCGACAACCAGCACTGGATTTTCTGGAACAACCGCACCATCCAGAACACCGGAACCGACCTGTGCGCCACCGCCCACCACGGCCGGGTCATCGGCGCCGACTGCAACGGCGACGACCCAGGACAGCGATGGAACGTCCGCGGCGACCACAACCAGAAACAGCTCGAGAACGAAGAAACCGGCCTGTGCGCGACCTACGAGGGCAACGACGACCAGCTGAGCCTGCACACCTGCGACTGGGACAGCGTCAACCAGCGCTGGTACCTCAACATCTGACCCTGCTCAGTCATCGGCGCCCTGTTCTGCAGGGTGTCACGGATATCGGGCACGCGCCGCGTGCCCGATGCCCATGCCAGCCGCAACCCTGGCGGGAACACGGCGGCAGCGCCACAGAGGCATGCTTGCCGGAAAACCATGCTTTCAGGCGACTGATCCTCTCCAGCGCCAGGCGGCGCGCAACGCGGTGATCGGTGCTTCGTCATCGGCGAGGGTCGGTTCGTCGTCCCCGACTGGTAGCCACCTCGTGGACGGCCTGGCCGCGGCGGTGGAGGAACGCAATGCCGGGATAGATCGCCGTCTTCATCTGCACCGTTGTTTCGTTGGTATGCCGTCGGAATGGGCGTGGTCGGACCCGAAACCGGCCTGACCGGATTCGGGACGACAAAGCTTGTCGTCCCGAGCGCTCCGCCGGCATCTGCGCGATCGCGTTAAACCACCGCAGCCGTAATGTTGTCGAACGCCGGTTCAACGGGTCGAACGCGGGTGGGCGACCGCCCATGAGCTTCGTCGCGCGCGGTGCCCGGTCAGATGCTCGGGTTCGGGGATTTTCGCGATGACGCCCCGCATGCGGTCCCGCGACGCCTTTTCGCCGACACCGAGCACATCCCGCTGAACAAAGCCGAAGGGCGCGTCGGCGCGGAGATGGGAACCCCTTACCCGCTCGGCATCCCGGCGATCACTTCGGGCGGGGTCTTCGCCGACACGGTCATCTCCTACCTCCGCAAAGGCGTCTATTAGACATGTTCATCTGCGAGGCCGCCGATCCGACCTCGATACGTTCCGAGTCGTCAAGTGAGTTCACGCGCGACAGGGACCGGCCACGGGTTCTTCGGCCGCTCATGAGTGCAGCACCGAATCGAGATGCGTGGCGAGTTCGCCGGGCGAAGGGTGTGCCCACACCTCCGCCGGGGTCAGGGCGACGTCCAAGTCGGCCTGAAGCCTGCGAGTCAAAGCCACCGCGAGCAGCGAATCCAGTCCCACTTCGGTGAATTTCGCATGTGCGGGCACCGCAGATGGCTGGGTGCCCAGCAGCGCGGCCAACGTATGCACCACCGCCTCGCACACCAGTTGCACCCTGCCGGGACCCGGCTTTTCGGCCCGGACCCTGGACGCCGGTGAAGTGTCCCCGGACACGGGAATCCCACTGTCCACTTCGGAGAGCAGGGGTGCCGACCTGGCGTGCGGGAAAGCCCTGAACAAGAGGTCCGGCTGGTAGTCGAAGACTCCGGTGTTCACCCGCTGATGCCGCAGTAACGCTTCCAGTGCGGCGAACCCGTCCGTGGTGGAGAGCGTGTCGAAGCCCTGGGTGGCGAAGTGTGTCGCGCGGCCGGCTTCGCCCCAGGCGCCCCAGTTGACCGACAGGGTGGGCAGCCCCTGGTCGTGGCGCCATCGGGCGAAAGCGTCCACCCAGGCCCCTGCCGCGGCGTAGTTCACCTGCCCGGCGTTGCCCAGCATCGCCGACATGGAGGAGAACACGGCCAACCAGTCCAGAGGGTGATCCCGCACCGCTTCGTGGAGATTCAGCAGGCCCGTCACCTTGGGGTGCCATACGCGTTCGAGCTTGTCGGCGGTGACGCCGGCGATCGGGGTGTCGTCGAGCACCACGGCGGTGTGCAGAATGCCCCGCAACTCGGCACCCGCCGCGGCGACCAGGCGCGGGGCGGTGTCCGGGGCGGCGATGTCGCCACGCACGATCTCCACCTCGCATCCGGCGTCCGCGATCTCGCGCAGCACGCCCTCGGCTTCGGACGGCGGTTCGCCGCGTCCACCGAGGACGACGCGTCCGGCGCCGGCGCGGGCCAGCCAGCGCGCGGCCTCCAGTCCCAGCCCCTTCGTCCCGCCGGTGACGATGTAGGCGCCGCCGGGGCGCACCACGGTGTCCCTGGCCGCGGCTTGCACGCGCAAGTGCTGCCCTGGCACAGGGAAGTCCAGCACGACGCGTCCGATGTGGTCACCCGAAGCGAGCTGTTTGAAGCCTTCCGCCGCTTCGGTCAGCGGCACGATCGTCCGAGGCAGCAGCGGCAGCCGCCCGTCCCGGATCCTGGCCATCACCTGACGCAGGGCGGCGCGGAACACCGCCGGTTGCTCGGTCGCGGTGAGCACGAGATCGAGGGCCGTGTAGGTGATGCCGTGGCGGAACGCGCGGAGATCGACGCGCGCGCCGTCGTACAGGTCGCGCTTGCCGATCTCGACGAATCGGCCGGTGGGGGCCAGCAGCTCCAGGGACGCCCGCATCGCGGCACCCGTCAGGGAGTTGAGCACCACGTCGACGCCGCGCCCCGCCGTCAGTTCCGGCACCTGCTCCGCGAAGTCGAGCGTCCGGGAGTCCAGCACGTGTTCGATACCGCGCTCGCGCAGGTGGTGACGTTTGGCCTCCGTACCGGCCGTGGCGATCACGGTCGCGCCGAGCGAGCGGGCCACCTCGATCGCGGCGAGCCCGGTGCCGCCGGCGGCCGAATGCACCAGCACGGTCTCCCCTCGGCGCAGGTGCGCGAGATCGTGGAGCGAGTGCCACGCCGTGAGGTAGGTGAGCACGGACGGGACGATGTCGGCCGATTCCACGCCGTCCGGCGCGGGCACGGTGAGGTCAGCCTCGACGACGCAGTCCGATGCCAGCGTTCCCATTCCGTGCGGCACGACACTGACGACCCGGTCACCGGGGCTGAACTCGTGGACGTCGGCACCGACCGCCAGGACCACACCCGCGGCGTCGGATCCCAGAGCGGGCAGCGTTCCGTCATCGGTGGGGTAGATGCCCAGCGCGATGAGGACGTCGCGGAAATGCACCGTGGCCGCCTCCGGCCGCAACAGCACCTGCCTGGGGCCCGGCTCGGGCCGGGGTTCTCCGGTGGCGACCAGGTCCAGCCGGTCCAGGCTCCCGCCGGAGTCGGGTTCCAGAACGTACCGGTCCTCGCCGGCGACGACGTCGACCGCTCCGGCCGTGCGTGGCGGCCGGATCGCCAGCGGGGCCCGCGTCATCCTCGCCGCGTACCGCTCCCCCGCTCGCCAGGCGACCTCCGTCTCCGGCGTGCCCGCGAACAGTTCGGCCACGACGTCGGCCGCGCCGTCCTCGCTGCTTTCGCCGTCGATCCA
This sequence comes from Amycolatopsis sp. cmx-4-19, assembly GCA_049998115.1. Classification (GTDB taxonomy): domain Bacteria; phylum Actinomycetota; class Actinomycetes; order Mycobacteriales; family Pseudonocardiaceae; genus Amycolatopsis. The sequence goes on along the minus strand of JAEBEO010000007.1, from coordinate 16,177 downwards.
GGTGACCGAGGACTGGGGTTGTTCGATGGCGGCCACGCGCAGCAGCCCGCGCAAGGCGCACACTCCGGGCCGCCCCGGATCGTCGTCGAGCACCGGCCGGGCGTTCGTGCTCACCAGCCACAACCTGGGCGGCGCGGCGTCCTGCGCGTGCTCACGGAGCAACGCCGTCACCCGCTTGACCCGCTCGAGGTCCTCGAGCCGTCCCGTCGCGCACCACACCACACCCGTGACGCCGGGATGGGACGAGGCTTCGTCGTCTGTCCGGAGGACTGCCTCGCCGCGCCCTTCCAGAGCGGTGGCGACGTGGTCCGCGATGCCGTCCCGGTCGCCGGGCTCCTGGATCACCGTCCACCGGCCGGGTTCGGCAGCCGACTCGGGCAGCGGTTCGGGGCTCCACGAGATCTCGAACAGCCGGGAATTCAGCAGAGCCCGCCCGGTGGAGGCGTCGGCGTGGCGGACCAGCTCGATTCCCTCGAGCGCGCCGAGCCACGTCCCGGTTTCGTCGTAGAGGTCGGCGCGGCCCGTGGCGGCGTCGTGCTCGGTGTGCCGCACCTCGGACCGAACCCAGGTGATCCGGCCGGGGTCATCCGGCAATTCGACACCGGCTAACCCGACAGGCAACCACGGAGCGTCCGAGTCGTCGTCGCCGAGCACCAGCGGAGCCGCCACCGACAACAGGAACCCGTCGAACAGCACGGGGTGCACCCGGGGCGCGCCGGTGCGGATCGGCGCGCTCTCGGGTACGCGCACCCGCGTGACACCGCGGTCCGCCACCTCGATGATGGAGTGGAAAGCGGAGCCGGTGTCGAGACCGACCCGGCGGAATTGCTCGTACAGGTCGTCGGCAGTGCGGGTCTTTTCGGGCACCTGTAAGGCTTCGCGTCCTTCGGCAGGATCATCCCGCCGGATCGCCTTCGCCGAAGCCAGCCGTTCCCATCCGCCTCCGCCGTGCTGGACGACCTCCAAATCCACTCGCGAACCCGTCCGGGTCGCGATGACCTGCACCGGCAGCGTGGTGGCCAAGGGCGCCATCCGCTCGAAACGCACACCGCTGAGGTGGACCTCGTCCGGGGCGCAGTCCACCAGGTCGGTGACCGCGGCCAGCAGCAGTTCCACGTGAGCCGCCCCGGGGACGAGCGGGGTGCCGCGCAAGGTGTGCTGCTGGAGCCAGTCGACCCGGTCGGTGCCGAGGTCGGCCTGCCACACGTGACGGGTGCGGTCCTCGGCGTCGGGATCGGGTACGGCCGAGCGCTCGCCGAGCCACATGTGCGCGGCGGTCCCGGTGGATCCGCGCGCCCTTTCCTGCCAGTACGGGGCACGGTCGAAGGCGGTGGGCGGCAACGTCGTACGACCCCCGCCGCCGTTGACCGCGTCGAGGTCCACCGGCACACCGGCCACGTGGAGCGCCCCGGCCGCCCGGCACAGCACCTCATGGCCGTTCCGGTCGCGGATCAGCGACGGCACCGCGGTGACCGGTGCGTGCAGTGCCGCCGCCGTCTCCTCGACCGCCTGCGTCAGCAACGGATGCGGGGAAATCTCCAGAAAGGCGCGGTACCCGTCTTCGATCATCGCCCGGCACGCGCGATCGAAACGCACCGGCGAGCGCAGATTCCGCGCCCAGTACTCGCCGTCGAAGACGATTTGTGCACGCGGGTCAGTGGCCGTCGAGTAGAACGGCACCTCCGGCGGCGCGCCCGCCAGCCAGGCCGTCCGCTCGGTGATGTCGGTGAGGATCGGCTCGACCTGCGGCGAATGCGCGGCGACGACCACGGCGATGCGCTTGCAGAACACGCCGCGATCCCGCCAGCCCGCCAGGAGCCGTTCCACCGCGTCCTGGTCACCGGCGACCACGGTAGACGCGGGCGCGGTGACCACGGCCACGGACACTCCGTCGATGCCGGAGATCTCGGCCTCGACCTGCTCCACCGCGAGTGTCACGACCGCCATGCAGCCGCCCGCCACCCGTTGCAGCAGCGACGAACGGGCGAGAGTGATGCGCATGCCGTCCTCGGGCGAAAGGATGCCGGCGGCGACAGCCGCCGCGGCCTCACCCATCGAATGCCCGACGACGGCGGCCGGGCACACGCCCCGTTCACGCCACACCCGCGCGAGAGCCGTCTGCACCGCGAAGACCACGGGCTGGACGACGTCCATCTTCTCGGAGTGCGCACCCGTCTCCAGAAACCGCCGCACCGGCACACCGGCGTCGGCGGCGACGCGGTCCAAGCGGTCGATCGTGCCCGTGAACGCGGGATCCCGGTCCAGCAGGTCACGCGCCATGCCCGCCCACTGCGACCCGTGCCCGGAGAAAACCCACACCGGCGCGCCGGGATCTCCGGTGGGTCCGCACACGACGCCGGGGTGCTGGCGTTCTTCGGCCAGCGCGCGCAGTCCGGCGACGAGCTCGTCCCGGTCCGCCGCGACGACGCAGGCACGCGTGGACAGGTGACTCCGGTGGACGGCGAGCGTGTGGGCGACATCGGCCGTCGGCGGGCGGATGGCGGCGATGTGCTCGGCGAGCCGGGCGGCGGTCGCCGCCAGGCCACCGGGAGAAGCCGCCGACAAGGCGTGCACCAGCGGATCGCCGGTTTCGGGCGACGAAGTCCGCCGGGTAGTGGAAGGTGCCTGTTCCAGGATGGCGTGCGCGTTCGATCCGGTCACGCCGAAGGCGGAGACGGCGGCGCGCCTCGGCTCGCCTTCGCCGTCCCAAGGTGTGGTGGAGGTGGGGACGAAGAACCGGGTCCCGTCGGCGTCGATTTCGGGGTTCCATCGGGTGAAGTGCAGATTCGCCGGGATCACGCCGCGTTGGACCGCGAGCGCCGCCTTGATGAGGCCGAGTACGCCCGCCGCGCTCTCCGGATGCCCGATGTTGGTCTTGAGGGAGCCGAGCGCGCACGGCGCGTTCGAGGAGCCGTAGGCGTCCGACAGCGCCCCGAATTCGATCGGATCGCCGACGGGCGTGCCGGTGCCGTGCGCTTCGACGTAGCCGATGTCGTCCGGGGTGACGCCCGCGACGCGCATCGCCTCGGCCACCACCGCGCGCTGCGCCGACCGCGACGGCTGGGTGATCCCCCGCACGCGACCGGCGTGGTTGATCGCGGTCCCGCGAATGACGGCCAGGACGCGGTCCCCGTCACGCTGGGCGTCGTCGAGCCGCTTCAACGCGACCATGCCGCACCCTTCGCCACGAACGAATCCGTCCGCGCTCGCGTCGAAGGCGGCGCAGCGTCCGAGCGAGGAAAGCGCTCCGGCACGCGCGAAGCCGACGAGTCCGCCCCACTCCAGCTGCACGGTCACGCCGCCCGCCAGCGCGAGGTCGGTCTCCCGTTGGTGCAGCGAGCGGCAGGCCAGATGCACCGCGATCAGCGAGGACGCGCAGGCGCCGTCCACCGCCAGTGAAGGCCCGTTGACGTCGAGGATGTAGGAGATCCGCCCTGGCGCACCCGACGGGATCGCCGAAATCCCGTGGTAGACGTTGAAGTTGGCGATGGTGAACCGTTTGGCGTAGTCGGCCCCGGAAATACCGATGAACAGGCCGGTCAGCGAACCGGCCAGGGAGCGTGGTGGCACACCCGCGTCCTCCAGCGCCTCCCAAGTCGCCTCCATCAGCAGCCTGTGCTGCGGGTCGACGCTGGGTGCTTCGGCGACAGGCACTCCGAAGAACCCCGGGTCGAACTGGTCGATATCGTCGATGAAGGAGCCGTTGCGCAGGGCACGCGCGTCGGTGAGGTCGGCGGGCACCACGCGTTCGTCATCGGGCCACCGCGTTCCGGGGTTCGATCCCGACACGACGTCGCGGCGGTCCATGAGCACCTGCCACAGGTCTTCCGCCGACCGCACCCCGCCCGGCGCCCTGGCCGCCGTGCCGATGATCGCCACCGGCGTCTGAGTTTCCCTTGCCACAGCTAACATTGCCATCCATTTCGGGTCGGAGTGCCACCCACCGCGGGCAGCGCCGGGTTTCACAGCAGGAAGTCGATGGCTTTCAAGGCCACGCGCGCGACGGGAGTGCCGACCAGGTCCGGGATCGTGGTGCGGCCGCCGAGGTAGGAGTCGACCCGGCGCCACACCGGCGGAACACCGGTCAACGCCGTGTGGAACAGGCCGGGGCGCCGGGTGAAGACGTCCATGATCTGCCGCGACGCCCGCATTTCCGCTCCGAGCGTGGAGGACACCGCGGTGACGTAACCCTCCCGCGCGCGCTCGCGTCCGGGCTCGTCCTCGGCCCACGCGAGGCGGACCGCCGCCGCCCCGGCCCACGTCCCGGACCGCAGCGCGAAGGAGATCCCCTCCCGGGACCAGGGATCACCCAGCCCGGCGGCGTCACCCGCCACCAGCACCCGGTTCCGCGCCAAGGGCGAGTCCGGCCGTCGGCACCGCGTGAGGTGACCGGTGTCGTGCAGTGGCGTCAAATGACCGAGTTCGTGGCGTCCGAGGAACTCGCGGAGGTAAGCCTTCGTCGCGTCGCCCTGGCCCTTGGCGGCCACCACTCCCGCGGTACAGATGTCCCCTTTCGGGAACACCCAGCCGAAGGAGCCCGGCAGCGGGCCCCATTCCATGAGCATGCGGCCGCGCCATCGCGACGCCACGCGCCGGTCGACCGGCACCTCGACTTCGAGGGCGAGGTCCACCTGCTCGAGGCTGACCCCGATATGCCTGCCGACCCGGCTCGCGCTGCCGTCCGCGCCGACGAGCGCCCGGGTGCGGACGAGGTCGCCGGTCGTGGTGCGGAGGCCGACGACACCGTCGCCGTCCTCGATCCGGGTCACCGCGGTCCGATCGCGCACGGTGGCACCGGCCTCGGCAGCCAGTCGCGTCAAGGCGGCGTCCAGCTCGTCGCGGAACACCATCTTGCACCGCACGTCCCCCGTGGAGGGCAGGGTGCGCACCCGGCGGTTCCCGAGCCCGAACGTGACCGCGTCGATCTCGTCGTGGACCTCGACGTCCAGCCCGTCGGGCAGGAAGGCCTGTGAGGATCCGATCAGGCCACCGCCGCAGGTCTTGTACCGCGGAAGGCCCGCGCGCTCCAGCAGGAGAACGCGGCCGCCGGCCTCGGCGGCCACTCTCGCCGCGCTAGCGCCGGCAGGCCCGGCGCCGACCACCACGACGTCCCACACTTCTTGCTCGCTCACCACGGAGTCCTTTCTCGGTGTCCTAAGGGGTGGTGGTGGCCGCGGGCGCGGTCCGGCGTGCCGGTGCACGCTTGGCGGGCGTCTTGGCGGGTGAGGACGCGCGTTGCGTTGGCGCACAGGGGTTGTCGCAAGTGAGATGTGAACAGAGCACCACCGGGCCGGTGCGCGACTCGACGACGAGAGAGCCGTCCGGCCGGCTTCTCACCGTGACCGCGGCCGTCTCCGTGTCGACGGCGACGAGTTCCGTGTGCTCGGTGCGGTTCCTCGTTCGCCGGTGGAAAGCGGCCAGTGCGAGCAGGGCGAAGATCAGGAACCACAGCGGGCCCAGCAGCAGGTGACCCGGCGAGCCGCTGTCGGTGAACGTCGCCGCCACGCCGCTCTGCATCGCGCCGTAGGTGGGCAGGTACCGCAGGACGCCGGTGCTTTCCGCCGGGTTGATGACGGGGTTCTGCACCATCACGTCCACCAGGCTGGTCATGATGATGACGAACATTCCCGCCAGCTCGGTCGACAGGGCGAGGCCGAGCACGATGCCCAAGCCGCCATAGATCAGGCCGCTGGAGAACAGGCTGAGACCCAGCGCCCCCGTGTCGCGGGGATCGCAGAAGAACGCCATCACGATGGTCGCGTAGCCCGACACCACGGCCGCGACGAGGAACAGCGCGGCCAGCTTGGCCGTCAGCAGGCACAACCGGGAATGCCCGGCGAGCACGAGCCGCTGGTCGAAGTCGTTCGACCGGCGGACCGCGGTGAACATCATGAAGCCGACGATCAGCGTCACGGCGTTGATCGCGGCGGAGATCAGCACCAACTGGTCTGCGGCGACGATGACGGGCCTGTCGACGACCGCCGAGTGGAACTCCAGCGGCCGATCGGGCAACACCAGGTGCACCACCGCGAGCCAGCACGGGATGAAGAACACGACCAGTAAGAGGGCCAGCCGGTTGCGCGCGTGCTGGGCGACCTCGAAACCCACCGCCTTGACCAAGGCTGCCCGCCAGGTCGTGGCGACGGCCAGATCGTCGAGCCTGGCCCGGATGCCGCTGGTCAGGTTCGTCCACGATTTCACGAGGCGACCCGCCGGTACTTCACCTTGGTGGCGGGGCCGCCGACCGGTTCGGCGGCCACGACCACCCCGGACTCCAGCCGGTAGAGCCGGTCGAAGCGCTCGGTGTCGTGGGCGATGTGCGAGATCACCAGCACGGAAGACCCGAGGTCGCGTAATTCCGTGGTGATCGCCCAGAAGTTGAGGTAGTTCTCCCAGTCGAACCCCTGGTACGGCTCGTCCATGAGCACCACCTGGGGATCGTGCATGAGCGCCAGCGTGAGGTTCAGCTTCTGCTTCGTGCCGCCGCTGAGCGCGCCCGCCTTCGTGTCGCGGTACCGTGCCAGCCCGAGCCGTTCGGTCAGTTCGGTGGCCCGGTCGAGGCTTTCGAGGTGATACGCGCACTGGAAGTACCGCAGGTGCTGCTCCACGGTGAGGTCGTCGTTCACGACGATCCGTTGTGGACAGTAACCGAGGCTGCCGCGCCGGGAGATCTTCCCCCGGTCGGCCTTGAGCGCTCCGGCCAGCAGGCCGAGCAGGGTGGTCTTCCCCGCGCCGTTCTCTCCGATGATGCCGAGCAGTTCGCCTTCACGGAGCTGGAACTCCACACCACGCAGGACGGGCCGGTGCCCATAGGACTTATGGAGATCGACGACGGTCAAGGTGTTTTCTCGCAGGGACAAGTGAACTCCTCGATGTCGGTGACGATCGCCTTGAGTACGCGGCACAGACTGACCTGTTCCAGCGCGAACGCGGTGCGGCTGGGAGAAACCCGCGATCCGGCGGCGTGCTCCTCGAACCACGGTAACGTCCGTCTACGGCCGGTCAACGCATTTCATCGACACGTCACCCTTTCCAGCGCACCCACACGGTGCGCGCGGAAACCGACGGACGCCGGGGCGCGGTGACAAATTCCCCGGCCAGGAACAATTCCGCGGCCTTCGACAAGGCTCACCGGAGTACGACGCGTCGACACTCGTTCCCGTGAACAGCCCGACTTTCCCTTGAACACAACGACTTCCGTGCGGCATATTCGAATTTCGCCGAGTTGTCCTCGACAGTCACGAGCGACAGCCGAACCAGGCAGGAAGCGATCGTTTCGCTGGCTGTCCACCGAAATTCATTCATTAGTGGAAGGAAGTCGCCGTGAAAAAGACAATGACCGGCATACTGCTCGGCATTGCCGCCGCTGGGGCGTTGGCGTTCACCCCTTCAGCGTCCGCGGAGCAACCTTCACCGCCGGGGATGTGGATGAAGTCGCAGGACTACCAGAGCCACTACCTCTGCCGAAGCGCCGGCCTCGGCGGTGAATTCTTCGGTCTGTGGAAGAAAGGAGAGTGGAAATGCGAGGGTTCCACCCTCTTCGTGCGGCAACTCGCGCCCGTCCCCGGTATCGGCTGACCGAGGCGGAAGCCGACGGATTCGCGTGACTGGATGGACGGCGCTGGTGTCGTCCATCCAGTCACGCGTGTCGTCCACTTAGCCACGCGTGTCGTCCGTCTCGACACAAGGTTGCACGCCGAAGGAGTCGACCGCGTCCCGAGGCACGGTGACCGGGGCGCTGCTTCACGGCCATCCGCCAGGAACGGTCCAGCCCCTCATGTGGTGGAATCGACGTTTTTCCGTCCTCCATGGAGGACGGCTGGGCTTGAGCGGGAATCCGTTTGAGGCCTGTGCTCCGCAGAGCCGTCGAGGTGCGGGACGGTTTCTCCCTGTTACTTCTCCGCGTCCGAGCAGAATGCCGCCGACGTTCGCGGCCCCCGGCACTTCCGAGTGCCATTCCCCATCCGATTGGGCCAAGCGGCGTGCTCATGGTCGGCGTGTTCAGTCAGGTGATGACCGGCTGTCAGCTGGAGGGCTGCGCGAGTTCGGTTGCGTCAGGCAATGACGGTGCGCCAGTCCTGTCGCGCTGCCCATTGCGCGAAGGTCGTCGTGGTCAGGCCGTAGCCGACGGCGTGATGCGGACGTGCGGGGTAGCCGACGCGGTCGTTGAAGACGTCGCCGAACGCTGCGGATGCGCCGTGGCGCTGTTCCCGCTCCCGCGGGGAGATGAAGTCGGTCTTGAACTCGCGGCCGGTGACCTGGGAGAGGACGTCGGCCATCTGCGGGAACGTCAGCGCATCGCCGGCGAGCTCGACTTCGGCCTCGTGGAACCTGTCGGGTTCGGCGACGGCGGCGGCGACAGCGGCACCGAAGTCGTCGGCGCAGATGAGCGCCAGCACCGTCTGCGGGCTCATAGCGGTGACCAGCTTGCCTTGCGGCAGCTCGGGCAACATGTACTCCCGCCTGGGCGAGAGGAAGTTCTCCATGTACCAGGCGGGCTTGAAGATGGTCCAGCGCGGCAGCCCGGAGCGCCGGATCACGTCCTCGGTCTCCTCCTTCTGGTTCCAGTACTCCTTCATCACCGGGTCGGTCACTTCCACCTGCCGGTGCTGGGCGCGCCACCCGGTCGCCGACACCGACGTGTGCACGATGTGAGTGATGCCGGCGCCTTGGGCCGCGGTGACGATGTTGCCGGCCTGGCGGACCTCGGCGCCGGGATCGGCCGGGTCGACACCGGCCAGCTGCACCGAGAAGACCGCCTCGTGTCCGACGCCGGCCGCCTGCAGGGACGCGACGTCCTCCAGGTCCCCGGTAGCCAGGACGGCACCCTTTCCGGCCAGGGCCTGGGCGGCGGCCGAGGAGGGGTTGCGCACGAACGCGGTGACGGGGTGTCCTGCGCGCAGGAGCGCGTGGGCGACGGCGCCGCCCTGCATTCCGGTTGCCCCGGTGACCAGCACCTTGGCGTTGTGATCGGTTGTCATGTCAAGCCTGCTTTCGTGTGATCGGTGTTCTGAGATCCGGGCATGGGACTGTCGAACTCCGCGCGGCATCGTCAAGCCGGCCAGGGCTGACGTGGCCGGGGCGTTGGGGCTTTGTCAGAACACCAGGACGGGCCGCCCGCGCACGCCGCCCGCCTCGATGAGCCGGTGCGCTTCGGTGACCTGTTCCAGCGGGTAGGTCCCCGCGACGCGGAACGTGAGGACACCGGACTCGGCCTGGTCACGCAGCCGCGTCAGAGCCGCTGTGTCCCGGATGCGGTCGTAGACGAGGCACCAGCTCACACCGCGGTCGGTGGCGCCGGTGAACCCCTTGAAGGTCGCGATCCCGCCACCGTCTCGCACCGCTGCGGCCACCGGCTCGCCCACCGACCCGCCGTCGACGGCCCCGTCCGCCCCGCCGGGGCGCAGCCGGCGGACCCCGTCGACGAACCCGTCGCCACGAGGGAGCACGTGATCGGCGCCCAGGCTCGTGACGAGGTCACGGTCCTTGCCCGCCGCATCGGCGATGACCGTCAGCCCTGCCGCCTTGGCCAGCTGCACGGCGTAACCTTCGATCCCGCCGGCGGCACCGGTCACCGCCACCGTCGCCCCCGGGCGTCCAGGCCCATCTGCGCGGTCAACGCGGCCATCAGCAAGGTCGACGCCGCCGTCAGGTCGACCCCCTCCGGCGCGCGGACCACCTGTTCCGCCGGCACGACCACGTACTGCGCCTGCCCGCCCCGGTCCAGCTTCGGCTCCGTGACCGCGATCACCTCGGCGCCGAGGGCCAGCTCCGGGTGTGCGCCCTGCCCGACCTCATCGATCGTCCCGGCCCTCCCACCCCACGACGTACGCCTCCGACGGCGGGTTCGTCTCCGGGCCGTACCTGGCGGAGAGCCCGATGCGGATGTTGACGTCGGCCGGGTGGACAGCGGCGGCGGCCACCTTGATCCGCACCTGCCCTGGTCCCGCGTGCGGTTCGGGCAACTCCAGCACCCGCATGCCCTCGCGACCGCCGAACTCGGTGAAACCCACGGCCTTCACAACGCCACCTCGCTATCGGAATCTGTGCTTAACCCGAGACGGATATGTTCCGGGTCTCCAGCCACGGTAGCAGCTTGCTATACTCGAAACAAATTGGTCCCAGTTCGCGAGGAGAGCCCCATGCCCCAACCCGGCACACAGCTGCGGCGGCCCCCCGGCGTCTCCGGACCGCCCCGCGACCCCGCCCGGGACGCCCAGATCCTGCGCGCGGCGACGGAGCTGCTGGCCGAGGGCGGTTACCCGGCCTTGACCATGGACAAGGCCGCGGCACGAGCGGGGGTGGGCAAGGCGACCGTGTACCGACGCTGGCCGTCCCGCGCGGAACTCGCCGCGGAAGCCCTCGGCCACGCGGGACTCACCGACGACGTCGTGCCGGTCACCATCGGCAGCGGCCGCGTGCGCGATGAGCTCTTCGCCACCCTGGCCAGCGCCACGGGCAACCAGGACACCTCCCGGGCCGACCTGATCTCGGCCCTGCTCGACACGGCTCGCCAGGAGCCCGAACTGTGCAGCCTCATCCGAGTGCGCTACGTCGACTCCCTGCACCAGGCCCTCGCAGGCGTGCTGGACCACGCCGTGCAGCGCGGCGACCTGCCACCCCGACGCAACCACCCGCAGGACGGACACCCGATCGCGGTCTCCGCAGCCATCGCCCTTCTCGTCCACTGGGGAGCCGTCCACGATCGCCCCATCAGCGACGGCGACATCGCACAGATCGTCGACGGCGTCCTCATGCCTCTGCTCCGATAACCCACAGCACCGCGCCGGCCCCGTGTCCGTTCCCGGCATCGAGGTCCTCCACCGCCACGGCGGCCACACCGTCCACGAAGTGTGGCTGCCGATCGGGGACGACGAACCGACCCTCGCCGACGATGAAGCGCTGATCGCCCGCAATGCGCGCGCCTGGTGCTGGAGCGGATCAGTCGCCTGAAAGCGTGGTTTCTCCCTGCTCGCGCCAGGTAACTCAGCGGGAGGGATCCCCGTGGCCTGCGATTCGCATGGCCGGCGGCGTGTCCACCTCTACCGCGTTCACGCCGCCGGCCACGTGCCGGTTCCCGGTGTGCACGCATCAGGGAACCGGCCACTCCCACACTCGCCCCCGCCCGGCGGATCCCCAGGCAGCGTCCTGAATGGACAGTGACGCGCGGCGGGCGCGGGTCAGGACCCGGTCCGGGTCGAAAGGAACGGTCGTGCCAGGCCGGCCGCGCAAGGTCCGCTTCCGGCGGACCGCGCTGGAGCCGAGCACCCGCAGCCGCCGGTTTCCGGCCACGCACCCGTGCGGGAGAATTCGAGGGTGAGTACGCCCAACGAATTGGCCGACCTGCAGGCCGTGATCGATCACCTCCACACCGCACTGACCTCGCAGCCGGTGATCGAGCAGGCCGCGCAGCGGGCCCACCCGCAGTGTCCTGAGTGGACAGTGACGGGGTGACGGGCGGACGCTCAGGGCGTGAACGACGCCGAACAGCCCGCCGGGCCCGTCGAGCACGGCATCGACCTCGGCGACGAGGTCTGGCTCAGCCCGTCTCACCACCTGCGCACCGGCGAAACGGCCACCGCCCATGCCCACCGCGTCTACCGGGCCGGGACCGAGATCGGCCGCGTCGACTACCAGCTCTGCCACACCTGCCGGACAGCCCTGCTCGGCGAACTCGACCTCACCGACGACCACCAGCGGCACGGGATCGGCACCCGCGTCCTGGACCACCTACGCCGTCACCTGCCCGGCCACCGCTGGGCGATCACCCCCGAAGAAGCCACCGCCCGGCAGTTCTGGGACCAGGCCCGGACAGCTCACCCCCGGCGAATACCGCCTCGGCGCCCGGCCGCTGGGCTGCACCCACCTGCTCTTCTGACCCGGCATCACATTCCTCCGAGCCCCGTCCCTCGCCGATCGCCGGGCCCCGGGCACGTCGATGGCCCGGCAGCGGGGTTGCTGCCGGGCCATCGACGTCGCCGTGAGCTACTCCTTCGTCTTCTTCGTCGTCTTCCGGAGGGTCCTGCGGCTCAGCAGCCATAGCGGTGCCAGCAGTCCGGCCACGACGAGCGGCGTGACCGATCTATGCGGCCGTCGCCGGTTTCCGCGACGATGAAGGTTATGACCGATGATGCGCGGCTGGGGGCCGCCAGTCCGCCTTCACCGCCGAGTTCGACGTCTTCGGCGGTGAAGCGGCTGCCTGAGTTGACCCGGGCCGCGATGTGGTGGACCGCGGTCGTGATCACGGTTCTGACCGCAGGCGCGGTGACCGTGTTGTGGCGGCCGGCTACTGCCGGGCTCACCGGCGCGGACCTGGTCAAGGCACGACTTGACGCGCTGAAGATCGGGCTCAGCATCGGTGTCGGCAGCGGCGGGGTGGTCGCGCTCTACCTCGCCTGGCGCCGTCAGCACTCCACCGAAGCCGACCTCGACAACCGCGAACATACTCTCGCTCACCAGCAGGAAGTCGCCGCTGCCACCCGCTGCGGTGGCCCCATCGGGATCCGCAAAGCAGGACGCCGGAAACTGGCCTCCATCGCGACCAAGAACGCACCCCGGATGGGCGCGAAACTGGTCGAGGACATCATCTCCGCGCTTGAGGAGCAGACCGTCGTCGTTCCCGGCACCAGCCCCGCCGACACCGTGCTGCCCAGACTCGCAGACAGCCTGAAAAGTGTTCTGCTGCAAAGCCCATGCTGGCCAAGCCAGACGGCGGCCGACTACCCGGTGACGCGAATTGGTCGTACGAGTACAAGCTCGACGGCTACCGCACGTCGATGCAGATCGCGCGGATGGCACCACTCGGCTGACCAGCCGCAACGGCATCGACCTCACCGGCGAGCTCGCCGGCGTCCCGGCCCCTGCCCTGGACGGCCGGGCTGCGGTGCTGGACGGGAAGATTGTCGTCTACAACGACGTCGGCCAGCCTGACTTCGGGCTGCCGCAGGAGCGCCGCGGCCGCTATGAGACCCACCGCAGGTCAGCTCACCGCGACGAGCCCTTCGACGACCTGCCGGTCCACTTCCTGGCGTTCGACCTGCTGCAACTCGGCGTCGAGACCCTGCTGCGGGCACCCTACGACGAGCGCCGCCAACAGCTGGAGTCGTTGCCGATGCCGGAGCCGTACCGCGTCGCGGTAGTCAGCGCGTTCACCTTCACCGAGCTTGAGGCGGACCGCCAGACCGTCGACGGTCTACTGGCCCACGTCGCCGCCACGGGGCACGAGAGGCTCGTCGCGAAGAACCACCGCGCGCCCTACACCCCGGGCAAGCGGACCGACGCCTGGCTCAAGCACCCATTAACTCAGACGAGTGAGGGCGTTGTGTGCGGCTGGCGCGAAGGCCAGGGCCGCTTCACCGGCATGGTCGGCGGTCTCCTGCTCGGCGCCCACGACCCCGACAGCGGCGACCTCGTCTACATTGGTGACGTCGGCACCGGAATGCACCGCCGAACGCGCCCGCCTCCACACCCACCTCGAACGCCTAGCGCGGAAGCGGCACCCCTTCGCGGAGGATCCACCGCAGGCGGACATCTGCGGGGCCCGCTGGGTGGATCCCGTGCTCGTCGGCGAGGTCGTCTACCGGCAAGTCACCCGCAATGGTGACCGGCTGCGCCACACAGCATGGAGGGGACTGCGGGACGACAAGCGACCCCGTGACGTCACGGCACCCTTGCCACGCAGCCAGCTCGCCGCCACTCCCCCGGTGCCGGACACTCGCGCCGAGGTCGCTGCTCACGCGCCGGATGCACCCGAGCCCCGAAGACCTCCGGCACGAAGATCACCGTGCAGGCCGGAGCCTGGCAACTCACGCTGTCGAACCTGAACAAACCTCTCTACCCGAACGGCTTCACCAAGGGCGAGGCCATCCACTACATCTCGCACATCGCGCCTGTGCTGCTGCCGTATCTCGCCGGGCGGCCGATCATGGCCATCCGGTTCCCCGACGGCATCGGCGGCGAGCAGTTCTTCGAGAAGAACGTTCCCCGCGGCTCCCCAGACTGGCTCCCCACCGTGAAGCTGCCGAGCACCGGCGCACGCAGTGAACCGATCGAGTACCCGTTGTTCGAGGAACTGGCCGCGCAGGTGTGGGCGGGGAACATGGCCGCGCTGGAGATTCACGTCCCGCAGTACACCCCGCCACCGGCGCGCCGTCCGCCGGACCGGCTGGTGTTCGACCTCGACCCCGGACCTGGGACATCGATCGTGGACTGTTGCCGGGATCGCCGAACACCTCCAGCACGAACTCGCCGACGACGGCTCACCGCGTACGCCACCACATCCACGTTCTCCCGCCGCTCGCTGCTACGGGCAGAGCGCACCGGATAAGGAGTTCGGCGCAGTACCTGCATCAGCAGGGTCTCCCAGAACGAACACACCACACCCGACGCGTACTCAGAGGGTCGATCAACATGGAGAGAGGCGACCCGCGTGCTCACCGTGCTCATCCGCCGCGACGATCACACCGGCACAGGCAACGCGTTCGCGGCGGCCTGGCACTGACCGGGGTCGCGCCATGATTCGCACCGTCTTGCCAAAAGCGTCGGCGACACCGCGGGAAAGATGCACAATCGCCAAAACGACCACCGCGCCATCTTCGGCTCTGTAACAAGTCGAGGCGGCGCGGCGACTTCGGTGCAACGGATGCAGGTGTCGAGAAGAGGCACCGCGCTCGCGACCCGACAAGCAGAGCGCAGGCTGATATGCGATCCCTTTACTTCGATCTGGGAACAGTACATCGTGACGCGATCGTCACTGTTTCCCTTGAAGCACAAGCGAACGTCCGGCTCATGACCAAAACGAACTTCGAGGCGTATCGCAAGCGGCAGTTCTATCGAATGCTCGGGGGCGTCGCGGTGTCCCATCGGTTCATGGTCACGATTCCTGCCAATGGCCACTGGTTCCTGGTCGTGGACGTCGAAGGCCTGAATTCCCTTCTTCCCCATGCACAGGTCTCCGTGACGCCGGAGAAACAGGTTACCGGTCTCCCGCTTTCCGGCGATGCGCCCAACCGTGAGCCACGGCATCCGTTTCGGTGAAAACCCTTGTTCATTCCCCGGACGAGCAGGGATTCTACGTCGTATGGATTCCCCGGAGCCGGACCTGCTCACCGGCAAGATCAGTCGCGGATTCGATCATCTCGACGCCAACGGCGACGGCAGGCTCGACGAACACGATCATGTGCTCATGGGCGAACGGATGGCCTCGGCCTTGGGTCACTCCCCCGGTTCGGACCAGGAGCAGCGGATCGTCGAGATGTACCTGCGTGTCTGGCGCGACGTGCACCTGCCCTACCTGCCACCAGGCGAAACGGGAATCACCCGCGACGACTTCGTCACTTCGACACGAAGTCTCGCGCGGGAGCCGGCCGCCGCGAACGCGACCCTCGGCGCCTTGGCCAGGGGATTCCTGAAGATCGCGGACATCGACGCCGACGGGCGGGTCACCCCGGCGGAATTCCTCACGTTTCAGCGCGGGCACTTTCCCGGGCTCACCCAGGAAGACGCGGAGGTCGCGTTCGCGCATCTCGACACCGACGGCGACGGCTTTCTCTCCCCTGAGGAGTTCGTTCAGGCCACAGTCGACTACTGGACCAGCTCCGACCCGGACGCGCCGGCGAACTGGTGGATCGGCCCCGCGAAGCCGAAATGAGCACCTGACTCCTATCGGTCGCGACAAGGCCTGCCTCCCGTGCCGGGAACGGGAGGAGTTTCCGGGCTGAGTCAGTAGCGCCTTTCGGCGCATTCCGCCTCGCCGGCGATGCCTCGCGCTACTTGCGCGTAACGCGCGATCCGGGTGTCGTCCTCGATGGAGTGAGGATTCGTGATTCGTCACGTCACCAGCGGTATTGCCGGGAACGGCTGGGTGACACCGGACGACTTCGAGACCGGCGTGAGCTACGCCGACGACGACGGGGTACGCCGAGATCACCTGCTTCACGGCCGCGCCCAGGACCTGCCCGGCGGCCCGACGACCGCGTAGCCCGCCATCATCGCGGCGAACACGGACAGCGAAGACTCGTCGCAGAGCGGATCGCGGCTCCTATACTCCCTGCATGGGTGACCGGCTGATCGCCGGGCGCTACCGCTTGGACGAGCGGATCGGCGCCGGGGGAATGGGTGTGGTCTGGCGTGCCACCGATCAGGACCTGGGGCGGGTTGTCGCGCTCAAGCGTTCGCA